>JAZKIL010000027.1:0-29574 GCA_040384845.1 Verrucomicrobiota bacterium | reverse complement strand
AACCAAGAACCAAGAACCAAGAACCAAGAACCAAGAACCAAGAACCAAGAACCAAGAACTAGGAACTAGAAAGCCGAGTGAGCGCTAGCGAGCAATTACCCAAAGACGAAGTCCTCACCGCTTGGACGGAGCGAAGCGTAGTCAAACAAAGAACTAATCCGCACTTGCGGACTTTACAAAAATCCTCCAACTTGCCCGCGTTGCCGAGGTGGCGGAATTGGTAGACGCGCCTGACTTAGGATCAGGTGTCTTTGATGTGCAGGTTCGAGTCCTGTCCTCGGTATCTTTTTTAGCGTAGAGCTTGGAGGATTTGGAATGACCCGTAATCGAATGGGATCAACGGTAATTTGGCCTGTGGTAGCGGATGTCTAGCTCATCCACGGCGGGATGTGAAACCCGAATTCAAACTGGAGCGCTATCCGCCGTTGGATGGAGCGTTTTGTTGTACCTCTTTGGTTGTTTGTAGGATGAGTAGCTTGATGCCCTTACTGACACAAGTAGCTTCAATAAGCTCAAGCTTATCGAAGCTGTCCGACGGCAGCATAATTAGAGCAACTGCAGGACGCTTCTTAGTCGTCTCTGAGTAATGGCTAGCCTGCCCAATCCCCTCATGCCACTTGGTAAGTCGATCAACTTCGATAGCAAAACGATCTGTGAGAACGTCAACACGGCCATGGTCGGTAGGAGCCTCAGTCCGACCGCCAAGAACCGCAGCTAGCGCCTCGCTCCACTCCGATTCATGAGCTTCTGGACGCACAGGAACACGAACGACAGGTAAAAGAAATCCGGATAATGTTCCGACTTCGCTTACCGCTATCAACGAGGATGCCACCGCAGGCTCGGAAGTCCGCGAAGATCGAATCAGGCGCTTGAGGCCGATAAGCCCCCCTCCAACAACTACCGCAATCAGCACTGCGATAAATGCGATCTTAGCGGTCGGATGAACTGTAACTTCGGTAGGCATAAGAACTTAATTTGCAAAGATCAGGAGAATAATAATCCCAATCACAATAGCTATAACTATGATGACAGTATTATTCGACTTCTTGACTTCAATATTTGTCTTCCCGCTGGCGGTCTGGTATTCTGCCCGAACGGTGTAGTCGCTTTTTGTGCTTTGTTCGAGCGCGTTGACTTGTCTGATCGTGTTCACCATGTCTAAAGAACTGGCTCGAAACCGCAAGTCAGCCCTCCTGGCTTCTTCATCAATGTCTAGCCTCTTCTCAATAGCTTTGCCAAGAAGCCGCTCCTGCTGCTCCTTTGGAAGCTGAGAAAGGGCTGCGTCTAGCAGGCTTCCTGGTTGGGCGAGTGAAAACTCCTCGCGCTGGGCTGGTAAATTGTCTCGTTTGTCGCTCATGGTCGTAAGAATAGTAAAATTGGAATGAGAATGGGAAGAGCGATGATGCAGAGCATCGCAAAACAACCTGATTTTGGTGGCTCGCCGATTGTCACATGGATCGTCCCCTGTGGCAATTGGATGGTGTGAGTGATGGTCTTCTGCCCTTGAACGCTTTGAATTAGCGTGTCGATGCGTCGAAATTCAAGTTCGAGGTGACGAAGTCGGGTAATCGCCTCTTCCTCCTCCGCCGCAGCGAGCAGTCGTTGGGCTGCCTGTGAATCTCCATCGGCAAGCCATCCAATGCGACTGACTGCGGAAGCGGGTAGCTGAAAACGGCTACTGGATGCGAGGAGCTCGCCAACCTCGGGGGCGACTTTCGTGCGCCACTCATGGGGCTCACATCGGACAGTCTTGTTGATCTTGGTTCGGTGCGCGTCTCTGAGCTTCTTAACGAGATCGAACCGAGTATCTGAATCAAGAACTGCGGGAACAAGGTTCAGCAATCGCTCCGCCACCTTGCCACTCATTGTGACTTCACCGGACTTCCAACTGTAATACGTATTCCTTGCGTAGGTGAGAGCTGAACTGCCGTGCTCCCGGCCGTAACGAATAAGCACCGCCTCAAGCTTATGTGTAGGTAAACTCAGGAAAATCTTTTCGATGTCTTTGTCAATTCCTCCAGCCACTGCGGAGAGCTGACTGCGCTCCGAGATGTTCTGGTGACCCCAATAGCTGCCAGAGTATCTACGGCGTCGGTATCCTCTGTAGTATCTCGGCATCTTAATTTTCTGGCACAACGATATGGCCATCCACGGCAGGAGTGGAAGCCCGAATTCAAATTGAGACGTTACCCGCCGTTGGATGAGCCCGCTTGTTGGGATTTGGTTTTTCGGATTTAGGGAGGGAATTGGCCAACTCCCTCGCGGAGCACACGGAAGAGTCGTTCCGTCCACGCCTTGGGCGTAACCGACGGGACGAAGCCGCGATCCATATCGGTGTCGCAGAGCACGATGAAGCGCGCCACATCGTTGATCTTGGCGATCAGCTCGTCGATGTCACTAAATGAAACGTCTGGCAACCCAGTCTGCCCGGTTAGTGTACCGACATCGTTGTGGCTCAAACGCTGGTTCCGCCATGGACGAATGAGCCGCCAATAAAGTTTCGCTGCCTCCATGTGATTGGTCCCCAAAAAGCGGTTGCTCTCCCACAGCTTGCTGTGCTTCTTCGTTCTCGCGAGACATCACTCCCGCGCTGAAAAGCGTGTTTGAACTTGAAGGTCTAGACACTATCGAAATCAAAGAGATGACAAACGGAATCTGCATGACCGTGAAATTCAATAACGTGAAACTTTCGCTCCTATCACGATACTCCAACCCTCCACACCTGCAACTCCTCCGAACTAAAATCGGGTAACCTGTCGATGGTGTCGGGGTCAATGGTGATCTCTTTCGGTTCATCCGAGTCAAACCGGAAGTTCAAGTCACCGGGGATGGACAACAATGTGAGGACATCTCCCACTTCGGGTAGGCTGACACTGGCGACAATGAAGTCATAATGCTTGGTGATAGCGGGGTCTACGATACAGACACGGGCGATGCGGAGACTCCAGTAGTTCATAGTGATGTTACTTAATCTTTAATTTATTTACAAATACACATAACACAAATGTCGCTGCTATGAAGCTGCTAACCAGCTTTACTAAAAACCACAGCACGCTCTCTGTGCCCCCAAAAAAATTGTAAAAACATATGAAAATTACCACCCAAAGTAATGATAAAAATGCGAGTTTTATATAATCTCCGACTCCTAATTTTACGTTCATAAAATTTTTTTCTGCACAACGTTAGAGGAATGGCGGCGCCGGGGTGAAGCTCAAAATTGATCGGGCGGCTTCCTAGGCGTCGCCATGTCCGGCTTGTTCGCCTTCTTTGTTCTTGGCAGGCACGGGCCAGTCGGCGGGGTAGTGTATCTCGAAGCCGTTCCACACGGTAATCACTCTCTGAAATACCTCGTCCCGTCTGGTGGCTGCCCAGTCAGGTGCCTTCAATTCCCATTCGGCCTTAGTTGGAATAAACAGCTCGGGCCTGCCAACCTCCGTCCATTCAGATGGGAGTTCGATAATCTGGGTTCCAGTAGGAGTCAACTCCTCGTATGAGGATCGCCCCTCGCGTCCCAATATCAGGAAATAACCATTCTTCTTGAGGGCTTGGGATCTTCGAATTTTGGGTATCGGTAGACTGATAAGAATTAGAACTACTGGAATCACCAGAATCCACGGGAAGTTGACAGCAGCAGCACAAAAAGCGCCGAAGCCGACGAGTAGAAGCAAACCGTGCCGCAGTTCCCAGAGTGTCTTCATTCTATTGGCTAACAATGCTTATTCCTAGGACCTCGCGACCGTATATCCAGCGAGCGTTCTCCCCAAATCTGATAGAAAAATCGTTGATATGAAAAGGATTTTATCATTTCGGATGTGTATATCAGAATTTGATTCAGCCGTTCTGGTGGCGACTTTGGGATTTCTGATGTACACACGTTTGGATCATTTTCGCACCTTTCTGGCACCTCTCCCGGGTGCTGCATTTTTTCGCGATTTCTCTCGGATATTCGTCGCTGCACTCCTCAACCCCGAGCTAATGTCTGGAATCCCTTCAGGATTGACCCCAATTTGTAATGACTCGATCTACTTTCACTAATCCAAAAACTTCCCTGGATTCAGAATCCCATTCGGATCCATGGCGTTTTTAATGGTTCGATGCACATCAAACGATGTCTCACCCAGCGCTTTTCTGATCCACGGCTTTTTGGCTAAGCCCACTCCGTGTTCACCGGTGATCGCGCCACCTTGATCTAAGACCCAATCAAACAATGCATCCAGAGCACGATCCGCGCGCTTTTTAACAGTCGGCTTCATGTAGTCCTCGATCATCAAATTGGTATGGATATTTCCATCACCCGCATGACCGAAACACGCGAAGGATATACCGGTCTCCGCTTCAAGTTTTCTGGCAAAATTCACCAAGTCCACCAACTTGCCACGCGGCACGACGATATCCTCGTTGAGCTTGGTAAGTTTCGTATCTCGTAAGGCATAGGAAAACTCTCGACGTAGCTGCCAGATGGCTTCGCACTCTGTTTCATCCCGCGCCACTCGCATTTGCCCGGCTCCACACTTTCTCAGCAAAGCTTGTAACTCAATCAGTTCCGACTGCACGGCGGTAGGGCGACCGTCGATTTCTACGATCAAATGCCCATTACCTTCTGGAAAAACATGGGCACCCATTTTCTTGCGGGCGGCTGCCAAAGTAAACTCATCGCTAATTTCCAATGCCGATGGCAAATGCCCCGCTTGAAGAATCGCTTGAACGGTTTTAGCCGCTGTCTCGAAATCCGAAAACACCGCCGCCAACATCCCACGACTTGCTGGCTTAGGAATGATGCCCAGGGTGATTTCCGTCACCACACCTAACATTCCCTCCGACCCAACGAACAAGCCGATCAAATCAAAACCCGTTTTGTTTTTGTGCAGTCGTCCACCCGAACGCATGATTCGCCCATCCGCCAGCACCACTTCCAACCCAAGCACATAGTTTCTCGTCACCCCGTATTTCAAACAACGCGGGCCGCCGGCATTGGTCGCGATGTTGCCCCCGATCGAGCATTCTTTCAGTGATGCCGGATCCGGCGGATAATCCCAGCCCACCGCGCGCACCGCTTGTTGCAAATCCCCCGTGATCACACCCGGCTCAACAATCACCACGCCATCCTTTGGATGAATGCCTATGATCCGATTCATCCGCTCAGTTGTTAGAACGATGCCACCTGAAACCGGAACACATCCCCCCACATAACCCACCCCGGCACCCCGTGTCGTCACAGGAATCCGATGCTGGTTGGCATATGCTAAAACTTTAGAGACATCCTCGGTAGAATGCGGAAACACCACCACATCAGGCTCTGCTGAAGCAAACCACTTGTCTGTGGAATGAGCACTCCGATCTGCCTTGGTAATACTCACTTTATTGGCACCGATCAATTCTATCAGCGCTTTCCTAAGATCCGCACAGGTCTTTGGATCCTTCCTTGCCACTACATTTGCACTTTTATCTTCAACCTCGAGATCTTCCCAAAAACCTTCCGCTCGCTCTGATTTCAACATCCTTGGCTTTCTATAATGATTCACTTTGCGCGGAGGAATGTTCATATTTGCGTAGATTTAGAACTACTTTGTATATTCGTCATTCATAAATAACAACTACGGATAATACGACCGAAGCATCAGGTAACAAATCGGCCCGGTGACCGCCACATATAACCAAATCGGGAAAACCCAGCGCGCCAGCTTGCGATGGGCCTGAAAGCGATGACTGATTGCCGCCGTGAAAGTGAGTAAAATCAGAGGTAAACTCACCCCTGCGGCTACGATGTGGGTGATCAAAAGAATCAGATAAACCACACGCCAGATACCCACCGCTGCGAGTTCTGCGGCATCGACCACCGTATCTCCGTTGGCATCGCCATATAGAATTTCGGCATTCGTAAAATGGTAAGCCACGTAGCCGAGCAAAAAGATCACCGACATCCCCATCGCTCCCAACATCAGGTTTTTATGTCGTGAAATATTTCCTGCACGGACAGCCAATACCGCCAGCACTAACAAGATCGCAACGATCGTGTTCACGATGGCATGGAATGGCGGAAGGAAACCCAGATCCACACCCTCAGGCAACGGAATCCGCAACTCCGGCCGACGCATCAATCCCACCAAAATCAGCACCAATGCAGTGACGATCCATGTCACCCATTTCAGTGTCTTCGAAAGTTTTTCGTTAGGCTTCTTGCTCAGCCATTCTGCTCTATCGCCGCTCGGTGTCATGAGGATTAAGGTTCGCTTGGGTCTTTGGCTAACTCCTTGGAAATTTTATCAAACATTTCCTTTTTCAACTTTTCGTAATTCCCCGGATCCAACTTCCTTCCCACTTCAGAGCGGGCATCCGCGAGCGGCCATTTGCCAATCACGGTGAAATTTCGATCCACCAAAATCAGACCCATGTCGTGACTGAACCGACCGTTGGATTCGATATCCGCAGCATCGGTGCGCATCTCGATTTTGAAAAATTTCAGGGTTTTTTCCAAATATTCATGCGTCTCCTTCTCGTCGCCCGCATTCAGGAACCACCAGTTTTTCACGTCCGCATTGAGAGCCGTGGCGTAGTCGTTCAGCTTCTCCGCTTTGTCTTCTGTCGGGTCCACGCTGATACATACGATCTGGAAATCCGGATGATCTTTAAACTGATCGTAAATCGCGCGGAGTTCCGTTCCATTCCGCATCGCACAATGCGGGCACACCGCGAAAAACTCCGCCACAACCCAGACTTTTCCTCTCAGATCCGAGAGCTTCACTTTCTCTCCCGCCTGATTGATCGCGACTAAATCTTTTTCAATCGGATACCAATCTTGTTCCACCTGTTTGCCCACATTCATGAATGCCTCCGCGCTCTGACCCTTTGCTTGAATCCGCGGCACGATGAAAAAATTCACCACACATAAAATCGCGATGCAAATCAACGCAACGCAGGTGTAAAAAATGATCAAGGTCGTTTTCTTATTCATAATCTTGCAGGGTATGGGGATCGTCTGGACTTGATGATTAAAAGGAAAAACAGCAGCACGAAACCCATGCCCACGTAGAGTATCGTTGCAGGGCTTTTGCGTTTCGGTGGATCAGGGACTTCTTTAAGCAACACTTCGATGGTCTGCCCAAGTAATATCTCTAACTGTTCCACATTTGAATTTTCAGTTTTGGTGGTGATCTTCTCGTCATCCCATTTCTGCGCCTGTTCAAAATCAAAGCTCGCCACATACGGAGCACCCCCTCGCTTCTGAGGAATCACCGCCTTGCGCACATGCCGATTCTTATCAATCAGGAACAATGATCGATCATACTGCCACGCCCCGTCTTTTTCATAAGGCAACATGTTCGCTTTGAACTCGTTCTTGATGAATTTATGCAGAGTCGGCCTGTCATTGGAGGCCACCGTCCATTGCGGTAAATTCGCGCCCAACTTCGTCGAGAGCTGCGAAAGCTGATCTTTCAATCCTTCCGAAGGACCCGGATCCAACATCAAGGTAACGAGCGCAACATCCTGATTCGCTTGATACTGCTGCGCCAAACGCTTCATCGCCGGGGTGGTCAGGTTATCGTCTTGATTCGATGCCAAACATTGCACCACCAACACTTTTCCTCTCAAAGAGAGCAAATCCTTACGCTCCCCATCCTGACGCATAAAAACCAAATCCTTTTGCTCGGAAATCCGAGTCACAAAACTCGGCCTGTCATCACTTGCGGCCTCTTTGTTACGCTTTTCGTAGGCTTTCAGGATCACAACCCCTCCCACAATCATCACTAAAATCAGAATAAAAGCCGTCCGACGCAGCTTTTTCGGGTCGGGAGTCACAGGTTCAAGGTCTTCGTAAGCCATCACGTGCTGGCAACTTACCTAGGAACCCCCTCTTGGCAAGATTTCCAAAACGGTATTTATCTTCCGCCGCAGGCTTTGGACTGCGGGTGATCTTCCGCCCTGAAAGGGCAAGACACGAAAGCCTAGGGCATCGCCCTAGGTCACAGATCCGAGATATTCCTGGCAAGTAACCCACACCGTTTCATCTATCTGCCCGCCGCTGCCCGTGACCCGAGTGCTGGAATCATCGAAACGCAATGGCTGTACCACTGTCATGGCACGGCGCGGCTTTTAAAGTTCATTGCCGTGTCTCATGAATATGCTGCCAGACAACTCCAATCACAGCGAATGCCAAGATCAGAAAGGCACACACTGATAGCGTAGTATTCGTCCAGCCGACTGTGAAATGCACGACTAGCGAGACGACCGCAGGAACAGCGAGGCACGCGTAGAATCGCAAGCCATGCCGCTCAAAAGAGAGAGGTAATAGCGTTCCAAATATCCATTATTTTGCCTCTCGGAATTCGGCTTTTCGACCGTCCCAAAGAATCGAGTTTTCGGGGTTCTTCATTTTTTCTCTAACGTAATAGCACATTCATCCTGCTTGATTCTGTAAAAGCACGTAGCCCCAATAACCGCATATGCTGTAACAATGGTGCCTACCGCTAACTGTCGCAAAACTCCCTCGGAGATGATAAGCAGAATCACTGTAAAAAATGGCCATATCGCCATCATCAACAGTCCGAGTATCCCACTCCATATGAGATGTCTTCTAAAAGCCAGGATGCATAGGGCAATACCGCACAGTGAATTAAATGGAGCGAAGAACAATCCGATGTTTGCTTCACCTGCCCCAGCATCCAGGGCAAGGGTGAGGTAAAGGACCGTGATGGCAAAAACTCCGATAGCTGGTATGTATGGTTTCATGTGTCTTTCTTAGCTAACCGTTCATATTCGTGTGCCCTCGGATCTCTATGTCCAGCGAACGTCATTTCTAAACGGATAGAAGAATCCTTGGTTGGAAAAGCATTTTCTCAGTTTGAGGGATGAAACAAGGGACAGGAATGTCCCTTCTCCTTACAAAAGGTTTCCTCAAACATAGCTTGAAATTCTTTCTGCTTGGCCGATAACGGGGCTGGTTAAATGTTCACGCCATGAACCTTCTCCCCTATCAAACCCACCCGTTTACGATAGATGAAGCTTTTATCCTGTTCTTTGATGTTGCTGTGGCTGAGCGCCGCAGGTGCATCCGCCCAACTTCCCCAAGCGGAAGTCAGGGCAGGCGGACTATGGCTACCCTTCGGTTGCCGGACTTTGGATAGCTATCCCAATTATACCAGTAAACCGGCCAATTTGGTGCTCAGCAAATACGGTGGCTGGAAAGCGCGCCGGATTGGAACGGGCACCGGTTTTTTCCGGGTGGAGAAAATTGACGGGCGCTGGTGGGCGATCGATCCCGAGGGCTACCTTTTTATTCATATGGCACTCAACAGCGTGAATCTCGATCACCAGACGCCGGATCAGATTTACGCGATGATGCGCGAGCATGGGTTTAACGGTTTTGGTTCATGGACGGATGAAACCATTGTCAGCAACTCCACGCTGAAGGCGCAGACGCCGATGGCCTACACGCCCAAAATCAGCATGCTGGCCAGTTACCGGCAAACCCGTGTCCCGCGCATTGAGATGCCGGTTTTCGATGATGCCTTCGAAACCTCCGCGATGCAACAGGCTCAGGGATTCGCGCCCTATGTGAATGATCCGCATGTGTTCGGCTACATGACGGACAACGAGCTCTCTTTTAACTACGATGGTCTTGCCAAGCACCTTGCGATCACGGATCCGGCCGACAAGAACTACACCACAGCCATCGCTTTCCTAACAGACCGAGGCAAGACACCGGCCACCTGGGGCCAATCGGATCACGAAGCCTACATGGCGCTCATGGCAGAGCGGTATTACTCGGTGGTGAAAAATGCCATCCGCAGTGTCGATACCAACCACATGATCATTGGCAGCCGCTGCCACAGTGCGGAAAGGCAGGTTAAAGATTTCATGATCAACGCGGGAAAATATGTCGATGTGTTTTCCACCAACCATTACCACCGCTGGAGCAACCGAAGCGTGGAAACCAAGAACATGTCGGAATGGTCGGGTCGGCCGCTCATGCTCACGGAGTTTTACACCAAGGGCGATGACACGGCGATGTTAGACACCGGGGCTGGCTGGTATGTCAGGGATCAGACCTCCCGTGCCCGTTTCTATCAGAATTTCATTTCGACCTTTACCGAATCCAAGCACGTCATCGGCTTCCACTGGTTCAAGTACATGGACGGCGACAACAACTGCGGAGTAGTCAGCCCAACCGGCGCACCCTATACCGAACTGCTCAACTCGATGAAACAAATGAACACAGGGATCTATGATTTCATCGATTACATCGACCGTCGCCACGCGCCCGATACGGTTCTTGGCCCCGAGGCGGATGCCTATTTCGATGGTGGAACCAACAAAGGCACCAATCCGGAATTGAGAGTAAAATATGCTACCAGCAGCTCTTTCAATACGTTCCGTCAGACTTATCTGCGCTTCAATGTATCGGCTTTGAGCGGCCCGATTGACTCGGCAATCCTTCGTCTGAATTCCATCGATGCGAACTCTGAAAGCGGTTCCTACCAAGCGGAATTGGTGACCAATGACACCTGGGGCGAGACCACGATAGATTCCGGCAACCGTCCGGCCGGATCAACGGTTCTTGGCACCTGGTCCGAAGGCGGCGATGTGATCGTGGATGTCACCAGCGTGCTGGCTGAGGCTGTAGCAACAGATGGTAAACTCTCCATCCGAATCATCTCCACGCTGAACAATGGGTCGATTCCCGAATACGGAGCACGGGAACATTCCGATCCCGCCGCCCGCCCCCAACTGATGATTTATGGTACGAACGCCGCCCCCGCTGCTTCGAGCGATCTCTACGCGACGCCCAAGAATACCGCCATGGTCGTGGCCGCACCCGGTGTGCTTGGAAACGATTCCGATACAGAAAGCGATCCGCTCAGTGCGGTGCTCGTCACCCCGCCCGCCAGCGGTAGTCTTGTCCTCAACAGCGACGGAAGTTTCAGTTACACCCCGGCTAACAACTTTACCGGAACCACCAGCTTCACTTATAAAACCAACGATGGAGAAGATAACTCGGCGATTGTGACCGTGTCTCTCAACATCCAAACCGCCTTTGAGACTTGGGCCGCACAAGGTGGAGGAAGCGTGACCTTCATCAACGACTTGAACCATGATGGCGTGGCCGATGGTCTCGCCTGGTTGTTAGGAGCGACCCATCCCACCCAGACTGCCGCTGGGTTGTTGCCGCCCGCCAATGTCAGCAACGGCAAACTCTCGATCAGTTTTCAAAACCTCAAAGCTGCCGCACGCGGCTCCGCTACTCTGGATTTGCAGTATAGCAAAGATCTGGGCATCACCGACCCATGGGAGTCCCATACCATCGCAGTTCCTGAAACCAGCAGCACCGACCCAAGTGGCGTCGTGTTCGTGATCACTACCAACGGGGACATGAACCAAGTGCAGGCCACCCTCCCCGCTGCCGCCGCAGGCAGTGGGGGAAAAGTTTTTGTTAGACTAAAGGCACAATTGCCGACGCCTTAGAAACTGCCTTAAAAATCAAAATGGAGGAATTGAACCGCGGATGGACGCAGATGCACGCAGATTAAAGAGCCGGTGGAATGCTACAGAATTGAATATTTCCGGTCTATATTTGTATTTTCTATCTGCGTCCATCTGCGTTCATCTGCGGTAAAATATTCTTCCTGTTGTGCTTGCCGAATGATTCAGACAGCCCCTTAGGACAAGGAGAGGAATCGCTGTGCCGCCGCGTCATGAACCATGGTGCTCCACATCTCGCTAATGAATGTGGAAAACCGCCCTGAAAGGGCAGAACACGAAAGCCTAGGGCAACGCCCTAGGTAACCTCCGTTTCATCTCCATCTCAAACGCTGCCCGTAACCCACCGCCCTAAAAGGGCAGAACACAAAAGCCTAGGGCAACGCCCTAGGTAAAAGATCCAAAGATATTTCGGGCAAGCAACCACCTCCGTTACATCTCAAACCCCGCCGCTGCCCGTGACCCGAGTGCTTTAACGATATAGGAATGGCGTCGCCGGGGTGAAGCTCAAAATTAATCAGACGGCTTCCTCGGCGTCGCCATCTCCGACTTGTTCTACAACTTAATTATTCGTTTTAGCTTATCTAGAATCGTCTTCGGTGCTCGACGCACGGCGAGCTCAAAATATCTACTACTACGGCGCTCTTTGGATGGATCGTGCGGCCAGCAGGAAACGTGTGCTAAATACATCCCCGTTCGTCGATCTTGGGTTAGAGCGATCGCCACCCCACAGGTGTATCGGCATGAACCGTCGGGATAACGACCATCGAGAATGAACGACAACCTGCCCTCTATCGAATCGAGATTATGTTTAATCAATGTCGAGGTGATCTCTCTAGAGCCGCTCAATTCGCTCCCGTAAATTAGAATGGGTTGGCCTGGGTAAATTTTGAAGCTGAATCGATTGCGTCGTTCCCTGATGGCGAACGCGCATAACTTGCCAATGCCCCAGTAGCCAGCTATGTCGTTGTTACGCGATATTAGATGTTCGCACAACGATCGAGCGGTCGAATTCATCTCTCTGCGCTTCATTTCTTTGTAGAACGTAAAAGTGATAGCATCCCCACTAGAGAGAGCCAGTGCTGATTGCAGAACTAAGGTTGTAATTGAGGGAGAACATCGAAAACAAAGGGCTAGTGGGGATTGCTATCCACGGGTTGTTCGGCCGAATTGTTAGTGTTGGAATCGTCGGGCTCAAATCGATCACGGGTAACGTAGACACGGTAGAAAAGTTCTTCCTTCTCGGCCCACTCATGAAGCGATTGGATCAGGCTGGAATAGGTACTCGGATCCATCTGCAAGTCGTAAGGCCAAATCACGACTAGGCCATCACTGGCGGGAGTGTCTTCGCATGGGATCGTGTAGGTCATACCACCAAATGAAGCCCTTAACTCGTGGGAATACATGTGGATATTCCTTCGAAACGAAATCGTCCAACCGTTGTGTTTGCGCTCTGTCATCTTATATCTCCATTCTTGCCGAACGTAAAAGGCCTTCCACCCACTACCGGGGGGCTACCTTCGATTCAGGTTGAGGTTTATCTTTACCCTCCGACTTCAACTCGGGGGCGGTAGTGGGTTGGTCAGCGCCGCCTTGTTCGCTTTGATTTTTCCGATTGGGATTTGGGTTCAGGCTCTTCAAGAACGCCTTCACATCTTCGTCTTTGTCGCGATCAAAATACATTAGATTGTATTCGAGGATATGTCGTCCGTTCGACGGCTCGGGCAATTCTTCGCCGTAATAGAAAAATGTAAGCAGTTCTCCTTCTACCACGGACCTGAACTTCTTCAGGAACTTCGGCGGATCGATCACAGTCTCCACAATCTCGATCTTCGTTCCTATCTTCACGTTCCCTTTATGCACTCCGACTACGACTGCCCGTGTGATCAATGTACCCTCTGTCCAAGGTGGATTATCTTTGTCTTCTTCAGGCTTACGCTCCGAAGGTTGGAACTCTCGCTCGTAAACGCAGAGGTCGAGAATCACTCCACTTGTCTTCATATACTGCTTCTCAGCGTTACGGAGTTCAGGATGAATCTCTGGATCCCCGACAAGCACGGCCTGTGAAAGCACGCTCTCCACGAGGAACAATGTCACGAGAAACCTAGCGACGATCTTTGCGATTCTCATATTTCTAGCGAACAGTTTTTATTCGAATGACCTCGAGACCGTATATCCGACGAGCGCCATTTCTGGAACTGATAGAAAAATCCCTGATTTGAAAAGGATTTTCTCCGTTTGGGTGTGTCTATCAGGTCTGCTTGGCGTGGCTTTGGAGCCAGCGTTTGGATTTCTGATATACGCACTGGTAGGATGACCAAGGGACAGGAATGTCCCTTCTCCTTACTCCACTGCCACCGCGCAGGCTTTGTAATTGGGCTGACGCGAATACGGATCGAAGGACGAATGGGTGAGCTGATTCACTTCAGGGTAATGCATGGGAATGAACAATTGCCCGCGTTGCACGGTTGGGGCGATGTATACTTTCACGCTCATGCGTCCTCGCCGCGAACGCACGGTCGCCACACCGCCGTTTTTCAAACCCAGCTGAGACGCATCCTCCGGATGGATTTCCACATAAGCTTGCGAGGGTGCGAGTTTGGAAAGGATGTCCGATTTTCCCGTCCGGCTCTGCGTGTGCCACTGACTGCTTGTGCCACGGCCTGTTAGAAGAGTGAACGGATAAGCTTCATCCGTCGGTTCCGGCAGAGCGGCTGGTGGAGAAAACAGCAACTTCGCTTTGCCACTCTCGGTGAAAAATTTCCCGTCTTCAAACAGACGTCGTTCATTTTGAGATTTGAGATTTGAAATTTGAGAATTAAGAAAGGGCCATTGGATCCCGCCCAATTCATCAATCTGCTCATAACCATCTATCCCCGTGATGTCGCAGGGTCGGTCTTTTGTTAGATCACGCAGGATGCGGAATGCCGCTTCGGGATCGGTCCATTCAGCAAACATTTCTCCACAACCCCAGGCGTTGGCGATCAAACGGAAAATCCTGAAATCCGAGAGTGCGATGCCGGGTGCCTTGCGAACCACTTTGCATGTGCCGATCCGACGCTCAGAATTGATGAAACAACCTTGTTTCTCCCCCCACCCCGCCGCTGGCAAAACCAAATCCGCAACACGTGCGCTTTCGGTGCTGTGATACATGTCCTGAACCACCAGAAACTCCAGCTTCTCCCGGAGTTTGGCCAGCCGTCTGCTATCGATCCATGAGTGAAACGGATTGGTCGCGATGATCCACAAGCCTTTGATTTTCCCCTCCTCCGCCGCAGCCAAAATCTGATCATAGGCCAGAGAGGATTCGGACGGAATGTTCTCAACCGGAATTCCCAATCGATCCGCCACCTTCGCGCGATGCCCGGCATTTGCGAAATCATGTCCGCCCACGAGCGAGGTCGTGTTGGAAAACAAGCGCGAACCCATCGCATTGCATTGGCCTGTGATCGAATTCGCCCCCGTGCCGGGTTTGCCGATGTTTCCGGTGATCAGCGCGAGGTTGATCATCGCTTGCGCGGTGCGAACGCCTTCGTGCGACTGATTCACGCCCATGGTCCACCACCACGAAACCCGTTTTTCAGGTTCGGAAACGGTCAGTGCCAAGGCCTCGATTTCCTCAACCGACATCCCGGTTTTTTCCGAAACCGATTCCGGCGAGTAATCTTTCACGAAGGCCGCAAACTCCTCGTAACCTTCCGTGTTGGAAATCGATTTCTCATCCGTCCGCCCATCGCGGATCACGCAATGCGCGAGCGCATACAACAACGCCAAATCGCCTTTCGGCTTGAGCGAGACATGTTGGGTCGCTGCCTGTGCGGTTTCGGTCGAGCGCGGATCGATCACGATGATTTTCGGGTTACGCCGATTCCGCATGACCCGCTGCCAGAGAATCGGATGCGCGATGCAGAGATTCGCACCGACCAAAACAATCACATCGCTTTCCTCAAAATCCGCATAGGTCGCTGGCGGCGCATCGAATCCAAACGATTGTTTGTAAGCTGTCACCGCCGTCGCCATGCACTGGCGTGTGTTGGCATCGCCATGCAGAAAGCCCATTCCGAATTTGAACAAAGATCCCAGCAATGCCATTTCCTCAAACGGGATTTGACCCGTGGAGAGAAAGCCGACCGATTCATGCCCGTGCTTTTGTTGGATGCCTTTAAATCGGGAAACGAATGTTTGAAGCGCCATATTCCAGTCGGTTTTTTGAAAATTGCCCTGCTCATCCCGCAGCAAGGGCGTAGTCGCGCGATCTGCGGATTCGAGCGGATCCAGCGCCTGCCAACCTTTCGGACAAGCCATTCCGAGATTCACCGGATAACCTGCCTGCGGGCTAAGATTGATCGCCTCGCCCGCTTCATTGAGATGGATTTTCAACTGACATCCAGTTGCGCAATAGCCGCAAATCGAAGCCACGGTGGAAACCGGCTTCAAACGTGAGGGAATTTTCCCAAGTCCAAACGACCCCGGCTCCAACACCAAATCACGAGTCAGCGGGCCGGTGTGTTGTTTGAGCAAAGTTTGAAGCATCTACAACCTACTAAGCACTCGCCATGCTCAGGCCGCTTACATTCCAATTAATCCGGCGACAACCCAATCATTCTCTTGATGAAATCGAGTCATGTTTGGAGAAAAATCCTCCTTTGCAACTCTCGTGCAATCGTGCTACCGTGCTGCACGAAGTTTAAAAACCATGAACGTGACCCTCAAATTACCAGACGATCTCGTCCGCGAGGCGAGGCATCATGCCATCGAAGAAGATAAATCCCTGTCCGCATGGATGGCGGATCTTGTGCGTCGGGAGTTGGAAAACTCTGAGCAGAAAAGCAACGAGCCAAAATCCCTTTATGAGGCGATGCAAACCTCCAGCATGCCCGATTGGTTTTACGAAAAAGAGTTTCCTTTACCCGATCGTAAGGCTGACAAGGATCGCGAATTCAGCTTCGACCCCAATGAAGCATGAACAAGATTCTTCTCGATACGGTAACAGTCTCTGAAATTCGACGTGGACAGAAAGGCAACGCGAATGTCTGGAAATGGCAGCAAGGATTTCGGAGCGCGAGTCTCAGCGTCATCAGCCTCAACGAAATTCTCTATGGCATACACAAAGTGTCACCAAAAGATCCTCGCTTTGCCTCTACCCTAACAGATTGGTATGACGCAATCCTTTCACGTCCCTCTCACTATCGTGTCTTGGGAATTGATCACGCCATTGCCGAAGAATCAGCAAGATATCGAGCGCAGTTTGGCACTCAGCTAGCCGACTCCCTCATCGCCGCCACCGCGAAAATACACGGCCTCACCCTAGCCACCCGCAACACTGTGGATTTCACCGCATTGGGAATTTCCGTGGTGAATCCTTGGGAATATGAGGGCTGAAAACGCCACAGAGACCTCATTTTGGTAGGGTGCCATCGCCGAGGGCACCGCGCGAAGCGAAATGAGATAATCAGCTTTCGAAAAAATCCATGACTTCCATGCTCCGCGCGGCTCCCTCGGCGATGGAGCCCCACCTATTTGATTCTTCACCCGAAATTCCCCGGCATTTTCGGGGCTTGGACGGATTGGAAGAAGAGTTGGCGCTCGAGGATTTCGGCGGCTAACAAAACCGGCAATGCAAACCATGGATGGATGAACGCGATGACGATAGATGTTAGAGCGAACGCCAATCGGGCGACCAGAATGCGACGCAGCGGACCGAGTTGCAGGCGGGCGCTGTGTTGATCCGGCGACCAAGTTTCTTCACGATGAAGACGCAGGAATAAAATTTCCGGAAGGAGTTTCAAAACGATCACCGCAACGAAAATTCCTGTCGTCAGCATGGACGAATGAACAATAGCAAAAGACAAAGCAGCGAAAGCAGCGGTGGTTCCGAAGAAACGCAGGGCGGTGCGCGGGAAGCGCCAGAGCGCGCGATGGGTATCGTGATAAATCATCACGCTGGTGAAAATAGCCACTAAGCCTAGCGGCAGTGCCGAGTGATTAGTGATCTGTGAGAAGATATTTTTGAAGGGAAAATTGGGAAGAAATGGAAGTGCGCAGAGAACGAATGGGATCGGTGCGAAGAGTGAGAAGGCGAGAATTTCACGGGAGAGCCATGAGGTTTTTAGGCCGAGAAAAAACCGCCATGCTTTGAGCGGTTGGCCGAGATGAAAGACGGATGCCGCCATACCGAGGTAGAAGATGATGGAGGCTGTTAGAGTGATGGGAAAAGATGCGGGCAGGATGCCCGCGCTCCCTTGAAGTCCGATGCCTGCTTGGGTGAGGACGAGCATGAAGACGAGTGGCCAGTGCGCGTGTTGAGGAACAAGCGCGCTGCGATCCGCAGCGTAGGCATTCGCGGGAACATTGCGACCGATGTAACGTGTGGTCGGTAGCGTGATCGAGGAATTGGGGAGCGCCGATGTTGGATCAAAGATCGATGACGATAGAAAACTCTTCCTCTGGTCTCTGGATTCTGAACTCTGCATTCTCGGGATCGTTACGATCCTGATCGCTTCCGTCGGACACGCTTGCACGCAAGCGGGAGCTTCACCTTCGGCTAGGCGTTGATGGCACATGTCGCATTTACGGACGATGCCGCGTTTGCTCGAATATTTCGGCACGTCGTAAGGACATTTGAGAATGCAGTAAGAGCAGCCGATGCATTGGTCATCGAGATGGCGGACGATACCGGTATCGGCATCTTTTTCGTAAGCGCCCACGGGACAACCATTCATGCAACCCGGATCTTCGCAATGATGACAAGCAGTGGTGACGGTTTGTTGCCAACCCGGTGCTTCATTGCCACCTAACAAAACTCCCGTGTCGCGCCAGACTTCTTCGTCATCCAAACCGTTTAATGAATGACATGCGGAAACGCAGGCTTTGCAGCCCGTGCAACGGTCCAGAGAAACCTCGAAAGCGTATTGTTCACCGGAGCCGGGTTTCGTAAGCGGGATCAATGTCCTGTAATGGTCTGCGAGATCCGAGCCGCGATCATGGATTTCCGAGAAACGCGCGACCGGGGTTTGCAAGGTGCTTTGTTCCGCCAACAGCTCATCAATCAGCGTCCGGACTTCGGGCGTCTTGGTCGGAGGTTTTGGTAAGAGAACTGACACGAGCGACTTGAGGGTTTGGATCACATACTCAAGCGCAAACGAGGGCGGTGGCAATCTGTGCGGACCACGACGCGAAGGCATCGTCGAACTCCACATCGCATTCCACGATTTCTGTTAGTCGATTCGCTCCCAGTGCGGCGATTCGCTGATCGAAATCCCGACCGCATTTGCAAAAATCCGGATAATTCGAATCGCCGAGAGCGAACACGCTGTATTGCAGTGAAGCAAGTGATGGTGCATCGGCTGCGAGCAGCGCGGCATGGAATGCAGCCGCGTTATCGGGTGGTTCGCCGTCGCCGTAAGTGGAAGTGATGATGAGCAAATGCGCGATCTCGGAAAGATCCGTTGGTAAAACATCCGCCATGCTTTTAAGCGTTGGCGAGTGACCTTTTGCGCTGAGCGATTTCGAAAGTTTTTTTCCCAGTCCTTCTGCATTTCCCGTCTGAGAACCCCATAGGATCGTGACCGGGATGCCGCCGGTCATCACCGCTGCTGCAGAGTTGTTAGTTTGAGAAGGCGCGAGGGTGCTGCTGATTCCATCAAGGAAGCCTTGCAGCCACATTTTCTGGGCGCCGTTGAAAGGTGCGTTGTTAGGGATGGTCAGAGACATATCAGGCTGCGTTGATTTTCAGTGGATTGCAGAGATCGATGAGTTGTTCGGGTGTATGGCGATTGGTAAACTGGATAAACGTTTCACCTTCGGATCGATCGCGCAGATAGGTGACGAGGAGTTGTTCGAGTAGTGCTGGAACTTCATCGGCTGGAACGGATTTCCAAACTTCTTTCGCGATCGCTTGGGTGTCATCGACTCCACCGCCGAGAACGATGTTGAAACCATCAATCGTTTTTCCTTCGGTGTTTTTCACCGGAGTTCCCATCAAGCCGATATCGCCGATGTAATGTTGGGCGCAGGAATTCTGGCAACCGGTGAAGTGAATGTTGAGCGGCTGATCGAGAATCATCTTGCTGGCGAGATGTTCGCCGAGAGCGATCGCGTGACCTTTGGTATCGGCAGCAGCGAACTTGCAACCCCGGCTTCCCGTGCATGCGATGAGGCCGCCGGTGATGGTTTGATTCCGATGATCCAGCCCAGCGGCATGGATCGCTGTGATCGCGTCTTGTAATTTCTCCTCGGAAACTCCCGGGATGATCAGGTTTTGCCAAACCGTTAGACGAATCTCGCCGCGTCCGAATTGATCCGCTATGTCCGCAAGCTCATGCATTTGCGCGACCGATATTCGCCCTACCGGTGTGAGCACGCCGATGTAATGTTTGCCATCCGATTGCGGATGAATCCCGAGATGACCGTGTTTGACTTTCGGGAGCGAGGGCTCACAAGCATCGAGCGGAAAATGGCGCAGAGGAAACGCGAGTTTGGTTTGCGTTTCATCGAGGGTTTTCGGAATCCCCCAATCATCGACCAGATATTTCAGCCGTGCTTTTTTCCGGTTCGTGCGATCCCCGTTTTCAATGAACACACGGATCAGCGCAGCGGCGACAGGGATCGTTTCCTCTGGCGTGAGCAGGACTCCGCAATCGGTTGCGAACTGCTTGTGTCCGGTGATACCACAGAGCTGCATGCGGAAATACACACCCGGCGCGATGCCTTGATCGTTCTCCCCTACTCGAACCGCATAGAAACCGATGTCGTTGGTATCCGCGCAAACCGAGACGCGACCGCCGGAATCGTAGGAGATATTGAACTTGCGGGGCAGGCCGTAGAGATCGCGATTTTTCAAAATGTAATGATGCATCGCGCGGGCGTAAGGCATCACATCGAGGATTTCATCGGGATCGAAACCGGTGGTCGGCGTGGCGGTGATGTTGCGGATATTGTCCGCTCCAGCGCCTTGGGATGTTAGACCGAGGTCGGCGAGTTTCATCAAAATGTTCGGACAATTTTCCGGCATGATTTCGCGAACCTGGAGATTCGCGCGCGTGGTCAGATCCACATGACCCGGTCCCCAGTCATTGGCGATTTCTGCTAGGCCCCGAAACTGATAGGTGCTGAGCGCCCCGCCCGCGACGCGGCAGCGCAGCATGATGCTTTCCTGCGCGGGAGTGACAAAAAACAAACCGTGGAATTTATAACGAAACACATCGCCATCCTGCGGAAAAATCCCAGCAGCGGCGTTGGCGACGATGGCATCATAACAATCGAGACCGTTCTTTTCATGTTTGATGAGCTCTTCCTTGCACAGCTCATCAAGCGGCGTGCCAAACACGCTTTCCTCAACCGCAGCGGAGGCTTCGTGAGTGAATCGACCCGCCGCATCCTGACCGAGAAATGGCATTTCGCGAGCTTGAAGCACTCCGGAAACGAATCCGGAAAGGTAGTTGGTTTGCTCTTCGGTGAAGCCTGCGTTTTCGATTGAGACCATGATGAAGTGAGTTGTTTCCCAATGGAAATTAGCACCCGCCATGCCACCGCTGAGTTTGTGACATGAACCGGATCAAATCCTGACCATCACCGTAATGAAAGCCACTCATGCGTCATCAAACTCTTGTTTCACGGGGAAATTCCAGCTTAGGTCGTTCCATGCAGCCCGCCCGGATCCATCATTTATTCACTTCTGAGGGACATAATTTCTTTGGGCGACACGGCCAACCCTCCGAAAATTACGAAATCGTTGAGCACGAGGCCATCGAATTGGTCTCTGGCAAAGGCGTGCGGGGCGATCGGTTTTTCGATTGGAAAAAGGATTACAAAGGACAGATCACGTTTATCGATCTGGCTTTGATCGACGACATACGCCGCCACGCGGAAAACCCCGGTCTACCCGCCAGTGTGTTTCGCCGCAACGTGGTGATGAGCGGGATCGATTTTAATCAACTGATCGGCATCACCTTCGAACTCGGCGGAATTCGTTTCGAAGGAATCGAAGAATGCAAACCCTGTTACTGGATGGACGAAGCCTGCGGCAAACCCGGCACCGAAGAAATCATGAAAGGCCGAGGCGGATTGAGATGCAGGATCTTGGATGATGGGATGTTGAAGGTGGGAGTGTGTGAACTGGCCGAAGGCTTTGGACTGCTGCGGTGATCCGCAGCTTTCAAGGTTGATGATTCAAAATGGAAGCATCCGGTATTTACCCATCGCTACGAACACAGACGCCCAGCGTAAGAGCTGGGAATCATCCCAGCAGTCCAGAGCCTGCGGCTGAAAACAATTCTCTTCCGCCCTGAAAGGGCAACACACAAAAGCCTAGGGCAACGCCCTAGGTAACTGTGGCTCGACATGTTCGGCTTATGGTTTCAGCTAAAGTCGCATCTGAATTCTTCAGGAAGCGGCAGCCAAACTCCCAGATCGTCAAAGCTAAAGCCCGCTACGAATCGTTTCTTGAGAAGAAACCAACGTGGACGAGAAGCGACCAAAATGATCGAGTGGTAGGGATGAATCTGAGGGTCGGGGGGCAAGTGGTAAATGTCAAACTCCAGCGGTCCGATTCGGGTGTCGAGGATTTGGCTCGTGGTTGGTGGCAACTCGCCCAACTGCCGTAAATCACCCTTTGAAAGATTTCTCGCTGCCTCTTCAACAACATCCTGATAATTGCGATCGGTTCCTTTCATTATCTGGTTGCTCATTCGTATAACCTATGGACCGTATATCCAACTAGCATCATTTCTAAATCTGATAGAAAAGCCCTTGGTTTGAAAAGGATTTTTTCTCTTCCCGTGTATGGATAACGAGGGACAGGAATGTCCCTTCTCCTTATCACTCCATCATCGCTTCACAGACCCTCAGCGCATCCAGATTCCCTTTCACGTCATGCACGCGGTGGAGCATGACTCCTTGTTGCCTTGCCAGTGCCGTTGCGGCGGCGGTTGCGGCATCGCGATCTGCGGGTTGCTGGGCATCGCAGAGTTTTGCAAAAAACGATTTCCTAGAAACGCCTAACAACAACGGCTGACCGTCCGGCGCAAGTTGATCGAGGTGTTTCAATAAGGTGAGATTGTGCTCCAGTGTTTTTCCGAAACCGATGCCGGGATCGAAACAGATTCGTTCTTTCTGAATTCCCGCAGCAGTCAGCGTCGCCAAACGTTCTTCAAAAAACGCACGGATTTCACCGACCACTTCATGATAGGTCGGATTTTTTTGCATGGTTTCCGGCGTGCCTTGCATGTGCATCACCACCAGCCCGCAATCGCTTTTCGCGCAGAGCCGGATCATTTCAACGTCGGCTGTTAGACCGGAAACATCATTGACGATATCCGCGCCGGCACGGAGCGCGGCTGCTGCGACTCCGGCTTTTTTGGTATCGATCGAAATCAGCCCGTTCCATTCCAGCCTCAAGCGCTCGATGACGGGAATGGTACGCTGCATCTCTTCCGCTTCCGAAACTCCCGCCGCGCCGGGCCGTGTCGATTCACCACCGATATCGATGATCAACGCGCCTTGCTTAATCATTTTACTGGCATGCTGCATGGCCTTTTCGACATGATTAAAACATCCACCATCGGAAAAAGAATCCGGCGTGACGTTGAGAATTCCCATCACTTGCGCGCGGTGTGAGAGATCGACCGCTTGTCCATTCACTTTCCAGATCATCCGCGCACACGCTAACGAATCGGCTCTTGAATGTAAGAGGAAAAATTTCTCGCGCTTTCCTCAAACCCGTTCCATTTTCCAGCCATGTCTTGGAACGATACATTTATGGAACTCTTCGCCCGCTGCGCCAGTGCTTATCAGGCGGGAAATTTTGATTACGAAAAAGATTACTCCGCGCAGGATCTCGATTTCTTAAAAAGCATCGGCTACAAACCCCGCGAGTTTTTCGATTTCATCGAGGACTACATCGACGAAAGCAAACCCTCCCCCACTACCGCTTTGCTGATCGCTGCTGCGCGTCGTGACTATTTCATCGTCCAACAACACGGCATCGCCAGCGACAACACCATCACCCGCGACGACCTGCCTTCTTTCGGTGAAGAAATGGACGGAATCCCCTACCTGCCGCGCATTCTCGCCAAGGCCCGCGGCAAAATCCGTGGCGAACTCGATCCCGATATCATGTTCGGCTGCGGGGGCGACCGGAATTTCTTCTCGAAAAATGGCAACATCGAGCCCTCTGATTTCCTACGCCACATATGGGCTGCAGGCGACGATGACCGGAAAGTGGTCGATTGGGTGAAGAACTGCCGCGGTTAGTTTTTCATGGATTTCCCGAAAGCAAAAAAAGCGGAAAAACCCCGCTTTACAAGACCCAACCTCTTACCCATATTCCGCCGCCCATGATTTTCGCCGCAACTCCCATCAACTGGCTGAGCCTCAGCATCACAGTGCTTTTAGTTATTTTCGTCGCCGTCTGCCTACTGATGGCGGTAGTCGTCCTCATCCAGCGCCCGAAACAGGATGGCCTCGGTGCTGCCTTCGGCGGTGGCGTGACCGACCAATTGTTCGGAGCAAGATCCACCGACGTTTTCCAAAAAGCGACCTGGGTTCTCGGCACACTCTTTTTCCTACTCTGCTTCACGCTGATGATTTTGATCTCGAAACAGAACAAGCAGAAGTCCCTGCTCAATCCTGAAAAAACGACTGCTGAAAAAGTTGAGAAGAAACCTGAGCCACCCGTGGTTCCACTCATTCCGCCTCCTTCGTTATCGACTGAACTTCCGGTTGAGCCGACTGTTACTCCAGAGACAACTCCTGCGCCTGTGCCTCCTGCTCCTCCGGTCACCGAAGAAGCTCCTGCTCCCCAAAACTAAGGAAACAAAACCGGGTAAGCCTGACGCTTGCATCGTGTGAACGGGAAATTTCAGGAAACCCTAAAGCAGGAAGACCTGCCGATTTGGGCTCGCCATGATGCGTTTCCACCCGCGCGCGATGGCTTCGGCTGGATCGATCGCAAAGGGATTCCGCACAACTGCAATTCCCTAACAGAAATTTCCGACAGGATTCGGAATGATCCGGAAAATCCTATCCTATTTGTTTGGACGCCGAATTCCGATTTCTGCCAGCTTCCCGACGAAGTCGACGAACTTCGCGAACCGATTCACGAAGTCCGCAAACTTTGGGCCATCGAAGATCTCGCCAGCAGCCAGAAGCAACTCAGATTAGTGAGTAGCCTAGCCGCCATCTTCATCGCCTACACCGCTTATGGGGAATGGATGCTCATCCAAGAGATCGAAAAAGCGAACGGCTTGGATTACCCCTTTTTTCAAGAGCTCATCGATCTTTTATTCAGTCTCATCCAATCGACCGCGGTCGGCGTAGCGCTCCTTGGTTTTCTCATCTTTGCATTCATTCCGTGGTATCAGGCACTGAAATATCATCGTGAAATCCATCTTCCAGACGTAGCCCGCGAATCGGCGATTCCTGTGCTTCGTTTTGAAACTTGGCTATCTTTTCAAAAATCTCCCGTCACCAAACTGATCTTCATTGCGATCGCGATCGTGTTTGTCGCTCAAGTCATCGGCGATCTTTCCATCATCGGTTTTGATAAATCCATCCACGAAGCTGGCTTGGTGAAATCCAAATACGCCGACGGAGAGTTCTCACGACTCTTCACCGCTCCCCTGC
This sequence comes from Verrucomicrobiota bacterium, assembly GCA_040384845.1. Lineage (GTDB taxonomy): Bacteria > Verrucomicrobiota > Verrucomicrobiia > Verrucomicrobiales > Akkermansiaceae > Luteolibacter. Next base: position 4,476 of record JAZKIL010000027.1, on the reverse strand, counting down.
TTCACGGTGGGCTGCTGCATTTCGTCATGAACATCATGGCTTTGCTTTACCTCGGCAAACGCATGGAAGTCTTCGCTCGCTGGGCTCACCTCCCCACCGTTTTTCTTTTTTCGGCACTCATGGCCGGAGAGGCGTCAGCGCGTTTGATTACTGCACCTTCCGTTGGCGCATCTGGTGGACTCATGGGTTGGTTGGGTTTCTTGCTGGTTTTTGAAACCTTGCACCACCGCCTCGTCCCACGCACCGCACGTCGCAGACTTCTCGCGGGTGTTTTCTTAACCGCGCTGATCGGACTCATCGGCTACCGTTTCATCGATAACGCCGCGCACTTCGGCGGGCTCATCGCCGGCATGATCTACGCCGGAATGGTCTTTCCAAAATCCAGTTCTCCTCTCCGCCCCAGCATCAACATCACCGACCGCATTGTCGGCAGTGTTTGCCTCACGGTCATCTTTTACTCCAGCGGGTTGGCAGTAATGAGAATCCTCTCCTGATTTTCATCCTTCAATCTTCACCCTTCACTCTTTAATGTATTGCTTGCACGCAAGCAAAGTCCACGTTTAGGCTATCGCCATCATATGAGTGAGCGACGGGTTGTAATTACTGGCATTGGGTGTCTTTCGCCTTTGGGAAATGATCTCGAAAGCACATGGGATGGTTTGAAAAATGGACGCAGCGGTATCCGCAGAATCCAATCGATCGATCCCGAGCCTTTCGAATGCAAAATCGCAGGTGAAATCCGCGACTTCAATGCCGACGGATATTTCAACGTCCCTAAAGACGCCCGCCGTTCGGATCGCTACGTGCAATACGCCGTCGCCGCATCGAAAATGGCGATGGCGGACTCCGGTCTTGATACTTCGAAAATCGACGCCCGCCGCTACGGCGTGATGGTCGGCAGCGGCATCGGCGGACTCTCCACTCTTGAGCGCGAACATTCGGTTTACATCGAAAAAGGCCCACGCCGCGTTTCCCCTTTCACCATTCCGATGATGATTTCCAACATCGCTTCCGGAATCATCTCCATGGAACACGGCCTCCATGGTCCGAACATGGTGATCGTCACCGCTTGCGCGACTTCTAACCACAACATCGGAGAAGCATGGCGCATCATCAAATTCGGCGATGCCGATGGTTTCCTTTGCGGCGGTGCCGAAGCAGCCGTTCTCCCCATGGGTCTGTGCGGCTTCGCAAACATGAAAGCTCTCTCCACCCGCAACGACGATCCCGAACACGCTTCCCGTCCCTTCGATAAACACCGCGACGGCTTCGTCATGGGCGAAGGTGCAGGCGTGGTCATGATCGAAGAACTCGAAACCGCAAAAGCGCGCGGAGCGAAAATTTACGCAGAACTCATCGGTTACGGCGTCAGCGCAGATGCCTATCACCTCAGTGCCCCATCACCCGATGGCAGCGGCCCAGCCTACGCGATCGGTATGGCCCTCAAACACGGCAAAACCAATCCTGAAGAAGTTCAATACCTTAACGCCCACGCCACCTCCACCGGGCTCGGCGACGTTGCGGAAACCAAAGCCATCAAACTTGCATTCGGCGACTACGCGAAAAACGGCCTGATGGTCAGCTCCACCAAATCCATGACCGGCCACATGCTCGGTGCCGCCGGCGGTATCGAACTCATCGCCAGCGTCATGGCCATCGTCGAAGGAGTGGTTCCACCCACCATCAACATCGAAGAACAAGATCCTGATTGCGATCTCGATGTCGTCCCTAACGTGGCGCGCGAAGTCCCCATCAAAGTTGCACTCAGCAACAGCTTCGGCTTCGGTGGACACAACGCCTCCGTGCTGGTCAAAAAATTCGAGGACTAAAACCTTTGGAAAACATCCGCCATCGCCAGCTATCCGAAGTCGCTTTCTCAGATACGGATGCGAGCGGTTGGGCGCATTTTTCAAAAATCCTGAACTACGTCGAAAACGCCGAACACGCGTTTTTCGCTTCGATCGGGATTCCGGTTTTTTCTAACAACGGCGGCTGGCCACGTGTGAAAATCTCATGCGACTACCGCAGTCCCCTGCGTTTTCAGGACAAGTTCGAAGTGCGACTCAGCCTAACAAAAATCGGCAACACTTCTCTCAACTGGCAATTCCAAATCCTAAAGCCCGACACCACGCTCGTCGCAGAAGGTGAAATGGTCAGCGTAAAAGTCGACTCCAACGGAAACCCCACCGCCATCACCGAAACCGAAAAAAGCAAACTCCTCACAGAGTTATAAATCCAGAATTTCCTATTTTCTTATCTGCGTCCCTCCGCGACCTCTGCGCCTCTGCGGTGAAAAGATAACCTAACTGCCATATTTAAATGAACCCAGAAGAACCCGAAATCGGCGGCCGCATCTTCCTCGTCCCCACCCCCATCGGCAATCTCGGCGACATGACCTTGCGCGCGTTGGAAGTTTTAAAAAACGCAGATCGGATCGCTTGCGAAGACACTCGCCATTCAGGCATCCTGCTCGCGCACCATGGCATTACAGGAAAACCGTTGGTCTCCCTGCACGAACACAACGAAGGCCGCAAAGCCCCCGAACTCGTCGCTGCCGCAAAATCTGGTGAACGGATCGCCTTCATCAGTGATGCGGGAATGCCCGGCGTTTCAGATCCCGGTTATCGCCTTGTGCAGGCCTGCTTGGAAGCCAATGTCCCCTTCGAAGTCCTACCCGGTCCCTCCGCAGTTCTCACCGCGCTCATTGGCTCCGGACTTCCTTGCCATGCGTTTCGTTACGGCGGATTCCTATCCGTAAAATCCGGCAAACGCCGCAGTGCCATGCAGGAAGTTATCGACAGCGGCGAAACCGGAATCTTCTTCGAGAGTCCGCATCGCATCGTCTCGACCCTGAAAATTTTAGAAGAAATCGCCCCCACCACCAAAGTCTGCGTCGCCCGCGAACTCACCAAAAAATTCGAAACCTATCACCGCGGAACTCCCAAAGAACTCCTAGAATGGTTCGAAGCCCGCACACCCAAAGGCGAAATGGTGATTCTGATGAACGGGAATTGAATCTCATTGGAACCATAGAGAAAATTTTCTGATACATGGAAATACGAAGGCGCGTAGCGTGAGATCAGAATTTCAAATCCATAAAAATCCATGAAAGCTATTTGCTTCAAAATGCTCACGGCATTGACTCCGCTTTTGCTTATCGCTCCACAAGCAATCTGCGCTGATGCCCGTAAACCCAATCTCATCTTCATCCTCTCTGATGATGTATCAATGGGTGATCTAGGAGCTTACGGACAAAAACTCATCCAAACCCCAAACCTTGATCAACTCTGCAAAGAAGGCACTCGTTACACATCCGCTTATACCGGCACCAGCGTCTGTGCTCCGGCACGCAGTTCATTCTTCACAGGCCTGCACATGGGCAATTGCCCCATTCGCGCCAACCGAGAAATCAAAGCCGGAGCAGGCCAGCTTCCTCTTCCCGAAAACACCGTAACCGTTGGAAGTGTTCTCAAGAGCGCAGGTTACCAAACTGCAACCATGGGCAAATGGGGCATGGGCATGTTCGATACCAGCGGAAGTCCGCTCAAAAACGGCATTGATCACTTCTTTGGCTACAACTGCCAACGCCATGCCCACAGCTATTTTCCCACTTATCTCTTCAATGACGACAAACGCATCGAGATCCCCGAAAATGCCAACGGGCAGAAAAAAATTTATGCACAGAATCTCATTCAAGAAGACGTGCTCAAATGGGTGGATCAACAAGGAGACAAACCCTTCTTTCTCTTCTATGCCGTAACTTTACCGCATGGTAATTTCGAAATCGATAACCAAGGAATTTACGCTGATAAGCCATGGTCGGATAAAGAAAAGAACTATGCCGCGATGGTCACGCGACTCGATTCAGATGTCGGTGCTCTAGTTAAACTACTCAAAGAAAAAGGTATCGCGGAAAACACACTGATTGTTTTTTCTGGAGACAACGGTTCTTCATTCTCTCCCGACAGTGACATCGGCAATCGATTCAATCAGAACATGGATGGCAAACTTCGCGGATTCAAACGCGGAATGTATGAGGGCGCCCTCCGCCAAGCATCTTTTGCTTGGTGGCCTGGAAAAGTCGCCGCGGGTCGTGTGACTGATGAACCTTGGGCATTTTGGGATATCCTCCCAACATTCGCAGAACTCTCAGGAGCAAAGTTGCCAGATACCTTCAAACCAGATGGGAAATCGCTGGTCGAATTTTTCAAAGGGGGTCCCGCACCCAAACGTGATTATTTCTACTGGGAACTCCACGAAGGCGGAGCCATCCAAGCCCTGCGTTGGGATGATTGGAAAGCAGTTCGTCCGGGACCAGGAAAACCCGTTGAACTCTACGACCTATCTAAAGATCCCAGTGAAAGCAAAAACCTCGCTGATACCAATCCCGAGCAGGTGGCGAAGGCCGTGGAAATGATGAACCAAGCCCGCACTCCTCACCCACTCTGGCTCGACCCCGCCCTTGTAGCAGCTAAG
>JAZKIL010000026.1:16175-16433 GCA_040384845.1 Verrucomicrobiota bacterium | reverse complement strand
CCGCCACGTTAAAAACGCACCTTTGCCCCAATCACTGCGCCTAATCCTGCTTCGTTCTGACCGGAGCCATGGTTGCGGTAATCTTCGTCGGTGATGTTTTCAATGGCGCAGTTTAAGTCGAGGTATTCATTGACCTGCCAACCCGCGCGGATTGAGCTCACGACGTAGCCGGGAGTTCCGCCGGTGGGAATGCGTTGGGGATCGGCTGCTTGGTCTGCTGCGGTGATGCGATCTTCAGTGGCAGCAGCTAGGATGCGA
>JAZKIL010000026.1:0-16144 GCA_040384845.1 Verrucomicrobiota bacterium | reverse complement strand
GTCGTTTACTGGACCACCGATGAATGCTGGGATTTCGTTTCTGCCTACTTGCCATGAAGCAAATCCGGTGAGAGTCCACTGCGGTTGGAAGCGCCATGCGCCTTCGAGTTCGATACCGTAAATATAGCCATCATTTCCGTTAGCTGTGACAGTTGGATCTCCCGGCAACGGACCGGAGCGAACGCCTGCGATGACGTCTTTGATCTGGGTGTAGAAGATGGCGGTTTGCAAAGAGACCGTATCCGAGTTGCGGCGTGCTCCTACCTCGTAAGTGATGAATGTTTCAGGTTCAACATCGAGCGATCCGAGAGCTGGGGTACTGGCCTTGGATGTTAGGTTTCCGGAAAGATCATCGAGGTTAGGAGCGCGGAAAGCTTGGGAAATACCGCCGAAAAGATTCCAGTTGTCATCGATGCGATAAAGCCCGCGAAGCGAACCGACTACAGAATCCCAGTTCTGGGTTTCGTTGGTGCGCGGAACTCCAAGGCTATCTGTGAAGCGTCCGAGTTCGGCATGGGCGTAGGTGTAACGAATGCCGGGTGTGATCTCGAGGCGCTCAGTGGGTTTCCATTGGTATTGAGCAAACAGACCGAAGAGATCATAGGTCGACTCATCGGCGATAGGGAGGCTTTCGATGAAATTGGTCCCCAAAACGTTGTTCGTTGATCCAGAGGAATCCACCATGTCGTGATAATAATCAAAACCATAGACGAGAGTGCCGTCGCCGATATCAGATTCGAGCGTCAGGTCCGCGCCGAGGGTTTGGAGATCGATGTTAGATCTGCGGATCGAAGTTCCACCTGCTGGCAAGCGATCTTGGAACTCTGAATCGGCGACATCTTGGTAGGAAAGGGTTGCTGTCCAATTTTTGATAAAGGCATCGGCCAGAGGATTCGATCCTTCGTAGCGAATGTAGGTGAGAGAGCGTTCTTGATCGTAAGTGTTAGCGTTCCAAGTTCCGGGCGTGGCGACATGGGTGCCATGCGTCCAGCCGGGATTGTTCAATGTGCGGTGCCAACGGGAAATATTGTCCTGATTCACATATTGATGCGCGAAAGTGAGCGTCGAGTCTGGGCTGACGGCAAAATCAAAACGGAAATCCAAATCTTCTTCCGGATGTCCCGTGCCGCGCATCATTCCGACCGCTGAGTCTTCGATATCACCGAATTCTTTTTGGGAAAGACCCAGCCAGAAACCATATTTTCCGCCGACCCCGGCTTCTGTTTCTAGCCGACCTATGTGACTTCCTTGGCCGTTGCTGCGGTATTCATAAAACGCACTGCCACCGTAGTAGCTCTGACCATCGGGGCGTGAGCGGAAGTCAGAGGATTTCGTGAAAGCGTTCAAGGTGCCGCCCACGGCATCGGATCCGTAAAGCACGGAGCCTTGGCTGCGGATGAGTTCGAAGCGATCGAGAGAGAGAGGATCGACCGTGTTCCAATATTGGACGGGGCCGCTGCGGAAGGTGGAGTTGTTGATTCTAACACCATCGACCAGAAGTAGGTTTTGCCGACCCGTGAAACCACGGATGATAGGAGAGCCATGACCGTGCGCTGTTTTCTGCACCAACACACCCGGGGTGTATTGCAGGGCGTCCGGCAAGGTGCGGCGGGTGTTATCGCGAATGAAATCGGCATCCATAAGGGCCGTCGAATAAGTGGATTCGCTGGCTTCCTGATCGCTACGGGTTGCGGTAACAATTAAGGGATCGAGGAAATCCTGAGCAAATGCGGACGATGCGCTGAGTGGCAGTAGAAGGAATAGGAGTTTTTTCATGAATGTCTTAAGACCTTCCGTTGGTAGAATTCTTGATGATCCTCAACAATGATTAATGATGGGCAAAAATTAACCATTTTTTAAAACTGAGATCCGAAATGTTCCGTTTGATGAACTAAAAAATCGACAAATCAACGTAAGATAAGCATTTTTTCAAAGTTCTCGCTTATGGATAAAAATCGTCCAATTTACTCAAATTCTGGCTCTCTCGCAACGTGGTTGGTGGCGAGTTTCGGGGCGTTTGTATTGGTGGGATCGATTGCGCTGATGGCGTTTTTCCAGCATCTCACCAAGGCTGAGGAAGAGATGGCGCTGGAATCACTGGGCCGGACCAACGCGTTATTTTTGGATCAAAGCAATTTACCGCAGAGTAAACACATGGCGGACCAGATTGGGCGGGTGATGGGGGCGGACGTGAATTTTAGCGAATCGGTGAGTGGGCATTCTGCCGATGGTCGCGCCAGGCGGGGGGGTAATCTGTTAGAGGTGGGTTTCAAACTGAAAAATGGTCGCGAAGTTTGGTTTTCTCGCAAGCTAGATCGACCCGGTGTCATACCGTTTTGGAAACGCTTGGATGCGCGATTGGCGTTAGGAAGTTTCTGGGCGTTTTCGCTTTTGTTTTCGGTTTGGATCGGCCGCAAAGTCACGCGACCCCTCGCAAAGTTAGCGGCGGTGATTCCAGAGATCGGCGGGGATCAACCGCTGCGTGGCTTGCCAAGTTCCGGGCCGCAGGAAATGGTGAGTCTGGCGAACGCACTAGCTAAAGCACATGGGTCTTTGGTGGAGGAGAGGGAAAAACGCCGGCATGCGGAGCGGCTTGCGTTGCTGGGAAGGATGGCGACCAGCTTGGCGCATGAAGTGAGAAATCCGGTTGCCGCGATTCGGCTGCATGCCCAGTTGTTAGAACGTGTTTGCGGAACGGATGAAAAAATGTCGGCGGCGTTGATTGTGAGCGAGGCGGAACGCATCGAGTTTCTCGTGAATCAATGGTTGCGTTACGCAAAGCCAGAGCCAGTGAAGATGATGCCCGTCGATCTGGAGAAGTTGTGCGCGGATGCTTGTCATGGTCTGAGCTTGCAAGCGAAGCATGCAGATGTGGTGATTCATCAGGAAATCGCTTCGGACTGGCGCGAGCATGAAGTGAAAGGAGATAGGGATCGATTGCGGCAGGTGTTGTGTAATTTGTTACTCAATGCGATCCAAAGCATGCCGAAAGGCGGCGAGGTGAAACTGCGGGTGTTGCGTGGATTTTTAGAAGTGGAAGATCAAGGAGGTGGCTTCAGCTCGCAGGCAATGGAGAAATTTGGAGAGCCGTTTCATTCGGAACGAGAAGGAGGCATGGGTTTGGGCGTCGCGGTCTCGAAGGAAATCATTGAGTCGCACGGTGGAACCATTTCAGTCGAAAACTTACCGGAAAAAGGGGCGTGTGTGCGCATCACATGGCCGAAGCCTCAGGATTAACACAGAGAATTATGGCAGCGATTTTGATTATTGAAGATGAGCACGCACTCGGCACCGCCTTGTCGCTGGCGATCCATCGCTTGGGGCATTCAGCAGTGCTTGCGGCGAGCGGTGCGGCGGCCCTTGAGAAGATCAAGGCGCAGAAGTTTGAGGCGATTGTGTTAGATATCGGTTTGCCTGATGTCAGTGGACTGGAGATTCTGGAGAAAATTCGCAAATCGGGTTCGAAAATTCCTATCCTGATCATCACGGCTCACGCGACATTGGATCACACGATCACGTCGCAGAAATTGGGCGTGGCTGATTACTTGATCAAGCCGCTCGATTTGCAGCGCTTTGAAGAAGTGATTTCCACGTTGGTAACCAAGAGTATCCAGATCGCCGAGCCAAATGAACCTGCTGCGACTTCTTTGATCGGCGCAGCGACGAGCATGCATCGCGTCTTTTTAGGAATCGCGCGCGCCTGCAGTGGCGATATGCCGGTGATGCTGCATGGTCTATGTGGCACGGGAAAAACGTTGGCTGCGCGGGTGATTCATACGAATAGCAATCGCAGTGCGGATTCGCTGCGCATGGTCGAGTGCGTGACGATCCATCAGTTAGAATCATTGCAAACGTATTTATCCGATTCGACCGGCACGTTGGTGCTGGAAGGATTGGATGCGCTTGATCCCGCGCTGCAGGCATATTTGGCGGAAGTGATCGGCCAAGCAAAAATCCAGCTCCCGAGATTGATCGCGACCATGCAAATGGATCCGCGTGAAGCAGAGGGGAAACAACATTTGAGATCGGATCTGTTTTATGCATTCAGTGCGTTATCGATCGAGATGCCGGCGTTGCGCGAGCGGACGGAAGACATTCCTGCGTTATGCCGATTTTTCCATGGGCTACAGAGCTCCGCGTCCTCGAAATTTGAGATGACTGCCGCCACGCTCTGCTCGCTTCAAGCGTATGAGTGGCCGGGTAACGTGCGGGAACTTCGACACGTGATCGAGCATGCGCTGGCGATGAGCCATGGCGGACCCATCTTGCCCGGGCATTTACCGCCACATGTTTCACAAGCCTTGCATACGTCTGGAGGAAAAGTGGTTTCCGGTGAACTGGATCGGGTGGTGGCGCGTTGGTTGGACTCACAACTCGAACTCACCGAGGAAGCCGACTGGCAATACGATGTTTTGTTGGATCAAATGGAAGTCGCGATGCTGCGGCATTTGTTAGAACGCTTTGATCAACGCCCCACCCGATTAGCCGCTGCACTGCGAATGAACCGTGCGACACTACGGCAGAAACTCCGGAGGGCAGGGCTTTCCTCGGAGCCTTAGGCAGGGACGAGTATCCTTACGCGTCCATATCTCGCGGCTCTACTAGCGAAAATAGTTCAAGGGGATATGAAGCACCGTCAGATATGGACCTTTAAGGATAAAGGTCCCTGCCCAGTCACTCCATTTCTGATAGTTTCCGCATCGAACGATTGTGGGCGAAACGTAATAAGACCACCGCACCTATCGCTCCGATGAATGCGCAAAACATATCAGCCTGAGTATCCCAGTTGTCGCCTTGGGTTCCGAGAAAGGATTCTGCTGCCTCCTCGGACATCAGAGCAGTGGCCCACTCGATGAGTTCGTAAATCGCGCTGATTGCCATACAGAAAGACACTGTCAGCACACTCATCCACCCGCGCGTGGCGACGATACGATTTCTCATGAATACCTCACGACCGAGGATCGCGGGAGTGAGACCTTGGAAAACATGGCCGAGCCTATCGTAGTGATTGCGAGAAAGATCAAAAGCCTCCTTTGCCCAATCGCCGATCGGCACGCGGGCATACGTGTAGTGACCACCAACAATAAGCAGGATCATGTGCAGACCGATCAAAACGATGGCGAGGTTAGAGAATCTCCAGTTTTTCGCTTGAGCGATAAAAAGCGCGATGAACCCGCCTATGACTGGAAAAACTTCTAACCACCAAGTGAGCCGGTCATAAGGCTCCCACGCGGACCATGCCATGATGGGGATCATTACGATAAGGAGGATGATGTTCGGGTGGGTGATCATTTGGGAAACTCTAAGTTTTAAACGTTAAACTCCAAGGACGAAGAATGAGCATCCGTTCTTGATGTTTCTATGGAGTTCTTGTGAGAGTAGGCGCCATGGAATGGAATCGTAGAAATATCATCGGTGCGATCATGATACTGGTGCTTGGGTTTGGATCTGGAGCGGTGATTTACTCTGATCAAGAGGGAGGAGTGGGGTTTGCTTTGTTTCGTTTGGATAAATGGGCGGACGGTTTGTATGGAGGGACATCTTCGATGACGACTGAGGAAGAGAGATTTGCGAAGCGTGAGTCTGAGCGCATTCGAAAAACCATTTTAGTGAAAATTCCGAGTCTGCGATTGGAAGCGAAAGAGGTCGCCCCTGAACAAAATGGTTATTTGGCATTATACGAACTGACTAAAGATCCTGATTTTAAGGATCTTAGAAGTTCAGGGATTATCGATCAAGTTTCCGAGGAGAAAATCGATCCTACTGTGATTAGAAAGGATTTAATTGCATTTGATGCGATAGGAAAAGAGATCGAGCGGATCGCCGCTTTGACGGATAGATCCAATATCATTAATGGGAAGTTACACACTGAATTTCTCCCAGCGGGTGAAATAAAAGCCATGGGTGATTATTTGGTGCTACAAGCGCGACTCGCTGCGCAGGAGGGTGATGAAGCAGAGAGTTTTCGGTATCTATCGTTAGCTGTGAATCTATCAGAACATCTGGGTTCTCTGGAGTCTCCTTATTTATTATCTGAAACCGTATATATATTGCTGCGACTGAATGTTCGTTCGGTATTTTTCAAGTCGATTATGCCTACGTTGGATAGATCAACGGATTTGGTAAAATGGCAATCGATCCTAGAACCTCGAACACATGTTCCACAACGATTCAGCGTGTTGGTGAAAGGGGAGTTCAGTACATTTACTGAGGTCTACATGCCCATACTTTTTGAGGAAGTCCCTGATCCCGAGGCAATGAGTATGGCCTTAGCAAAATACAATGATGCTAACGCGAAGAGGTACGAAGCGATGAACTTTCAACAATTTAGCGGAGCTAAAGTTCTGCCCCATGAACCTTTTACGAAGCATATATCACGTGAAGGAGTTGGCTTGTTTGATATTATGTTTTTCGGTGATGATTCATGGACACGTGGCGCAATCCGGTCTGTTGTGGTGGAACATCATTATGCCGCTGCGTTGGATTTATTGATTCGTGAACAAAAAGGCGAAGATATCTCCAAGCTGACGGAAACTTTTTTGTTAAACCCTCAGACACTAAAACCTTTTGTCTATGATGCGACTACACGGACTTTGGATAAAGTTGCGGTAGGGACGTCGGGTGATATTGAAGCACTGAAACTTCCTTGGTAGTCATCAAAAATCCGGCGAGACGCAGAATGTACGGCATGCTTTAAGGCTGGTTTCCGTAATGTTGTGCTAGTCCTTGAGCTAGGGCGTTAGCGTATTCCTGGAAGATGGAGGGCAGGAATTTTCCGTCGATTTCGCGGAGGCCTAAGTAGTCGCCGGCTTGGATGCGGTTGTAGTCGGGGATGGAATTCATGACGTAGGGTTCCATGAAAATGACGGGGCAGTCATAGAGTCTGTTCGCTAAAAGGTTGCGGGCGTAGAGGTATGGACTGGAGGGAATGGATCGGAAATTTCCGCCGCCGGGATAATAAATGTAAGGAGGGAGACCAGAGATTTTGGCGAAGGTTTCGGCGACTGTCCGACCGACGATGAGTTCTTCCTCGTGAGTGCGTTGCAGGAGTTTTTTAAGCATGTCGAATCGCTGGTCGGCGAGCCGGATTTCATCGGGCGTATAGGCACCATTCACCAGGACGTGGAAATGGTTTTTTGGAACGAGTGTGGGGGTGGTGGGATCGCCCCAAGCATCGGCATTGAAATGCAGGCAGAGCACGAGATCGGGTTTGAGAGTGTCGTTGACAAGCTCCGCGCGAGCTCGGATTTCGGCGGTGCGGTAGAAGAGTTTTTCGGTGAAACGTTGCAGGGAGAGGGGATCGGTTAGGGTGTCGTCATTTTCGGCTAGCTCGGTGAGATTTTCCGGGCGAAGCGGTGTCACGGGATCTGGGTTTTCCCGAACGAGGGACACTTTGGCTCCCATTTCTTCGAGCTGAGGTTTGAGGAGTTTGGCAACGTGTAGGGTCATATCGCCCTCGGTGACCGGTTTTGCGCCATCGATCTGAAACCATCGGCCCTCGATTTTCGCCCATTCGCCGCCGATGTGGCCGGGGTCGATGGCGATGTGGAGATTTGCGAGGGGCTTTCCGGCGGGTCGGGCCGGAAGGCTTGCGGTGGACTGCCAGTGACGGGGGGTGGGACGGGTGTTCTCGGGTTGCGAGAAATGGAGGATGAAAGGGGGCTCGTTCAGATCGCTGGAGGTGAGGATTTCAGCCGACTCGTCTTGGATGGTGATGAATTCCTGCCAAGTGGTGTCGGTGGTAAAAATGTCGCTCAGGAGGATTTCGAAGTCTGAACGGGTGATCGTGTGTTGAAATTCGTCGAGTTCGGTCCAATCGGGGAGTTCCCCAAGAATGGACAGCGCGGAAGGAAGTTTTTTCTCAACAGGGGGCACGACGACCGGCTTCGGCGGCTTGCGGAGGATGAGGAAAAGCGTGAGCGCAGCAAGGAAGAGCGTGGCGATGATGGGGGCTGGGTTGCGCATGACGTGATTTAAGTCTCAAATTTCAAAATTCAAACTTCAAACGGTGGATACGGAAGATATGGTTGCCAACTTGCTGCGTAGGGATTTGACTTCCCGCCCATTCAACTTTTCTACCTGTGAAATCCCACGAAATTTTTACCACTATTGATCCCGCCGTTGTTGCTGAAATGCTCGATTGGTTTCGCGCCAATGACAAAGACGTCTATAAAACGGTGATCTCGACGCTGGCATCGGATCGCAAGCTGCGCCCTGTGTTTGTGCAAAAGAAATCGTTGGCGGAGCAATACGCATGGGTGCAGAAGACGCTGCAGCTTCGTGGATGTGATCCCGTGGGCGAGCAGTTGATGCAGGCATACTTGATGGCCGCGCAGCAGAAAATGCTCGGAATGTTTTGCGATGGCTTAGGCATCGAGCACGACGGTAAAGGCTCGGTCTCCGGTGCTTTGCCGAAGGAATTAGATAAAGCGAAGTTGGACGAGACTGTGGACAAATTGGTCGATGTGTTTGATCCGAAAATTTTCACGCTCTATCTACTGTGCTTCAACATGCAGGTTGCAGGTGGTTATGCGGCGTTGACGGAAAAATTGGCGACCGATGATCGTTTGAAATTGGCGTAACGTCATTTGAGAAATGCCAAAAGTTTACCTAAAAACCTACGGGTGCCAGATGAACGAGCGCGATACCGAGCAGGTGGCGCGAATGTTTACTGAGGGTGGCTACACGTTGACGTCTACCGAGAAGGATGCGGATGCGATTTTGATCAACACCTGTTCTGTTAGGGATCAAGCGGAGCAGAAAGCGTTAGGAAAAATGGGTATCATGGGCGCCCAGCGGCAGAAGCGGGCGCATGTGGTTTATGGCTTTATGGGTTGCATGGCGCAATCGCGCGGGCAGGAACTTTTCGACCGCATTCCGCATCTCGATGTGGTGGTGGGCACACAGAAATATCACAAGGTATTCGAGTATGTGGATGATATTTTGAAACAACGGTTAGAAGCGCGGATGGACAATCCTGCGCTTGCCCTGAGCGGGACTTCCGTGTGCGACATTGCGGAAGAAATCGATTCCCAAAACACCATCCGCGATCACATGCCGAAGGCAAAAAACGCATCGGCGTTTGTTTCCATCATGCAGGGCTGCAACATGCGCTGCTCATTCTGCATCGTTCCCGATACACGGGGAAAAGAACGGGGACGGCCGATTCCTGACATCGTTAAAGAAGTCGAGTTCCTTGCGCGCCAAGGAGTGAAAGAAGTAACCTTGCTCGGCCAGATTGTGAATCTATACGGTCGAACTGAGTTTCCCAAAATAGATGGGAAGTCGCCTTTTGTGCAGTTGTTGGAAGCCGTGCACCAGGTGGAAGGAATCGAACGGATTCGTTTCACCTCACCGCATCCGATTGGTTACCGCGATGATCTGGTGGCGGCGTTTACCTATTTGCCAAAACTGATGTCGCATATCCATTTCCCGATGCAGAGTGGATCGGATCGGATTTTGAAAGCGATGCGTCGTCCTTACAAAAGCGAAAAGTTCATCGAGATCTGCGAGAAGATGAAAGCCGCAAGGCCGGATCTTGCTATCACCACGGATATCATTGTGGGTTTCCCAGGTGAAACCGAAGAGGATTTCCAAGCGACGATTCAAACCGTCGAGCGACTCGAATTTGATAACGCTTTCGTGTTCCGTTATTCGAAACGCAAAGACACGCCTGCAGCGGAAATGGAAGATCAAATTCCGGAAACCGTGAAAGAAGAACGCAATCAACGTTTGTTGGAAGTAGTGGATCGTTTGGCGAAAGAAAAACACGCGGCCATCGTCGGCACCGTGCAAAGCGTGCTTTGCGAGGGATCATCGAAACATAATCCGAGCACTCTGTCGGGTAGAACGCCGCAGAACAAAATCGTCATCTTCGAAGGTGATGTTGAGCGCATGACCGGTGAGATCTTGGATATTGAGATCAAGGAATCGACCGGCTTTACGACCTATGGTGTGCCAGTTTTGGTGGGCGTTTGATTCTTGAAGAAAGGAACCGCGATTTTCAATCGCGACCTCGCAAGCGAAACATCAAAGACCCACGATGAGTTGCAACATGGTGCACTATACCGTCGTATAGAGCCCATGTTTCGAAAAAACTTCTTTCGCGCTCCATCTTCCGGAAATCTCACTATCTGCGCAGGTCTAGCTCTTACCTCGACCCTTTTTGCCCAGCTTCCCCTTCAAAAAGACGACACCGTCGGCATCATCGGCAACGCCCTCGCCGATCGGATGCAGCATGATGGCTGGGTTGAAACCATCATTCAAAGCAAGACGGCTGGTCAAAACCTGACATTCCGCACTCTCGCTGTTTCAGGTGACACCGTAACTTCCCGCCCGCGCAGCAAGGGCGTGCCATCTCCAGATGATTATCTGGCACAGTGCAAAGCCGATGTGGTTTTCGTGTTTTTCGGTTATAACGAATCCTTTGGCGGACAAGCAAAGCTGGCTCAGTTCAAAACCGATCTCGTTAAGATGGTGGAAAATCACCAAGCTGCGAAATACAACGGCGAATCAGCCCCGCGCATCGTTCTATTTTCACCCATCGCTCATGAAGATCTGAAAGACCCGCTCTTGCCCGATGGCAGTGCAAACAACTTGAACCTCGCCCTATACACAGAGGCGATTAAGCAAGTCGCTGCGGAAAAGAGAGTCGCTTTTGTCGATCTTTTCAATTCATCGAAAGAACTCTACGCGAAAGCGAAAACCCCGCTCACTTTAAACGGTGTGCACCTGCTGCCGGAGGGTAACCGCCAGATCGGCGAAGTGATCACCACTGCTCTAACAGGCAAAGCCGTTTCCTCTTCAACAGCTCTTGAACCCCTGCGTCAGGCGGTGCTCGATAAGAACTGGCATTGGCACAACCGCTTCCGCGCTACGGATGAAAACGACATGTGGGGCAGTCGCGCAGGATTGAGTTTTGTTAAGAAGCAGACCAACGCGGAGGTTCTCCTGCACGAACTGACGATGTTAGATGTAATGACCGCCAACCGCGATGCGAAAATCCATGCCGTTGCACAGGGAAAAGAATACAAAGTTGACGATTCAAATGTCCCAAAACCTGTCGAAGTGATCTCCAATGTCGGCGGCGGCAGCAAGAGTTCGAGCGCAGAAAAGGAAGGCAGCACCGATTATCTCAGTGCTGAGGAGAGCTTGAAAAAAATCAACGTGCCTGAAGGCTTCGCGGTGAATCTTTTTGCAGATGAATCGAAGTTTCCCTCACTCGCCAATCCGGTGCAATTGCAGGTGGATACGAAAGGTCGACTCTGGGCCGCGTGCTGGGGCACCTATCCGAAATGGGAACCGTTGAAGGAAATGAGCGACACGCTGCTTATATTACCTGACGAAAACCGCGATGGCGTGGCGGACAAAGCGATTGAGTTCGCCAAAGTGCACAATCCGCTCGGCTTCGCCTTCTGGGGCGGGGGCGTGATTGTGGTCTCTCAGCCCGATATTCTTTTCCTTAAAGACACCGACGGCGACGATAAGGCGGATGTTCGCATTGTGCTATTGCAAGCCACTGGATCGGCAGACACCCATCATGCGGCTAACAACTTCACCATCGGTCCAGATGGCGGACTTTACTGGCAGAGCGGCATTTTCCTTCAGCACAACTACGAGCATCCGTGGGGTCCATCGCTGGCTTCAACCGCATCTGGAATGTATCGCTTTTGTCCGCGCCGCCATACCATCCAGTTCATCGCTGCTAACAACCCGAACCCTCATGGCACAAGCTTCGATCGCTGGGGCTATCTGTTTGCAAGCGATGGCACTGGCGGTCGTGCGTTTCAAGTGCGACCCGATGGAAACGGTTTCAAAATGTTTCCTGTTCTCAACAAGGAAGTCCGTCCCGTGCCAGCGAACGCCATCGTTTCCAGCGCTAATTTTCCCGATGATATCCAGCAGAATTTCTTGGTTTGCAATGCGATCGGCTACCTTGGTATCAAGCGTTATGATCTGAAACGCGATGGTTACACTTCCGATAAAGCCACCTTCAAGCAAGGCGAAATCTGGGGTGAACCGACTCCCGATTTCCTGCGCAGTGACGACAAAAACTTCCGGCCCGCAGACGCCGAGTTCGGTGCTGACGGCGCGCTGTATGTTGCCGATTGGCAGAACGTCATCATCGGCCACATGCAACACAACATCCGTGATCCCAAGCGAGATAAGAAACATGGCCGGATCTACCGAATGATTTACAAGGATCGCCCCTTGCAGACACCTGTTGCGATTCACGGTCAGCCGGTTTCCACTTTGTTGGATGTGCTCAAACATCCCATCGACGGAGTCCGAGAACGCGCCCGCATGGAGCTGGACTTGCGCCCTCAAGCAGAGGTCGGGCCAGCCATGCTCAAATGGATGCAACAGTTCGATCCCAAAAAAGCCGAGCACGCCCATGCTTTGTTAGAGGCGCTGTGGTGGCATCAACGTCACAACATCCGCGACGAGAAACTTCTCGCCGCTTTGCTCGAATCGCCGGAACCTCACGCCCGAAACGCAGCCGCTATGGTAAAACAGTTTTGGGGTCCTGCCGACGCAAGCAAAGGAGCCATGCCTACCGTGATCAAAGATGTTAAAGAGAAAAAGGTCGCGGTCAAAGTCCCGGATCATCTCAAAGACAAAGCCGCGAAAGCTTATGAACTCGGCTCCGAAGTTTTTCACCGCGAAGCTCATTGCGCGACCTGCCATCAGCCAAACGGCATGGGGCTTGATCCGGCTTTTCCTCCATTGGTCAGCACTCCATGGGTCACTGGCAGTGAGGAGCGTCTAACAAAAATTGTGCTTCACGGTCTCCATGGGAAAATCGATGTGAACGGCAAGGTTTATGACCCTGAGAAAGGTGTCCCGCCGATGACGGCCTTCGGTTCCATCCTCAAAGATGACGAAGTGGCCGGTGTGCTCACCTATGTCCGCAACTCCTGGGGCAACAAGGCCGAACCTGTTAGCCCGGAGACGGTCAAAAAAGTCCGCGAGGCTACGAAGGATCGCTCGATTTTCTGGAAACCCGAAGATCTACTCAAAGAGCACCCCCTAGAAAAATAACCCTCCATATCCATATGAAATACATCCTGACTTTTTTATTAGCCACCACCTTTGCTCACGCCAACCCTGTCGTTTATGAAGGCGAGGCTGGGCCCGGCAAAGGCAAGCACATCGTCTTCCTCGCCAGTGACCACGAATACCGCGCCGAGGAAGCTTGTCCCGCGCTTGCCCGTATTCTCGCCAAACGCATGGGCTTCAAATGCACTGTCGTTTTCGGTGTGGATAAAGACGGTTTCATCCAAGCCGGTTCCTCGCAAGTGACCGGAATGGAGGCACTCGAAAAGGCTGACCTGTTTTTTGTCTTCGCTCGTTTCCTGAACCTGCCGGATGATCAGATGGCGCATGTTGAAAGTTATCTTGAACGCGGCGGCCCGGTCGTCGGATTACGGACTTCATCCCACGCCTTTCAGATTCCTGCGGGATCGAAATATGCGAAGTATGACTTTAAATCCAAAGTCGCTGGCTATGAAAACGGCTTCGGTCACCAGATCCTCGGTAACACTTGGGTCGGTCACTACGGAACCAACCACAAGCAGGGCACGCGCATCGAGACGATTCCGGAACAGCGCAGCCATGTGATTCTAACAGGTGTCGGCGAAACCGCTTTCACCCACGCCGGGGGATATGTTGGCAAAGCCGCACCTGATTTCACGGTGCTCGCAAATTCCCAGCCGCTCGTCTCCATGGATCCTGCCTCGGAAGCTGATCCCAAAAAACCGCCAATGCCGTGCACTTGGACCCGCAGCTATACGGCGAAAGACGGATCCAAACATCGCGTTTTTCATAGCACTCAAGGAGCTTCGCAGGATTTCCTCGATGATAATTACCGCCGTATGGTTCTCAACGGAGTGCTTTGGGCCATTGGCATGGAAAAGGACATCAAAGCTAACCAGGACATCTCTTTCGTCGGACCCTTTAACCCAAGCAAGTTCTCCTTCAATGGCCATGTGAAAAACGTCAAGCCATCGGATCTGGCGGGGTGGGATTCGCCCATCATGCCGAAACCATGAAAGAAAGGAACCGCGATTTTCAATCGCGGCTGCAACAGTTCCGCTAGCTAAGATGGTTCGCTTACGAGGTCGCGATTGAAAATCGCGGTTCCTTTCGGATACAATCCGCCGCCACGCTTATTGATTCGGGCCGCGGTCGTGATCCATGCGGAAGGCTTTTCCGCGGAGTTTCGCGTTGCGGGTTTTCTGGATCGCTTGGTCGGCGAGTGCTTCCGGGACATCGACCAGACAATGTTTTGGAAACAAGGTGATGCGACCGAGGCAACCGTCGGGAAGACCGGCTTCACGATACATCATGCCGACGATGTCTTTTGGCATGATGCCCGCGCCTTTTCCGAGAGAGATGAACAAGCGTGACATGCCGCCTTCAACTGGGCCGGCGTCACGTTTGGCGTCACCGCGTTCGTATTCGCGTGGTGGGCGATCAGGGGATTCGTAGCGAGGACGTTGCTCGCGTGGCTCGCGCTCACGGGATTCGCGGTTATCCTTACGAGGGCTCTTGTTATCGCGCTCGCGCTTGTTGCTTTCTGGCTCGCGATCTTCTTGGATGGCTTCGCCTTCGCGGCCATTGGATTCGCGGAGCATAGTAATCAGGGCACCAGCGATATCGGTCGGGGTGTGACCTTGCTCTAACAAGCGGTCGATGTTTTCCTGATAGGAATCGAAGCCACCGGTTTCGAGGCGTTCTTTGAGCGATTCAAAAATGATGTCTGCGCGGCGACCCTCGACTTGTTCGACCGATGGAATTTTGTCGCGTTTGATGACTTGGCGGGTGTAACGCTCGATGGCTTGGAGGCGATAGATTTCGCGACCAAAGACAAACGATACGGCACGTCCGGAGCGACCTGCGCGGCCGGTGCGGCCGATGCGGTGGACGTAGTCCTCGGGGTCGGTTGGAAGGTCGTAGTTGAAGACGATGTCGATTTCATCGATGTCGAGTCCGCGAGCTGCAACGTCGGTGGCGACGAGGAGTTCGACCGCACCGTCGCGGAAACGTTTGAGAACGCGTTCGCGCATTTGCTGAGTGATGTCGCCGTGGAGGCGGTCGGCGGCGTAGCCCCGGTTGACAAGGTCTTCGGTGCATTCATCGACCGAGCGTTTGGTGTTACAGAAAATGATCCCGAGACGTGGCGGGTTCATGTCGAGAATGCGGGAAAGGACTTCGACTTTGGAGCGCTGGCGAACTTCGAAGTAGGATTGATCGACGGTGGAAACCGTCATCGCCTTTTGCTCGATCTCGATGAGTTGTGGGTCGTTGCCGAATTTTTTGATGAAACGGGAAACTCCTGCGTTCATTGTCGCGGAGAAGAACAGGATCTGGCGTTCTTTGGGGAGCGCAGCGAGGACTTCGTCCATTTCTTCTTTGAAGCCCATGTCGAGCATGCGGTCGGCTTCGTCGAGGATGGCCATTTTGATCCGGCTGGCATCGAACGAGCCACGGCGAAGGTGATCCAGCAAACGGCCGGGAGTTCCGACGACGAGTTGCGCGCCATTACGTAGGGCACGGAGCTGGCGGTCGATGGGTGCACCACCGTAAACGGGAGTTGCTTGGAGCCCTGTTTTTTTCGCGCCGAGGCGGTGGACTTCTTCGCAGACCTGAACCGCGAGCTCGCGGGTTGGGCAAAGAATCAATACCTGCGGGTATGCTTTTTTGACGTCGATCGAGGCCAAGGCAGGAAGTGCGAAGGCAGCTGTTTTACCGGAGCCAGTTGCGGAAAGGCCGAGAATGTCTTTTCCCGCGAGGGCAGGTGGGATGGCTTTCCACTGAATAGGTGATGGCCGCTCGTAGCCTAAAGTTTCAATCGCAGCGAGGAGATCATCGGGAAGGCCGAGCTCTGAAAAAGGAGGTGTGTCCATAGAAAATTATACAAGAAAACCACGGCTTTTCCGCGGGGACGCGGACTCTTGCACAGGTTTTGTGAGAATAACAAGCATGGAATCTCATGGGTTATAAGAGTTTTCACCGCAAAGGCGCAGAGGTCGCAGAGGGACGCAGAGGCAAATAAAGTGAGGGGAATCTATTACAAACCTTAGTTTTCCATGTGATTGAGCCTATAAACCCGGCGTTTTTACCTTAAAACAAACAAAATTTA
>JAZKIL010000025.1:55677-68066 GCA_040384845.1 Verrucomicrobiota bacterium | reverse complement strand
TGTCGTGTGTTTTTTCGCGGTGCCTATTTTTGACCCTGTGGGTTTCCCGGCGCTTGCGGTAACCGATGTGATGGATTGGCTTTGGATCCTGATTCTCGCGTGGGTCTGCACCGTGTTTGCACAGGCGTTGACGAATCGGCTGCTGCGTACGATCAGTGCTTACAATTTCAACTTAGCGGCGAATTTCGAACCGGTTTACGGAATCATCGCAGCGGCGATCATTTTCAACGAACACGCGAATCTCAAACCTGCGTTCTACATCGGCACATCGGCAATTGTGCTAGCGAACTTCCTACATCCTTTTTTGCAGAGGAGATGGGGAAAAAGTTCTTAGTTCTTAGTTCTTAGTTCTTAGTTCTTAGTTCTTAGTTCTAGGTTGAGCCTCGCGCTTCCGCATATTCAAACAAAGAACCAAGAACAAAATGCCTCTGGCATTTTACCTCGGCATCATGAGTTCCTCGTCGGTGTAACCTGTGAGGCCACGAAGACCGCCTAACAATTTTCTTAGGGTGAAAAACAAGAACACCATGATCGGCACACCGATGACGA
Organism: Verrucomicrobiota bacterium; assembly: GCA_040384845.1. Taxonomy (GTDB): domain Bacteria; phylum Verrucomicrobiota; class Verrucomicrobiia; order Verrucomicrobiales; family Akkermansiaceae; genus Luteolibacter. Next base: position 67,517 of record JAZKIL010000025.1, on the reverse strand, counting down.
CGAATCCCCAACCCGTCACTTTCGCGACTTTTTCGTTATAGATTTCGCGGGCATTGGCGGCGGTGTGATCGAGATCACCGAGAAAATACATCGCGAGCCCGAAGTTCAAAAAGGTACTGATGAAAAATGACATGCCGAACAGAATCGTGGAACTGAGAATGACTTTATTGTAATCCTCCAGCTTACCGAGTTCGGTGACCTTACCTTCGATTTTTGGAATATCGAAAATGGAGTCGGTATAGAGAAACGTGCGTAGCAAGGGAGTTTTTGACCAATGCGAAGCAATGACGGCGAAGCCGAGCACAAATGGGATCGATGCCTCTTTGAGGCCGAACAACACCGCTGCGTGTTCTTTCACCGTGCCGTCTTTATTCCAGAGGAAAAGCGTGAGTCCGCCTGTTAGCATTACCGAAAACAACCCGAGCCCGGAGAAGAAATTCATCTTCCGCGTTTTCGCAAAAAACCAGATCCCGTAACCGATGGGAAACGCCAGCGCGACGAACAGCGCGTAAAGAGGCCCGATGTGCCATAGCTTCGCTCCATCCGCGCCTGGCTCTTTACTCAGGTAACTGAGCGCCAATACGGGAATGAGAACATTGATGAGAATGTTCGCTAACGGATGCTCTTGGGCGGGTTTTGATGAATCTTTCGGGGGCATGGGCTTGGAATAGAGAGAGAAAACACCCTAGCTACGCCTCTTGGAAGCCAAAAGCTTTCAGATCACGGTTTCTTACGGGAAAGTAAATCCATATACGCATCGAGTTTCGCGGGATCTTTACGATTCTCAAACGCTTCCAAGGCGGGATCGCTGGTGGCTTTCATACGCTGAGTCAATTCATTGCGCATTTTATGAATTTCCACTTGGTGTTCTAAGGAATCGATCAAGTTATTCAAACCATCTGGATCCTTTTCGAAATCATAGAATTCCTCCAGAACCCGGTGTTCAAAAAGCTTCACGCGCTTGGCAATGTTAGGATCGCCTAATGCGGCCTCTTGCATCGCTTTGAAGGTGATACCACTGGTCGAATCCATGCGCATGGGCTTGGTGCGACCCGCCCAGAAGTTGATCATGTAGCCGTAGCGTTTGCTTTGGATCGCCCGAGTTGGAAAGGCCTCGCGAGCGTAAGTTCGATGGTATTCCGTGAATGCATACTCGCGACCGTCCTGAGCTTTACCTTCTAACAAAGGAACGAAGCTTTTTCCGTTCATTCCTTCGACTTGTTCGATGCCAAGCGCATCAAGAACGGTCGGCATGAAATCGATTCCCGAAATGAGATGGCCGGAATCGACCGATCCCGCTTTGACTTTTTCCGGCCAGCGCACGATCCATGGGGTCTTGGTGCTATGGAGATAGCAGTTTGATTTCGCGAAAGGCACGGCGATGCCGTTATCGCTGAGAAACATCACAATGGTATTTTCTTCCTGACCCGCTTCTTTCAAGGCACGCAATACCGCGCCCACCGCTTGATCACAGCGAAACACCGAAGTGTAGTATTCCGCGATTTCTTTTTTGATTTCCGGAAGGTTAGGCAAAAATCCCGGGACGTTGACTTCATTCTCTTTGATCTGTCGGGTGAATTTCGGGAGATTTTTTCCCCATGAATCCAGCTCTTGTTTGCTACCTGCAAACGGACGATGCGGATCGTGCAAATTCGCCATGAGGAAAAATGGCTTGTTAGATGTGGCAGCAATTTCGAGAAACTCTTTTGTGTAGGAATGATATTTCTCGATGGATCGGCCAATACCCGCACCGTCGGCCAGATCCTTTTCCGTGGCTACCAAATCCCAGCAATAGCGCGCCATGGGTTGCAAATGTTTTTCCTTACCTAAAATGCCATTGAGATAACCTGCGTTGCGGAGTTTTTCTTGGAGAGTGGGAACCTTTTCATCAATCGGATCGAAACCTAGCGCTCCGTTGGTGTGTGGGTAACGACCCGTCATCAAGGTTTGGCGCGAGGGTTGGCAGACAGCGATGTTCACATGCGCGTGATTGAACTTTATGCCATCCGCCGCGAGCTTATCCAGATTCGGCGTGATGCCGGGGACTTTGCAGCCATAGGTTCCGAGTGAGTCGAAATTCAAATCATCCGCTGTGATCAACAGCACGTTGAGCAGCTTGGCGGGAGCTTTTGTCGTCGGCGTTTCTGCCCAATTGCAGGAGATCGATATCAACAAAACGAGGATGATGGAAAAAGCGCGCGGCATGGCGTTAAAATGAATTTCAGTAACCTATCGTGGTAAACGGCGATGCGGGCAAGCCGTCCTTGTTGTAGAGATTGAAGCCAACCGGAAAACTCGTGTAAGCGTAACGCACGCCGATGGGTTCTTTGACGTCCTTGTTAGAAACGATGAGATCGGATCCATCAATCTTTCCTTCTGCCCAATGCCATGTGCCGTCTTTGGCTTGGATGGAAAGCCATGGGATGGCTGCGTCTGGCGTGGCGACCGGTGGTTCGTAGCCTTCTTTTTTCGCAAGCATCAAACCATTTTGTGCATAATCAAAACTGACGCGAATGCTGCTACCTTCGATTTTCTGGGATTTATAAAGCGGACCGCTCGGGACGAGATCTTTTTGTCCGTATTCACGATGCAGCGCCCAACGCGCGAGGCGCAAGCCGATGTCATGTTTGTTGGCGGGGTGTTCCTTTTTATCGCCGATGTCGATGGTCACAACCATCCCTGTGTTAGGAATGGAGAGAGACTCGAACTGAGCTTGGCGGATCGCAGCGCGGCCATCCCCGCACGCGGGGTTGTCGGTGGGAGATTCGCCGATGGATGAAATCTGGACGAAGTAGAATGGAAACTCACCTTGGCCCCAAACTTTCCGCCAGCCTTCGATGAGTTGTTTCATCTTAGGGAAATAGTCTTTACCATCTTTCTGATTCCCCTCGCCTTGATACCAGAGCGTGCCACGCATTCCGTAGCCAACGATGGGAAGGACGTGGTCGAGGTAGCATTCGTATTTTGAAACGGGAACATCAGGGCCGGGAGTTTTGGCGATCCAACTTTCGATTTGGGTTCCACCTTGTGCGGCATAGATGATGCCGACCGGAACTTTGATCTTGGCCTGAAGTTCACGAGCGAAAGAAACCGCTACGCGGGAATATTTTCCGACCGTCTCGGGAGTGCAAACGGTCCAACCTTTGTTGTAATATCGGAGCGCAGGGAAATTTGCTTCTTTTCCAGAGCCTGGCGGATAAGACGCACGACCGAAAGGACCCGCCATGTTGGATTGACCAGAGCAAAGCCAAACTTCTCCGATTAAGATGTTAGAAAATATTTTGGTCGCTTGCTTGCCTTCGTGGCTGGTGGTGATGGTGAGTGAGCGGCCAACTGGTGCTTCGTTCACCGATGTGAGCGGATCTGCAGTTAGCGGATCAAGCATGACCTTCCAACTTCCATCGGCTGCGGCGACGGTGGATTTTTTCTGTTTATCGAATTCCACCTCGACCTTGGCGTTGGGCAGCGACTTGCCCCATACGGGAAGCGGCATCTTTTGTTGGAACACGGCGTTGTCCGCGATCGGGTGCGCGCATTGCGCCTCCAGGGTGAGTTCCTGAGCGTGCAGGCATGACGCCAATGTCAGAATAAAAACGAAGGATTTCATGGTATTGGATTTCTAATGATTACTCGGTCGCAGCTTTGACAACTTGATCGAGGAGTTCCTGAGTAACTCCGGTTTCCTGCCAAGTGCTGATGGGAACAGCTAAGCTTTCGCCTGTGATTTTTGATGGCTCGGTGATTTTCGGAGCGAGTTCTTTGCTTGGCAGAGTGTAGATGAACTTCGCTTTGCCACCGAAGTCCCCGATGTAACCATTGGCGAGAGCCGTGAGCTCGGGTCCGAAGTTTTCGCCTTGGTCGGCTTTGATCATCTCCGAACCTGTTAGGAAAATGATTCCTTTGAAACTGGCCGGAACAAATGAATAGGCGACGACGTTATGGGTTTCGCAGGCTTTGCTGGTCACTTCTCCGGCAAGCTGCGGCATGGTTCCCCACTTCTCGCCGTTCGGCACACCGAGGGTTGCGATCATCTGCGGAATGAACTCGCCCCAGTAGGTTTTCCATGCAGCGATGTAGCGCCGGACGTTCGCATCGTAGAGTGGATCGCCGGGCTGCATTTGCGCGAGATTGTTATAATCGTTCATCAGGCTAGGAGCGTTTTTCAGATGCTCAAGTTTCATCCAGCTGTTGAGCGGAACCGCATCACTGGTCATGTGAATGATGCCGGTGGGTCGACCCGATTGTTTCGCAAGCCGATGACCGATGACTGATGCGAAATCCGTGGTGGCATCTTCCCATGTTGAGGCGAAACGATTGTTAGGTTCGGTCGAGGTGGAGACCATGTAACGCGCGGGTTTATCTGCGGAAGAGCGCTTGGCCATGCGAAGCATGACACGGACGGGTTGACCCGATTCTTCCATTTTCAAAGGAGGTGATTTTTTCCCGAAGATCGGACTGGCGATATACCAGACATCGCCGATGAGGATATTTTTGCAAATGCGGTCATGAACCAGCTCGCCATTGATGGTCATGGTGACTTGCAGGGTTTTAGGTTCCTTGCTGGCAGGCATCGGTGGAACGGTGACGCTCCATTCTCTCATTTCAGGGCCGACCGGGATGGTTTTTTCCACACCCGCGAAACTGAATTTGATGATCTTTTCGCCGACCAATTCGGTGCCATATTCGAGGACAGCCGATCCGGAAATCGTGATGGGCATGTCTGCTTGTAAGATGGCATTATCGCGAAACTGCGTGCGGAGGATGGGCAGCCTGCGATAGTCTTGAACACTGCCAACGGTGTTTGGATCCACCACAAATCCGGCGATTTTCATCGGCTTGTCAGGCCAGGTTTCACTGGTGACGGGTTTGTTATCGAAATAGATGAACGGTGTGGTTGGCAGCAATGACTTGTTGTAAAGGTTGGGTTGAAAGCCGATCCCGCCGGTGCCGTAGGAAACTCCGCGTGGAGATTTCACAGCGGGTGAACTAACAATGACTTTCGAGCCATCGATTTTAAAGGTTGCCGGATGCCAAACGCGATCTTCACCAGCGATCCAGAAGTGAGTCACTTTGGATTCACCATCGGGAATGATTGTGGGTGTAGGAAAACCATCGGGAGAGTTGGAAGGTTTCAAAAGGGTTTCCGCGACCACGAATCCGCCATCGGCGTGATCGAATTCGACGGTCAATTGATTGCCTTGGACGGAGTAGGATTTGAACATCGGACCGTCGGTGACGATGTCTTTTTTGCCATACTGATTTTTGAGGGCATGGTAAGCGAGACGCACGGCCGGGAGAGCTTTTTGGCTGTAGTGAATGGCACCGGCAATATCGATCTGGCTGGCCATTGCGGTGTTAGGAATGTCACGTGCCATCCATGCGCCGAGACGCATTTCCGCCATTTCAGCAATGCTCGGATAGTTGACTGCATAACCTCCAGCCGGTGGACCTGGGCAATAGAATTGGTGGAAATAGACCGGAAGCGTTGGGTTGTTCCATTTCATTCTCCAGCCACCGATCAGGCTGTGGAGGTTTTGGTAATATTTAATGCCGCCGCCAATGTTGGCGTAGCCTTGGTTCCAGATCGCTCCGCGGATCGCGTAAGGAACCACCGGACTCATGCGCCCGTTGAACATCCATGATGCATCGCGGTTATCGTTCATGTTACCCGGTGGGTTTGTGGAAACAGGAAGCGCTGGTTTTCCTGCGGCGACAAGTTCTGCGTTAGCTTTGATCTGCGCCTCTAGGGATAGATAAAATGCGTCCCATGCTTTTTTGTGCTCGGGCGTGGTGGGATCGGTTTCTAGAATTTTTTGCTGAATCGATTTGGTATATTCCTGCGTGCCTGCTGCAAAGCCTTCGCGCGGCACCCATGACTCGATACTGGTCTGGCTGAATGAGCAGTTGAGGATACCGATGGGAACGCCGGTTTCCTGATAGACTTTCAAGGCGAAGGCAAAAGCAACTGCGCTGTAATTGCCGTAGTCGTCCACTTTCCATGCACCCGTGGCCCGTTCAACGGGATGCAGAGCTGCATACACGCTGGTGATTTCAAACTCACGGATCGGCGGAGTTTCGCCTTTTTCTTTGAGCTGACTAACCAGAAGTGAGACTAAGGATTTGGACGCGAGCCACTGCATGTTAGATTGTCCGGATGCCATCCAGACTTCACCGACGAGGAGGTTTTTGAGAGTTCTGGCTTCGCCGCCTTTTTCAGTGATCGTCATTTCACGTGGTTCGGCGCTGGCGGTGAGGGCATCTAGATTGAGCATCCATTTTCCATTCTCCCCTGCTTTCGCGGAATGCTTTTGACCGGCGAATTCGACGGTGACTTCAGTGCCCGGTTTGCTCCAGCCCCAGACAGGAACAGGAAGTTCACGTTGGAGGACGGCGTTATCGGCGAAAGGCGCACCGAGCTCGAGGGCAGATGCTGAAAGGCCACTGAGAAACAGGGCGGCAAGAACGAGTTTGGATTTCATGAGTGAAGTGGAAGTGACGATACCTAATTGAGGCAGGGCGTATTTCATCACAGATCCAAATTCATGGCATGGATAAGTTTCAGCAATCTGCCGGAAAACTTGCCCTTTTAGTTCGCAAGACGCGGCGCGGAGTAACCCTGATCACGGATTTTCTTCAGCAACGCTTGGAGTTCTTTGACTTTATCAGGCTGCTTTTCCGCGAGGTTGTTTCGCTGCCCTATATCTTCGCGGATGTTGTAGAGGCCAACCGATTGATCGTTGTATGCCGGGACCTGATGTTTTTCAAACCATGCTTTGCTTGGCTGGCGGGCGGCGCCGGTCTTGGCATCGATCAGCACCCAATCACCATCCCGAATGGCATAATCCTTACTCGTATTGTGAACCATCGTGGTGCGGGGTGATGTTTTCGTTTCACCTTTTAGGTAAGGTAAAAAATCATGGGAATCCTCAGCGGAGTTTTTCGGAAGTTCATAGCCGAGGTAGTTGGAAAATGTCGCCATGAGATCGATCTGTGCGAACAACGCGTCGGTCACTGCACCGGGTTTTGTCACGCCGGGCCATTTGATCATGGTAGGAACGCGGTGGCCGCCTTCATAGATGTCTCGCTTGAGTCCACGCAAAGGTTCTGACGACCAATGATCAAATTTTTCATCGCGTGGATAAGCATAGTTTTCCGCACCGTTGTCGGCGGAAAATATTACAATGGTGTTAGAATCGAGCCCTGCTTCTCGCAGGGCGTTGAGGAGTTGTCCACATGTGTCATCGGTCTGAACCACAAAGTCCCCGAATGCTCCGGCTTTTGATTTACCATCGAACTCATCATTCGGAACGATGGGCGCGTGAGGCGAAGGGAGAGGAAAGTAGAGAAAGAACGGCTCGGTTTCGCCTTTACGTGAATGAATGTATTCCACGCCCTTTTTTGTTAGAGTCGGGAGCACCTGATAAAAATCCCAATCTGAACGACCAGGGCCCTCGCGGCATTCCCATGCTCCCTCTTTGGTGTTTTTCGGAGTTTTAGTGAATGTGATATCAGGAACTGAAAGAACCCGATCATTTTCAATCCACGTGTATGGAGGAAAGTTGATTACATTGTCGCCGAAGTAATGATTGAACCCATGATCCAAAGGGCCGCCGCGAAACGGTTTCGACCAGTCGAAATCTTTATGGCTCTTCGATTTTTTATCGGTGCCTGGAAGACGGATCGAATCCCAATCCCAACCTAAGTGCCACTTACCGATGCATGCAGTGGTGTAACCCTTCTTCCGCAACATCTCCTGCATGGTGAGTTGGCCCTCTTTGAAAAACGATTTGTCGAAGCCGCCATCGATCCCATGGAAATCCCGCCAATGATGCCGACCCGTCAGCATCGCGTAACGCGAAGGTGTGCAGATGCCGGATGAGCTGTGGGCATCGGTGAAGCGAAGCCCTTCGCTGGCGAGGCGATCGAGGTTTGGCGTGGGGATTTTCGATTTCGGATTGTAGCAACCGAGATCGCCGTAACCGAGGTCATCCGCATAAAGCAAAACGATGTTCATGCGCGTTGCTTCCTGTGCAGAAGCGAAGGTGCACAACACAAGGGTGAAAGCGGAGATGAGGTGGCGGAGCAACATGTATATTTGTTAGAAATATTTAAGCGAGAATGCCTTTCACGACTTTCGCAGGTTTCACGCCGGTGAGCTTCTGATTGAGTCCTTGGAAAGGGAATGAGAGCTTGTGATGATCGAATCCGAAGAGTTGCAGGAGGGTAGCATGAAAATCCCGGACGTGAACTGGGTCTTTTGCAACGCGGTAGCCGAGCTCATCGGTTTCTCCGTAGGTGATTCCGGGTTTCACTCCGCCGCCGGCCATCCAGATGGTGAAGGCATTCGGATTGTGATCACGACCGACGAAGGCGTTTGCAGAACCACCGCCACGGTTTTCCTGCATGGGGGTGCGACCGAACTCGCCACCCCAAACCACCAAGGTATCTTCTAACATTCCGCGCATTTCGAGATCTGATAGAAGAGCACCGACGGCTTTGTCGATATCTACGCATTTTTTCACGAAACCATCTTTTAGTGATTCGTTTGCACTTGATCCGTGGGTATCCCAACCCCAATCGAAAAGCTGGATGTAGCGGACGCCGTTTTCCGCCAGCTTGCGTGCGAGCAAGCAGTTGTTCGCAAAAGAATTTTTCCCTGGCTCTGCGCCATACATTTCTAACACCGGTTTTGGCTCATCATTGATCGTCATGACCTCTGGCACAGAAACCTGCATGCGATACGCCATTTCATATTGGGAAATGCGGGTGATTGTTTCGGGATCTCCGATTTCCTCGTGGGTTTTGGTGTTGAGCCGGTTAAGCGAGTCCAGAGCCGCGCGGCGGATGTTTCGATTGATGCCCGGAGGATTCGCGGCGTTGAGAACAGGATCGCCACCGGAACGGCACTGCACGCCTTGATAAACGGAAGGCAGGAATCCGTTGTTCCAGAGCGCTGCGCCAGCACGCGGCGAGCGGCCGCCGGAGAGCAGCACCATGAAACCGGGAAGGTTTTGGTTTTCGCTTCCGAGACCCCACGTGACCCATGAGCCCATGGATGGATAACCGAGGTTTTGGTTACCCGTGTGCATGATGAGTTTTGCGGGAGCGTGATTAAACTGATCTGTCTGCATCGATTTGATGAAGCAGAGTTTGTCCGCGTGTTTGTAGAGCGAAGGCAAACGATCGGAAATCCATGCGCCGGATTTTCCGTGTTGTTTGAATTGGAACTGCGGACCTAACAGTCGCGGAACGCCCTTGATGAAAGCGAATCGCTGACCTTCGAGATATTCCTGCGGGCAATCCTTGCCGTCGTATTGTTGAAGCACTGGCTTGTAGTCGAAAAGTTCCATCTGACTCGGTGCTCCAGCCATGTGTAGGAAAATGATACGCTTCGCTTTGGGCGAAAAGGATGGAGCTAGGGTGTTGAGCGGATTTTCTGCATCACGTGCGACACTTGCTCCTGCTGTTGCGCCGAAAAGATTTTGACCAGCGAGGCACAAGCCGCCCAATCCGAAGGCCGCTTCTTTGAGGAAATGCCGACGTGTCGCGTGTGTGAGCTGCTCTTGCTGAAGGTGTTGGAGAAGATTCATAATGAGTGATCAGCGGGTGATGGATTCATCGAGGTTAAGCAAAACGGAAGCGATCACTGCGAGCGACGCCTCTTCCGGAGTTTTAGCGATTCCTTTCATGGTATCGGGAAAGTTTTTGTATTCCGTTACAAGTTCCTCGTAAAGATTGCGCAACTCGGTTGTGCGATCTGGGGTGATCTCACGCGAAGTGGTGATGCGATAACCGACGGCAATTTGTTTATCGAGATCGGAAGGGTCCGCCGCTTGCATGCGCTTGGAAAAATCCACCGCTGCCTCATGAAATGCGGCGTCGTTCAAAGTCGTTAAAGCTTGGAGAGGAGTGTTAGAAACGAGTCGGCGTTTCGATGAAAGGTCACGCGGTGGGACATCGAAAGAACTGAAGAGCGGATACAAAATGCTGCGTTTGAAATAGATGTAAACCGAGCGGCGATAGCGCTCAGGATTTCCGATCTCTGGAGTTTTCCATGCATCAGCTACGAACGGTTTCCACACGCCCGGTGGCAGTGGAGGTTGAATAGGAGCTCCACCAACTTTGTGACTGATCAAACCTGAGATACTGAGCGAGTGATCGCGCATCATTTCAGCCGTGAGGCGTTGGCGCGGGCCGCGGGCAAGCAGGCGGTTATCGGGATCTTTCTCATCGAGCTCGTCGGTGATCGAGGAATCCTGCCGATACGTGGCGCTGGTTACGATTTCACGGAGCATGGATTTCACGCTCCATTTTTTATCATTCACAAACATCACCGCGAGATGATCTAACAATTCAGGATGGGATGGAGGTTCACCGGCGGAGCCGAAATCCTCAGGAGTCGGGCAGATGCCTTTGCCGAAGAGCTCCAACCAAAACCGATTCACAGCGACACGCGCGGTGAGCGGGTTCTCAGGCGAAGCCACCCAGCGCGCGAGGTCGAGACGTGTGGCGCGTTCCCCGGATTTTTGCAGGGAAGGGAAAAGTTTCGGGGTATTGCCTTCCTTGATGAGATGGCCTTTATCCAGCCAGTTTCCACGGATGAACATGTGGGTGTCGCGGTAATGTTGAGGTTCGCGCTCGACCATGACTGGAGTGGTGGTGGATGGGATGGCTTTGAGTTTCTGCTTAGCGTCTGTGATCGCCCGCTTGACGGAGACAACGCTCTCATCCAAGCGATGATTGATCCATGCCGGTTCATCGGTCAGAGCGAGGCGCCCGCGCTTCACGACCATGGGGAAACTTGCCGAGTAGGTCCCGCCGTTTTTCAGGGTGACGCGTAGTTTCGAATCGGGAGACAACATGAGCGGCTGATCGAGAACAAAAGTGGCGTGGCGAGGTTTGAAAATTTTCGTATAAGTCCCCCATGCTTTTTCTGATCCGGTGATAGAGCCATTGGGATCGAACATGGGATGCGCTTCATCAGGGATGACTTCATGAAGTTTCACAGACGTCGCCTTACCGCTGGCATCCACGACATCGAGAAGCAATTGTTTGACAACCCCTCCCCACTCTGGCGTGTGTGCTGCGGTTTTGAGATCGAGCGGAAGAATTTCCAAACGAAGCGCAGTGACGGTTTTGAGATCGGTTGGAAATGTTAGAATATACTCGGCATTGCTGGCCACATTGGGATCGGCTTGGAATTCATCATAGTCCTCTCTCCCTGTGATGGTGAGGATGGCTTTTTTTGCCTCGGCTTTCACAGATTTGACTGGTTGCCATTTGGTGGTGGAGTCGATTTTTTTGCGCTGCGTAAACAAGGCTTGCTCGGAAGTGCGGATTTGTTCGTGGAGTTGATTCGCCTTCGGGTATTCGGATTTTTCCATCGGTACGGAAAGACGCGGCAAATCCTCATCAATGTCCGCATCCTTGCTCTGATTGAAAAATTCCATGAAGTCGTAATATTCCTCGTGCTTGATCGGATCGTAGGGATGCGAGTGGCATTGCACGCAGCCGAAGCTAACACCCATGAAAGCCTCCCAAGTCGTGCTCATGCGGTCCATCACCGCAGCAACACGGAATTCTTCGTCATCGGTGCCGCCCTCGCTGTTGACTTGGGTGAGCCGGCTAAACGTGGTGGCGATTTTTTGGTCGAGCGTGGCGTCTGGAATAAGATCGCCTGCAATTTGATCGATAGTGAACTGATCGAACGGAAGATTGCGGTTAAATGCGGAAACGACCCAGTCCCGCCACGGCCACATGGTGCGCTCACTGTCGCCCTGATAGCCATTGGAGTCGGCATAGCGCGCGGCGTCCAGCCAGTCCCACGCCATGCGCTCGCC
>JAZKIL010000025.1:12436-55667 GCA_040384845.1 Verrucomicrobiota bacterium | reverse complement strand
GATCAACCAATCGCGGTATTTCCAGTTCTCGCGACGTTTGTCATCGGCGTAGCCAACCGAATCCGCATAGCGCGCGAGATCCATCCAAACGGATGCCCAGCGTTCACCGAAGCGTGGTGATTCTAACAATCGATCGGTTTCTTTTTCGATAGCGACCTGAAGGTTTTCGGCAGCGGATTTTTTGAAGGCGTCGATTTCTTCGAGAGTTGGAGGCAGGCCGATGATATCGAACGAAGCGCGGCGCAGCCATTGTTCCGGATCGGCAACGCGGGATGGGTTGAGTTTTTCTGATTCAAGCCGAGCGAGGATGAAATGGTCGAGATCACGGATCGGCCAATCGGTTTTTGTAACGGACGGCAAAGGATGTTTTTCAGGAGGAACAAATGACCAATGCTCGCCCCACTTTGCGCCTTCTTTGATCCATTGGCGCAGGATATCGATTTGGAATTTGGCGAGCGCCGGGCCGTGCTCGGGCTTCGGCATGATTTCATCCGGGTCGGTGGAAATGATGCGGGCGATCATTTCCGAGGCATCCGGATTTCCCGGAACGATGACGGGTTTCCCAGACTCGCCTTTGCCGAGAGCGAGCTCACGGTAGATGAATGAGACCTCGCCAGCCTCTTTCACCCCACCGTGGCAGGCGGTGCAGTTAGCATTGAGAATCGGGCGGACATCGCGCGCGAAATCGACCTCGGCATTCAGGGAATGAGTGAGAAAAAAAATAGAAATGAGGCCGAAGGAATATCGCAGCATGGGTTAGTTGGATCTTTAGCGTGGAAATAACTCAGGAAAGCTATACGCAGGTTTATGTTTTTTCGATCAATTGGTGAGCAAAAAGTGAGAAATCTGACACACCGATCAGACTTCGATCCCGGATTAAGCACTGTAAGCTAGCACATTCGTGCCTTTGCGCTGACAAATCGATGGATCGGCTCTTTTCTTTCTGGGGTGTCTTTGTGAATCTTGTTTAATAGATTGGGTTCATTACCGAATATTCCTCAGCAATTTCCGAATCCAATTCATTACCTTTTCCGAAAATCCTTCGCAACATGCCCTTTCTAGAAATCACTGCGAACATCGTCAATCTCGTGGCTATTGTATTGGCCACGCGCAATTCCATTCATACTTGGTGGACTGGCATTTTTGGCTGCCTGTTATTTGGTTGGTTATTTTTTAACAGCCAACTCTACGCAGACGTTACCTTGCAGATCTTCTTCATTATCACCAGTGCCGTGGGATGGTGGCATTGGTTGCATCATCATGGGCAGATCAAGCCACGCCCTATCACTCGTTGCACGCGTAACGAACTCATCGTGAGCGTCCCACTCGGAGTCATCGCTGCTATGGGTTACGGCTGGTTGCTCCACCATTTCACTGATGCGTATGCGCCATTCATCGATTCCGCCGTGCTTGCGCTAAGCGTGGCCGGACAGGTGTTACTAATGCGTCGTAAACTTGAAACATGGATTTTCTGGTTTCTGGCTAACAGTTTTGCGGTCTTACTGTTCACTTCCCGCGAGCTCTGGGTCACTGCGTTTTTCTACACGATGTTCTGGTTTAATGCGCCTATTGGATTTATCCGTTGGCGGCGCGAGTTTCAAAGTAACGCCTTCCCATGAGCACAGCGCCCACATATGAGCTCGGCGTCGTCATCGGGAAATTTTTACCCCCTCATAAAGGTCATTGTTACCTGATCGAAACTGCCCTTTCTCGCTGCGAACGCGTCGTGGTCATTGTCTGCGGAAAACCCACCGATCTTATTCCGGCGAATGTCCGCGTCGACTGGTTGCGCGAAATAACTCCCGCCGCTGAGATCATGCTTATCGACGACCGCTATGACGCAAACGATTCACGCGTTTGGGCAGAAAATACCATTCGCTGGCTGGGCCGCGCGCCAAATGCAGTATTCACTTCCGAGAGCTATGGGGATGCTTACGCTGGGCATCTTGGTTGCGTCCATGAATCCGTCGATCCAGCGCGATTACAAATCCCATGCAGCGGCACTGCGGTGCGCAATGATCCATTCGCTTTATGGGATTTCATCGATCCTCCGGTCCGAGCCTGGTATGCCAAACGCATAGTCGTGCTCGGCGCAGAGTCCACTGGAACTACCACTCTCGCCCAAGATCTTGCTAGTGCTCTTCATACTCAGTTGGTGACAGAGTATGGTAGGGAATACAGCGAGGAAAAAGTAACGAGCAACAAAAAGGAATGGAGCAGTGATGAATTTCTAACTATTGCACGCGAGCAGATCCGCAGAGAGAATGAAGCGGCCCGCCTAGCGAATCGTATCCTCATTTGCGATACCAACGCTTTTGCCACTCGCATCTGGCATCGCCGCTACATGGGCTTCTATTTACCAGAACTGGATTCCCTAGCTAGCACATGCCGCGCCGATCTATATTTACTAACAGGCGATGAAATCCCCTTCGTTCAAGACGGCTCTCGCGATGGTGAACTTATTCGCCATGAGATGCACGGTTGGTTTGATAGCGAGCTTGCTCAAACTGGAGTGATATGGCACGAGCTACGCGGCTCACGCTCAACAAGATTGCATGAAGCATTGGAGATGATCCGCCGCTTCGTGCAATGATGACTAAATTAAACTCTCAAGCTGTTGCGCCGACGGCTCCGGGAAGTGGGCCGTTGTCTTCGGGTTTTTCTTCCTGAGGTTTTTTAGCCGCAGTTTGTTTGGAAATTTCTTCGGGAATCGGAGGCGGCTTGGGTGCGGAAGGCGGGTTGCGCATTTCACCATGGTCGATGATGTCACGCAGGTGCGAGGCATCGAGCGTTTCGTATTCTAACAACGCCAATGCGATTTTCTCTACGGTATCGCGATTCTCAGTGAGAATTTTTTTCGCCTGATTGAAGGACTCGTCGATGAACTTTTTGATTTCGCCATCGATGACGCGGGCGGTTTCCTCGGAGTAGTTGCGGCTCTTGTTCATGTCGCGTGCGAGGAAGACGGGGCTGTCGCCTTCGCCGTATTCGACCATACCGAGAAGATCCGACATGCCCCACTCGCAAACCATGTTACGGGCGAGCGAGGTGGCTTGGCGAATATCGCCGGAGGCACCATTGGAAATGTCATCGGAATGGAAACCTTCCGCGATGCGGCCACCCATGGTGACGATCAAGTTCGCGAGGGCTTCTTTTTTCTGCGTCGAGTATTTATCGCCATCTGGCAGGAACATCGTCGCACCCAAGAAAGGACCACGTGGGATGATGGTGACTTTATGCAAAGGATGCGTATGCGGCAGAACCATGTTGAGATAGGCGTGACCTGCCTCGTGCCATGCGGTGCCGATCTTTTCTTTATCCGACATCGCAAGCGAGCGGCGCTCACGTCCCCAGCGGACTTTGTCGCGAGCTTCTTCCATCTCTGCGAGTGTCACGGCACTGAGGCCTTTTCTAGCGGCTAACAGCGCCGACTCATTGACCAGGTTTGCGAGTTCAGCTCCAGAAAAACCCGGGGTGCCGCGTGCAATGGTGCCGAGCTCGACGCCTGCAGCGAGTTTGATTTTCTTCACATGCACACGGAGGATTTCCTCACGACCATTGACGTCAGGCAATGACACCGTGACTTGGCGGTCGAAGCGACCCGGGCGCAGCAATGCAGGATCCAACACATCGGGACGGTTGGTTGCCGCGATGATGATGACACCTTCTTGTGTGTCGAAGCCGTCCATTTCAACGAGAAGCTGGTTGAGGGTCTGCTCACGCTCATCGTGTCCACCGCCCATGCCGTGTCCGCGGTGGCGACCGACGGCATCGATCTCATCGATGAAAATCAAGCAAGGCGCATGTTTTTTGCCTTGTTCAAACATGTCGCGAACGCGTGATGCGCCGACGCCGACGAACATTTCGACGAAGTCCGAACCGGAGATGGAGAAGAACGGAACATCGGCCTCACCTGCGATGGCGCGAGCCAGCAAGGTTTTACCGGTTCCCGGAGAACCGACCATCAACACGCCTTTCGGAATGGATCCGCCGAGGCGTTGGAATTTTTTCGGATCGCGTAGGAAATCGACGATTTCGAAGAGTTCTTCTTTGGCCTCTTGAATACCGGCGACGTCTTTGAACGTCACTTTGTTGCGATCCATCGTAAGCAAACGTGCTTTGGATTTTCCGAACGACATCGCGCCTTTACCGGCGGATTTCATTTGTTGGCGGAAAAGGAAGAACAGCAAAAGGATGATCAGCAGGAAAGGCAGGAAGGTGAAAATCGCGCGGCTCAGGTAATCCGATTTGCGGACGTATTGGGCTTTGTCTTTCAACAACTCACGAAGCTCACCGCCAAGGATGGTTGACGATACGCTGACTTTGAATGGTTCGGCTTGAAGGGCTTTGCCTGCTTTGTCGGTGGGCTTGATCATGTTGGTGATCACCTCACGTTTGCCGACGATGAACGCCGCGGTATCATTTCCCGAAGTGACCACTTGCAGCGGAGCCGCCGGATCGTTTGCAATCACCTGGCCCAAGGCAAGTGCTTTGCGGAACTCGGCGAGAGAGAGTGTTACTACCGTTGCACCTGGAACCGGTGGCGCGATGTTTTCCATTTGCTCCATGCGGATGTTGTCACCTAAAAGCTCACTGATTTCCTCACCTTTGAGGTTCAAATTCACAGCGACTTTGAAATAGCTGGTTTCTACTTTTTCATCCCCATCCTTGGGTTTGATCATCGCGGGACGCACCCAACCGGTGATCGTCGCATCGTAAGCGGAATCGCTGGTGACAACTTGAAGCGGTCGGTCGGGGTCATTGAGAACGACAAGGCCTTGGTCAAGTTTTTGGCGGAACTCCGAGTATTTCAGCGGAGCTAACTTTCCGCTCGATTGTGAACTTACTAGAGCACCGCCAAGGATCACGGCAGCGAGACCAAATAAAGCAAGCCCACGCCAGTTGAAGGCACTTCCCTCAGTTGGTGGTCGATTGGCGTTATTTGGGGGAGAAGTGTTATTTTCAGGATCAGACATGATGAGTATTTACCGAGGGCTGAGCCTTCGGGGTGAGGAAACTTAAACAACTTGAGCGAAATGTCTAGGCGATGATTTTGAGTTATTTGAGATCCCTCAGCCCATCCCGAACTCAACCCGCTCGTAAGGTCTCCTTCAAAGTCAGTTTGACCTCAATCTCAGGGAGAGTCACTTCAGCTTCAAACCCTTTGTTTTGCAAATCCACCCCTTCAAAGCCCTTAATCAATCAAGCCGGCATTGAATTAGCCTGAGTAACTGAGATCTGAGTAAATTACTGACTCGAATGGGAATAACATCAATCGGGATGGGTGTGTTCTCACTCATGATAAAATTATCACTAGACGCATCGAATACCCCAAATCCGATATCATCATTGTAGTAAGAGGTTTCTTGCTCAGATCCGATTGAAAAATTTGGGATTTTCAAAAATCCACGCTTCGCCATTTCATGCTCAACTTCCTGAGGTGACGGATAATCACCATTTATGAAGGGATGTGAGACGACAACATGAATACCCTCAATCGACTCCGCGACGCCCCGCAGCTTGGCAAAGTCTCCCAACACCTCATTGGAATTTTGCCATCGTTCTAAATATTCCAAAGGCGTGGCTTCGGAAACATACGGCATACCATTGTCGCCAGGTAAAACCGTCCACCCCAGACGATCTCCGTGGGTAACTTTCCACATTTCATTATCCTCTCCCCAAATCCTGTGCTCAGAACCACCAAGCGTTGATCTCCCTTGCCAGAGGCAAGGGTCAGATTTCAGGTTGCTTTTTTCTGCCCAGAGGAGGAGGGCTGCCCGCTGTTGAATTGCTGCCTGTTGGCGTAATTCGAACGATTCCTCTCCAGTTGTGCGCGCATTTCTCCTGAGCTCATCGATGGCTGATTCAAACGGACTTTGAGGTAATCCTTCGCCATATCGCTGTGGGGTTTTATCATCATTGCGCAATGATGGTAAATTAATGGCAGACGCGGAGGATTCAAGCATAAATCTGTCGGAGAAAAATGCGCGGCATGATCCTACCTTCGCACCATTGACTTTACCCGCCATCCCTGCTTCAAAAGCCGCCCCATGTCCGACCGTAAGACTTTAGAAGAACGCCACCAGATGACCGACCTCGAGCGCGTGCGCCACTCCGCCGCACACGTGATGGCCACCGCCATTCTCCGGATCTGGCCGGATGCGCAGTTCGCTTACGGGCCGCCGATCGAAAATGGTTTCTACTACGATTTCGAAATGGCTCATCGCATCACTCCGGACGACTTCGAGAAAATCGAGGCGGAGATGAAAAAAATCGCCAAGGAAAACCAGAAGTTCGAATACAAAGCGATCTCGCGCGAAGAGGCGAAAGCCATGGCGGAATCCGGCCGACTCGGCGGGCTCACCGAGCGCCCGGGAAATGCTTCCCGTTTCAAACTCGACCTTATTGATAAAATCCCAGAGGGCGAACAAATTTCCTGCTTCCAAAACGGCGACTTCATCGATCTCTGCGCCGGCCCGCATGTCGGTTACACATCGAAGTGCAAAAACGTAAAACTCATGTCGGTTTCATCGTCGTTCTACATGGGCGACGAATCCAAGGGTCAACTCCAGCGGCTCTACGGCACGGCCTTTGAAAACAAAGAAGAACTCGAAGCGCATCTCAACCGTTTGGAAGAAGCCAAGAAACGAGATCATCGCCGCCTCGGTCGTGAGCTCGGGCTTTTCCACATCGATGAAGCCGTCGGCCAAGGTTTGATTTTGTGGAAACCGAAAGGCGCTTTGATCCGCCGCGCGCTGCAAGAATTCATCACGGCCGAGCTCGACAAACAAGGCTACTCCCAAGTCTTCACCCCACACATCGGCAAGCTCGATCTGTATCGCACCTCCGGGCATTTCCCTTATTATCAAGACAGCCAATTCGCCCCCATTGCCGAGCGCGATACGTTAGAAAAACTCGCTGACGAAGATGCGACCTGCTCCACCCTGATCAACGGCCTCGAACAAGGAACCTACGAAGGCTACCTGCTCAAACCGATGAACTGCCCGCATCACATCAAAATTTTCGCGAGCGATCATCATTCCTACCGCGACCTTCCTGTTAGACTTGCGGAGTTCGGCACGGTTTATCGCTGGGAACAATCCGGCGAACTCGGCGGCATGACCCGCGTGCGTGGTTTCACCCAAGACGATGCCCATCTTTTTTGCACCCCAGATCAAGTCGCCGAAGAAGTCAAAGGCTGCCTCGACCTCGTGAAAAAAGTTCTCAGCACGCTTGGCATGAACGACTACCGCGTCCGCCTCTCACTACGTGATCCGGAGAGCGACAAATACGTCGGCTCATCGGAAAACTGGGATAAAGCCGAAGCCGCCCTACGCGAAGCCGTCATCCATCTTGGCGTCGAATACACCGAAGAAATCGGCGAGGCTGCATTCTATGGACCGAAAATCGACTTCGTCGTCAAAGACGTCATCGGTCGCGACTGGCAACTCGGCACCGTCCAGGTCGATTACAACCTTCCTGTTAGATTTAAACTTTCTTACGTCGGAGAGGATAACAAGCCCCACATTCCGGTCATGATCCACCGTGCGCCTTTCGGTTCTCTGGAACGTTTCACAGGTTTGCTTATCGAACATTTCGAAGGCAAATTCCCAACTTGGCTCGCTCCAGAACAAGTCCGCGTCTTGCCGATTTCAGAAAAGACGATCGATGAAGCCAACGCCCTCGCCGTGAAACTCGCCGATCTCGGCGTCCGCGTCACGGTCGATCGCACATCGGATAAAGTCGGCGCGAAAATCCGCAACGCCCGCATGGAACGCATCCCGAACATGGTCATCCTCGGCCAAAAAGAAGTTGAAGAAGGCACCGTGTCACTACGCATCCGTGGAGAAGAACAACCGATTTCGAAAACCGAACAACAGTTTATTGATGAGCTGCTAACGGAGATTCGGGAGCGGAGTCTCTAAGCGTAGCTGGGGATTCCAGCCCCAGGCCGTTCGGGAGGATTCCAAGTGTATAGAATCGAGATTGGTGATATTGGACTCTGCACTACTCCTCTTAGGGCATTCGCTGACGTAGTGCATCGACACACCTTCACTAACAAAACAAGAAGAGAACAAGCGGGACATGACGACGACGAGTAAGCCATCTGTTTAATTTTTGGCGTGCAAGTTGGTAATGTCATTGCTATGACGTTGATTCGTAATAATGAAGACGTTGCTAGCGGAAATAATCCTGATACCTGTCCTCCTTCTAACAGGATACTGTCTGCTTATGGCAATATCACTTATGGCGATTTCTCTTCCTTACGAACAGAGTGGTCTTTCATTGCTAGAGAAATGTTGCGAATTAGTTCTGCCGTTGGTAATTGTAATTTTAATTGTGATTCAGATGATTCTGCTACCTGCGCTCTGGTCTCCTAAGATATTCAAGCGATGGTTAGTCGTGATTTCTGCTGTCTTCGCACTTTTTACAGGACATCTTATATTCATTGATATAATTATGGCCGTGTTCTATTTTGCAATGTATTTGTTTGTAGTAGGGTCGTGGTTGATCGGATTCAAAAATGCTAAAAATCAAGCCTAACAAATCAGTATAACTTACCGCTACCAGCGGCCGGATTTCCTATACTTTCAAAAAATCAAAACCATGACCACCACCTTCACAACCCCACGCAGCCCATATGATAAAATCGGTGGCTTAGTTTTTCTTGGGCGCACGATTGATAAGATTCGGCTAAAGGCTAAAAACGAACTACGGCCCGATTTTTACGAATTAATGGGTGGTGGTTTTGACGCTCGAATCATGGGCTATCTGGAATTGGATTACACGAAGTTTGCCGAGTTCGTTCTAACAGGAACATCAGACGCTGAATGTTGGAATTACTGTGTCAAAAATGGGCGTGAGCCAAATGATCTGACCACTTTGATTTGGAATGATTTTGCCTGTAAGCGCGGCTGGTCAGATTCGGGTTCTGAAACACTCAAGAAATATAAGGAAGAGAGTGGTTTCGCCAATCGGGATGACATCCAGACATTTTTTGAGTATATGGAAGTCGATGAAGGTCGGAAGGTGTGAAGATGAAAATGCTGGAGCTGCCGTGTCTCACGGCATGAGGCTAAACGGTGTCTCACCGTTTGCTTCATCAAGGAGGGTGAGACACCCTCAAGACTCAGGGGGTGATGACAACCCCGCTCCTGTTTCGCTCACGAGGTCGCGGTTGAAAACCGCGGTTCCTTTCTTTTTTGCGTCTTGCGGATCGGCCAAATCCGGTATATACAAATTCTATGGCTGCTACGTACAACATGAAAGAGGCTCAGGCGAGCCTGACGAAACTCTGCCGCTCGGGAGAGCGCTTTGTAATCGCGAACCGCAACGAACCGGTCGTGGTTGCTTTGCCTGTCGATGACTTCGAAGCATTGATGGAAACCTTGGACGTGCTTGGTAATCCAGCTGCAATGGAGGCCATTCACGCTGCAAAACTCGGCAAAACCACTTACCGCCCACTCGATCTCGACGATGAAAATTTCGGCCTCTGATCAAGTCGCGGGATGGCTCGTTGCGCTACCACCCCAGACCAAGCGTCGGGTTCGAATGGCGCTGCGCGGACTGATGAAAGGCAAAGGCGATATCAAGGGACTTCAAGGTCCGCTTGAAGGATTCAATCGCCTGCGCATCGGTGGGCTACGTGTAATTTATCGCCAAGTTTCCAGCAGTGAAATTCTACTGGAATTCGCCTGCACGCGAGATGCGGTGTATGAGCTCTATGAGCAGATTTTGAAAAATCGGAAAGGTCAGTCGTAAAAGAGCGCGTCGAAAACTCGCGGTCCCAGGATTAGATCACCCCGTTCGCGCAATTCGCCTCGCCTTGTCCGGAAAGTGCATTGATCAGATTTGTTAGGGATTTCATCGCCTGGCGCGGGACGGATTCGAAAGTCCGTGAACCGATGTGCGGAGTGACGATGACTTTCGGGTGATGTAGTAGCGGGTGATCTGCGGCGGGCGGTTCTTCGTCTAACACATCGGTCGCATAACCGGCGAGTTTTCCGGAATCGAGCGCGGAGATGACATCGGCCTGATGGATCAGCTCGCCCCGGCCCGTGTTCACCAACCATGAGTTGTCCGGCATAAGCGAAAGCCGGGCGGTGTTCACGCAATGATGCGAATCCGGGGTGAGCTTGGTGTGGGGGGAAATGATATCCGAGGCCGCGAACAAGCTGTCGAGTGTGTGATGGCGGGTGATGCCATATTGCTCCGCAATATCTTCCGGCCAGTAGTTTCCGAAACCATGAACTTCCATTCCGAATGCGTGGGCGCGTTTGGCGACTTCCTGCCCGATTCGTCCAAGGCCGATGAGCCCGATCCGTTTGTTCAAAAGTTCATAACCGGTAAGGCGCGTCCATTTTCCTTCGCGGGTGGCTTGGATCGATGAATAAAGATTTTTCGTCATCGCCAAAATCAGCGCGAACGTGTGCTCGGCGACGGTGTCGTGATTCACGCCGGGGGTGAAAAGCACGGGAATTTTCATCTCTTTGGTGGCGGGCAGGTCGATCTTATCCAGCCCGATCCCATATTTTGAAATGACTTTGAGCTTAGGGCCGCATTTCACTAAAACCTCGCGTGTGATGGCGTCGTCCCCGCATAGAAATGCATCAAATCCTTGTTCTGCAAGCTCCAGCATGCGCGCCTCGGAAAGCGGCCCTCGCTCGCGGGTGACTTCCCAGCCCTGTGCTGCCATAAGCTCATGATGCGGGCCTGGGGTGTCCTGATAACTGCATGTGGTAAGAAGAATTTTCATGTACGGAAATTCAAGATAGGCACGAGGCAGTTGTCGATTGAAGAAGTCGCAGAATCGAAATTCTCCAAATTGCACCCAAAATTCCACTCAGATATTACCCTACCCATACAATAAGAGGCGTGACATCTCGTATTTGGTGTGCAGTCTTTAACTCAACTTAACCTTTTTTCACCCTATGGAACCTACTGGCAATGATCTCTCCACAGACTTGAACCCGCTCGGCAATCTTTCGCGCCGTGGCTTCATCACAACGACCGCGGCTGTGAGCGTCGGCACTCTGGCGAGTTGCAAAGCCGTACCCGGCATTAGCGAAATTTCCAGCAACCCTAACCGCCCGACCCCGAATCGCTCGGTTCCGCAGAATCAAGCGGGCAACTACCCTAGCAATTTTTCCAAAACTGCAGGTGTCACTTTCACCCGCGTGATGGTTTCCGGAAACCACATCGCCATGACTTATGACGATGGCCCACACCCGGTCAACACCCCTCGCCTGCTCGACATGCTCGCGGCGAGAAACATCAAAGCGACGTTTTATGTCATTGGAAACGCCGTGAATCAAAACCCCGGCGTGCTGCGCCGCACGGTTGCCGAGGGTCACGAAATCGGCAACCACACCCAAACTCACCCACTGCTTTCCAAACTCGGCGATTCACAACTCCGTCAGGAAATGCAGCGTTGCGAAGACTCCATCGGTCGCGCCGCTGGTATCCGCCCACGCACGATGCGCCCCCCTTACGGCGGACTCCTCCAACGCCAACGCCAACTTGTCCTCAACGAGTTCGGCTACCCAACCATTCTCTGGTCCGTCGATCCGCTCGATTGGAAACGCCCTGGCGCATCGGTCATCACGAGCCGCATTGTTTCCGGAACCACCGCTGGCGGCATCGTTCTCGCCCACGATCTCCATTCCCAGACCATCGATGCCATGCCGCAAACTCTCGATGGACTGCTGAGACGTGGTTTTAAATTTGTCACCGTATCGCAACTCATCGCGATGCAAGTCGCCACTCCTGCTACCCCCCAAACTGTTGCCACAACTGCCTACTGAGCTCTGAAACTTCTTTCCTAACCAAAGTGTGAGCCATCTCAAATGCGGAGAGCGCTATTTTACTAACCGTGATCACCTCTCACAGGTTTGGCTTGGAATTCGGGATCTCGCAAAAATCACTGCCTCAGATCTCAGTGAAACCTGCGACAACGTCGCCCTAGAAAAAGAGCTCCACGCACCTTTTTCGTGCATGGTGTGTGGCGAGGTGAACTCGGGGAAATCCTCCCTCATCAACACTCTCTTCGATCACGATCTCTGCCCGGTCAACTCCCTTCCCGAAACGCAGCAGATCATCCGTTATCGCCACGACGAAGCGATCCGAGATGCGCCGTCCTCGCTCTGTCGGGAAGTCTTTCTACCCGCGCCTATTCTACGCGATTTCAATCCCATCGATACGCCAGGGACAAATGCTCTGAATGCCGAGCAAAAACAAAACATCGAGCGCCTGTTTCCGGTTTCAGAAGTCATCCTATTCGTTTTCCCCGCTTCAAATCCATGGAGCGCATCGACTTGGAATATGATTGGAAATTTGCCCGCCGCCTCCCACGAGCGGATGGCTTTCGTGATCCAACAATGCGACTCGTTAGAGCCCGTTGATATCGCGGTTATCTTGGAACACATGGCCGATCTATCCATGAAACGCATCGGCATGGTCCCGTCGATTTTTCCCGTCTCCGCAAAGCTCGCCTTCGAGGCGAAGCGAAATGAAGCCCTGAATCGCAAACTCTATCAGGAAAGCGGATTTCCGGCATTGGAGAATTTCCTGTCCGAGCGCATCTGCTATTCCCACAAACGAAAAACCGCGCTTAAAACGTGGCACGATCAAGCGGGTAGCGCGCTGTATTTGATTGATAACCAGATCGATCACAACACCCGACTCCAGAGAAACCATCACCAGTTTCTGAGATCGCTGGAGGACGAAATCGATGCGATGCGTGAAAGCCTCGTTTCAAGACTCCCGAGCCATCTAACTGAAGTTGCGGAGATTTTCCAAAACGAGGCGATCTTAGTGACCCGGAAACTTCGAAGATGGCTCAGTGTGGCGCGTTCTTTTTTCAAAGTCTTCACCGGCGACAGCACGGGAATTCGCACGGAGGCATTGCTCACTGAACGACTTCGCTCGGCAGTGGAATCCGTTGCAGAAAACGATGGCAAAGACATCGTCACTGCGTGTCTCAAGCATTGGCAGGATCTTGGCACCCGCATCAACGAATCCATCGGCCTGCCCATCGAGCAATCGTTACCTATCGATGAGGCCTTGGAAAACGCGCGCAAACATTTTGTGGAGCGCATTGGCAGCGCCGCACACCAAGCCATTGAAAATCTTCACGTGCGCAAAGATCTGGAACGGGAATTACGCTATCGCAACCGCGCCCTGAAATCCTTTACCGCATCTGCCCTCATTCTCCTCAGCTTTGGCGCGATCAGTGGCATCATGAACGCTCCATTACTACCGTGGATTTTATGCGGAGTCGCGCTGCTGTTTTTACTCGGTGGAACAATCATCGCAATCATCACCAAATCACGCATCACACATGATTTCCGCGTTACTTTGTTAGATACCTGCGGCGCATTTGCAGATGCTCTCCGTTCCGATTACGAAGATGCTCTCCGATCCTTTTTTCAAGAGTACACCTCCTGCTTGAGTTCGATAAAAAAGCACCTCGCTCAGGAAGAACGTAGCAATGAGCCGAAACAGAATCGCTGGAAAAACCTTTTCCTTACGCTCAAATCCATCGAGCAGGATTTATAACAACCTGCGTCAGACGGATTCCTCAAAGTTACGCCGATGAACCCACACGCTCTGGACCAGGCCGAGCAGGAACATACAAATCACCACAAAAGTTCCCGAGTAACTGACCAGTGGCAGCGGAATTCCCGTAATGGGCATCAGCAGCACGCACATTCCGATGTTTTCAAAGATGTGCGCAAAAAACAGCGCCGCCACCATGCAGACAATCAATCTTCCAGATACATCTCTGCTGTAAAATCCGATGAACAAGCCCTGAATCAGCAGCAGGGCAAAGGCTAGAACCAGCAGCAGCGCCCCGCGGAATCCGAGTTCTTCTCCGATCACTGCGAAGATGAAATCGTTGTGGGCGGTCAAATGTGGAATGAAACGTTTGTCGTGAAGCGATCCTTGTTCAGATGTCGCCATCCAGCCCAAGCCTTTCCAATCTGCTTTTCCGACCGCCATTGAAACGTTATGGGGAGCGTAACCATCGCCCTTAATATCGACTTCCTGGCCTTGCATCATGCGCAGCCAAAGATCAATGCGCTCTGGTCCGCGCTCTGAAACCAATGGCAGAACCACAAAATACATAATGGGTAAAATCCCTGCTGAAAACAGACCGATGAAACTCAGAATGCGAAAAGGAATTCCAGAAACTAACAGCGCGACGAGGACCACGGGAATCCAGACGAGAGCAGAGCCCATGTCGCCCATTTTCATAACCATGAGAAACGGGATCGCCGAAACCACAGCGATCACTGCAATTCGGATCAATGGATTTCCTAAACGATGATGAAGTCTCGGAAGATCCTGCATCAACCAAGCAATCATGATGATTCCTGAAGTCACACCAAGCTGTGCTGGTTGGAAACTTAAACCCGCGATCGAGAGGCGGTGGACATCATCGTCCGCTTGCATCGCCATCAACATCAAAACAAGACTCGCGATGTAGAGAGGGATTCCCAACCAGCGGATCCATTTATAGTCGATCAAAGCCGCAGTGAAATAGGCAACACTGCCGAGCAAAATCCAGTTTTTCTGCATCCATGCGAAGTACCCGCCGGCCGAGCCATATTCCTTCAGTTTATCCGGGCTGACGGGCAAATGCCGCGCCGCACTTTCGATCATGAAAACCCCGAAGATGAGCAGTGCATACATCACCAGCACCATCACCCAATTCATCCCGAGTATTTTACGTAAAAATGGCGTCATCCCTGTCGCGGTGCATCGTTAGCTGTCATCATGATCTTAGCAAGCCGACAACGATGATTCCTATGATTCGCATTCCATACGGGTGTCGCGTGTGAGCAGTTCGCTCATCGCAGCGGCGACGGGTTTAGCCTCATACAAAATGGAGTAAACCGCATCGATGATGGGCGTGCGGACATTGGCTTTTCGCGCAGCCTCGTAAATTGAATACGTGTTCGGCACACCTTCCGCGACCATGCCGAGCACCTCTGTCGCTTCTGCAAGGGTTTTCCCCTGACCCAGCGCAAGGCCGACCCTATGGTTCCGTGAATGCACGGAAAAGCAGGTAACGATGAGATCACCCACTCCTGAAAGCCCAGCAAAGGTTTCCGGCTGCCCGCCGAGAGCGGTGCCGAGTCGGGTCATTTCCGCGAGCGCCCGAGTCACCAAAGCCGCGACCGCGTTATCACCCAAGCCCAAGCCATGCGACATACCTGCGGCGATGGCGTAGACGTTTTTAATCGCGCCGCCCAACTCGATCCCCGCGAGATCACCACTCGTGTAAGGACGGAAATAGGACTTGGTAAACAATTTTTGTAACTCAGCAGCCGCTTCTTGGTTTTCCGATCCGATCACCGCGCACGTTGCCTGACCCGATGCAATTTCCTCCGCATGATTGGGGCCGGATAAAACGGCGATGGGATTCTCCGGAAAAATGCCACGCAAAATTTCGCTCATGCGGTCACCCGTGTTTTTTTCGATGCCCTTCGCGCACGAGAGCAACACCGTCGTTTTGGGCAACCCACATTTCGCAAGATCCTCAGCGCATTGGCGCGTGGCACTGGTCGGGACAGCGAATATTACGAGTGGATAAGTAACGACTGCAGAAATTTCGCTACTTGCGCATATCTGCTCCGGCAGTTGAATTTCTTTTAAATAACGCGGATTTTTATGGTCGTTGTTGATCGAAGCGATGCTTTCCAAATCCCGCCCAACGATTAATACAGACTTCAAGTCTTTCGCTAACAACTTTGAAATAGCTGTCCCGAATGAACCCGAACCGATGATGGCAACACTGTCGAATTTCACGAATTTTTTGTGATGGGTTTATCTTTCAATCCAAACTTCGATTCCGTGCCATCACGCAGTCTGCGGATGTTAGTCCGATGTTTCCAAACTGCCAAAATGCCAATGATCAATGTAAAAAAGAACAAGGGTTTATTCCATTCGCCAGCTTCCCATAAACTTATCCCGGCTTCGTTTTTATGAAAACGAGCGCCAAGATGGGTTAGAACAGGCAAACAAATCGCAGCCGTGATACTGGCCACCGCCACGTAGCGAGTAAGCGCAAGCACAGCGATGAATATGACCAGCAAAACCAACACAGCGGCGGGCATCAATCCGATCAGCACTCCGGCGGAAGTTGCGATTCCTTTCCCGCCTTTGAAACCGATCCATGGCGAGTAGTTATGCCCAAGCACTGCGGCCAAAGCCGTAATGACGTGAACGAGCTGGGCGGTGAACTGATCCGCAGCCGGATTCATGGCGAAGCTATCTAGGAATGATAAGTGAAACAAACTTTCACGTCCCTCAACCGGGACCAGATTCAGTGCAATCACTACAGGGATAAAACCTTTCAACGCATCGAGCAGCAAACAACTCAGGCCATATTTTTTTCCAACGACACGAAACACGTTGGTCGCGCCAATATTTCCCGAGCCATGTTGACGGATATCGATTCCCTTCGCCTTCGCGATGAATAGACCGAACGGAATGGAGCCGAGCAAAAATGCCAGGACAGGACAGAACCAAAGTTGCATAGATGAAATAAAAGTAAGGCGACTTATTCCAGAGTGGCCTTTTCGATGATGATCAACTCTTCCGGAACATCTTCGGATGGCCCTGGAATGAGTTTTCCACTGGGATGTAAACTCACCAACTCTTTGACGCCAGTCTTCACCGCCTTGATTTGATTCACAACATCCATGCCTTCGATCACTTTACCGAAAACCGCATAGCCGCCATTGCTGGGAAAATTGAGATTATCATTATCCGCCACGTTGATGAAAAACTGAGCGGTCGCACTGTTCGGATCATTCATTCTCGCCATCGCAATCGTGCCCACTTCGTTTTTTAAACCGTTCTTACCCTCGTTCACAATCTCCTCACCGGTTTTCTTCTCAACTAACTTTCCGTCCTTCTGTTCAAAGCCGCCGCCTTGAATCATGAAAGTAGAGATCACGCGATGGAACACTGTGCCGTTGTAATGCCCGGCACTCACATATTTTTTGAAATTCGCGACGGTAACCGGTGCTTTCGCAGCATCTAGCTGAATCACGATATCGCCTTTGCTGGTTTTCAAACGAACTTTGGAGAGTTCTTCAGGCTTTTCTGCCTGACAAGAAGATCCAAAAGATAGCGCGGCGAGTGCGAAAGTGCAGAAGAGACGTCGATTCATGGGATGTTTTTAATCCTTACCCACGAACTTGGCAAGCGACACAAAGTGAATTTATCGCATCAGTAAACGGGAGCTCCGTATTCCTCTTGCGATCCACTGCCTGAGTTCTGCATTTTCTCTTTGGACCAGTGGTAAGTTGCTTTGGTGTCACGCCACACACCAATCATGGTGTTGCATGAGGTTAATGAAACAACGGTGACAATCAGAAGAATCCATTTCATAGCTGAAAATAATGGGAAATTTACCAGGTTTTAACCAAATCTTTGCGCTTGGCATCAGTCGGTGAATCGGTTCCAAGGCTATAAACCGCAACGCGTTTGTTGTTTAATTTAGCGTTATAGGTGTATGCCGTGCTGGGTGTGAACTCAAGGCGACCATCGTAATCATAATCGATAACGAAATAGTATGGCTCACCCCATGGATCATAAAGACCAACAACCGCATCACCCGTGCCATTGTAAACGATACCATCGCGTTTCTTTCCGTTGTCCGCTTCTTTAAGATTCAAAAATTGCATTTTACGCTCGTTCTGTTCGTCTTCAAATGCTGCCAAAATTTCTAACAGAGTAATACCTTCTCCTGTATCCGATCTGTAGGGTGCATTGTCTTCCGTGGCGCCATCCTCAGGATCTGGCAAAACGTGGTATTCGGAGTAAAACTGCTCAACGGCATTTGCCACGTTGGTTGCAGCCGACTGCGCCGTCACTTTTCGAGCTTTTTGCAACGCTGAAATGCCTACTCCAGCACCGAGAGTTGCGAGGATAGCGATGATCACGATGACAACAAGCAGTTCTACGAGCGTGAAACCTTGTTGGGAGCGTTTTTTGAATGGGGTTTTCATGATATTGGGGTTTTGGAGAAAAGCTTAAATAAAGCGACAATGTAAATACCTAACCTTAGAAAACTTCGGTGGCAAACCAATTCACCGCAAGGGCTATTTCGATTGTTCGAGCATCCGGAGCAAAGGAACCTCCGCGCGGCGGCGGATTTCCTCATCCATCTCCACCCGTGGCGACAAATCGCGCAGGCAATTGCGGAGTTTCTCCATGGTATTCATTTTCATGTAACGGCAATCCGCGCAGGCACAACGATCCGTCGGCCCCGGGATGAGGTTTTTATCCGGACATTCACGCTTCAGACGGTGGAGCATTCCGCTCTCCGTCACCACAATGATGTTTTTCACCTCAGCCTTTTTACAAAAATCGACCATCCGCTCAGTCGAGCAAACTTCATCTGCCAGAAGCCTCACCGCCTGGGTGCATTCTGGATGAGCGACCACCAAGGCATCCGGATACTCGGCTTTGATTCGATTGATCGAATCCCGCGTGAATTCCACGTGGACGTAACAAGCTCCCTGCCAAAGATCCATTTTGCGTCCGGTCTGCTCCATCACCCAGGAGCCAAGATTGGCATCGGGCACAAATAAGATGGGCCGATCTTGCGGCGCGAGGTTGACGATTTTCACCGCGTTGCCGGAAGTGCAAATCACATCGCAGAGAGCTTTCACCCCAGCCGAGCAGTTGATGTAGGCGATCACGTAATAATTCTTATCGGCGTGTTGTTCCAAATAAGCGGCGAGTTGATCTGCCGGACAGGATTGCTCAAGCGAGCATCCAGCGTCTTTATCTGGCAGAACCACAATTTTGTTCGGATTCACAATTTTTGCAGTTTCGGCCATGAAGTGCACTCCGCAAAAAACAATCACATCTGCATCGGTCGCCTTTGCATGATAAGCAAGACCCAGAGAATCTCCGACATAATCGGCGACATCTTGGATATCACCTGTCTGATAATTATGCGCTAAAATCACTGCATTGCGCGCACGTTTCAGCTCCAAAATCTCCTCTTTTAAATCAAGCGCCACTGCCATGCGGTAATCTTTCTAGCGAAACAAAAAGATGCAAGAGCCAATCCACTTGGATCACTCTTCAACTGGCGCTGGAACTTCCTCGGTGGTCGATTGGACAACTTCCATCAGTCCGGAATGCTTCGCTCCTTCACGCATCACAAGCCCACTCGCGCGTGCGTGCCCTTGCAAACGCGCTTTTTTCTCCAAGATGATTTTTTCCTTACAGGTGATGTTACCTTTCACTTCGCCGTCGATATAAGCCGTGCGTGCTTTGACTTCTCCTTGAAATTCAACTTTCGCGCCGCGCTCCACACATAATTCATCGCAATGGACGTTTCCTACAATTTTACCATGACTTCGGATTGTCAGTTTTCCCGAGCATTCCACGGACGCGGATAGCTCCCCGAGCACCAGCAAATCATGGCACTGCACGTTCACTCCTGTGATCGACGCGCCTTTTAGCACGGTCACATTACCGCGGGTTTGAATCCGACGGTGCCATGCTTGATCGATCGAGTAATCTTTCAAACTAATATAACTTCCACATTTCGCGCACTGGGTGGATTGCGCATCGGAAACGACATCGAAAATGTGACTGCAATGATAACAATGCAGCTTGCGTTTGATCGTTGGTTTATCTGAGAAACGCTTAAAAAGCCGATCAAAGAAACCCACTTTAACCTCCGGCTTGGGAATTTCCGGCGCCACTGTTGGATGTTGAACTGGCGGGCTGTCGAGGGTCGCCAGGCGGGTCGCGTATTTCGGGCGGATCACCGCTTTTTCATCCGTGATGCTGATGTATTGTCCACACCCACGGCAAACCGTAGAAATCACCATCGATGGTTCATTCTGGCTGTGCTCACAATGCGGACACGTCACTTGGATGTGTCTGCGATTCACTTGTGTATCATCCGCCATACTCCTGGTAATCCTCCGTGAGTTGGGGTGAAAAAATCGATGGGGTAAAAATCACTTCTGGGCCAGCAATGGCTGGGTTTCTAGAGCGGCGGGTTGGCTCGCAGCTTGATTCGCAACTGGCTTAAGCTCAGGCTGCGACGGCGCGGCTTGGGATGGAGTTCCCACCGTTGATTTACCAACAAAAATGGCACCGGCCTCGATCGTGAGGACCTTTGCTTTGATATCACCGACAACTTCGGCGCTCGATTTGAGCTCGACCCGCTCAACAGCAGTGAGGTTTCCATGAACTTTTCCGTAAACGATGACGGAGCCGGTTTTAACCTCAGCCTTGATTCGGGCGTTTTCGCCGATGGTGAGGTTACCCGTGGATTGGATATCACCTTCAATTTTACCATCAACAATCAGATCATGCTGAAATTTAACGGTTCCTTTGATTTCAACATCTGAAGAGAGAACGTTGCGAGTGTTGGCTGCTGGCTTTGGCGCGGCTGACGCGGAACGGTCGTTGCCAAAATTGGTGGTTTCCATAGATGTACGCTGCTCAGTTACGGGTTGTAATGACTTTTGCGACTCGATTGCTTCTTGGCCTATGACTTTTTTAAACACGCGGAAAAGTATTCTCTCGATACCCGAAGTGTCAATCCGTTTCCCGGCTAAATCTCATTGTTCCGGCCATTTCATTCTGGAAGCGGAATCGTTGGGATGATCGGGACTTCCTGTCCGGTTGCTTTCAATGCATCGTCAATGTTTTTAATCTGAGGATCTCCCGTGGGATTTCCATCTGTGCCGATGATTTTTGTATCCAAAGGCTGGATCGGGGCGGCGATTTCCACAGGGCTTTTTGCATTCATCTGCAAACGACGAACCGCTGCATCCTGCACCGCTTGGATGTTTTCAGAGTAATCCTTTTCAACCTTGGCGTAAGCTTTTTCCGCAGCTTCGAGATCGTCTTTTTCTACCGCGATATCGCCCAAGGTAATCCAAGCATACGCAGCCAAATAACCTGCATCTGAATCCTCGGTGAGCTCAGTCAAAATCTTCTCCGCATCGCTGGTTTTTCCTTGAGTGAGAAGTTTCGCAGCGAGGCTGGCGAGTGCGCTGGCACGTGCGGGATGAGCTTCTGCTGAATCGACAAAGCCACGCAAAGTAGCGATCGCTTCATCTTTCTTATCTGCTTCCCATTGCTTCTCAGCGAGTAGAATTTTGGAACTCCCTGCGGCGGCAGTACCTTCGAAATTTTTGGCGATACCTTCAAGATCCGCCGTTTCAGTTTTGCTAACCAACAATGCACCAGCGGTCTTTTCTTCGCCTTGTTTGAGTTCGCGCTGCACGACATAAACCAGAGCAACGAGAATCAACAGCACCACAAGTGCGACCAGCTTCATTTGATGTTTATCAAGAAACTGCTCAGCTGCTGGCTGCGCCTTTTCAATATCCGCAAGTGAAGTTCCAGAAATCGGGGTGGAGGTAGTTGGTTCAGACATAAGTTGATTCGCCAGTTGGCGGGTGCCCATGCAAGCCGTCACAGCCAGCAAAATCAACAGCTTTATTTTGTAGGTGCTGGGGAAGACGTGAAAATTGAGGAAATTCCCAAATCCGCTTCCCTCTCCCCCTCATCCCGCTAAGCTCTTTTCCGCGCATGTCAGATTCCTTCGTCCATCTCCATCTTCATACCGCCTACTCGCTTCTCGATGGCATGATCCGCACCAAGGAACTCGCCGCCCGCGCCGCCGAACTCGGTATGCCAGCCGTGGCCATGACCGATCATGGCAACCTCTACGGAACCATCGATTTCTATCAGGCCTGCAAAAAAGCCGGCATCAAACCCATCCTCGGTTGCGAAATTTATCTCGCGCCTGGAAGCGCTTCTGAAAAAAAGAAAATCCTCAACCGCAAAAGTGCCACTCACCTCACGCTGTTAGCTGAAAACAATGAAGGTTGGGAAAATCTATCCAAGCTCATTTCCATCGGCCACCTCGATGGCATGTATAACGGCAAACCACGCATTGATCGTGAAATTTTACGCGCCCATTCCAAAGGTATCATCTGCCTTTCCGGGTGCATCTCCGGTCCGGTCAACGAGTGGCTATTGAAAGGCGAACCCGATAAAGCCCTCGAAGCTCTAACAGAACTCCGCGACATCTACGGCCAAGACAACACCTTCGTCGAGCTCCACAACCACGACCTCGAAGCTCAGCAAACCGTCCTCCCCCAACTCATCGCGCTCGCCAAACAACTCTCCCTGCCCGTCGTCGCTGCAAACGATGTCCACTTTCTTCACCGCGCCGATCATGAAGCTCACGATGTGATGATCTGCATTGGCACCGGATCCATGGTGATCGACGAAAACCGGATGCGTTACACCCCGGAAGTTTACTTCAAATCCGCCGAGGAAATGCGCGAGATTTTCAAAGATATCCCCGAGGCCTGTGACAACACCCTCCGCATCGCCGAGCGCTGCAACGTTACGATCAAGCTCGATTCCACCTCATCGGAAAAATACCCGCAGTTCCCGACACCTGACGGCTCACCGCGTGAGGAATACATGATGAAACTCTGCCAAGAGGGACTCCTGAAACGCTACGGCCCGGAAAAAGCCAACTCGCCCGAAGTCGCCGAGCGCCTGAAATACGAGGTCGATACCATCAACTCCCTCGGCTTCGCCTCTTACTTCCTGATCACCGCGGACTTCATCCAATGGGCCCGCGACAACGACATTCCCGTCGGTCCCGGTCGTGGTTCAGCCGCAGGCTCCCTCGCCTCCTACGCGATGGGTATCACGAATATTTGTCCACTTCAGTTTGGCCTCTTGTTCGAACGTTTCCTCAACCCCGAGCGCGTTTCACCTCCCGACGTCGATATCGATTTCTGCCAATCACGTCGCGCGGAAGTCATCGATTATGTTAGAAAAAAATACGGCGAAAAATCCGTTTCTCACATCATCACCTACGGCACCATGGGAGCGAAATCCGTCATCCGCGATGTTGCTCGCGTGATGGGAATTTCTTATGGCGAAGCAGACCGCATCGCAAAAATCATTGAGACCAGACCCGGTGTGAAACTCCAAGGCGAGTGGGACTCGAAGGAAGAACTTCGCGAGTTGATCGAATCATCTTCCACCTACAAAGATCTTTGGACTTACGCGCTGCGCTTGGAAGGCATTAACCGCAGCGTCGGCATTCACGCAGCAGGTATCGTGATCGGTGACCGTCCGCTCGACGAACACGTTCCTCTCACCCGCGGCAACGAAGGTGAGGTCGTCACCCAATACGACATGGGTGCGATCACCGAAGTCGGCCTCCTGAAAATGGATTTCCTCGGATTGAAAAACCTTACCGTCATCCATGATGCCGTGGGTCACATCCGCAAGCACACTCCAGATTTCGATATTGAAACTGTCACGCTCAACGACCAAGCCACATTTGACATGCTGAACCGCGGCGAGACCATGGGCGTGTTCCAGCTTGAGTCGGGCGGCATGGTCGAAACGTGTAAGAAATACGAAATCCGTAGTATCGATGACATCATCGACTTGATCGCGGTTTACCGGCCCGGCGCCATGCAGTTCATCGATCAGATGCTCGATGTGAAAAAAGGCAAAAAAGCCAATTACGAACATCCATTGTTAGAACAGGTTTGCGGCAACACCTACGGCGTCATGATCTATCAGGAGCAAGTGCAAAACGCCGCTAAAGTTCTCGCCGGATACACCCTCGGTGGCGCCGATTTGCTACGCCGCGCGATGGGTAAAAAGGACGTCGAAAAAATGGCGAAAGAACGCGTCAAGTTCATCGAGGGCGCCAAGATTCACAACAATATCGGAGAGAAACTCGCCAACACGATCTTCGATAAAATCAACGCCTTCGCCGGATACGGTTTCAACAAATCCCACTCCGCCTGCTACGGCCACATCTCTTACTGGACCGCCTACATGAAGGCGAACCACCCCGTCGAGTTCATGGCGGCCCTCCTTTCCAACGAAGTCAACAATACGGAAAAAATCACCGTCTTCGTCGCGGAATGCCACCGCATGGGAATCGAAATCCTGCCGCCCAATCTCAACAAATCCCAGCTCCGCTTCATTCCGGAAGATATTGAATCCGGAAAAATGGCAATTCGCTACGGCCTCGCAGCGATCAAAAACGTCGGCGAAGCCGCGATGAAAACAGCCATCGATGAACGCAATGCACACGGCGACTACCAGTCACTTGAAGATTTCTCCTCGCGCTTGGATTCCAAAGTCATCAACAAGCGTATTCTAGAAAACCTCGTCAAAGCAGGCGCACTCGATTGGACCGGAGAAAACCGCGCCACGATGTTTTCCCGCCTCGAACAAGTCGTCGCTTCCGCGTCCGCCACCCAACGCGACAAAGCCTCCGGACAATCTTCTTTATTCGATGCAATCGATTTCAGCCCGGCCCCGGCCAGCAAAGACACGCCCATCGTCAACGCCCTTGAAGAATGGTCCAAAGATGACAGGCTCGCCCACGAAAAGGAACTGTTAGGTTTCTACGTCACCGGACATCCGTTAGATAAATATCGCGGTATACTCGATTCCGATAAATACAACCGCATCGGGTTGATTGATGAAATCGAACTTAACAATCCACGCGAACGTTACCCGATTGCCGGGATGATTCGTTCCGTCGAATCTCGCATGACCAAAGCCGGCAAACCTTTTGGCATCCTCACAGTTGAGGATTTCACCGGTTCTTGTGAAGTCATGCTCTGGTCCGAATCGTTTGTGCCTGCACGCGAAGCGGGAATCCTCCAACCCGGCAATATGATCAAACTCAAAATCGGTATTCAAATCGATGACCGCACCGGCGGACGCCGCCTCACCGGAGCAAATCTCAGCGAGCTAAAATCCAAAAAATCTAACAACGCAAACGGCCCGCTCGAACTCGTCCTCTGGACCCACCGCCATACTGCCAAAGACCTTGAGGAAATTCACTACCACCTCACCGGACATCCCGGCACCACGCCCGTGATCCTCCATTTCCAAAACTCCGCCGGAAAACGCCTCTCCTTGCTGCCATCCGAAATTTACCACATCAAACGTTCCGAAGATATCGTCCGGTCCCTCGATCGCTTCATCGAAGAATAATCCTGGAGAGCCTACTGGAGAGCCGCGCCTCCGGCCGGCTTCTTACTCCCGCATCCGTTTCCTCAACGCCTCATCCGGCAATCCACAATGACTCGCCAAGCGATTGCGATTCCTAGCCACCAAATCATACGCCCCGTTTCTTAATCGCTCAGGCAACAGCGAAAAAACAAAAGCTAGCACCAGAAACACCCCGCCCAAGGCTTTACCCAACTCCACCAGCGCATTCCCTTTCGTGAAAATTTCTCCATCTTCCTCGCGTAAAATCACCATCGATCCACCACCCTTTTCCGCATATCCCTTTAACTCAAACTTCCTCGCAAGCTCACCCTGCAACGGCGCGAATTCGATCAATCCCTTCTTATCAAACTCATAGACGAATCGCACCGATCTCATACAAAATCCGCACTCACCATCGTATAACAGCACCAAGCTCACACCGGAAAAATACTCGCTTTCATCGATTATCCTATTGAAAAACTCTCCTGCTTTTTCATTCAATCATTTCTCAAACCCGCATGTCCGCTATCACTTTCCACCCCCTTTACATCCAACGCATTTGGGGAGGAAGGAAACTGGAAACGATGTACCAACGTGAACTGCCGGATCCAACTGCCGCGTTCGGAGAGGCATGGGAAATCGTCGATCGCGAGGGCGCTCAATCCATCGTAAACGAAGGCGCATACGTGGGGAAATCACTTCATGATCTTTGGAAAAATCATCGCAGTGAAATTTTCGGCGATCATCTTCCCGATAGCGAACATTTCCCCATCCTCATTAAAATTCTCGATTGCTCGGCATCGCTCTCCATCCAAGTTCATCCACCCGCAACTATAGCCAAACAACTCGGCAGCGAACCGAAAACCGAAATGTGGTTCATCGCGGATGCCCTACCCGGAGCCAAACTCCACGTCGGATTGAAACGCGGCGCGACCCGTGAGAAATTTCAGCGAGCCATCGCCGATGGCACAGTTGCGGAACTCGTGCATGCCATCGTCCCGAAAACTGGCGATTCTCTTTTCATCGAATCCGGACGCCTCCATGCCATAGGTGCAGGATTTCTTATTCATGAAATTCAACAAAACTCGGATACCACTTACCGAGTATTCGATTGGAACCGCCTCGACTCCAATGGCCAAGCCCGCGATCTGCATGTCGAGCAATCGCTCGACTGTATTGATTTCGACGATATTGAGCCCCAACCCGAACGCCCCAACGGAAACACCTTGGCGGCTTGTTCCCACTTCCTCACCACGCTTCATCACCTCAAGGAGGGCGAAGTCATCGCGAATCCACAAGCTGATCGCTTCTCCCTGATCACTGTAATTTCAGGATCACTTAATCAAATATACATCAAGGGACAGACTATACTGTTGCCAAAATCCGCATTGCCTCTGATCGCCACCGAGTCCACTTCGGTTCTCCAAATCACCATTCCCGCATAGATTCCAATTTCGGCGCGGGGATTGCTTCATAAAACTTACACATCACCCGGGGCACTTTTTTACTTTCCTTTCAACGTTTCCTGAAATCCTCTTCCCCTCCTCTCAAGTTTCACTCACACTTATCATCCCATGGCAAAACCAGCACTCGGAAAAGGACTCGGCGCCCTTATCAAAAAAAATCAATCGCTGCCCGGACAAGATCCTACAGGCAGTACCGATGAATCTCCACGCGTCCGCGAAATCGCCATCGACAACGTCGTCCCTTCTCCTCTTCAGCCGCGTCTGCAATTCATCGATGCGCCGTTAGACGACCTCATGGATTCCATCCGCCAGCACGGAATCATCCAGCCACTCATCTGCCGTCTCGTTGATGGGAAATACGAACTGATTGCTGGCGAACGCCGTTGGAGAGCTTCCAAAAAACTTGGACGCACCCACGTTCCCGTTATCGAACGCGCAGCATCCGATCGTGATGTGTTAGAAATGGCTTTGATCGAGAACCTCCAGCGCGAGGATCTCAATCCCATCGAGGAAGCCGCCGGTTACGTCCGTCTCGCCAAAGAGTTCACGATGAAGCAGGAAGAGATCGCCACCCGCGTCGGCAAGTCCCGCGCCTCCGTGGCCAACGCCATGCGTTTGCTCGATCTTCATTCCGACATCCAAATCCACCTC
Source organism: Verrucomicrobiota bacterium (assembly GCA_040384845.1). GTDB lineage: Bacteria > Verrucomicrobiota > Verrucomicrobiia > Verrucomicrobiales > Akkermansiaceae > Luteolibacter. Next base: position 28,497 of record JAZKIL010000025.1, on the reverse strand, counting down.
GCCCAAGGCCAAATCACCGTCGGTCACGCCAAAGCCATTCTTGCCATCAAAGACGCTGACACCCAAAAGCTCGCAGCCGATCAAATCATCCGCCGCAAACTCACCGTTCGCGCTGCCGAAAAACTTACCCAATCCCTCCTCACCAACCCTTCCGGCGAGTCAGACCCCAAAAAGGCAGCTCCCAAAGAGGTCGATATCCACATCCGCGCCCTCACCAAGCGCCTCCAAGAGCACCTCGCCACCCACGTCTCGATCAACCACTCCACCAAAAAAGGAAAAATCGAGATCGAATACTACGGCAACGACGACCTCGACCGCATTCTGGATATCCTGAAACTTCCCAGCACGAGTTTATAGCGGCGATCTTCGGCCGCTCTGAGCGGAAACCAAAGTGGATTAAATCTGACTCATCCTTATCTTCCATTTTCACATTCGTTGGTTCAACTTGTGAACCTCATCACGCATGTCGAAACAAGCACAAGCTCTCGCAAAAATCCTCACCGAAGCAGATCACACCGCCTACTTCGCGGGGGGGTGCGTGCGTGACAAGCTGCTGAACCTCGTTCCCAAAGACTACGACATCGCCACCTCTGCCACTCCCGCCGAAGTCCTGAAACTCTTCCCGGGATCAAATGAGGTCGGCGCTCACTTCGGGGTGGTGATCGTGAAACACCAAGGCCATCACATCGAGATCGCAACGTTCCGGACCGATGGTTCCTATAAAGACGGTCGCCGACCCGACTCGGTCATTTTCTCAACTCCTGAGGAAGATGCTCAACGCCGGGATTTCACCATCAACGGCTTGTTCGAAGATCCGATCTCCGGACAAATCATCGACCACGTCGGCGGCATGGCGGATCTCGATGCCCGATTGATCCGTGCGATCGGCGATGCGGAACAACGCTTTCAAGAAGACGCGCTCCGTCTCCTCCGCGCGGTGCGGCTTTCCACAACCTTGGGTTTCCCCATCGAGCCGCAAACGTTCGCCGCGATCCAATCCAACGCGAATCTGTTAGAAAAAATTTCACCGGAACGGATCCGGGATGAGTTTTCAAAAATCATCGCCTCACCAAATCGGCGGCGTGGGCTGGAGTTGTTGGTCGAAAGCCATTTGATCGACCATTTCATCCCTGAAGTTCTAGCGTTGATCGGCTGCGAACAACCGCCTCAATGGCATCCCGAGGGTGATGTTTATGTTCACACCTGCATCATGTTGGAAATGCTGGAAGCCGATGCCTCACTTACGCTTTGTCTCGCTGTGCTACTTCACGACATCGCGAAACCTCCCACCCAAACCACCGATCCCGATGGTCGCATCCGTTTCAACGGCCACGACGCACTCGGTGCGGAAATGGCGGAAACCATTCTCAGCCGCCTGAAATACCCGAATGCCGTGATTCGTGATGTCGTCCACATGGTCTCGCGCCACATGCAGTTCATGAATGTGAAACAGATGCGTAAAGCCAAGCTCAAACGCTTTATGTCAGAGCCGACCTTTGATTTCGAAATGGAGCTGCATCGGGTCGATTGCGCGTCATCAAATGGTTTCACCGACAACTACGAATTCCTCAACGAGAAATCCGAAGAGTTCGCCAGCGAACCGCTCATTCCTCCCCCACTCATCACTGGCACAGACCTCATCGAAAAAGGTCTGAAGCCCGGCCCGCGCTTCAAAGAAATCCTCGAAGAAATCCAAACCGAGCAACTCGAAAACCGCATCACAACAAGAGTGGAGGCGCTGGCATTTCTAGAAACGATTCTTGGCAAGACAGAAGACTAGAACAAGGTTTGCTGTGACTCAGGTAATTTCGCATTGAAATTCTTGGCTGAAGGGTTTAAATATGTTCACAAGAACACCTTTAAAATGAACCCGAAGAAATCCCCCCACCCCAAGCAATCACCCGCAAACTCACAAGTCGCCCTCGCGCCCACCAAGCTGGCATCCCTTGTACACAACCTCCGAAACGAAAAAGTGCTTCTCGATTCAGATCTAGCAGGGCTTTATGGAGTCAAGACCAAGGCCTTGAACCAAGCGGTCAAACGCAACCTCGACCGCTTTCCTGAGGATTTCATGTTTCACCTGACCGCTGCGGAACATGTTCAACTAAACCGGTCACAGATTGTGACCGGTTCACAACGCCATCGTGATCCGCGCAACATCCCTTACGCTTTTACCGAACAAGGAATCGCCATGCTTTCAAGTGTCCTCCGCTCACCCCGCGCAGTGGAGGTAAACATCGCCATTATGCGGACCTTCGTCCAGCTCCGCCGCCTGATGGATTCGAACCAACTCCTAGCTGAAAAAATCGAGAATTTGGAACGGAAATATGCAGAGCACGATCAGAATTTCACCCTCGTCTTTGATACCATCAAACAGCTCATCACGACAGATTCCACTCCGAACAAAGAAATGGGCTTCCACGCCGTCCCGGAAACGCTTTTAAACCAACAATCTTCCACTGATCAGTGACGTGTCCGCCATAGCTTTAGCGACGGCGGATCACTCGGCACTTCTCAATTCCTGCCAATTTCTCCGCAAGAATCAATCTGGCTTGGACGTTCCAAAAAACTCCGCCTAGTATCCCGCCAATGACTTCCGAAATTCCTACCGCCGTCTCCGATCCCATCAACGCGAAAATCCTTGCTGTATCCGAAGATCTCATCGCTGGCTTCCAACGCCATCCCTTTCAATTGATCGCCGAGAAATCGGGAGTCCCTCTCGATATCGTGATCGAACGCATCCGCGCCATGCTTGAAGCAGGCATCATTCGTCGGGTCCGCCAGACCATGCTCGCAACCAAGCTCGCCCACGGCGCACTCGTCGCATGGAAAGTGCCGGAAGAAAAACTCAACGCCGCCTTCGATTTCATGGCGAAGGAAGATCCGTTCTCCGGCCACGTCGTCATTCGCTCCACCGATACCGAAGTCTCTGGCTCCGGCTACCGCCTCTGGACCACCCTGAAAGTTCCCGTAGGCGAATCACTCGATTTCCACGCCACCAAACTTCTCAGACTCACCGGCGCGACCGAATATTTGCTCATGCCAGCGAATGGCGTGTTCGCACTCGGAGTCGGCCACGTCCGCCGCAAAACCATGGAGCCCGGCGAGAAGTCTGAAGAACCAGCGGTGATGATGACTACGGTTCCCGCGAACCTTTCCGAAGAAGAATGGAACATTTTGCTCATCCTCAAAGAAGAGCTCACCCTCGATGAGATAAATGAAAACCCATGGGAAAAACGAGCAGAGCAAGCCGGCGTTTCTCTCGACCGTTTCTGTGAAATCTCGGAGAGCCTGAATCAGAAAAAAGTCATCGGCCGATTCTCCACCTTCCTCGAACACGTCAAACCCTCGGAAACCGGCGAACGCGTCACGCGCTTCAATGGTCTATTCCATTGGGCCGTGCCGAAAGGTCGCGAGATCGAAGGCGGCAGCGAAGTGGGTCGACACTTCTGCATGACCCATTGCTACTGGCGCGAAGGCGGCTCCCAATTCGGCGACGTCAACATCATGGGCGTCGTTCACGGCACGGAAAAAGATCGAGTGCTCGCCCACAAAGCAGCCATCGACAAACACCTCGAATCCATCGGCATTCCCGTAAGCTACACCAACGTGTTTTGGGGTGGCAGATCAGAAATCAAACCTTCGGAGATCTCGCCGAAAGTTTATAGAGAGTGGCATGCGAAACATGCGTGAATGTTTTACTCATAGCTCATTCATGTATTTGAGGGATAGATAGAAAGGCCGAGCAGCCAAACTCTGAGTCGCGATCCAACGTCTGGAACTATTCCTCCAAGCTCTTCGGAAGTGACGGTAAAAAACTCCGGTCCATTTTGAATATAGACATCGATAAGCACATAGTCCGAGTCGATCTCAAGATAGTTGTGAACCTGCCCATCTGCCAAAATCACGCACGGATCATCTGTGACAAACAAACCAGATTGGCTATTGTCCGGAGTAAGATTTGCTTCGAATCGAACCATTGATGTGTAATCCATCTCTGCGACGAATTCTGGCGGTAATTTGATCGCCTCTGCATAACTACATCTGAGCATTGCGTTTAGCAGCTGATCTCTATGTCTGACCACAGCATGACAAAGATTAGGCTCCAACTCATATACTTCTGTTAGGGAAAATGCCATCGCTACAGTTTGTCTCTCCCGTTATTGATACGTCAAGTTGGCATATTGGTCCATGTAACATACAGCAGAGCTGAATCCGTAGAATGAAAGTCGTATAGGGATATGTCGGCGTTGCCAAAGACAAAACAGCGCGTCAAATAATCAATCGCTACTAGTCTTTTTAGTGTTACTATACAGCTTGATCCAGATTCTCTCACAATTTCTTGTATCTTATCAGCGCTACGTCCTCGTGAGTGTAAGCTAGAAACCAATTCTTCCGATTTATAGCAATCTTTAAGTCCCTCGATCGCGTATATAAACTGAATGATCGGCTTTAATCCCAATTCGACTCTCTCTTGATTTGCTGCGAGTAAGGTATCTTGCTCGATAAACTCGATTGTATCGATAGCTTCGCGATATGGCTTTCTTCTATCCATTTTCTTAGCAACGATATAGAAATGGCGGCATCGGTGTGAAGCTTCAAATTCAATCAGACGACTTCCTCGACGTCACCATGTCCGCCTTGTTGGGCATCTTGTTACATTCCAAGGACAGTCACTCTCTCATGCACGCTCAGGAATGTCCCTTCTCCTCATAGAATCGTTTCTAAAGCGGAGGGATCCCGAGTTGCTCGGGCAGCGCGACACGCGGGCGGTCTGTTAGAATTTCCGGATCGCCGTGGGTAATGAGGACGGTGTGTTCGAAATGAGCGGAAGGCTTGCGGTCTGCGGTGATGACGGTCCAGCCATCGTCGAGGATGCGGACTTCTGCAACACCGGCGTTGATCATGGGCTCGATGGCGAGCGTCATGCCGGGCATTAGAGTTGGTGATTTTCCGCGTGGGCGGAAGTTGGGAACTTGGGGTTCCTCGTGAAGTTTGCGGCCTACGCCGTGACCGACGAATTCACGCACGATGGTGAATCCAAACGGCTCGGCATATTCAGCAACTGCACCGCAGAGATCAGCTAATTTCCGGCCAGCACGAGCATGCGAGATTGCTTCGTAAAGTGACTGCTCCGTAACAGCTAGCAGACGTTTGGTTTCGAGAGGGACTTCTCCGCAAGCCACGGTACTGGCGTTGTCTCCGATGAAACCACTTTTGATAATCCCGACATCGATTTTCACGATGTCACCCGGCTGGATACGGCGTGGTCCGCCGATTCCGTGAACGACTTCTTCGTTAACCGAAATACAGATCTGCCCAACGAATCCGCGATAACCCAAGAACGCGCTGCGGCAATCGTTTTGCGCCATGAGATCGGCAGCGAGTTGATCGATCTCTTTGGTTGTCACGCCCGGCTTCACTTCTGCGAGCAACTGCTGCAAAATTTGCGAAGCCATTTTTCCAGCCTCGCGCATGCGATCGATTTCTTTAGGCGATTTGATGGGAATACGAACACGCATGATGAAAGATGTTAGAAAATGGATTCGACCTGAGAGAGAATGGCCGCGGAGATCGCCTCGCGGGTATCGGTCGCTGAAACGGAGAACAAATTACCAGCTATGCGGTAATAGTCGATGGCTGGGAGCGTATAGGCCGTGTATTCCGCATGACGATTTTTGAAATTTTCAGCATCGTCATCTTGGCGCGCGGTTGCAGCGCCGCCACACACCGGACAATTTGCTGAGACAAGTTCATCGGTTTTTCCAGACCAGCGACAATCCGGGCATTCGACGCGGCTGCGAATGCGACTGATCAAATCCCCGTATGGAGCGAGTAAAGCAATGGCGAGATCGAGTTTCTTACCGCGCTTGTCCAGCCATTGATCGAGGTATTGTGCTTGGCCGAGGCTGCGAGGAAATCCGTCTAACACCCAACCGTGCTTTGCATCATGTCTATCTAACCATTCTCCAAGGATGGGTTCCATCAAGGCATCCGGCAGATAGCCGCCACGGGCAAGAATGGGCTCGGCAGCAAGACCGAGATCGCAGCGATTCTCAATCGCTTCCCGCAACAGGGCTCCGGTGCTCAGATAATTGAGGCCCAGCCGCGAAGCGATGGCCCGGCCTTGTGTGCCTTTTCCTGAGGCGGGTGGACCTAGAAGAACGATTCTCATCGGATCAAAATCTCAGGAAGAGGCAGATGAAGCGGAATCCGTCGTAACGGTGAACGCCAAATCAACCCTTGGTTCTGTTGTAAAGGTAAGCAGCGGCAGCGAACACCACGATGATGGCGGCGACGGTGCAGAGATAGACAATCGTGTTGCGTGATGCAGCGTTGCCGGTATTTCCAAGACGATCATAACGACCTTTGAGTTTTCCTTTTCTAAGGAAACCGTCGTAATGCTTCTGGATGAGGTGGGTTTCAACCTGACGCATCACGTCAAGAACCACGCCGACCATAATCAAAAGTGAGGTTCCACCAAAGAAGGTTAGGATCAAGGAAGTAGGCGGAAGATCCACAATTTTTCCAGTGACCGCAGGAAGGAAGAACAGTGCTGCGAGGAAAATAGCACCTGCAAAGGTGAGCCGGGTCATGGTGAAATCGAGGAATTCAGCGGTGGGTTTTCCCGGGCGAACCCCTGGGATGTAGCCACCGTTGCGCTTCAAGTCTTCAGAGATTTGGGAAGGCTGGAACATCATTGCGACCCAGAAGTATGAGAAGAGGAAGATACCGACACCACCGAGGATGTAATACCAAGTTCCACCGCCGACTAACTCGCTATAAAGTGTATTAGCCCAACCTTGATCTTTGAAAAACCACTGCAACATCATGGGCGGCAGCGATAGTACTGCGGTTGCAAAAATGATGGGCATCACGCCCGCATAGTTCACTTTAAGTGGGAGGTATTGGGTCTGACCACCAAACTGTTTGCGTCCAACCACACGCTTGGCGTATTGCACTGCGATACGGCGCTGGGCTTGAGTGATAGCGATGGTCGCGGCGATCACAAACAACAGGAGTGCGATCATCAAAACCATAGGCATTGCACCCCAAGCACCTTTATCGGTGAAGAATTTCCATGCTTGGACCAATGCACCAGGAAGTGCGGAAATGATGTTAACGGTGATGATAATGGAAACGCCGTTACCGATGCCTTTTTCAGTGATCTGGTCACCCAGCCACATCAACAAGATCGTGCCGGCAACGAGGGTGAGCATGGTAAGCAACACCCAGTTTAGAGATGGATCGAGCACGAGCTTACCGAATTTTTCAATTCCCTGCATGTAAGGGATATTTTCCGGATTGATGAGTGTCTGAGCTACGAAGTAAGCCTGAACAATCGCGATCACGATCGTGATGTAGCGAGTGTATTGAGTGATCTTCTGGCGGCCGCCGTCTTCACGAGCGAGCTTTGAAAATTTAGGAACGATGGCTGTCATCAACTGCACCATGATCGATGCGGAGATGTATGGCATGATTCCGAGGGCGAACAAGCCGGCTTGGGTCAAACCGCCACCGGAGAAGACTTGTAGGATTGCGGTGATACCACCTGCCTCTGCGGGACTTTTCTGAGCGAGGGAATCGAGCCATGCTTTGATAACGGTTGCATCGACACCCGGGAGGGTGATGTGCACACCCAGACGAACGATGACGATGATGGCGAGGGTGAAAAGAATCCTATCCCTGAGTTCGGGGATATTCCAGGTGTTCTTGAAGGCGGAGATCATGATATTTGAAAAACTTCAGAGTATAAATTTTGATTTTATTCCAGCTAGGGGGTCGCTTTAAAACTTGTTAGATTTTTATGGGCGATGCTTGCTTTTGATAACACGGAGAGGAAGCGCGTGGCTTCCTCTCCTAAATCAGTGTTGCTGACGGTCAGAACCGCCAGGCTTTGAGCTTACGATTTGGGAGCAGGATCAACGATGCTGCCACCGGCTTTTTCGATTTTGGCCTTCGCGGTTGCGCTGACTTTATCGAACGTAACGGTGAAGGATTTCTCTACTTCGCCGTCGCCAAGAAGCTTGATTTTGTCGCAAGGACCATTGACCAAGCCGACTTCGCGGAGGGATTTTTCGTCGATGGTCGCACCGGCGTCGAAGCGATCATCGAGATCACCTACGTTGACGACGATGAACTTGTCGCGGAAATCGTAGTTGTTGAAACCACGCTTAGGAAGACGACGATGAAGTGGCATCTGGCCACCTTCGAAACCAACACGAGTGCCGGATCCGGAGCGAGCCTTCTGACCTTTGTTGCCTTTACCGGCGGTTTTACCCTGACCGGAGCTTTCACCGGCACCGAGACGTTTGACACGGTGTTTGGCGCCTGGGTTTGGCTTTAAATTATGGAGTTCCATTTTAGTAATTTGGTTAGATCCGCCGGAGCCGACAGATCAGTTAGATTAGATTGCTTTTTCCTTCTGCTTCTTACCACGGGAACCAAGGATTTGGTCACGGGTGCGGACGGATGAAAGGGCTTTGAGAGTGGCTTTGACGACGTTGGCGTGGTTGGAAGAGCCCATCGATTTTGCGAGGACGTCGCGGATACCGACTGCTTCGCAAACGGCGCGGACACCACCACCAGCGATGATTCCCGTTCCGGGAGATGCGGGTTTGAGGAGCACTTTGCCACCACCGAACTCGGCGTAGATTTCGTGAGGAATGGTGCCGTCAACGATGCTCATCGGTTTGAGAACCTTACGAGCTGCTTCGCTGGCCTTTTTGATAGCGTCTGCAACTTCGTTGGCTTTACCGAAACCAAGACCGACTTTGCCGAGCTTGTTTCCGCAAACCACTAGGGCGGAGAAGGAGAAACGACGTCCACCTTTTACGACCTTGGCACAACGGTTGATGAAGACGACTTTCTCGGAGAGTTCGTTACCTTCGGAATCGGTCAATGCTTGACGTTCTTCACGGCGTGGGCCGCCACGACCACCGCGGCCTTGGCCGCCTTGACCACCACCGCCTTGACCGCCGCCGCCGAAACCACCGCGACCTTGGCCGCCTTGGTATCCGCCGCGTTGTTGTGGTGCGCTGGAGTCTTGGTTAGATGATGGAGTGACATTTTCTGCGCTTGCAGGTGCCGGGGCCGCCGCAGCGGCTTCGTTTTCTGGAGTATTAGCCATGTGATAGGTAAAATTAGAATTTAAGACCGGCTTCGCGGGCTGCGTCGGCAAGGGCTTTGACCTTACCATGATAAAGGTGACCGCCGCGGTCAAAAACCACGTCCGAGATGTTGATGGATTTGGCGCGTTCTGCGATCAACTGACCGACCTTCTGGGCGGTAGCGATGTTGGAGGCGTTGCCTTCGAAGCTTTTGTCCATCGTCGAAGCGGATGCGATCGTGCGGCCTGCTGAATCGTCGATCAACTGCACGTAGACATGTTGGTTCGAGAAATAGACAGCGAGACGCGGGCGCTCGGAGGTGCCGACCACCTTGCGGCGGATACGGCTGTGGATCCGTTGACGGATAGTTTTGCGTTGGATAGTGCTCATTAAACAGAAATGGTTTATGGTTATTTGCCGACGCTTTTACCTTCCTTACGGCGGACTTTTTCGTCTGAGTAGCGGACGCCTTTGCCTTTATAAGGCTCTGGCGGATAGAAACCGCGAACTTCGGCAGCGAACTGACCGACGAGTTGTTTATCGATGCCCTCAACCTTGATTTTGGTGTTTTCGTTGACTGTGACAGTCAGACCAGACGGGATGGGGTGAAGGAGTGGATGGGAGCGGCCGAGGGAAAGATCGAGATCTTTTCCTTTAACAGCAGCGCGCAAACCGACGCCGTGGATTTCAAGATCTTTGGAGAATCCAGTGGAAACGCCAGTGATCATGTTGTTGACGATGCTGCGAACGGTGCCATGAAGGGCACGGTGCACGCGTTGCTCGGTAGCACGGGAGACGACAACGGTGCCGTCTTCTGATTTGAGCGAGATTCCCGCAGGAACCGCGAAGTCGAGTTTGCCTTTTGGGCCTTCGACAAGGACGGTGTTGCCTTCAACTTTGACGGCAACCTTTTCAGGAAGAGAGATTGGTTTGAGTCCGACTCGTGACATAATAGTTAGTAGGTTCGAGTTTAAGGATTACCAGATGTTGGCGAGGATTTCTCCGCCGAGTTTCTGACGTTTTGCGGATGCACCGGACATTACGCCTTTCGAGGTCGAAAGGATAGAGATGCCGAGGCCGGACAGGACGCGTGGGATTTCCTGAGAACCGACGTATTGGCGGCGGCCAGGTTTTGAAACGCGTTTGAGATCAGTGAGGACGGGACGGCCATCAACGAACTTGGGGCTGAGTTTGAGCTCAGTGCGTTCGCCGGTGACGACTTCGTATTTCCAGATGTATCCCTCTTGTTTGAGAATCTCAGCGATGTCCTCTTTGATTTTGGAGTAAGGGGCGGTGAATTCTTCGTTGCCTGCACGAGCCGCGTTTTTGAAGCGGGTGAGGAAGTCGGAGATAGGGTCTGTGAGAACTGCCATAATATGTGGTTTCCTTTAAATTCTACGTGGGTTATGCGGTGGCAAGTTCAGCTGGAGCGGCGGTGTCATCACCTTCGGCTTTCTTGAGGTCGCGGAATGGCATACCGAGTTCGATGAGAAGCTCGCGGCCCTCTGCGTCGGTGTTGGCGGAAGTAACGAAGATCAGGTCGAAACCGATCTGGCGTTTCACTTGGTCGATTTCGATTTCCGGGAAGATGGTTTGATCGGAAATACCGCAGGCATAGTTACCGCGTCCATCGAAAGATTTTGAGGAAATCCCGCGGAAGTCGCGAATGTTAGGAGCGGTGACGTGAATGAAGCGATGAAGGAATTCCCACATCTGGCTGCCACGGAGAGTGACGCGTGCGCCGAGAGCTTCACCCTCGCGGAGTTTGAAGTTAGCGACAGCTTTTTTCGAGAAAGTGATCGAAGGCTTTTGGCCGGTGATTTTCGAAATTTCTGTGACGGCATCGTCGACTGCAACCTTGCGGTCCGGGGCTTTGCCCATGCAGGAAGTGACGACGATTTTTTCAAGTCTAGGGACTTGATGCGGATTGGTGTAACCGAGCTTCTTGGTCAAGTTCGGCACAACCTTGTCTTTGTAGTGTTGCAGTAGTGCTGGTGTACTCATTTTGTTTTAGCGGGTCAGCGCGTGGTTTGTGTTTAACGCTTAAGCGCGGGCGGCCTCCTTGCGGTGGCTTAGCCCAGTTTTTTTACATTGGAGATATGGACGGGAGCGTTGACGGTTTTGATGCCGCCATCGGGATCCGCTTCGGAACGGCGAACTGCCTTTTGGACAGTGCGACCACCTTCGACAACAACTTGGCCTTTGACGGCGTTGATGCTAAGGACGGTGCCTTGTTTGCCTTTGTGGTTACCGGAGATGATTTCGACTTGGTCGCCTTTTTTGACGTGTGTCTTGATGCTGCTCATGAAAGTGGGATCGTTGGAATTGGATTAGAGAACCTCGGGTGCGAGGGAGACGATCTTCATGAATTGTTTTTCACGAAGTTCACGGGCAACGGGTCCGAAGATACGGGTGCCGCGTGGGTTGTTGTCTTTGTCGATGATGACGATGGCGTTGGAATCGAAGCGAAGAACCGATCCATCTGGACGACGGACAGGATAAGAGGTGCGCACGATAACCGCTTTCACGACGCTGCCTTTTTTGACGGAAGCGGTTGGAATGGAATCGCGGATGTGAGCGGTGATGATATCACCGAGGCGGGCGGAGCGGCTGCGTTTACCGAGAACTCCGATCATTTTTGCTGTGCGTGCACCGGTGTTATCAGCAACGGCGAGCTTGGTTTCCATCTGGATCATGGCTTAAGAAGTTAGAAATTAGGATTAGAGATTAGAATCCGGATGAGCCGGGTTTAGTGAGTGAGAATTTCAGCAAGTGCCCAACGCTTGAGTTTGGATACCGGCTTGGTTTCGATGATACGAACGCGGTCGCCGATGGCGGCCTCGCTCTTTTCGTCGTGCACGTAGTATTTCTTGGAGCGCTTGACGATCTTGTTGAATTTCGGGTGAGGAACGCGGGCAACGTGTTCGACGACGATGGTTTTTTCCATTTTATTGGAAATGACGACACCAACGCGGGTTTTGCGTTTGTGAACTGCCGTTGTGGCTTCCTGGGATGATTCGCTCATAATGATGGATCGGTTAGAATGGGTAGGCGGTTAGCTAACAGCTCAGGCCTTCTCGGTGGTGATAGTGAGGATTTGTGCGATCTCACGGCGCACTTGTTTGAAGCGGGCTGAGTTTTCAAGAGTCCCCGCCGCGCGTTGGAGGCGCAGGTTCATGGATTCTTGTTTGAGATCACGAAGGCGTTTGAGGCGTTCGTCAGCAGAGAGTTCGCGGATGTCTTTGGCTTTAGAAATGGCCATGGTGTTTATCAGTTTAAAAGGTTATTGGTGCGGGTTACGGGTCACGAGGCGGGTGCGGAAACCAAGCTTGTAGGAAGCAAGGCGCATCGCTTCGCGTGCGGCGGATTCTGGAACACCGGCAACTTCGAAAAGCATGTTGCCAGGGCGGATGACCGATACCCAGGTATCGACAGCGCCTTTACCTTTACCCATCCGGGTTTCCGGGGGACGGCGGGTGATGGATTTGTGTGGGAAGATCCGGATGAAGACTTTGCCTTTCCGTTTGAGTGAGCGGTTGATCGCAACACGGCAGGCTTCGATTTGGCGGGTGGTGAGCCAACCGCGCTCGAGAGTTTGGAGTCCGAAGTCACCGAAGGCGACGGTGGTTCCGCGCTGGGCATTACCGGCGCGTGATCCGCGGTGACTCTTGCGGAACTTGGTTCTTTTGGGCATCAAAGGCATGGCTTATTTCTCCTTGTGAAAGTTATGTTTAAAATGAGGGCTTGTTAGGCTTTGAAATTATTGAGCGGAAGGTGCGCCTTGTGAGCGGTTGTCTGGACGACCACCACCACCTTGGCGGCGATCACCACCACGGTCTCCGCGGTTGTTGTTACGATTTCCACGGTCGCCGCGATCTCCACGATCATTGCGTTCCGGGGCTTGGCGGCCGTCGTCTTCTTTTTTGTTGACCCAGCATTTCACGCCGATGATTCCGTAAACGGTGCGGGCTTCTGCGAAGCCGTAGTCGAGAGGAACGCGGAGAGTTTGGAGAGGCACTTTGCCTTCGCGGTAGCTTTCAGCACGAGCGATGTCCGCACCACCGAGGCGGCCTGCGCAACGAACGCGAATTCCTTCTGCGCCAAATTCCATGGCGGTTTGGATGGAGCGTTTCATGGCGCGGCGGAAAGCGATACGACGCTCAAGTTGGATGGCGATTTGCTCGGCGACAAGTTGAGCATCGAGCTCAGGCTTGCGGATTTCGAGGATGTCGAGTTTGACTTGGGAGTCTTTGCAGATTTTTTGGATCTCAGCAGTCATGACCTCGATCTCTTTTCCTTGGCGACCGATGATCAAGCCTGGACGTGAGGAGTGGAGGGTGACGCGGACACTGTTCCATGCACGCTCAATGATAACGCGAGCAAGACCTGCATTGACCAATTTACCTTTGAAGTATCCGCGGATAGCGAGGTCTTCGTGGAGTTTGTTGGTGTAGTCTTTGCCTGCGGCATACCATTTTGAGCGCCAGTCTTTATTGACGGCGAGACGGAAGGCGATCGGATTTACTTTTTGGCCCATGGTGTTAGGTGGAGAGTGTTAGATGAGTGAATTATGCGGTAGCGGCTTCAGTGGCAGCAGCGGTTTCTTCGGCGGCTGGCGCATCGGACTTTTTAGCTGCGGCTTTTTTAGGAGCGCGCTTTTTCTTTTCCGGAGCTGCACCGACGAGGGTGATGGAGATGTGGGAGGTGCGTTTGAGGATCGCGCCGGCAGAGCCTTTAGCACGTGGCATGAAACGACGAAGGGTTGGGCCGGCACCGATGACCGCTTGTTTGATCACGAGAGTGCTGGTGTCCAGGGAGAAATTGTTTTCCGCATCCGCAATGGCAGTCTTGAGAGTCTTCGCAATAAGTTGCGCAGCCTTTTTTGGAGTGAAGGTAAGGATATCGAGAGCGTTCGAAACGGGGAGTCCTTGAATCTCGCGGGCGACGTCACGCGCTTTTTTAGGCGAGAGACGGACAAATTTAGTGGTGCTGGTGACTTCCATGGTCGGCGGTTTGGTGAGAGTTAGTGAAACTTAGTTTTGGGTAAGGAGGACGGCGATATCGCCGAGGCGAGGTGTGTGATCTTTAGAGTCGATTTGCTCGACGAATGCACCGGAGATCCCCTTACGGACATCCGCGAGGATGGCTTTTCCGTAGGGTTGTTGTCCGTGCATGAGGCGGAAGGTCATTCCGATTTTTGCGCCTTGGGTTTCCCCTAGGTTAAGGACAAGCATTCCAGATTCTTGGTCGAGACTGACGATCCGTGCCTGCTGGAGGTTGCCGATCCGGATGTCGGGGAGGGGTTTCTGGCGGAGACCGCTGAGAGAGTCAAGCTCTCTCATAGCTGTTTCGACACGAACTCTTGCTTCAGGATCCGAAACGACTGCCTGGCGGAGATAGTCTTGGACGCTGACTGAAAGTTTAGCGGCTGAGGCTTCGAGACCGGTGGTGCGCTCGTTGGCGATCTCCAAATCTGCTGCGGCTTGGATCAGGCGATCGTCGCCTCCGTCGAGAAGGTTTTTACCGAGGGCTTCGAGACGCTGGCGAACTTGGTTAAGTTGTTCGCTGGAATTCTTTTCAGCCAGGTTTGCTTCTACGAGAGCGAGCTGCAAGGTGCGGTTCTGCTCTTGGAGTTGGGCGACGGTTGCTTTCAGTTGCTCTGCGGAAACGTTCTCTTCTCCATGGCACGGCACGGTGATTGCGAGCAGCCCGAAGGCGGCGGCAATGCAACGTGTATGAGTGGAGGTGAACATTTCTAGGAGTAGATGTCGTTTGCTGAAGCGGATTATTTCTTACCGATACCACCGTGAGCACGGAAGATACGGGTCGGAGCGAATTCGCCGAGTTTGTGGCCCACCATGTTTTCGGTCACGTAGACGGGGACGAAAGTCTTGCCATTGTGGACGGAGAAGTTGTGGCTCACGAAGTCTGGAGTGATCATGGATTTGCGCGACCAGGTTTTGATCGGTTTACGATCGGAACCGGCTTCGGCAACGGCGTCGATTTTAGCGAGAAGCTTTTGGTCGACGAATGGGCCTTTCTTGAGGGAACGTGGCATATCTAATTTAAGTTAAAGGTTCTAAAAGGAATTACTTGGTCTTGTTTTTGTGGCGCGACTCGACGATGAAAACGCTGGTGGTTTTCTTACGTTTGCGGGTCTTCTGACCTTTGGCGTGACCCCATGGTGAGAGCAAGTGTTGGCGACCACCACCGGACTTGGATTTACCCTCACCACCACCGTTCGGGTGATCCACAGGGTTCATACACATACCGCGGACTGTCGGGCGGACACCCTGCCAGCGTGTGCGGCCAGCTTTGCCGGAAACTTCGTTCATGTGATCGCGGTTACCGACGACACCGATGGTGCAGAAGCAGGCTTCGTGGAAGCGGCGGATTTCTCCGGAGCGCATTTTGACGAGAGCCCAACCGCCGTCACGGTTGGAAAGGACGGCGCTTTGACCTGCGGAACGAGCGACTTTACCACCGCTACCTGGAAGGAGCTCGATGTTGTGAATTTCTGTTCCGAGTGGCACTTTGCCGAGTGGCATGGCGTTACCCACTTTTGGAGCGACGTCTGCACCTGCGATCACTTTGTCACCATCGGTTAAGCCGGCAGGAGCGAGGATATAGGATTTGACTCCGTCTTTGTATTGAAGAAGGGCGATGCGGCAGGTACGGTTCGGATCGTATTCAATGCCGAGCACTGTGGCTTCGACGTTGAGTTTGTTACGTTTGAAATCGACCAAGCGATAGTGACGTTTGTGACCACCACCGATGTGACGGGTTGTGATGCGTCCGGTGTTGTTCCGACCACCTGAGCGCTTGAGCGGGGTGAGAAGGGACTTCTCCGGTTTGCTTTTGGTGATTTCGTCGAAAGACGGAAGCTCCTTATAGCGCTCGGATGGTGTGTTAGGCTTGAAAGTTTTAAGTGGCATGACTCGCTGACGTTAA
>JAZKIL010000025.1:0-12426 GCA_040384845.1 Verrucomicrobiota bacterium | reverse complement strand
TTGGTTTCGTTTTGATTCCCACCGGAAGGCGGGGATGCTGGCTTAGATGAGGTCGAGGGATTCACCATCCGCGAGGCGGACAATGGCTTTTTTGTAGCTGGCGGTACGGCCTTGGTCTGCACGGCGTTTGCGGCGGACTTTACCGTCGTAGTTTGCTGTGCGGACTTTGATAACCTTTTTATCAAAAATGGTCTCAACCGCTTGTTTGATTTCGAGCTTATTGGCGTTACGGTCGACTTCGAGAACAACCTCATTGTTCTGCTCCTGGAGCAGTGAGGCCTTTTCACTAAGGCGGACGTTTTTGATGACCTGGTAGATGTCTTTCATGGTCGTAAATTTAGATCGTTAAAGGGATTAGGCGGTGCGCTGGGCGAGGATCGAGACGGCATCACCCACGAGGATGATGACTTTGGCGAGGAGCATTTGCTCCACGTTGATATCGGTAGGAGTTACCAATTGTGCCCAACCGACGTTGCGGCCGGCGAGTTTGGTGTTGTCGTCGAAGTTACCAACCAAGAGAACTTTACGATCTGCAGGAGTGATCGCGTTGACGGCTGCGACGAAGGATTTGGTTTTGCCATCGGTGATGCCGAAGGAAGGAACCGTGAAGATTCTTTCAGCACGGGTCAGGTCACCCAACACGCGGCGGAGAGCGAGTTTGCGGACGGACTTCGGAACGCTTTTCGCATAGGAGCGGTTGCGTGGGCCGAAGACAACACCACCACCGACGAAGATCGGGGCGCGTTTGTCGCCGTGACGGGCGTTACCAGTGCCTTTTTGTTTGTAGATTTTCTTGTTGTTACCACGGACTTCACCACGGGTTTTGGTGTGTGCGGTGCCGGAACGGCGGTTCGCACGGTAGGCGGTGATGAGGTCGTGGACGGCTTGGCGGCCTTTGTCCTCACCAATGAGGACAAGATTTGCGGCTTCGGCATCTGCGGCTGTGAAGGCTTTTGCTGACATGGCGGAAAGTTTCAGTTAAAGGGATTAAGTGGACGGATTAGCAGCTTACTTTTTCTTAGCTGCGCGGATCGTGAGGTAGGAGCCTTTGGCGCCTGGGACGGAACCGGAAACGAGGATGACACCGTCTTCCTCGCGCACGGCGATGACTTTAAGATTTTGCACGGTCGATTTGGTGGTTCCCATGTGACCTGGCATTTTTTGGTTTTTCCAAACGCGGCCTGGTGTGGATCCGGCAGCGATGGCGCCGGAACGGCGGTGCATCATGTGACCGTGTGCCATTGGCTGACCACTGAACTTGTGGCGTTTGACAACACCTTGGAAACCGCGACCGATCGTGTTACCGATGACGTCAACGAATTGACCGGCTTCGAAGAGGGCGAGACCGGGATGTTCGCTAGGAACTTCGGTGCCGTTTTCGAAACGGAATTCCTGAACGCGGCGTTTCGGAGCTGAGCCTGCTTTTTTGAAGCGTGCGAGATCGGGTTTGTTGACGCGGAATTCTTTTTGATCGTCGAAACCAACCTGAACGGCGGTGTAACCGTCGGTTTCGGGAGTTTTGGTCTGAAGGATCGTGTTGCCTGTAACGTCGATGACGGTAACAGGAATGCTGGAGCCCGCTTCTTTATCGAAGATGCGGGTCATGCCGATTTTTTTGCCGATGAGTCCTAGTGACATAGAGATTAGAAATTTGAGATTTGAAATTTAAGATGCGGGGTCAGAGCAACGCCTATATACGGATGGTGATGTCGACACCTGCTGGCAGGTTGAGTTTTTTGAGCTCATCGACGGTGCGAGCGGTTGGATCGACGATGTCGAGAACGCGCTTGTGGGTACGGATTTCGAATTGTTCAGCGGATTTTTTGTTAACGTGAACCGAACGGTTAACGCTGAATTTTTCGATACGAGTCGGAAGCGGGATAGGACCAGCAACACGTGCGCCGGTGCGCTTTGCGGTCTCCACGATTTCAAGAGCCGAGCGATCGATAGCACGATGGTCGAAGGCACGCAGGCGGATCCGGATTTTCTGAGCTGACATGGGATTGAGGTGGTAGTTGGTTGTGAGGTGATTGGTATAGAATTAGGCAACACGATCGATAGCGATTTCCTCAACGATGGAGTTGGGAACTTGTTCGAAGTGAGAAGGTGTCATGGAGTAGGAAGCGCGTCCTGAAGAAAGGGTGCGGACGGCGGTGGAGTAACCAAACATTTCCTTAAGAGGAACTTTGGCACTGACCACAGAAAAGGAACCTTTGGACTCCATATGCTGGATTTGTCCGCGGCGGCGGTTGAGGTCGCCCATGACATCGCCCTGGTAGTCGTCCGGAGTGGAGACTTCGACAGCCATGATGGGTTCAAGAAGAATAGGGCCGGCGTTTTTGAAAGCGTCACGCATGGCGAAGATTGCAGCCATGGTGAAAGCGTTTTCGTTGGAATCCACGTCGTGGTAAGAGCCGTCGAGGATATCGACATGGACGTCGATAACTGGGTAGCCGGCGATGACACCGTTGGTGGTCGCTTCGCGACAGCCTTTGATACATGCGTTGATGTATTCTTTCGGGATGGAGCCGCCGATGGTTTTGTTTTCAACCGTGATGCCTTTAGCGGCTTCGTTCGGTTTGATGGAGAGAATAACGTGGCCGTATTGTCCGCGGCCGCCCGATTGTTTGACCAGCTTGCCTTCGCCGCCAGCGGCTTTGGTGATGGTCTCACGGTAAGTGATTTGTGGTGCACCGGTGTTTGCATCGACCTTGAATTCGCGTTTGATGCGATCGACGATGATTTCGAGGTGAAGTTCACCCATTCCGGAAATGATGGTCTGGCCGGTTTCCTCATCGGTTTTGACCATGAAGGTCGGGTCTTCCTCGGAGAGGCGGGCGAGAGCGAGGGCGAGTTTTTCTTGGTCGGCCTTGGTTCTTGGCTCGACGGCCATCGAAATGACTGGCTCAGGGAAAGTTGGTGGCTCAAGGACGACGTCGTGTCCTTCGGCGGCGAGGGTGTCACCGGTGGTGGCGTTTTTGATGCCGACCATTGCAGCGATATCACCGGCGAAGCAGGCATCGATGTCTTTGTGTTCGTCTGCTTGGATGCGGATCAAGCGGCCGATGCGCTCGGATTTGCGAGTGCGTGGGTTGTAAACCGTGTCGCCTTTGCGGATGACGCCGGAGTAAACGCGGAAGAAAACGAGTTTACCGACAAATTTGTCTGCCCAGAGTTTGAAGGCGAGCGCGGTGAATTTCGCGTTGTCGGTGGTTGGAAGCTCGATGATGTTCTCGTGGTTATCCGGATCCATTCCTTTGGTGAATGGGATGTCGAGCGGAGAAGGAAGGTAATCGATGACGGCGTCGAGAAGGTATTGAACGCCTTTGTTTTTAAAAGCGGAACCGCCGGCTACCGGGATGAGCTTGTTAGCAATGGTGGCGCGGCGGATGGCTTGTTTGAGATCGGTGAGGCTGATTTCCTCTTCCATGAGGAATTTCTCCCCGAGAGTTTCATCGCAATCTGCGGTGGTGGAAACGAGTTCGGCGTAAGCGGCTTTTGCGATCACTAGTTGATCGGCATCGAGCTCTTTGACGGTGTAGGTGGATCCGAACTGATCGTCGTCTGAGTAATAAACGGCTTTTTGGTTAACCACATCGATCTGACCTTTCAGGCCGTCTTCGGCGCCGATTGGAATGAGAATGCGGACGGCGTTTGCGCCGAGTTTTTCTTTGATCTCGGAAACGACGCGTTCGAAGTCGGCTCCGGTGCGATCCATCTTGTTAACGAAGACGATGCGCGGGACGTTGTATTTGGTAGCTTGGCGCCAGACAGTTTCGGTTTGTGGTTGAACGCCGGCGACACCACAGAAAACCACGATTGCACCGTCAAGAACCCGTAAGGAACGCTCCACTTCAGCAGTGAAGTCCACGTGTCCGGGAGTGTCGATGATGTTGATGCGGTGTTTCTCTTCGTTGAAAAGCTTGGTGACGTTGTCCTCATTGTGCTGCCACCATTCAGTGGTGACGGCTGCGGAGGTGATCGTGATGCCACGCTCGCGCTCTTGTTCCATCCAATCGGTGGTGGCTGCACCATCGTGCACTTCACCGATTTTGTGAATCATCCCGGTGTAGAAAAGAATCCGCTCGGTGAGAGTGGTCTTCCCTGCGTCGATATGCGCAGCGATCCCGATATTACGGGTCCGCTCAAGCGTATAAGGACGATCTGGATGGTTGGGGTTCAAGAGGAATTTCTGAGGGTAAACTTAGAAGCGGAAGTGGGCGAAGGCGCGGTTGGCTTGGGCCATTTTGTGAACGTCGTCGCGTTTGCGAACGGCGGCACCTTGGTTGTTGGCGGCGTCTTTGATTTCGTTTGCAAGCGCAACGTGCATCGGAGTGCCTTTGCGGTTACGTGCGTAAGTGACGAGCCAGCGCATGGCGAGGGACTCGGAGCGATCTGGATCGACTTCGAGCGGCACTTGATAAGTTGCACCACCTACGCGGCGGGACTTAACCTCAACGCGTGGCTTGGAGTTTTCAACGGCACGGGTGATGACCTCGAGAGGATCAACCGTATCGGTCCCTTCGTTGGCGCGATCGATCGCAGCGTAAACGATGCGTTGAGCGAGCGAACGTTTGCCGTCCTGCATGACTTTGGTGATGAGGTGGCCGACAACGGGGCTGTCGTAACGTGGATCGCGGCGATCCGGTTTGGTGAAGATTCTTTTGCGACGTGGCATAAAATGAAAAGGTTAGGGATTAGGAAAATTACTTCTTCTTCTTGACTGGAGCGGCTACTGCACCCGGTTTTGGACGTTTCGCACCATATTTGGAGCGTGCTTGACGGCGCTTATCGATTCCGAGGGTGTCGAGTGAACCACGAACAATGTGGTAACGGACACCTGGAAGGTCTTTCACCCGGCCACCGCGAACGAGGACGATTGAGTGTTCTTGGAGGTTGTGTCCTTCACCACCGATGTAGGCGATGACTTCAAAGCCGTTAGTAAGACGCACTTTGGCGACTTTACGTAGCGCAGAGTTGGGCTTCTTTGGTGTCCGGGTCATGACCTGGAGACAAACGCCGCGGCGCTGAGGGCAGTTGACGAGAGCAGGCGATTTCGACTTCTCGACTGGAACGTGGCGTCCTTTGCGAACGAGCTGATTAATGGTCGGCATGATTTCCTTCGTGTTTCTGGATTGTCTTGAAAAGAGTGTTTGGGACAAACCGGCACGAAGACGGGGTTTTTATAACCCGCAATCGCTTTTTTCCGGAGCTGCACCCGATAATTTCCCTGTATTGTGGCTGATTGACGGCTTTTTTTGTGCCGGTCAGCCTCGCTGTGGGGGGCGGGACTCTATTCATCCCGATCAATCTGACAAGACCTTTTTAAGTTTTTTCTGAAAAAAATCACGAATTGCGGGTTTGGCCTCATTGACATCTTAGAAGCCTTTATTTTCTGGGAAATTTAAATACGGAGTTTACCAGCAGCCCTGAATTCATAGGTCGTGATAATTCTTGCTCACCTCCGTCAAATTACTGTTTTCAGGTCCATGGGTTTTTATGGCTTCTAACCAATGATTGACAACGATTCCAGCCGTTGCGCTACATGCTTGAAGCCCATAGGAGTAGGGACGTAGCCCCGAGGTATGCGGGAAAGAAAGATCATGAATCCGCGGATTAGCCAGACCGTCTTTGCTGATGACACGATAAGCAGCATCAATATCGATACCGCCAATTCGGAGTTTTGATACACCCTCCTCGGACATTCGCTTATCTGCATCGATTTCTTCAGCCTTCTTTTGATCCAAGAAATCCGCGCGTGCATCCCGAACCGATCCATTTTCTGCCAATGAATGAAAAGGGAAAACTTCAATTTCGATGGGTTTCTGACCGCTACAATCGATGAACATTCGGTATTCAATCTCTTTGCTTCCATGCTCGTCCTCTACGGTGACTCGCGTCGTCCCCGATTCTTTACCTGCACCTTGGATTTTCACTTTTCCCGCGACGAGTCGGACTTTCTGCACTTCATGTAACGCCAGTAACATCTTTGCAGATTGGAGCGGCATGGCGGCAATGACGTTCATCAGAAATGGGCTCACGATTTTTTTGAAAAGCATATGATCTTCCGCTGGCAAAAGTTCAGCGTGGTAGTTCAGGCAATACATGAGATCGTCTAAAGTCTCTTTCCAATGAATAGGATGATGATTTTCCACTGAGTCCCTAGCTTTGCCGAATTCCTGACGCATTCCCTCGAACGGATCCGCATATTGGTGTCGTTCGGTCATTTCTTCGACAAACTCTTCGATTCCGTATGATGGATCGCTAATTAACTTTACCACCTGATGCAATTCGTCCTTGAGAAATGCCTCCCTCAAAGCTGGCCTGCAAACTTGATCAAAATAATTCTCTAACCGCAAATAACCATTTTTCTCTCGTAGAGACAGAAGTTTTTCTCTGGAAATATGCCGATAAATCTTACGTAAAGGTTGGACCTGATCCCATTGGAGGTGAGGTAGCCAACCTTCTGAAGAGTGCATCACCAGTTCGAAATTTTCGGTTCCGTCATAAGGTTGGTAACTCATGCCGACATTTGTTTCCTCGAATAACCCGTGGCGATTCGCTAGTGATGAGATGACATCAAAAGCGCTAAGAGAGGCCCCAAGTGTCCCGACTGAGTGGTTTAGAAATTCCCCATCGTTGGGGAGAAATTTGAAAATAGGCCACGGTGAGCTGTAAAACCCTTCCGATGGCTTATCGTGAGCCTGCCAGAAATGTCCTGTCGCAATGACTACGGTATCGAAATCCTGAGATGTGCCGGTGTCCGTAAAAATCCGGATCCTGTCTTTTTCCGGATCATCCTCAATATCCTTCACCGCGCATGAAGTGAAAACATCCACAGGAATTCCAGCTTCTTGCAGGCGAGTAACCAAAACCTCAAACTGATTATGGAAATATTCTCCAAGTGCTAATCTACCATAGACTTCTGACTCGCTGATTTCTTCTTTCTCAATACCCCATCTAGCAAGCTCCTCGCGGTCTCTCTTTTGCAGCCATGACGCGAACTTCTCTGGCAGATGCGGGAGTTCCTCGGACGAAATGTTGGCGCGGTTGTATCGATCCGTTGTCTCCGGATGGTAGGGCATCCCATATCCCGCTAATGCAGTCTTCTCAAAAATGACTATCGAATCGATGGAATCCCGCAAATCTGGTATTCCTTCTGAAAGGTGATTTAAAAAGTAAAGAGCCGAAGGTCCGCTGCCAATCACTGTTAGTTTTCCAATTTTTCTCATCCCCCATCACTCTTCCTACGACAATGCGAATCGGTCAATGGCAGTATGAATAAAAGTATCAGAATTCACATTTTTCGATCAAGGGATGTGACAACGCCCCTTCCCTCTCATCACTCTGGCCTTGTAGAATTTTCCGTATCTTCTTCACCGGTGATAAGATGGGCATCATCTTCGAAGTTTTTGTATCAGGGAGATGATCGGTTTTCCGAACCAAGAATTTATTTGGAACGCAAACTGCAAAAGTAAGGGACTATGAAAAACGAAAAAATTAACGAATGCCTCAATGATCTCCTTACTAAAGCCTATGACGCGGAGGAGGGTTTTAAAGTAGCTGCTGAAAGAGCCGAAGGGCACCCTTCTCTTGTAAGCTTCTTCAAAAAGCAAAGCGAAATGCGCCGCGCTTTTGGCCACGAACTCAAACAAGCGATCTCCCAGCATGGCGGAACCCCTGATAAAGGAAGCAGTATTGCGGCAAAAGCCCATCAGATCTGGATCTCCGTAAAGGACACACTTACTCCAGATCATGATGGTGAAGCCATACTGGAAGAATGTATCAGAGGAGAAACGGTTGCTCTCGCTGATTACGATGACAAACTCAATTGCACTGATCTCCCTGCGGACGTCAAAGCACTGATCAGCAAACAACGCGCTTCCATCGCGTCATCCTTAGCAGCAAATAAAGCGAAGGAAAAAGCTGCAGATTGAGTGATTACAGCTGGACGTAAATTTCTTCACTCGAAGTCTGAGGATTAGCAAAACATGAGGCAGAATGTCATGTGTTAGATGCAAATTGCACTCTGCGAAAACGTTATATCAAAACCGAGCTTAGTCTTTCCGAAGGTTAAGCTCGTTATGTTTTATGGCATATCGAACGCTACGTGGCTTCAGAAATTATCATGAGCACGCCGGCACCAACATCAAACTCGATACCCCGCGGATTGATTTATACATCCGACCACATGCCGGGATACACACGTGTGAAACGAGGGAAAGGATTTTTATTCAAACGCCCGGATGGGTCGCTTTTGGATTCGGCATCTGAAAAAAAGCGCATCCTCTCTCTCGTCATACCTCCCGCATACGCGGATGTATGGATATGCATGAAACCCAATGGCCATCTCCAAGCGACCGGCTTAGATGCCCGATCACGGAAACAATATCGCTATCATCCTGATTGGCATGAACATGCGGCGAATCTAAAATTCGCAGTCCTTCCGGAATTCGCGATGAACCTTCCGAAAATACGCTCCCATTATCGCAAGTCACTCACACATACCACGCTGGATCGTGAGAGGGTCATCGCAGGCATCGTGTGTCTCATGGACCTAACAGGCTATCGGATCGGAAACGCACGATATGAGAAAGAAAATCAAAGCTACGGGTTATCCTCGCTACTTTCCAAGCACGCCAAAGAAACCGAAAATGGTAACATCGTATTACGTTTCCGCGGAAAATCTGGCCAGCCTCACGAAGCGGAAGTCGAGGATCGCAGTCTGGTGGGTCTTGTTGAGGCTCTCCAAGATCTACCGGGCCAACATTTATTCCGCTACGAGAACGAAAACGGAGAACTCCACGACATCAATTCATCAGATGTGAATGAATGGTTGAAAGAAGTCACCAACGGGGATTTCACTGCGAAACAATTCCGTACATGGAAAGCAACCGTGCTCTGCGCTCGAGCACTCAAGGCGGCAATTCCAGCCACATCCAAAACCGAGAGAACCAAAGCGATCAATCAAGCTATCGCCTCTACCGCTGAAAGACTCAATCACACCAAGGCGACCTGTCGGAAATACTACATCCATCCGGCATTACTAAGCCGCTACCACGACGGAATGCTATACCGTATCATGAACTCTCCCGCACCGAGACTTAGTAAAGATAACGGAAGCGCAGCATTGCAGGCAGATGAGCGACGGGTCTTTAAAATCATCACCGCTCCAAATTGAGTAACCAAAATCCGTCAGATGGTGGCAGTAATATGCGCGCATCAGGATAGTTGTGCAGTGTCACCGCTTGCTCTTCAATCGCCGGTATCCGCTGGGAGGATGCCGAGATGGAAGGCTTTCGCCACAGCGGCAGGAGCGTTCTTTACTCGGAGCTTCTCGTAAATGTGGGTCACATGGGTGACAACCGTGCTCACGCTGATTCCGAGTTGCTCAGAGATTTCCTTTTTTAAAAGCCCGTCCGCAAGCAGAACCAGGGTTTCGATTTCCCTTTCGGTAAGAACATCTGAGATCTGGTTTTTTGGAAGTTTCGTCCTAAAAGTTTTCAACATGAAACCCGCCAGTTTGCTGTCAATGATGGCCCCCTCGGAGACGACGGTCCGGATACCTTGCACAAGTTGTCGGAGCGTGGAGGATTTCAGCAGATAGCCGTCGGCACCCATCATGATGGATTTCAGCACATCCTCTTCGCAGTCAGATTGGGTGAGGATGACGATACGCGCATCAGGAAGGGAAGCCCTGAAAAACCCGAGGGCCTCCAAACCGTCCATGCCGGGGAGTCTGAGATCGAGCAAAACAACATCCGGGATATCCGCGGTCCGAAGATTCCGGAGACTGCGCAGGGCGCGCTCGGAAGTGCCAAATTGGCTGGTGATCTCCATGCCCTCTTCTTTTCCAACCGCCATTTCCACGATTTCGCGGAACTCGGGATGATCCTCGACCATCATGATTCTGATTTTTGACGTCATGGTTTTATCTTTCTGAAAAGCCTTCTCCACAGGGTCGTCTTCAAGTCCAACTTGATGCAAGTCCCCTCATTCGGGAGACTGGTGGCGGTCACCTTGGCACCAAGCAGGCGCGCACGGCGCCGCAGGGAGGCGGGGATTTCTGAATCGTCGGGTCCCGGCAGTCCGCGCCCGTTGTCACTGATGGTCATCACAACCCTATTCTTTTCTGCCGCAAGATGGGTCCGGTATTCCGTGGCCCCCGAGTGCTTGCTGATATTGACCAAGCATTCCTTGTAAAAAAGGAATAGCCCGGCCTTTGTACGGGGTTCCAGTTTTGCGAAGAGCTCTTCCCCGGAAACGGATATATGGTGATCCAACCTTGCCATAATGCGTCGGGATGCACGTTGCATGTCGCCCATGAAATCTATATACATCCCCTTCGCGCTGATCATGTCGGTGCAATGCCGCACGGCGGTGGCGGAGTTTTCGGTTTCAGAGCGGATGCGGCGATGAAGCTTTGCCATTTCCTCAGGATCATCTGCCGACTCGGCGGCAAGATCACTAAGGAGCCCGATGGTATGCAGGTTCGCACCCAACTCATCGTGAAGATCGGCGGCGATTTTTTCCCGTAACGTGGCGATATGACGCATCCTAATAATCCGTTCGACTAGAATTGTGAAAATAAGACCCGCAGCAAGCAGCCCAGCGACCCATCCCATGATCCTCAGTTTCACCTTCTGCTTCGCATATCGATCCTCCAGCTCCGCAGCCACCAAGGGGTGGAGGGCTGCCAGATCATGACGCCTCGCTAATTCTCCCAGCCACTGCCTTGTCGGCAGGATAGTCCCATAAAGGTTCCTCCCGTCAGTTACCGCGGAAAGGGATCTATCAGGGCTCAACATTCCGAAATTTCCAGACACCTTTGCGCTTAATGCAACGTTGATGCCCCCTGAAAAAATTTCGGTTTCAGCAAAGCCGTATTGGGTTCCTGTTGTTGCGGCCCAGTCATTTATATAGGGCTTTTCCGCCACGAAGCGGATGTAACGACACTCGGTTTCAGGAAAACGGAGCATAATGATGGGTCCAGAGTTTTGCGGGGACTCCATGCGATATTCAACCAGCACTTCCGGATCCTTGAAGTCGGCATCCTTCGAACCTTCGATAACCAGATGACTCGGAAGACCAAGACCATCCGCTGCCGTCTGGGGGACGTTGTCACGCAGTTCGATCTCGTGAAGATGAATGCGATTGATGGGACGAACAGCGCCCAAATCTACGGTAAAATACGGACGCGCGCCGATGCCTATGCCGCTGAGCATTGCCATGCTTGGCGCGCCTTCGCGGGAATTCATCAGGTAGGGCACGAAACCGTCCACAAGGTTATCAGGTGTGCGTATTCTGCCCTCGTTTGCGGATGTGGAAGATGCAGTCACCTCACAGTGCAAAGAGACAGGTTCCTCGCCATCAAAGACAAAGACCTCGGAAAGCTGGAAAACGAACTTTCCGTCCCATGCCCGCGTCGAAAGTTCTAGAGCTTCGACAGAGACCCAATCCGCGTTGGTTCGCGGAACATCAATCACAAACGGCGCAATCCTGGGGAGCAGACCTAGAGGGGAGTCAACACGTGCGATTTCCTTTCCCGGGTCACCTTCCCTTCCCGCGAGAATCCTGAATTTCACCGGGAATCCTTCGGCGCGGAAGCCGATGCTGGTATCCCTCCAGATGGCAGGAACGAGAATAATCTGATCAAAAGCCGTTTCCTTCTCCAGTTTTATGCGTATCCACTCCGTGCTAGAAGCAGCCTCATGTGCTTCCGATCGGTGTCCCAAATTGCCCACCCCGCTCCGAAGCGTGTAAGAGGCAAGGCTGTCAACCTCACGGGTGATACTGCTGTTCAGCTGTTCCAGATCGGGAAGCTTCGCGGAAGACAGGTCCGCCGGACTGTTTCCCTGCCGGTCGCAACCTGCCGCAAGCCATCCTAAAAGAGTCGTTGCCAAAACAGCGAGTTTTCTCATGACCTTCAATCTAAAGTTTGTGAGTGAAAAGAACTAGCAAAGAATTTTGGATCCGAGAGTTCGGAATTCAGGTGCAACAGTCGGAGGGTGAGATCTCCGTGATCGCCTTGGGAAATGAAGTGGGATAGAGGACAGCCCGAGCGCCTCCGCCAAAAAAGATCCCTCTCTGATTTTCGATCCATGCAATTTCTTTTCGTTGAACGGGAGCGATCAACCACACAACATGGCAGTCCTGATTATCTTGGAGATATCCTCAAAATATAGGTTGTCGATTCCCAGCTAGGAATGGAAGATTGCCGCTCCCCACCACAAAGTGCGAGGCAAAGTTTGTCCTATAAAATGGGGATAGGCGCGCTCAAGATAAGTGTAGATTTTGTATGTGATCCAATAAGGTTCAATTAAGCCCAAATCTTAATGATACATGAAATTCCGCCGCATAGGAAATCGCCTGGCTTCGCGCTGATAGTCACACTGATTCTGATGATCCTGCTCACGATCATCGCCG
>JAZKIL010000024.1:0-49497 GCA_040384845.1 Verrucomicrobiota bacterium | reverse complement strand
CCACCATAGCTTTCTTGGCCTTCGTAGCTTTAGCGAAGTAGGCAGCGACGGTGGTGGCGAAGTAGGGCTGCTTGAACTAATGTGAACTTACGACTTCCGTTCTTGAAGCTACGAATGATGTCCTAGCAAAGAATGTACGTCGAAAGGCTCATGACCCTCGACGGAGAAAAAGGGGCGCAGCAATGTTTCTTTGAGGCTTGATTTAGTTACCCATTAGTAGGAACTATATTAGTAGTCCAATTTTCATGCATCGAGTCATGAAGCTCCCTGCGGCATTAGGCCAAACACGAACTTTGTATCAACCCAATGCCGCACCGTAGAAAAGCTAAGTACCAGCGCATCGCGATCATCATTCTTATTATGGGATTGATGGGGACTGGCTTCGTAGCATGGCAGGTAAAAAAGAGCGCTGACCGTACAGACCATCAGCATTTTATTGTGATGACGGATCGCCTAAACCATGAGATTTCGCGACGGATGCGGCAATTTGATTACGGTTTGCGGGGAGCACGTGCCTTGTGGCCAGCTAGCCAGATCGTCAATCGCTGGGAGTTTACGGAAATGGTCAACGACCGCGATCTGGAAACAGAATTTCACGGCAGCACCGGTATTGGTTTCAACCGCCGTGTTGAACGTGAGAAGCTTGATGAATTCCTTACTGCTACCCGAGCCGATGACGCTCCGGATTTCGAAGTTAAAACCTCGGGTGATTATCCTTATTTGTATGTCGTCGAATTCATTGTTCCTGAAGACATAAACCAAGCGGCAATAGGCTACGATGGAGCACAAGAAAAAAACCGCCGTAATACGTTAGAGCGAGCGATGCTGACTGGCAAATCAGCCCTCTCAGCTCCAGTAACTCTGGTTCAAGCACCTAATGAAGGCCCTGGTTTTCTTTTATTCTTTCCAGTATATGAGAAAGGATCAAAGCCACAAACTGAAGAAGAACGCAGAAAACATCTGATAGGTTGGACATACATGCCTATCATTGCTTCGAGAGTTCTTGAAGGCGTGACTGCACACGTTGAGGATGAATTGGATTTCAAAGTTTTTCATGGAACGACCAATTCCCCTGAATATTTCATCTATGATACGCATCAACATCTGGATAAGTCTAAAAAGCAATCCAATGCTGATCAAGACCATGCAGGCGAGCATATAAGTGTAGCTAAAACTATAACGATCGGCGGCGAGACATGGACCGTGATCTGTAGCACGAGCGAAAGATTTCAACGCGCAGCTCGGTCAAATTTTTACGGTTCTATTATCGCTGGCGCAGCAATTACTTTTTTACTAACAGGTTTAATTTTCACCCTGAGCCGGAGAAGTCATCAAGCGCATGAGATGGCAATGAAAATGACGGAAGAGTTAGCAACGACACTCAAAAAAGTTGAGATGTTAGCTATGGTCGCAACACGAACCACCAACCTCGTCACCTTATGTGATATCAACCGAAAAATCTTATGGGTTAACGAAGGGTTCACCCGAGTGACGGAATACACCTTGGAAGAAGTCATTGGCAAATCGCCGGGTGAAATCCTCCAATCCGAGCTCTCGGATCCTGAGACGATCCTACAAATGCGCGCCAGTTTTGATGCAGGCAAACCCATTCATTGCGAAATCCTCAACCGTTCAAAATCGGGTCGGGATTACTGGATGGAGCTGGATATCGTCCCGCTTAAAGATGCGCAAGACACGGTCACAGGTTTTATGAGTATCCAACTGGATATTTCCGAACGCAAAGAAGCCGAGGCATTGCTCAAAGATCAAGCGGAACGAACGGAACTAGCGCTAGAAGCTGGCGAATTGGGCTTATGGGATTGGAATGTTGCCACAGGGAAAACCCTGTTCGATGAACGTTGGGCATCCATGCTAGGCGAGAAGCTCGAGCATCTAACTCCATATGTCGATGAATGGATCAAACGCTGCCATCCTGATGACTTACCTCTCGCAAAAGAAGAGATACAAAAACATTTCGATGGAGAAACGCCTATCTATGAGTGCCTCCATCGAGTCAAACATCGAGATAGGTCATGGAGATGGATCATGGACAGCGGCAAAGTCTTCTCGCGAAGTTCAAATGGAGAACCATTACGCATGGTTGGCACGCACAGGGACGTAACCAAGCAATACACTGCTGAACTCGAATTGCAGCGCCAAACCGCTGAACTCAATCACACGGGAAGCTTAGCAAAAGTCGGCGCATGGGAATACAATCTAACAAATAAAAACGTTTATTGGAGCGAACAAGTACGCGTCTTGCACGAAGTGGATAACGACTATATTCCAACCTTGGAAACGGCCTTGGCATTTTATCCAGAGGAAGCACGGCAAAAAATGGACAACGTCGTCCGGTATGCCATTGATAACGGCGGGACCTTTGATATCGAGGTGCCATTCATCACGGCAAACGGAAATCAGCTTTGGATTCGTTCTATGGGTGAGTCCATTCAAGTGAATGGAAAAACCGAAGCGCTTCGAGGCGCATTTCAAGATATAACCGAATCCCATCAGCAGAAACTCGCACTCGAAGAGGCGAAAATTGTGGCGGAGCAAGCGAGCCAAGCCAAAGCGGACTTCCTTGCCAACATGAGTCATGAAATCCGCACTCCGATGAACGCCGTTATCGGAATGACGGAACTACTCCAAAACACCGCGCTAAATACAGATCAATCGGAATTCGTTAGTGTCATTCAAAGTAGTGGTGAAACGCTGCTGGTGCTGATCAATGATATTTTGGACTTCTCTAAAATTGAGGCCGGCAACTTGGAGTTCGAGTCCATTCCCGTCCACGTGCGAGATTGCGTTGAAAGCGCATTGGAACTCATCGCCAGACCCGCGGCTGAAAAAAATATCGATCTACTCGTATCCATCGAGCCCGATGTTCCGGTTTCCATCTACGGTGACAAAACCCGGCTCTTCCAAATCCTCACCAACTTGCTGAGCAACGCCGTGAAGTTTACGGAAAAAGGTGAAGTTCTGGTTTCAATTTCCAATACCACTTCAATCAATGGCATTACTGATAACAACGGGCTGCATTTTGAAATCCGTGACACCGGGATAGGCATCCCTACTGATCGGTTAGATCGTCTATTCAAATCATTCAGCCAGGGCGATGCATCCACCACGCGCCAATATGGCGGAACAGGTTTAGGACTAGCCATTTGCTATCGTTTGGTCGTTCTTATGAATGGTCGGATCTGGGTGGAGTCATATCCGAAAAAGGGCTCCACTTTCCATTTTGAAATCCCCCTCAAGCCGACATCCAACGAAGCGGATGTTAGGTCCGTCACGCCATCCGCTGATATCGAAGGTAAACGCTTACTGATCGTTGATGACAATTCCACCAACCGACGAATCCTCAGCCTACAAGCTCAAAACTGGGGGCTTATTCCTTTTACCGCTGCTTCTGCAAAAGAAGCTATCAGTTGGATCGATCGCGGTGATCATTTCGATCTCGCCATCATCGATGTTCAAATGCCCGAAATGAATGGATACCAACTCGCCGCCGAAATTCGAAAGCGTCTGGATCCAACCAAGCTTCCCATTATCGTGCACACTTCATTGGGAGATGATGGCAAACCATTCGAAGGACTTAAGGTCAGTAAAATTCTCACCAAACCCGTTAAATCAACCGTTTTATATGATGCATTGCTGCAGTCTCTTCACGCCCCTGCTGCGGTAAAAGACAACCTGATTCTCACACCAATCGAGCCGAATCTGGCAACTGAACATCCTTTACGTATACTACTCACCGAAGATTTGCCCATCAATCAACGTGTCGCCGTATTGCTTCTGGAACGGCAAGGCTACACTGCCGCAATTGCTGAAAATGGAATTGAGGCGCTTAAAGCATTAGAGAGCGAGTCATTTGATGTCATCCTCATGGACGTACAAATGCCAGAGATGGACGGGCTAACATGCACCCGTTTGATTTGTAAAAAATACCCAACTGAAAAGCGTCCTTGGATCATCGCAATGACTGCAAACGCACAAGAAGGCGATCATAAAATCTGCCTCGATGCGGGCATGGACGATTACGTCACTAAACCGATTAGCCGAAAAATTCTTACCCAAGCACTCATTCGAGCGAGCGGGGAATTAAACAATCGCAGACAAGCCAAAAGCTAACTTCCTAACAATTTAACACCCGATCTTTATGGAAATCATCAATCAAACTCAGCTCGATGAATGCCTGACTGGAGAGATGGAATTGGATCAAGATCTCATGCAGAGCGCGATCAAAGAGATGAAAGCTCACAGTTCAGCAATGCGGAATGCACTCGAAGCCCAAGATTACGAAGCTTGGCGCAGCAGTGCTCATCGTGGAGTCGGAGGCAATGCAACCCTTGGTTTTATCCTTCTTGCCGAACAATTTAGAAACGCAGAAAACCACACTGCTACAGATCCAGAGCGAGCAGCTGTCTTAGGGAGGATCAATGAATTGATTGAGCTTACCCAACAAGAACTCGTGCGAATGGGCTTATTATAAAGTCCGTTCTCAAGCCACCTGCTCGATTCGCCGAGCTGCCCGACGGGCTCGCTTCTGTTTGAGCCGGCTGGTGATGCCATCGAAGTAAAGATAGACGACCGGGGTTGTGAAAAGTGTTAGCAATTGGCTCACGATTAAGCCGCCGACAATGGCATAGCCCAGGGGTTGGCGGAGTTCCGAGCCATCACCATGGCCGAGGGCGAGCGGAATTCCGCCAAGCATGGCTGCGATAGTGGTCATCGTGATGGGACGGAATCGCTTGATACATGCTTCAAAGATGGCTTTTTCAGGTGTCAGCCCCCGTTCTCGTTCTGCATCGATTGCGAAGTCGATCATCATGATGGCGTTCTTTTTTACGATACCGATCAACAGCAAGATACCGATGATGGCCATAACTCCGATGTCATGACCGAAGTACCATAACGTGATCAATGCGCCCAGCCCAGCCGAGGGCAGGGTGGATAAGATGGTGAGCGGATGTATGAAGCTTTCATAAAGCATACCAAGGATGATGTAGATCGCGATAATTGCAGCGGCGATCAAGTATGGCTGTGACTTCAGAGAATCTTGGAATGCTTGAGCTGTGCCTTGGAAACTACCTGTGAGAGTCGCGGGCGCCCCCATTTTTGTTACGGATTCTTCGATAGCCGTTACAGCATCACCGAGAGCGGTTCCGGGCACAAGATTGAACGAAAGGGTAACGGAAGGATACTGGCCAATGTGGTTAACCGTCAGGGATTTGGTCGTAAGAGTATCCAGTTTAACCAACGATGATAGCGGAACCTGAGATCCTGTTAGAGGAGATCGCAGAAATATCCGGCTTAACACGCTAGGATCGGTTTGTAGTTCGGGAGGCACCTCGAGGATGATCTTGTATTGGCTCACCTGTGTGTAGAATTGGGTAATCTGCCGTTGCCCAAATGAGTTGTATAGAGCGGCAGTAATCGCAGAAGTCTGTATGCCGAACCGTGACGCCGCTTGGCGGTCAATCTCTAGACTGAGTGCCGGAGCTGAAGATTGCTGATCGGAGTTTAAATCACGAAGCATCGGCAGCTCCTTAAGTTTCGCGAGGATACGAGGCGCCCAGAGATTGAGTTCGTCCGGATTGGCGTTGCGCAGGGTATATTGGAACTGGGTTTTTGATATCACCCCCCCGACGTTGATATCCTGCTGGGCTTGATAAAACATCGTCGCTCCAGGAATTCCTGAAGTTTTCTTTTGAAGTCGCTTGATAATTTCCTGAACGCCGTCGCGATCCCCACGCTCTTTCAAGGTGATGTAATAACGACCATTGTTGAGGCTGGTGGAGCCGCGGCCGACGCTGAGATTATACTGAAAAGCGAGCACACCCGGATCTTCAGCGATGAGCGCGCCGATCTGCTGCATTTTCTCCGACATCGCTTCAAAGGATATGTCGGCCGATGCCTCAAGTGTTGCGTTCATGAATCCCGTATCTTGTTGGGGGAAAAAGCCTTTGGGCATTTTCATAAAGACAAAGCCGGTGAGGGCGATCGTAAGCAATAGCGAAAACATGGTTAGCTTGCGATGGCGCAGCACGACGTTGAGCATGGATTCGTAGGTGTTTTCGATAGCTCGGAAAAAACCTTCCAACAGCCTGTCGGCCTTTTTTCGGACTGAACCTTCAGGCAGGTCACGGTGTCGCATGAATTTCGCACACATCATTGGCACGAAGGTCAGCGAAACGAAACCGGACATTAGCACAGTGACGGTAACGGTAACCGCAAACTCACGGAAAAGCCTTCCGACAATCCCTCCCATAAGCAGGATGGGGATAAACACGGCAACCAGTGATAGGCTTATCGATAAAATGGTGAATCCGATTTCGCCAGCTCCCTTCAAAGCAGCTTCCATGGGTTCCATTCCATCTTCGATGTGACGGTGGATATTTTCTAACATCACGATTGCGTCATCGATCACGAACCCGACGGAGATCGTGAGAGCCATCAAAGAAAGATTATTGAGGCTGTAGCCAAGAGCATGCATGACCGCAAAGGCACCAACAATGGAGATTGGCACGACCGCACTGGCAATGAGTGTGGCGCGGATATTGCGTAGAAACAAAAACACCACCAAGGTGACCAGCACCATGGTTAGAAGGAGGTGAAACTCCACTTCATTGACCGAAGCGCGGATCGTACGCATGCGGTCACTCAACACCTCCACTTTGATGGCAGGAGGCATCGCGGCGCGCAGCGAGGGCAGCAGATTACGAATGCTTTCAACGGTCTCGATGACATTGGCATCAGCTTGTTTGCGAATGATGATACCCACGCCACGCTTGTTATTGATCCATGCGGCTGAGCGAATATCTTCCGGGCCATTCACGGCTCGGCCAACGTCGCGTATGCGGATTGGGGCCCCATTTCGATAGGCAAGAATGATATCATTGTAAGGTTCCGCTTTTAGAATCTGATCATTTGCATAAATGGGAAGACTCTGATGAGGACCGTTAAGACTGCCTTTTGGGCTATTGACTGTAGAGGTCGCGATCACACCGCTCACGTCCGCCATGCTCAGGTCCAGCGCTGCAAGTTTCATCGGATCCACCTGCACGCGGATAGCGGGCTTTTGCTCGCCGATGATACTGACTTGCGCGACACCATTGAGTTGAGAAATCTGCTGAGCGATAACCGTGCTCGCGTAGTCACTAAGTTCTGTTAGTGGAAAAACCTCGGACTGAACACTAAGCAACATGATCGGTGAATCCGCTGGATTCACTTTCCGATAAGTCGGCGGGCTGGGCAGCGTGATTGGCAGTTGTCCGGCGGCGGCATTGATCGCGGATTGGACCTGCTGGGCGGCGGCATCGATGTTTACATCCAGGTCAAACTGGATGGTGATGGAAGTATTTCCCAAGCCACTACTGGAACTCATCTGAGTGATCCCCGGAATAAGCGCGAGGTTGTTTTCAAGCGGCGTGGCGACCGAGGACGCCATGGTCTCCGGACTGGCACCTGGCAGGCTAGCGGAAACCTGCAGCGTAGGAAACTCGATCTGCGGCAAAGGTGCTAGTGGGAGCAATGGAAACGTTACCGCACCAACGAGGAAGATGGCGATGGTCAGTAACGAGGTGGCGACGGGACGCCGAATGAAAGGCGTAGATAAACTCACAGCTTTTTAGGTTGGATGGAAACATGGGCACCGGGCTGTAGCTTGCTCTGGCCGTCAATTACGACTTGCTCACCACTTTTGAGTCCCTCTTCGATGATGGTTACTTCATTCACTTGCGGCCCCGGCTTCACATTGCGGGGTTCCACCGTGAGGTCCGTTTTCACGACGTAGACAAAGGGACCTTCCAGCCCTGCCGTGATGGCTTGAGTGGGAATCACGACTGCTTTGTTGCGAGTTTCCACAAGCACGCGTGCGCTGAGGAATTGGCCGGGCCAGAGAGCTTGATCCGCATTCGGAAAACTGGCTTTGAGTTTCATGGTTCCGGAATTGACATCGATTTCGTTATCGATGAGCGCCAATTTTCCCTCAGCAAGCATTTGCCCTTCATCAGTCAGAGCCTCAACTGTTAGTTCCGCGGCATCCGTCGCTAGCTTTTTTCGAATTGCCGGTAAGTTAGATTGGGGCAGAGTGAAAACGACGGAGATCGGCTGGAATTGGCTGATGACCACAAGTCCAGCATCTTGGTTAGCTGTAACGAGATTGCCTTGGTCGATCAGACGCAAGCCTGTTTTCCCCGCGATGGGCGCTTTGACAGTAGTGAAATCGAGATCAAGCAGCGCCGATTCCATAGCCGCGATGTCCGCTTGCTTCTGCGCGGTGATTTGGGCGACGGTCGCTTCGAGTTGTTCTAAAATTTGTTGGGAAACAGCTCCTGATTTGACCAACTTGTCGTTGCGCTCCATGTCTTTCACCGCATTGGCAAGCTGGGCAGAAGTTTGGGCTACTTTAGCTTTGGCCTGAGCGAGAAGAGATTCATAAGGACGAGGATCGATATTAGCGAGGACATCGCCTGCTTTTACGATCTGTCCTTCAGTGAAATGAATCTGATCAAGCATACCACCCACTCGTGGGCGAATTGTGACTTTGTTGTAGGCCTGCACAGCACCAAGACCGGTGAGCCAGATGGGAATATCACGATCCTCCGCGCTAATTGTGATCACTGGCACAGGCTTTTTTCCCTCTGGCGCCCTGGCTGCATTGCTGGTCTTTGGACGCAAATACCATACGGCAACGACACTGAGAGCGATAAATATAAAAAGAAACGGCCGAGCGTATTTCATGGTGAGTCGTAGATAGATGAAAAAGTGTGGGAGCCTGCCAAGACGAACATGAGTCGTTTTCCATGGAAACGCATAGAATATTTACGGGGTAATTGTGTCAATTTGTACAGATTTCACCTACTCATAGCGTGAGTTAGCATTTTGGCAAATTGCTTGTATCAATTAACGTATCTTATTCCACCATCAAACCCATGAGATCTTTTTTCCTCGTCGCATTTATCTCTCTAATTTTATTCAGTACATCCCGCGCCTCGACGTCAGAGAATTTCACCATTGATGGAGCAAAGGTGTCTTTAAAAATACCCACGACCGCAGCAGAGGGAAAACCATGGCTCTGGATCGGTGAGTTCGCAGGTCATCTGAAAACACTCGAAAGCGGCCTCGTCGAAAAAGGTTGGCACGTGGCTTACGTCACCCAGACCCATAAATTCGGTTCTCCAAATTCCATGGCGGTTTGGGAAAAACTCTACACCGAACTCCACGAGAAACGCGGTCTTTCCGCGAAACCCGCCTTACTCGGTATCTCACGAGGTGGTCTTTACGTAAACGCATGGGTTCGCCTTCATCCGGATCGCGCCAGCATCCTCTACCTCGATAACGGGGTCTGCGACATCCGTTCATGGCCCGCTGGTTTTCAACTCAACAAAAAAGGCGGCGGCAGCAAAGGCGACTGGGAGAAATACAAAACCGAATTCGGTTTTCCAGATGATGCAACCGCTCTCGAAAAATCCATCCGTCCAACCGATCAACTTCTTCCAGCTATCAAAGCAGACGTGCTGCTCATTTCCTGCCACGGCACAGCAGACCGCACCGTTCCTTATGAAGACAATGCCGGAAAACTCGTCGAGTTCTGGGAACAAAACAAAGGACGTGTGAAACTTTTCCCGAAAGAAAACGGAGACCATCATCCTCACGGCTTGCCGGATCCCAAACCCCTTATTGATTTGTTAGTTTCCGAGGCGAACTAACAGATATTCGAAAACCTATAAGCTTTTCGCGATCGTTCTTGAAAGCCGCGCCAACGCCTCATTCATCGCGGGAATCCTCGAAAGCTTACCAGTTGAGCCAGCTGTCACGGGAACTGTCGTGCTGAAGGATCTCATGGAAGCATCTCCACCGCCCACGGGCTGCGCCTTCCATGTGCATTCGAGAACGACTGAACCGTCTGGCAAAGGATCGAACCGCTCAATCCGAATCTCCACAAGTGTTGTGTAATCCTGTGCGATGAAATTTGCCGCAGGTTGCACGTTCGTGGATCTGGTTAACCTCCTTAAATTGTCGGCGACAACCCGTGCGATCCCTTTGTCGAGGGGCTCTGACCAAAGTTCTTTTTCATGGATCTCCAGTGTCCCCGATCCAGATCGCGTCACGAGCTCCGATCTCTCCAGATACGGTGGAAGCGTTGGCCGCGCGATCGCAACTCCGGGCCGTGATGAACTCGTCGAGCTCTGGGAAATCGCCGGCTCCAAAAGATAGCGCACCGCTTCATCTTTGACACTGCATGAACCCAACAGAGCTGGGATGAATATGATTAAAAGTTTTTTCATTCGGATTCCTTTCCTCTCAGCAAAGTGCTGGGGTTTCGTTTGAGATCGTTTGCCAGTTCTTGCAACTGCTTGGAGGTTTGCTCGGTATCATGCAGCAGATTCTGGAATTTCAAAAGTGTCGGCGAACGGGGATCCGTCACTTTGGAAAGATCCTCTGCCATCGCATCGATTTTTTTGACACTCTCCTTCGTGCTCTTGGCTACCTCGGTGAGGTCAGCCAATATCGGATCGATGTTCTTGTTCGCTTTCTCAGTCAACGCGCGCATTTCTTTAAGTGTGGCGTCGAGATTCTCAAGAGAGCTTGTAAGTTTCTCATCACTGGTGATGCCCTTCACATCTTCCGTTATTTCCGTTAGGTTTTCGCTAGCCTCTTTCAGATTAATCTCGGAAATTTTCTCATTCGTGGTTTTCAGAACCTCCCTCATCTCATCGATAATCGTATCCAACTCCAGATCGGTGATTTTTTTCAAACCGTCTGTGATTCCTGAAATCAACTCATCTATCTGCGTCGGTATCGTCGGAACCACCGGATATGGCTCCTCACCTGCCGTTTCATAGATGAATCCCTCGGCATCGGGCTGGATGTCGAATTCCACATACAATTGCCCTGTCACCAGGCTCTGTTGCTTCATACCCGCCCGCAACCCCTGCCGCACCGCTCTCTCCACACCCTCCTTGGAGGTGAAATCCAACACTCCTTTGTTTCCTCCCGAAATGTTGGCCAACTCCTTTTCTGTTAGTTCCACCACCACCGGGATGATCTTCCGGTTTTCCTTGGTATCGATAATCACGCTGATCGAAGCAACCTTGCCGATCCGCACTCCGCCGAACCGTACATCCGAACCTACCTGCAGGCCGTTCACGCTCTTATCGAAATAGAGCAATATCTTATGGGACTTCTCGAAATATTCCCCGGCTCCCAGCAACACCAGTGCGCCACCAGCAATCAGCAAGCCAACCAATGTGAAAAGGCCGATCAGTGTTGAATTCGTTTTCTTACTCATGATTGGTCTTTTGTTTCATCGATTTCACCGCGGTTTAAAAACAATCGCACCGTCTCATTCTCTGTCTGGTCGCGCAATTCCTTCGGATCGCCCGTCGCGCCCTGGGTTCTTGTCGCCGTATCGAGGAATATCGAATTATTGGCGATTGCGAAGATACTTGCAAGCTCGTGGGTCACGATCACAAAGGTCGAGCCCAGTGAATCGCGCAGACGGAGAATCAGTTCATCAAGCCGCTGCGAGCTCAACGGATCGAGCCCAGCCCCTGGCTCGTCAAGAAAAAGAATTTCCGGATCCAGCGCCATCGCCCTTGCGATCCCCGCCCGCTTGTTCATCCCGCCACTGACCTGCGCCGGATAATAATCCTCGTATCCCGACAGCCCGACCAAAGCCAACTTGTAGTAAGCAAGATCCCGGATCTCTTTCGCACTGAGATCCGTATTTTCCTCGATCGGCATCGTGATGTTTTCCGCAAGCGTCATCGAAGACCATAGCGCACCTGACTGATACATCACCCCAAACCGCTTGATGTATTTCCTTCGCTCCTCCGCTTCCGCTTCAGTGAAATTCTCTCCCTCGTAAAAAACCGCACCCTTCGCCGGTTCTTTCAGGCCGATCATGTGCCTGAGCAAAGTGCTCTTTCCGCAACCGCTTCCGCCCATGATCACGAAAATATCCTTCTTCTGAACATCGAAATTCAGATCCTTCATGACCACGAAGGAACCGAAGGCCATCTTCAGGTCCCTCACCGAAATCATTGCTTCTTTGCTTGAATCCTCCATATTTGTTAGACTTTCAAAATGGTGAAGATGACCGCGAAAATCGAATCCAGAATAATAATTACTGTGATGGAAGCCACCACCGCCTTGGTGGTTGCATTCCCCACCGCTGCCGATGAGCCCCCTGATTTCATTCCTTGCAGGCAACCGGCGATGGCGATCGCCGCTCCGAAAAACACACTCTTAATGACACCTAGCGAAGCTTGCGTCAGATCAACGATTGATAGCATTTCTGTCCAAAATAAGGCCGGTGGAATCCCGACGGCCGCTCCAACCAACATCCCTCCGAGAATACCGAAAATATTCGAATAGATCGTCAGCAACGGCATCATCAAAACCAATGCAAAGACCCGCGGAAGAACGAGATAATCAAATGGATTGAACCCAAATGTTTTCAGTGCGTCGATTTCTTGGTTCGCGTTCATGCTTCCGATGTGCGCAGCGAAAGCGGCACCCGTCCTGCCGCTCATGATGATCGCTGTCATCATCACGCCCATTTCACGCACCATCGCGATTCCAACCAGACCCGCGATATAGATACTTGCTCCAAAGTTCGCGAGTTGCACGTTTCCGACAAAGGCGAGGATCATGCCTATCAGAAAACTAATCAGCGCAACGATGGGTAGAGCGTTGACCCCGCACTCCTGAATCACACCCCAGAAATCCTGCGACCGGAACTTCGCCCTACCCACAAAAAATCGTAACGTCGCCAGAACCGTATCACCGATAAATTCTAACAGAGACTGAATGGATTCCCAAACCAGCTTGGCTCTCAACCCGAGTGCAAATAAACCATCCGGATCGTCTTCCTGAATCTTCGCCTCACTCCGCTCCGGCACGCTGAGCGCAAGCTCCATCAAACCCCTAAGTTCATCGGGCAAACCTTCCAGCCCGGGATTTTCCACTTCCGCTTCCCGCAGCCGCGTAAGCAAAAACGCCGGCAGCATCGAATCAAATTTTCCCAGATCCTGAGTCTCGAAAGCATCCGGCCATTTGGCTGCATGTTCCTCATTTCCCGCTTCGTCACCGTCTAGATCCGCTTTGCTTCCCTGCAGCCAATCGCCCGATAAACATAGAACCAGCCTTTCACCTTCTTTTTTCCAGACGGCTCTTGGTGGATTCGTTGTATCCTCGGGCTTTTCTTTCATTCAATCTTCGCGGAAAAATCGGAACATTCCTTTTTCCAAAAGCTCACAATAGGGTCACTACCCGGCCTATAGCGAGTAGTAAATACCCACCCCCCTCTCTCCCAACGTAACGTCAATCTCCGATCACCAATCTCCCGGCTTGAAAGTAACAGGACTCCCGAAAGGGGCTTTCCCGACCCAGTCAGCGCCATCACGTTTCATGATGTATGGCTTTTTTCCCGTCCATCTTACCTCGAGAGTGCCGTCATCCAGCACTTCCCAAACAGCCTCCCAATCCTTCCCGACAATCTCTAACTTGCCACTTGGATGGGCGATCCAGCGGTGGACGGCATTGCTTTCATGAACGTCCCAATTTCCGACAAAAGACCCGGAACTCCGCTTACCTAACTTCTCCGGCTTTGTCCGCGGCTCTGGCGAGAGCGATTGTGTCCACGCATCCAGATCGTTTGCAGCTTCTGCCTGCGCCAATAGACGTTGCTGCATCTCTTTCTCTGATGTCTCAGTAGCAGCCGTCTTGAGGCGGGTCACATAGGCATCGCGAATTTTTGTCAAGTCGGCAAAATGTTTGGCGTCGATCGATTCCTCCTTCGTGAGGGATTGTTTGAAAGCATCAGCCGCTTTTGGGGTCAGTCTCTTGACGTTGTTTGTTAGAGGAATCCGATTATCAACGATCTCAGCTTTCAATTTTTCCAGAAGGCTCAGTAACTTCGGATCCGCGTCTCTTGACAAAGTCCTGATACTGACACGCAACGAGTTGGCGTTGTCATAGAGTTCTTTATCGCGTTTCTTGCGAGCCTCGAGAACCAGGTCGATGGCTTTATCGCGAAGCACTGGATCACCAGGCGGCAGGTTGGCAGAAAGCTCGGCTTCAGATTTGGGCTTCCGTTGATGTTTTGGCTTCGGATTAGGCGTGAGGTCAGGAATATTATTTACCACGACCTCGGGTTGCTTAGTCATATCGACTACGATGGGTGCGGGTATGGGAGGTGTGACACCCTTCTCCGGCGGCAATGAAATGATGTCGGGTGGTGAAACAGGAGTCTCCGGCGTTGTGGTAACCGTCTCACCCTTTTGAATCACGACACCTTTATCGATATCCTCCGTGCGTTCTTGAAACTTTGGATAGAGGAAAACCACAAGCCCAGCGAGTATGCAGATGAGAGCTACCTTGAAAAAGACGCCGGCTCCACCGCTGCGAGCTGGCAATGGAGCAGGTTGCCTTGGGACACTGATTGGTGCCGAGGTTCCGGTTACTAACAGATTACCCTTCGCGTCTAACCATTTACCAAGATCTTGTGACATTGCCTCGGTGGAAGGATAACGCTGCGCGGGATTGATGTTCGCCGCCTTTCGCCAAATTGCGTCGAGACGGATGTTGTTGGTCGCTTGGCTAGGTGGCAGCATCGATCCCGCAGGGTCGATGCCGGTAAGCAACTGATGGAGAATCACGCCAACCGAATAAATATCCGCAAGCTCCCCGGCTCGATCCGGAGCTTCAAAAACCTCTGGGGCGGTATAACCCGGGGTACCCATCATCAATCCCGGCTTGTCGGAATCCGCAGCGTGGGCAAGACCGAAATCTGCAACCTTCGGCTCTGCCGCCGGCGTGAGCAGGATGTTAGAAGGTTTGATATCACGATGAACGATGCCGTTCTTATGTGCATGGGAAAGTCCGTCGCAAATACCTTTAACGATGTTGACCGCTTGGGTCGGTTCGATTGCCTGATTCCAAGCCGCTTGGTGAAGCGATCCGCCATCGACATATTCCATGACGATGTATGACATACCTTCGACCGTACCATAATCGAACACTCCCAAGAGATTTGGGTGATTGAGCTTTGCCATCGCCTTGGCCTCGGTAATGAACGATTCTTGAAACTCCACGCTCTCACTGACTTCTTGAAGCAGAATTTTGATTGCGATATCACGGTCCAATGAGATCTGGCGCCCCTTGTAAACCGCGCCCATACCGCCTTGTGCGATAAAATGCTCAATATCGTATTGAGGAAGCAGTTCGGCTAAATGCTCAGGACTGGGAGTTTGAGAAGAGTGATCGCTCATAAATCGGCTATTGGGGGGGGAAGAGTTAAACGAATGGAGGTAGGATTCAGGGGGGCTATCGCTACTGAGAGTCGCGGTGCTACTATCACGTTAAAAGTTAGATAGTCGAGGCATTTTGTGTGACTAATATCACATGATTACGGATCAAAAAGCGAATAAGCCATCGAAGCAACCCGAATCAAGCCGCTAGCTACCCCTCATTTATCGCGTCAGATACTTCACACCCGCGAGGTCGAGTTTCTTACGAAAGTCTTCCTCCAGTTCATCGGTGATAAGCAGATCTAACTCCCCGGGTTTCACGAAAAAATGATCCGTCGCTTTGCCCAACTTCGTGTGATCTAACAGCGCGCAGCGCCACTTGGCATGATTCATCACCGTCGCTTTGAGCCGCGATTCCTCAGGGTTCGGCTCGCCAAGGCCCAGCACGGGATCATACCCGTCTCCGGAAAAAAAGAACCGGTCGATCCTGAACGCCCTGGCGCCCATTTCT
Source organism: Verrucomicrobiota bacterium (assembly GCA_040384845.1). GTDB lineage: Bacteria > Verrucomicrobiota > Verrucomicrobiia > Verrucomicrobiales > Akkermansiaceae > Luteolibacter. The sequence goes on along the minus strand of JAZKIL010000024.1, from coordinate 33,726 downwards.
GTCAGCATGCCCATGAAACGTCTGCCTTTCGGCTCGTAGGTCCCGCCCAGCAGGATCAACTCGATGTCGGTCCGTATCGCAAGTTTCTCAACTACACCGTGCGAATAGGTTAGCACCCTCAGTTTGAGACCTTCTGGCAATTGCCGCGCTAGTTCGAGCGCTGAGGAACTGGCATCCAGCATGATGGTCTCTCCGACTTTGATCTGTTTGGCCGCGATTTTCGCGATCGCGTTCTTTTCCTCCGCCTGCCGGGCTTCCCGCTCGTTTTGGGAATATTCCTGAAATCCCATAGAAAGATCGGCCGCCCCGCCATAGGTCCGCCTCAGCAAGCCCTGCCGGGCAAGCGCATCGAGATCCCGGCGCACGGTTTCCTCTGCTACTCCAAGCGCTAAAGACAGTTCCTGCGTCCTGACCGTACCGTCGCGTCTGGCATTTTCGAGGATTCTTCTCTGGCGTTCGATGGCTAGCATGTGGGATTTTGTGGTTTTCTCTTGCTCTTTGTGTTTCTCGGCCTCATGGAACGCCCTGTCAAGAACCATAAAAATACCATGCCTGAATTCAAACACGTTACTTACTCGTGGGACGACGCCCATGCCGCCAAGCTCGATCCCGTAGCCCGCTTGGTTTACCGCTCCAACATTCTCGGAGCTGACCAACGCATCACCAACACCGGTGGCGGTAATACTTCCTCCAAAATCATGGAGATCGATCCCCTCTCCGGCCAACAAACCGAAGTTCTCTGGGTTAAAGGCTCCGGCGGCGACCTCCGCACCTCAAAGCGCGAAAATTTCTCCTCCCTCTATCAGGACAAACTCATCGGCCTTCAGTCGGTTTACGCAGCGAAACCTAACAATGGCCTGAAAACCCCAGCCGAAGACGAAATGGTCGGCATGTATTTCCACACGACCTTCAACCTCAACCCACGCCCGTCTTCCATCGACACCCCGCTGCACAGTTTCCTTTCCGGCAAACACGTCGATCACATGCACCCGAACGCGATTATCTCGATCGCTGCTTCAAAAAACTGCCAGGCTCTAACGAAAGAGATTTTCGGCGGTGAAATGGAATACGTGCCATGGATGCGCCCCGGCTTCGAGCTCGGCCTCGCGATGCAGGAAATCGAAAAACAAAATCCTAGCACCCAAGCCATCATGATGGGTCAGCACGGTTTCATCTCATGGGATAACGACGACAAGAAGTGCTACGAACTCACCCTGCGCCTCATCGACAAAGCAGCTCAATTCATCGAGGACAAATACGCAGCCAAAGGTGGCGACGCGAAAGCTTTCGGTGGCCAGAAATACCAAACCCTTGCCGAAGAACAACGCCGCGACACGTTTGCGAAAATTCTCCCATGGCTGCGCGGTCAGGTTTCCCAACAGAAACGTTTCATCGGCACCGTTCAAGACGACGAGAAAATCCTCCGCTTCGTCAACTCCGCCGATGCCCCACGCTTGGCCGAGCTCGGCACTTCCTGCCCGGACCACTTCCTCCGCACCAAGATCAAGCCCCTCTATGTCGCTTGGAACCCGCAGACCGAAGACCTCGCAGCACTCAAGGAAAAACTCGCCGCCGGTCTCGTTCAATACCGCAAGGACTACGCGAAATATTACGAAACCTGCAAACACGCGAACTCCCCCGCGATGCGCGACCCTAACCCAACTGTCGTACTCATCCCCGGCTTGGGCATGATCGCATGGGGCAAAGACAAATCCGAATCCCGCGTCACTGCCGAGTTCTACAACTGCGCCGTCGAAGTCATGCGCGGTGCCGAAGCCATCGACACCTATGTTTCCCTGCCACAGCAGGAGGCATTCGACATCGAATACTGGCTGTTAGAAGAAGCGAAACTCCAGCGCATGCCCGCTGAAAAAGAGCTCGAGCGCCAGGTCGTCATCGTCATCGGTGCCGGTTCCGGCATCGGCAAGGAAACCGCGCACCGCCTCGTCAAAGAAGGCGCACACATCGTTTGCGTCGATATGAACCTTGAGGCAGCACAAGCGACCGCCAAGGAAATCACCGATAAATACGGTCTCGGAATCGGCGTTGCCGGTACAGGCATTTCCAACAGCGGACCAGCCATCGCCCTCCAAGGCAACATCACCGACCGCGCGGGCATTCGCGCCATGCTCGATCAGGTCGCGCTCGCTTACGGTGGATTCGATCACATCTGCATCACCGCAGGAATCTTCGTTCCATCCGACACCACCGGCCACATTCCGGATGACAAATGGGGACTCACATTCTCCATCAACGTCACCGGCTCTTACTTCGTTGCCGATGAAGCTTACAAGACCTGGAAAGAACAAGGCCTCCAAGGAAACCTTGTCCTCACCACCTCGGCGAACGCTGCGGTCGCGAAAAAAGGATCCCTCGCCTACGACACCTCGAAAGCCGCTGCGAACCACCTCGTCCGCGAACTCGCCATCGAGCTTTCCCCTCTCGTCCGCGTCAACGGCGTCGCTCCGGCCACCGTGGTTTCAGGTTCCGCGATGTTCCCACGTGATCGCGTCATCGGCTCCCTCGCCAAATACGACATTCCCTTTACCGAGGATGAGGCGACGGAATCATTGGTGAACAAGCTCGCGCAATTCTACGCTGATCGCACCCTCACCAAATCCCCGATCACCCCAGCAGACCAAGCGGAAGCCTACTTCCTCCTTGTCACCAAACGCCTCAGCAAAACTACCGGCCAGATCATTACGGTCGACGGCGGCCTGCACGAAGCGTTCTTGAGATAGAATAATTCATCAAACCATCACCGGCGTTCTCCCACGAGAACGCCGGTTTTTTTGTCTGAAAATATAGCGAGCATTCAGCTCTTCCTTCAAACTGATCACTAGCAACTAGCAAACTTCATTACCAAACCCCTATCTCCTTCAACTGCCTTTCTGCCACTTCCGCCCAGCCACGATTTGCGGCAGGCGATGCGGGGGATGGATGAAGGATTTTTCCGATGATCGCTTCGGTGCCAAGTGTCGCCCTGGCAACCCGCATATGATTCTCCGCATACGCCCCGACTCCGATCAAATACTGAGGCTCTAGTATTTCGACCAAACGACACAGATGCTTCTGACAAGCGATCTCCACCGTTGTCATTTCCACAGCACGGATTTTATCCGGCGTGAGATTCGCACCCGTATCTTTCATCCAGATCAAGGGGCAAAAATTGATTACCAGGTGATCTTTGAAAAAATCTTTCGCTTTGGGAAACCGCTCCGCAAACAAGCCCCATAATCTGCGTCCGCTGACCTCGGATTTCTCACAATCCATCCCGCTGATTTTACGCTTCGGATGCTCGTTGGAGGGTTTGCCGATCTCGGGTGAAAGTTTCATCCAATCCCTAACCGCCGAGATCTCGCCGAACGGCACGCCGGTTTGTGCCATACCGTATGGACCGGGATTCATTCCTAACAGAAGCGTGCGCTTCTTCGAGTTCGCGAATGTTTCAAGATAGGCTTCGTAACCCGCTCTCGCGTAATCGACCGTGAGATAGGTATGCGTCACGGGATTGGAAAATTTTAGCGGACGCAATTCATCCGCTAACTCTCTTCCTGCTTGAATCAATTGGCGGGCTATCGTTTCCATGCGATCAAAAGCAACGCCAAGGCGACGGGGAGATAAATCAGGGTGGAAAAAAACAACTGTCGGCAGGAGGTTCTTTCGCCGTCACGAATGAACCGTGCGGACAATGCCAGAATCGCCAGACCAAATATCGGGCCGCCGATTAACCATAAGAAATTCGCAAAACCCCAGATCGCAGGTAGCACGGAGAACACCGCAAGCATCAGGGAAAACAACACGCACAACATCCCGCTGCGTTTGCCACTGATGTCTCCGTTCGACCACATTTTATAACCGGCATCTTCATATTCCTGACGGCACAACCAGTTGATCGCGACGAAATGCGGAAGCTGCCAGAAAAACAAAATTCCGAACAAAAACCATGATTGCGGATCGAACACTCCGCCACCGCCACCGACCCAACCAATCATCGGCGGGATCGCACCGGGGATGGCACCCACCAAAGTATTGAGCGAACTGATCCGTTTCAGCGGAGTGTAGACAAACACATAAATCGCAACCGTAGCGGCTGTTAGATATGCGGCACCCGGCCCGACCATAACCGCCAAGTGAATGATTCCCACCGCCGATAACATCCAACCCACACCAAAAGCTGTGATCGGATTCATCCGCCGAGATGGCAGAGGTCGATCCGCCGTGCGTTTCATCAACCTATCCAAATCAATCTCCATGAGTTGATTGAATGCCGCCGATCCAAACGCCGCCGCCGCAGTTCCAATCAAAGTGTGAAACAACGTTCCCCACTCCATTGGTATCCCTTTGCGCGCCAACAAATAACCGAAAAACGTCGTCACCAGTACGAAGAAATTCAGACGCACTTTCATCAACACCGTTAGATCCTCACGGAGCTTCGGCGTTTTGATGATTTCTGTTTCACTTTCCAACACGACGGGAACTTGAGCGATGAAAGCCCCGGAGTCTAGTATGGATCGTTGCGGCAATGGAGCGAAGCGACATGGCGGGACACCCATATCTCAGGATCTCCCGCAATTTTTAACCGCCATGCCATTCATCCAGCAGAATTTGGGCAGGGCGGATACAATCCGCCGCCACGATTCGAATTTCACCGCACCACGCGCGCACCGCCGCCGGAGATCTGCTTCTCGACTTCCTTGCGCGTCGCCATCGAGGTGTCGCCGGGTGTGGTCGATGCCAGAGCACCGTGGGCGGCACCGTATTCGACGGCTTTCTGTGGATCATTGAATTCCATAAAACCGAACTGCACGCCGGAGGCAAAGGAATCGCCGCCGCCAACACGGTCGAGAATTTCCAAGTCATCGTATTTGCGCGATTCAAAGAATTTTCCATCGTGCCAGAGGATGGCGGACCAATCGTTGATCGTCGCGGTTTTCACTCCACGCAGAGTGGTAGCAGCGACTTTGAAGTTCGGGAATTCTTTCACCGCCGTTTCGATCATCGTTTTGAATGCATTGAGCTCGATGGTGGAAATATTATGATCCACACCCTCAACCTCGAAGCCAAGCGATGCGGTGAAATCCTCTTCGTTACCGATCATGACATCGACGTATTTTGCGATTTCGCGGTTCACCTCGCGCGCTTTGTCGAGCCCGCCGATAGTTTTCCAGAGAGAGGGACGGTAGTTTAAATCATAGGAAACGATCGTGCCGTATTTGTTCGCAGCTTTCACGGCCTCGACGGTGACTTGCGCAGTGCTTTCTGAGAGTGCTGCGTAAATTCCGCCGGTGTGGAACCAACGAACCCCGAGTTTTCCAAAAATGTGATCCCAATCGACATCGCCGGGTTTGATTTGGGAAGCCGCCGTGTTGCCACGATCTGGATTTCCAACCGCACCACGAATCCCGAAACCACGCTCGGTGAAATTCAAACCATTGCGCACCGAGCGGCCGATTCCATCGTCTTCACGCCATTGGATGAAATCCGTGGCGACTCCGCCCTGCATGATGAAATCCTCGATCAAGTGGCCGACCTCGTTATCCACAAACGCCGTCACCACTGCGGTTTTGTAGCCAAAGCATTTCCGCAAACCGCGCGAGGTATTGTATTCCCCGCCACCTTCCCATGCCGCAAACTGGCGAGCCGTGCGGATCCGGCCTTCACCGGGATCGAGACGCAGCATCACCTCGCCAAGGGAAATTTGATCAAAAGCACATTCGGATTTCGGTTTGAGTTTCAGTGACATAACGGCGGGGATTCAACGACCCGAACCCGCTTCTGTAAAGACGTTTGGTAAATTATTACATGTAAAAAATACGGTTGGCCATTTATAATCTGACCGCCAATCCGAAAGGGTCGGAAGGAAAAAACCTGCCGCCTCGTTGATTGAGTGGCCTAGTTTGTGGCTTTTCAGATTAATTGCGAGTCGCCCAGAGCATTCCAGTTTTGAGAAACAGACGTTCAAAGAGAGAACGTTTCACTTCGACTCTAAAGCCAGCCTCTCGCAGTCTTTGGACGATTCGCCGATGATCATGAGACGGATGAAGTTCGTGAAACTCCATGGCGATCTTTGAAATGCGGGAGAGTGTTTCCGTGGAAACAGAATCGAAGATCGAGTATTCGCCGCCCTCACAGTCGACTTTCAGAAAGTCCACGTGAGAGACGTTATACTCATCCAGAATACTATCCATTGTGCGACACGGACAAACAACCCTGAGCGGCTTAGCCTGCTGTTTACGCCAAAGAAGTTTTATGAAGAACTGACCCCAGCCAGAAGGTTGAAAAACGGCAGAATGAGAGACCGCGTTGAAGCCGGGATACTCCAGCAGTTCCAGATTACCGGGTTGATCGCTAATGGCACATTTGACGATGAACACATTGGATAAGTTGTTGTTCGCAAGACTGTTTTCGAGACATTTAATGACCTTAGTGGGTTCAACGCAAATCACGCGGCCCTCGTGAGCCTGAGGCGCTGCCCATAAAGCGAAGACGCCAATGTTTGCTCCGATGTCGACAACGATATCAGTCGGTCTAATTTCAAAGCCCGTTCGGCTGTAAGCTCCGTTTCGAAAAACTTCCTTTGCGATAAATTGAGCACAGCCTTTCTGTCGGCGTGACAAGAGTGATAGGTGCAACCCATTAGGCAGTGTTAATACTGGATCGGCTATTGAGTCGGTCATATGGCAAAATGGTTCTAAAATAGAAGCTACTGAAATACTAGGAAATTGCTCTTTGGTAATGGAGAAAGCACATATCATCGCTTAAGGGCTCGTGCGAACCGCCTCTTGACATAACGAAAATTATCGTTACGACTTTCTTCGTGACGAAAACCTCCGCTCCATCCTTTTTCCGTGCGCTTGGCGATGAAACCCGCTGGCGTATTGCACGGCTCGTGTTTGATCGCGCGCTCTGCGTGTGTGAGCTCGCCGATATTTTAGACATGCCGCAATCCTCGGTTTCCAGCCATGTGCAGATCATCCGCAAAGCCGGACTACTCGAAAGCGAGCGGCGCGGGAAATGGACCTACTTCCGCATCCATCCCCATCACTTTTCCCTGCTTGCCCAGATCATCGAATCTCTTCCTAACAGTCCTGAACACAAAACCGATCTGAAAAAGGCAAAAGTGCGCCTCACGGATCGCGAAAACAGCTGCTGCCCGGGCCCCATCAAACTCGCCAAATCATCATGCTGCTCCACGAACTGAAATCCCTGCTCTCCGAATACTCGGATCGCCATTTCCGCATCCGTCTTCCCGAAGGCGATGCCATACCGCTTTCCTTCCACGTCACCGAGATCGGTCACGTGCATAAAACCTTCCTCGATTGCGGCGGAACACGACGCGAAATTCAAACCTGCCAGCTCCAGATCTGGGTGGGCGAAGATTACGATCATCGCATCGAAACCGGAAAAATGGCGGTCATTCTTGAAAAAGGCAAAGCCGTCCTTCCCGATGACACCGTGCCGGTGGAAATCGAATACGAAGACCAAGTCATTTCCCAATACACCATCCGTGATCGCGCGATCACCGACGAAGCCGTCATCCTCGAGCTCGCCCACAAACACACCGAGTGTTTGGCGCCGGAACTCTGCGGCCTGCCTGCCATCACCCGACTTCCCGCACTAGGCGGAAAAGCCTCCTGCTGCGGACCAGGAAAAACCTGTTAGATTATGAAGCATCGGTTTTTCGCAGAATTTCTTGGCACCTTCATTCTCGTCTTCGCGGGAACGGGCGCGATGGTTGTGAACGAAATCACCGGGGGTGAGATCGGACATGCGGGCGTGGCTCTCACTTTCGGCATGGTTGTAGCTGCGATGATTTACACCTTTGGCGATGTCAGTGGCGCGCATTTTAATCCCGCTGTTTCGATTAGTTTCGCTGTCGCGGGCCGCTTGCCTGCAGCCGATCTGCCTGCTTACCTAACAGCTCAAATGCTTGGTGCGCTCAGCGCCAGCGGATCCTTGAAACTTTTATTTCCAGCATCAAAAAACCTCGGCATGACGCTCCCCGCTGGCGCTGTATCCCAAAGCTTTTTTCTGGAAATCATTCTCACAGCCATCCTCATGCTCACCATTCTCAGCGTATCACATGGCGCGAAGGAAAAAGGCATCACGGCAGCCATTGCAATCGGCTCCGTGGTGGGACTTGAGGCCATGTTCGCTGGCCCGATCTGCGGCGCATCGATGAATCCCGCCCGTTCACTTGGGCCTGCACTCATCAACGGAAATTTCCAACATATCTGGCTCTATCCCATCGCAACCATTTTAGGCGCGATCATCGCCATTCCCCTTTTCAAACTCACCCGCAAACCAGAAACCAACTCATGAAGCCACCCGCCATCCTCATTCTCTGCACCGGAAATTCCTGCCGCTCCCATCTCGCCGAAGCCATCCTGCGTCGCGCGCTCGGTGAAACGTTTCGCGTGGAAAGCGCCGGCTCTAAACCCGCCGGATACGTTCACCCGCTCGCGATCCGCGCGTTGGAAGAAATCGGCATCGGCGCCACCGGTCACCATTCAAAACACATGGATCTTTTCCTCGATGACCAAGTCGAAACCGTCATCACCGTCTGCGGCAACGCGGATCAAGCCTGCCCGATGTTTCCCGGGCAGATGAACCGCCACCACTGGCCCTTCGACGACCCCGCCCACGCCATCGGCACGGAAGAAGAACAATTCGTCGTCTTCCGCCGCGTCCGTGATGAGATTCTGAAAGTTTTCACTGCTTATGCTGAGGGAAGGCTGGATGAGCGGAAACGTGGCGGCGCTTTGTAAGCGCGATGCCATTCATCATCATTCATGCAACCAAAGGTTTCACACGCGCACGAATTGCAGTGGCTTGCTCATACTGCACGATCCGTAGTTCATATCTGCTTTGGAGATTGATCCAAAACTGTGGATCCATGCCGAAAAAGGTTCCTAAAATGAATGCGATCTCTGCCGTGATCGCTCGTTTCCCTTTGATGATTTCGTTGATCGTCGAGCGAGGAATGCCTGTGCGCCGCGAAAGCTCACTTTGACTAAGTTGATGTGCATCCAGAAATTCCTCCTTCAACAGACGTCCCGGTGTCGCGGCTAAGATGGTTTTTTGTTCACGAGTCATGGTAGTAAAAGGTTAGTGGTAATCTGTTATTTCAACGTCCATGACATTACCTGCCTCCCAGCGGAAGCAGATACGCCATTGATCGTTGATGCGTATGCTGTGTTGACCGATGCGATTTCCCTTCAAAGCCTCCAAACGATTACTCGGTGGGATACGTAACGACTCCAGAGATGTCACTGCATCGAGCATATTGAGTTTGGTAATTGCGCGATGGAGAAGATCAGCAGGAAACCGTGTTCTTTGACCACGCCAAAGCTTTTCCGTTTCCTTGTCGCCGAAACTCTCAATCACTGCCAGAATGTTCTGTATTTCAGAACAATTTGCAAGTGGGAATTATCCGAAGTTTGGGATTCATTCTAAAATGTGGATTTCGCCGCAGCTTTGATTTCTTCCAACTTGCTTCGATCCGGTGCGGCGCCTCTTGCTTGATCGGGTTTGCCGCCACCTTTGCCGCCCGCGATGGTGGCGAGGTCGCGGAGAATATCCCCGGCTTTCAGGCCTTTTGTTAGAGCATCGGCTCCGCAGTGGACGGCGAGGTGGAGCTTTTCAGCATCGTCGACGATGAGCAGAGCTGGACCAGCGAAGTTTTTCTTTTTCAGTCCGTTTTGGAGTTCTTGAAGCAGGGAAGCATCGGACTCGAAAGAGACGATGATGGGTTGTCCTTGAGAAATGAGCTCGGAGAGAGATTCGTCCGCGAGTTTCGCTGCGTGGGATGACTGGATTTTCTTGATGCGTTTTTCAGCTTCAATCGCGCCCTCCTTCGTTTCCTCAAGCGTGCGGTTCGCGTGCGCGAAGGTGGCGTTGATCTGGGCAATGTCGGCACGCTCGACAAGCATGGCTCCCATGATGTGAGGGAAGTCATTCACTTCGACGGAAGGTTCACCGAGAGCTGTTAGTTTCTCGTTGGCGGATTGGAGCTTCGCACGGGCAACTTGAAGTTCTTGATGCCATTTCCCGACCGATTCGTTGAGATACGACCATGCAGCATCGCCGCAAACGGCCTCGATGCGTCGTACGCCGGAAGCGATGGCTCCTTCGCTCTTGATTTTGAAAATACCAATTTCATCGGTGTTGCGGACGTGGGTGCCTCCGCAAAGTTCCATAGACGGGCCATTGAGTTGATTCGCTAGTCCACCGATCTGAACGACACGGACGAGGTCTCCGTATTTATCACCGAAAAACTGCATGATGTCAGTGCGGTGCTTGATGTCCGCATGTTTCACTTCGGTCCACGAAACGGTTAGACCCTGCTTAATGGCGCCGTTGACCATTTCTTCCATTTCGGAAAGTTGCTGGGGCGTGACGGCTCCACTGTTGAAATCGAAACGCAACCGGTTTTCATCGACCGATGAACCTTGCTGTGCAGCGTCTTTGGAAACGACTTCGTGGAGTGCCCAATGAAGAAGATGCGTGGCGGTGTGGTGAGCTTCGATGGGACGGCGGCGGTCTTGGGCGATCTTGAGGATGACTTTGTCACCGACAGAAAGGCCGCAAGATGTTGAGACGATATGAGCGCGTGCTTTACCGATTTGTTGAGTGCCAGAGATTGAGTGCTCGGCTTGGCGGTTGGAAACCGCAGCCACGGTGCCGGTGTCCCCGGCTTGGCCGCCCATTTCAGCGTAGAAAACGGTTTTGTCGGTGATGACGAAGAGCGCGTCTTCTTGCGGGTGAATTTCCAACACGGTTGCCTCGATGGAATCGGATTCGAAGCCGACGAATTCAGTAACAGCTTCGGTTGAAATATCCAGTGCGCGGACCACGGTGGATTTTTGCGCAGCGCGGGAGCGTTCCTGTTGTTGCTCCATGAGTTTTTCAAAACGCGGCATGTCAACTTTGAGTCCGCGTTCCGAGCAGAGAAGTTCGGTAAGATCGATAGGGAAACCGAAGGTATCGTAGAGTTCGAAGGCGATGTCGCCCGAGAGTTCGTTGTGTCCGATGCTAATCATCGCTTCTTCAAAACGCTTGAGTCCCCTATCCAGCGTCTGGTTGAAACTGGATTCTTCCTGCTCCAGCGTTTGTCTAACAACTTCTTCGCGATTTTTCAATTCAGGGAAAACACCGCCCATTTCTGCGACGAGTGTTTCGACGAGTGCACCGAAGAAGGGTTTGTCTCCGGAGAATCCCAGTTGGCGGCCGTATCGAACCGCGCGGCGGAGGATGCGACGGAGAACGTAGTTTCTCCCGTTGTTGCCGGGCATGATGCCATCGGCGATGGAGAAGGAAAGGGTCCGCAAATGATCTGCGATGACGCGGAATGCAATGGCGGTTTTCATTTCCTCAGAAAACGCCGAGCGATCTGCGCCGAGTTCCGGGTAAATGTTGACGTAGGTTTCTCCACTGAGTTCTTCGAGCTTTCTGAAAATGGGCTGAAATACGTCAGTGGCGTAGTTCGAGGGTTTTTTCGAAAAGTCGGTGAAGCCATTGGTGTTCTGAATGATCGAACACGCGCGTTCAAAACCCATGCCGGTATCGACGTGTTTGGCAGGAAGCTCGCGGAAGGTGCCATCGGCCTCGGCGTTGTATTGGATGAAAACGAGGTTCCAGATTTCGATGCAGAGATCGGAGTCGTTGTTGACGAGATTGCGACCGGTAACGGGATTGCCCTCAGGTGTTAGATCGACGTGAAGTTCGGAGCACGGGCCGCAGGGGCCGGTTTCGCCCATCATCCAGAAGTTGTCTTTGACGTTGCCGTGAACGATTTGAATTTCCGGATCGCAACCGGCGGCGCGGAAAAGTTCTGCCCAGATGTCGTAAGCTTCCTGATCGAAATTTCCGGGATCACCGGCTTTCGGTGCGTAAACCGATGCGTAGAGACGGTGTGCAGGAAGTCCCCAACGTCCTACGACAAGTTCCCATGCCCATTGGATGGCCTCTTTTTTGAAATAGTTTCCGAACGACCAGTTACCCAGCATTTCGAAAAAGGTGTGGTGATAGGTGTCGTAGCCGACATCTTCGAGATCGTTGTGTTTCCCCCCAGCGCGGATGCATTTCTGGGTGTCTGCCGCGCGCGGTGGGTTGTAAGGCGCTTTCTCAACACCGAGGAAATACGGGACGAAGGGATTCATGCCCGCGTTGGTGAAAAGCAGTCCCGGGGATTGGGGCATCAGTGATGCGGAAGGGACAATGGTGTGTTGTTTCTCGTTGAAAAAATCGAGGAAGGATTGCCTGATTTGTGAGGAAGTCATAATAGAAATAGTGGGCTGAAGTCAAATCACGCCATGCAAAGTGGCTTCGCTTAAGAGGTGCGCAAACGCGCTGGGGCATTGGCGGATCTCAGAGGCGGTCATGGTGCGGGGCGGGAGGTTGGACAAAGTCGGTTTCTTAGTAAAGCGGACAATCTGCCATCATTCGCGGCTAAAGCCTATGAACGCAGTTCATCAAAATCCTCTATTTATAGTGGAATTTCCATCCATCCAAAGCCCCAGCGCTCTGAATCTTGGCATGATAACCGCTCAATATAAGTTATTCCCGTGGTTAGCGGATGGGCTGCGGCGGATTCTTAGATCTCCCCCGAGATTTGGATTCGCCGCAGCAATCCAGTGGGGTGAAAATCGTCGATGATGCCTTGCCGTGAAGCGCTGCATGTGTTTTTATCCGCGCCCGCCCGAGAAATCCGGGCACCACTTTTTATGGCAAACAAGGACGTAACAGACCCGGTGCGGATGGAGAAAATTGTCTCTCTCTGCAAACGCAGAGGCTTTATTTTTCAAGCAGGTGAACTTTACGGAGGCCTCAACGGTTGCTGGGATTACGGTCCGCTCGGTGCCGAACTCAAACGTAACCTCAAAGATTACTGGTGGCGGAAAACCGTCCAGGAGCGCGATGACGTGCTCGGGATGGACGGCGCGATTTTGACGATGGAAGAAGTTTTACAATCCTCCGGCCATATCGGTGGATTCAGCGATCCGATGTGCGATTGCTTGCTTTCAAAAGCCCGGCTTCGTGCTGACCAGATCGATGCGCAGGACGGAACGGTTTACCATTTCACCGGCGCGAGTTTGCCGGAACTCAATTGGAAATCCGAAAAAGCTTATTCGGTTCTCCAACTCCCCGGCCAAGACGAGGCGAAGGTTCGTAAAACCGCCCGCGAGTATTATTCACAGTTCATCAAGGAATCCGCGATGGGTAAAAAGGATGCGATCAAAGCGATCCAGCTTGAAGGCGAAACCACCGAGCAAGTGGCTGGAACAACCAGCTACAACCCAGCTAACGGCTCGCTTTTGACGGAACCTCGTGAGTTCAACCTCATGCTCCAAACGAACTTCGGCGCGACGGGTGATCAGGTCGCCTATCTCCGCCCTGAGACGGCACAATCGATTTTCTGCCAATACAAAAACATCCTCGATTCGAATCGGGTGAAGTTGCCGTTCGGTATCGCTCAGGTCGGAAAATCTTTCCGCAACGAGATCAACCCGCGCAATTACACTTTCCGTTCCCGCGAGTTTGAACAAATGGAGATCGAGTATTTCTGCCATCCAGACGACGGCATGCGCCTCACCGATGAATGGTTGGAGACTCGTTTGAATTTCTACGCAGAAATCGGTATTCCGCGCAACAAGCTCCACATCCTCGATGTGCCTGATGGCGACCGCGCGTTTTACTCGAAGAAAACTTACGACATCGAATACGAGTTCCCATTCGGTATTCAGGAGCTCGAAGGCGTGGCGTATCGCACGGATTACGACCTAGGTGTTCACGCAAAAGGTTCCGGCAGGCCGTTGGAATATTTTGATGAGGAAACCAAAGAGCGCTTCCTCCCGCACGTCGTCGAGCCATCCGCGGGTTGTGACCGTACGATTCTGGCGCTGATTTGCGAAGCTTTCGACGAAGAAGAACTCGGCACCGATGGCAAAAGTGACATCCGCACGGTGATGCGTTTCATGCCATCTATGGCGCCGATCAAGGTGGCGATTTTCCCACTGCTCAAGAAAAACGAAGAACAAGTCCGCCTTTCTAAGGAAATCCAAAAGCAACTCCAGCCTTGGATGAACGTGTTTTACGATGACAGCGGAGCCGTGGGACGCCGCTATCGCCGCCAAGACGAGATTGGCACTCCGTTCTGCGTCACCGTGGATTTCGAGACTTTGGGCGAGGAAACTCCCGAGCTGAAAGGCACGGTAACCATACGTCACCGGGATTCAATGGAACAAGAGCGCCTGGCGATCGAAGATCTCTTGCCGTGGCTTTTGGCACGTGTCAGATAATTAAAAGTTGCAAGCGCCCCTTTCCCGAGGCATCCAAGGGGCGGGGAAACCCATTCACCAACATGGCAGACAAAGAAGATAGAAACGAAGAGAACGTCGGCGGAAAATTTTACGTCGATAGCCAATGCATTGACTGCGATCTTTGCCGTGAAACTGCGCCAAACAATTTCACCCGTGCGGATGACGAAGGTTACTCTTTTGTGTTCAAACAACCGGAAAACGCTGAGGAAATCGCGCAGTGCAAAGAAGCCATGGAAGGCTGCCCTGTCGAGGCCATCGGCGAAGATGGCGACGCGTAACCCCCCGCCATGGCTGCGCCTAGGAAACGTAAACCGCAGATACGGCGCGATGGCATCCACGAGGAGTTGATGAGCGAATGGCTCGGCTGCGAGAAACCGCTGGGGCTCAACGAGAATATTTCGGCAGCGGCGGATTGGATCGACTCCATTCTCAAAAAACAATTTTTCGCCGAAAGCCTCAATGAAGAGGAAGTGAAAGCCGCATGGAAAGAGGTCGCCGGAGATTTCATCGGCAGTAACACGGAGCCGGTCTCAGTGAAAGATGGTCACTTGGTGTTGCGCGTGACCCAACCGGCAATGCGTTTCCACCTCGAACAAATGAAGCCCGAGCTACTCCGCAAAATCAAAGAACGCTTCGGCAAAGACAAAATCAAATCGATCAAGTTTTCCCTTGGTTGATCCCTCCCTTTTCTAACAAACCATGTTTAAAAACCTCATATTCGATTGGTCCGGCACTTTGGTGGACGACATGGGACCTGTGATCGAAGCGACCAATGTGGTGCTTGAGAAATACGGGATCGCGCCTTACGACCGCGAGGGTTTCCGCAGAAGTTTCCGACTGCCCTATCATGAGTTTTATGAAGAACTCCTTCCCGGTGTTGCGCTGGCTGAGCTGGAAGCTCATTTCCGTCCGGCCTTTGATGGTGCGACGAGTCTGGTGACGGTGCTGCCACACGCTCGTGAGAAACTTGAATGGGCCAAGCAACGCGGGATGCGAATGTTTGTCCTAACCTCGATGGATCCGACTGCTTTTGCCCGCCAGTTGAGTGAGTTCGGCATGCAGGATTTTTTCGAAGAAACCTACGCGGGAGTGTTAGATAAACGTGAACTTATCGCGCAGATTCTCGAAACCCATGCGCTACACAAAGATGAAACCGCGTTCATCGGCGACATGACTCACGACATCGAAACCGCCCGTCACGGCGGCATTTCATCCATCGCGGTGCTCACCGGTTATCACCATGCTGAGGTGCTTGCAGCGGTTCGCCCCGACATCACAGTTCCGGATCTCGGGGTTTTGGTGAAGCTTTTCGATCGTAGAAAAGCAGATCGTCCGATCGCAACTGTTGGTGCGCTTATCCACGATGGTGCAGGAAATGTGTTGATGATTCGCACTCACAAATGGAGCCATCTTTGGGGAATCCCCGGCGGAAAAATCGAACGCGGTGAATCCAGTGAAGACGCCTTGAAGCGCGAGATCCGCGAAGAGACCGATTTGGAAGTTTCTGATATTCGTTTCGTGATGAATCAGGACTGCATCGACTCACCCGAGTTCATCCGACCCGAACATTTCATCCTGCTCAACTATCTCGCCAAAGCCTCGTCTCGTGAAGTCACGCTCAACGACGAAGCCGAAGACTTTCGTTGGGTGAGCATGAATGATGCTCTGAAATTAGAACTCAACCACGCGACGAAAATTCTTTTGCAACGCGTAATCGATGAGAAGCTGCTGCCATGAATTCTGATCAAATCGAAATCCGGCGCTTGGAATTGGAATGCCATATCGGCGTTCCAGATGAGGAGCGCGCGGTTCCACAAAAGCTTTGGGTTACAGCACGCATGCAGCCATCTCAGGGATTTCTCGGACTCCAAGACAAGGTGCAAAACACCGTGGACTACTATGAGGTTTCTCTGAAAATCACCGAGCTCGCCGCAAAAAAACCACGGCATTTGATCGAAACTCTGGCTACGGATTTGGCTGAGATGTTGCTCACTTCTTATCCGTTAAAAGCTGTGAATGTTGAGATTGAAAAGCGGATTTTACCAAATGCCGAATACGTCGCGGTCAACATTCACCGCAGCATTGGGTAACTTTATCTCCGGCTAGAAATTGCCTTCTCATCTACGGGAATCGCTTTCGGCGGACTCACCGGTTCACCCTCATCATTCAATGGCAAGGTCCCTAGATGGCTCTTAATCAGGAACCAAATTCCGGTCGCTAGAATTAGACACAGGATCTTCGCTATCCAGTCTTTCGTCGGTTTCAGTTTCACCAGCGGATGTGGCAGCGAAGAAGATTTCGGAGATTCGTTCACGGAATTGTTTTTCGGTTAAGTTGCGCTGTAGAAGACCATTTTCTGAGATCGAGATGCTACCGGTTTCCTCACTGACAACAATGGCAATTGCATCCGTGCGTTCCGTCAAGCCAATGGCAGCGCGGTGACGCAAGCCAGTGGAGCGATCCTGCATTTCCTTTTCGGTTACAGGAAACACGCAGGCCGCACCTGCTACCCGATCATCCGCGATGATCATGCCACCATCATGCAGGGGGGATTTCGGGAAGAAGATGCTCATCGCAAGTTCGGCAGAGAAATTCGCATCAAGCATGACACCGGTTTCAAGTTGCTCTTTCAGCGAAATATCCCTTTGGATAGCAAACAATGCGCCGATGCGCTTTTTCGAGAGAATCACAACCGCATCCGCCAAGCGCTCAACGAAGGCTAAACGCCTTTTACTGGAGAATGAAAAAATTTGGCTACTGCCCAACCGGGCTAACGCATTCCGCAACTCTGGTTGGAAAATAACTAAAAGGGCAAACGCCAACACCGCAGCCGAACGCGTGATCAACCAACCGATGACTTCAAACTGAAACAGTTGGGTCACGAGCGCTATCGCGACAAGAATGAACCCAAGCCCCACCAAAATCTGAGCTCCACGAGTGGCGCGGAAGGATCGGTAAATGAGATATAGACAGAACGCGAGAACGAGTATTTCGATCCCATCACGCCAATAATTTCCGATAAAATCCCACATGTTCGGGAAAATTTAGCGCATGAACGAAGCTCTGTCACTTTCAAAGCTTCTTTCGACGTATTCCATGAATGCGTCTTGCTGTTGGCGTGCTACTCGCCTTTATTTTGCTCATGCACGAAGAAATCAAACTTTCCCGCGAAGTTTCCGCAGTCCAAATCCCCAGTGGCGATGCGATGATCCTACCTACAGGAACTGCCGTATTCATCACTCAACGACTCGGCGGCACCTACACAGTCGCGACCTCCCAAGGTTTGGCGCGCATTTCATCCCAAGACGCAGACGCGCTTGGCATCAAGCCGGAAGAGGAAAAGCAAAAGCAAGAAGACGCCATCCGGCTCAAAGACGCGCCATTGGAAGAACAGGTTTGGGCACAACTCAAAGGCGTTTACGATCCAGAAATCCCCGTCGATATCGTGAACCTCGGCCTAGTTTATGACTGCGCAATCGAGCAACAGGGCGATAAAAAAGTCGTGCAAGTGAAAATGACTTTGACGGCACCGGGTTGCGGCATGGGTCCAGTCATCGCGGCGGACGCTCAAGCAAAAGTCATGACCATCGATGGTATCGATGAAGCACACGTTGAGCTCGTCTGGGATCCCGCTTGGAATCAGGACATGATTACCGAAGAAGGAAAAATGAAATTGGGAATGATTTAGGCGGTCGTTTGATCGATATATGCGATGATGGTCGGAATCGCCATCTCCAACACCTCAGCAACTTCCTGATACGCCTTACGTCCCATTCCGATGGGATCAGGAACATCTGCTCCGTAACCGATGCCAGGGAATTCCACAAACTCGCAGACGAGATAATACTTGTCCGCATATTCAGGAAACCGGCTCTCCAAAGCTGCCAAATGACTGTGAGTCATTGCAAAAACATGGGTCGCTTCTTCAAGTAATTTTGCAGAAACTGGCTGGCTCTTAAATCCATTCAGCGGGGTATCTAATTCCTTGCAGATTTGTGCGGTTTCCCGGCTACAGGAAGCTCCTTTGGATGCGGCGACTCCTGCAGATTTCACCGAGTAATCGGAACGTAATGATACGGCCTTACGGAAAAGAGCCTCAGCCATGGGGCTGCGGCAAGTATTTCCTGTGCATACAAATAGAACCTTTTTATCGGCAGACATCACAAAAAAGCATGCATTCTGGGACTTGTCTCGTCAAACCAAAGCAAGAAATCATCCTTTCATAATCTCCACAGCCCCTTTGAAGTTTTCCATGAATGCGGGATCTTGAATCAGATCACGCACCCAACTTACCACAGGCGCCAGTACTGCCATCAAACAGAATACGGAAATGACATACCAAGTGGGTGATTTACCCTCCGGAGCCACGAATTGCGCTAACCATGTGTCTTTATCCACCACAGAAGTGCTGAACATCTGGTTATCATTCTTCAGCGTCGTGAGAAATTTTTCTACCGCCTTGGGTTTGCTGGATTTGTAAAGATGGTTGAACCGCCGCCCGGGCTTCTGCGGAAGATCAATTCTTTTTATCCCCCTAGGAGTACGTTCAAGAGGTCTTAAAGTGAGAATATGTATTTCTTGTACGAACTTCACTTTCAACCAGTGATCGATAGGTGTGAGTTGCATAAGTTTTCGATTAGGTAAGTTAAGGATTTTAGACGCCGCTATTCATCATCTTCGGACCCATGAGGAAGATCGGTAGGAATGTGCCGATAAACACACCCGCAATAATCATAACAGCAATGATCAATACGATAAAGCTGACCGTTGCAGCAAACGCAGCCATGTAATTCTCCGCGTCCTCTTCATACATGAGAGTAAGCATCTCTAACTGAGAATCCAGCGAAGCGGATTTTTCTCCAATCGAAAGCATGTGAGTGATCTGCGAATCGACAGAAGTGTACTTAGCAAATGCCGTTGAAAGTGGAACACCCGCATTCTCATACTTGTCTGCCGCCTCTCTGAGCTCAGCGTAAAAGGGCGTCCCTTTCACACTGTTCGCAGAAACCCGTATGGACTTTGCCAAGTTGATACCGTTTGAGTGCAACAGTTTGATCGTTGAAAGGAAGGTCATTTGGCGAAGCGACATAACCAACATCCGGAGCAACCTCCATTTCGACATGGCTATACCCATAATCAGTCCTTGCACCTTCTCCACTTTCGCAATGGTTACACCCAGGGCGATGACCGTTACACAAAAGATAAGCCAGACTTTTTGCACAAAATGACTAACAGCAAAGGAAATCGCAGTCATGCCATCCGGCTTTGCGCCTACACCGTCCAACATTTCTTCGACTTGTGGAACAATTTTTACCTGCGATGCGATAAAGGCAGCCGTCAAAATTCCGATGATTACGCC
This sequence comes from Verrucomicrobiota bacterium, assembly GCA_040384845.1. Lineage (GTDB taxonomy): Bacteria > Verrucomicrobiota > Verrucomicrobiia > Verrucomicrobiales > Akkermansiaceae > Luteolibacter. The sequence continues at coordinate 14,043 of JAZKIL010000024.1, read as the reverse complement.
TGGCTGAACCGTTGCTTTCTTGAGTGCTTTTTTAAATTTCATCTCACTGGTAAGACGCGTCGCTAATGCGCGAAACGCCTCATGCAACTGACCCGCATCAGAACCTGCTTGGATAAGTCCGATAATCGTATCATCAAACCGCTGAGTCCGGCGAAATGCCTCGTGAACGTTCATACCTGCCCCGATATCTTCACGAATCGCCTCAAGAGTATCGACTATGTTCTTATCAGTGAGTCCCTGCGCATAATATTTTAATGCATCCGAGGTATTGATCTGAGCTCGCAACATCGATCCCAGACCACGGAAGATGCCTACCAAATCCTTTTTGCTGAATTCTTTGGGCTTAACCGGCTTACCAAATACGTCTTTCTTCGCAGATGTGGCCGCGAGCTTATCAGTTGGTTTTTTATTTAGTGAAGAATCAGTCATCAGTGTAGGTCATGTCGATGACCTTGCTGAGTGCAGCAAGATCGGTTTTACCTTCCCGTAGCAGTTTCAAACCACTACGGCGCAAATTCGGGAGTATTCCTTCATTTGCAACTCTCACCTCTAATTCATAGGGGGTGAGTTCGCCTTTGGAAAGCTGATCTGAAACTTTTGGTGTAATTGGAATAATCTCCAGCACAGCGGTCCGACCCGAATACCCTGTACTTCGGCACTCAGAACAGCCTCCATCGCGTGCTCTGTAAATTGAGACGTTCGCCCATGATTCCTCCAAGGCGAAGGTTTTACGCTCGAGTTCAGTAATTCCGGTCGATGGTTCTTTGCAATACGGACATAGCAATTTCACCAAGCGTTGCGCGCACGCCGCTTTGAGGGTTTGAGCGATTTTCCAGCGCTCGATACCCAACTGCTCGAAGCGCTCGATGATCTGTGACGCTCTCGGGGTGTGAATGGTGGTAAGAACCTTGTGACCGGTAACTGCGGCCTCAATGGCAAGTTCCGCAGAATCAAGATCCCGGACCTCACCCATCAAAATAATGTCCGGATCGGAACGCATGAAGGACGCGATCATCGGCTTGAACTCTTTGGCGCTTCTCAAATCGCAATGCGTGATCCCGGGAACCTCGTCTTCCACGGGGTTTTCCAGAGTCAGGATATTGACCTCAGGGCGGTTCAACTCACGTAAAATGGCGTTTAGCGTCGTCGATTTTCCAGATCCCGTCGGTCCGGACATGACGATGATTCCAGCCGGAATCTTCATAACCTTATCCAGCGCGAACATCGTCTGCTCATCGAACGCAAGCGTTCCTTTGCCGAGGGTGACGTTGATATTACTCTTGTCGAGAATACGCATGGTCACGTGATATCCGCGATAAGTCCGGTGCCTCTCATAGCGAATATCGATCGGCCTGTGAAAGTAAGATATCGTAAAGCGGCCAGATATACCGGGCGCGGTATTCCGAATCTCGGTCGGAAGGCGCATCAGATTGAGTAGGAATGCGTCAAGCCTATCCTTCAGCTTCATCGGAATTTCAACTTTTCGCCCGATGTCTCCATCCACTCGAAATGCATAGTAGAAACTCTCTTTTTCCACTTTGAAGTGAATGTCGGACGCTTGAGTTCTAACAGCATCGGACATGATCGTGGCGATCAGCTGAGCCATCGGCTCGGCGTAGTCAGTCGTGACATCGAAATCGTAAATGCCATCGTCCATATCCTCGACATCGATGGCTTCTAGTTCGGATCTACTCGGTCCGCTATTGGTTGCTACCGACTCGATGGCGTGAGCTATCTCGGAGGCGAGGGTGACAACTTTGATGATCTCTAAATCAGGAAACCTCGGTGCGAGGTATTCTTCTGCAACGGGGTTCCATGGATTGGCTGTCGCAACAATGAGCTTGTTGGTTCCCGACATGCACAGCGGCGCGAAATAAGCGCGGGTCATCACTGTGGCGTCACAATAAACATGCAGAGAGGCATCGCAGAACTCCGCCACTTTTGGGAAAAATGCGAGACCGTTTAGCTTCGCGATCACGGCCATGAAACTGTAGCGCGTGACCCGGTTAGGAACCTGATCTTGGGATAGCTCCGAGAAACTAGGATCATGATTCGCTAGCTCAGCCATGATCTGATTACTGATCAGATCATTGAAGGATATGCCATCGAAGTCGATCACTTGGTTACGGAATTTATGTTAGAGTTCAAAATGTTTACGGCAAAGAAACGTCCAGGATTCGTAATCCATTCTGACAACCGTAATAAAAGGTCGGATACCAAATCGCTTGGAAACCGCTTGATAAATTTCCTCACCGAAAATACTGGCCGCTAGCGGGTTGACCGATCCCGTCGCGATCGAGTCTGTATCTTCAGCATAAAGTACCGGCACCAAAAGTGATCTGCCGAGTTTATGGATTGTATCGAAAGAATCATAGAACGCGGACGGGGCGATGAGCTTGCTGGCGAAAGGGATATGGGGAGGAGAGGGATGCATCGTGGCAGCCGCAGCGGCACTAAGCTCAGAAATCGCCCGTGAGATGTGTTCCTCATCGTGTCCCATTACCCTCGCCAAGGTTTCAATCAGATCCACTGGTTTTGAATTCATTTCAGCCTCACGAGCCAGCGTGAGCGCGTGGAAAATATCTTCGTCAGGAGCCGCGCCCGCTTTACTAAGAGCCTCAGCTGTTTTTACGAAACACCTTTCAATGATGCCATCAAAACCGCTACTCGCAGACTTTTCTGGAGTCTCAAGTGTTGATAGAGATTCTGCCGACATACGATTTCGCCCTAAGGGCCAAGATGCGCCAATTAACGTTTGTATTTGCTAGGCTTGGATTTCAAGGGCTGGCTAGGGCCTGAATCCACTTGATTAAACTCATCAGAGCGGGGGTAGTATGGAGCCTCGGCAGGCTTCATACCGCGTAGTGTTCTCCGTAAATTTGGCTCGTGTCCAGGACCTGGATTTTGAGGATTGGCTGAGTCATAGTCATGAGGAAACTCTGTTTTATTATGTAGGTTCCGGGTGACTCGTGTTGTCTCTCCAGTTTTGGCAGGGTTGTAAGAAGTTGGAGTCACGATGAACACTAGAGACGTTTGCTCTTTGCTGGTCTCTTTGCTTTTGAAAAAGAAGTTAAGAAGTGGAATGTCGCCAAAGAGTGGGACTTTATTTTTATCATTGCTTTGAATTTCTCCATAAAAGCCACCGACAATCAGCGAGTCTCCGTCAGGAATTCGAGCCAGAGTCTCCACCATGGATTCGGTCACTCGAGGATAACTATTTCCCTCGAGACCATTGACTCCGACGCCCTCTACAAAACCGGTGATTTGAGCTGAGCGCGGACGCATTTTCATCCTGATTGTGCCGTCTGGCAGCAATGTGGGAGTTACGGCAATGGAGATACCGATCTCACGGTGGTTTTCAGCATCCTCAGTGATGGCTTTATCTGAGGTATCGATTTTGTAACGAACTTCTTCACTCACTGTTGCAGATCCGTTGCTACTTGGGGTCGTGGTGGAAGTAATGATAGGAATACGATCAATGATGGAAATAGTAGCTGGCTCGTTATCCTCGGTGATCAAGGTTGGGTTAGAAACTTGATTTGAAACACCTCCCTCATTCAGTGCCTTGAGGACTCCGCTAAGTTGAATCGGAGATAAAATAATACTGCCTTTTTCAGGATTGAAATCCCCTGCAGGAGAAGGAAGAGGTAAAGCAGAAGAATCTAACCGCGTTGGTAATCCGAAAAGATTTCCAAGCTGTCCTGTCATTTGAATGGGGACGCCTTGATTCCCTAAGCTATCCGCCCAGTTCACTCCCAGTTTTTCACCTGCGCTCGAATTGATTCTGAGGATTTTTGTTTCAACAATGATCTGACCTTTCGCTTTATCGATGCCATGTAGCAAATTACGAGCCGCTTCGATACGCGTCGAAGTATCGATGATGATAATGGTATTGGTTTTGGGCTCGAAGTTAACAATTCCTGCGCCTGGAGTGAGCATAGGCATGATGAGCTGTTTGATTTGCTCGATATCGGTCGGGCGCAAGTATTGGAGTTGGTAGTGCCACTCCGCGCTAGGTAACTTACTGAGTTGAGCCTGGGTGAGGGCGTAAATCGTGTTGCCTTTGGTGTGAAGGGAGAGCCCGTACATGAACGCAAGTTCCTCCATTTGACTGAGTGGATCTTCGTCTCCAAGGTGGCCTGTGACTTGGAAATCTGGGCCATTGATTTGAAGATTATGGAAATACTGACGACCCGCAGATTTAGCTAGAAATTGGAAAATGTCGTTCAGTGCAGCGTCTTTGATGATATAACCTTCCGGGGTTTCTTCCAAATCGGTATTCACTGGGTTTAAAGGAGCAACGGGTGCATTGGGATCCACAACCACATTAGGATCAACAACGGCATTGGGATCCACTACAACTTCGATCTTCTTCTCACCGACTGCTGCATCGGCGCCAATTTCGGGCGATACGGTGGGGGCTAAAGGCTCGGCCACGACAGGATCTTGGACTACTGGAGCCGCATCCTGTGCATGTGATAATGTTGGCAAGCTCACGAAACATGCGGCGAGCAACAGTATGGTTGGTTGAATTTTCATGGTGTGAATTTAAGCTTTCTTAACAAAAACTGAGCGTTAGCCAAGCTATTTACTCAATTTCCTAATTTAAGGGGTTGATTTTCGTTGGGATCAACCAATCCAGCAGGTTTGATTTGCTCTCCACCGGCATTCATGCCAGCTGGTAAAACGTCCGTTTTAAGCGTCGCTTCTTCGCCTGTATCCATGTCTTTGAAAAGGATTTGAGTTGCCTCGACTTTCATTACTTTCAAGCGATTCGTTCTATCTTGGTAATCCAGGGTGACTACTCCCGATTCCTTAAACACTTGGCCTTCAGATAAAAAGCTCTTCTCCTTAATCATGATGGTGGTAACCTTCATTTTTTTGACGATTTCCTCTAATGGAGCACGCGCAATGTTGCCCTTAGGTTGCTGTTTAGTTATGCCCGAACTGGTGGGCTTGGAAACGGGCTTGATATCTGGATCCTGAAATAATCCGAAGGGGTCCGTAGCGCGACTTTTCATCGAGAAATTAGCGATACGGGCTGCAGTGTATAATTCCACGCTTCCCACAGCAAACCGAGAAGGCTTTGACTTGAGAAGTTCAATGTCTGGTGGAGATTTTACTAAAGTGCCGGAAGCCGTGGCCTCGGTCTTCCCTTGAAGTGATTCAAAGACATCGGCACTTTGAGCTGATAGGCGCTGAGTTAAAATGAAACAAACGCACAGCGCCATCGTTGCGACACTTGAAGAAATGGCTTTTTTGATGCTGGGTTTGATTTTCATTTTTTGATTCCTTAAAAGTTATTTTTCCCAAGCTGTATAAGTCACTTGGACACTGAGAAGAGATGCGTCTGAATTGCTATTCGGATCCATGCGGAGATCCTGCAATTGCAAGTTAGGCATGCGGGTCTCCAGTTCAAGCAGTGCTTTTTGAACGGTTCTGTAAGTTCCCCTGAGATTGAATCGCAGGGCTATAGAGTCCTGTGCCGAGGCCATTCCAAATCCTAATTTATTATTCAAGCGCTCAGGAAGAGGTGGTTGAAACTCTTTGGGGGGAAGCTTTTCTCCTACTGTTCTCAAATTCGCCCTGAGCAGCGAGAAGGGATCTTGCTCGAGAATTTGTGACCACTCCTGAAATGCCTCTCTTTGCCTAAGAACCTGGGTCTCGGTCTCCAAAGCTAACTTTTTGCTGATTTGATGACCCTTGTATTGACTGGCTTTCTCGTCATATGAGGTGACGAACTTTTCCCTAACTACTGAGCTAATCCCAAAGATCACCCCAGAGATGATCAATGGAATCACAATTCCAAAAACGATGATGGGTTGTTTGTACATTAGGTGATTATGGGGCTTTAACTTTGGGGATGGCTAATGGATCTGTCGCCTCAAAGCGTTGAATGATCGATAGCTCAAAAGTATAGGAATAAGAAGTTGCATCTGAATCGACGACATCTTCGATATGTCTTGGCTGGAATTTTGTGTTCTCTTCGATCTTCATACTGATGGCCAGACTACGAGTAGTGGGCGTTGGATCGAAACTGCCATCACCCGTGATCTTAGAGATTTCACCAAACTTTGCCGTAATTCCCTCGGGAGTATTGATCACGTTGATCATATCCAGAGCCTCCGGTCTGGCTAATCCTGAAATTTTCCATTCCTTGATAAAGCCTATGTTAGGTTGCTTGGGCGCGGGTTCTGTGCGCACGGAAAGATTAAGGCTTTTTAGCAATATCCCAGACTTTTCTGGAAAGAGCTGAGCGGCCATTTCCATCGTTGCCCAAGCCTTGGCGCGGTCATCCAGCAAGATGTTCCAATGCTCTAGCCGAGTTCTTTCGGCCCCTAACATCATCATTTTCTGTTTAACGATTCTTGCTTCATCGTCATTGAATTTCCATTCAGGCTTAGTGATGACTCCATATACCTCGAGAACCATCGATAGGATCAATAATACCAAAGCTGTATAGATGACTCTTTTGGCAATGTTAAAGTATCTCAGTAACCGGATTTCAGTCCGCGATGGAAATAGTCCTTGATCGTGAGTGGATTGAGTTAGGAAATCTTGCAGAAACCATCCTTCCTTGCGTAATACCCCGAAGGTATGGCTTTCCGTTTCGCCGCTATCTGTTGCAGTCGCACCCGAGATGCACAAGTTTGGCTCTGGAGCCCAAGCCGGCAGTGGGGAAACTTCTGGAAAATAGACGCTTTCAATGTGAGAACTTGGAAAATTTCTCCTCAGGTCCTCCGAAATTCTTACGTCAACTTGGTCACCTAATGGCAGGAGATAGATATCCGGATTGACGAACTCCAACGATGTATTCGTCGTGACGAGAGAAGACCAGAAGTTTGCAGGGCAGCGTTGACCGCGATGTTGAAGTGAACGAATCAAGCGCAAATCAGAGTGTTCATTGAAGAACGCCATGGCCGTAAACCAAGGGTATTGAAGAACTGCAACAAAGGGCTTGTTCGTTGAGGTCTTAATGACCGCGGGCAAACTCATCATAGCGACCAGCGGGGCGCTTACGGCGTGTGTGATGATCGGAAAGTTTTCATCATTACCTAAGTTTCTGAGCGTGGTAACGAAAGGATCCAAGCGCCGGGAAATACGAATCGTCGTGGCAATCATCTGGCTTCCCGCTGCGGGGTAAGGCATCACTCGCCAGGAAGCTTGATCGGGCGATACGGAGCTATCTTCCAGGGCCTCACGCGGGTTTTCATAAATGACTTGGCGCAAGTCATTTAGCGCCCCTGGATTATTGAGTTTGGGTTTTATTTCAGCTGTGGCGAATTCATCTGCCACATGGATTACCACACCCAGATGACGTCCTTTTAGTTCTTCAACTTGCTTGATCAAGCGACGGCCCAGATCGAGCGTCTTTTCTGAATCAGCTAAGATATCCTCCGAAACATGTAACCCAGGACTCCACGATTGATTGCTGCGGTTGTAGAAAAACGTGTGGACGGATGCCCCGTCCACCATGACGTGAAACTGGAAATCAAGATCCAGTGCGTCTTTGTACCAAGCCATTCGGGTCGCCCGACTCGTATTCTGCAGGATAGCACAAGCTTGGCGGTATTTTTTAAGGGCATTTAGAGATGCCGGATGTTGGAGCGTTATCAAACGTTTGGATTTATTAATTTTTCAAAAACGGAGAACAAATGGAAATGAAACATTCAAAGTTAGATTGAATTGTTAATGGTTATAATTTTGAGGGCAAGTTGTTTCTTAGTGTCTCGAGAAGCTCAAATCAAGATCAGTCATTGCTTCGATTCATCTTCGCAGCTTCGAAAGTTTCTGGGGAAATTAAGCCAATTTTGGTGAGTCTAGCAAGGTTTGCATCCCATTGGATATTTCCTGCGCGGCGGATGACGTCTTCGAGCGATCGAGCACCGCCGTCGTAGTTGGCAATCGCAGATGCCACTGCATCATCGTTGTTCTGCAGGAATTCGTAAGTCAGGATTCTCTTCTCAATTCCATTAAGCAATCCTTGGGAATGGATGAAAATCAAGATCTCCGATAAGCGGGAAAGGACAGACGCATGGCTTTCACGGGGATAAAGCTCAAGGATACGACCAATTGTCTTAACGGCGCCTGTGGTATGCAGGGTGGAAAGCACCAAGTGTCCCGTTTGTGCCGCTTCCATACAGGTTTCCATAGCCTCACGATCCCGAATCTCACCCAGCAAGATGATGTGTGGAGCTTTCCGAAGCACATCTTTCAGGCCTTGTTTATAATTCAATACATCCCGACCCACTTCCTGTTGAGTAACGATGGATGGCGATGGGATGCGGTGACCTGGATAAACAGGATCATCCATATCATCTGGATATTGATACTCAATCGGATCTTCCACCGTTACGATGTGCTTGGGATGATGTTGGCGAACCCAATCAATCAAGGAGGCAAGTGTGGTCGATTTTCCTGATCCGGTGGGACCTGTTACCAAACAAAGTCCCGCACGTTTCAATACACCATGGCGGAGAGTAGATGCTGTGTCTGGGTCTATGCCCAATGAATCAAGTGTGGGGATGTAATCATTAAGGATACGGCAAGTTACGCCGAGCCCCGATGAAGACAAATGAGCTTGGATACGCAGACGACCCGAGCGTTCTCCGGTATCGCCGAAGGGGACACCTTCGCACGAGAAATCCGAGACCATTTTTTGTTTAAACTCCTCGATGGCGATGCGGATTTTATCATCCACCCGTAACTCAAGAGCATCATTGGTTCCAAATCCATGAGATGCGGATTCCCTGTTGCGAATCAACTCTTTAAGAATTGCATCCATATGGGCTGCGCTCAGTGTGCCCAGGAAATCCAGCGTCTCCATTCCCTTATTCGTGTGAATATAAACCGGCCGATCAGAGCGCATTTGGATATCGGAAACACGAAGCTCACGACAAACCCGAAAAATAATTCCGAGTAAGTCTCGGCCATTCATTTCCGGCATAAATCGTGAATGTTCCGAGCCGATTACACGACTTGGTGGCGGTGGTGGCTGAACGGTTTGCATGTTACTGAAAAAGGATGGTTTAAATTAATTATTCACGTTCAATCAAAACGAATGGAGGTGTTGAAAACAGGCATGGGTTTGAGGGAAGCATTTCGACCTCCATTAAAAAATTCAAGTCATAGAGGTAATTTTTAATTTAGCTTTCCAAACTACCGTGGCAATCTTTTTTTGGGTTGGCCGATCGGATTCAGACCTCCTCTTTTCTCATACCCAAAACTTATGCAGCACCGGATCGAAGATTTTATCAAATTTCTTGCGATTGAGCGTGGGCTATCGGAGGCATACCAACTCTCCGTCCACCAGACCCTTCAAAGCCTCGCCGATTGGATGGAGCAACGAAAGCTGGTGATCAACGAAATCGGAACCGATGAGCTTTCGGAATTTTTAAATCAACGCAAAGCCGAAGGCTTGGGAAGCTCGTCTCGGCGCCTCGCCACAGTGCATTTGAAAATTTTCTTCCGCTGGATCGCCGCAAAGGGCGACATAGGAATGGATCCTGCAGAACCTCTACAAGCTGCCAAGCCAGAGCGCAAATTGCCGTCCACTCTCTCCGCGCGAGAAATCCGAAATTGGTTAGAAGGCATTCCCACGGAACTTCCGTTAGGTCGGCGTGACAAAGCAATTTTGGAACTTTTTTATTCCTCTGGCCTGCGATTGGCGGAACTTTGCGCAGCGCGTCTCGAATGGCTGGATACCGAAGAAGGATTTCTACGCGTTTCTGGAAAAGGGAAAAAAACTCGCTTGGTCCGGGTCGGGCGAGATGCGCTTCTTGCCATTACGAATTACCTCACCAACGAACGTCGCGAATTGCTTAAGCCTCACAGTTCATCCCAAATATTTCTCAGTGTTCGTGGAGGTCCGCTCACGCCTGAGCGAATTCGCCAAATTGTCAAAAGACGTGCAAAGCTTGCTGGAATCGATAGCCAAGTTTACCCGCATCTTCTCCGCCACTCTTTTGCAACGCACTTGTTAGAAGGCGGCGCGGACTTACGCGTAATCCAAGAGCTCCTCGGTCATGCGGATATCGCGACGACGCAAATTTACACGCATGTCAGCACCAAGGGACTCAAAGACACTCACCGGAAATTTCACCCGCGGGGATGAAACATTAGCGCGCAGCAACAAGATCGTAACCCCGCCAGTCGCCAATTTTTACCTCCGCGAAACTACCGATTGGAAGTTTTTCATCCACCATCACAGAGCCATCGATTTCCGGCGCATCCCATTGTGTGCGACCCACACCTTTCTCCTCGACCAAGACACGCACCTTCTTGCCGACTTGGGCTTGGTTCGTTTCAGAGGCGATTTTCTGGAGCGCACTCATCGCACGTGACCAACGACTCATGCGCGTCATGTGATGAAGGTGACCATCTAGCTTCACCGCACGAGTGCCCTCTTCTTTCGAATATTGGAAAACACCGGCGCGCTCGAATCGAAACTCTTCGATGAACTCCAGTAGCTCTTGAAAATCCTCTTCCGTCTCGCCGGGGAAACCGACGATAAACGTAGTGCGGATTCCCAGCCCCGGAATTCCCGCACGCATACGGCGGAGCAGATCACGAATGTAATCGCCACTCGTCACTCGTTTCATCGCAGTGAGCATTCTATCAGAAATATGCTGCAGCGGAATATCGACATATTTCGCAACCTTGTCGCATTCAGCGATCGTCTGGATCAACTCGTCTGACCAATGCGCCGGATGTGTGTAAAGCAAACGCACCCAGAAATCTCCTTCGATTTTGTTGATCTCTCGCAACAACGTGCAAAGCGAATTGCCACGTGTGGAATCAACCGGCGAACTTGGGTTGGGACGCTGTCCCTCCCATTGATCCATTCCGAAATAGGTCGTATCTTGAGAAATTAAATTGATTTCCTTCACTCCACTTTTCACCAAAGCCTCCACTTCACGAACTACAGAATCTTGAGTTCTGGAACGATGCGTGCCGCGAATTTTCGGGATAATGCAAAACGTGCAGGTGTGATTGCAGCCCTCTGCAATTTTTACATAAGCGTAGTGATCCGGCGTAAGGCGGAAACGGGGCGTCGTATAATCCGGAACGTATTTTGGCTTCAACGTAACGTAATCTCGCGGATCATTCGTTGCAGAAGGACCTTCGTCTTTGGTTAGGGTCGGGGCGTTTTTCTTCCCTAGTAAATTTTCAATAATCGGCGCTACTTTGGTGATCTGATCTAGCCCGATAAACGCATCCACCTCAGGCATGATGCCGGGCAGATCTTTTGCGAAACGCTGAGATAGGCAACCTGCGACGATAATTTTTTGCTTAGCGCGTTCAGGATTTTCACTGCGTTCATTGACCGCACCGAATATGGCGTTGATGGATTCTTGCTTCGCCATATCGATGAACGAACAAGTGTTCACAATCAGCACGTCGGCTAACTCAGGATCCGGAGTCAACATCATACCCGCTTCCGCGAGATGACCGATCATGACCTCGGAATCGATTAGGTTTTTGGCGCAGCCAAGAGAAATCAAGCCTACAGTTGTTTTTTCCATAAGAGCGAAAAGTTAGATTTAAATTTGAGGAGCGATGATAAGTTCATCACCAGCCTCAGGCACCACTGGCCCAAACCCCGGCATGGGGCTACCGAACGCCCCGTCAGATGAAACATCCGTGATTTTCAATCTGCCGAGAATACCGGTGTTACGGCGAATCGCCAAAATATCACCCACTTTTATAAGTTCAGGCATCATAACTTCAATCGCGGCAACACCACCGACCTGTGGATCATCGACGTATTCTGTAATGCGGCCTATCAAAAGTGCATCACGAATCAGCCGCGCGCGGCGCAATTCATTATCACCCTTTTCCAACTCTCTCTGATTGATCCACCCGTTTTCCTCTTGTAACGTGGATGCTTTCTTTTCTGCGTCGAGCTTCTGTTGGGCGAGCGCAGCGATTTCAAACTCCTTCGCAGCTAGCTCGGCTTTGATTTTCGCGTCATTCGATCCAGAGGAACTCATCCCATTCTGTTCTTCACGGAAGGCCTGTTTTTCTCTCTCCAGTTTCCAGCGCTCTTGCTCGAGGGTCAATTGTTCAATCTGTCTTTGCAGGCGCTCTAGCTCTGCAGGTGGTGCTTTCTCCACTCCTTGATTCATGTTTTGAAACGACAAAACTACCGCCGCAAGCAGCAAGGCAAACGTCGCTCCAAGTAAAATGGACATCGTGTTCATGGCGGGAAAATGTCCACAGCGAGGGATAATGTCAACGTCACGCATTTTTTATGATTGCTCCAACTGAATACTCGCCAAATCTGCCTTGCTGCTGAATGCTGCGCCCGTGGATCTGTTCTCCGATATCCCGCCAAAGGAAAGCAAAGCGCTTTCTGTGACTCAATTGGTTCGTAAAATGAAACGAGCCATCGAATCTGGGGTCGGCAAACTCTGGATCGAGGGCGAAGTCTCCAATCTCAAAAAGCAAGCCAGCGGTCATTGGTATTTCTCCCTGAAAGACGAAGGCTCACAAATCCAATGCGCCATCTTCAATGCACTCAGAAAAGAAGGCTCCGAAGCTCTGGAAGATGGCCTGAAAGTCAAAATATTCGCCGATGCCACCATTTACGAACCCCGCGGCCAGCTCCAACTGATCGTTGAAAAAGTCGAGACTTCCGGCCTCGGTAATCTGCAGGCAAAATTCGAGGCGCTCAAACGCAAGCTCCTGGCTGAGGGGCTTTTTGATCAAGGGCGAAAAGTCACTCTGCCCGTGTTTCCGCGCATTATTGGGATCGTGACTTCTCCAACCGGAGCCGCGATCCAAGACATTCTCAACATTCTCAAACGCCGCGCCCCATGGGTGCAACCCGTCCTTTTCCCAGTCAGAGTTCAAGGCAAAGGCGTAGAGCATGAGATCGCATCTGCCATTCGAAAACTCAACCAGCCGGAGTTCTACGGCTATCCCCGTTGCGACCTACTCATCGTCGGGCGCGGTGGTGGGTCACTTGAAGATCTTTGGGCATTCAACGAGGAAGTCGTCGCGCGCGCAATAGCCGCTTCCACCATTCCTATCATTTCAGCCGTTGGTCATGAGATTGATTTCACGATTGCGGACTTTGTTGCGGACATGCGCGCACCTACCCCCAGTGCCGCTGCCGAGCTCGCTGTTCCCGATGCCGCCGAGCTAAAGTCACTATTAAATAACGCGAAAAAACGAATCACACGTTCCCTCAGCCACGCCCTGCGTGAGCCAACCCAGCGCATCGATCAATTACGAGAATCCCTCCTCATCATCGCTGAATCATCCCTCCTCAATCGCAAGCAAGATTATCGTGAACTTCTCCTCAAACACGAGAACCTCCACCCCCGCAGAATTCTGGAACGCCGAATGGAGAAGACCGTCGAGTTACAACGCGCACTCACCCAATTGACGCAGCGGCAATTATCGGACCGATCTCTCAAACTAGAAAACTTGCAAAGCTTAATGAGAACCCTCGGCCCAGACTCCGCTTTCAAACGCGGCTTTTCCATCACCATGACCGAAGACGGAAAAATCATCCGCTCCAGCAAGAATACGGAACCCGGTATGCGCTTGCGCACCAAACTCATCGACGGAGAAATTTCCTCCACCATCCCATAAAATCATGCATCTCTCCGCTACCACTTCCTATTCGCTCCCCCTTGATATTATTGGCTATCTTTGCCTCGCGCTCCTATTCGCGATCTTTTTTCTTGTCCTTAGAATCAACTCCAAACTTTCCGGAGTCTCTAACAAAGCCTCTAAACCTACCTCATCAGCTTCAAGCTCTAATGATTCGGAAGAAACCGAATACAACGTCGAAGTCGCGCCCGGAACTCCCTTTGAAGAATTTCTCAACGAAGATCCAAGCCGCCGCTCACTGAATAAAAAAGAACAATTCGCAGCTTACCGCGATTGGCGTTCACAAAAAGGCCTCAACTGGAAATAAATCCCAGCAGTCCGGAACCTGCGGAGCTTGGCTTCATGCTTCAGCCAGCTAAACAGGTATAAAAAAAGAGCCCCGCACCTTCGTTAGAAGATGCGGGGCAAATACCTGGCGAC
>JAZKIL010000023.1:1416-31641 GCA_040384845.1 Verrucomicrobiota bacterium | reverse complement strand
TATAATATGGCCTGCTACCTTTGGACTCTTGGCGAAAAAGAACGCGCGCACAATCATTTGGCTAAAGCATTCGAGATGGATGAAAGCTTCAAAGAATCTGCGCTTCACGATAAAGATTTGGTGGGAATCGATTTATGATTTTCAGAGCCTAAATCGTGCTTTGACAGGTTGTGGGTGTTTTGAGAGCTTGTCGGGATGCAGCACATCCATTTTGAAGAATCTGTCGTTTCAATTTTGAAGCGCGATCAGTGCTATGATGGGCAGGCTTACTTTTTTCTCAAAGAAGCTTTGGACTTCACGCTGAAGAGATTTTCAGATGAGGCAGGGGGACGAAACCGCCACGTAAGTGGAAAAGAGCTGTTAGAAGGATTTCGCGATTATGCGCTGGAGCAGTATGGTCCGATGGCCGCGACTTTAATGGAAGAGTGGGGGATCCGAGAATCACGCGATGTGGGAAACATGGTGTTCCGGTTGATCGAGGAGCAGGTGTTTGGCAAACAAGATTCCGATAAGCCTGAGGATTTCGAGGGATTGTTTGATCTTGATGAAGCTTTGCGTACACCGTTTTTACCGAGTGGCTCGGATGCGCATGTGGGATGTGTTTGATGCCAATATTCAACTCACGGGAGGCTCCGGCGGGAGGGCCGTCTCTAGAGGGAGAGTAGGCGCCGTCGCTAGAGTGGATACCGTCGTAAGCGGCGGGGGGATATTTGCTTTTGGTACTACCATCCATTTCGGGGCTTTGGGAGTCTTGTCAGAATTCCATGCGAGGAAGGTCAGCAATGCGGCACCCACGATACTTCCATAGAAGCAAGTGAAGGCGGCGACCATGCCGACGATGAAAGGCGAGAGGGCGATGATGATGATGAGTAACGAGGATGGTTTGATTTCAAAATTCATCGTGGCAAGTCGGAGTCTAGAGCGAGCGACGAGTAGTCCCAGGATGACATAACAGACGACCACCACCACGGCGCAGAAATGGTAAAACAAAGTGGCTGGTATGGACCATGTTGTGGAGGTTTTGGCTGCGCTCATGCACATGATGCCACCCACCATACTTATCGTCCCGGCAGTGCTTACTGAAAAGAGCAGGATGCAGAAGATACCGAGTTTTGAAGCGAGAGTTGAAAATCCAGACGCACCAATGGAGAGTGCTGACATGATGGCTGCGGCGGATATGACGGATCCGGTGTTAGCCATTTCATTGAACCACTCAATACCACCGATGAAATAGCGGATGATGATGTAAGGCAGTAGGGATGTTAGAGTGAGTAAACTCAGGAGCCAAAGGGTGAGAAATTTTCCGAAAACGATTTGCCAGCGGTTGAGGCTGGTGAGGAGTAGCATTTCGTGGTTTCCCTCCTCGATTTCCTGTGGCATCAGAAATAACCCAGCCATGGGCATGAGTATCCCGCAAACAATCATCGTGACCCACCAGAACGGGCCGATGTAATCCGGATCCCAGGCAAACACAGCGGCTTTAGCTCCTCCGGAGGAAATCTCGTGCTCAAATTCAAAAAAAATCGCGACGATGGCAAAGGCGTGAATGCAGACGAAGGGATACACGAAGCTTGAGCGTCTAAGACTCTGACGCAGCTCCTTGACCTGCATCGGTCCGAAACGATCGGAAAGATCTGTGTAGGTTCCGTGACTCATCGCATTCATTTAAGGGAGGATGTCGGAATAGACACCGGGATCGCTTCCTGGAATTTCGATGGCACCACAGTTCTTTTCGTAAAATGCACGAGGTCCCACGCCGCCAATGATGCCGTAGGCGTAACCCATGTCGCGGAGAGATTCGAGGGCTTTGAACAACAGCGCTTTTCCCAGCCCCGTGCCCCGTGCGGATTCAATGACTCCGGTCGGCCCGAAAAATCCGCGTTGGGTGGTTTCGTAGCAGGAAAAACCAATGATTTCTTTATCTCGGGTGGCGATCCAGCAAGAGATTGGCTGACGGGTGATAGCGACCTCGACCTCGCTTGCCCATTTTTCGGAAAAATGCTGGCGGGCAAACGCGGCGACAGTGTGTTTTTCAAAAGCCCGGGCTCGGCGCATAGTGATGCCTTGATCATGAATCTTCGCATACAGGGCGGCACTGTCGGGTAGGTCGTAAAGACGCACGAGCATATCTATCATGCGTCCTATCAAAGAGGTAATTTCGAACAAGGTGAAGTGTCTATTTCCTAAATTTAATGCTTTTGTTTAAAAGGGTCATCGGGTAGCTCGGTGTATGCATAGAAGTATCCTCGCGTTGCTGGTTTTTACCTCACTCCTTCAGTCACTTTTCGCGGAAGAAAAACCCAAAGATACTTGGTATGAGAAAATGGATGTGGGTCCGGCGTGGATGAACACGTTCGACGACTATTATGAAGGCAAAAAACGTGGTGGCACGCTCAAAGGGCTTTCCATCGATTTAGGCGAAGGCTGGCGCGGGCTTTTTGATACGGAGACTTTGCAGTTGGTCAGTGTTTACCAAGGACCCACCGAGTGGGGTGGAACACCTTGGACGGGTGCACATGGTCCGCTGGTTACGTTAGGAAATAAAGAGCCGTTACAGGTCGCAGCAACCGGTTCTGGATGGGCGGATCCTGAAGGCTCGTTCGAAGATAAGCGTAAAATCAAAGGTTTTGGTAACATGCCACACGCCATGTTCACGGGTCACTATCGTCATGGACGCGAAGTGGTTTTGGAATACGCGGTTAACGGGACGACAGTGTTGGATCATCTAACAAGAGATGGTGCCAATGTCACCCGTTCACTCGAAATTTCATCGCATGAAAAGCCGCTCACGGTGGTGGTTGCGGATGAGAAGGGTGATTTTCAAATCGCTGCTGACGGGTTGTCTGCAAAATCATCTGATGGACTTGAAGTTGTGGTCACAGGCGGTGTGAAGTTGGCTGCGCATGCTGGCAAAGCCTCACGCTTATTGGCTCAGATTCCCGCAGCAAAAGCTGAATCAACTTTTCAGATAGGTTTTGCCAGAAAAGCAACACCAGCCTTGTCTAAAGCACCGGATTTTAAAAACCTCATCTCAGGTGGGCCGGGAATTTGGAAAGATATCATCACCACCGCTGGAATCGTATCCGATAAAAAGGACAGCTCTTATGTGACGGATCTCGCGACCCTTCCCGACAACAATCCATGGGGTGCGAAGTTGAGATTTGGGGGTTTTGATTTCATCGATGAAGACTCCGCCGCGCTCTCTTCATGGAATGGTGACGTTTGGGTGGTGAAAGGACTCAAAGGAGATTGGAAAGAATTGAAATGGCAGCGCATAGCGGCGGGCTTATTTGAGCCGCTGGGAGTGAAAGTCGTTAAAGGTGAGATTTATGTGAACGGCCGCGATCAGATCACGAAACTGATTGATCTAAACGGCGATGGTGAAACGGATCATTTCAAAGTGTTTAACCGGGATGTTTACATCACTAGGAACTTCCATGAGTTCGCCTTCGATCTCCAGACGGACAAGGAAGGAAATTTCTATTTCACAAAAGGTGGTCCAGTGAGAGGCGGCGGGCGTAACTTTGAAGATATTCTTCCACATCACGGAATCGTGGCAAAGATTTCACCAGATGGAAAAAAGTTTGAGGTAGTCGCAACCGGTCTGCGTGCACCAGGCGGACTCAGCGTGGGGCCCGAAGGACAAATCACGACAGGTGAGAATGAAGGAACATGGCAGCCATGTTGTAAAATTAACTTCATCAACGCCAAGAACGCGCCCGCGTTTTTCGGGACCGAACCCACACGCCAAAGTCTAACAGACGCACCATACACCGAGCCTTTGGTTTACTTGCCAATGGATGTGGATAACTCCGGTGGTTCACAGGTTTGGGTGACGGATTTTGCAAAATTTGGACTCAAGGCGGGTGAGTTGATTCATTTGTCCTACGGAAAATCTTCCTTGTTCCGTGTTTTGCCAGTGGTGAGAGACGGCAAGATCCAAGGCGGTGTGGTGAAGCTTCCCATCACATTGCAGTCATCCGCGATGCGTGCGCGCTTCCACCAAGATGGCTCGCTATTTGTGTTAGGTTTCCGTGGATGGCAGACCAACGCTCCAACCAACTGCGCATTCCAACGCATTCGCTATAATCCAGAAGCAGGATTGAAACTTCCCGAAAAACTCGAATACACCGATACCGGAGTGAAAATTCATTTCCCTACCAAGCTCGACGAGGAACTAGCTACGGACATCACTAGCTACTCTGCCCAGCGTTGGGATTATGTGCGCGGACCTCAATACGGCTCCGGTGAATTCTCGGTCGATACCCCGGATAAGGAAGCGTTGGAAAAAGCACTAACTGCGGAATCCCAGAAGCACCGGAAGCGTGACGAGGTGAAAATCAGCTCAGCCAAACTTTCCAAAGATGGAAAAGTTGTTGAGTTGGTTCTCGATGGAATGAAACCTTCGATGTCGCTGAAAGTGGCTTATGATTTAGAGGATACTGATGGCGCTGTGATGATAGCTGAAATTCACGCAACGGTTTACGGAAAATAACGATGAAATTTTTGCTGCCGTTGTTACTGGGTATATTGACAAGTTCGGTTCAGGCCGAGCTCATTGCCACTTTCACACAAGAAGGTGAACCCGTAGATAAACGTCTTGATCGGTTAGCCGCTTTGTCTGTGACAGCAGATCAGCCGGCTACGCCATTTTTAAAACCTGGGAAATTCGAAGTCGAGTGGACGGGTGGAATCAAAATTGATCAGCGACGCAGGCTCTATTTCTCTTTCGAAGGTCAAGGCACGAAGGCTGAGTTAACGATCGATGGTAAAATTGTAGCAACCGAATCAGGAAAATTCGGCACCGTGAAATCTGAGCGCCTGAGACTCAATCCGGGTCTGCATACCGTATCGGTGAAATACCAAAGCGCCGATGACGGGGCGGGGGAGTTTCGTTTGTATTGGGAGGAAGAAGGGATGCCCCGTCAGACAATTCCACCCACGGCTTACGAAGTTAGTGCAGATGAGCAAGCCACGGCGGGAGAAATGAAACGCCATGGACGCATGGTTTTTGCACAACAAAACTGCGCGAAGTGCCATGCCCCGGAATCGGGTTTTGGAACGGCGCCTATGCCCGAGTTGTTAGAAATCTCACCCATCCTGGCGGGGATCGGCGATCGGGTTACTGAGGAATGGTTGATGAAATGGATTGCCGATCCCAAGGCGATGAAGCCGAGCACGAAGATGCCGCAATTGGTCGATCCCACGACTCCAGAAGGACTTCAAAAAGCCGCAGATTTAGCGGCGTATTTGGTTTCTACCTCAGCGAAGTCGGAGATCAAGCCCTCCGCCCCGGATCCGAATCTCATTAAAGCTGGTGGTGCCGTGTTTCACGAACTCGGCTGCGTGGCCTGCCATACTCCCGCGGGTGAAAATATTAGCGATGATAACAACCGCATTCCTCTCAACAACGTGGCTTCGAAATATCTTCCGACACAGTTGATGGCCTATTTGAAAAAGCCCGAGGCGTATCATCCCTACACAGCGATGCCGAATTTCAAGTTATCGGATGAAGAAGCCAATTCACTCGCGGCTTTCCTGCAATCGGATTCAGCTGGGAAAGAAACCAAACTGAGTTACACCTTCCCGAAAGGTGATGCGACACGCGGTGCAGCGGTTTCCGAAAGTCTCCAATGCGGAACCTGCCATCCGGGTATGCCGGGTGGGGTTTCCAAAGCGGTTTCGCTGGAAGGCATTTTCAAAATGGATTGGGCGGAGAAAGGTTGTGTCGCTGAGAATGACAAACGGACTCATTTGCCGCATCCGAACATCGACAAGAAAGAGTTAGAAGCGCTCTTGGTATTTTCTAGGAGCGGTCATGGATCGCTGACTAAAGAGAGTCATGCGGAGTTCGCGGAGAGACAAATGGACGCGAAACGCTGCACCTCATGTCACTCGCTGGATGATGAAGCATCGCTGCTGAGTTCCTTGCATGGATCCACGGCGAAACTCGCGGAACATATCAAAGGCTTGGATGAACGGGTCGATCAATCACGCCCGCAGCTTACATTCATTGGAGAAATGCTACATACCAGTTACATCGAAGCGATGTTGGCTGGGACAGTGAAAGAGCGCCCGAGACCGTGGCTAGGAACGCGGATGCCGGCGTTCAATGCTCACGCGAAACCTTTCGCTGAGGGCCTGTCACAGCTTCACGGCTTCAGCCCAAGCACACCGCAAAAAATGGAAACGAAACCTGAGCTGGTGAAGATAGGTCATTCATTGATCGGGGCCGAAGGCTTCGCATGCACCACCTGTCATGGTGACGGGGATAACAAACCCACCGCTGCCTTCGAAGTGGGCGCGATCAATTTCTCTCAAGTATCCGAGCGCTTGCGTGAAGGTTATTATTATCGCTGGATGGATCACCCTGCCGCTGTGGTGCCAGGAAATAAAATGCCCCGCTATGCAGAAGGTAACGTATCGAAGCTTTCGAATGTCTTAGATGGCGATGCATCTAGGCAATACGAGGCGATCTGGAATTGGATTCAGGAGAAGTGAGATAAAGTTTATTAAATATCTCGTGGGTTGTGGCAGTGTTCATTTGAAAGCTTAGTCCACTCGCGACAACCTTCTTGGGCAAATTTAATTTTAGAATCCTGAGCAACTTCTGAAAATCCAGGGGGTTGATATCACCCTTGGGCAAGCCCCCTCACAAAAAAATATGAAAACTAAAATTAAATCGTTAATCGTCGTCACCGGAGTATTCGCCCTTATGGGTGTTTCCCAAGCAGAAGAAGCCAAAGAAAAAGAAGCTAAAGACAAGAAAGCGATTTCTCCTGAGCTTCTTGAGAAGTATGATAAGGACAAAGACGGTAAACTCAGCAAAGAGGAAAAAACTCAAATGAAGAAAGCAGAAAAAACGGGCGCGAAGAAAAAAGAATAACTCATTTTCCGAAAATACTTTAGGTAAAGTAGGCGGACACCTCAAAGGGTGTTCGCCTTTTCTGTTTTTGTCGCCAGCTATGAGTGTCAGCTGCGGATTAAGCCCATTTGAATCAATTGTTAGAGGGAAATATTTTCTTACATAGTGGCGGGCCGACGCTGCCGATAGTTAAGAAAACAGCCCCGACCCAAGTTGGGGCGGGGCTGGGGAGTGGATAGGAATTTCGCTTAGAGTGCCTCGTTAACCAGCTTCTCGAGTTTCACGATGTCGGCGGCAAAGTTACGGATACCGTGGGCGGTTTTTTCGGTGGCCATGGCGTCTTCGTTGAACATCAGGCGGAAGGTTTTCTCATCGAGCGAGATTTTCTCCACAGGATCGCTCTGGGCGGAGGCGGCGGTGAGTTTTGGCTCGATGGTGTCTTCCGATGCCGCGAGCTCCGCGAGGAGACCGGGAGAGATGGTTAAAAGATCGCAGCCGGCGAGGGCGATGATTTCGCCTTTGTTGCGGAAGGAGGCACCCATGACTTCGGTTTTGTAACCGAATTTTTTGTAGTAGTTGAAAATGGCTTTCACGGAAATAACGCCGGGATCTTCATCGCCTTGGTAGTCTTTGCCGGTGCTGGCTTTGTGCCAATCGAGGATGCGGCCGACGAATGGGGAAATGAGCTGCACTTTGGCTTCGGCGCAAGCAACGGCTTGAGCAAAGGAGAAAAGCAGGGTGAGGTTACAGTGGATGCCTTGTTTTTCGAGGATCTCCGCTGCCTTGATGCCTTCCCATGTGGAAGCGATTTTGATGAGGATGCGATCACGGGAAATGCCTTCGTTTTCGTAGGCGGCGATGAGTTGCAGGGCTTTGTCGACCGTGCCTTGGGTGTCGAAGGAAAGTCGCGCGTCGACTTCAGTGGAGACACGACCCGGAACGATCTTGAGGATTTCCAAGCCAAACAAAATCAGGATGCGATCCAAGACGGCGTCGGTGAGTGTTTGTCCGGAAAGCCCGCTGTTTTTGTGTTCGTTGATCGCTTGATCGATGAGTGGGCGATATTCGGCTTTGGTTGCGGCTTGGAGAATGAGCGATGGGTTAGTGGTCGCGTCTTGAGGCTTGAATGCTTTCATAGCCTCGAAATCGCCGGTATCGGCAACGACGGTGGTGAGTTTCTTGAGTTGGTCGAGTTGTGTCATGTCTGGGTGGTTCTATTACGAGTTTGGATGGGGTTGAATGTTAATTTTCAGATTCAGGGGCCATGGAGGATGAAAATTTGAGAAGGAAGCAATGAAAGGTATTTGCGAAGAGCACGCCGCAGGCGCCGCCGAGGAAATCGGCGAGCCAGTCGTAGAGATCATTTCCTGAGCGGCCCGGGGTGAAGGTTTGGCGGTATTCGTCGATGGCGCCGAAGATACTGAAAAAGATGATGGGCAGAAGGTAGCGGGTGATGCGGGAGGTGATGGTGCCGTGTTTGAGTAACAGCCATGTGGTGAGGATGATGCCTCCGCAGAAGAAATAACTGAAATGGGCGATTTTATCGAAGTGTGGGATTTTCGGGGCTTCTTCGGGAAGGTTGGTCGAAAACGATGAGGCAACGCAGAGTGCGGCCAGCCACAAGATGAATAGCGCGAGCCAGGGCTTGGGCTTTGTGAAAATGGAGAGAAGGCGTTTCAAGATTGAGCGTCTGATAGATGGATTACGGTTTTTTCATCTCCTCCTCGAGACGCTCTGCCAACCATTGTTTCATCATCGACTGATAGTTGAGGTAGCGTGAGCGCGCGATGCGCTTGATGCGTGAAAGCATGCGGGGATCGAAGCGCAGGGTGATCGTGGTGGATTCACGGACGTGGGCTTCGTGGATGGAGCCGCTCATGAGTTTCGGATCGAGCTCGTGGTCTTGCCAGAAAGCATTTTCCGCCGCGTTGTCGTCGAAGTTAGGAAGTTGGTTCCAAGAGGTGATGATTTTCATGATATTAGCGGGTTTCGTTGTAGTTGCGGTCGTAGAACCGGCGTTCCGCCTCGCTCATTTCCCGGGCGGTAATGACCCGTGCCACTTTGCCATCTGTGGTGAATCCAATGAAGAGGTGCCTGTCTGCCACAGTGCGACCCAATGCGTAATACCTGGAGGCACCGTCATCTCGATCGTTATCGGGAAGGAAACGAATGCCGAATGGGTCTTCGAGGATTTCTTGAAGTTCGCCGGGTTTGATGAACTTCAAATCGAAGGGAGCGTTGATGAGATCGAGTTCCATGAGTTTTTCACTGGGAGTTAATAACCGGCATTCAAGATTCTATCAATTACTTTGAATTCTTGAGGTGAGGAAGAATTTTTTCGAGCGCTGCTTCTGCGCTGATGTGGTGGAGTTCCATGAGGATGTCGGGTTTGCCGTGTTCGACAAATGCGTCCGGCCAACCGATGCGTTCCACTTTGGTTGAAATGCCCGCGTCGTGCAGATGTTCGATACAGGCTGCGCCGAAGCCGTGCATGAGCACGTGGTCTTCGAAAGTGCAGACGACTTTTACGTTGCGTGCGACTTTTTCGAGGAGGGCTGTATCGAGTGGTTTGATGAAACGTGGGTTCACCAAGGAAACTGAGTAACCTTGTTTTTCTAGCAGATCTTTGGTCTTCACAGCGAACTCGAAAAAGGTGCCGAGGCCGATGAGGGCGACATCGGTTCCTTCTTGAATGAGTTCTCCCTTGCCGAGCTCGACGGGGGAAACTGCTTGATCGAGAGGGGTGCCCCGGATCACGCCGCGTGGGTAGCGGATAGCGGTAGGGCCCTTATCATAAACTGCCATCCATTTCAGCATGGCAATGAATTCAGCTTCGTCCTTTGGCTGCATGTGAATGATGTTAGGAACATGGCGCAGATAGCCGATGTCGAATAGGCCGTGATGGGTTGGGCCGTCATCGCCGGAAAGTCCGCCGCGATCCATGCACATGCGCACGGGAAGATTTTGCAGCGCGATGTCATGAATGATCATGTCATAGGCGCGTTGCATGAAGGTGGAGTAGATGGCAAGAAACGGGCGTATGCCTTCGGTCGCGAGGCCTGCGGCAAAGAGTGCTGCGTGTTCTTCGGCAATACCGACATCGAAATAACGATCTGGCAGCGTGGTTTTGAAAATATCGAGTTTCGTTCCACCCGGCATGGCGGCGGTAATGGCGACGATTTTCGGATCATCAATCGCGAGGTCGGTGACGGTTCTGCCGAAGATTTCCGAGCAAGTAGGAGTTAAGACCGTATCAGTGGAGCCGTCTTCAATTTTGTATGCGCCGAGGCCGTGAAATTTGCCCGGATTATCCAATGCTGGTTGATAGCCGCGGCCTTTTTCGGTGATGATATGGAGGATGGCGGGCTCGTTGAGAGTTTTGAGATGTTCGAAGGTTTTGATCAACAGTGGGATGTTGTGACCATCGATAGGCCCGAAGTAACGCAGCCCGAATTTCTCGAAAAGGACGTTGGGGAAAATGAGGTTCTTCGCTCCTTCTTCGACTCGGTGGGCGATTTTTCTAACAGCCTTGCCTAACACGCGTTCGACAAAATCCGCAGCGGCGGTGCGCACGGCGGAGTAGGTGGAGTGGGTTTGGAGGGCGTTGAAGTAACGGGCGATCGCGCCAACGTTTTTATCGATCGACCATTCGTTATCATTGAGGACGACGATGAATTTTTTTGTCGTCTCGGAAATGTTGTTGAGCGCCTCAAGGGTTGGGCCGCAAGTGAAAGCTGCGTCGCCAGCGACGGCGACTACGTGGTTGTCTTCACCGATGAGGTCCCGTGCGGCAGCCATCCCGAGTGCTGCGGAAAGACAGGTGCCTGCGTGACCTGCGCCGTAGGCATCATGTTCGGATTCGGTGCGTAACAAGAAACCATTCAGGCCTTTGTAAGTGCGGATCGTATCAATTTTAGAAGCGCGACCTGTTAGCATTTTGTGGACGTATCCTTGGTGGGAAACGTCGAAGACAAATTTATCCTTCGGAGTGGAGAAAACTTTGTGCATTGCGACGCAGAGCTCGACGACGCCGAGATTGGGGCCGAGGTGACCGCCGGTAACGGAGAGGCAATTGATCAGTGCGCTGCGAATTTCTTCGCTAAGCGTGATGAGTTCTTGGTCGGAAAGAGATTTGACGTCCGCAGGGGATTGAATCGATTTAAGGATCGGTCCAAGTTGTGGATGGTCAGAGGATTCAGAATAGGCGGATGTCATTGGATTCGTCGGAAACTTCATCATTTTCGGATGAAGTGCTTGGTGGGGAGGGTTGGGAGTTCTCCTCACGATTTGCAAGAGTGATGAGTTCGATTCGCTTGCGGGCGGAGGATAATACGCTTTCGCAGTGTTTGAGAAGCACGGATCCTTTCTCATATTGAGTTACGAGATCCTCGAGCGGGAGTTGCTCACCTTCCATCGAATCGACAATTTCTTCGATGCTTGCGAGGGCGTCTTCGAAGCTGAGGGAATCGGCGTTTTCAGGGAGTTTTCTACGTGCTGGCATGTTTGGAGAGCTTGGGGGTTAATGTTACTCGGAAGGAGCCGTGAGTTGGCGATCTGAGTAATAGATCATATCCTTATAGACCAATGGATATGGATAGGGGTAACGGACCACGATTTCTTTGATTTTCGGGTCTTGTTTGGAGATATAAAAATTGTCTTGTTCCGTGGCTGCCATGGCTTTGCCATCAAGGACGAGAGAGGTAAAATCTTTGTATTCTCGGGCGACCTCAGACATGGGATTTGAGCCATGAGAAGATGGCGTGATCAAGATGCCGACGATTGGAGTTTCAAGCTCATCGGCGGTGGTTTGGAGTTTGATGAAATCCTTACGAGTGGGTGGCAGCCAGATCGACATGCGGTCGGCATACCATGCGATGGCCCATGGTTGGTCTGAGACGCAAATTTGGGATTTGCCAACCCATTGGTTCAAGGCTCGGTTGTAAACTGGAGCGAAGTAAGGCGGCCAGTGCGGGATGCCGCCGTAATCTTTGCGGCTGAGTCCAAGTTTCACTTTGGAGGGAAGTGAGAGGATGAGTGGCAGCGCACAAATGATGATAATGATCACGTGGTGCAAATTACGGATCATCGGGGCTTTGATCACGAGCGGCAGTTTGTTCCACAGAATGGAAACGAATGCCAGACCATAAGCCGTCATCACCGGGGCGAAGAGCAGGTGGGTTTGGTTGGGATCGAGGTTATCGGAACTAACACCGAAAAGCGCGAGGCCCAGAGCCGAGACACCGAACATACTGAGTAGGGTCCAGCGGAAGGTGGCGATGGATTGGCGTTTGAACGGATGCAGCAGTGAAAGGAAAAACAATGGAGCAACCACGATGCCGCCCAGGAAAGGAATGATATCCGTCGTTTGGACGAGGATGGATCGCAGGATGGTAGTGAAGAAACCTCGATTGATCAGATCAGGCGCGACGCTGCTGCGGAGAGCAAAGTCTTCTTTGTTTCCACCGATGCCATTGTAAAGATTGTAAAACGCGGTTCCAAAGGGAGTGCCAGATATTCCGTAATTTCGCAGCATGACGAAAACGGACGGGATGATTAGAATAACGAGGATAGAGACGCCCACTACTCCACGAGGACGGAAAGCGATGGCTGCGAAAATGATGTAACCCAGGGCGATCCAAACCGTTAGATAATGAGTCATGGCGAGCAGGGTGAAGAACACTCCAGCAATAATAGCGGAACTCAGTGGGATCCGGCTTTCGGTTGAATCCTCAACAGCTCGGTAAGCGAAATAGATGCCGCTCGTGAAAAGCAGCAGCATCAACATTTGAGGCAAGCCACTTAGGGAGTAGTTCCAAAACGTTTCACAAAACAACATCAGCACGGCGGTGACACCCGCGATTTTCGCATCGAAAATTCTCAGAATCAGCAGGTAGGTGACTCCAATCGAAAGCAGAAAACAAATCGTGGAAATCGCCGCGACCACGCGATCCAGCGGGAACACGAGTTCTTTTTCTGACATTTTCCATCGTTCAGCGTCGTCAGCACCGATCATTTTAAAAATGGCGGCATTCAGCAACGGATTGAGCGGAGAGTGGTAAGTATCTTTGTAGCCGATGTAAGGAATGACGCGTTTTTGATGTTCCGTATTTTTCTGATAATCCAGCGGACGAATGACTTTGGTAGTGAACCCGTTGCCGCGTGAAATCTCCCGACCGATCTGCGCCTGATCCATCGCATGCGGGGAGTTCAAACCGCGGAATAGCGTGAACAAATTTCCGAGAGTGAGCAGGACAAGAACGACCAAGAACAAGCTGCGTCGGATCAGCGTGCCGGATTCTAATAGGGAAGAGGAAAGGTTCATGGGTTTATCGGATGAAAATCTTAGAGGCCTAGTTCTTTGAGTTTTCGTTGAAGAGTGCGACGGCTGATCCCGAGGAGTTCAGCCGCTCGGGAGCGGTTGTCTAGCGTTTGTGCTAGAGCGCCTCTGATTGCCGCAGTTTCAAGGTTATGCAAGTTGAAATCGGCCGAGCCAGCAAGGCTGTTCTGGGCGATATGGCTGTTTTGTTGCGGAGTTGACGGACTCTGGTTGAGGAAAGTAGGGAGGTGCTTGATATCGATCTTATCATCATTCGACATCACCACGCCGTGTTCGATGGCGGTGCGCAGTTCACGGACATTTCCCGGCCATGGATAGGAAATCAGCAAATGCAGGGCTTGATCGGTCAATGGCTTGAGGGGGCGCTGATTTTCCTCTGCGAATTCTTTGAGAAAAGCATTGGCTAACAGCACAATATCTTCGGGGCGTTCACGCAGGGTCGGCATCTGCATCGAGACGACATTTAGGCGGAAATACAGATCTTCGCGGAATTTCCCGGCATCGACCATTTGGCGGAGGTTGCGGTTAGTCGCCGTAACGACGCGGACATCGACTTTGATCGGGGAGTTAGAGCCGACGCGTTCGATCGTGCGTTCGGAAAGGGCGCGCAGGAGTTTAACCTGAGTGGCGGGATCGATCTCGCCGATTTCATCGAGAAATAAAGTCCCACCATCGGCTTGTTCAAAACGGCCGATCCGTTTCTGCGATGCACCGGTGAACGCGCCTTTCTCGTGACCGAAAAGTTCCGACTCCAGAAGCTGCGGGGAAAGCGCGGCACAGTTCACGACGACGAGTTTTGAGGAGGGTCGGCCCGAGAGGTGATGGATCGTATGGGCGACGATTTCTTTACCGGTGCCAGATTCGCCTTCGATCAACACCGTGGCGCGGGTCGGCGCGATTTGTTCGATGAGATCTGTGACGCGTTTGATTTCCGGCGATTTCCCGATGATGCGCGACAGGCTACTGCCTTTTTTCACCTGTTGGGTGAGTTGGACGTTTTCGGTTTCCAGGTTGCGGCTGCGCAGCGCGCGTTTGAGCAACATTTCCACCTCGTCCAAATTCAGAGGCTTCGTGACAAAATGAAACGCCCCGCGCCTCATGGCCTCGACCGCGGTATCGACCGAGCCGTAGGCAGTCATCATCAGAATGGTCGGGGGTGAGGAAAGCTTGGATGCGGTATCAATCAAATCCATCCCAGAGTCACCGCCCAGGCGGAGATCGGTGAGCAGGAGCTCGATGGGTTCATTTTTCAGAATGAACAAAGCTTCGCTGTTGTTTGAGGCGAGATAGACATCGAAATCCTCCTCCAACGCCGAGCGCAGCCCCTCGCGAGTGGCGCGTTCGTCGTCAACGATGAGCAGGGTGGGAAGCATATGGAGAGTTTAAGTGCCGAGTGATCAGTGATCAGTGGAAGACTAAGAGAGGTGACAAGTTGACGCAGTATAGTGGCGGGAGGAGGTGCGTCAATAGGAGGCTTTTCTTCCAAATCAAAAATCAACATTTGTCACTCATCAATCGTCAATCACACCGATCGATCCATAGCCGCCGCTCACAGAATGGATTGATGAATGACGATTAATGATTTTTGAATGAAGAGGGCTCAATCCTGATTATGGATCGCAGGATTTTTCTTCAACTCCGGAGCGGGGAGAGAATCCCAGGGATTGGTGGGTTCGGCATCAGGTGTTTTTTCCTTGGGCTTGGGTTTGTATTTCTCGGAGTAGTAGAGGCCTAACATCAGAAATGAAAATCCCATGAAAAATTGCATCTGGGGATATTTCGGAACCCGCGAAGCCTTCAGGTTGGGTTTGTTGAAAAATCGTGCGCGGTCTATCTCGGTGCTGATCTTGTTGAGTTCCAAGTTGGTGAATTGAGGATCGGGTTGGATTTTCGAGCTGTAATTTTCCAATTGATCCAGAAGCGGCTCCATCTTCTCGAGGTAAGCTGAAGTTTCTTCGTGGTAGTCGAACAGAGGACCGATGGTGAGAATAATCATGATCAAACCGACAAATGAAATCAGTGATGCGATGCGATATTTCCAATGCTCCTTAATTTTCATGTGCGGCAATTTTGAATTTTGAAATTTGAGATTTGAAACTTAAGCATCAATCACCGGCGCTGGAAGCAACCGTGGACTCGGCGCCGTATGCGGCAAATGAATCAAAATCGATGTCCCGTCGTTAGGGTTGGAATGGATTTCAATCTCGCCGCCGTGTTCGCGGATGATGCGACGCACGATCAGCAGGCCGAGGCCGGTGCCGGAGGATTTCGTGGTTCGGTAAGGCTCAAACAGGCTGCCCATCTGCTCGGGAGAAATGCCGATCCCGTTATCGGAAATGGAAATGATGAAATCCGTTTCCGTGGAACGGATTTTGATTTCGATCAGGCCCTCATCGCCTGAGATGGCTTGGTAGGCATTGCGGAGGAGGTTGTAGAAGACTTGTTGGAATTGATCGGGATCGATCAAGGCGTTCGGGAGGTGATCTGATAGATCGAGATTCACCGCGATGTTGCGGGAGCTGATTTCAGGCTCTAACAGGTTGAGAGTCTGGCGAAGGATCGCGTTGAGATTTTGCTGTTCACGGCGCGGGGTGGTGGGGCGGACGGCGCTGAGAAATTGTTTGAGGATGGTATCGAGTCGCTGAATTTCCTGACGTGCGGTATGCATGTTTTCCGTTAGGCTCTGGCGATGCGAGGGCGGGAGTTTGCGGATTTTCCGCTCGATCAATTGCAGGTGGATATCGAGGGAGTTGAGCGGATTTCCTATTTCATGTGCGACTCCTGCGGCGAGTAAGGTGAGGGCGTTGAGTCGCTCGGACTCGATGTTTTCCTGGGTCTCGGCATGGGTGCTGGTGGTGTCGCGGATCAACATCACGTGACCGAGCGGGAGCTCGAAATTTTTCGGATCGTCGATGGGTGTGAGGTAAAAGTTGAGTCGACGGTGTTCGGGGTAGAAGACCTCTATATCGCGGGAAACCGATTGAGTGGAGCCGCTGAGCGAGAGGTTATCGAGTCCACGGATTTTCGACGAAATGGTTTCGCCCAGCGCGTTCGATGGATCCAATCCGAAGAATTGGCAGGCGGCGCGGTTGAGGAACATGATTTTTCCCTCGGGATCGAGAATGATCAGGCCCTCGTGCAACGCCTCGAAAACGTGCTCCAGAAAGCCTTTTTCCTGAATCAAACGCGTGACGATGTTTTGGATCTCGCCGGGTTCGACCCGGTCGAGCCGCGATACAAGTTTTTCAAGGAATCCGGACTTCACGGCCGGATTGTGGGGAAATGTGGGCGGTATGGCGAATTGAAATTTTTTATGTGGCAGGGACGCTTATCTCTAAGCGTCCTTGTCGGGGGGGGTGTTTCAGGCTAACGGCAGGCGATCGGGCTTTCTTTTACCACGGAGGGAAGGAGGAAGAAGGAGGACACGGAGAAATATCAGATATACGAAATCAGGATAATGAACGGGTGAGGCTAGAAAATGGGTTGCAGGAGGGGGGAGAGTTGGTTGAATGCGGGTGCCTGCGGGCGGAAACACAATTTTGATACGATGAATAGAAAACTGAAAATGGGCATGGTAGGTGGTGGACGTGGGGCATTCATTGGTGCGGTGCACCGGATGGCCGCGAATCTAGATGGTAAGATTGAATTGGTGGCGGGTTGTTTTTCATCTAACCCTGAGAAGTCCAAGCTCTCCGGTGAGGATTTTTTCCTGTGCCAGAATCGGGTTTACTCAACATTTGAGGAAATGGCGGAAAAAGAAGGGGCGCTGCCTGTGGGTGAGCGGATCGATTTCGTCAGCATCGTGGCGCGGAATGATTTGCATTACAAAGTAGCGAAGAAGTTTTTGGAAAATGGCATTCACGTGATTTGCGAGAAGCCGTTGGCTTTGTCGAAGGCGCAGGGCGAGGAGCTGAAAGCGGTGGTAGACAAGAGTGGTTTGGTGTTTGCGCTGACTCACAACTACACCGGCTACCCGATGGTGAAAGAAGCCAAGGCGATGGTTGCTGAAGGCAAGCTTGGGAAGATTCTCAAAATTGTGGCTGAGTATCCGCAAGGCTACGCGATTTCTGCTTACGATGAAGCGACTTCCGAAGGTGAAAAAATTTCTAACTGGCGCATGGATCCGAGTATTTCGGGGATTTCTAACTGCATCGGCGACATAGGCACGCATGCGGAGAATCTCGCACAATACATTTCCGGGCTGCGCTTGGAATCGGTTGCAGCGGATTTGAATACGTTTATCCCGGGTCGTGAGTTAGATGATGATGGCTCAATGCTCTGCCGTTACGAAGGTGGCGCTCGGGGCGTGTTGTTTGCATCGCAGATTTCCACGGGAGATGAGAATAATCTGAACATTCGGATTTGTGGAACGAAAGCATCGATCGAATGGCATCAGGAGCATCCCAATGAGTTGATCGTGAAATTTGCCGACAAGCCGCGTGAGATCTGGCGCAGAGGTAACAGCTACAACGGAGCGGTTGCGCAGAAATACACGCGTCTGCCATTTGGTCACCCGGAAGCATTCATCGAGGCATTTGCGAATATTTATCTCGCCGCAGCAGAAGCGATCACGGATGCGGTTGAAGGGAAATTCAAAGGCAACGAAGCCTATGATTACCCAACCGTTCAAGACGGAGTGGATGGCATGGCGTTTATCGAAGCGGCAGTGAAATCTTCCCAGAACAACGGGGCTTGGACGAAGCTTTGAGTATCGTAGCGGCGATCATCGGTCGCCGTCTTAACTCTCTCTTTTTAAGGACATGATAAACCGTCAAATCACATCATGAAATTAGAAGGAGAATACGCTGTTGATAAAAGCGAGCAGGCCCATCGCATCGCTTCCGCAGTCGTGTATCTATTATGGATAGGATTGGCCTTTTATAACAGAGGCGCCGGAAGCGCATTCAAAACGGCAGGGTGTTATTTCATACCCATGGCTTGCATTTGGTTTTCTGAAGCGATGGCAACTTATACAGGTCATGTGCCGTTCATAGGAGGTGAAATTTACGAGCGCTCACATCCATCGGCGCTACGTTGGGGGGCGTGGTTTCTGTTGTTAATTGCTCCTCTCATTGTGATTTTTATCTTTTGGCTCAACAAATGAAATCCGCAAACTTAGCCGGGCTATAAATGAATTCCAAATCATCCAAAAGCTCCAGACCAGTCATCTACCAATTGTTCGTCAGGACATTTGGTAACACACATTCACCTCAGGTCTTCAATGGAAGCGTGGAAGAGAATGGCTGTGGTAAATTCCGTGACATCAGTTTAACCGCTCTAACAGCGATTCGTGAAATGGGTTTCAACCATGTCTGGCTGACGGGCGTGATCGAGCAGGCGAGTGGCACGGATTACCCGGGGCGGCCGGCAGATCCACCGGATATTTTGAAGGGCCGTGCGGGAAGTCCGTATGCGATTCGCGATTATTTCGATGTCTGTCCGGACTATGCGGTGGCACCTTCGAGGCGGTTGGAGGAGTTTCGTGAATTGGTGGATCGTTGTCATGCAGCGGGGTTGCGGGTGATTATCGATTTCATTCCGAACCATGTGGCGAGGAGTTATGGATCAGATGTTAGACCGGAGCTTTCGTTTGGTGAGGGTGACAACCGCGAGGTGTTTTTTGATCGAGACAATCATTTTTTCTATCTCGATGAAACCCATGCGGGTGGGGGGCGGCTGCTAAAACTGCCGACCGCTGGTTTGCCCGGCTGCACGGGTGGGTTTGAGCGAGAGCGGGATTTCGGCAGAGTGACCGGAAACAACGCGGTGACCTGGGCACCATCGGTTCATGATTGGTATGAGACGGTGAAACTGAACTACGGCCATGATTTCACCCAAGGACGAGATACTTCGCATTTACCCAAGGCGGACGCACCGGTGAATGAGGTGCCACACACGTGGCGGACGATGGATGAGATTCTGGCTTACTGGCAGGGAATGGGGGTCGATGGATTCCGTGCGGACATGGCACACATGATTCCGATGGAGTTTTGGGTATGGGTTGTTAGAAGAGCGCGCCAGAGAAATCCCCAAACCTATTTCGGAGCCGAAGCGTATGATTCCGATCCCGCCAAACTCACGGATGAAGATGTGATCGATGCCCTTTTGAATGCAGGTTTCGACGGAGCGTATGAACATCCCACATACAAAATCCTCCAGGGAATTTACGAATTCGGAAAATGGGCGAACGATCTCGATGGCGAAATTTTCACGGGTCGGAGATTTCATCAATGCATTCGCTATCTGGAAAATCATGATGAAGTGCGGATCGCCAATCCGCAGCATTGGGGCGGGCAGGGGATGTGTGTTGGAAAGCCTGCTGCTGCAGTGATGTTTGGGATGAGTCGCGCGTCGATTATGTTTTATAACGGACAAGAAATCGGAGAGCCTGCGATCGGAGCAGAAGGTTTCAGCGGAGCAGATGGAAGGACTTCCATTTTTGATTACACGGCCATGCCAGAGTTTCAAAAATGGGTGAACGGGGGTCGATACGATGGAGGGGGTTTATCGGCAGAGCAGCGAGAGTTGCGCGATTGGTATGCGGGTTTGTTGCGAGTGTTGAAAGAGCCGGCGTTTGAGCAGGGTGAATTCTTTGGGTTGAATTTTGCCAATCAGGAAAGCGAAGGCTTTGGTCATTGGATCTATGCGTTTCTCAGATGGGATGCGCAGAGCGGTCAGGCATTTTTGTGCGTGGCGAATTTTCATCCAGATCAGGATTTAGCAGTGAAAGTCCGCTTCACAAGCGATGCGCTAGCGTTTTTAGGGAAAGCGGATTTCGATGAATTTTCATGGCTCGGGCGCTTGGGTGAGACGCGTGAAATGGTGTCCTCAGGCGCGGCGATGCTCGCGGATGGCTTAGATATTGGGAAATTGCCATCCTGCGAGGCTTGCTATTACGAGTTGAAATGATGGGGCGGAACGGTTGAACTGTCGGTCATGGATTTTGAAGCGAAAGCGCGTGCGGTAATTGAAATGGAAGCGGACAGCCTGCGTGAGATGGCCTCACGGCTTGGTTCGGAGTTTGGCGAGGCGGTGCGGTTGATCCGTGAATCTCTCGAAAATCGCGGCAAAGTGGTGATTGTTGGAGTCGGGAAATCTGGAAACGTCGGTCATAAAATCGCGGCCACTCTCAACTCCACTGGGGCGACCGCCGTAGTGCTGAATTCGCAGAACGCGTTGCATGGCGATCTAGGTTTGCTCTGCGATGGCGATGTGGTTCTTGCGCTTTCTTATTCTGGTGAGACCGCAGAGCTGCTCGACCTAGTGCCATTTTTACGGAGCTTCGATGTTAAAGTCATCGCCCTGTCTGGCAAGAGAGGCTCATCGCTTTCAAGAGCGGCTGACGTTGCGCTGGATACATGGGTGGAGCGCGAAGCATGTCCAATGAATCTCGCACCCACCTCATCATCAACTGCTATGTTAGTCATGGGTGATGCATTGGCGATGGTTTTGTTAGAAGCACGTGGATTTTCAGAAGAAGATTTCGCACGTTATCATCCTGGTGGTTCACTGGGTCGCGCGCTGCTTTTAAGAGTGGGCGATGTGATGCGCCGCGAAGAAAAAATGCCCATGGTTGGGATTGCTGCACGTGTTATTGATGCTGTGGCAGAGATGAATCGGAGCCGTGCGGGTGCGTGTTTGATTTTGTCTGCGGACGGCAAGCTCGCAGGAATTTTCACTCATGGAGATTTTGCACGCGGCTATGAGAGAAATGCAGCGATTGGTGAATTGCCCGTTGCGGATATGATGACGCGTAATCCGATTTCTCTTACTGAAGATTCGCTAGCGGTCGAGGCCGTCAAACAAGTGGGCGAGAAACGGATCGATGATATCGTCGTGGTCAACTCGGAAGGCAAACCGATTGGATTGATCGATGCACAAGATCTGGCTCGGTTGAAATTGGTTTAAGGAGAGGCGACATTCCTGTCGCCTGAATGCAGGGACTCCTTGCACCCCTTCAGGGTGCGATGTATTTGGGGCGTGAACCCGGGGTGGTCGTCGTTTCACTCCTCGACCCCGGGCTACCGTCTGTAATCCTCTCAGGATTTGCATATCTTGTGTTCGAGTTATTTCATGGTCTGGACCCCAGTGTTTATTGATACTTGAATTTGAAACCTCCAGAAGTTCACATCAGACATGTCTCCACACAAATCTACAACATGACAGAAGCACTCGACGTCGTGATCGTAGGTGGTGGGCCTGCTGGACTGCGGGCGGCGGAGGTTGCGGCGTTGGCGGGTCGGTCTGTGACGGTGTTCGATGGCAAGCCTTCAGTTGGGCGGAAGTTTTTGGTGGCTGGGAAAGGTGGGTTGAACCTCACGCACGGTGAGAATTTTGAGACTTTTGTTTCGCGTTATGCAGGAGGGGAAATTTGGCAAAGTTTGTTAGCTGACTTTAAACCGCAGGAGTTGCGTGAATGGTGTCATGGTCTGGGACAGGAAACGTTTCAGGCGACGAGTGGACGGGTTTATCCGAAAGCGTTGAAAGGCGCACCGGTTTTGCGAGCGTGGCTGGAGAAGTTGAAAGGCTTGGGGGT
The DNA here is from genome assembly GCA_040384845.1 of Verrucomicrobiota bacterium. Taxonomy (GTDB): domain Bacteria; phylum Verrucomicrobiota; class Verrucomicrobiia; order Verrucomicrobiales; family Akkermansiaceae; genus Luteolibacter. The sequence continues at coordinate 9,903 of JAZKIL010000023.1, read as the reverse complement.
TGAGATTCGACCGCGTCATCTCTGGAAGGATCTGCGTGAGGGAAATCTGTTGGTTTTTGAGAACGGCGTGGAAGTGCGTGCCAAAGCGATTGTCTTCGCGCTCGGTGGTGGGTCGTGGCCTAAAACTGGATCAGATGGAAGTTGGCTGGAAAAATTTCAAGAGATGGGCGTGAAAAGCGAAACTTTGGTTTCATCGAACTGTGGTTGGGAGGTCGATTGGCCGGAAAGTTTGTTAGAGAAATCCGAGGGGATGCCGATGAAGAATATTGTTGTATCGGCAGGTGGCAAACAGGTGGCGGGGGAGTTGTTGATTACTCGCTACGGCTTGGAGGGTGGAACGGTTTATGCGTTGGGTCGTGAGTTGCGGGCAATGAAAGAGCCTGTTTTGGAAATCGATTTCAAACCGACGTTTTCGCATCAGGAGTTATTAGAGAAATTAGGCGATGGCGGAGGGAGTCTTTTGGAGCTTGCGACGCGACGTTGGAAACTAAGCGAAGCGGCGCGGCAGGTGATTGCGATTGAGCCTTCGGCTACAACTGCGGAACTCTTGGCGCGCACCAAAGCATGTCGGATTTCTCTCAGGGGTCCGCGACCCATTGCCGAGGCCATTTCCTCAGCGGGTGGAGTTTGTTGGAGCGAACTCGATGAAAAGCTGATGTTGAAATTGTTGCCCGGCGTTTTTCTCTGTGGAGAAATGGTAGATTGGGATGCACCGACGGGTGGTTATTTGCTGCAGGGAGCGTTTGCCACGGGGACGCGCGCTGGGAAGTCAGCGGCCGTATTTGCTGGATGATTCAGAACGCCCACTGAAGTCCCGCACCGCAGTGAAAGAAATCCTCTAACAGCGCATCGCCAGGTGCGGTGGCTTTTTTGTCGATTGCCCAACTGTATGTGGTGTGGGCGATGAGTGAGAGCGATTTGGTGAGGACGTATTCGTAGCCGATTTGCAGACCGAAATGGTTCGCGCCGTCGTGGCCATCCGAGACGTAGCCTTGGTTGATTCCGAAGAGCGATGACAAGGTTACGCTGAATGGCTCGGTGATTTCAAATTCGCGTGAGGCGGAGAGCTCGGCGAAATATCCATCAGCATCGAAAGAGTGATAGACGTCTGCGGAGAGTTCGATTTCTGCAGGTAAGCCAGTCCAAGTGATGCCGGTTCCGATTTCATGGTCGTTACTGCCATCGAAAGGAAAGATGTAATGCGTGTAGCCGATGTAGGCTTCGAAATCACCGAAAGTTTGCGTTAGAGCGAGGCTGAGTTGGAGTTCGTCGTATGATTGATTGGGAGAATTTCCATACCAGAGACCCGCAGCGAAATGTTCGAGTCCGAACTCAAAACTGCTGGCCCAGATGGAATCGCCATCGAGCGCATCACGGCCTTCCGAGAAGTAACGACTTTCCAATCCGGTGTGAATGTGGAACTCAAAGTTTTCATGCGCGTGTGGACGCTCGAAAGGTTGTTGGGGTTCCGATTGATGGGCAAATGCCATTGAACCACATGAGGTGAAGATCGCGGCGAAGATGCTGGAGTATTTCAGTTTCATCTCTTGCGAGTTTTCTTCGCTTCAAAGTTCACTTCTTTCGGATCGAAATGTTCTGGAATGTATCCTGGATGTGCCCATTCGATTTCACCGGCTGCGGCCATCATGTATTGGAAGGCACCGCCGAAATCTTCGGGTGGGCAGGCGCGTTCACCGGCGATCATTTCTGGGCCAGTTACGGTTTCGCTTTCCAAACGCTTTTCAAAAACGACTTCATGAATCCATTCATCCGCGAAATCGTAACGATAAAGCATCCGCATCGGCAGGCGTTTGCGGCCAATGTAATCGGCGACGGTAAGTAGAGTTTCGTCTTGGAATTCGCCGAGTGTCTGATCCTGCAAACCAACTGGCCCAATCACATCCACGAGGCGCTTGCCTTTGCCGTGACGGAATTCGTGCGGATGTTTGTTTTCCCAACCCATCGCGGCTTGGATCGCATCGCTCAACTCCAAGAAGCTAACAGAAGTATCGATGGAAAACTGTCTCCAGATTTTAGGTTGGATGCCGTAGGTGAAAACTTTCATTACGACTCGTTCGGTTCCGTTTTTCTTGGGCATGGTGGTGAGAGTGATGGGATTGGAATTAAGTTTCTACCACGAAAAACACGAAATACACTAAAGTGGAAGAGGTGATCGGGTTTTTCAATTTCGTGATGTCGAACTGGATGAGATTTTCGTGTGTTGGGTGTTTTTCGTGGTCAGATTTTTTATCAGCCTCAATTAGCCTCGCGGATCGCGCGAATAGCGGCGGCCATGTCTTTGGCTCCAAAAGTGGTTGAGCCTGCGACCATGACGTTGGCTCCAGCTTTGTAGCTGATCGCTGCTGTTTCTGCGCTGATCCCGCCATCGACCTGAATGTGATAGCTGAGGTTGTGTTCTTTGCGGTAAGCGGCGGCGGCCTCGACCTTACTCATCATTTCGCTCATGAATGGCTGACCCCCAAAGCCCGGCACGACGGTCATGCACAGTAGGAGATCGATTTGATGAAGAAACGGGACGACTTCGGAAAATGGCGTGGCGGGATTGAGCGAAAGCCCGGCAAGGCAGCCCGCTTCGCGGATGCGCCCCAGCGTTTCTGAAACGTTGTGATCCGCCTCAACATGCACCGTGATGCAATCGGCTCCGGCAGCGACGAAGCGCGGCAGGTAATGATCGGGCCGTGAAATCATCAAATGGACATCGAGGAAAATGTCGTTCGATTCATGAACCGCCTGCACCATCGCGGGGCCGAAGGAGATGTTATCAACGAAATGGCCGTCCATCACATCGAGATGCAGCCAATCGGCTCCGGCGTTGATGGCACGCGTAGTTTCCTCGCCGACTTTGGAAAAATTGGCAGCAAGCAGAGAAGGGGCGATAACGCGATCGAGATAAGTCTTGGGAATCACGGAATTAGGGAAGCATGGGAGCGCGGAATGGGAAGAAAAAATCGAGGGGAGCCTCAAGTGGATAGGTCAAAATCGATGAATCTCCCTCACCATGGCTCTGGATGGCAGAGATTTTGGGTGCCGCCTTTTACCTTAAAATGATGGTTCTACTGTTTATGCAAATTTACACAAGAATCGCAGAGTTAATTCATGAACAACAAGGTATTATCAGCAAGGGAAGTTTTCGGAAAATCAGAGGCTACGGATTTTCTGATAGTACCCACTCGACCTAACAAATTCCTTGTCGTTATTGAGAAATTTCGATTGGATTTAGAACTTAACACCGCCTGATATACGCACACGGGACTCTACTAATAAATCTATTATGCAGAATCAGACATGAATCAGCAGCAAATAATCTCTCTCGTTCCCTTCGCGTCACTTTGCGTCGCGCTCATCGCGGTGTTTTTTGGGCCTTTGGTGACGTTATTGATTGCTAAGCGTCAGTGGCGATTGATGAGGGCGAGTGTTGCTACGCAGGTATTGGCACCGGTGCGATCCAAATGGATATCAGAGCTTCGCGACCTGCTTGCCCAAACACGGAGTCGGGCGCATTTTTATTATGTCGCAGAGTCGGACGGCGAAGCCGATTGGAAGGCCGAGCGGAAAGAATTCCACTTGGAGATGACAAAGCTTTATCACCAGATTGCACTAATGCTCGACCCAGATATTCCCGAAGAAAAGGAGCTCATTGAGCTAGTTGGAGCTATTACTTTAGGCATTACAGAAAAAACCACGGATCTTAAGTTTGGAGAGATTATGGCACGCATGGAGCAGCTTGCGCGATCGGTGGTTCGAGCCAAGTGGCAGGACGTAGCCGTGGAAATGAAAGCAGAAAGAATATGAAAACTGAGCCTAACAAAGCGATGGAGCGAACCGGATACTTGGGCGTTCGGCAGGTAATCAACATTCATACAAAGTTAAAGGGATTTTAAGATGACACAGAAATACACAGTATTCATAAAGCCGCTCACGTTGTTGTTGGAAGATGAACGAGGCAAGCTGCGGACAGATATTCAAGAAGCGTTGAGTTCATTCGGTGCTGTTGAGGTTGGAGCGAATGAATTTGAGATTCAGATTCCCGATACAGGCAACGATGGGACTAGGGTTCGTGCGTGGAACGATATAAAGAAGTCCATTGATGAGAGAGCTTATTTGGTTTGGTATCGCCATGAGAACGGAGGATTTACTGCGTCGTCTTTTCCCGAGGGGTTCGACTCCAAGCTCGGAGAAGCACTTCAAAATTCTCCCCATGCTCGTCTTCAAGCGATTCGAGAATACTTACAATCCATTCTTTAAAGGTTCGTTTGCACCATGGCTCCATCGTATAAAATAAAGAAGCCGAATAAGACGGCGCCCTGCAACCCGCCTCCCGTTCCGTATTCGGATCGGGGCGGATTGGGGGACGTTTCGGGTTGCGGCGAAAGTGCGCCCTTGGAGGCGGGTGCGTGGCCTTTGACGTTCGGCAAGAAATCAGTTCGATTTGTCATCAGTAGTCTTCTTCGACCTCAAGGTCGCTAAGATTGCCCAGAAGCCCCTGTCCCTGCAGAGCACTTCTAAGATTTCAAGTCTACTTTTACCTGGCTTCCGGAAGGTGAGCATCAAGGCGGCGACGGCACAGAAGATTGGGCGAAGGCCAAGTAGTAGGGCGAAGGCGAGAATCATTCCCCAAGCAGCGGGAAGATCGCCATTAATTAGATAGTTCATGATAGTCGTTCGAGTTGGGTTCTATTATACACGGTTTTTTTGTGGGATTTCGTTGAGCACGGCTCAATCCACGCCCATTTTGTGCAGGGGTCATGCACAGGGTCTGCAGAACCCATGCAGAGCTCTGCAGGCGTTGCAGAGCCATAAAACAGAGCAAATATTTATCTCGACACCTATTCAGGAATACAAAAATAAGCCGAACAAGATACCGCGCTGAAAGTGCGTGAGTGATTGCCGAGATAATGGGATATATCTGATTGAGACAGTAAAGTTTGTTCATCTCATTAGCATGGCTAAGATCAATTCTTGTTGTTTGATTTTTGAATCTTGAAAGTTTAAACCGATTCCCAGATGAGCGAAGAACTGATCATAGATCTCCATAGTGATGCCTATTTCATGCAGCAGGCGATGCGTGAGGCGAACAAGGCGTATGCGGCTTCCGAGGTTCCGGTGGGGGCGGTGGTGGTGCATGAGGGGAAAATCATCGGGCGGGCATGGAATCAGGTGGAGACCTTGAAAGACGCGACGGCGCATGCGGAGATGTTGGCACTGACAGCGGCGCAGCAGGCTTTGGGCGACTGGCGTTTGGAGAAATGCACGTTGTATGTAACCAAAGAGCCTTGCCCGATGTGTGCGGGGGCGATTGTGCATTGTCGGCCGGATCGGGTGGTGTTTGGTTGTAGTGATCCCAAAGCAGGCGCGGCGGGTGGATGGATCAATTTATTGGAATCGAATCCGCCGCTGAATCATCGCTGCGAGGTGACGGCGGGGGTGATGGGCGATGAATCGTTGGCTTTGTTACAATCCTTTTTTAGGCAGGCACGTCAGCGAAATAAGATGGCGGAGTCATGAAAGTTCGCGTCATTTGTGGGCGTTAAGACAGCCACCATTTCGCCCCGAGCTTATGAAAATCCCATTCCTTATCGGCCTTTTGGCTGCCACTCAAATCCAAGCCGCGACGTTTCTCGTCGAAGCAGAGCAGTTTTCCAACAAAGGCGGTTGGGGTGTGGATACCCAATTTATCGAATCCGTGGGCTCGTCCTATTTAATCGCGCATGGTTTGGGAAAGCCTGTGGCAGATGCGACCACGGAAGCGCAGGTGACGGAGGCAGGGGAGTATAAAGTGTGGGTTCGGACGCTCGATTGGAGCAAACGTCTGGATCGGCCGGAAAGCGCAGGACGTTTCAAGATCGCGGTGAACGGTGAGGTTTTAGAAACCGAGCTCGGCACCGAAGATGAAAAATGGATCTGGCAGTTGACAGGGAAAGTACAGCTCAAGGTAGGTAAAGCCAAAGTTGATTTGAAGGATCTAACAGGATTCGACGGCCGTGCGGACGCGGTGCTTTTCAGCAGCGATCCCAATTTCCAACCTCCGGCCGACGCAACATTCGAAGCGCGCACCGCATGGAAAATTCCCGGTGTGCCCAGCGCGATTGAAGACGCGGGTGAGTATGATTTGGTGGTGGTTGGTGGAGGTTACGGCGGACTCGGTGCGGCGATTTCGGCGGCACGCATGGGAGCGAAAGTCGCACTCATTCAGAATCGGGAAGTGTTAGGTGGAAACGGTTCATCTGAAATCCGGGTTTGGGCCATGGGCAATTATCCGCCGAGCGATTATCCATTAGACCAGATCATCCGTGAGTTTGAGGATAAAGCCGAGGCGTCGCCCGCGCCTGCGGAGGAGTTTGTGGATGATAAAAAAGACAAGGCAGTGAAAGCGGAGAAAAACATCACGCTGTTCCTCGGGCATCATGCTTACGGCGTGGATATGGCGGATGGAAAAATCGCTGCGGTGAAAGCGGTCGATATCGATGCCGGGAAACTCAAACGCATCAAAGGCAGATTTTTCGCCGATTGCACGGGTCATGGTTTCGTTGGGCTGTGGTCCAAAGCAGATACCAAATCCACCGAGAAAGACCGCATGGGCATGAGCAACATGTGGATGTGGGAAAACCGCGACAAGCCGATGAGTTTTCCTGAGCAAAAATGGATGTATCAGTTCACCGATAAACAATTTCCATATCCAAAAGTCCGCCACGGCTACGGCCATGCGGAATGGTTTTGGGAAAGTGGTTTCAACAATCACCCGATTGATGAGCTCGAACACACCCGCGATTTGAATTTGTTAGCCGGATTCAGTGCATGGAGCTCGATGAAAAATCATGCGGCATACGCTGAGCGTGATCCGAAAAAGCATGAAAATGCCGAACTAACATGGATGGCCTATGTCGGAGGCACCCGTGAAACGATTCAGATTCTCGGCGACGTCATTCTAACGGGAGAGGAAATTCGTGCTAAGAAATCTTTCGATGACGCAACCTTCCTGACGACCTGGTCGATCGATCTACATTATGCGGTTGAAAAATACTCAAATTCTATCCCGGGCAAGCCATTCATTTCACGCGCCGAGTTTGGCCCGGGTGTTGATAAAAAAGTCGGCTACGCGGTTCCTTACCGCACGCTTTACTCACGCAACGTTCCCAATCTGTTCATGGCAGGACGCAACATCAGCGTGGAGCGCGATGCGTTGGGCACCATCCGAGTGATGAAAACCATCGGCATGATGGGTGTGGTCATCGGACGCGCGGCGGCTTTGGCGACGGTCCACGATTGCACGCCAAGGGACATTTATCAGAAGCATCTTGATCAAGTGAAAACTCTATGGAAACTGCCCGGTGATAAGCGTTTCGAGAATCTTGAGCAGCTGAAAAAATCCCTTGATAACAAAACCGATAGTCCGAAGTCATCCAACTGATAGCAAAAGGCGTCTCAAACGTTGGGCGCTTGGGGTCTATCGGCTCGGTATGGTTTTGCTGGCTCTGGTTTCTCTGGGCGGGATGCCGCGCGATGAGAAGGGTGTGGATGCTGCGGATGTTTTACCGATCGCTAGAGAAATCTTTCCCGGTATCGTCTCTGTAGGCGATCCGCGTGATGGGTTGTTTCCACTGTATGGTGAGAACGAGCAGCTCTTGGGCTGGGCAACATCCACTCTGCCAGAGGCGGGAAATATTCAGGGTTACTCAGGGCCTTCTGAATTGTTGGTGATTTTTGACGCCGACCGTCGGGTGAAAACGATACGGTTTCTGGCAAGTGCTGATACGGACGGGCATGTGGAAAAGGTTTTGCGCGATGGAAAATTCTGGTCGCAATGGGACGGAGTTGCGGAATCGGCTCTGGGGAAGAAAGTTTCTCCCGTGGTGGTTTCCGGAGCTACCCTCACCAGCGAGGCGATGGCGCGTGGTGTTGCAGCTCGCTTTGGCGCGGAGGGGATGGAGCAATGGTTTCCGGATGGGCTTGAGCTAGACGATGTTAGAAAATGGTTTCCGGAGGGAGATAAGATCGATTTCGCAAAAGCCAAGGGGACGTATCGGATCTTCAAAGGGGAAAAACCTCTCGGCACCGTGCTGCGGAGCAGTCGTATGGGAGTTTCTGCAAGGGGTTTCAACGGGACTTCAGATGTGATCGTTGCTCTCGGGCTAGATGGGGATAGCGTGCTCGGCATTGGATTTCTCGGTAGTCGCGACAACGAACCATATATCAGTGATGTTCGGGACGAGGTGAAATACACGGATGGTTTTGCCGGGAAACGCGTGGCGGAGATTCTGGAAGAGGATGCCAAATCATCGCCATCGCTTTTCACCAGTGGCGCGAGCTACACCAACTCGGCGGTGGTGGAAAGTGTTAGGGAAATGCTGAACCGGCACATGGCGGATTCGGAGCAGAAGCCCTTTCCGTGGAAAGAAGCGCTGGCGATTTTGTGGATAGGGATGGGCGTGTATCTTGGACTGAGCAAGCGGGGCGGCAAACGTGCGG
>JAZKIL010000023.1:0-1387 GCA_040384845.1 Verrucomicrobiota bacterium | reverse complement strand
TTTCTGTTAGGATGGATGGTGAGCCAGGATCAGATGATAGGCTGGGGCGTGAACGGCTTCGGGGTCGGCGCAATTTTGCCATTGGTGGTGCTAACCGCTGCTGCGTTGGTGATTCCGGCATTCACAGGAAAAAATGTGTATTGCAACCGGATCTGTCCACACGGTGCGGCTCAAACCTTGGCGGGCGAACTTTTCCGCAAGCGCTTTCATCTCCCGGCAAAACTTCATGCGGTGTTGGTCAGAATGCCATGGGCAACCTTGCTCGCGATCTGGTTGCTGGCATTTTTGGGTAGCGGGATTCCGTTTGCTTACTTCGAGCCATTTGAAACTTGGAGTTCCGGTTTCATCGCGTTCATCCCAGCAGCGATTTTCACCATCGGTTTAATTGCGGCGTTTTTCCTGCCTCAAGCCTATTGCCATTACGGCTGTCCAACGGGTGCGATGCTGCGCTTTCTCACACAATCGCCCTCTGCATGGACGCGGCGGGACAGCATCGCAGGGGTTTTGATTGGGGCGGCATGTTTGTATGTTTTCTTATGAAGCCAATCCACCTCATCACGTTTTTATGCGGTTTGTTCGCTTTGACCTCATGCGAGAAAAAGCCAGAGCCACAAATCCTCAGCGGTGAGGCAATGGGGACGACATGGAAACTCGCCTGGCGCGGAGATGCTGCAAAAGATTTAGCACCGGAGGTTTTAGACGTGTTAGAGAAATGGGAGGCGGTGCTGAGTCAGTGGCGCGAGAATTCGGATCTTTCACGCGCGAATCGCGGAGAACCGATCTCGCCGGATTTGCAGAGAGTGATCGCTCTAGCAGAAGTGATTCATCAACAAAGCTCATGGGCATTTGATTATCGTTTGCTCAAGGAAACGAGTGAAGCGGGTTTCGGTCCCAGCGGAAATGGAATGGATCTCTCCGCGATCGCCAAAGGATTTGCGGTGGATCGAGTGGGAGAGCGATTGCGTGAGCTCGGGGTCACGGATTTTGTTTTTGAACTGGGCGGGGAAATTTTGGTGGGCGATGGGGAATGGGAAGTCGCCATCGAGGAACCAGATCCAGCGACACGAACTCTGGCGAGAACCATGAAGCTCCGAGATTGCGCGGTGGCCACCAGTGGAAACTACCGCCAGTTCAAGCCCGCTGCTGGTGGGTTAGCGAGTCACATCATCGATCCCAAAACCGGAGCTCCGGTGATCCGTCCGCCATCGTCGGTAACGGTTTACGCTAACGACTGCGCCACCGCCGATGCATGGGCCACCGCCTTGTTTGTGTTAGGCCCGGATTTCAAAGCGCCGGAGGGAGTTGAGGTGGAGTGGAACGAAAGGAACCGCGATTTTTAATCGCGACCTCGTAAGCGAAACGGAGCGGGGGTGTCACCACCCCCTGA
>JAZKIL010000022.1:0-4844 GCA_040384845.1 Verrucomicrobiota bacterium | reverse complement strand
ACCACCGTCGCTGCCTACTTCGCTAAAGCTACGAAGGCCAAGAAAGCTATGGTGGTCAAGAAGGCTACGAAGGGCATTCTTCGCTTCCTTCGACTTTTAATATGGCTTGCCATTCGAAGCCATTCGTCGCCGCAGGCTATGAATGGCGAAGAATGGTGCGCGATACTGGGTTCGAACCAGTGACCCCCTCCGTGTCAGGGAGGTGCTCTACCACTGAGCTAACCGCGCATTCCGAGGCTTTCCTGCGGGCGGGGAAACTAGGGTCAAAGTCGCAATTTACGCAACCCCTTTTTCCATCGAAGCGAAAAATTCTCATTCATGGGTCCTTAGGATTACCGCTTGAGTTCTTTGGAAGCTCGTCACAGTCTACCGCCGCGTTATGAAACTTTTTTCCCTGCTGCTCCTTTTCACCGCTTCCGTTTCCGCCGAAGTGCCAGAAATCTTCAAAGGTCTATTTGAAGAGGAAATCCCGGTGAAAGCCAGCATCGGCATGGTCGCACCGCCCGAGGAGATCGATAAATTCATCGCCAAGGTCGAGATCGCAGCTCGTAAGAATCCGGAATGGTTTAAGGAGTATACAGCTGCCTCACCTCCGGGAGTTCCGCTTCCTTATCACGAAAACCTCGGCCTCACCAAAGAAGAGTATGACGAATACCTCGCGCTGTGGGGAAAACGCACCTTCAAATCCAAGGAAGAAGTCCTTCTCGTTTTACGTAAAACTTTGGGCGATACGTGGACTCTAACTGCTACTGGCAGCGCAGGTGTGATTTCCACTCTTCGTTACGATCCAACCAAAGACACCTTCCGCTCACCCAGTGGAATCATGGAGCGTTTGGAGGATATCAAAACCGACGAAAAACACATCCTCGGCGCGTGGTCCGGGAAAGAATGGCGCTTCCAAGAAAAAAGCCTTCTGGGTTTGACCAAACAAAACTTCGCAGTGGGTAAATTTGATAAGACCGAATACGGCATCATCATCTACCGCGCTCAGGAAGTTTCAACCGAAGGCAATCGCATCCTTGATGAAAACATCGTGCTCCGCTTCGCCCTTGGTAAAGCCGGTCAGGTCAAGCCTCAGGCAGCGCCTACGAAGAAGAAGTAACTTCTTCCTCAATCCGGAGAGATCTCCAGGCGCTGGGGTTTACGCAGCCGTATCGTTTCCTCGATATCTCCGAGATCCAAACTATCTAACACATTCGTCGAACGGTTGATCAAGCCGGTGCCGGTGTTGACTACGACATCGCCGGGTAATTCGGTATGATAAGGATCAACTCCCATCAGCACGGAGTGCACGGGACGGATAGGCATCGTATTCAGCACAGGAAGGCTGCTAAGCGCATGGGAGGGATCGATCTCTGAGGAATTCACACCGGAATGCTTTGTGCAAAACGGCAGACCTTGAGTGCCTTCTTTCATATACTCGATCGTCTCGGCATTCATGGATTTAGCATTTCCTGCAGCTAAATCTTCTTTGAGCTCTTGGCAATACTCCGTCACTCGTTGTCCGGATACCGCGCAAATTTTCACCTCTACCAAACCAACCGGGCGATGAATCTCTGCTGTCGAAAGCGCTTGGGGAATTGCATTCATTGCAGCCGCCCACACCGGCATTGCCAGATCACGACTGAATGCGCCCGGATAAATCGGCTTGCTGTTGCCTTGAAGAAATCCAGTCCACACACCGCAACTGAAGCGACTGTTGTATCCTAAAAACCATGCATCGGAAAAGTCATGTGTGGTTCCGCCTTTACCCGCACCTTCAAAAGGTTGCGCAACGAGCTGATCCTTCAAGCCACGCGCGCTACCTCTCTCCATACCCGTCGACATCATGTGGTGAACTTGCCACGCGACCTTTTCATCCAGGAGCTTATACAACGGATTCGTTGGAGGAGTTTTTTTATAGACCACATTTCCCTTCGAATTTTCGATGCGAGAAACATAGGTGAATTTTGACGGGCCTTTCATCCCACCGAGCGGAAAAGTCGAGATCCCACTCACCGCTTGTTTCAGCGAAGCCGATTCCCAGCCCACCGTCACACGCGGCAAGACTTCGGTATCCTGCATGGGAAATCCAAATACTTTACCGGCATCGATAATACGCTCGATCCCGATCTCGGAACCCAAACGCACGGTTGCGGCGATTTTGGAATTTTCGAAAGCCTTGCGCAACGTGATCTTACCTTCGTAAACAGGAGAGCTGACCTCCATCCCCCACTCGCCTAAAATTCCCTCGCGACCACTGACCATCACCGCGCGGTTATCCATTGGCTCATCCTCAAGAATCGAAACCGGCGTGTGTTTCCCCGCCAAACCAACGGCATACAAAAATGGATAAAACGCGGTGCCCAACGGGCGTTGTCCTTGTTCGATAAAATCATACGGCACCTGCGCATAGTCCCTGCCGCCAACGTGGACCAAAACCTCTCCAGTCACATGGTCCATCATGAACACCGCACCTTGAAGATATTCCGGCGCGATTTCAGTTTGATCTTTTCTATAATCGCTACGTTTCTGCGCGGTGTAATCGGGATGTTTCTCAGCCTGATTCAATGAATCACGCAAGGATTTCTCAGCCGCGTTTTGCGCCTCGGCGAGAATGGTGGTGTGAATCGTGAAACCACCCGCCGAAAGCGCATCCCGCCCCAGCGATGCTCCGACCGCATCCGCGATACGCTCATACAAATGCGAAGTCCCGCGCTGCAAGGGCTTGGGATTGAGATCGAGCAACTCGAGCTGCGCTTGCGCATACTCCGAACCACTAAGCATCCGCTCTTCTCTCATCCTTTTGAGCACCATGTTTCGCGCGGTCTTACTGGCCTCTAAATTATTCAGCGGAGAATTGTTCGTCGGATTTTTGATCAAGCCCACAATCGTCGCGCATTCCACTAAAGTGAGATCCTTTGGCTCTTTGCCGAAATAACCGAGAGAGGCCGATCTCAAACCATAAAATCCACTGCCGAAATAAATCCGGTTGAGATAAAATCCCAGAATCTCTTGCTTCGAGTAGCGCTTCTCAATCTCCATCGCCAAAAAGGCCTCAACCATTTTTCGCTGGATCCCGCTCTCGCCTTTTGCCAACGCATCTTGCTTCAGGGGATAGGCATTTCTCGCCAACTGCTGGGTGATCGTGCTCGCGCCCTGCGTGGTCGTGCCAGCTTGATAGTTCAACTTCGCAGCTCGAACAATCCCGATGTAATCCACTCCGTTGTGGGTATCATACCTGGAGTCTTCGCCCGCTTTCAACGCATTGAGGAAAAGATCCGGAACGTCATCCATCGACATCACACTGCGGTTCTGCACGAAAATCCGACCAATCTCTTTTCCATTCCTATCCAGGATAATACTCGGAATCTCCAACTCATTGATCTTCTCCAAATCATACGTCAAAGCCCGCTCCCGATACGGCCTCGTGTATTGCTCGGCATAGAGATACGCCACCAAACTTGCGCTCGCAAAAAACATGAACAGCACAAACCAAAATGTTTTGCGCTTGTAGAAACGACGCTTGCCGCTCTTTCTCTCGGTGCTTTGCTTGTATTTCGCCATGTCTGAAAACCATCCAACAACGCCGCTTTTCGCCGACGCGTGTTCTTTGGATTATCCGAATCCCGCGCCACCCGCAACCTCTTCCTGTGCTTTCCTCCGGGAAAAAATCGATGCGGAACTTGCAAAGCTAGGTTCCATCTCATTTCCCGATTTCCTCAACCTCGCCCTCTACCATCCTGAACACGGCTATTACGCCAGCAACCCCAATCAGGTCGGGCGCGATGGGGACTTCTACACCAGCGTCAGCGTCGGCCCGCTTTTCGGCCAATTGCTCGCCCGACGCTTCATTCAATGGTGGCAGGATCAGGGAAAACCCAGCGCGTGGCGCATCCTAGAAATCGGCGCGCACGATGGCAAACTCGCCGCCGATCTTTTACAAACCATCGCCGCCCTCTCGCCACAAGCTTGGCAACAGCTCGAATACGCAACCGTCGAGCCCCTGCCCTTGCTCAGAGAAGCCCAACAACAACGCCTCTCTCCCCTCGCCGCCAAACTGCACCTCGCCACCGATTTCCAAACTCTTTCTGAAATCCCCCTACCCGGCATCGCTTTCGGAAATGAAATCCTCGATGCCCTCCCGTTCCACCTCATCCGCCGTTGCGAAAACCAATGGCGTGAGGTCTTTGTCTCATCCACTTGGGAACTCATCACCCAACCCATCGATCCCACATCCACTCTCGGAAAAAAAACCGCCGCCCTCGGCGATGCGTTTCCCGATGATTATCAAACCGAGATCCGCACCAACTACCTGCCGTTTCTCAGCCGGATTTCTAACAGCATATCCGATGGCATGTTGATCTTCATCGATTACGGCTTCGCTGCGCCGGAATACTACGACACCCATCGCACCCGCGGCACCCTGCGCACCTTTTCCAAACACCAAGCAGCCGAGGATCCGCTTGCCGATCCCGGGAAACGCGACATCACCGCGCATGTCGATTTCACAGATCTCGCCCGCGAAGCCCAAACCCTCGGCTGGCATCCCACCCATTTTTCCTCCCAAGGCAGCTACCTCACCCACCTGGCAGCACCCATGATCCAAAGCGGCGAAATGAACGATCCCAAAACCATCGCCCAATTCCGCTCCCTAACCCACCCCGCCCACCTGGGAGCCAGCTTCCACGTCATCGAATTCGAAAAATCGAAACAGCCAACTCCACAAGTGCTGCATCGGTTGGCATTGGAGTGAAAGTTCTTGGTTCCTGGTTCCTAGTTCTTGGTTGAGCTTCGCGCTCAGTATTTGCAAACCAAGAACCAAGAACCAAGAACCAAGAACCAAGAACCAAGAACCAAGAACC
>JAZKIL010000021.1:0-29273 GCA_040384845.1 Verrucomicrobiota bacterium | reverse complement strand
GTCGCCAGGTATTTGCCCCGCATCTTCTAACGAAGGTGCGGGGCTCTTTTTTTATGCACGATTTGGATATAGGGAAAATCCATCCGGGATTGGACTGGATATCCCATGAAAATCGCTTAGGCTCACATTCAATTTTTTAAACGATGAAACTGATACGATTTGGCGAAGCGGGGCGAGAAGAGCCCGGGGTTTTATTGGACGATGGGCGGCGGATTGATGCGAGTACCGAGTTCATGGAGTATGATGAGGCTTTCTTTGCAATGGGTGGAATGGAAAGTCTGGCGGAATGGGTCGCGCAGGGATGCCCAGGTGGTGCGGAAGTTGATCCTATAGTTCGGCTGGGTCCGCCAATTGCCAGACCATCGAAGATTGTATGTGTGGGTCAAAATTATTTGGAACATGCGAAAGAGATGGGTGGTGAAATTCCCACTGAGCCGGTGCTTTTCATGAAAGCGACCACGGCATGGAGCGGCCCGTATGATGATGTTTTGATTCCGCGTGATGCGAAAAAGTTAGATTACGAGGTGGAGCTTGCGGTGGTGATCGGTAAGACGGCTCAGTATGTTTCTGAAAAAGAAGCAATGTCCTATGTGGCGGGGTATTCGGTGTTTTGCGATTACTCGGAACGGGCGTTTCAAAAAGATCATGGCGGCCAGTGGACGAAAGGAAAAAGCTGCGATAGCTTCGCGCCGATGGGTCCTGCATTGGTTTCGGCGGATGAGATTCAGAAGCCTCAAGAGTTGAGGTTGTGGTGTCAGGTAAATGGTGAGATGCGCCAAAATAGTTGGACGAAGGATATGTTATTCGGTGTGCAAACGATTGTGAGTTACATCAGTCGCTTCATGACGTTGCTACCGGGCGATGTGATCGCGACGGGGACGCCTAGCGGAGTGGCGATGGGAATGAATCCGCCACGATATTTGCAAGCAGGTGATTTTGTGGAATGCGGGATTGAGCATTTGGGAGAGTTGAAACAACGAGTCGTCGCAACGAGGTTACGCAAGTCACATTGAGAATACGTCTTTCCATTTTGTCTTGGCCCAAGCCGAGAGGGGGACCGCATTACGCGATCTGTCATTTCTGCGATGCGGTGCATACGGCAGTGCCGATCGATGAAGGCACGAGGGTGAAGTGTGTTTGCTGCGGAGCGACCTTGTATCAGAATCGCTCCGCGTCGTTGGTGCGGGTGACTGCATTTTCTCTTACGGCGTTATTGCTGATGATTGTCGTGCACGCGGCGCCGTTTATCACAATGAATGCGGGAAGTTTGAGGACTTCCCTGACTCTGCCTGGTGCTGCGCATGCGTTGATTATTGAGGGAACGCCGTTGGTGGGCTGGGGGGTGGCGATTTGCACCATTCTAACACCTCTGATTTTGGCTGGGGGATTGGTGTATGTTTGTGTGCCATTGTTGTTCGGGAGGATCGCGCCGGGCGCGATGGTGGTGACGCGTTGGATCAGTTTGACCGAGCCTTGGAATATGATCGAAGTATTTTTGTTAGGAGTTTTGGTGAGTTTGATTAAATTGGGAAAACTTGCAGAGCTGGAGTTCGGGGTTGGTTTTTGGGCATTTGGAATTTTGATGTTCTGTATGGCGGCTGCGGTTGCGGCGATTGATAAGAAGGAATTGTGGGATCGCTTGGAGGTTGCGAAAACTCATGAATAAGATTCCCGAACATGTGCCGCGCGGCATTAATCAAGGGTTGGCGAGTTGCCATATATGCGAAAAAGTTTCGCATATGTCCTTGGAAGCATGCCCACGTTGTGGGAGTCATTTGCACTTGCGCAAGAGCGATAGTATCAACCGGACTTTGGCGTTAATGATTGCTGCGGCGGTGTTGTATGTGCCTGCGAATTTATTGCCGATTCTGACGATTCGTGAGCTGGGTGTCGCGCGGGAGAAAACGATTATCAGTGGCTTGGTTGAGTTTTGGGAAATGGGTTCATACCCGATTGCGATCGTGATTTTCACCGCCTCTATTCTGATTCCGCTGCTGAAAATCGCTGCGTTACTGTGGTTGTGTGGCGCAGCAAAAGGAGTCATTTCCTATTCTGCGACCATGCTGGGGAAGGTGTATTGGGTTACTGAGTTGTTGGGTCGGTGGTCGATGGTGGATATTTTTGTGGTGGCGATCCTTGTCGCAATGGTGCAGCTTGGCAATTACATGACGGTCACGCCGGGCCCGGGGGCAATAGCCTTCGCGGGTGTTGTGATTCTTACCATGTTCGCTGCAATGAGTTTCGATCCCAAATTATTATGGGATCAGTTAGAGCGAGATCAATCTCCAGACATAAAAAATACTGAAAGTGAGTAGAAAAAATACACAAGCTGTAACGCCTGTCACTCAAGCTGCCCAGAGATGGAACGTGGTTTGGGTGGTTCCTATCTTGGCCGTGTTGGTCGGTGGGTGGTTGCTAATGAAGAATTTGGGATCGAATGGTCCTGAGATTCAAATTCGATTTGAAACGGCAGACGGCCTTGCGGCGGGAAAAACTGAGGTGAAGTGCCGCTCAGTGAGTGTCGGTAAAGTGACGAAGATCGAGCTCTCTGATGATATGCAGTCGGTTTTGGTGCATTGCATGTTGAATGCGGGTAGCGAGAATCTTTTACGAAAAGGTTCTCAGTTTTGGGTCGTCCGGCCACGCGTGACTGCCGCGGATGTTTCCGGTTTAGGCACATTGCTAACAGGAGTTTACATTGAGCTGGATCCTGGAAAAGGAGATAAGGGCGGCAAGAGATGGGAGGGCTTGGAAACGCCACCCGCGACGAGCCGAAGTATTCCCGGTCGTCGATTGACGTTGGTATCGGATGAAGCCAGATCGCTGATTGTGGGTTCTCCGGTTTATTATCGGGGATTTGAAGTTGGGCGAGTTGAAGCTAGGAAGCTCGATTTAGAAGGGCATCGGATTGTGTATGAGGTTTTCGTTGAGGAAAAATATCAGAATCTCGTGACGAGAAACACGAGGTTTTGGAATACCAGTGGGATTGATATTGCGGCTGGGGTTGATGGATTTAAAATCCGCACGCCGTCATTTCAAGCGATGGTCTCGGGTGGTGTTTCATTTGCGGTTCCGGAAGGACTCCCAGCGGGTGAGTTAGTTGAGGATGCTGCGACATTTGAATTGCACCGAGATGCTGACTCTGCAGCGTCATCGACCTTCAATCCTTCTCTGCAGTTGTTACTATTGTTTGACCAGAGTGTTAGGGGCTTATCAAAAAACGCGCCGGTGGAGTATCGCGGCATCATGATCGGGCGAGTGAGAAACATTTCATTCGATTACGTTCCCCATTTGGATAACCAGAAGGTTCCCGTCTTGGTTGAGATCGATCCGGATTTGCTCAGGGCAAGAAGGCCAGATGATTCTGAAGAAGAGAATGTCACGCAACTTGCTGATGCGGTGCACAAAGGGCTCCGTGCAACTCTGAAGACCGGAAGTTTGCTAACGGGAGCGATGTATGTGGATTTTGATTATTATCCTGACGAACTTACAACTGAGATGGGTTATCAGGGCGATTTTCCTGTGGTGCCGACCATGTCTTCTGGATTTGCTCAGCTCGAAGTGAAGTTGGCTTCGATTTTGGATAAGATCGATAAGCTCCCGTTAGAAAATGCGGTTAAACAGTTTGCGCTGACGGCTGAGGAATCCCGAACAGTTTTGAATGAGCTCAGTTTAGTTGCCAAAGCAGCGCGGGAAACGATGGATAATCCTGAGTTCAAGCAGTTGCCTGCGGACTTTAAAAAAACGATTGCTGAGCTGGAGAAATCCATCGTCAGCCTCGGGCCGGACGGAGCGGTGCAGGGAGATTTGTTGCGCACGCTCGATGAGTTTCGAGCTGCGATGAGATCGATGGAAGCGCTTTCCGATACGATTAAAGAGAAGCCGAATTCGATTTTCTTCGGTAAAGAATTTTCAAAAGATCCACGTCCGAACTCAGTGGGACCGCGGCGATAAATTTTAGATCATGAAACGACTTTTTCTTATTATTATCAGCGCTTGGATGTTCGTGGGTTGTGGCTCCGGACATCCTTCGTTTTATACGTTGAGTGCAGAAGGACCGAGTCCAACAGGTGGGGGAATCGGGATTGGCGTGGGTCCGGTGATTTTGGCGGAGTATGTGGATCGTTCAAACTTGGTGGTGAAGACCAGTGCCAACCAAATCGAAGTGGCGAAAAGTCATCTATGGGCGGGGGATTTGGATAATTCGATCTCGCGGGTGCTATCGATCAATTTAGGTCGCAAGTTAAATACGGGTAATATCCGCACATATCCGTGGTCGCGCGATAGTGAAGTAGATTATCAAGTCGCGATGGATATCCGTGAGTTTATCGCGGGAGATGATGGTTACGCGCACCTTGAGGCGAGTTGGAGGATCTACGCGCTGCCGAGTCGGCGTATGGTGACATCGAATACGTTTGTGGGAAAAGAGCCGATTGCTACGGAAGACTTCGAAGCGATGGTAGCTTCGCAGTCAAAGCTGTTAGGCAGGTTAGCAGACGATATTGCCAGAGCTATTCGGAAAAACTAGGGGTATGGAATTTGAACTGAATCTTCGTCTGGCAGCAGGTGGTTTTGAAATTTTGCGGCGACGTGGTTGTCTGGTGTTATTGAAAAACGAAGCGAATTTTCCGTGGTTCATTCTTGTGCCCGAGGTGGCGGAGGGGATTGAGGATCTACATCAGCTCGATGAACAAAAGTTTCATGAAGTCACTTTATTGATTCGGGAGATGTCAGAATTTGTCTCAGGGTATTTCAAACCAGAAAAATTGAATGTGGCCTGCATTGGAAACATGGTGCGACAGATGCATATTCATGTGGTGGGGCGTTTTATCGACGATCCAGCATGGCCGGGGGTGGTTTGGGCGTTTGACGGGAAACTTCGTTACGATGAGGCTCGTGCGGAGGAAATCGTTGCTGCGGCGAGGGAATATTTCACGAAACTCTAGGTTTCTCGCTCTGGCTGATTTTTTGGGTTGGTCATCGCGCGGAACGACTGTTTGCTGTGCTTGAAGACATGAAAATTGGCATCGCACAAATCAACGCCGTGGTGGGGGATTTTCCGGGAAATGCGAAACGCATTCTCGCGGCATACCGTGAGTGTTTGGAAAAGGGGGCGGATTTGGTGGTAACGCCGGAGATGAGTTTGGTCGGCTATCCTCCGCGCGATCTGGTTTTTAAAAGCCAGTTCGTTCCGAAATGTTTGCAGGCCCTCGATTATCTTGCGGATGAAACCAAGGCCGTGCCGCTTTTGGTAGGATATGTAGATTTTCATACAGGTGAGGTGGGTAAACCGTTTCGGAATGCGGTGGCGTGGTTGGAAGCCGGAAAAATCAGAGAGCGATTTTTCAAAACGTTGCTGCCGACTTATGATGTGTTCGACGAGCGGCGATACTTTGAGCCCGGCGAAGTCTGCACGCCGTTTTCGTGGAAGGGAAAACGGATAGGCGTGACGATTTGTGAGGATATTTGGACGGAGGATTACTTGCAGCGGCCGTTTTACGATCGCGATCCGGTGGCTGAATTGTGCGCGAAGGGAGTCGATGTAATTGTGAATCTCAGTGCTTCCCCGTTTCATTTGGGCAAGCCCGCATGCCGCCGACAAATGCTTTCCGATGTGGCGAAAGAAGCGCAAGTGCCAGTGGTTTATTGCAACTCGATGGGCGGAAATGATCAGTTGGTGTTTGATGGTCATTCGGTGGCTGTGGATGCGACGGGTGAGGTCATCGCGCAGCTTTCGGGTTTCACCGAGCAATGCCGGGTCGTTGATGTCGCGGTGGGAGGAGAAGTGGAATTGCTTCATACCACGGATGCGGAGCAACTCTACTCCGCGCTGGTTTTAGGACTGCGTGATTATGCACAGAAATGCGGGTTTTCAACGGTATGTCTTGGATTGAGTGGCGGGATCGATTCGGCTCTAACAGCCGTGATCGCTGCGGATGCGTTGGGTGCGGAAAATGTGTATGGTCTGACCATGCCCAGTCCGTATTCTTCTTCGGGAAGTGTGAGCGATTCGTTTGACCTTGCGGAAAACCTTGGCATTCGCTGCGAGGAGATTTCGATTTCCGCCGCGTTTGAATCGGTGAAGAAGGCTATGGCTCCTTTGTTTGAAGGAAAACGCGAGGATGTGACCGAGGAAAACATGCAAGCAAGGCTGCGCGGGTTGTTGCTGATGGCGTTGTCTAACAAAGATAACCATCTCTTGCTCACCACGGGGAACAAGAGCGAGCTAGCCGTAGGATATTGCACGATTTACGGCGACATGTGCGGCGGTTTTGCGGTGATTTCTGATTTACCGAAGACAAAAGTTTTCGAAGTCTCGCGTTGGGTGAATCGGGATCAGGAGCGCATCCCATGGAACACCATCGAGAAACCGCCCAGCGCGGAGCTTCGTTCCGATCAGAAAGATCAGGATACCTTGCCGGAATACGATATTTTAGATCAAATATTGGAGCTCTACGTGGAGCAACATCTCGGAGCTGAAGAAATCGTGGAAAGGGGATTTGAGGAAACCATGGTGCGATGGATCCAGCGACGCGTGGATCTCAACGAATGGAAACGTCAACAAGCTGCACCGGGTATCCGCGTGACCTCGAAAGCGTTTGGCATGGGCAGGAGAATGCCTATCGCGCAGAGGTTTGTTTGAGGTGAAGGGCGAGAACTCAGTAATGATAAGCTAGGAAATTTAATTGGATTTTGCCGAGAAATATAGTTTCATCCTCTTTGAAATTGAATGAATCAGACCTCATACCTCCAGCAGATCGCGATCGCTCGCTCATCGAGGCCTGCAACGACCTCGCAAAACGCCTACGCCCAAGTGGACCAGATGGCGAAATCGACGAATGGTCAGTTTACGACGAAAGTCTCCGAAGACTCGTCAGTTGGGCAGAAGAAGCGGGATGCTTCTTCGAAGGTCTCCAACCGTTGAAAGAAGGTGGGCGTGAGCACGATTTAACCTTTGTTGAGCTGGGGGTTTATTGGCTCAAGTTTACCAAACCAGCAGCTTCGGGTTACGTCGTAGATTTTGATTTCGGTGCTCCCAGATTGCAGCCCGCTCTGCCACTCGATTACTTGGAAAGACTCATTCTTCAAAATGAACTTTTCGCCGATAGCGTAACGTTTGTTGGGGTAGGTGGAACCAGATTGAAGCCTAGGATCATAACTCGCCAACCTCATGTCCAGGGCGAGGGAGCAAGTCCGGATGAAATCATTACTTTGATGGTTGATCATCTGGGCTTTAGAAAATTACCGGCGCGGTTCTCTGTCGGCTACTCTGATTCTCTCTCGTTTGTGAGAGAAGATGCTGCTGTTTTTGACCTTCGTTCTGCCAACGTAGTCCGCACTTCTGAGAGTTTCATCACTCCGATTGACTCTATTCCAGTGCGCATGAATAAAGATTCATTTAGGATTCTTAGTGAATCGTCTATTTGAAATCTAAAGCTTTTGTCTTGGCGGAGCGGATCAGGTTGATAAACAGATAATCTCATGAAAGCTATTTTCGCTGCTTTGTTTGTTGGATGGTTAGTCAATCTCTCTGCTTTCGGGCAAGAGAAGGTTGCGGAAGCCACGGATCCCTTCGTTGCGAACCCAGAGGCCAGCACTCCAAAAATCATTTCTGTGCAGTTGGAGTATATCGAAATGTCCCATAAGGATCTCACGCGGCTTTTGATGGAGCATAAGCTGAAGAGTTCGGACGCGACTGCTCTGCGGATGAAAGTGCAGGAAATGGTGGAAAAGGATGGGGCGAAGGTGATGGAGACCCAGCTCATTACTGCGAGGTCAAATCAGAAAGCGACAGCCGAATCTCTGAGTGAATACATTTATCCGACCGAATACGATCCGCCGGGTGAGATCATGATGAAGTATCTGGCAGAGAGTGGACGATTGCCTTTCAATTCAGCTACGGCTTCGTCGTTTGAAACCCGTAATTTAGGCAGTAGTTTTGAGGTTGAGCCGAGTTTGGATGAATCCGGACTTCTTAGCGTTAGATTTTTTTCAAAATACACATGGCATTCTGGAGATGTGATATGGCACGAAAGTAAAGACCCGGCTGGCAACATTTATAAGACCTCAATGCCGAATTTTTACTCAATAAGTGTCGATGCCAGCGTGGATGTTGTGTCAGG
Source organism: Verrucomicrobiota bacterium (assembly GCA_040384845.1). Classification (GTDB taxonomy): domain Bacteria; phylum Verrucomicrobiota; class Verrucomicrobiia; order Verrucomicrobiales; family Akkermansiaceae; genus Luteolibacter. The sequence goes on along the minus strand of JAZKIL010000021.1, from coordinate 21,150 downwards.
GCAATACTTTCTAGCAGGAGTCGTTTCACCAAAAGATGCGAGTGGTCAGGTTGATACGGAGCGCAAGGTTATGGCGTTTTTGAAATGCGATGCGCTGTCGGTGGTTCCTTGATAAAAATTGCAATAAAAACATGAGCGCAGAACAAAAATTACAGGAAGCGATGGCCGAGTTTGGTTGTCAGACGGGGACGCTGCATCGAGCGGAGGGGGAGTGGTTGTATTTGGTGGCACAGATGGGAGTGCCGGAGTTTTTGCTGGATAAGATTTCCACGATTCCGTTTGGAAAAGGGATTGCGGGAGTGGCGGCGGAGAGTAAGGAGCCGGTGGAGTTATGTAATCTTCAGCAAGATCTCGGTGGAGTAGCGAAAGAGGATGCTCGTAAGACGGGGGTTTCAGGTTCGCTGGCGGTGCCGATTTTGGATGAAACGGGTAAGGTTCTCGGGACGCTTGGAGTGGGAAAGATTGTTCCTTACGAGTTTAGCGATATGGAGAAGGCGAGACTAACAGAACTAGGCCAAGAATTCGTGCCTTGTTTAGGATAGAAAGCGACCGCAGGTAAAAAGTTCACCGCGGAGCCGCAGAGGTCGCAAAGCCAAATGAGCGATAGCGAATTTATCATTCAGCGAAGCTCTTATAGCTTGGACGGAACGAAGTGGAGTCAAAGGGACGCAGAAAAAATTTTTCATGTTGAATCAAATGGCCTGAATTCGTTTGAAACTTGAGATTTGAAACTTGGAATTTATTCTTCGAGATATTTCGCAAGATGATCGCGCAGAGTGGTGCGCGCGCGGAATAGTAGGCTTTTCACTGAGGGCACGGAGGTTTTCAGAATCACTGCGATTTCATCGTAGGGGACGTTTTCGTAGCGACGCAATACCACGGCGAGGCGTTGGTTTTCGGGAAGTTTTTGGATCGCGTTGTCGATGGCGGTGCGCAGTTCCGATTCGAGAAGGTTGTTGTCGGGCTCATGATTGGCGTCCGCGGGAAATTGCAGATGGTGATCCTCTGAGAGCTGGTCGGTGGAGGCGGTTCTTTTGCGAGAGCGACGTCGGGATTCGTTGTAAACCAGATTACGTGCGATCGTGTAAAGGTAGGTGGTGAATTTGTTGTCTGGTTTGTAACGCTTGGCGTGTTTCCAGATTCGGATGAAAACTTGCTGGGCGATGTCTTCCGAGTCGCTGTCGTTGCCGAGCATTTTCGTGATGGTGCCGACGAGGGAGTTTTGATGTCGCTCGACCAAGCTGCGGAAAGCCGCGTGATCGCCGTTGCCGATTTTCACCATCAACTCATGGTCGATGGTGGTCTCGGGGTCGAACGGTATGGATGATTGAGGCAGCTCCATCGGATCACTGAAAATTGTATTACCGCTGAGCAACATACCGGGATTGAACACCTCGGTGCTCGGTAGGTTGCGGGATGTGGTTAAATTCTTTTAGTTAGAGTTTGGGTTTTGGAAAGGGTCATTTTCAGAGATCACGAGGCCGGCAGATAATCATTCCCGCGTGTTTGCTTTTGGCATTGAGGTAATCGGTGATGGGTCGGTCGATGATCGTCATGCGGCCTTTATCGCGTTCAGAGGTGGCGTGGCTGAAATAGGCGCGGCCATTGATTTTTATGATTAGCCCGACGTGGGAGGTGTAGCCGTCGAGATCGTGGGTGGTAATGGCACAGATGTCCCCGTTCTGGAGGTAGGCCTCGGCAGCGCGGGCTTTGTCTTTGGGGATGTGGTAAACGGGAAGTTTTGAGACGCGGGCTTCGATTCTCCCCATGGGCTCGATGAGCGAGGGGTTGTGTTTCAAGTAGCGGTAATTTCTCCACTGTACGGTCATTTCATGGATTTCGCGATGAATGCGCACGGCGCCGGGGATTTGTGAGGTGATGTTTCGGGCGAGTCCGCGGCGTTGATTGTCGTAAAATACCTCTTCCAAGTGATGCATGCGCGAGAGGTAGTTACCGGTGCAGACGCCGTTTCGATAACGCTCGATCTCTATCATCTGGAGCATGTCCTGGGGGCGGTAAGGTGCGGGTTTAGCCACTAACATGCGAGAGATTGCCAAGGCGTTTTCGTAAAAGGTCCAGCAATCCATGGCGTTGAGGTTAGCGACGGGGGACTCGATGCGGTTGTCCACCTCGAGGCTGTAGTTAATGTAAGGGGCGCCAGTGAGTTCCCGCGCGACTCGGACCGTGCGGTCGCCAATCGCGAGGCTACGCCAGTTTTCGCGTTCAGCTTTGGCGACGATGGCTTGAAATTTCGTTTCACCTTTGAAAACCACTGCAAGAGGCAAGCGAGGTTCGCTGGATTTTTGCGCCATCGGAACTTTGCTACTGCTAGCGGATGAGTTCGGAATGTTTGTATTCGTACACCCACCGAGCACCATGGAGGCGAGTATGGCCCCGATTTTTAGATAATTCATTCCATCCTTATACAAGAGCAACGGATGGCTGAAAGTTCCGAAATTGCATTTTTTTTGATCGACGCATCAGGGGGGAAGCGTATCGACTGCTTATATCGCCTTATTTATGACAAAAAGCCTCCTCCTCAGTCTATCGCTGATCCTTGTCAGTGTCCCCCACCTAGCCGCGCAGAGCGCCACTCCTAAAAATGCTGAACGCATCGTTTTGATCGGAAACGGTCTTGGCGAAAGAATGCAGGATCACCCGCATTTTGAAGTTTTGCTGCATCAGCGGTTTCCTGCTGAAAATCTCTACATCCGGAATCTTTGCCGTCCGGGGGATACACCGGGGTTCCGTCCGCATCCATCGCGCAACTCGCAGTGGGCTTTTCCTGGTGCAGAGCAATTTCATCCGCAGCATAAAGCTCATGCGGGAAATGGATTTCACCCGACGCCTGATCAGTGGTTAACCGATCTCAAACCCGATGTGCTGGTGGCTTTCTTCGGATACAGCGAATCATTCGACGGCCCAGCCGGGCTGCAAAATTTCAAAGGTGAGTTGGAGGCGTTTGTGAAACACACTCAGGCGCAGAAATACAATGGTGTCGCCTCGCCGCGGTTGGTCTTGGTTTCGCCGATCGCTTATGAGGATCTATCAGCTAAGCGTGATCTGCCGAATGGAAAAGCGGAGAATGCGAATCTTGAGCTTTACTCCAAGGCGATGTCGGAAGTAGCTGCTGCTAACAAAGTGGAATTTGTGGATGTCTTCGCGAAGACCAAAGCGCTCTATCCAACGCTGAAGACTCCTTACACGCGCAATGGATTTTTACCGAACGATGACGGTTATCGTCATTTGGGCGGACTACTTGCTGAGGGACTTTATGGAACAGCCAAGACTACACCAAAAGCTGCGAGCAAACAGTTAGTGGATGCAGTAGCGGACAAGTGCTGGTTCTGGTTTAACGAATATCGCATGCTCAACGGAGTTCACGTTGATGGGCGTCGTTTCAAACCGTTTGGCCCGGATAACTATCCAGACGAGCAGAAGAAAAACCGTGAGATGACGGAAATCCGGGATCAAGCAATCTGGGCTGCGGCACAGGGCAAGACTTTCGATGTCGCTGCGGCGGATAAGAATACGCATCAACTTCGTGAGATCAAAACGAACTACAAGCCTAGCGCTAAAAATGGCACACCCGAATACAAGAAAGGCACCGAAGCCCTTAAAGATTTGGTGACTCCTGAGGGTTATAAAGTTGAGCTTTTCGCTTCTGAGTTAGATTTCCCTAACCTTGCGAATCCGATGCAGATTTCCTTCGATGACAAAGGTCGGATGTGGGTCGCGGTGATGCCGAGTTATCCTCACTATCGTCCAGGCGATGCAAAGCCGAATGACAAGTTGTTGATTTACGAAGACACCAACAAAGACGGCAAGGCCGACAAGGAAATTGTTTTCGCGGATGGCTTGAATTTGCCGATTGGTTTCGAGTTCGTTCCCGGCGGAGTTTACGTTTCACAAGAGCCGCACTTGGTGTTTTTGGCGGATAAGAACAACGATGATAAAGCGGACTCCAAAGAGATCGTCCTCACCGGTTTCGACTCCCACGATACTCACCACGCGATCAGTGCTTTCGCTGCGGATCCATCTGGTGGAATCATGATGTGCGAGGGTGTTTTCCTGCACACCAGTGTGGAAACTCCTTATGGCACAGTGCGTGGAGTTGATGGGGGATTCTATCGTTTCTGCCCTCAGAAAACCAAACTGGAGCGGACTTCGCAGTTATCGATTCCTAACCCATGGGGCTTTGCGTTTGATGAATGGGGCCAAGACTTTTTTATCCACACATCCGGTCCGCCATGGAACTGGAATCTTCCGGTCTCGCTGAAACCCGCCCACGGTGAGAAAGCACCCGGCACTGTGAACTTGGTTCCACAAGGCCAACGTCTGGTTTGGAAGTCATTTCTTCACGTCACTTCCCAGATGAAGTTCAAGGTGATTTCCTGTTGGGTAACTGCATCGGATTCCTAGGCATCAAACAGCACTCGATCCAAGATGACGGCACCGGATACAAAACAGGTTTTAGACATGATCTTCTGAAATCCAACGATGGCAACTTCCGCCCAGCCGATCTTGAGTTCGCTCCCGATGGCTCGCTCTATGTGGTCGATTGGCAGAACGTTTTGATCGGTCATATGCAGCATAACGCACGTGATCCGCTTCGTGACCATGATCACGGTCGTGTTTATCGCATCACTTATCCAGAGCGTCCTTTGGTCGAACCGGCAAAAGTCGATGGCGCACCGATCGCAACGTTGTTAGAAAACCTCAAACTTCCAGAATATCGCAGCCGCTATCGCAGCCGTCGTGAGCTGAGATCGCATAAAGCGGACGAAGTTTTATCTGCGCTTTCCAAATGGGTGACCGCACTCGATAAGAAAGATCCGCGTTACAATCATCATATGCTCGAAGCATTGTGGACGACTTGGTCGATCAATCGCGTTGATACCGCATTGTTGAAAAAACTCATCGTGAGTGAAGATTTCCGCGTGCGCTCTGCTGCGGTGCGGGTGCTTCGTTACAATTTTGATCTCTTCCCGGATGCGCTCGCTATGCTGAAAACAGCCGCTGCAGATGAACACGGTCGCGTGCGACTCGAAGCTGTCATTGCTGCAACTTGGTATAATAAAGCAGAAGCGCTTGAAGTAGTGACCATTGCGAAATCCAAAGGCATGGATACTTGGACAGACAAAGTCTTTCCGGCTGCTGAAGGGCGATTGAAAGGGAAAATTGGACCAGAACAAATCGAAAACCCAGCTCCTAAACCACCCGAGCATCTATCCGATGCAGAGAAAAAATCCTTCCTCGCAGGACATGAGGTGTATTTCCGCGATGCTCATTGCGCAACCTGCCACCAACCCGATGGCAAAGGTTTGGATCCAGCTTACCCACCGTTGCACGACAGTATTTTCGTCCACGGTGATCCGGAGCGTCTGATCAAAATCACACTCTACGGCTTGATGGGCCCGATGGAATTGCACGGTAAGAAATTCGATGGCAAAGTCCCCATGACCCCATTCGGCGGCTTGCTGAATGACAAAGAGGTGGCAGATGTGCTCACATACGTCCGCAATACCTACGGCAACAAAGCCGTCGCCATCACTCCGGAGCAGGTCAAAGCAGTGAGGGATAAAAACAAGGATCAAGCCGGGATTCTTCAAATCGATCAGCTGCTCAAAGACCATCCGTTGGAGAAGTAAGCGAAAAATTCAAAAAGCGATCAATTTCCGGGTTGCCAAGGGGTCGATCGCTCATGTAGTTTCCCGCGCCCGGGGGCAAAGCTCCTGTAAACAGCCTTATAGTGTAATGGTAACACTCCGGATTTTGATTCCGTCATTCTAGGTTCGAGTCCTAGTAAGGCTACTCTTCTCCTCCTTAGGGATAAAGAGATGGATCTCATCACAAATGCTTCCGCTCCGGAAGATACCCGTGACCTCGTAAGCGAAATGACGGATCTACGCAGCCGCGATTTGAAATCGCGGCTCTTTTCTGAATGAAATTCTGCAAAAAATCCATTTACGAAAGACGGTCGGATGTCGTTACGTAGAGTCCGAAATGCAAAATCCTATAATTCCCCAATCTGATCGTCGTGAATTTATGAAAGCCGGAGCACTGGTCACTGCGGCAGCCTTGCTGCCAGGAATCGCCAGCGCACAAGATGCGGGAGGCAAAGTCATCAAAGTAGCCTTGATTGGCTGTGGCGGACGTGGAACCGGTGCTGCGAGTCAATCGCTGAACGTTCCAGGAACCCAACTCGTTGCGATGGCGGATGCGTTTGAGGACAATTTGACCAAGGCGCTCGACACCCTTCAGAAGCAGTATAAAGACAGAGTCGATGTTCCAGCGGAGCGTCGCTTTGTGGGTTTTGATGCTTACAAGAAAGCGATCGATGCAGCGGATTTGGTTTTGTTATGTTCTTCGCCCGGTTTCCGTCCTGCGCATTTTGAGTATGCGGTTCAGCAAGGAAAACACGTTTTCATGGAAAAACCCGTTGCGGTCGATGGACCGGGGATTCGCAAGGTGATCGAAGCTGCGAAGGCTGCGGATCAGAAAAATCTCAAAGTGGTTTGCGGACTTCAGCGCCATTATCAAAACACTTACCTTGAGACACTTGAAAAAGTCAAAGAAGGCATGATCGGTGAGATCGTCAATGCGCAGGTTTATTGGTCAGGTGGTGGTGTTTGGACACGCGAGCGCAAAGAGGGAATGACCGAGATGGAATATCAAATGCGCAACTGGTTCTATTTCAACTGGATCTGCGGTGATCATATCTGCGAGCAACACATTCACAACATCGACGTCGGTAACTGGTTCATGGGCCAGCATCCGGTGAAAGCTGTCGGTATGGGCGGTCGCACCAAGCGTGTTGGTAAAGACTGGGGCGAAATTTACGACCATCACTACGTCGAATACACCTTTGCCAACGGCACCATCATGAACAGCCAGTGCAAGCATTGGGATAAAACATGGTCAAAAGTTTCCGAGACCATCATCGGCACCAAAGGCACAGCTACAGCGGGCGTGATCAAGGATCTCACCGGAAAAATCATCTGGCGTTTCCGTGGCGAGAACAACAACCCGTATCAGACGGAGCACGATGTATTGGTGAAACACATCATCGAGAACAAGCCGATCAACAACGCCCACTACACCGCCGAGGCTACTCTAACAGCCATTATGGGACGCATGGCGACATACAGTGGACAAGAAGTCACTTGGGAGCAGGCATTGAATTCCGATTTGGACACGATGCCAAAAGTCCTCGCATGGAACGCCGATCCGGGTCCGAAGATGGGCGCGGATGGACTCTATCCGGCTCCGATTCCGGGAGTGACTAAGGTGTTATGATACGTTCTTAGTTCTTGGTTCCTTGTTCTTAGCAATCAAAAGCCCACCCCGAGTGATCGAGGTGGGCTTTTTCTTTGAAATTTAGAGAGGATTAATTCTTTCTAGTTGGTTAGAAACCTGTCTATTTTATTCCATTGCCTTAGCCGTAGATCTATCAAGATTTCTATAAGGTATAAAACCCATATAAAATGAAGAAGATTGCGCTCAAATTACTGGTGACCGTCATTGTATGCACAGTGATAGGTTATGTTGCTAGTCTCGTCTCTCAGTCACTTTTTCCGCATGTGAGCACGGATCTTGCTTTGGCTCAAGTTAACGGAGATGATGTCGATGCGGCCAAGCTGCGCGGATGGGAGAGCCAAAAAGGTCTTTTTGAGCTTGCCGTATTGGGCATTTGCCTTGTGGTGATCGTTACTGCTTTTTGGAGCGAGATTAAATTTCTCATCAGAAAAGCGATGCGTTCCGCTCCACTCCTCTTGGGCTGCTTGGTGGTGATTACCATGAGCAGCTGCCGACGTCCTTACGACACCCCTGAGTATGTTGAAGTTGATACGAATGAAACTGCCTTTGTGATTCCTCTGGAGGGTAAAACGGATAAGCAAGTTCAGTTCGAATCTGCGGAAGCGCTCGCCAAGAGTAAAGTGGCATCGAAACGAATCCAAATCACACATCGATGGAGCCAAACAGGTCGTTGGGATAGTGATGGTAAATGGATTAAGAATATCCGCGTGATCAAAGTGAGCCGCACCCCTCTAACAAGAGAATGGGTTGCCGAAGGAAATCGCGGTACGTCTACAAGAGACCAAGCTGTCTGGGTGGAAAGTAGCGACAGCGTGGGATTTTCCACAGGTTTTTCATGCACGGCTTTGATTAATGAAAAAGACACAGCGCTATTTCTCTATTCCTATAGTGGCCAGTCATTGGCTGACATGATGGATTCCGAAATCCGCGCGAGAATCCAAGCGGACACCGCGGAATTTGCGGGTAAGTATACCATGGATCTTTTGCGTGACAAAAAGGGTGAAATGATCGCGGCGATTCGTGCTGATGTGATTCCATTTTTCGCAGCCAAAGGCATCACGATAACCACCATCGGTCAATTTGGGGGATTCTCGTATGAAAATAAAAAAATTCAGGACGCGATTGACGATGTGTTTATTGCGCAGCAAGAGAAGCAAGTTGCTAGTGCGCAGCTTTCGGCACAAAGCGATAAGAACAAGCGTCTTGAAATGGAGGGAGAAGGTGTGGCTGCAAAAGTTCGTAAGACTGCGGAAGGACAGCGTGACGCTGCTGTCATCGAAGCTGAGGGACGCGCTAAAGCCATTGCTCTAGTTGCGGAAGCCGCGCAGAAGGCGGGTAAAGAACCTCTTTTCTTACAACTCAAACAACTTGAAGCCGTCTCAGATATGGTCAACAAGTGGAATGGGCAATATCCTAATTTCATGATGGGAGGCGATTCCCAATCCTCATCAGGAGGGCCCGCATTCCTGTTAAATATGCCAATGCCAGGTACAAATCCACCGCCGGCTAAGCAGAAAAGTGATCAGTGATTTAAAAAGCCCACCCCGAGTGATCGAGGTGGGTTTGACTTCACTACGCTCCGTCCAAGCGGTCAGGACTTCTTCATAAGATGAAGGCTCGCTAGCGCTCGCTCGGCTTTCTTCTTTGAAGTTTAGAGTTTAAAATTTAAAGTTTTAAACTTACTCCGTCGGTCCCGGTCCTTGGTTCCAGGCTTTGTGCATGTCTTCGACGGATGGAATTTCCAGTGGTCTAACAACGCGGAAGCCAAGCCATGAGGCGTTGGTGAAATACCATAGGGATTTGGGGATTTGTGGGTCGAGGGATTTGAGTTCGGCAGAGGTTTGGCCGCGAGCAGAGGAACGGAGCATGGCGGCTTCCGTATCCCAGTGGCCACCACGATGAACGGTGGGGTAGCGATTTGGAGCCGGGATCCAGGAGCCTTTGGCGCCGTTCTCGATTTTCGTGTAGGCGTCGGCTACATATTGATCGAGGGTTAGCTCGGCGGCGTTGCCGTGCATGTCGTGCAAGCCCCATGGGTTTGTTTTTTTGGTGCCGACTTTTTGATACTGGAATTCGGAGTTGTCCATGAACCAAGCGTAGTCGCCGAGTTTGCTGGCATCGTCGCCAAATGAATAGGCGGTGGTGGTTCCAGCACGGCAGGCGTATTCCCATTCGGCTTCGGTTGGGAGGCGATAAAAGTTACCAGTCTGGGCGGAGAGCCATTCGCAGAACTTATTGGCGGCATGGTGAGTGATGCCGACGGCGGGGTAGTCTTTGGAATAACCATCGCCCATCGAGAAGTGCATGGGGATGTAAGGAGGCGTGGGTTGAGTGACGGTATCGACGAGGGTTTCGCCTTCTTTGATATCGGGCGACTCCGTGGTGGACATGTCGGCATCGCGATTGAGAGTGCCGTCTTTGTTACGAGCTTTGGCGTTTTCCATATAAGGACGATAAACGTCCCAAGTGGTTTCGAGCTTCGCTATCCAGAAAGGTTCGATGGCGATTTCCTTTTGCGGAGCCTCGTCGGGTTTGTGGTTGGGCGAGGCGGGATCGGAACCGATTTTAAATTTTCCTGCAGGGATGGGGATGAGATCGATTTTTGAACCTTCCGCGAGCGGAATTGGCTGGGTGTAGGCTTCGAGTTTTGCTGCCTCGGCTTTTTGCTTGGCGATGATTTTTTCGTAGATCGCTTTGGTGGTGGGGAGAAGCTGGGGATTCGGGAGTGCTTCTGCGCCGAAGGCGAGGCTGGAAAGCAAAGGGATGAGAAGGAGTTGGCGTTTCATGGCTGGGAATACGTTGGGAGTCGGTCGAACTTGCGTTGAATTACTGGGATTTTTGAGAGAACTTGCCAATCAGGGAAGCGAAATCCACGGGCTCCGCCCTATCGGCGTTGATGATGGCGAGTTTCTGGAGAGCGAAAATTTCCGAAATGCCTTTTTGAGCAAGGGCGATCATATCGGTCATTTGCGGGGCGGTGAAGACGGCTTCTTCACCCGAGCCTTGGACTTCCACAAATTCCAGCGACTCGGTCATGACGATGTTGAAATCCACGGTTGCGGCCTTGTCTTCGAGATAATTGAGATCCAACACGGCGGTGTCTTCAAAAATTCCGGCAGATACCGCGGCGACGAGTTTTTTGAGCGGAAAATCTTTGATTTTCCCCTCGGACATCATGCGGTTGAACGCGATGGCTACCGCGACGCAGGCACCGGTGACCGATGCGGTGCGGGTTCCGCCATCGGCTTGTAGGACATCGCAATCGATCCAGATCGTGCGTTGGCCGATTTTTTGGAGGTCGACCACAGCGCGGATAGAGCGACCGATGAGGCGTTGGATTTCAGAAGATCGGCCATCGAGTTTACCGCGAGAGATGTCGCGGGCTTTGCGCTCGTGAGTGGAGTAGGGGAGCATGGAGTATTCTGCAGTCAGCCAGCCACCGGTGACTTTTTGATAACGCATCCAGCCGGGGATGTTGTCTTCAACCGTTGCGGAGCAGATCACGCGGGTATCGCCGAAACAGACGAGCACGGAGCCAGTGGCATGTGGGGCGACATTTGGATGAAAGGAAATCGGGCGGAGCTGGTCATTGGCACGGGCGTCAGGGCGAGTCATGGAGGCAACATGATCATTAAATTTCAAAGTTCAATTTTCAAATTCCAAGGAAGATTCTGCTCTCTTCATTCTCTGATCTGATCTCTTCATAGGAATTTGAAAATTGAACTTTGAAATTTCATCCTCTTTTCTCGACGTGATTGAATTCAGCCACTAACACAGCGTTGGCTTATGGCTGGAATTGGTTTTTTACAGAGTTTGGGAATTATTGCGATCTGCGCTGCGGTGATGGTGATGGCAGGTCGGATGCTGCGTATGCCGGCGATTGTGGTGTATTTGCTCTGTGGAATTTTGATTGGGCCGGTGTTGGGTTGGGTGGGGGTTGAGCAAGGCTTGGAGTTAGTCTCGGAGACAGGGATTGCGTTGTTGCTGTTTCTGGTGGGTTTGGAGCTCAGTATCGGAAAAGTGCGCGATGTAGGGAAGGTGGCGTTGATCGCAGGTTTCATGCAGGTCGTTTTAACGGCCGGGCTGGGATTCTTGTTGGCGAAAGTGATGGGATTCGGGCTGGCACAGAGTTTGTTTATGGCGGCGGCGCTGACATTCAGTAGCACGGTGGTGGTGGTGAAACTGTTAGAAGAAAAGGGTGAGTTTGAAAGTTTGTATGGTCGGATTGGGTTGGGAGTTTTGTTGGTGCAGGATGTGGTGGTGATTGTGCTGCTGACCTTTTTCGCAGGATTTTCAAGTGAAGCCGGAGGCGTGGATATCGCGGAGGTGGGGAAGGGATTGTTGAAGGCGTTCGGCGGCATGACGGTGTTGTTGGTTGTGGCCTTGGTCGCGTCAAAATACCTTTTGCCCAAACCGTTTAAATGGGCAGCAAGATCCCCGGATGTGCTGTTGATTTGGGCGCTGTCGTGGTGCTTCCTGATGGTTCTATGCGCGCATTATTTTCATCTTTCGTTGGAGGTCGGGGCGTTTCTCGCAGGTATGAGCTTGGCGCAGCTTCCCTATACCGAAGACTTACGCCGCAGGGTGAATCCATTGATGAATTTTTTCATCGCGGTGTTTTTTGTGACCCTAGGAATACGAATGGATTTAACCGGGGCGACGGATCACTTGGGAGCGGTCATTGGGTTTTCCTCCTTTGTGTTGCTCATCAAGCCGCTGTTGTTTCTCGGGATCTTGGGATGGCTGGGATATGGTCGGAAGACGGCATTTCTAACAGGCGCGACGCTTGCGCAAACCAGTGAGTTCTCATTTATCCTAGCCGGTCTCGCGATGAGCAAGGGTTTGATCGGTGCGGAGATTCTTTTGGTTTCCGCTTTGGTCGGGGTGGTGACGATTGCGGTTTCGTCTTACATGATTATCTACAACCACGGGCTGTATGCTTGGGCGCTGAAAAAGGGTTTGCTGAGATGGAAGTTTCTCGATGCAAAATCGGCGATCACGGATCGGATTGTGCACTTGGGTGAGAACTTGGAAGGACATGTGATTGTGGTCGGGATGAATACGTTGGGTCGGGCACTGGTCCGGCGTTTGGTGGAAAAAGGGGAGGATGTCTTGGCGGTGGATACGGATCCAGCCAAGCTTGAGGGTCTACCTGGTAAGTCTTTGTTGGGAAGTGTGGGCTATCTCTCGGTTCTGCAAGAGGCAGGTTTCTCGCGGGCAAAGTTGATTGTTTCTGCTCTGCAAATTGAGGAGACGAATGATTTGCTAGCGTATCGAGCTAAGAGTGTGGATGTGCCGTGCGCGATTCACGTGGTGGATCTTTCTGTAGTGGATAACTTGTTAGATCTGGAAACGGATTATTTGATGGTTTCCAAAGTCGACGGAGTGAAGGCGCAGCTGGCCAAGCTGAAAGAAATGGAGGTGTTGAAATGAATCTGTTCGCAATTTTGCTCGGCGCGGCAGCGATAGCTTACGGGGTGGCGAAATATTTTCGTCTGCCATCGGTCCCTGTGCTGATTGCGACTGGAATGTCGCTGAGCTTATCGGGTTTGGTGCCGACCGAATTGCGCTTAGGGAACAGCGCGGGATCGATGCATATGCTTGAGTTGGGCTTGGTGTTCCTGGTGTTTTCCTCGGGCGTTGAGCTCAATCCAAAGCGTTTCAAAAAATTTGGAAAAGCGGTGGTTTGGGTGGCGGCTATTCAGTTTTTCCTAGCGATGGGAATTGGAGTTTTGTGCGCGAAGTGGATGGGTGTGAAAACGCTGGAGGCGGTTTACATGGGTGGTGGATTAGCGGCGAGCTCGACCCTTGTGGTGCTGAGGCATTTGCAAATGCGTAAGGCGATGTTCGAGCCATACGGTCGGGTGGTGACCGGAGTTCTGTTACTGCAAGATGTGGCATTGGTGTTGTTGATCGTATTGCTGTCACGGGTTGATGGCGGGGGATGGAATGTCGGGCGCGGGCTGCTCGAAGTGTTGCTGATGGGTGGAGTGGCGTGGGTTGCGCAACGATTCGTGATTCCGAAATTGGTTTTTAAATTCAAACCGGATGAAGAGAATTTGTTACTGTGGTTGGTTGCGGTGTTGTTAGGTTTCGTGGGTGTGGCTTCGTGGTTGAAACTGCCCTTGATCTCCGGTGCGTTCGCGGGGGGATTTGTGTTTTCTGCGTTTCCTCTCAATGGTCTGGTGCGCGGGCAATTGTCTTCGCTGGTCGATTTTTTCCATGCGATGTTCTTCGTCGCTCTCGGAGCGCTGTTGGGTATTCCGGATATGGAGCATTGGATGCAGGCGGGAATTTATTCGCTGGTTGTGATTTTCGTGACGCCGCCATTGGTTGCGTTGGTTGCAGAGTGGCGCGGGCTCAATGCGCGAGCTGCGATTGAAACCGGTTTGCTGCTAGCGCAGACAAGTGAGTATTCGCTGCTTTTGGGATTGAGTGGCGTTGTGCTCGGTCATGTGAGCCAAGATACGTTTTCAGTGTTAGCCCTAACTACCGTGATGACGATGGTCATGACTCCGATGTTAGGTCGGGAAGCGGTAGCGAATTTCCTGTTGCCGTACCATCCGCTGCGAAAAAAAAGCAAACCGGTGAAGACTCCGAAAGGACACATATTGATCCTCGGTTTTGGATCGGCGGGGATGTGGACAGTGAAACCGTTGCTAGCCCAAGGCGAAGAGGTGGTGATCGTAGATGATGACGCGGCGGTTTGCCGGGTGTTGGCCGGAAAGAACATCGCGTTTATCAGGGGCGATGGAGCTGAGGTGGAAGTTCTAGAAAAAGCCGGTGCGCGTGACGCGAAGATTGTCATCGCATCGATGCGAAGAGTTGGCGATGCCCTGACTGTTTTGCGTCATGTGCGTGGGGTTCCTGTCATCGCGCGGGTGTTTGAGTTAGAAGACCAGAGGCTAGTAAAAGAGGCTGGAGGAATTCCCGTGATGAATTCCGAAGCCGCAGCGGATACGTTTATGGCGTGGATGGCCGCAAATGACAGTTTGAAGACAAAAGGGTGAAGAAAGGAACCGCGATTTTTTATCGTGGTAATTAAAAACTATCAGCCCGATAAAAATATGACACTACTCCATATACTCATCTCTGTCCCATTTATCGTAATAGCTGTTCTAATTGCGAGTGGTGTTTTGAAAAAACAAAAGGGGATCAGAAAGTATCTTCAATGTTTGGGAGGTAGTCTTGTTTATATTGGGGGATTAGGTTTCTTTGGAACTGCGATATCATCTTCCATACAGATTCCGAAATCATTCGAGTGGCCGATTGGATTGGCTGATCAGATCATCCCTTTATCGAACGGCTATGTGCTTGCGATGCATCACCCTTCAGCCAGGGTGCAGGTCTATGATGTTGAACAAGTTTTTGTCAGAGGCTGGTCAGTAGCGGCATCAGGAGGAGGATTCAAAGGTAAATTATTGAGCGATGGTAGGGTGGAAATCTGGACAGCGCGCGGGCAAAAAAAATTCGTTTATACACTGGATGGTTCATTGATTGAGCAAGGCAGTTACTCACCTAAAACTTTTGCAGATATTGAAATTCAAGTTGAGAAAGGAAAATTGCCGATATTCCTACCATTTTGGATTTTTGCCAATCCAGCTATCGCATGGGGTGTTGGATTTTGCGGAATGCTCATCTTATTGGTTTGTAACAAATTTTTGAAAAAAATTGTCGAATCATAAAAGCCAACCCCACTTATTTTGCCCTTATGCGAGAGATTCTAACTGCCCTTTTCCTCTGCCTCACATCCGGATGTATGCCCCAAGATCATGCACCGAAGCATACGGGTCCTGATCCTGTTTGTTTAGCGCATAAAAAGACCATGCATCTGGAGTGGATATCCATTTCGCCAGGGGAAATGGCGTATTTGCCCGAGTATGCGGCGGAAATGAAGGCAAGTTTCCCTAATCATGGCGGCAGCTATTTTAGCGGGGAGCGAAAGTATAGATATGAGACGATTCGACGCGTTCGCGAATTTGTTTGCAGCGATTGTAGCCGGAAGCATGAAGGATATTGGCGCGAGAGTTCCATTAGTCAGAATCGTTAAGATTTCGGTCGCCCAAGCCGATACGCCATGGCAGTCGCGATTAAAAATCGCGGTTCCTTTCTTTGGTGATTGATGAATTTTCTGCAGAGATAAGAATCCGTGGCGTGAAGCAAGCAGCATTGGGATTTTTTGATTCGGGCGTGGGTGGGTTGACTGTGGTGAGGGCTGTGCAGGATTTATTGCCGCGGGAGGATGTGATTTATTTGGGCGATACGGCGCGACTTCCGTATGGATCGAAGAGTCCGGAGACGATCCGGCAGTTTGCGGATGAGGATGTGAAGTTTTTGTTATCCAAAGGGGTGAAAGCGATTGTGGTGGCCTGTAATACGGCGACGGCGCATGCGTTGCCGGCGCTGCAGCAGAAATTTGAAATTCCTATCATGGGTGTGATTTTACCGGGTGTTGAAGCGGCGTTGGCAGATCCGAATGCGGAGCGGATCGGGATCATCGCAACGCGCGGCACGATCGGTTCTCACGTTTACCAACATGCGCTCGCGACGCGTCGGACTGGCCTGATGATCCACGGGATCGCGGCGCCGTTGTTGGTGCCGTTGATCGAAGAAAACTGGATTTCCGAGGATGTGACGAAGCAGGTTTTGCGGAAATACTTGCAGCCATTGATCGATAAAGGGATCGATACGCTGATGCTGGCCTGCACGCATTATCCGCTGCTGGTGCCGGTGCTGAAGGAGGTTTTGCCGCCAGAGGTGCGCTTGGTGGATTCCGCAACAACTTGTGCGGAGCATTTGAAGATGATGTTAGAAAAAATGGATCTTCTCAGCGATGGTGAGAACGATGGTCGGTTAGAAATTCATCTGACTGACCTTTCTGAGCAGTTTGAGGAACTTGCGACGCGTTTTTTAAAACGGCCGACAGGGAAGATCCGCAGGGCAGTGGTGGGTTGAAATTTTAAATTTTAAACTTTAAATCTCAATGAAGAGTGGCATTGCTGAATATCCAATTGCTCTTCCTTGGAGTTTAGAGTTTAAAGTTTTCGGGTAGCCAAGGATCAAAATCTGGCGGCGGGGGGGCGGTGAAGGAGAGTTTTTTGCCGGTGACGGGATGATTGAAGGAGAGTTTCCAAGCATGGAGGAGGAGCCTTGGGGTGGGGAGTGAATGTTTTTTGGAGTAGATGGGATCGCCTAGGATAGGAGTGCCGATATGTTGGAGGTGGACGCGGATTTGGTGGGTGCGACCGGTGTGGAGGTGGCAGAGAACGAGGGCGGTTTTGGTAGCGAGATCGGGGGTGAGGACTTCGTAATCGGTGATCGCGGTTTTTCCTGCAGGTGGAGTAATGACCGCCATTTTCTGACGATTCACGGGATGACGGCCAATGTGAGTGAAGATGGTGTCTTTGGGTTTCGGCGGAATGCCATTGGTGACGGCGAGGTAGATTTTCTCCATCGTGGAGCGCTCGGAGAACTGGGTGGCGAGGCCTTGGTGAGCGGGGTCGGTTTTCGCGACGACAAGGCAGCCGGAGGTATCTTTATCGAGTCGGTGCACGATGCCGGGTCGCTCCACTCCTCCGATACCGGAAAGTTTTCCTCTGCAATGATGGAGCAGTGCGTTGACGAGGGTGCCATCGGGATTTCCGGGGGCGGGGTGGACGACCATGCCGTGTGCTTTGTGAAGCACGATGAGGTGTTCGTCTTCGAAAAGGATATCGAGTGGGATGTCCTGCGGACTCGCGATGTCGGGAACTGCCTCTGGGATGACGATGGAAATTTCATCGCCGGGAGAGATGCTGTCGCGAGGTTTGGCGGGTTTGCCGTTGAGCAAGATGAATTGCTCACGAATGAGATCTTGGATTCTTGAGCGTGATAGCTCTGAAATTTTTCCTGCTAGATATGCGTCCAGGCGATCGTGTTTTTCGGTGACGGAGAGATGCATTTGGAAATGAGGTCCGTGAAATTTTCAAAACGGAGGGCACCGAGGACACGGAGAAAACGGAAGAGAAATTTTTTTTAAGCGGAAAGGGATTGGCTTATGGCGTCGCGGATGGAGGCGATGTGTTCGTTGGGAAGAGTGTTAGGAAAGAGGGCGCCAAGGATCACCATTCCTTGTGGGTTTTCACAAGGAATGAGTTCGAGGTTGGCTGCGGGCCCGAATCTGACGCGAACGTTGTTAGGTTGGCCGGCTTGGAGAATGAGATCGCGGGCGATGAAGTGAAGTCGGCCGTGATGGCTTTCATCGAAGATGACGGTTCCGGTATGATCCAAGATGAAAATTTCTTTGGCTCCGAAATGTTGGGTGAGCCAGTTGCGGAAATTCACGAAGCGGCTATCCGAGACGGTGGTGGGTGCCGCAACCGGAGGCGCGACTTTTACCACTGGCTGCGGAATCGGACGAGCCACGGGAATGCTTGGAGCGGGAGTAGTTGGCGGTGAAGAATACGTCGCTACTGGGATCTGCGGTTGGGCTGTTATTTGAGGGACGGTGATTTCTTCTGCTGGTCCATCGGAATCGACGAATCCAACGAATGAGGTGTCGAAACCGGTATCCCGAGAAATGGCTGTTGCTTGCTCAGCCGGACGGATGAGTTTTTCGGCAAGTTGTCGGACTTCAGATGGGTCCAACCATGGGTTGATTGGGTCCATTAGGCTTGAATGGGTTGGCGGTTAGAAATTTTCAGCTTGGCCTGAATTTCTTCGCGGATGGAGTCGAAAACGTTTTCGGTGATTTCCCCACCTTCGAGAATGGCAACCGGCAGGCCTTTTGCGCTGGCGCGGATGAAGATGTCATCGCGAGGGACGGCGGTTTTGAAGAGCATTTCTTCAGGAAGGAGTTCGCGCAGGGCGGAGGCAGCTTCGTGACTTTCTTGAAGATTGTATTGCAACATTGTTAGACAAATCCCAAGGACGTGCAGGCGAGGGTTGACGATGCGGATGCGGTTGAGGCCTTCCAACAGTTTTGGGACGGAGCGGATTCCCAAGGGCTCGGCTTGTTGTGGGATCATCACGGCGTTTGATGAAGCGATGATGTCATTGCTCAGGCCAAACAAACCAGCAGCGGTATCGATGATGCAAATATCATATCCGCGAGTTGCGGCTTGGCTGAGAAAGGTGCGAACGCGGGTGAGGTGTGAGCCGGAAGAACCATTTCCGGCTTCGTAGTCGCTGGCTTGTCCGGCGGCGACGAGCGAAAACGTTTTCAACCGAGTCGGCACAATCAAGCGATCCATGGGAATGCTGGGATCAGCCAGAAAATCGTAAAAGCCTGCTAACAAACGCGACTGGCGGGTTAGGGATAAACCGACGGAGCCTTGGGGATCGGCATCGATGAGAAGGGTGTTGAAGCCCGCACGAGCAAAGGCGTGGGCGAGATTGATGGACAGTGTGGTTTTACCCACACCACCTTTTTGGCTTGAGATGGCGATGCTGATCACGCGGGAAGTAAATTCGAGTTGAGGGAGGTTATCGAAGCGGGAACTCAGCGAAAGTCTTTTCTTCTGGGTGGGGAAATTCTGTGAAATCGTTGTTCAATTTGGAGTTTTTCATGTTCAGGGACTTTGCGCTCTGCGCTTGCGCTGAGTGGGAAAAGGGTGGTTACATGCTCAGCGACGCTAACCCGAGAGTCCTATGAATGTTTCCCTTTTCCCATCACTGAGTATCTGTAGCCTGTTCTTTCTAGCCCAAGCCTCGGCTGATACGCTTTTGCTCAATAATGGCAAGAGCCAGGAGGGTAAGGTCATTTTTGAGGACGCTACTTATTATCTGCTTGAGGTGCAGGTTTCCGAGGGCATCAAGGACGAGATGAAATTTCTGAAAAGTGATGTTAAATCGATCACGAAGGAGACGCCAGATATTGAGAAATTTGAGAAATTGAAGGAACTGGCATCCGTTCCGGATTTGCTTGGGGTAGCGGAATACGAGGCTCGGGTGAAAAAAGTCCAGGATTTCATCAAAGGATTTCCAGCCAGTGAGAAGCTCAAGGAGGCGCAACTGATTCTCGATTCTTTAACGGCAGAGCTTGAAGTCGTACGCGCGGGTGGGATGAAGCTTTCGGGTAAGATGGTCACCGCTGAGCAGTATGCCTCGACGGCCTATGCTTACGATCAATTGATCGCGGTGCAGAAAATCAACCGTGACATCAGCTATGGAAACTTCTTGGGAGCGTTGCGATTGTTTTCAGATTACGAATCGAAGTTTGCGAATGGAAAAATGAGGGAAGAACTCGTTCCAAAAATCAAACAGGTTTTAACGGTTCATCAAGCAAGTTTGACCG
Source organism: Verrucomicrobiota bacterium (assembly GCA_040384845.1). Lineage (GTDB taxonomy): Bacteria > Verrucomicrobiota > Verrucomicrobiia > Verrucomicrobiales > Akkermansiaceae > Luteolibacter. The sequence goes on along the minus strand of JAZKIL010000021.1, from coordinate 1,556 downwards.
AGAGCTTGGCGGGTTTCGATGCGCGGTTGAAAGCACGTGAAGCGGGTTTGGCGCGCATGTCTCCAGAGGATAAGCTGAGCACGGAACGTGCGCTCGATGAGCAGATGGCGAATGTGAAGACGAGATATGATGCGGAAAAAGCCACGAAGAACACATGGATCACGCCGGATGCTTATTTGAAAGAATCATTGGTCGAAGCACTGCGTCAGGTGGATAATGAAATCAAACGTCTCAGCACACCGCCGAAAAATGAGTTAAGTTTAATTTCATTAGAAGACAGTTATCGCGAGGCGTATGAAAAATTACCGGGAGCCAGTCCTGAGGAGCAGAAAACAATCTTTGAAAAACTGAAGCGCGAGCGGATGCCTGATTATTATGTAGCGAAGCTTAAAGATCGTGCGACTGCAGATCAGTAAAAACGAATTTATCAAAAGTTATGAGTCAACGAATTGCCAAGAGCAGCAGAAAAACCGCCGAGACCAAGATCGACCTTAGCATCGATCTAGACGGAGACGGCACATCAGAAATTAAGACCGGGATTCCGTTTTTCGATCACATGCTGACCCTGTTTTCCAAACACGGATTGTTTGATTTAAAACTCAGGGTGGACGGGGATATCGATGTCGATTTTCATCACACGATTGAAGATACAGGAATCGTGCTCGGTGAGTGCATGCGTGAGGCTCTCGGAACGAAGGAAGGGATTCGTCGTTACGGCTGCGCGTATTTGCCGATGGATGAAACGTTGGCGCGCGTGGTGGTGGATTTGAGCAATCGTCCGCACTTGGAGTTTCGTGCACCAGCGGGAACACCTTCCGCACCTAACATGCCGTTTTCCCTGGTCGAAGAATTTTGCCGTGCGTTGGCGTCGAACCTTCGCGCGAACATCCACGTCGAGGTGCTTTATGGCCGCGACGGTCACCACGTTGCTGAAGCCATTTTCAAAGGCTTGGCCAGAGCCTTGCGTGAGGCCTGTGAAAAAGATGCCCGAGTCAAAGGAATTCCAAGCACCAAAGAAGCGTTGTGAAGGTTGGATTGTTAGATTACGGGGGAGGAAATCTCCGCAGTGTGGCAAATGCCTTGCATGCGCTTGAGGTGGAGCCTGTGATCGTGAGCAAGCCCGAGCAGCTCGAAGGCCTGACGCATCTCATTCTTCCCGGACAAGGAGAGTTCGGCGATGTGATGGCTCAGTTAGCCAAGCGTGGTTTGGTCGATGCGTTGAAACAATGGCTTGCAGCCGGCAAACCGTATTTCGGAATCTGCGTGGGTTATCAAATTTTGTTTGAAGGCAGCATCGAGGCTCCGGAAGTGGAAGGACTCGGACTGATCAAAGGAAACTGTGTTCGTTTCCGTGAAGATACCGGAAAGAAAATCCCGCAAATGGGATGGAACGCCGCTTGCCCGGATCAACCGGTTTCGCCCTTCTGGGAAGGCCTTGGTAAAGAACCGTATTTCTACTTCGTGCACTCGTATTATCCGGTGCTTGAAGACCCGACCTGGCATGTTTCCCTCACAAATTATGCAGGTGAGGAATTCGCAGCTTCGGTGGAAAAGGG
>JAZKIL010000020.1:0-19909 GCA_040384845.1 Verrucomicrobiota bacterium | reverse complement strand
CAAATGGCTTAACGCTACGCGCGGCGCCCTCGGCGATGGCGCCCTACCGTTTAAATAAAAAACCGGCGCTTCGGGTGAAGGCCGGTTTTTTGAATGGATTAATGAAGCCGGCCGGAGGCGCGGCTCTCCGGTTATTTCTTATAGATGGTTTTGCCGGTGGAGCGGAGTTCGTCGCAGGCTTGTTTCATGCGATCGCAGAGGCCTTGCTCGCCTTTTTTGAGGTAAGAGCGTGGATCGTAATGTTTCTTGTTGCCGACTTCGCCGTCGATTTTCAGCACGCCTTCGATGTTCTCGCACATGTGAGTGACGATGGGACGGGTAAAGGCGTATTGGGTATCGGTATCGATGTTCATTTTCACCACACCGTAGTCGAGGGTTTCTTGGAGATCATCGCTGGAGGTGCCGGAGCCGCCGTGGAACACGAGATCCATTTCGGCAGCTGCGCCGTGTTTGTCGGTGACGGCTTTCTGACCGTCTTTGAGAATCGATGGCTTGAGTTTCACTGAGCCCGGCTTGTAGGCGCCATGAACGTTGCCGAAAGTCGCGGCAAAAAGGAAGCGGCCAATTGGCTGAAGGGCTTCGTAAACTTCCACCATGTCCTCAGGAGTGGTGTAGAGTTTTTCGATGGGGAGACCTGAGGTGTCGTGACCATCTTCTTCACCGCCGACGCAACCGGCTTCGACTTCAAGGATGATACCGAGCTCGGCGCATTCTTTAAGAAGTGCTTTGGAGATTTCGAGGTTCTCCTTCAGATCTACGACAGAGCCATCAAACATGTGGGATTGGAAAAGCGGGCCTTTGCCAGCAGCGATGCGATCGCGCGAGGCTTTGAGGAGAGGTTTGAGGAAACCTTCAACTTTTTCCGGATGGCAGTGATCGGTGTGAAGGGCGATGAGGACATCGTGTTTCTCCGCAAGCAAGTGGCAGGCTTCCGCAAGCACGATGGCACCGAAGGCGGCATCTTTCACAGCTGTGCCGGAAGCGAACTCGCCACCACCGGTCGAAACCTGGATGATACCGTCGGATTTCGCTTCGGAAAAAGCTTTGAGCGCACCGTTGATCGTGGTGAGTGAAGTGACGTTGATGGCTGGGTAAGCATATCCGCCTTTCTGGGCGGCATCCAGCATGGCGGCGTATTGGGTAGGGGTTGCGATAGGCATAACGGGGGGCTGGGTAGCCGAATCCATGCCAAGGGGCAAGGCTGAAGAGTTCCTAGTTCTTGGTTCCTAGTTCTTGGTTGGGCTTCGCGCGCTACATTTGCAAACCAAGAACCAAGAACCAGGAACGCCTCGTTTACGAGGTACGATGTGCTTGCAATGGCATAGTGCAGCGGGTAAATACTTCCGCCTCACGCCAAAGTTTGGTCCCGTGGTCCAATGGATAGGACGATGGTCTCCGAAGCCGTAGTTTCAGGTTCGATTCCTGACGGGACCACTTGCGGGCGTGAAAAATCACTCAATCTCAGCGCTTTGGCTTGGGTGGCTCTGAAGGATAGAGGGTCTGCGGGTTGGCTACTTTTCCGGCAGGACGAGATGCGGGGGCATTGGGTTTACCGAGATCGGCTTTCATTTTTTCAGCAAGGGCGCTGAGTTTTGCGACGATTTCCGGATGCGCGGCAGCGACGTTGGTTTGCTCTCCAATTTCCTGGTCGAGATTATATAGGCGTGGCTCGGCACCTAGCGCATCGGGCTTGGCTTGACGGCCCATGGTTTCAATCTGTGGAGCGATGGCAAGTTTCCACGAGCCTTGGCGAACGGCTTCAAGTCCGTACCCTTTGAAATAATAATGCGCCTCGCGCGGAGAGGTTTTCGATTTTCCTAACAGCAATGGCGAGATATCGCGTCCGTCGATGACGGGGAGCTCGGGAACTTTTCCGCCCGCGAGGGTAACGACAGTCGGGAGAAGATCGATTGTCCCAGCAACGGCATCGACTTCGGAACCGGGTGCTATTTTTCCCGGCCACCACGCAAGTGTCGGCACGCGAACGCCGCCTTCCCAAGTGCTGCCTTTACCACCGCGTAATGGACCGGCGCTGCCGCTATCTTTTTCCTGGATCAACCATGGGCCGTTGTCGCTGGTGAAAATAACCAGGGTGTTCTCGGCGAGCTTGAGATCTCGCAAGGTATCGAGGATGCGACCGGTGCTCCAATCGACTTCTTCGATCCAGTCACCCACCCGGCCATTATCAGACTTTCCCTGAAACGCTTTTCCAGCATAAATCGGGGTATGGATCGCGGTGTGTGGAAGGTAGAGGAAAAAAGGTTTTTCTTTGTTGTTAGAAATGAAGCTGATCGCCTCGTCGGTGTAGCGCTCCACAATAAGCGATTGTTCTTCATCAGTTAGAAGCTCGATGACTTTATCGTCCCGCAGTAAAGGAGTGACACGCTTCCCGGATTCCGTGGATATTCGCTGCATGTCGTTTGAGTAAGGAATGCCGAAGTAGTGGTCGAAGCCTTGCTTGGTGGGAAGAAATTCCGGTTGATCGCCGACGTGCCATTTCCCGATACACATGGTAGCGTAGCCGAGTTTTTTTAGGTGATCCGCGATAGTCGTTTCTTCGGGATTCAACCCTTCAGCACTGGCAGGCGAGTAAACCCATGGAACGTTTACGCGTGGCCCGTAACTGCCGGTGAGAAGTTGGGCGCGAGAAACGGAACAGGCCGGAGCGGCATAGAACGAAGTGAGCTTCATCCCCTCTTTTGCCATCCGATCAAGGTGTGGCGTTTTTTGCTTGGTTGCGCCGTACGGACCGATATCGCCGTAGCCCATGTCGTCGATAAAAATGACAACGACGTTGGGAGGATTTTCAGCAGCCTCAGCCAAGCCAAGAACGAGAGCAAAAAGGCCAGGTATGAGAAAATAGTTCATGGCGTAACGAGTAGCTTTTAGGGCTCAACGATCAAGATCCAAGCCATCGAAGGTGGGAATGGGAGCGGTTTCAGGTTTGTGGATTTTGAGGAGAACTTTACCGGCACGGGCTTGGAGTTCTTTCCACTCGGTGTATTTATCATCTTTGTCCATGTGGGCTTTGATGCCGCCGCGGAGGCGAGTGACTTCGATGTATTCGATGACGTCTTGGAGGGCTTTAGCGGCGATCTTGGAATCGGCGGCGCTCAGTTTTTCCATGCCTTCAGCATTAGCGATAAGGCTATTGGCAGCGGAAGCGACGCCTTTTTCGAGGCAATACATCAGGGCAGTCAGAGCACGAGCTTCGTGAATGGTTCCGAGCAGTTTGACGATGCGCGGCTCCAAATTGTATTTGAGCATTTCCTCAGCAAAATCCATGCGTAGCTTGCTATCGATGTCCCCATATCCTTTTGGACCGAGGACCATACGTCGGTCGGCATGAGCACTGACTAACTTGGCACGTTTTTCATTCGATTTAGCGATTTCTAACATCACTTTATCAGCTTCGCGCGAAGGCGAGTAGGAAAGCGCATAGATGACGCGGCTGAATTCTGCAGGATCTTGGGTGGTAGCCGCTTTACGAAGCACATCGATGCTTTTCGCGTCGCCGATGCGGGCGATGATGTAGTAAAGACTATCGAGAAGATCTGGTGACGCCCCAGTCAGCATGGCGATTGAGCGGTCGCGGATGCGACCTGCTGCAGCGGCATCTCCGACACGCGCCAATAAGCCTTCTTCGCAAGCGTGGCGCTCATCTGTGGTTCCGGCGGCCTTGAGAAATGTTAGAACGTCTTCAGTAACCGCATCGCCGCCGATGGCTGCATATGCTCTCACCGCCGCAGCACGAACTTCGGGTGCTTCGTGTTTCATGGCCTGCTTCGCAGTTTCAAGTCCACCCTTAGGACTTGCGATGGCTAAGGTTTCCAGGAAACCGACTTTGGTGGGAATGTCAGAGTATGCGTCTAGCAATTTAGTGATTTCCGGAGCAGCCAAACCTTTGATGATCGGCATAACAATTTTCCGAGCGTAATCACGAATGCGCAGGTAGTCGTGGCCGAGGTATGGGAGTATATCCTCCATGGATTCCGCGCTAAGTGTTTCTACCAGATAATCCATAGCTGCCATTTGGCGGAATGTGTCTTTCTGCTCTGGGTTCACGAGAAGTTCGCGGCAGAATTTGATTTTAGCAGCCGTTCCTTCCACAGCAACCAGTTCGGCTTGGAAGATCTTGCGAACTTCGTCGCCAATGCTAGGCAGGGTCGCCGTATTTTTGTTAGACTCGATTGTCTTCAAAACTTTCTGGAGCGAGGTCTTGATCGGCACCCAGTTAGTGGATTCATCTTTCACCTCGACTTCCTCGGATGGGCTATCGATCAAAATCGTTTTGATTTCATCCGCATATTCAGCAAATACCGCAGGATATTTCGCGACGACATCGGGTTTGATTATCGGGTCTTTATAGCCTGAGGCCGCGCGGATGTGGCGGGGAATTTCCACCTTTTTCCGAATGCGATAAGCGCTGGATTGCGCCGCTTCCAGATAACCGAATTTTTCCAGCATCTTTTGCGCAGGTGCATTTCTCGCGCCGAACATTTGGTCATAGACTTGCTCTTCTTCTGCAATGTAGGTGAGAGGTCCCGCTAAGCGTATGACGGTATCCTTGTCCCATACTCCGACTTTAGCTGCCACCAGAGGGCCGCCGCCGGTTTCTTCGAGGATGGCGTTGGATAGGGCTGCTTCCATCAATTTCGGATCAAAATCGGATTTAAATGGAGAATTGCTGATTGGTAATTTGGATCCGAAAAGATCGGCCTGAATCGCATTCCGCACGCTGTTAGGAGCGAGTGCGGTCCGTTCCGCAACTGCTGCCTTGAGAAGCGCAAGCTGGGCTGCCTCATCGTTGGTTGCTTTTGAAACGCGTTTCACTGCTGCGATGCGGACGAAATCCTTTGGATCTTCTAACAGCGGAATAATTTTAGCCAGATTGGAAAGCATGGTGTCATTGCCGCAAGCATCCAGGGCGCACAGAGCGCCATGACGGTAGCGAGCGCTTTCGTTTGTTAGTAAAGATACAAGGCGGGGCAGAATGGCTGCTTCTCCAGCCTGAAATCTTTTGCCCAACTCAGCGGCAACGGCCTCACGCGTTTTTGGCATGAATATATCCAGCAGATCAAAGAGTTCGTCGGTGGATCGTTCTTTCCATGGTTTTCCGGCGAGGTCTTTGAGGTAGGAATTATTGAACTGTCCGTAAGCACTGGTGAGCAGGTGCTTCATTTCCCGCTCGGTGGGATAAAGTTTTTCATTGGCGTCTTTGCCGCTGATGAGGGTTTGTTTGTAAATGACCGCTTGGTTAAAGACCTCGGTGGCGGTGGGGTCGCGCAGGGTGTTGTATTTTTCGCTGGGCGAGTGATAAATGAAACTGCCGTCATACATGCGGCAAAGGGTGCGGCGCCAGCGCATGTTGCGTTCGCCCAAGGTGCGGATTTCCGGGCCGCAAATGGTGGCGCCCCAGCTAGACCACTGGGTGTGGTAGTCGTGGGCGTGGCCGCCGCGGGGAGTGAAGGATGCGTGGGCGGACATCATCGCGAAGTATTTTGCGCTGTAGTCATCCCCGATGAGCTTCATGGCAAAGGCAGTGCCGGCATTTTTGCCGTTGCTGTCGTCAGTGCCGGCTGCGACATGATCGCCGTAGGGAATCGCTCCTTGATCTACATAAGAGCCGAAGAATTTGCGCGCGCGCTCCACGGCGAGATCGATTTCCGGGTGTTTCACCCCGAGTTTCTGGGCGAGAGCGATGAGGAAGAAGCAACGGTTTCCGGCGGCGTTAAGGGCACCGTAGCCGGGATTCATTTCGTGCAACTTGCCGCCATTAAAAGATGGGTATGCGAAGGTGTGACCCCAGGTTCCCGCCTTGCTCTGGCCCATGGCCGCTTCGATTGCGTATTTGCGGAGGGCAGGAAGCACGTATTCATCGCCAGTGGCTTCATAGTAAAGTGCACAGTTCAATCCGATGAATCCGTGGTGCCATGTTTGGTAGCCCATGTAACCCTTGTAGCCGGGCTCGAACATTGCACCGATGGCTTCGGTGGGCGGCTGCCATGGACAATTTTTGCTGCGCACCCATTGTTTGACGAGCTCGCGGTGCTCCGGCTTGCCTGAGGCAACGAGCGCCATCGCCTCGATGACACCACCTTTGCCGCCGAGCGGGTTTTTGGGATCCGCAACAAAGCGCTTTTCTAACACTTTCCAAGCGTCTTCGAGAATTTTTTGGGTCTTGGGGCAGTCGTAAGGAGCGGTGTCTGTGTAGGAAGGGAAAACGTTCACTTTTAATTCCACGTCCAAAGTTGAGCCGTCGATGGGGAACTTATCGAGATCCATCTTGGCTACCTCTACCTTCCGCGCTTCCTCGGGTTTCCAGTCATAGAGCGAGTTGTCGTTTTCCGCATCGTTGATCAGTTTATCGATATCCGTTCCGGCGATATTTTTTGCACCGGTTCGAGCGATATAGTTTTTGTCGCGCCAGACTTGGAAAACCATTTTGCCGCCGTTTTCTTCTTTTTCGGCTTCGATGATGAGATTGCCGATGGCCTCGCCGAGATGTCCCCCGGATTCGAATTTTTTACCGTTGATACCCGTGATCACATCACCGGGAAGAAATTTTCCTTCGGCTGGAGAACCCTTGACGAAACCTGTTACTAACAGTTGGTCGCCGGGAAACCCGCCGGACATATTGCAAGTGATGCCTGTGGGACCTAAAGTCCAGACGAATGGTTTGTCCTTTGAAGGCGGCAGCGGCTGACCTTTTGTCAGATCCGGAAGATTTTTGGGGCGCTCAATTTTCAGTTCGATTTCACCGCCATTCTGAATGGCTTCGAGTTGTTCCGGTGTGGTTTCACGTTCGTCGGCGAATGCGAAAAGTGTTAGGAAAAAAAGAACAAAGATAGGTTTCATGAGATGGGTTCGTTACAGATGAAGAGTGAAAATCCGGTGCTGCGGGCGAATCTTTCGAAATCGGCAATGTCGTCCTCGTGCAGTTGTTGATCGATATTCCAGACGATGTGGACGTTACATCTGGAACGGGCGCGTGCTTTGTGACGTTGCTCAAGTTGCAAATAGATGGAACCGAAAAGTGAGTTGATACGATCCAGGGAATCGACGACGAAGCTGCTGCGTCCGTACCAAAGCGATTCGAAGATGAGCTCATCGGAAATGTCCGGGCTATCGACATGGAGTAAATCGATGGGAGCAAATTTTTTCGCGAAGCGTGGCAGGGATTCGGGAAGTCCGGAGGCGTCTTTGGTGAAGCAGATGAAAACATCTCCGCGCTTTGCGAGCCATGCGAGTTCTTCAGGTAAATTACGGCGCGGTGGATTTGGGCGCTGTATGACAGCTGGCAATGGGCTGAAGGCATTCAACCACGAGGCCGGTAGCGGCAGCGGAAAAACGGCGCGAGCGTATGAGTTGGCGCGTGTGAAATAATCGATGATGAAAATGAGAAATCCTAACAGAATTGCAATACGTGCGGCGTTGAGGTTGTGTCCATCGATACGGTTAGCAGTGGCCTTGTGAGCCTCTGTCATGAGAATGGGCGGACGAGATTCTTCAGTCTGCAGGGAATCCGATTTCACTCCTGAAATGGCTTCTTTTCCGCCAATTTCGTCTTCGAGATCACCACTTTGTTCATCAGCATCGCCACGCTTTTTCTTCTTACCTTTCCATGCGGGTTCTTTGGATTCATCGATGCTGTCTAAATATTTTTTATCGGCGTCATTCATACCGGCTTTATCGATGAAGTCATCATCTCCATCTTCTGCGAAGCGGATATCGGCAACTTCACCGCCGCGCGCTTCTTCGACGTTTTTACGCTTGGCTGCCGCAGCATCGAGTTGATTGATGGTTTCCTCGGCTTGTTCGACTTCGATGCGATTGACGTGAGTGAGTGAGTTATGGGTGGCGAGAGCGAGGGAAAGAATGGCAAGAGCGAGAGCTAGCCAGCCGGGCAAAGTGAAACGACGGCGGAGGAGCCAAAGCAATGGGACAGCGAGCCAGAGAAGTACGCTGATGTAACCGAGAATACTGAAAGAGTTAGGGTTCATTTTTTAGCTTTGGCCGCCGCATCGTTCCACTGGTTAAACGCGTAATAGACAAGGTTAACGCCGAGGTTCATGGCGGCATCGCGCATTTCTGGAGTGACATCGGTGTAGCCTTGAGATTTCCATGCGCCGTTCATGTCGCCGGGGTGATAGAATGCGATCCAACGACCTTCGTGTTTGATGCCGAGCGCCCGTGTTCCACCGAGGCGCCAGAATGGCGGAGCTCCGTCAGGGAAGGTGTAAGGAACTTGATATAGCATGTCGTCATCGGCGATGTCGATGAGGGGCTTATCTGGGAAAACCTGGCGAATGAAGGGCATGAAAGAGTTGTGAAATTGCACGCTGCCAGCATCGGCGATAAGCATGCCGCCGTTAAGGCAGTAGTCGCGGAGGATTTTTCTATCAGATTCGCTGACATTGCCCATGTTGCCGTTACCTGTTAGGAATACGAATGGCGGGAAAGCGTCTTTGGGATATTTTTTCAGGAGGGCGATGGAGTGACTTTCGCCTTTGTTAGCGATTTTCTTAAAGCCGGTGGCCTGGGCGAAGGAGCGAAGGAAATTGATATCGGCGTTGGATTCATCCATGCCGTCGTCCCAACCCGCGCCGCTGTGTTCGAGGCGAATGAAACGAACTTTGTAGTCATCCATTCCTTCCGGCCAACCGCCTTGAGTGCCGCCGCCTTTGCCCATCTTGCCAGATTTGGCATTGTTCGCGGCGTAGGTGGCTTCAGTCTGTTCTTCCATTTGTTGATCGACCTGTGAGTCATCAAGATCTGGAATTTCGTATAGAATGGCCGAGTTCGGACGGAGGCTAAGGGTTTGTTTCTTTTTCTTTTTCGGCTTCGTCATTTTCACCATGGCGACGACCGGATTGCCGCTGCCTTTGGGGACTTTGTAAGGTTGTACGTCGCCGCATCTATCGAGACTCAAGATCCAAGGAATCAAAAAGAGGATAAAAATATGAGTGAACGCACTGAAATAAAGGCTGCGGCGATTGTGAGGGTCTCGGCCGTGGGTGCGGATATCCTCAAGCACGCGGTCGCCGACCATGGCGATACCTTTCTCGCGGGTGAATGCAGCGTAGACAGAACGACTGCGGAGCATGACGTGAGTCCATGCAGCGAAGACTGCGGTGGCGAGAACTGGCCATGCGATGCTCCACCACAGTTTAATGATGGTTGCATTGTTTTGGAGCTCTCCACCAATGGTAAGTTGTTTATCGAGAATGGAAAAGCATGCCTGCCATGTGACCCAAAGATAGAATCCAACTACCAAGTAAACAGCGAACAGCGGCAGGCGAAGTGCGTGCCATGCGATGCGGTTGCGGAAAAATCCAACAATTCCTGCAGCCGAGCAAATAATGGTTAGAAGGCCGAAAAGTTGGATTGCGAGCTTGAGCGAAGAGTCGGTGTGAGTGCTCTGAAATAAGATCTTGATTTCCGCATTCTGCGAAAGAAAAGCAGCCAGTGCTGGCGGGAGCCAAAAGTATGCAGCGCCTGACAGGACTGCGATCGATGTGACCGCAATCGTTACCACGCGCGCCTTGTGAGGGGACGGATTCGTTGGAATCTCGTCCACTTCCAGGGTGGGGACTGTGGTATATGAATCGCGGATCATGCTGTTTTGTTAGAAAATTTCAGGCGGCGCTATCATTGCTTATTTATTAAACAGATCCTCTTCGCTTGCTTCTTCAACGGGAATGGTTGGCACTTTCGGTCCTTCTTCTTTGACTTCGAGTTGCTCTTCGATAGCGGACTTGGGTTTTTCTGGCTCCACTGCATCTTGGGGTTGGGCGGTTTCCGGTGTAGCGGGTTCTGCAGTGGGAGATGGTGCTTCTTTTTTAGGCGCGGCGGGTGCAGCGCCACCGGCGATGCGGGTGCTAAGGTCTTGTGGTTTGAGTCCGTGCTTCTTGGCTATATCGCTTAGAGCTTCGGTTGCTTCGCGGGCGGCAAGTTCTGTTCGATCTTTTTCGCTGAGCTTGGATGCGGATTTGCCGGTGAGCGATTTCATGAGATACGGAACGCTGGTGGCGGAGATCACAACAATGTGAGCGATAACGGTGAAGAGGATCACTGATTTTAAACTGCGGCCACGAAAGGACTCCAGCAATTGGTCAGGGGTGGTTTCTTGATTTTGAGTGGACATGATGGTGGGTGATTAGATTTATTTTTCGATTTCGCCTACGGCTTCGATGATGCCGCCGGCTTCGGCGATGGCTTGGAGGACGGGTTGGAAAACTTCTTTGGGCTGGGATTTATCGCACTTGAGTTGAACGTGGCGCTGGTCGTCGGAAACGGTGTTGGTGAGAAGTGCGCGCACACCCCATTCAACGTCTTTGGCACTATCGACTCGCGAACCGTTGAAATGGATTTCGCCATTTGCATCGACGGCGACGTACGCCATCACAGTTGCTTTGGTTTTCTCGACGTGTTCGGAAGTAGGTAGTTCTACCGGAAGATTCGAGTTATCTTTGACTGCCTCACTACAGACGAGGAAGAAGATGATCAGCAAGAACGCGATATCGCCCATACTCGCAACGGGTATGGGAATGGATTTGCGTTTCTTTTTCCTGGATCGTTTCATGGGTTATTCATCTTCGACGATGGCAACCACGCCGCCGTTGGCGCTGATGGCAGCGAGTACTTGGAAATAGTTTTCATAAGGGGTGCCTTTAGCTGCCTCTAACATAATAACCCGCTTTTCACCGTCTTGGTTAGGTAGATCCAGAGCTGCGAGGCGCGCGTTGAGTTCCGCCATCTCCACGCGCTTATCGCTAAAAAAGACTTCTCCACCCCGCAAGTTGATGATGGGGGTCTTCTCCGATTTTGCCTGGGTGGATTTCTCTCCAGCAGGTAAATCAGCAGTGATCGACTTCACTTTAACAAGCGTAGTCGCTACCATGAAGTAGATGATGAGAAGGAACGCGATATCCGAAAACGAATCTACGGGAATATCACTTGAGCGGCGGTTTTTCACTTGGATTTAGCTTTTTGGCTTTAGTGATTCGTAAGGATAAATTCCACCAGTTCGCAGGTGCTCTCCTCGATTTCGAGTTCGATTTCATCTGCCCATCGGAAAAAGACACTCTGCGGGATCACGGCGGCTAGAGCGATGAGAAGTCCTGCAGCTGTGGTGATGAGGGCTTCTGCAATACCGTTTGCAACGGCGCCACCGCCACCACCGGTGCTACCCGCTTCCGCAAGACCGGCGAAGGACGCGATCATACCTGTTACGGTTCCTGTCATGCCGAGAAGCGGTGCGGCCATACCAATCGTTGTGAGAACATCGAGGCGCTTGTTGACCACACTCATCGCCTGAGCACTGTAGTCTTGCATGACTTGAGCGACGACAAGACGCATGGTCTCTGTGCCTTCGTTTTTATCACGAAGTTGTTTGTATGAGCGTAGCCCTGCAAGAAGAACGGATGCTACTGGACCACCAGCGGCTTCGCATTCACCGATGGCGCCCGGAATGTTATTCTCTCTCAGGCGCGTTTGCACTTTGGAGCGAAGGGAGCGCGTATCAATGCGGCGGTTATTTCGGAAGGAAAACCAGCGGTCATAGACGACGGCGATGCAGACGAGGCTACACAACATTAGGGGAATCATCAGAGGTCCGCCTAAAAGGATTTGTTCGATCATAGTTTTGAGGTGTGGTTAGAAAGAATGATTAATTATTTGTTAGAAAATTTATTACGTTTATGGCTTCACGAGGAGTGAGGTTGACACGTTTCATACGCAACGCTTCAGCGGATTCGATCACCAATTCACCAGTGGCTGCTAGATAATGGCAGACGTGGCATTCGGTGAGCGGCACGCGTTCCACATAGCGGCGGCGGGCGACGGCAAAGAGGATGAGTTCGCTTCCCGTAATGCAGATCCATACGGAAGTGCTGCGCCACCAGCGACCGGCATCGATACGCGTACGACTGCGCAGCAGAAGCTTTGGTTCGGCTCCGTCCGTGAGTTCATCTAGCAGCGCTGACTCAAGTTGGTTCATCGTCTGTTTTTCCTGCTTTCTTTGAGGGATTCGATCATGCGTTCGCGCTCTTCGTTTTCCGCACTGACTCGGGTTTCGAAGGCCGGATCCGCAAGGCGGCCGCGAGAATATTTCGCCCAGATGCTGTCTGGGAAATCGAAGGTGACACGGCGGTAAGTTTCGTAGGCGATGTTCAATGCCTCGCCTTTGGCTTTCCAACTGCCTTCATCGAACAGGGCAGCGAGACGTTCCTGGCAGATGCCGCTCCAGTAGAGGGATTGGGAGCGGACTTCGCGGTCATCGTATTTCTCATTTGCGTGGACGATGGTGAAAATCTTTACCGCTCTATTGTATTGATGGGCACGCATGTAGTTTTGGCCGGCACGGAGTCCTGCGAGGCCGGCAAGCGGATCTTCAGGGAAACGTTCTTCAAGTTTCGCAAAGACCATGGCGGCGTTGAGGAACTCCGGGTAGGAAAGCTGGTCGAGGCGGAGGACTTCGGCCTTGTTGGCTTCGTCGGTTTTATCGCGGAGAAGATCCGCCTGTTTTTTGAAAGCGAGGCCGGTTTCCTGGAAGTATGCGCCGAGGCGCGACATGACCGAAGGGATCAGTTCATGATTGGGATATTTGTAGGCGAGCTTGACGTATTCCTCGACGGCGTTTTCGGTCTCGCCCATTTTTTCATAAACGAGCGCGGTCTTGAACTGGGCTTTCGGAGCGAACTCGGTTTCCGGATAATCGGAAGGAATTTTCGAGAAGCGGGCGAGGGCATCCTGATACATCGGAAGCTTGGATTCCTCGTTCTTGGCGAGGTCGGCGTATTCTTGCGCGAGATTTCCTAACAGATATTCGGCGTGGGCGCGGAGGTCGTCGTCGCGGTGGGTGGCGATGGCCTCGGCGAGGAGTTTGCGGGCTTGGGCGATTTCGCGGCGGGCGAGGCTTTCCTGTTCGAGCTCGCGGTGTTTCTTGGCGAGTTCGAAGTAGCACTCGGCAAGGGTGAAGCTGGTGCGGACCGCCATTTCATCCCCGTTGAAACGTTTGCTGAATGGTTCGATAAACCCGTCCGCTCCTTTGTTGACCGTGACCTTGTAAGGCAAGGTCTCGTTTTTGGTTGAGTAGGAAATTTCGATATCGTCACCGTAGCGCACGGGGAAACCATTGAGCGCGACGGGTGGCAGTTTCGCCGGCAGTTTGTCTGCGGCGTAGCTGATGGCGAAGGAGGATTTGAAAATGCCGCTGTGTGCTTCGGTTTCCTGAAGCTCGTATGAGGTGGTGGTGGTTCCGGCTTTGAGGGTGACGGTGGTCGTCTCGCGTTCCGGGCTGCGGTCCAGTCCGCTATCGATAAGGCGGAGATGGATTTTCTCCCCCACGAATGCTTTTGTTAGAGACTCCGTGTAATTGGCGTTCATGACATCGAGGAAAGGATGGCTCTCGACGGCGAAGCTGGCGGTGATCCATTTGATCTGATCCGAGGCATCTTTGTAAGGGTAGCCGATGTGGACGATGTCACCCGCTTTTACGGCAAGCCCTTCGGGGATGGATGATGCCGCCAGCGATTCGGCGGATTTGGTGGCGAAGCTGCGGTCGGGATTTTCTCCGAGGATGAGCGGAACGGAAAAGGAGAAACGACCTTCTTCAAGCGGCGGTTGGTTACCGGGAGCGTTAGGAGGTTCTCCGATCTGGTAGCCACTTGGGATGACGATGTTCGCGTTATTCAATGTGCCGATGAGCTTGAGCGTGCCGGGAACGGCGACGTCGAACGTTCCTTTCACCTCGGATTGTTTGGCCTTGCGACCGGCCTCTGTCTGGACGTAGGCGTTGACGGTGCTGCTGCCTGCCAGGGCGAGGTGAGGAAAGACGATGTCGAAACGTGCGCTCGATCCGATGACCGCAGTGAGGGATTTGGTCTCGATGCCATGGGTGAAATCCAGAGCACGGCGTGGCACAACCAGTTCCGGTCCTGTTGCCCGGGCAGGAGTGTTGGATTTTTTCGGCTCCGGATTGTTAGATTTGATCTCAAGGACTTTGCTGGTGACGTTGTAAGTGGAGAGCGCGGGATCGGTGTAGCGGGCGTGCTGGATGACGGCTTCGCGTTCCGTGGGAATGCCGGGGCTCAGGTTTTCCGTATCGCGGTAAGAAGCTGTTAGAGTTCCGCCTTCCGTGAGTTGGATCTCGGAGGCACGGGCCGGTTGGCCGGTGACGGGAAAGATACGCCCGAGGAAACGGCCGCTATGTTCTTCTGTCTCGATCGCTTGGATGGTGGCTTTGCCGCCGGACGAGGAGGTCACTTGGATTTCGACCATGTCCTTTTCCGCACTGGCGTCCATGTCGGCATCATCGATGACGATCGCGACCGCATCGTCGAAGCGGAAGCGACGTATGGCTTCCAGCACCAGTTCGCGGCCTGTTTCCGTTTCGATATAATTCAGGAAGGAGGCGGTGATTTTCGCGTCGTTGAACGCAACATTGAGGCGTTGCTCGAGGCGATCGCGTTTGGGCGTGGCGGAGTGTGGATCCTGATAGCGGACATTGATGCTGTCACCGGGAAGGACTTCGAGCTGACTGTTATCGCGCAGCTCCATGTAGTCTTGGGTGACGGGAATGAGCGCCTTGCCCTCCCGATTGTTCAGCGTGACCTTGTTGATGGTAGGAGCCACGCCATCGAAACCATTGATAACGAGGCGAACGAGACGGGCGCGGGTTTGATCGCCAAAAGCGATATCCATGCGGCCGTTGGCACCCGGGCTGATTTTGGCGGCTTGCGGAACCAATGGTCTAACATTTTCCGGAAACGCGTAGGGATCGAACATCGTTTCCGAGCAAGGAACGAGTTCGGTCTTGCCGTCCTGATCGCAGAGGAGGATGGGCCTGCGCTTAAGGAGTTCACCACGGCTTTCGTGGCGCCAGATTTGGATTTCATGGATGCCCGGCGGGATTTCGCGTTCGATGAGCAAACCGTTTTCCGCTTCGGCTGCGGCGGGTGCGCCGTTAAGAAGGAAGATCGTGTTACCATCGTCCGGGAGTCCGGTGAGTTGGAAGCGGCGGATCGCCACGGCGGGCTGATGGAAAAGGGCACGATAGCGAACGAGGCAGGAATAGCCGGGGTGACTGCTTGCTGCAAGAGGCAGTTCACCAGCAGATAGCTTAACACCCCCGGCGGAGTGGTATTCGATTCCTTCTTTGTTAGAACCATAGTCCATGATCTCGACCCAGTCTTTCGGCAGCTCACGGCCGGTGGGTTTGGAAACAGGAAACGATCTGTTGCCATAGGTCGGGAAAGAGGAAATGTGCGGCCTGCCTTCCCAGACAGGTGTGGTTTCCGGATAACGTGCGCGAGTGGTCCAGTTGCTGCCGTCGAGCGAGGTTTGGAGAACGAAGCGTTTGAGCAGATTGGAAGCGTCGCCCATATCGACGCTCATTTGATTGATGGCGGCGTTGTCGTTGAGGTCGATGCCGAAGGTGCGTGGTTTCTCCGCATTTCCGACGTTGCCTTGCCAACCGGGATATTCGCGTGAGCTGATGGCCATGTTAGGATCGCGGCCCGGTGCGCTTTCCGAGGCGAAGGCGATGGCCTGCGCGCCGGCGGTGGGGACGATGCCTTGGAACTCGCCGCTGTAAGGCGAGGTTTCTTTAAGAGTAAGCTGACGGATTTCATCGCCGCTGGAAGTTTGGAGGCTGACGGTGACATCATCGATACCGGCGGTGATGCTGCGATCCGGATCAGTGACGCGGATATACACCGGATTGCCGGGACGCACGGTGCGTGTGCCGAGCGCGGCTTGGGCGGAGGAAATGCCGAGCTCTTCGATGTTGAGCCGGCGTTCACCTTCGCGCGGAGGGAAGGCACCGGCGGAGAACGAGAGGAAAGCATCTGACGAAACGCCGATGACGACATCCGGATCGGCGGGCAGGTCTTTCATTTTCGCGCGGAAGCGCTCCGAGTAACCGAAACGGATTTCATCCTGTCCGAGGATCTGCAGGATTTTATCTCCCGGGACTGGAGCTCCGAGTGCGGTGGCGACATCGGCACGGTATTTTTCTTTGCTGTCACCGAGCTGATAGAGAAGAACGCGTTCGCGGTCGCCGGACTTGGCCCAGATTTCCACTTCGATTTCCGAACCAGCGCCCGAGACATTGAGTGTGGGATCGCGCAGGTTGATTTTCACTATCTCGCCTGGAACGATGAGGGTCTTGTCTTGGGAAGGTCCGAGTTCGATCTCACTCGCCTCGACAAGTTTGCGCATCTCGAAGTGGATTTTTCCGCGGAGGATGAGGGCGTCCGGATGTTTGGGCTCCTGGCGAAGGACTTG
Organism: Verrucomicrobiota bacterium; assembly: GCA_040384845.1. Lineage (GTDB taxonomy): Bacteria > Verrucomicrobiota > Verrucomicrobiia > Verrucomicrobiales > Akkermansiaceae > Luteolibacter. The sequence goes on along the minus strand of JAZKIL010000020.1, from coordinate 3,619 downwards.
ATCGATTTCCTCAAGCGCCTCGGCATAGCTTTCCTGATCCATCAAAACCTCGGCACGGGCGTAGCGGATTTTTTTCCGGAAATCCTCGTTCGGAAGCTTCATGAGGCTGTCCAGCTCGGTGATGGCGCCCGCGAAGTTTTTGGAAACGCGATCAACTTTCACGGAACCGAGCGCGGCTGTTAGATGAACTTCGCTGCCTTCGTATTCCTTGGCTTCCGCCACTTTGCGATACCATGCGCGAGCGGTGGGAAGCGCGCCTTTGCGGAAAGCGAGATCGGCGTAGGCGATCTTGAGTTCGGCGTCCTGTGCGGCGCTGAAGGTGCCTTCGGCTTGGCGTGACCAGATGGTGAGTTCCTTAATGAGGTTTTCGGCTTCAACGCTGCGGTCGGTCTCGATGCTTTTTTCCAACAACCAGAAAGCGTAGTTAACGGGAAGCGAGCGGAGAACGGCGGCGAGTTGATCGGCGTTGGTGAGGTAAAGCTGCCATGCGGAGTCGAAATTCCCGGTGGCGAACTCGGCATTGGATTTGTAGATGGGATAGGCGGGATGGGTTTCATCCACAGGAATTTCCACCGCACCGACTTCCGCAGCGGCGAGCCCGGCGGTCTTGCGAAGGCTTGTCAGGATCTCGGCGAGTTTGGCATCGGCAGCAGCGCGTGCGGCGACGGACTGGGTCGCGCAGCGGGACAGGGTCATGGCTAGCGAGGCGTTTCCGTCTGTTAGAGATTTCGCGGCGAGTTTGGCGTAGGCATCGGCAGCGGCGTAGAAACGGGGATCCTCTGTCGCGAGTGCGGCGGACCAGAGACCGGCGGCAATGGATTGGAGCCGGGCCGGTTGATTCGCAATGGAGGCGTCGCCGATCACGCGCAGGACGAGTGGTTCGTAACCATTCTTTTTGGGATATGCGCCGAGAGGAGCGCGCTCATTGAAGAGAGAGTGAACGGATTGGCGCAGCGGATCTGACCAAGTGGAAAGTTTGGCAACGGGATCGAGCCCAAGGATCGTGTGAGCGACGGCGGGCGCTTTTGCAGCGCGATCAAAAACGGCATTGAACGCCGCTTCGACGGCTTGGGGATTGGCGCCTGGCGGGAGCTCAACCAGTTCGTTGGAAATGGCCAAGGCCGGATCTTTGGGAGCGGCCGGATCCGCTTTGGGATTCTTGGGTTGCGGTGGCGCTTTGGGAGCGGCGGCGAGTTCGGGTCGGCCGGTTGTTAGAGCTTTGAGTTCCTCGTCCGAAACAAGGTAGGGTACGATCTTGCGGTTTTTTGCGAACGGCACCTGGAGGTTGATGATGGCTTGGGCTTGTTCGACCGGCAGGGTTTTGAGTGCGGCGAGGATGGGCGCGGCTTTTTCAGCGCGGCGCGGATTCACGAAGGTGGCGAAAAACCCGGAATCGCCTGCGGAAAAGTGCATCCAGCCATTTGCGACGGCGAGGGATCCCTCATACGGCGAGATAGCGATAAGTTTTTGCGCGGCTTGCAAGGGCGCGTTGACGAGGTCATCGGGTATCGGGCGTTTCGTGTTGAGCAGTTCCGCCGCCTTGTCAAAGTAGGGCACGGCTTCGATGACCCATTCGAGCCTCGCCTTGACGATCGGGCTGGTGTTCTTCGCGGCAGCGAGTGCTTTCAGCTCGGTAAAGAGCTGGGGCTGTTTATGGGTGTAGGTTTCCAGATCCGCGAGCATGGCTGTTAGAATTGCTTCGTAGGCTTCGCGCGGCTCATCGCTCTGGTAAATCGCCGTGAGCCACTTGGCGGTGGAAGCAAGGTCCTTGCGCTCGGCCGCTTTCGCGAAAAACCATGCGTCGAACTGGCGGTTGTTCCCGAAGCTTCTGAGCCGGGAGCCCTCTTCACGCATCATCAGATAGGCGGAATCGGCATCGCCGAGGTGGTTGATGAGGAGGCGGTAGCAGCTTGGGGTTGCGATTGCCGCAGTAGCGGCATCGAGATTGCCCAGTTTGAGCAGCTTGCGGTAGAAGCTAACAGCTTGGCGCCATTCTCCGGCGAACTCGGCGGATTGCGCGGCAAGGAAAAGGAATTTTGAAGATTCCGCCGTGTTATTTGCGAGCCATGGTTTGACGGCTGCGAAGGCGAAAGCCGAGCGGCTTTCTGTTAGACCTAGCTCGAGGATTTCGGAAACGGCGGTTTCGGTTTGGGTGGGAGCGGCCTTGAAAGCCTTGATGCGGTCGTCCAGAGGAGCGGCCGTCGCCACGCCCAAGGTGAGCAATATGGGGAAGATACGAAACATCGAGGATGCGGTTTTGTGTGTGTTCAAAATCATTGTTTCTCGTTTTCCAGCCTTTCCAGCTCAAGTTTTTCCTCCAGATTCAAAAGACCCTCCTGGGAGAGTTGGCCACGGGCGAAGGCCGCCCATTCGCTTTCCGGGAAATCATAGGTGAGGCGTTTGAAATTGGAGTAAGCGGCCATCGGCTGCTTGAGGTTTTGGTAACACATGCCTGACCAATACATGGCTTGGGCGCGGATGGTTTTGCCATCGTATGAAGGCTCGTCCATGACGCGTTTGAAAGCATCCACAGCTTCCTGATTTTTCCCGGCACGCATGAAGGATTGGCCTGCGCGCAGGCCGGCTTGCCCGGCGAGCGGATCGGTTGGGAAACGCTCCTGGAGCCGCCCGAAGATCTGGGCGGTTTTGAGATATTCCGAGACGGCCATTTTGTTCAGAGCCGCGCCCTCGAAAGCGGCGTCCTTGTCTTCCTCGCCTTTTTCTAACAGAGGCTTGGCTTGAGCTTCGTATTCGGAGGCTTTTTTGAGAAAATGCGTGCCGAGGCGTGCCATGGAAACGGCGAGGTATTCGGAGTCCGGATATTTGTAAGCGAGTTTGACGTATTCCTGCGCGGCGATTTCCGGCTCTTTCAGGCGCTCGTAGATGGTGGCGATCTGGTATTGAGCTTTGGACGCGTGAAGGGTTTCGGAATAGCTTCCGGTGACGTTGATGAAACGGGTGAGCGCGGCGCGATAACGGGTTTCTTTGGTTTCCGCGTCTTGCGTGGCGTCAGCCTCTTCCATGGTCAGACTTCCTAACAGATATTCGGCATGAGCTCGGGTGGATGGATCCTTGAATTGATCCATCGCGCTGGAGAGGAGTTGTTTTGCGGTTTGGTAATCCAGTTCGGCGAGTTCGTTTTCACCGAGCTTACGGCGGCGTTTGGCGACTTCGAGATAAGCCTCCGCCAGCGAGAACTGGGTGCGCATGGCGATTTCCGGATCATCGTATTTTTTCGAGAACGGCTCGATGGTGCCATCCGCGCCTTTGCTAACCGTGACGATGCGGGTCTCGGTTTTCAGGCCATTGCTGTCGGTGTAGCGCGCAGCAACGGTATCGCCGTAAGTGACAGGGAATCCGCTGACGCGGACATCAAAGGGAGCGGGTTCGCTGCCGTCTTGAGGAGTAGGTGCCAGCTTGGCATCGGCGTAGGCGAGCGGATAGGAGCTTTTGAAAATACCGGTGTGCGGGCCGCTCTCGTTGAGAACGAGCGAGTGCTTTGCTCCGGACTTCGCCTGGACTAGAACACTGACAGTATCCGCAGAATCTGTTAGGTCCGCACCAAGATCGACGACACGAAGGTTGAGATTTTCACCGACGTAGGCCGCGGTCATCGCGT
>JAZKIL010000019.1:0-76032 GCA_040384845.1 Verrucomicrobiota bacterium | reverse complement strand
GGTGACGTTGATAACGTCGTTGGCTCCGGTGGGACTGAGGGTCAAGACTCGGTTCTGGGCAATTCCAAGGACGCCCGTGCCACTGATGGTGTTAGTGCCGGTGGCGGTGATGGTGCGGCTGTTGTTGATCCAGAATGCGCCAAAGTTTGAGGTATTCGCGACGGTAGCGCTCAGCGTGCCGTTGTTCATCGAGATGTTAGTGAGGTTGGTACCACCGAGGGCAAGGGCTGAACCCGCAGCCGTCATATTGAGCGCGCCGTTCACGGCCAGTGTGGTGGTGTTTGTCTGGGCGATCTGATTTTGAGCGGTCATGTTGACCGTGGCACCGCTGGCGATGGAGATGGCGCTGGTGGTGTTCAGCCTGCCAGCAGTGCTAAAAGTCAAGATGCCCGCATTGACGAACGTGGCGCCGGTGTAGGTATTCACGGCGTTGAGGGTGAGCGTGGCAGCGCCCTCCTTGGTGAACCCAAAGCCGGTTCCGCTGATGATTCCGCCGATCGTGAGGTTGTGCTGAACCGTGGGGGACAGCTGGTTGGTGGTGATGGTGCGGTTACCATCCAAGATCATGGCGTGGCTGATGGTGTCCGTAATCGTAGAACCTGCGGTGTTCGCCGTGGTGGTGATGTTTCCGCCGAGGGTGATGCGGTTGCCGGAGAGGGTGAAGGCATTGGTTAGCCCCGCCTCACCCGTGTTGGTGAAATTGATTCCGCCAATGATGGTGTCCGCGGTGAGGTCATTCGCCGCGGCGTTCCGTACGTTCCCATTGAAATTGATGGCAGCCCCGAAATTGGGAAGCGCATCGCCATCCCAGTTGGCTGCCGTGTTCCAATTGTTATCGCCTCCGCCGCCATCCCAGATTTGGCCTGCATGGGAGTAGGTGATTGCGATCAGTGAGGTGCCGAGTGAGAGGAGGAGATTGAATTTCGCTTTCATGGTGGGTTTGGTTGGAGAATTTCTGGATTGAGTTATCGTCGCTTAATCGGATTACGGAAAGTAAAAGTATGCTTGCCATCTAGGTTCCCAAGGATCACAGAATGGGGACATGCCCATGCTACGCATCCTATCCGCCGTCGAGCAGACCGCCAACCATCTGCGGGATCGACTCCTGCGCGGACATTGGCGGGAGCAACTCCCCGGATTGGACAAGCTGGTTGCGGAGTTGGGGGTGAGCCGGAAGACCTTGGTAGCCGCGCTACGTCAGCTTGAGGCCGAGGGCTTCCTCGCAGGACAAGGCGCGCGGCGGAAACGCCAAGTCTTGCTACAGGCGGAGCGCACCCCCGCACAGCATGTGACGATCCTCGTTCACGACCAGACCGACCGCCGTGTGAGCTACATTTTGGAACTACAGCAGGAGCTTACGGAGGCGGGACATACCTTTGCCTTCGCATCCTTCACACTGACGGAAATGCGGATGAATGCAGTGCGGATCGCCAAGAGGGCTGCAAAGGAAAAGGCCGCTGCTTGGGTGGTGGAGTCGGCCTCGCGTGAGGTGCTGGAGCTTTTTCTATCCAAGCCTGAGCCGGTTTTCTCATTATTTGGCCGGAGGCGCGGCTTGCCGATCGCCGGGGCGGGACCGGACAAGCCCAAGGCTTACGCGGAAGTGGTGCGGGTGCTGGCCGGCCTTGGCCACAGGCGCATTGTGCTGCTGACGCGCCCGGCACGGCGGCTGCCGCAGCCCGGGGCGAGCGAAAGCGCTTTCCTGACCGAGCTGGCTGCCTGCGGAATCACCCCGGGAAACTATCACATGCCGGACTGGGAGGAAAGCGTCGATGGCTTCCACGCAAGGCTCGATTCCCATTTCAAAATGACGCCTCCGACAGCACTGGTGGTGGACGAGATTCCGTTCTTTATCGCGGCACAGCAATTCCTGGCCCGCAAGGGGCTGCGTGTGCCGGAGGACGTATCGCTCGTTTGCACCGATGCCGATACGGCGTTTTCGTGGTGCAAACCCAGCATTAGCCACATCCATTGGGACAGCCGGCCGGTGGTGCGGCGCATCGTCAGTTGGGCCGGAAATGTGGCGCGAGGCCGGGAAGACCTCCGGCAAATGGAAGTGAAAACGCAATTCGTCCATGGCGGCACGATAGGCCCGGTGAAAGCCGGGATGGAGAAAAGGTAGGTGGCGAAAGCTCCCGCCAGATCCATCACCCGCACCCTCGCCCACACTATTTTTTCACTTTCCCCATCAGTTTACCCAAAGTCAGAACTGATTTCATGTCATAAGTGCTACATGATCCATCGGTGAATTCGTAAGTTTTAATCTCTTTCCCATCTTTCTGTGCTGACACGGCGATATGGTCGACCGTCGTGCATCCTTCACGAGGCTTCTTTGCGTAGAATTCAAACAGTGCATCCAACTTTTTGACCTCGTCATCGCTTAGTTGAACGTCACCTAAATAGTTTTTCTTAACCTCAGCTGCCTTATCTTTTTGTGATTCAGTCTCAACGGAATAAATACTAACCTTATCAGAAGTGAAAATGAAGACGCTCTGGGAGTGATGGAAACAGCCATGAGTTGAATACTCGACAACCAATGACTCATTCGCTCCAAGCTTTTTTACAGACGGTGCTTCAGCGGCTCCCAAGAGCGAAGAGAGAATAGCTAGTAAGATTGAAATGAAAAATATGTGTTTCATGGTGGTGAGTTCCTTTGAATGAGTGTTCTAATCTCTGTAATATTTTTTCAAGACCACATTAAGCGGAGATTTTGCAATCCTATGAATAGACGTATACGTCGATGGACATCGTGTCGAATCGCGTGAGACAAAGCAACTAACTGTGGATCCCATCCCAATCTCGATCCCTATCAATGAATCTTCTTCATCGTAGTAAGCAACTGTATTACCCAGCAAAAATAAGTCTTTATTCTTCTCATTTCGTTGGAGACAAACAGCTAACCATGAAGTGGGAATTCTTCGCACTTTTGAATAGTCTGATAAGTGAGGATGAAGGTTGTCCTCTACTTTAAGTTCAGCATTGAGGGGATTAGCTTCAATTTTTGCATACAGTTCTGAAATCGCCGTGATCACTTCAGGTGATTGAAAATGTTCTCTCACCAGATCAAGTTGATCTGGAAGAATTGATCTCACACCCATACCAACCAACTCAATCAATATCGCCAACGCACCAATAACCGCGAGGATTCGTGTTAGGATTTTCATATGCTCTATTATCGATCTTTAGAACCTCACTCCCCCTTCTTCCCCGTCAGCACCGCATACGCTGCCTTCGCCATTTCTGCTGCACCTTCGGCGTTGGGGTGGACTTTGTCCGGAATCAATGCGTCCTTATCTTTGAAAGCGGCATGCATATCGATGATCCCGACATTGAGTTCTTTCGCGAGCTGATCGATCATCGGGATTTGTTCCTGGATGCCCGCTTCAGTGATATTGAAAGCACCATTTCCGATCACCGGCACAGGACGGCAAATGAACACGCGTGGTTTGCTTTCCAGAGTTTGGAATGAAGTGACGAGTTTTTTGTAATCGGCCAAATAGTCCTCTTTGAATTTCCAGTTCTGCGGTTTTGTATCGTTGGTTCCTAACATGATGATCACGACATCGGGTTTCATCGCCAAGGCATCCTGATACTTTTTCTCCTTCGAGTATGGATAATCACCTTTATCCATCAATGTCCGGCCACTCACACCGAAATTCCCTACTTCCCACTTATCTCCCAACAACTCCTGAAGCTGTTTTGGATAAGGATTCCCCTTCGTCCCCGCACCTTGAGTGATGCTGTCTCCCACACACGCCAGTTTGACTTTTCCTTCATACTTCGTCGCATCGATGACTGACATCGGATCGGCTGCGAAGGCTGCCGAAAAAAACATGCCCATAAGCGCAACAACCTGAGTTTTCAATTTCATCATAAACCGAAGCTATCTCAAAATCGGACTGGAGGTAAATGAAAGGTTTATAAAAATTCAGGAAATTGAGCTTGTGACCCCAGTAGCAATTAAACGAGAAATTGATACTTGGATTAACGTATCCCCATCCCCATGAAAAAACTGCTCCTCCTCACGCTTCTCTTATCCATTCCGGCCCATGCCGAAAAACCCAATCCGGCCCATTTTAAAGTCGATGTTTTAACGCAGGGTTTTGTGGATCCACAAGAAATGGTCATGCTCCCAGATGGGCGGATTCTCATTTGTGAGCGCACAGGAAAACTTCGAGTATGGACCCTGGGTTCAGACCAGCTCACCGAAGGCGGTTCTCTCACTGTAGCGATTAAAAAAGGCAACGTCGCACGTGAATGTGGATTCATCGGCCTCGCCGCCGATCCTGACTTCGCCAAAAATAATTGGATCTACTGCTACTACTCTCTACCAGATGTCAGCTCACATCGCCTCTCGCGTTTCAGTTTCAAAGACGGCAAACTCGATCCTGCTTCTGAAAAAATGATCTTTGAGATTCCTACCGACCGGGAAGATTCCACCTGCCACGAAGGCGGCTCGCTCGCTTTTGGTCCAGACCGCATGCTCTACCTCTCCACGGGAGACAATACCAACCCATTCTCCAAACCGGCGACTCCTATCGAGGAAGACAAAAAAGAACGCGATGCCCAACGCTCGTCTTCTAACAGCAACGACCTGCGTGGAAAAGTTCTGAGAATCCAGATCCTCCCAGATGGCACTCACAAGATTCCAGCAGGTAACCTTTTTAAACCCGGCACAGACAAAACCCGACCGGAAATTTACACGATGGGACTGCGGAACCCTTACCGCATCACCATCAACCCTAAAACCGGCACGTTATACTGGAGCGAGGTCGCACCAGACAAACAACCCACCGGCGAAGAAATCAACCAAGCAAAGACCGCAGGCTACTACGGCTGGCCGTATGTCATCACCGATACCAAAGTTTTTAATGATCTAACAGGAAAACCCTTTGATCCGAAAAGTCTCAAAAACGTATCCAAAAACAATACCGGCATCACCGACCTCCCCGTCCCACGCGATCCCTTTCACTTCTATGGCCGTAGTTGCTCCATCATCGGCGGAGTCTATCATGAGGTGAAGGCAGAACATGCCTTTCCTGCTCACTACGATAACCACCTGTTTTTCGGGGATTGGAACAACTCCTGGTTCAAAACCATCAAACTCGATGCAGAGGAAAAAAATGTCGCCGTTGAAGATTTTCCGTTGAACTTCAAATTCCGGAAACCCATCGATATGTTTTTCAACAAAGGCATTCTCTATGTCCTTGAATACGGAAATGGCTGGTATGACGTGAAAGATGGCCGTCTCCTCCGCATTTCCTATTCCACCTCATTCAATCAAATCGCCGCATCCGAAGGCGACCCACGGATTGCTGGTATGGATGCAAAAATGAAAGGCGTTAAACACATGCAGGCAACCACCTGTCTTTCATGCCATACCGCTCAGGAAAAACTCGTTGGCCCGTCCTTCGTGGACATTGTCGCCAAATATGAGAAAGACCCTCTGGTCGTCGATGCCCTCTTTGAAAAGGTTAGAAAAGGCAGTGTCGGAGTGTGGGGTCAGCAAGCTATGCCCGCTCACACATTGAACACCGATGCCGAGGTCAAAGAAATGATCCAAGCCATCATGACCACGAAAAAGCCGCAGGGACATACGAAGTAGTATTTATTTTTCACACATCTCCAACAACTCTCCACGGCGCAGTTTTCCTAACGAACTCCGTGGAAATTTTGGCACCTGAAAAACCTCAGTGAGCTGTTCCAAACCCGGCGCGACTCGTTGATAATCCTCAACGCATCCTGCTGGAATTTCTCCTTCAAACACAGCCACTAACATGTGCTCATTTCGCGGATCCGGCCACGCAATCACCGCAAATTTTTCCAGAGAGACTCTTCCTGCTGCAATCTCAAGAAATCGACGCTCAACTGCCTCGATATCCACTAATACCCCCAGCACTTTCACCAAAGCATCCATTCGTCCGAGGTGTTTTAAATGATTTCCTGCAATGCTGCCTCGGTCATTTGTTAGAAACGATTTCGATGAAATCGGCTCAAATCTCACCCCACTTGCCTCTTGAAACAGATACCCGCGAAATAAAGCCTCTCCTGAAATTTTCAACCTTTCATCCGCATCACTTTCCACCTGCCAGATTGGCAAAATTTCCAAATCTCCTTTAATGAACGGTTTCGTTAAATCATTCATCGATTGCGTGGCGATCTGAGATCCTGCCTCAGTCATTCCATAACTCGCCAGCACCGGCCAACCCAGATCGCGCGCCGCTTGGCCTAGGGCTTCAGGCAACCGCCCCCCACCTACCACCACAGCCTTAAGCTTTTCCGGTGCTCGCAGCTCTGCCGCGACAAGATCATGCACTTGGGTCGGAACCAGAGAAACATGAGTCACAGCCTCGTCGGCAATCCATCGATGAAACATTTCCGCATCCCATTTCCCATCCAACTCAGCCCATTCACAACCTGCCTGAAACACCCGAGCTAAAATAGCGAATCCACCCACGTGATCGATGGGCAAAGCCAGCCCCCACTTGGATTGCTGATCGACGCCCAACCACACATTGACCGCCCGCGCGGAAACCAGCATTGCCCGCTTTTCATGCACCACCCATTTCGGTGCGCCTGTGCTGCCGGAAGTTTTGAAAATGACCGTGCCGCCGCATAAGCCCAAATCCGGAATTCCATCCAAACCTCCCGCCACGACACAGTTCGTTGGATCATCCCAAAATGACTGCGAAATAAATGAGCTGCGATCCATGGTGAAAAATCTCCGCGACTCCGGGATCATAAACTCACCCAGGTCAGTGCGGCAAGTTCATCATCAAAGCCCAAACCTGTACCACCTGGTGCTTTGAAATCCGGTTGCCAATCGCCTAACTTATCCACGAAAGCATCTTTTTCAAAAAGGTGATGCGTCTGCACCCCGCAAGTTCCGATCAGGCCGGGAAAGATCAGTTCGGTTCGCGCCGCTTCCCATGCAGCAAATGCCTGGCCCAACGGATGATCCATGTAACTCGTGATCACCGCTCGCTGCGAATGCATCACCGCCGCTTCGCCTAACAGAAGCGGCTCGTCCACTGCCGGCTTGATCACCATACACTGCGCTGCAATGCGATGCGGACCGGATTCACGATCAACCGCCAATGGCACGCGATACTTTTTCCAAAGCTCCGCCCAAACCGTTTCCGAAAACGGACAAATGTCCTCCACAAAATCGATTTTCCGCCTCACGGCTTCCGATAGATTTCCAAGAAACCGATCCGCCGCATCGGGATCGAGCAGCTCATTGAAATCGATTCTCCATTTCAGCGCCGGATACTCCACTGACATGTCTTCGAGGAAACGTGTTTCCACAGAAATATTCCGACCCGCCTTAATCTTCACCGTGTCGAACCCAGCTTCCACGGCGCTTGCCAGATCTTTGACATTTGCATCGACCAATGTCGCATGACTGCGGGGGACTTCCATTTCCTCAAACAAAGACTCCTCAGCAATCCTAGCTGCATTATCGTATTCGGCACAACGCAATGCGCGTTTCACAATCGGCCAAGTGCGTCGGCCTTTCAGATCTTCCAAACATTTTTCTAACGATGGATCGCCCAACTCCGGCCATGGATGAATGCAACCATATCCATCACCCACACGGATCAATGCCCCTTCGAATTCACGGCGTGATGAAATGGAATTCAAAAATGTCCGCGCCCTAAGACGATAGGGAGAAATCCAGATATCCGTGCGTTCTAAAAATTCCATATAAACTTAACCTAACAGCTCACCAGCGATCGCCATCCATTCATCTTCCAAGCTCACATTCTTGCCGGGCATTTCCTTGCCAGCACGTGAATACCAGTAATCCGCATTTCCTAAATCGCCTTCTTCACGATGTAGCCACGCATGAATCCATGACCCGGCTTTCCCGGGTAAGTCCTGACAAAGATCATGTGCCTTGTCCCATTTTCCCGCCCGCGCATACCACAGACATTCTCCAACCGCTCCCAATCCTGCGGGCGGTTGGGAGTGGTCGATTACGGATTGTGCTAAATCGGTCGCTTTCATCTTTGCCCAAATCGATAGCCGCTCTCTTTGTTTAAGCAAACAAAAACCCCTGAAGCGCTGCCGCATGAGACCGGATGCAGATCACTCCATCTCTTTGAAAAATTTGACCATCATAGCAGTTGCCTGATCTGGATAGCGATGCGTGCCGTCGTGAATGTATTGCACCATGGGCGCACCCACCTTTTTATTAACGGGCTTATAAAGCAGGCAATCAGGTGCCCACGCCTCGCCTTTTTCTTGGCAGCCGTTGATGCGTTTCACTTCGCTCATCATCCGCTCCTGCCATGAGAATTTCACAAGCCTGTCACCTCTCGCCGCGATGTGCAGACAAGGTTTTGGTTTTAGCTGTCCCACAACTTGCATCGATAGCGACGCACACGGAGCTACAGCTGTGATTTTATCTCCGCGATGTGCCCATAATAAATACGTAAACCCACCTCCATTCGAGTGACCCATCACAAACACCCGGTTTGAATCGATCAGATAGATTTTCGCTAACTCTTTTAGCATCACATCAAAAAATTTGAGATCCCTATCTCCGTGATCTCCAAATTTCGCCTGCCAACCCTCGCGCTTACCTGCGGCGTCAGTAAGTTGTCCCGGCGTAGGCACTCCCTGTGGATAAACGACCAGCGCCTCCGGCCATGCCTCATGCATTTTGAATGATTTTGCTGCCTGACTCGAACCCCCGCCATGACCGTGAAAACAAAACACCACCGGCACAGTTTTCCCCTTTGCTGTCTTGGCTTTTTCCTCAGTAACCGGAGGATAAATCATCGCCTGTCGATCCATATCTGAAACCTTGAAATCCATTTGGATTGGCTCACGGGCCTGGACCGCTGCAATGCAAAAGAGCGATACCGCCAGAGTCATGCGCAGGGTTTTCATCATGCTTGGATAAACTTTTGTGAGAATGGAAAGTTGCAGCGTTTCTTCTAAAAAAACGATCTAACGAAAATTTTACTCGTCACCTCATCAGTTATGAGTTTTTTTATTTCCGCCATGAAGGTAACTAAGTCCTCCCCCTTAGTGCTTGCAGTCATACTCGCATGCACTTCCACCCTCCCCGCCCAGCTGCCATCGATCGATAAGGAGCCATGGGAAAATTATTTCATCGCGCTCAAAGAGCGGAAATTCCAATTCGGCATCACGAAAGATGGTGAGGCGGTTTTTTATCCCCTCACCAAACGGGGGGAGATTATCAGTGAACGCAATCCCATCATTTTCAAAATCGAAGTTCTCGAATCAAAATCGGACGGCAAATTCACGAGCAAGAAAATCGTTCCCGGCTCATTGAAGTCCGATCAGCCTGCCGCCCTGAATCCGGCGAAACCCGTCACCTACAGCGGCAGCGTCACTGGAGACGCGACGTTTGAAATCACCATCACCCCCTCTCGCGACGGATTCGCCATCACCGGAAAAATCACTGGCAAAGGTACACTCACTGATAACCTCCATGTCGCAATTAGTATGGGACTTAGGCCTTACCCAAAAGACACCACACGCACCGCAGTGGAAACCAAAGCTTTTGAACAACGCGTCAGACGCGACAAATTTCAAGCCATCATTGCCTCCGGAAATAAGAAGGCTTACGATTTCCCGGACGGAGCCAACCTCCATATAGACATGCCCCAAGGAGTCGAAAGCCTCAGCATGAAATCCGAAGGATATGATTCCACCGAATTCACCGTCTCCGTGGGAGGCAGCTCAAAAATCATGTTTGAGGATAAAAACCAAATCATTTTCGATGGGGTCGATTTCCAGTGGATCATTCCCACCGATGCCAATCCAGCCATCGATGTCATGAAAATCAGTGCGAAGTAGGGCATGAACCCATCGTTTTTCACGAATTACTGCATTCATGCCTGTTGACGGGTGGTAGATTTCCGCCCAAGCTTCGCCCGAAACCATTTGCACCTCTTATTGATATGACCTTATTTCGACGTTTTTTCGCTGTAGCACTCGCCTCTTCCCTTATTTCAGTGGCAAGCGCCCAAAATCTCAAAATCGCGACTGTAGATATGCAGGAGCTTTTCAAGCAATATCACCAAACCAACGAAGCTCAGGATCAAATCAACCTTGAGCGTGCGAAGATCAACCAAGACAACGAGGATCGCCTCAAACGCATCCGTGAAATCGAGACAAATCTCGAAAGCTTCAAAAAACAAATCGAAGATCCGTCCGTTAACGAATCCAAGAAGCAAAGCTTGATCAAAGATTTCCAACTTCAACAACAAGAAGGAATTCAGCTCGACAAAGAGCGCCGTGAATTTATCCAACGCCGCACCACTGCCCTGAACGAAAACATGGTTCAGCGCATGAAAACCATTCTTGAGGACATCCGCAAATTGGTCGAAGAAAAATCGAAAGCAGATAACTACGATTTCGTCTTTGATAAATCCGGCATGAGCACCTCTCAGGTTCCAGTGCTTCTTTACAGCAAAGACGCTTCCGATATCACAGCTAGCTTGCTTAAAGTTCTCAACAAGGATGCTCCTGCAGGCAAAAAGCCTGAAGACAAGAAGCCTGATGAGAAAAAGCCAGCTATCTCCCCTGGAACTCCTAATCCATAAGGAGAAATCTAACTCCCTTCCGCTTTGGCCGTCAGCCTAAGTCTCTCCGAACTCGCTAGCCTCATTGATGGATCCATCATTTGCGGTGAGGCGAGTTCTCGTTTTTCCGGAATGGCCGCGCTCGATACAGCAGGTGCCGAGGAAATCAGCTTTCTCGGAAACGAAAAGTATCTACCCCAATTCCTCGCTACAAAAGCGGGTGCGGTGATTATCCCAGCAGGCTACGATTTTAAACCTTTTGGCCCGGCACTCATCGCTGTCTCAAATCCATCCCTTTCCTTCGCATCGGTGGTGCGTCATTTCGCAAATCACTCACGCGAGTTCAAACCCGGCGTCCATCTTTCTGCCAGCGTTTCGGATACCGCCATTCTCAATCCTGAGAAAACGAAAATCCATTCCGGCGCAATCATCATGGATGGTGCCACCATCGGCGATGGCTCAGAAATCGGCCCCAACGCCGTGATTTACGAAAACGCAGTCATCGGGGAAAACTGCCAGATCCGCGCCAATGTAACGATCACCGAGCGTTGTGTCATCGGCTCACGCGTCATCATCCATCCCGGAGTAGTGATCGGATCGGATGGCTACGGCTACGAGTTTTCCGAAGGCAAGCATGTCAAAATCGACCAGGTCGGCATCGTCGTTATCGGCGATGATGTGGAGATAGGTTCCAACACCACGATCGACCGCGCGCGTTTCGGCAAAACCGTCATCGGTGAAGGCACCAAGATCGATAACCTCGTCCAGATCGGCCACAACGTGATCATCGGCAAACATTGCTTAATTGTTTCACAATGCGGACTCGCGGGGAGCTGCTGTATCGAAGACTATGTTACCGTCGCCGCGCAATCCGGCATTGCGGGTCATGTTACAGTTGGCTCAAAAGCCATCCTCGCTGGCCGCACCGGCGTCACCACAAATCTTCCCGGCGGGATCATCTATTCCGGCAAACCCGCGTTGCCGATGAAAGAAGAAACCAAGCTTCAAGCCCACGTCCGGCGCTTACCCAAACTCCTCGAGCGCATCAAAGCTCTCGAAAAAATCGTATCCAAAGACACACCCCAATAAACTACCATCATGTTTGATTTTTCCTGGTTCTCCCAACCCGATGCATGGGCCGCACTCCTGACACTCACGTTGTTAGAAATCGTTCTCGGAATCGATAACATCGTTTTCATTTCCATTCTTTCGGATCGCTTGCCGCCAGAAGAACGCGCCAAAGGCAGAACCATCGGCCTCGCGCTTGCCATGGTCACCCGCCTCATGCTGCTTGCCACGATCAGTTGGATCATGAGTCTCAAAGCCGTTTTGTTTTCCATTCCCGTGCATCCGGCATTCTGGAAAATGGCTCCTCAGGCTGCAGAACACGACGGACTACTCGGCATCAGTGGAAAAAGCCTCATTCTACTGATAGGTGGATTCTTCCTGATTTGGAAAGCCACCAAAGAAATCCATCACAAGCTTGAAGATCATGAAGATACGCATAAAGCATCGAAAGTTGCTAGCTTCGGAGCCGTCCTTGCCCAAATCGCAGTCATCGACATTGTGTTCTCCATCGACTCCGTGATCACTGCCGCTGGTATGGCAGATCACCTCTCCGTGATGATGCTCGCCGTTGTGATTTCAGTCGGTGTGATGATGCTCGCTGCGGGAACCATCAGTAACTTCGTTTCAAAACATCCTTCCGTGAAAATGCTCGCCTTGTCGTTCTTGATCCTGATTGGCACTGCCTTGATCGCTGAAGGTTTCCACTTCGAAATCCCCAAAGGCTACATCTACTTCGCCATGGCATTCTCGCTCAGCGTGGAGTTATTGAACCTCAAAATTCGCAATCGCGGCGGATCGGTTCCGACCCCGCATTAACGAACAATTTTCACAATCTCAACCGGAGATATTCAAATACGGAATCCTATTCCAAAACCCTTTCAGGGTTTTTCATCTATCGGCTTATTACCTAGGGTTGTGCCAACCCTAGGCTGGAATACGTAATCCCGTTGGGATTCAAATTTTTTTTCGACGAAATTCAGCATTCACAATCCCAACGGGATTCACAAATCGGTTGAAATCCACATCCATTAAACCACCGTCCGCTCGGTGACCATGGCTTCACCGCGCGCATAGCGAGCGATGCTATCGATCGTTGTCTCAGCAATCGCGCTCAGTGCTTCTTCCGTTAGAAAGGCTTGATGCGAAGTCACCAAAACATTTGGAAACGTCAGCAAGCGCGATAACACATCGTCTTGCAGAGCGGTCGCCGAATGATCCTCGAAAAACACGCCTTCCTCTTCCTCATAAACATCCAGTGCAACTCCGCCGAGATGTTGCGACTTCAACGCTTCGATCACTGCCGCGCTATCCACCAGTTTTCCCCGGCTCGTATTGAGCAGATACGCGCCCTTTTTCATCTGTGAAATCGTATCCGCGTTGAGCAAGTGAAAACTCTCTTTGTTAAGCGGGAGATGCAAACTCACGATGTCAGATTTAGATAGCACCTCTGCCTGAGAAACATAACTCACCCCGTTTTTCTCTGCCCATGCCGAATCGGGATAAAGATCGTGCACCAACACCTCACAACCAAACCCACGGAAAATCTGTGCGGAGATCTTTCCAATTTTTCCGGTGCCGAGAATGCCCACGGTTTTTCCGTGAAGATCAAATCCTACTAAACCACTCAGTGAAAAATTTAACTCCCGCACGCGATTGAAAGCGCGGTGGATTTTGCGGTTCAGTGTCAGCAACAACGCAACCGTATGCTCCGCTACCGAATACGGCGAATACGCAGGCACCCGCACCACTTTGATGCCGTGGGTCTTCGCGGCTTCGAGCTCGATGTTGTTGAAACCCGCACACCGCAATGCCACCAGTTTGATTCCCATTTCAGCCAAAGCACTCAAGCAAGCTTCGTCCACCACATCATTTACAAAAACACAAACCGCTGTTGCCCCTTTTGCGGAAACCGCATTTGCCTCACACAAACGAAACTCATGATACTGAACTTTTATCCCCGCTTGTTTTGCATGCGGATCGAAAAAAATATGGTCGTACGGCTTCGTGTCGTAAAAAGCAACTTTCGCAAGATGCGTGCTGGTGTCGTTCATAGTGGCAAGCTTGCGCAGCCCCAGACCTTACCGCCAACCTGTAAATGGTGTCACTTATTGCAAAGGCTGCACATCCGGCACGGATGGACCGGTTGGCTGCATGAAACGCGTCTTTGCACGAAGAATCAAAGTCCCGAGGAAAAAGTCTGCCAATGGGAATACCACGTTGAAATTTTTGTGCATGTAACGGTGATGCAACAAATGATGACCGTTAAGTTTACGAAACCACTTCGGTTTCTCAACGCGACGTGCTTTTGGCAAATGCATGCACCAATGAATGTATTCGTAAAAGCAGTAATAGCTGGAAAACGCTAAAAATCCGCCGAGAACGAAACCCCATTGACCGATCAACCAAGATAGCAACGCAAAGGGTATGACCCCAATCGCGATCAGAACTGGCCCGTTCCACCATGCCATCGGGATGGTTTCTTTGTCTTTCTCATCCTGAAGATGGTAGGTCTGATCCGCTTTGAAAACCTGATGGTGAACTACCGCATGAGCTTGGAAGGCATAACGAAAATTCCAGATCGGGCGATGCATCACATAGCGGTGCAGGGTCCATTCAAAAAAGGAGGCGAAAATAACTCCAACAGCGAAGCCACCGAGGCACCAAAGGGAGAAGACGAGAATAGGATTCATGAGTAGCGGGTTAAGGGAGGGGCAGAAGTATAGACGAGCTTTCAATACCGCAAGCCTAGCTTTGCAGAAAATTCGTCAGCTTATTTCCGTAAAGGTTACACCCAAATCTTCCTCAAATCTTCCGATTTTTTTACGTTCACGAGGATCGATCAATGCGATCGAAGTCCCCTTCTTCCCTGCCCGTGCGGTGCGGCCGCTGCGGTGGGTGTAATATTCCAATTGCTCCGGAAGCTGGTAATGGATCACAAACGTCAATCCCTCGACATCGATCCCGCGCGCAGCAACATCCGTGGCGATCAAAATACGGGTCTTCTGATTTTTGAATCCTCGCATCACCTTGTCGCGCTCACGCTGTGAGAGATCGCCTTGAATGACATCCACCGGGAAACCGAGTTTCTCAAGCTGCCTGCCCAACGCAATCGCGCCTGCCTTGGTGCGCACAAAAATCAAACCGCGCTCCTCATCGCGCTTGTGAAGAAATTCCGCGAGAAATTCGTTTTTCTCATCCTTCCCGCATACCGCAAAACGATGATCGATGTTTTGGTTCACGACGTGCGCCTTGTCGATTTTGATCGTTTCTGGAACTCCAGGCATCGCGCCTTTCACCAGACTCTGAATCGAATCAGGAAACGTTGCCGAAAATAACCAAGTGCTGCGGCGCCCACGCGTCAGTCCGAAAATCGTCACGAGATCTTTTTTGAAACCCATGCTCAACATCTCATCCGCCTCATCGAGCACGAGATGTTTCACATCCACCAAACTCAGCGCCTTTTTCTTAATCAGATCGATCAACCGTCCCGGCGTTGCCACGATGATGTGCGTGGGACGTTTCAAATTCGAGATCTGACGCTCCATCGGTTCGCCACCTGCGAGAACTTCGATAAAAATTTTCTCCTTCGCATGTTTCGTATAGCGGAACAAGTGCTTGCCGATCTGCTTCGCGAGTTCGCGCGTAGGCGCAATCACCAAGCCCTGAATCACCGGCTTACGAGAATCCATTTTCGTCAACAACGGCAAACCAAACGCAGCGGTCTTTCCAGTCCCTGTCTGTGCCTGCGCACAAAAATCTCCCCCGTTCTTAATCAAAAACGGAATCGTTTTTTCCTGTACCTCCGTCGGCGTAATGATTCCCAGCTCCTGCAAGCCCTCAACCAAATCTGACGGTATTCCCAATGTTCTAAATGCGCTCAAAATCGTAGTGTCGTGTGATGGCCGAAGCCTGCCCATCCATTTCGGAAAAGACGAGCCATAAGAGTTTTGAAGCCATAAATGACAAAAAAGGGTTGACGTCATTCTCGGTTACCTAACCCATTTCACCCTCACCGACCTCGCGGACTGTGTGTATTTAACGTGCAATTGGGATTTCAAAGTAAAGACGATAACATCATGGAAGATCCACACCGATTCTCAATCAGCGCCAACCTACGCTACAACGTCTATCTGGAGGGATGGCTTTTGTTGAATATCGCAGCAGATACTTACGGAATGCAGAAGGTGATCCACGAGCAATTGACCAACAACACCGATAGGAAATTCAAGGAAATCAACTCCCCTTTTGGTTCGATCCGATCTCATGGAATCAACGTTTCTCCCGGTGTCCTTGAAATCCAATATCAGTCAGAGGTGACACGTTTGGATCCGGGATTCCATGGATGTTGGCAACCCGGAGAAACCGATCTTGTGGACCTGCCCCCAAGTGTTGCGCGCTATTTGTATCCGAGCCGGTATTGTGAATCAGACAAGCTGATCCGATTCGCCAAAATGGAATTCGGTGGAATGAGTTACGGTCACACCATGGTCGCGGCGATCTGCAACTGGATCTACAAACACATCGAGTATGACCCATACGCGACCTACGACTACAAGAGTGCGGTGGATTGTTTGATCTCCCGTGCGGGTGTATGCAGGGAGTTTGCTCACTTGGGGATAGCCTTTGCACGAGCCATGGGAATTCCCGCCCGCTACGGAAGCGCATATGTTCATAATCTTGCCACACCTGACTTTCATGCATTTTTCGAAGTATGGCTGGATGGTCGCTGGTGGTATTACGATGCAACCCGTTTAGCTCCCCAAGCTGGATTCATCCTCATTGGAACAGGACAAGATGCCGCAGACACATCCGTAGCAACGATGTCAGCAGGCGTCCATTTTGCATCGATGGAGATTGAGGTGAAAAAACTTTCCACGAGGGAATTATCGTTCACGGATAGTCCGATTTCCTTCGAAGCACATCCTAGTCACTGAGAAAAATGACGAGTGGTGAGAGTTTCTAGCCACAACTTACCCAAAACAAAAAAGCCAGCCGGATATAACTCCGACTGGCTTTTGAGATTTCCTAAAAAGGAAAATTAATAACGGTAATGATCCGCTTTGAACGGACCGTTGGGTGAGATGCCGATGTAGTCCGCTTGATCTTGAGTGAGCTTGGTGAGCTTGGCTCCGATTTTTGCGAGGTGCAATCTTGCGACTTCTTCGTCGAGATGTTTTGGAAGCACGGTCACTTGACCGGCTTTGTAAGTCTCGCGGTTTTCCCAAAGATCGATTTGAGCGAGGGTCTGGTTGGTGAAGCTGTTAGACATCACGAAAGACGGATGGCCTGTTCCGCAACCGAGGTTCACCAGGCGACCTTCAGCAAGCATGTAAATGCTGTTGCCTGTGGCGAAAGTGTATTTGTCCACTTGTGGCTTGATGTTCAGTTTCGTCACGCCTGGTGCTTTATTCAACTTGTCCATCTGGATCTCGTTGTCGAAGTGGCCGATGTTACAAACGATCGCCTGATCTTTCATTTTCGACATGTGATCGAGGGTGATGATGTCTTTGTTACCGGTGGTGGTGACATAAATATCTCCCCAGCCAATCGTGTCTTCAATCGGAAGAACGCGGAAACCTTCCATCGCTGCTTGCAATGCACAAATCGGATCGACCTCAGTCACAACCACCTGCGCACCGGCACCACGGAGTGCTTGCGCACAACCTTTACCAACATCGCCGTAACCGCAGACCACGCCGACTTTGCCGGAGATCATCACATCGGTCGCACGTTTGATACCGTCTAACAGCGACTCGCGGCAACCGTAAAGGTTGTCGAATTTCGACTTGGTTACGGAATCATTCACGTTGATCGCAGGAACCAGAAGTTTACCTGCCTTTGCCATCTGATAGAGGCGATGCACACCGGTCGTGGTTTCCTCGGAAACACCTTTCCAATCTTTTACGATTGTCTGGAAAATGCCGGGTTGTTTGACCTTGATGTCTTTCAAAAGATCTTTGATGACCTGCTCTTCATCGCTCTCACCCGGGCTGTCGATCCAAGTGGATCCGTTTTCCATTTCGAAACCTTTGTGGATGAGCAATGTCGCGTCGCCACCGTCATCGACGATAAGCTGTGGGCCAAGGCCGTCTTTGTTGACGAGTGCTTGCCATGTGCACCACCAATATTCTTCCAATGTTTCGCCTTTCCATGCGAAGACTGGAATTTCACGAGCCGCAATCGCAGCTGCCGCGTGATCCTGTGTGGAGAAAATGTTGCAGGAAACCCAACGCACATCTGCACCGAGGTCTGCAAGCGTTTCGATCAAAACTGCTGTCTGAATCGTCATGTGCAGCGAACCCATGATACGCACACCTTGAAGTGGCTTGGTCTTGCCATACTTCTCACGCGTCGCCATCAAGCCCGGCATTTCATGCTCGGCGATATCAATTTCCTTACGCCCGAAATCGGCGAGGCCGATATCTCTTACTTTGTAATCTGTGAAACTCATTATTTTATTATTCTGTTAGATATTCTTATTTGATCGCTTTCTTGAGCGCGGAAACTTTGTCCGTCTTCTCCCATGTGATATCCGAATCGTCTTTTCCGAAGTGACCGTAGTTGGTGGTTTTGGAGAAGATAGGGCGAAGCAGGTTGAGCTGCTTGACGATGTCTGCTGGATTGAAGGAGAAAACTTTGAGAACGGCTCCAAGGATTTTCGCATCGGAAACTTTTCCTGTGCCGAATGTATCAATGTGCACACTGCAAGGCTCCGGGTGCCCAATGGCGTAGGCGAACTGCACTTCGCATTTGTTAGCCAGCCCGGCAGCGACGACGTTTTTCGCAACCCAGCGGCCCATGTAGGCTGCGGAGCGATCGACCTTCGAGGCGTCTTTTCCAGAGAAAGCACCACCGCCGTGACGGCCCATGCCACCGTAGGTGTCGACGATGATTTTACGTCCTGTTAGACCGCTATCGCCTTGAGGACCGCCGATAACGAATTTACCGGTTGGGTTGATCAAAAACTCGGTTTTCGAGGTGAGCATTTCTTTCGGGAGAACTTTTTTGATCACCTGCTCGATGCAGAATTTCTCGATCTCTTTGTGGGTCACATCAGCGGTGTGCTGAGTGGAAATCACGACGTTGACGATGCGTGTCGGTCTACCATCGACGTATTCGACGGAAACTTGAGTTTTCGCATCAGGACGGAGCCATGGAGCGAGTTTGCCGGCTTTGCGAATTCTCGTCAGTTCGCGACCAAGGCGGTGCGCGAACATGATAGGAGCTGGCATCAGCTCAGGAGTTTCATCACAAGCGTAACCGAACATGATACCTTGGTCCCCTGCTCCTTGCTTCTTGGTTTTCTTGCCTTCAGCTGCTTTCGCATCCACGCCTTGTGCGATGTCCGGGCTCTGGATGGTGAGGTAGTTGTTGATGAAAAGTGTATCAGCATGGAACACATCATCCGTATTGGTGTAACCGATTCCGCGTACTGCATCGCGGATGACTTTACCGACGTTGATCACTTCATCGATCGGCTTGGTCGTGCCTTTCTTCTTGTCTTGAAGTTTCGGAATGGTGATTTCACCACCGACCACAACGATGTTGCTCTTCACAAAGGTCTCGCAGGCAACTCGGCTGGTGGGATCGATTGCCAAACAGGCATCGAGGATGGCATCGGAGATGGTGTCCGCGACTTTATCTGGATGGCCTTCACCAACCGACTCTGAGGAAAAAATGTAGGTACTCATGTGTTTTTTAATTTTCGTATCGTCAAATCGTGATGCGTTGATGTAACATGCCAGCCATGTCGTCAACAATCAAATGCCTGAAACTCATTTCCGACCCCACTCGGTTGCGGATTCTCGCGCTTCTTAGCCAAGATGCCCTTTCGGTCGCTGAGCTTCAGGAAATTCTCGGCATGGGCCAAAGCCGGATTTCCACCCAGCTTTCCCAACTCAAAACCGCTAGTTTGGTCAACGATGAGCGCGCCGGAAAAAACAATGTCTACTCCGCCTCCATCCCGAACGAGCTCTCACCGGTCGTTTCCCACGCGATTGCTGAAATCCCCGAAACCGCCGCCGATAACCTCGCGCTCCAGCACATCCTCTCCAAACGCAAAGACTACGCCCGAGCTTATTTCGACGAACTCGCGGGTCGATTCGGAAAAGACTACGTCCCCGGCCGTTCGTGGAAGGCACTCGCCGAGGCGTTGATCAAATCCCTCAATTACCGCCACGTCGCCGACCTGGGTGCGGGAGAAGGCACCCTTTCCCAACTCCTTGCCCAACGTGCGGAAAAAGTCATCGCGATCGATCTTTCTCCAAAAATGGTCGAATACGCCCAATCGCTCGCCCACAAAAACGGCCTACATAACCTCGAATTCCGCATCGGCGATATTGAGAGCCCGCCTATCGATGAAAACACCATCGACCTCGCGATCCTCAGCCAAGCTTTGCACCATGCGGAAAATCCCCAACGCGCCATCGACGCTGCGCACCGGATTTTAAAACCCGGCGGACGCATCATCATCCTTGATCTGCTCCAACACACTTTCACCGAAGCCCGCGAACTTTACGCCGATCGCTGGCTGGGCTTCTCCGAAAGCCAACTTGCCTCCATGCTGAAGAAATCCGGTTTCACCGATATCGAAACCCTCATCGCAGATAAAGAAGAAGCCCCACCAAAATTTCAAACCCTACTGGGTATCGGAAAACGCTAAGACAAAGATCTCAACTCTTCCCATGGATCACTGCTCACTTTCCACTTTGCACTCTCCACATCCCACCTTAACGTCCGCCCAACATGATTCGTCTCAGCCTCTTTCTCGCTCTCACCGCAATCAGCCTGCCGCTCCTCAACGCGCAAAGCGCCCCCACCAATGGATCTGCGATTTATCGCTCGGTTTTAAGGATCGCTGTAGATACTCAAAATCCGGATTACCAAACTCCATGGAACTCAGGTCGATTCAGCGGAGGCATCGGCACGGGCTTCATCGTCGGTAAAAACCAAATTCTAACAAACGCACACGTCGTTTCAAACCAAGAACAAATTCTCATCACCGTCCACGGCAGCCCGAAAAAATATCCCGCAAAAGTCGAGCACATCGCCCATGATTGCGATCTCGCGCTACTCACGCTAGAGGACTTTTCTGACTTCGAAGATTTCCCAGTCTTTTCCTTCGGCGAAGTTCCCCAACTCGAATCCGAGGTCACGGTCATTGGTTATCCCGTCGGCGGAGCGCGGCTTTCCGTAACCAAAGGCATCGTCTCGCGTATCGATTTCCAACCTTACTCGCACAGTCGTGCAGATTCCCATCTCATCGTTCAAATCGATGCTGCCATCAACCCAGGAAACTCAGGGGGTCCTGTGCTGCAAAATGGCAAAGTTGTGGGCGTTGCGTTTCAAGGCCTGCGTCAGGCGGACAACACGGGTTACATCATTCCAACGCCTGTAATCAATCGTTTCATCAAAGACATCGCTGATGGAAGCTATAACCATTACGCGGAACTCGGTACTAGCGAGTTTCCACTTCACAACCCCGCAATGCGCAAAGCCCTCGGTTTACCGAATGATCACAAAGGCGTGCTCATCACCCGCGTTACGCCCACCAGCTCTGCCGATGGCATCCTGAAAACTGGCGATGTTCTCATCGCCCTCGATGGAAAACAGGTCGACTCCGCCGGACAAGTCCTCATCGATGGTGAAAAAGTAAATCTAGCAGAAATCGTCGAACGCAAGTTCAGCGGAGATAAAGTTGCAGTGCGGGTTCTACGCGGTGGCGCACCTCAAGATTTCGATATCACTCTGAAACCCCTGCCCGCCGCTCAGATGTATTCCATTCGTTACGAGGCGCAGCCTCGCTACGTCGTCTTCGCCGGACTCGTTCTCCAGCCACTCGATACCAACCTCTTCGCCGCCTCGAAGTTCACGGATATCACCGTGCGCAGGCTGTATACCGACTATGTTTCCAAAGGGATTTTTGAGCAGAAAAAAGACATCGTCATTCTCACCCAGATTCAGCCGGATTCCGTCACCTCTCAAATGGAAAACTTTTCCGGCCTCGCCGTGGAAAAAATCAATGGCGTTCCGGTCACCAGCCTCAGCCACGCTCACGAACTTCTCTATCAGAAAAATCCTCCCAAGTTTCACACCATCGAGCTCTATGGCGCCAACCGCCCCATCGTCGTTCCCTCCGCTGAGGTGGAAGCTGCGAATCGCCGCGTTCAAGCCAACTACGGGATCTCGAAGCTCCACAACCTCGTCGAGTAAACTCCATCGAGTTTGAAACATGCCCCGCGTCGCCATCGCTCTCGGCTCTAACCTAGGTAACCGCGAGGCAAACATCGCCGCCGCCATCGATGAACTACGCCAAATCGCCCGCCCCGGCGAACCGTTTCTCACCGCCTCGTTCTACGATACAGAACCCCAAAACTGTCCGCCCGACTCACCGCGTTTCCTCAACACCGCCGTTGATTTCGATTACCCCGGGACCGATCCGTTAGAACTTCTCCAACAAACCCAAGCGCTCGAAAAAAAGCTCGGCCGCGAAGCCCACCCCATCCGCAACGCCCCCCGCATCATCGACATCGATATCCTCATTTTTGGAGATACAACTCTGGATCATCCCAAACTCCAACTCCCCCACCCACGTATCCACGAACGTCCCTTTGTTCTCCATCCACTGAAGGAGATACGGAAAGATATATAGGCAGGGTCGAAACATCGGAGCACCGACCCTACTTTTAAATCTCAGTTAAAAACCTCCAATATCGGTACGCTTCATGCTTTATTCGGCTGAACATGAGCCCAGCTCATACTCAAAATACTAAAACCATGAATCTTACCTCACCGCTCAAACGCTGGATTTGCACAGCATCCCTGTTCGCTGCCACCGCCATTCCTGCCTTTTCCCAAGAGACAGCAGCCCCTGCCTTCGATACCGGAAATACGTCCTTCATGTTCATCAGCAGCGTCTTGGTATTGTTGATGACATTACCAGGACTTGCCCTTTTCTACGGCGGTTTGGTGCGGACAAAGAACGTCCTTTCCATTCTGGTTCAGTGTCTCGCGATGGCTGGAGTGATGAGTTTGTTGTGGGTGATTTACGGCTATTCTTTTGCCACTACCGACAACAACCCTTTCATCGGCGGGGCCTCAAAATTGTTTCTCAAAGGCATCACACCTGACAGCGATGCTGGCGGTTATCCAGAAACCATCTTCGTGGTTTTCCAAATGACCTTCGCCATCATCACCCCAGCCTTAATCATTGGTTCCTTCGCTGAGCGGATCAAATTTTCCGCTGTGATGATTTTCAGCATCATCTGGTTTACGATTTCTTACCTGCCGATCTGGCACATGGCTTGGAACATCAATGAAGGATTTTTCCATAAATTCCATGCCCTGGATTTCGCCGGTGGCACAGTGGTTCACATCAACGCAGCCGTCGCCGGACTCGTTGGCTGTCTCATGATTGGACCACGCAAAGGCTTCGGGAAAGTAGCACTCACTCCACACAACGTCCCGCTCGTCATCATCGGAGCATCGCTTCTCTGGGTCGGCTGGTTCGGCTTCAATGCCGGTTCCGCATGTTCCGCTGGCGGCATCGCCGGCATGGCAATGCTCGTCACTCAGGTCGCCTGCGCAACGGCAGTGGTTGTTTGGATAATCATTGAAAAACTTCTAACAGGCGTCGTCACCGCCGTCGGCGCCGCTACGGGCGCGGTCGCAGGTTTGGTAGCCATCACCCCCGCTTCCGGCACAGCAGGCATTCCCGGTGCCCTCTGCATCGGTGCCGTTTCCGCCATGCTCTGCTACTTCTTCGCCATCAAGATGAAACACAAATTCGGATATGACGATTCACTCGACGTATTCGGCGTGCACGGCATAGGCGGTATCGTCGGAGCCATCCTCACAGGTGTGTTCTGCTTCGAGAACATGGGTGGATCCGGCGCTTACAACGATACAATCTCCATGGGCTCACAAGTCTGGGGACAAACCGTTTCGGTTCTCATCACCATCGGTTGGAGTGGCCTCGCAGCCCTCATCGCATTCGGAGTCGCCAAGTTCACCGTCGGCCTACGCGTCGATGAGCGCAGCGAAGAAACCGGACTCGACCAAAACGATCACGGTGAAAGCGCCTACACGGATCTGCAAGGTTAAGCTTCACGAAACGCCCACTCGAAAGAGTGGGCGTTTTTTTGTGTAACGAAAAAGGATAGGGTCAACTCGCCGAGTTGACCGTGATTCCAGGCAGGGACTTTTATCCCTAAAAGTCCATATCTGGCAGTGGTCGTTATCCCAATGGCTTATTTCCTTGAGTCCGCGTGTTAGATATGGACGTCTAAGGATAGACGTCCCTGCCTACCTTCTGAAATAATTCTCAATCGCTTTCACCAATCCCGGGATATCATGCTGGGCGGCTTCCACCGCTGGTTTGTGATCTAACGATTTCAGGGTCTCGGTTGTCACCGGCCCAATACTCGCGGCAACGCATTTTTCCGGCCATGGCAAACCCAGGGCAAAGAAATGTTCGGCGGTAGAGGATGAAGTGAAGGTCACCATATCTGCGCCTTCTTCAATGAATTTTGCTTGGGCGCCGGTCGGATCATCGGATTCGGGGACGGTGCGATAGGCGATGCATTCATCGACGATCGCGCCGAGTTTCATGAGGCCATCGTAAATCACATCGCGTGACTCCGCGGCTTTGATCCAGAGCACGGTTTGGTTCTCGATGTTGATTTCCTTGAAAGCATCTAACAAACTTTCGGCGACAAATTTCTTCGGCAGCAAATCGACCCCGATCCGGTATTCGCGGATCTTCGCGGCAGTTCCCGGCCCAATGGCGGCGATCTTCGGATTTCCCAAACTCCGTGCATCGTCATAGGTGGCGAAAAACGCATCAAAGAATTTTTCAACCCCGTTCGGGCTGGTGAAAATCAACCAATCGTATTCGTGCGCATGAGTCACACCTTCCGCAAATCCCTCGCGGTCCTCGGGAAGCTCGATCCGAATGGTGGGCAGCTCGATCACATCCGCGCCGAGATTTTGGAGGCGTTTGCTGAGATCGCCGGCTTGCTCGCGAGTGCGTGTCACGACGATTTTCTTTCCGAACAGCGGACGTTTTTCGAACCAATTGATCTTGGCGCGTTCTTTAACAACGCTTCCGATCACTGCCACCGCAGGCGATGAAAATCCAGCCTTCTCAGCAATTTCGGCGATCGTTTCCAACGTTCCTTCGATCGTCCATTGCGATCCAGTGGTCGCCCATCGCACCAGCGCGATCGGCGTATCGGCCTCAGCGCCGTGCTCAATGAATGAGCTGGTGATTTCACGCAAACGCGCGACGCCCATCAGGAACACTTTCGTGCCGGGAGCTTTCGCTAGCTGGGCGTAATCAATCGATGTGTAACCTTTGGTCGGATCCTCATGTCCGGTGAAAATGGTGAGCTGCGTGTTGTGATCGCGATGCGTTACCGGAATCCCCGCATAAGCTGGACCGGCGATGGATGAGCTGATTCCCGGAACGATTTCAAACGCCACGCCCGCATCCGCCAACTCCGCCGCCTCTTCTCCACCGCGAGCGAAAATCATTGGGTCGCCGCCTTTCAGACGAGTGACGATTTTTCCCGCTTTGGTGAAATCGACGATCATCTGGTTGATCTGATCCTGAGGCACTGCGTGATCTTTCGCGCGTTTTCCGACATAGATTTTTTCGCAGCCAGGCTTGGTCCAACGAAGCAATTCCGGACTACTGAGCGCATCGTAAACGAGAACATCGGCTATTTCGATGCACTCCTTCGCGCGGAGAGTTACAAGACCAAGGTCGCCGGGTCCGGCGCCGACTAGATAGCAGATTCCTTTGGATGTCATTTGAGGGATTGAAAAAGTTTGAGTGCCGCTTGGATGGGATCGGTGTCTGTGGCAGAGCCGATTTTTGGTTTGCCGCCGGTTTCAGGAAACACGCGCGCGTGAAGATGAATTTGAGAACCTGCTAGATGAGAATAGACACCGACCGGAGTGTGGCAGCCACCATCGAGCAAACGCAAAAACTCGCGCTCCGCCTTGACCTTGATCCAAGTTTCCGCATGTCCGATCGCGCCCGCGAGTTCGAGCGACCGCGTATCGCCTTTGCGGATTTCCAAACCTATCGCCCCCTGCCCTGCGGCGGGGAAAAACACATCCTCCGCAAGCCGCGTGCAAAACACCGGCGCTGATGCAGCGACCAATTCCTCATCGTTTTCAGGAAATTCCGGGATGAAACCCAACCTCACCAAACCAGCTTCGGCCAGCAGGATCGCATCATACTCATCACCTTGCGCGAGCTTTTCAATCCGTGTCGGGACATTTCCGCGAAGATCGACCAGAACCAAATCCGGCCGAAGAAACTCGATCTGCTTCGCGCGCCGCACGCTGCTGGTGCCGACTTTTGCGCCTGCTTTCAGCGCCGACAAGCCGCCCGCTTGTTTCGTCAACAACACATCACGAACCGGAGCGCGCTCAAGCGTTGCCGCGAGCTCGAACCTGGGATCGATCACGGTCGGCATGTCTTTCAAACTATGCACCGCGATATCAACCGAACCATCAGCCAACGCTTCTTCAAGCTCTTTAATGAACACGCCTTTATCAAACGTGCCCTCGGCCTTCGCGACATTGGCGAGCGAGACATCCGTCCGGCGGTCCCCCGTAGTTTTGATGATCTGACGGCTGATCGACAGATCCGGAAATTTACCGGACAACAAACCCTGGGTCGCCGTGGCCTGCACCAAAGCCAGTTCGCTGCCCCGGGTGCCAATGATCAATTCTTTGCCTGTTCTACTCATGAGAATTCGCTCTGCGCCCCCCTCCATGCAGTCGGAAACACTTAGTTGCAAGGTTAACATGAAACCGGAGTGCTGGAGCTTGCTCCAGCCATGGGTGGACGGAGCTTGCTCCGTCGCGGGTGGGTTTGTTCTTTCTACTGCGCATCTCACCTACAACGCGGAGCAAGCTCCGCTCCGACATCGGCGGAGGCAAGCCTCCGCACTCCCGATAACGCTTATGGTTCTTTGTAAATAATTCTAATTTCCTTATTGTCAGGAGAATGCAGCGGGATTTCTCGAACGATGAAATCCGCCTTCGGCGGATCCGGTTCACGCGTCTCAACTCTAATAGATTTTCCACCGGCAAGAAGAAAGCTCGAATGTTTAGAAGACCCGCCTCCAATGTCTATATCCGCTTTTCCAAGAATAAAGATAACATCATTGTAAGTTTTATTGGAATTAAATGACTCCAATAGGGGCATCACTATGGTGGCATCACGCGAAGGAAGCTTAAGTAGATCTGCGCGCAAGAACGGCGTAAGCCATATAAATATGAACCAAACTAGCGTTTTCATGAGTAAGAACGGTCCTTTTTGATAATCAGTTAACATACCAAATTTCAAGATCGCGCCTAAAGTTTGGTGTGAAATATTATTAAGAAAGGATAACGCAGACTTCAACATCAAAGCCCGACACAACCGCGCCGCAAGCTCTGGACTGCTGGGATTCTTCACAGCTTTGGGTTATGTGTTGGTGATCCCGGTAGATGTGTTTTTACCGAAAATCTCCATATGGTTTAAGTTTCGCCAGTAATCAAACTGCATTGTTGATTTTTGATTTACTTGCTCCAACTTGTACCCCTTTGGATCACTTGCGATTTACAAAACTTCTTGCAAACCCCCCTCATGATCGATAACTCCCCCTTCCCAACCGCCCTCTGTCGGGTCGGGTTTTAATACGAGATTTTTATGAAGTTAGGAAAACTGCTCGATATCGATCACATCCTTTTGGACATGAAAGCGACCGAGCATTGGCCCGCCATCGTAGAACTTGTGGACTTTCTGACCGAGCGCGGAGACATCCCGAGAAACTGCTACAACGACATCCTCCAAGCCCTAGAAGAACGCGAAGCCCAGATTAGCACCGGCATCGGTTCAGGGGTGGCCATTCCTCATACGTTCTCCGATACCCTCGAAAACGTCGTCGCCATCTTCGGCCGATCCAAAGAAGGAATCGAGTTCGAGGCGCTCGATAACGCTCCGGTGCATTTTATCATTTTGTTCATTGTTCCGCGGAAAGATTACCATCTGCATCTCCGCACCCTCGCAGCGATCGCTAAAATGTTCACCAACTGCGAAGTCCGACGCCGACTGGCCATCGCTAACACCCGTGACGAAATTGTGGAAATCCTAGATCCAAAGCCCGTCCGCAATGACAATGAGCCTTGATGAAATAGATCCAAGATCTTACCTATTTCCAGCCGCTCTCTTCATTAGCTTAGATTTTTAAATCGAACCGCGGATGGACGCAGATGGACACAGATAAATATAGATTTTTAAAATTCTCTTCAATCTGCGTTCATCTGCGTCCATCTGTGGTTCAAATTTCTTTTTAGTATTCATCCCATGACCCTCCTTCAGAATCTTGAATCCCGTCTCGCCGTCGCCCTCGAAACGGTTTTAGGCGAACCGACTGCCCCCAATCTCATGACCGCAGCCGATCTCCGTTTCGGCGATTACCAGAGCAACTCCGCGATGGTTCTAGCAAAACGAATGAAATCCAATCCGCGCGCCCTTGCTGAACAGATCCTCAACGCAGTGAATATCGATGGGCTCGCCACCGCAAAAATCGATGGCCCGGGTTTCATCAATTTCACCATCCTCCCGGAAGCCTACGCCGCTTACGCCGAAGGCTTGCTGAAAGATCCCCGCCTCGGCACCCCGGAGCTTGGAAAAGGCAAACGCATCGTTGTCGATTTCTCCGCCCCCAATGTCGCAAAGCCCATGCACGTCGGTCATATACGCTCGACGATTATCGGCGATTCCCTCTGCCGCATCGCGCGTTTTCTTGGCTTCGAAGTCATTGCCGACAACCACATCGGCGATTGGGGCACGCAATTCGGCATGATCTTGCATGGTTGGAAAACTCGTTTGAATCACGGAGCACTCGAACAAGATCCGATCAAAGAACTCGTCCGCGTGTATCGCGAGGTCAACGCCTCGACAAAAGACGATTCCGCAGTCCTGGAAACTTGCAAAAACGAGCTCGTGAAACTCCAAGCCGGAGATCCCGAGAACCTCGCGATCTGGCAACAATGCATCGATGTTTCAAAATTCGGCCTGCAGAAAATTTACGATCGCTTGGATGTGAAATTCGATCACTGGCTGGGTGAGAGTTTTTACAACGACATGCTCGCGGGTTTGGTTGATGAGTTTCTCGAAAAAGGCCTCGCGCGTGAAAGCAACGGCGCGGTGTGCATTTTTTCCGACAACTCGAAAGACCCCAGCCAAGATCCATTCAAAGTCCACCGCGAAGACGGCTGGACCGATAACCCAGCGATCATCCGCAAGGCCGATGGCGGATTTCTCTACGCCACCACCGACCTCGCCACCATCCAATACCGCATCGATACCTGGAACGCGGATCAGGTCTGGTATGTCGTTGGCGTCCCACAACAACTCCATTTCCGCCAGATTTTCGAGGCCGCGCAACGTTGGGGAAAAACCGGCGACTTCCGCCACATCTCTTTCGGTTCGATTCTCGGTGAGGACCGCAAATTGATGAAAACCCGCTCCGGCGACAACGTCGGCCTGACCGATGTGCTCGAAGAAGCCGTCGAGCGCGCCGCCGCGGCCATCGCCGAAAAGAACCCAGAGCTCCAAGGCAAAGAAGCCCAAGAGATTGCCGAAATCGTCGGGATCGGCGCAGTGAAATTCGCCGAGCTTTCCCAGAACCGCCTCACCGATTACGTGTTTGCATGGGATCGCATGCTCGCCCTTCAAGGAGACACCGCACCTTACCTCCAGTATTCGAGTGTACGTATCCGCTCCATTTTCCGCAAACTAGACGGCGAGTTCGATGCCACTGCTGTCGCGATTCAGTTAGAGAAACCCGAGGAAATTCACCTCGCCCGCCTCCTTGCCCGTTTTGGTGAGGTCCTGCCGATGGTCATCGAGGATCACCGCCCCAACCTCCTCGCGAACTACTTGTTAGAGCTAGCCCGCGCCTTCCATTCCTTCTTCGAGGCCTGCCCTGTCCTCAAATCCGAAGAACCCCTCAAATCCAGCCGACTCGCCCTCTGCAAGCTTTCCTCCACCATCTTAGAACAAGGTCTAGGCCTCTTAGGTATCCGCTGCCCGGAAAGAATGTGAAAACTTCAATTTCCAAAAAACAACAAGAGTTAGAAGCGATCCTACTCTTCCTTGGAAATTGAAGTTTGAAACTTGAGATTTTAGATTGCACTTTTGGGCTTATAAACAAAGATGCGGCGATGTTCCCTTTTTACGTCATTGGACACAAAAACCCCGATACCGATGCAGTTTGCTCTGCCATCGGTCACGCCGCCTTGCTTCGTGCCTGTGGTGATGAACCCAATGCCATAGCCGCCCGTTGCGGCGATGTTTCACAACGGACCAAATGGGTCCTTGAAAAAGCCGGTTTCGAAGCTCCGGAGCTTTTGACTGATGCCCGCACGAATGCTGGAATGATCTGCAAACGCGATATCATTTCCGTAAAACCTTCCGACACTTTCCTCACCGCCTACAACCGGATGTTTAGCGCAACCATCCGTTGCGTCCCCGTCGTCAATGATGATGGCTCGGTCGCGGGGATGCTCCAATACATCAACCTCCTCAAACTTCTTCTCCCCGCAAACACCGAGGGCATCAGTGTCCGGACCGTACACGCTTCGCTCAATAACCTCGCCAAGACCCTGGATGCAGAGAGCTTGGGAGCAAAAATTTGTGATCAGGACGATGAAGAAGATCTCATCCTCCTCGTCGGTGCATCCTCGCAAGACACCGTGAAAGCCCGCCTCAAACAAGCCGCTGACGAAGGCAACGTCGGAAATTTCCTCGTGATCTGTGGTGACCGACCCATCGTCCAACGCCTCGCCATCGAGTCCGGTGCGCGTGCTTTGTTAGTCACAGGTCAGAATATCGTTTCTGATGACATCAAAGACTTCGCGGTTGCAAAAGGCACCGTCCTCCTCCGTTGCCGCCAAGACACGGCCAGCGCCAGCACACTCATCCGTTGCTCCCGCACCGTGCGCCACGTGATGGAAACAAAGTTCATCTCCGTGAACTCCAAAGAACCCGTTTCCAAAATCCGCAAAGAACTCGTCGCCGTCGATCAGGACCTATTCCCCGTCATGGAAACCGGTTCGGATGCCATGGTCGGCGTGCTCGCAAAATCCGATTTGGTAGATCCCCCGAAACTCCGCTTCGCCCTCGTCGATCACAACGAATACGCCCAAGCCATCACCGGAATCGAAGAAGCGACCATTACAGAAGTCATCGATCACCACCGCCTCTCCGGCGACCTCGTTTCGCGCGAACCCATCCGTTACCTCAACGAACCGGTCGGCTCAACCTGCACACTCGTCGCCCGTAAATTTTTCCACAGGGATCTCATCCCGGCACCCGGTGTCGCGCTCTGCCTTTGTGGCGGCATCGTTTCCGATACCCTGTGTCTAACATCTCCGACCACCACCGCGCTCGATAAAAAAATGCTGACCTGGCTCAGCGGAATCGCACGCGTCGATGCGAAAGAATTCGCCGCAGAGTTTTTCGCCGTTGGTTCACTCATGGCAAACGGCACTGCCGAGGAAATCATCCACACCGACCGCAAGGAATTTAACGAACAAGGCATGTTCATCAGCGTCTCCCAAGTCGAAGAACGCGACCTCCACGGCTTCAAAGCCCGCCGCGAGGAGTTAGAAAAAGCCCTGCGCGATCTCCAATTTGAAAAAGGCTACAACATCGCCGTGCTCGTGATCACTGATGTCGCCCTTCTCAAAAGCATGGTCCTCGCCGTCGGCCCAGAAAAGATCATCGCCGCCCTCCCCTTCACACGCATCGATGACACCCTTTACGCCGCCCCCGGAGTCGTTTCAAGAAAACGCCAAATCTTCCCCGCCATCTGCGACGCCATTGATCATGGGAGTAGGTAACGTAGCGGCGATCATCGGTCGCCGTGTGAAACGAGAAGTTTAAATAGAGTTCTTAGTTAGTAGTTCCTAGTTCTTGGTTAGCTCCGCACCCATCATGGCTTCACACTCCCAACCTAATACTTTTTTAAACCTCATCTCTGTATTTTGCATTGTATTGTCTCTTGGCTGTTCAAGATCTACTAAAAAAGAAAATCTCGCATTCATCGTTGATAAGATCGGTTACCAAATCATTGATATCGGAGAGAGCAAATACGTCTCCATCGATCAACTTGAAGCGCAGGACAGAAAAACATACAGCCCCATTTCGTTTGAATGCGCCAGAATCAGATCCAAGAAAACTTTAGACGGATATCACGGACCTACGACTGGAAATTATTTTTTATCGATAGAGGATTACTCAACAACTGCTGAAGCACAGAAACGCTCAGGAGAATACCTTGATTTAAGTCGATTAGCCAAAATTACATTTCTTGATAGAAATGATCTCTCTAAGAAAACGGTTAGATGCTGGGCATGTTCAAGTGGGACGAAGGTATATCTACTGACAACACATTCGGCGATGCAAAGTGCACTGGAAGCAAAAACACAGTCTGTGATCGATGGAATCTACGCTTACGAGTATTCTGAGAAATAACATAAAGCCTCTTTTCTCTGCGTTCTTTGCGATCCTTGCGGTTGATTTTCTTCTCTGTATCCCCCCGTTCATACGGCGACCGATGATCGCCGCTACTCCCCAATCACACACGGCACGAGTATCCCATCGCTCATGCCGTGGATTTTTTTCTTATCCGCTGGAACCAAGGTTGCCAGGCAACCACCAAACGTGGTTTCGCCTTCTTTATCGGTGAAAAAGTAAGGACACAACCTCGCCCGCACCTCGATCATTTTCACGCTGCCATCTTCGGTATAAACCGGATGCGTAAAGCGCCGACCCTCATGGAACTCCTGCATCAACCATGGTTGCTCGGCAGATTGCTCCAGCGCGAACCGCAACCGCTCTTGCCACTCCGCAGCGGAAAGATCGTGACCGATAAACACTCCGCGCGATCCCCAGGCGGTTTCGTGAAAGCCACTGATTTTCAAAACCAACTGACGTTCTTTTTGAGAAAACTCACCTACCTCATCCCATGAATGTGCGTTAAGCCGTGGCAGCGCAGCATGCGGGGGAAGTGGCTCGGGATCCATCACCCAGCCGAACGGAATCCATTCTCGTAATCGACGCAAATGACTCCCTCGCAGGGACTGCTCCCAAATCTTTTTCAAAGCAGGCGACCAAAATAATGCCAGCCAAAGCTTATCCTCCAAATGCGCTTTGAACGGCGGAGTGATGCTCGCCTCCCCGCTGGCAGATTTCTCAGCGAGCTTCCGCGCGTATGGCATCGACTCCCAATCGAACAACTCAAAGAACCGATACATCTCCCGTCCGCAGTCCTCGTATTCCTCGGCGTTTTCCACCTTCCAATCCGCGCCTAACTGCTCCGCCAACCACGCCATTTCCGGACGGTAATCGTTCGCTTCTTCGGAAACCAAAATATCACCGCCCTCCGGCATCAGCTTGCGGAAGCCATCGATCATTCCATCCGCACCGCCCAGAACCTCATAGCCCGCCTCGGCATACGTTTTTGAAAGCCATGCCGTGATCCCGATTCCACCCGGCACACTGTCGAGCTCGGAAACGGCGAAATGACCTTTGGCTAAAATCAAATCCGGACGAATCACTCGGGGAAATTGTTCCGCCATCCCAAGGTCGCGTTGCAGAGCGGCCAGCCAATCCGGTTTCCCTTCATCTAACAACTCCGCCAGCCATGGCTCGATCTTTCCCGCAGCGGATCGACGGTAAAGCAGATCGCAGGCTTGTTGAAATTTCGCCAGCGGATGCCCCATCGCCATCATTTCCTTCGCCTCCGCCGCACTGAGTTTCAGCGGCTCCGGCGACCATTGCCACGCCGCGCCACCAAACAACCCGCCGTCTGGCAAGCTTCTCTTCAAATCATTCAATGCAATGGCCACGCCGCAGCTTCCACCCCGAAACCCATTTTTGCAAGTCGGCTTAGGGAATAGATTTCACCGCAGAGGCGCAGAGGTCGCCGAGGAAACGCAGAGTGAAAAATAGAGATGAATGAATTAGCTTCACATATATAATAACTGTTCCTGCCTAGTTTCATCAGTCCAGCTCCGCGACCCTCAGTGACCTTTGCGCCTCTGCGGTGAAAGGAATCCCCACCGCCCGAATCATCTTAAATGCCCACCATTGACCTCACACCCCTTTTCATCTCATTCTCCCGCCCGTGAGTCAAAATCCTGTAGAGCCATCCCTGGCAGCTTTCGAGACGTTTTCTAAACAAGGAAACGTCGTTCCGGTATTCACCCAGCTTGCTGCCGATTTCGAAACTCCCCTTTCCGCCTATCTCAAACTCCGTGATGCAAAGCATTCCTTCCTCTTGGAATCGGCTGAAGCCACGGATAAAGGCGGTCGCTGGTCGATCATCGGCTCAGGCCCGAAACGAATTTTCACCGCTCACGGCAAGGAAATCACCGTCACCGAAGGCAACAAATCCCGCGCGATCACCGCACCCGATGACGTTCTCGCCGCGCTAGAGCGCGAAATGGCTCCGTTCCGTCCTGTCGCCAATCCCGCCCTGCCTCCGTTTTCCGGCGGCATGGTCGGCTACCTCTCTTACGATGCCGTGCGGCAGTTCGAACCCACCCTCGGCGATTCTCCACCGGATTCCCTCGGCATCCCAGATGCCTTGTTCATGCTCGCGGATACTCTGTTAGTATTCGATCACCGCCTGCGTCGTTTGCAGATCATCGCAAATGCGTTTCTCGACGAACATCCATCGCACGCCGAAGCCTACGCCGCTGCCTCCGGACGCATTGCGGCGATCATTGAAATTCTCGACCGCCCGCTTCACGTCCCAGCCCTGAACGGACTCGCGGAAATCATCGACGAACCCGCCGTTTCTAACACCACCCAAGCCGAATACGAACAGATGGTGCGCGATG
This sequence comes from Verrucomicrobiota bacterium, assembly GCA_040384845.1. Classification (GTDB taxonomy): domain Bacteria; phylum Verrucomicrobiota; class Verrucomicrobiia; order Verrucomicrobiales; family Akkermansiaceae; genus Luteolibacter. The sequence continues at coordinate 41,488 of JAZKIL010000019.1, read as the reverse complement.
GCAAAGAATTCATCAAAGCAGGCGACATCTTCCAATTCGTCCCCAGCCAACGTTTCACGACCGACTTCGATCAAAGCCCGGTCGATCTCTACCGGGCCCTCCGCCACGTCAATCCATCGCCTTACATGTTCGTTCTGGAAATGGGCGACTTCGCACTCGTCGGCTCCTCACCCGAAGTGCATGTGCGTTCGATCCAAGGTCGTATCGACATCCGCCCGATTGCCGGCACGCGTTGGAGAGGTAAAACCCAGGAAGAAGACGATGCATTAGCAACCGATCTTTTGAACGATCCCAAAGAACGCGCCGAACATCTCATGCTCGTCGACCTCGCACGCAACGACGTCGGACGCATCGCGAAACACGGCAAAGTTAAAGTCGACGATTTCATGATCATCGAGCGTTACAGTCACGTCATGCACATCGTTTCCAACGTCACGGGTGAACTCGATCCATCGCACACCGCCTACGATGTTCTCCGCGCCACGTTTCCTGCAGGAACCGTATCCGGTGCACCGAAAATCCGCGCGATGCAGATCATCAACTCTCTCGAAAAAAACAAACGCTGCGCGTATGCGGGAGCGGTCGGTTATTTCGGCTTCGATGGCTCACACGATTCCTGCATCACTCTTCGTACTTGTCTCCTGAAAGACGGCAAAGCCCACGTCCAAGCCGGTGCCGGAGTCGTCGCCGATTCCGATCCCACCTACGAATACAACGAAACCGTCAACAAATCCAAAGCCCTCCTGCGCGCCATCGCCTTAGCAAAAACGCTAAAGGATTAATCGACCCCTCTTCCTTGAAATTTGAATTTTGAAAATTGAAATTTATGCTCCTCATCTTAGATAACTACGATTCCTTTACCTACAACCTCGTCCAATACTTCGGCGAGCTTGGCGTGGAGATGAAAATTTTCCGTAACGACGCGCTCACGGTGGATGATGTAAAAAAACTCGCTCCTGAGAAAATCTGCATCTCACCCGGTCCTTGTACCCCCAACGAAGCAGGTATTTCTCTCGAACTCATCCGCGAGCTCGGCCCAACCACTCCCATCCTCGGTGTTTGCCTCGGACATCAATCCATTGGCCAAGTTTACGGCGGCGATGTCGTCCGCGCAGATCGCTTGATGCATGGCAAAACCTCGCCCATCCATCACAACAGCAGCAGCGTGTTCGCCGGCTTGCCCAATCCATTCGAAGCCACCCGCTACCACTCACTCATCGTGAAACGCGAGACGTTACCCGATTGTTTGGAGATCACCGCATGGACTGCAGAAAACGAAATCATGGGTCTCCGCCATAAAGAATATCCCGTCCACGGCGTCCAGTTTCACCCGGAATCCATCCTCACCGAACACGGCAAACAAATGTTAGAAACGTTTCTGACATTTTAACTCTTTCTCTGATCACTGATCACTGATCACTCGGCACCTTCCACTTTCCAATGTCCCGCTTCTATCTACCACCCCAAAACTGGACTGAATCTTCATGTTTAGAGGGCGACGAAGCAAAGCACCTCGCCCAAGTTCTCCGCGTCCAATCCGGTGCGACGATCACGGTGTTCGATGGTTTGGGAAATTTTGCCGAGGCCCGTGTGCTTGCCGTTTCCAAAAATCGGGTCGATCTCATGCTTGAACTCGCGGAATGCAAACTCACTCCGCTTCCAGAAATCATTCTCGCCCAAGCCATTCCCAAAGGAAAAAACATGGATTGGATCGTCCAAAAAGCTGTCGAGTTAGGCGTTTCAAAAATCCAACCACTCGTCACTCGCAACACCATCGTCTCGCCTGGGGATGAGAAAGCCGAGAGATGGCGTCGCACCGCCCTCGAGGCCTGCAAGCAATGCGCCCAATTCACCATTCCCGTCATCGCCGATCCCATCAGCTTCGACTCATGGATCAAATCCCCTGACGCATCGGAGCTCAACCTCATCGCCTCGCTTGCAGAGAACCCACAAAATTTCCGTGAAATCCTAAGCGCGCACCCAGAAATCGAATCCGTAACGATCTTAGTTGGCCCCGAAGGCGATTTCACCCCTCAAGAAACCGAAGCCGCCCTAGCCGCCGGCTTCATCCCTGTCACCCTGGGCGATCTTGTCCTCCGCGTCGAAACCGCCACTCTCTTTTGCCTCTCCTCCGTGCGTTTTCATTATTTAACCAAAGTTTCATAGCATTGGCTTTGCGTAACTCTGCGATCTTTGCGGCTTTGCGTTGAAATACTTTATTTCTGACCCAGATTGTTTTCTCTTATCTGAACTTGACTCAACCACCTTCCAAGGTGTTCGTTCCCCAAACAAATGTTTCGGAAGATAACATCCAACTCATGGACCTTATTTAACCAAAGTTTCATAGCATTGGCTTTGCGTAACTCTGCGATCTTTGCGGCTTTGCGTTGAAATACTTTATTTCTGACCCAGATTGTTTTCTCTTATCTGAACTTGACTCAACCACCTTCCAAGGTGTTCGTTCCCCAAACAAATGTTTCGGAAGATAACATCCAACTCATGGACCCGCGAGGTCCTAAAATCCAAGCTCCACCGCGCCGTCATCACCGAGGCCGATGTCGAGTACGAGGGCAGCATTGAAATTCCCCGCGACCTCATGGACGCCGCCGATCTCTGGCCGGGCGAAAAAGTTCTCGTCGCCTCCATCACTACCGGCGCCCGCTTGGAAACCTACGTCCTCGAAGGCCCTCCGGGAACCGGAAAAATTCTCATCAACGGTGGCGCCGCCCACCTCATCAAAAAAGGCGAACGCGTCGCCATCATGGCGTTTGGTTACTCGGACACCCCCATCAAACCAAAGAACCTTCTCATAGGAGACAACAACGAGATCTTGAGAGACCGATAAGGAGTGCGGACATTCCTGTCCGCTTTTCATGATTCAAGTTATCAACCTGCATTGACGTGATTCGCAGGTGGATCATTTCTTTACCAATGAAGGCACGGAATACACGGGAGCTACGCACTGCTTCTCTTTACTCCGTATATTCCGTGCTCTCCGTAGAGCATATCAACCCCAGCTATTCCCCCTAATCTTTCTCTCGGAGAAATTCATTCCACATCCGTCCGAAACGGCGATGCCGGCAAACCTTCCTTATTAAACAAATTCACATCAGGCACATTGACCCAACCGTAACGCGCGGCTTTCGGTGATTTCACACCATCTGCCGACACCACGATTTTATTACCCTTGATCACGGCTTTAGCTGGAACAAAAGCTCCATCCTCACCAGCAATCGTGAAACCTTTCAAATCGCCATCTTTGGCGACGAGTCCACCACCGACATGTTTGAAGCTGAGCTCAATCGCATCGCCACTGGCTTTCATCGAATCATAGAGCGGACCTGAGTATACGATTTTCTCACCGTAAACTGTGGCACGGGCTGCGAGCGCGAGACGATGTCCGACCGGTTGTTTTGCAATCGGGTGAATGTTATTTGCATCGCCCACATCCGTGGTCACGACCATGGCGGTGTTCTCGGATTTTGAAAGTGTTAGAAGCTGTGCCTCACGGATTTCGGGAGGCTGATCCTTGTACGGAGCGATCTGTACATAGATGAACGGGAAATTCCCCTGCTTCCATTTGTTCCGCCAGTCGGCGATCATCGCCGGGAACAAGGTTTGATATTGTTTCGACTGTCTCGCATTCGATTCACCCTGATACCAGATCACGCCCTTCATGGCGTAAGGAACGATGGGTGCGATCATTCCGTTGTAGAGCGAGGTGGGGTGATTCGGACCCGGGGCTTTTTCTGGAGGCTTCGCTTTCAACGAGGTTGCGTTGTTCGTGAAACCTTGCAGCCCTGGATGTCCCTCAAACCCTTCGAGGCTGGTCCATGCTTGTGCCGGAGTTCCGCCCCATGATGAGCTGACCATACCGATCGGCACGCCGAGTTTTTCATGAAGATCGAGCGCGAAAAAATATCCAACCGCCGAAAAGGCACCGACATTCTCTGGAGTGCTGGTCTTCCATGCACCTTCATGTTCTGTTAGCGGCTCGATGGCTGTTGCGCGTTTCACAGTGAACATCCGAACCTTCGGAAAGTTCGCTTGGGCTTGCACTTCTTTCTTTGGATCCACTTGGTTTAGTTTCCACTCCATATTGGATTGTCCCGAGCACACCCAAACTTCACCCACCAACAAATCTTTGATCTCCAGCTTATTGTTTCCGGATATTTTCATCGTAAAAGGCCCACCTGCTTCGAGCGACTTCAAATCCACCCGCCATTTCCCACCCTGCGCAGTGGTGCTGACTTTCTGTTTCCCGAACTCAACCGTCACTTTTTCGCCATCATCCGCAGTTCCCCAAACAGGAACCACTTGCCCCCGCTGAAGCACCGCTCCATTGGAGAAAAGGGCATTCGGTTTCACATCGGCCTGAACGGCACTGGCTCCTAGCACGGCGCTCATCATGGCAATCGCTAAGCTTTTCGGGGTTGTTTCTTGAATCATGGTTGGGTTTATCGGTTGGGCTGTTTCGGGGGAGTTTTTAAGTTCGAGCCCCTATTACCAAGCAAAATTCGCGAATCTTTCTCCTTCCCAGCTTCAAAACCTCGCTTAGTAGTAGGCCAGATGAAAAACATCCATCTAACAGACATCGAAGCGATGGAGAAGCTCGCCCGCGTTCAATTCGCCAATACCCTGCCAGGCCCGAAACCCATTTCCCTGATCGGATCGGTCAATCGTGCTGGCCAAACCAACCTCGCACCTTTCTCCACCGTCACCCACCTCGGCTCAAATCCCGCCCTGATCGGCTTGGTCTCGCGCCCGGATCTGGTGGATCGGCACACACTAGCCAACATCCTCGAAACCCGTTCCTACACCATCAATCACGTTCATTCCGGTATCCTCGAACAAGCCCACCACTGCTCCGCCCGCTACCCCCGCGACGTCTCGGAATTCACAGCCACCGGACTGACGCCTCACTTCGAACCCGGAATCGCCGCGCCATTTGTCGCCGAATCGCGATTCCGCTTCGCCCTCGATCTGGTCGAAACCATCCCAATCACCGCCAATGACACCATCCTCATCATCGGTAAAGTCCGCCTGGTGCAGCTTCCCGAAGAACATCTCGCAGCCGATGGCTCCATTGATCTCACCGCCCTCGGTTCTCTTGCCTCCACAGCTCTCGATACCTATTTCCAACTCAGCCAGCCAACCCGCCTCCCTTACGCGAAAGCCAAAACATCCCTCTAACCCCCGGCCCGATGTCATCCGCAACGCTCGTTTTTCCTCATCAGCTTTTCGAAAAGCATCCCGCCCTCGCGAAAGGCCGACCCGTCTATCTCGCCGAAGATCCATTGATGTTTGGAAATGATCCCAAATATCCGGTCGCATTTCACAAACAAAAACTCGTCCTGCACCGCGCTTCGATGCAGGCCTACGCGGAAGAACTTCGGACGCTTGGTTATGACGTAAATGTCATTCCACACACTCAGGATTTCCGCGACAAGCTTCCCAAAAAACTCACCGAAATCCATCTCGCCTATCCGCATGATTTCATTCTCGAAAAGCGATTGAATGCTTTTACAAAAGCGCGCGGCGTTTCACTTCACATCCATCCATCACCAGCGTTTCTCTCTCCACCGGAGTTTCTCGAAGAAAACATCGCCCGCCGGAAAAAACCGTTCATGGCGACGTTTTACCAAGCCCAGCGGAAACGCATGCGCATCCTCGTCGATGCCGATGGCAACCCGACCGGCGGGCAATGGTCGTTTGATGAAGACAATCGCAAAAAACTCCCCAAGACCTTCACCCCACCCTTCGCGCCGAAAACCCCGCACAACCCACACGTCAAAGCCGCGATCTCACACATTGAAACCCATTTTCCTAACAACCCGGGAAACGCGAAACATTTCCGCTATCCCGTCACCCGCGCCGATGCCAAAGCTTGGCTGAAAACGTTTCTCAACGAACGCTTCCAAGACTTCGGCATCTACGAAGATGCGATCTCCACCGAACACGCTTTCATCAATCACTCCGTCCTAACACCGATGCTGAACATCGGCTTGCTGACACCTCAGGAAATCGTCGATGCCGCGCTCGCTCATCAGGATCGCATTCCGCTGAATTCGTTAGAAGGCTTTATTCGCCAAATCATCGGTTGGAGGGAATTTATGCACGGCGTTTACCGCCATCGCGGCACGGAAATCCGCAAACTCAATTTCTTCCAACACACCCGACCCATCCCGAAATCATTCTACGAGGCCACCACCGGCATCCCTCCCATCGATCGCATCATCCGCCAACTTCACGACGAAGCCTACTGCCACCATATCGAGCGACTCATGGTGCTCGGCAATTTCATGCTGCTCTGCCGCTTCGATCCCAACGAAGTTTACAAATGGTTTATGGAACTTTTCATCGATGCCTACGATTGGGTCATGGTTCCCAACGTTTACGGCATGTCGCAGTTCGCCGATGGCGGAACCTTCACCACCAAACCCTACATCTCCGGATCCAACTACGTCCTGAAAATGTCCGACGAAACCAAAGGCCCTTGGACCGAAACATGGGACGCCCTGTTCTGGACCTTCGTCGGCGACCACCAGGAACTCTTCCTGAAAAATCCCCGCTCATCGATGATGGCGAGAAATTGGCAGAAATTTTCAGAAGAGAAGAGACAAGCGATGTATGGGATTGCTGAGGGATTTCTTCATGGGATGGAAGAGGATTAACCGCAAAGATCGCATAGAGCACATAGAAAGATGGGAATGAAATAGTTGGGTTACTTGATATCCTATTTGATTTTTTACTTTGAAATGAGAGGAAAATATCAAACCTATTTCATCCCCTCTAACATATGAAAGACATCACTTCTCTTTGCAATCTGGTAAGACAAACCGCCTATAACATTCATGTTTATCATGGCCACGGCCATCTGGAAAAAGTGTATGAGAACGCTTTAACTCATCGGCTCCGTAAACAAGGATTAATCGTCGAACAACAGGCACCCATAAAAGTCTACGACGAAGACGGCACAGTAATCGGAGATTACTGTGCAGATATTCTGGTTGAGAATCATTTGATCCTTGAGTTAAAGACAGCAAGAAATCTGTCTCCCGAGCACGAAGCACAAATTCTCGGCTACCTAAAATCATCAAAACTCGAGCACGGATTATTGATCAATTTCGGATCCTATAAATTTCAAATCCGCAAGTTTGCCTTGAAGCAAGAAACCCCGGCTTCTTCTTTTGAGGATTGAAGATCATTAACCGCAAAGATCGCAAAGAGCACAAAGATTCGTGTGAACAAAACTGAATTACAAAAATCTAAACCCAGCCTCTTTGCGTTCTCTGCGATCTTTGCGGTTAATCCTCTTAATTTTCACCAATCCGTGAAATTAGTGTTTTTCCCGGCAACCAAATCTCCCATCCTTCATCTCAATGCCGTCCTTCGATGAAGCCACTCTCCGCAAAGCTGCTGCATGGCAGGATTTCAAGGAGGCGCAGGGATTGTTCAACACCGGCTCGGTGATCTCTTCCGAATCCACCCCAGATGGTTTCCAAGGGACGTTAAAAATCGGCACGCGCACCTACCGAACCACAGTCATCGCCCGCACGGCCACATGGTTCGATGCCAAATGTCCGTGCCCCCGAAATCAACGCGAAGGAGCGTTTTGCCCACATGCCATTGCGGTCGGGCTGCATCTGATCTCCCCGCCCAAGCAGGTTCCGGCGAAACCCAATATCCAACCCCCAATATCCATTCCCGAAGTTGCATGGAAAATCCGCTTCCAAGGCCCATGGCAAACGGCTTTGAAAAAAGGCCACGCCGCGATCTGCCTCAGCAGTTCGGATCACGCGCCAATGCCAGCAGATCGACGCCTCACGGCTTGGCTGATTTCCCAAAAGCAAACCTCCAGCACCACCCTCCAGCTCGCGCTGAACGGCCAAAAGCTCGCGGAATTCCTCACCCTCGCCCGAAACCACCCGGAAATCACCAGCCCGGATGGCAGCCTCGCCATCGAAACCCGCACCCAGCTCCGTATCGGCGATTGCACGCTCTCCGGCGAAACCATCCAACTCACCCCGGGAGCAGACCAAATCTCCAAAATCGGCGACACCTTCTGGAACCTTTCCCCCACCTCCATTGCCCAGATCGGAAACGGAGAACTCTCCCCAGCAGTCCTGCCCATCCTCAACACCCTAGCCGCTGGGAAACCCACATTTCTCGAAATCCCCGTGTTTCTCCGAGACCTCGATCAAATCCAAGGTTTCATCGACTTCAGCGCGTCGGTTTGGTTCGAATCGCTCCAATTCATTTCTGCCGATCCATCATTCCAATTTACCCTTTCCGGCAGCGATTCCCGCCTCCAAGCCACGTTTCACACAAGTTATTCACAACCGCTTCCCAGCCTTGAGGGAACCCGCCTGATTTCGAGAAATCCCCAAGCAGAAAGCCACGCGCTTCGCCTCATTTCACAGTTTCTCACCCCGCTTTCCGATACCTCATACGAGCTTACCGACCCCGAACGAATCCGCGATTTTCTGACTCGGCAACTCCTCAAACTCCCCCCGAATTGGCAGGTTGAACTCAGCCCATCCATCCAAAAACTGGCCTCTTCCTACGTGGTCATTTCACCCCGGATCGAGATCCTTTCCTCCTCCAGCGAATCCCTCGATTTCAATCTCAGCTTTCACAACGAGAACGGCGAAACCATCCCCGCCGCCGAGATCCGACGCCTACTCAGATCCAAAAACTCCCCGTCGAATCAACGAATCATCCTCTCCGACGATATCGAAAATCTCATCGATCCCCTCTTCGAAGATCTCGATCTCCAACAGCAAAGCGGTCGTTTTACAGCCAAGCGAGCTAGTGCCGAAATCATCCGTGAAATAGGTAACATTCTCAAACAATCAACGCTTGTTGATAATCAAGAAGTATGTTCACAAGTTATTCACAATCATTCACTTAACGCGACACTTAGACCCTACCAAATCGCTGGGTTTTCTTGGCTCATTGAACGCCTTACAAAATTCGGCGGAGCCCTGCTTGCCGACGACATGGGATTAGGTAAAACGTTACAAACGATCGCTTGCATCGAACACTTTTTCTCAACTTATTCACAACCCTCCCCGGTCCTGATCGTCGTCACCACGTCCTTGCTCGGAAACTGGAAATCCGAGTTCGAACGCTTTGCTCCGGGTCGCCGGGTCATCACCCTCCACGGAACCCAACGGGACAATTTGAGAGAAAAAATCGAGCCTACGGACGTGATCCTGACCACTTACGCCACCCTTGCCCGAGACCTCGCCTGGCACCTCCGCCAGCAATATTCGATTGCCGTGATCGACGAAGCCTCGCTGATCCGGAACCCGGATACGGATCACTCCAAAGCCGTCGCCAAAATCAACGCAACGTATCGGGTCGCCCTAACCGGAACTCCCGTGGAAAACTCCGCCCGAGATCTGTGGGCTATCTTCCGTTTCGTCCAGCCCGGCTGGCTGGGCACGAGAAAGGATTTCCAAGATCGCTACGAAACCCCACTCAAAGCCCCGGAAACCCAAACCCGGACGGCGGCTCTGCTCCGGCTCAAAACCTCCCCTTTCACCCTCCGCCGCACCAAAACCGAGGTTGCGCCCGATCTGCCATCGAAAATCCTCATCGACGAGTTCTGTACGCTTTCCCGTGACCAAGAATCCACCTACCGCGAAATCCAGAAACAAGGCCTGCGCTTGATCGATGAAATCCGCTCCTCCGGCCAAACCGCCGCCGCCCGCATGCAACAACTCACCACCCTGTTGCGCCTGCGCCAGAGTTGTTGCGACCTCGCCTTGTTCGATTCGGAAAAACTCAGCGCCCTCCCCATCACGCGCCGATCCGCGAAATTGGAGCGACTCCTCGAAATCGCCGAGTCATCCATCGCCGCAGGCAGCCGCATTCTGGTTTTCTCCCAGTTCCAGAAACAACTCGTCGAGATCGGCAAAGCGCTCGATGAAATCGGCATCGCTTCGATCCGACTCGATGGCCAAACCCGAAACCGCCAATCATTGGTGGATCATTTCCAATCGCCCGATGGCCCCCCGGTTTTCCTCATTTCGCTCAAAGCCGGCGGATATGGCCTGAACCTAACAGCAGCAGACATCGTGATTCATTTCGATCCATGGTGGAACCCCGCCGCCGAGGACCAAGCCACCGACCGCGCCCACCGGATCGGCCAAACCAAACCCGTCACCGTTTTCCGCCTTCTCACGAGAAACACCGTCGAAGAAAAAGTCGTCCGACTCCAAAGCTCCAAAAAAGCCCTGGCAGATTCCCTCAACGAATCCCTCACCCCAACCGACGCCCCGGCCTGGACCGCAGCAGAGATTGAAAAACTGATCCGCGAGTGAAACTTTAAAATTTAAACTCTAAACTTCAATTTTACACTGCGGGCTCTCTATATTTTCACTCTCAATTTAAAACTCTGCGTCCCTCGGCGACCTCTGCGTCTCTGCGGTGAAGAAAAACAAACGATCAAACCTACCCGCCGCGCATTTTCCTTCTTCCCATCCCTCACCGAACCCCGCTAATTTCCAAGCATGTTCAAGGAATTCAAAGAGTTCGCTTTCAAAGGCAACCTGGTCGACATGGCGGTCGGCATCATGATTGGTGGGGCCTTTGCAACCGTGGTGAAATCCCTCGTCGACAATGTTTTCATGCCGCCACTCGGCATGCTTCTGTCCGAGGTCGATTTCAAGAAACTCGTCATCACATTGAAGCCAGGCGTTGATGCAGTCGATGCCACCGCAACTACCGAGGCCATCGCCGCCATTCCAGCCGTCACTCTGAACTACGGCCAGTTCATCACCGACTTCATCTCATTCATTCTGATGGCTCTCGCGGTATTCATCATTGTGAAAAAAGTCATCTCGCTCCTTCACAAAAAAGCCGAAGAACCCGCACCCGCACCACTGCCTCTTTCCAAAGAAGAGGCTCTCCTCACCGAAATCCGCGACCTCCTAGCAAACAAGCCATGACCTCTTCTTACTGATAACTTTTAACTGATAACTTCTAACTTTTCCCAAATGACCCTCCTAAACATCCTCCGCCGCAAAGCCCGCGCCTCTCTCAAAGAACTCGCAGATCTCACCGCATCCAGCGAATCCGATGTCGCCAGTAAGATTTCCGCCTGGGAAAAAGACCGCACCATTCTCGGTTACCATGCCGTTACCAACGAAGAAGCGACGGGCAACACTTCTGTCTCCGCTTTCATTGAGGTCCGGCTCACTCCGGAACGCGGAGGTGGCTTTGACCGCCTGGCGATGAGAATCGCCCGCTTCGACCAAGTCGTTTCCTGCTACCTCGCATCCGGTGGCTATGATTTGTTAGTCGTTGTCGAAGGTCACGATCTCCGCGAAGTGGCACGCTTCGTTTCCGAAAAACTTTCCTCCTTGGACGGCGTGCTCTCCACCGCCACGCATTTCCGCCTGAAAACCTACAAGGAAAACGGTTTCCTCTTCGACCAAGAGCCCGAAACCGAACGCCTCCCGGTTTCACCGTAATTTTATTAGATCGGTCGCATCTGCGAAAATTAAATTTAATTAACCGCAAAGAGCGCAAAGAATCAGAGTTATTTTTTGTGATCTCTGCGCTCTTTGCGGTTAAAAAAATCTTGGTATTTAATCCAAAATCCTCACCTCATCCGCCTGAACCAAGGCTTCGAGTTTACCATCCGTCTCCACCATCAATTCCCCACCGGTGCCGATACCTCTTACTATCCCCTCGCGTCGTTGATCCGCGATGAGATAGGAAACGAAATGCCCTGTTAGAGCACAGCGCTCACGAATCGATTTCAACGCATCCGCATATCCCTGATTGATCTGGTTTTCATAACGGCTTATCCGCGTAACGACCTCCTGCAAGACTTCCGCTCGGGAATAGATGCGCCCGGTCAGTTCATGTAGCGAAGTTGCCGCGAGTTCCTCAGGAAAATTCGTGGTGTTGATATTGATCCCTATCCCGATGATGACGAAATCCTTACCCGCCTCAACCAGGATCCCAGCGATCTTTTTCTCGCCGACCCGCACATCATTCGGCCATTTGATTTCTGCGAGTGGCACATAGTTTTCCAACACCTCGGCCACAGCCAAGCCCGTCACCAACGACAACCGATGCCACAACGCTTTCGGTGCCGTGGGTTTGAGCAAAATCGAAAATGCAAGATTCTCACCTTTCGGTGAAATCCAAACCGCCCCTCGCCGACCGCGTCCCGCCGTTTGTTCATCCGCCACCAACACCAAACCTTCATCCATGCCTTGTTCGGCTAGTTTACGTAGCTCGTCATTCGTCGACCCTACGCTCTCCCGCCACAACAAGCGGAAGGGATCTGGTAGCTGGACGGCGATGTGTTGAAAATCGTTCATTAAGGAGAAGGGATAATCTTGCAGGGTAAATCTGGAAATGCTTTGGAAAGATCCGATCGAAGATTCAATGCATCCTGCTTAGCCTCTTTCTGAGGCTCTATTACAATTTCACAAATTTGATTATTATTTCCTAATAGGGTGATCGTGGAGTAATCATGTGATCCAGATTTGATGTAGAAAATCTGAGTTGTCGAAGTTTTCCGACTAGCGTCAAAAGTATAATTATACCAGTCGATCACTCTTTGTAAAATGGATGGAGATACCAATTTTTTACCCAAAGGACTAAACATTATGACATCACCAATGGTATCAATGTCATAATAAAGGTTTCCGTGCTTTTCAATTTCAGCAATAACTTCCTCATACGCGTAATGGCTTTGTCTATCTAGAATGAACACCACGCACACCACCCCCAAGAAAACCGCCGTCGCAATTATGAACCATTTCTTACGCATTTTTTAGTCCACTGGCACAAAATCCAACCCAATATCCAACGCCGGAGCGGAATGCGTGAGTGCACCCACCGAGATAAAATCAACTCCAGTTTGGGCTATCTCTTTCACGGTATCGAGATTCACCCCACCGCTTGCCTCGAGTTGAATCTTGGAATTATCATCCCGCATTGCCACGGCTTTGCGCATGTCTTCGAGCGACATGTTGTCTAACAAAATGAAATCCACTCCTTCGAGCTTCAGGAACTCCGCAACCTGATCCAAGCGATCGGCCTCAAGCTCCACCTGCACATGTGGCTTTCCCGATTTCAGCAAACGGATCGCCGCTTGCAGCGATTCCAAACCACCCTCTGCCGCGAGGTGATTGTCTTTCACCATCGCTCTATCATACAAACCCATGCGGTGATTCGTTCCACCGCCATCAAGCACCGCCTGCTTTTCCAAAATGCGGTATCCCGGCGTTGTCTTGCGTGTATCCAAAATCAGTGCGCGGGTATGCTTCACCTCATCGACATAACGCGCGGTCAAAGTCGCCACCCCAGACAAACGCTGCATGAAGTTCAAAGCCGTTCGCTCTGCGGTGAGAATCGATCGCGCTTTTCCTTCCACTTTCATCAGCATCGCCCCTTCGCTGACCTTACTCCCGTCTTCTACCAGTATCTGAACATCCAAAGTCGGATCCACCTCAGAAAAAACCTGTTTAGCTACCGCCACCCCCGAAACCACCCCTTCACGCCGGACGGTTAAAAACGCCCGGGCCATTCTCTCCTCAGGAATAAAATATGCCGACGTGACATCGCCCTCACCGATATCTTCCTCCAACGCCATCCTGATCAGTTCGTGCGACATGAATGGGTATTAACCCGAATTTTGAAAAGTTGGAAAGGAAAGTTACTTCATTCCCCCATCACCGTCACCGCGATACTCCGCTGATGAGGTTGTTTGCGGTGTTCGAAAATGAAAATCCCCTGCCAAGTTCCTAAAGTCATGCGACCTCGGTGAACCGGAATGACTTCCGAAGAGCGGGTGAGAACCATGCGGATATGGCTGGGCATGTCATCCGGGCCTTCGAGCGTGTGGATGAAATCGGGATCGTCCTCACGCACCAGGCGATCGAACCATCTTTCCAAATCCCGTCGCGCGCTGGGGTCGGCGTTTTCCATGAGGATCAAGCTCGCACTGGTATGCCGCAAGAACACGGTAACCTGGCCTGAGACAATTCTCGAATCCGCGACGATGTGCGCGATCTCATCGGAAATCTCATACGTGCCTTTGCCTCGTGTGCGGACACTGAATTCAGCGGTGTGAACCTTCATCATCTATTTCTTTAACAGTTCTGATAGAGTATCTGCCGTTGCAAGATTGAGAAAACGCACCCGTTTCGGCGATACACGTTTCACTCCGAAAAAACGATCATTGTTGAGTGCCTTCATCGCAAGCACTCGTTGGTTTGCTTCTGCAGTGAATTGTTCCGCAGCCTTTTCACTTTGAAATTCGATTTCCCAAATCAAACCCGAAGACGTTTCCCCATCAGCAAACAACAAATATCCATCACGCGACCATTCCCGCGCCACTTCTTCGGCGATCCCTACGTCGCCCATTTCTTCTAACCACAACCGCAATCCCAAGTAACCCGCGCTCTCTGTAAGAAAAATTTCAGCATCCATTTTTGGGAAATCCATCGTACCACCGCGACCTGTCTCAGCAGGAAAAGCGAGATGGTAAGTGGTTTGCGGAGGATTTCTCATCGCCTCCGAAAAGGTCGCCTCACCTTTCACATAAAGCGTGTCCGCCAATGCTCTTCCAGAAACCACAGGAAACATTGTCAGTCCCTGAATGAAAGGAGGAAGAGAAAGCATCAGGCGCTCGGCCGCGCCGTTGTCATTCATCGGCATGAACCCAATGCTCCGTGCACTGTCAGCAAAAAATCTGGATTCCGCACCGGACGCCGCACCCGCATGCAAAGCCTCACGAGCTCTCGCCAGGTCATCTCCGGGATAACTCACGGGCGCAGGAAAATGTTGATTGAGAAGAATACGAACTAACAACCGCAGCATCGCTGCTTGATCGGGAACATTTTTCAAATCAAACCGATCCGTCACCCAGCCCTCACCGACTTGTTCGTCAAACCACGCAAGTGCTCCCACCGATCGAACGGCGACAAGTTGAGCAAGCAGTTTATCATCCGCACCCAACCAGCCGATTCGTTGATAAGCCTCTTGGCGGTCGTCCAAGCCTTGGGGGCCGTAGCGACTTTCCGTTGCGGCTTCGATCCGATATCCAAGCTCCTCGCCAGCGACCCGATGCACCATGGGATTTGATAGAAATTTCAGCCCGTAATCTTTTTCAACTTTGGAAATCAATTCCTGCGGGACGGAAACCTCACCTCCCCCCTGTGCGAGCGAGCGTAGGGATCGATTTTCCTGGGTGAGCATTTCAATCTCCTCCTGCGCGATGCGGAGTTGATTTTCCAAACCCTCCAACGATGCCGAACCTGCTTTGGACGATTTCTCCCCACGTATCATCCAACCGCCCACACCAAGCGCGGCACCTATGAGTAGTGTGAGTAACTGTTTTTCAGAAATCATCGCCCCAAAATTTACTTACCCTTAGGCGCAAATGGATCTGATCCAAGCGCGGATGGCGTTCCAAAAACATCTTCCGCATCCAAGCCTGGAATGAGAGTGATCGCAATGGGTGCACTTCGATTTCCGAGCGCATCATACGAATATAAGAAACGTCTCACCGGCATTTCATCCCCGGTTTTCGGATCGATTCGTTTGACCCGTGAATCAAACATGCGTTCTTCAGCAAGTCGGCCAGTCTTCTTGTCATAACCGTAGCTGAATTTATACAGCTCATTGCCATCTCCATCATAAATTTTACAACCCGTGGGGTTAGCGTGCTTATCCATGCGGTAAATGGTCACCATCGTGATGAGCCCTTTAACATTCCGTGTTCGCTTAGTCAGAGTTCGACTATCAGGGCTACGGACAAAAATGGTCTTCGATCCATCATCGTGCCGCATAACTCGAACGTTCGGTCCATCGACCTCATCAAGTCCAACTTCCTGGGCATTTGCTAAAAGCAAACCTAGGATAGAGATCATCAAGATTCGTATCAATTTCATGGCCAGAGTAAAACCCGAGATCCCTATCACAGCAAGAAACGTTTCACGGCCTCACGTTTGAGACGCAACTCCCGCCATTCATTCACCAAACGGCTCGCCTCAATAATTCCACATCCCGCAGGCAACAAAATTTCACTCCCCTTCCACCACAAGCCACGGATCGCCACCACCGCCTCGAATGCGCCGTTATCCCATACCCCGAACGGCGCACCGAACTCAACCGGACAGCCCAAACGCTGACGCCACTCACCCAGCATCGCCATGGTTTGATCGGTCCGCGGCAACGGCCCTAATGCTGGCGTGGGATGCAACCGGCGGAGCAACCGACGCGGTTCTTGTGGGGATTCCAAATCCACCGAGATACTTGTTAGAAAATGCACAATCGATCCCAAACGCATGACCTCGCGTTCTTTCCGGCTCAGCTGACCGAGATCGAGCAACTTCGCCACCAATGTTTGCGCGACGTATTCATGCTCGCGGATCTCTTTTTCATCTACTCCGAATACCGCTTCGTCGTCCTGCCTCGCGGTTCCCGCAAGTGCCATGGTTTCCAAACGCAGCCCGCGCATGGAAATCAGCAATTCCGGAGTTGCGCCTGCGAAACCAGAATCGGCACCTACCCAACCATACGCATGCAGCGGTGCGCGTTGAGCGGACATTGCTGCCATGATTTGTGCGGTTGGCGGCATCCCGCCACGCACTCTACCGCGCTCAGTAACCACTGGAACGGTTTTTTCAATCAAGCCCTGCCCGATGCAGCTCATGATTTCCTGAAACACCAAAGAAAACGGCATCGCATCCGGCGTTTCCCAATCGATCTCTAAATTTCCTGAATTGTTAGAAAATGTCTCCTGAAACTTCTGCAAGCTGAGCTGCTCCACCCGTTGCGGGATCTGCCATGGTAGTTCGTCCCTTTCACAGAAGCTGCGTTTGAAAAACGCCACGCCGGATTCGGGTGGCGCTTCGGCTTCACGAAACGGCCCGTGCCCCACCACCACACTGCCATCTCTGCGGGCAAGCCATGCAATTCCTTCGTTCATCAAATTCATTCAAGCACTGCTGACATCCTCAGCGGATTTCAAAATTTTCGGAGGCTCCGGCTTCTTATCCGGAACTATTTTCTTCACATGCTCAATCGGCACCCAACCGCGTGTCTGGGTTGCAAAACCCACATAAGCCCAGTTGCCGCTTTCATAAATGACCTCCGCCAATGAACCCGGTGGCGCATTGATAACAGCAGGTGAAGTCCGCGATGCATCCGTGTGCAGCACCACTTTATCACCCACGATCACTGCCTGTCTCGCCAACGGAGCGAACTGCGCATCATTCGGGTAATAATAACAACCCAGCGCCGCGAATGATATAAGCAGAGGTGCGAGGATCAAACCTACCACTCCGGACACACGTAGGCGGTTCCCGGGTCGTGTTGCCAAAAACACTAAAAAACTGAATAACAAGATCCATCCCCCCAACCATAATCCACCTTGCCACACCTCTAACGAAACCCGAGCCAAAGCGTATTGATATGCGGGACGCGCAACAGCAATGGAACCAAATGTGCGCTCAATGAAACGCAAGTTCTGGCGCGATTCCGCATGACTTGAATCCCGCACTAGAGCGCGTCTGTAGTAAAGTGCAGCATCACCCGGCGAACCCATTTTATACGCAGCGTTTCCAATATTATAAAGCGTATCGGCAGAGAGTTTTTCATACGGCCCCGCATCTAGCCAGATTTTGGCAGCCTCTTCAAACTTGCCTGTTTCATATGCCTTGGTCGCTTTCGCCATCACATCCTCAGCTCTCGTCTGAGGTAAGACAAAAGCAAACAGTAGCATTCCAAAAGCCGCACGCCGCAACGCACGTAACATTTGTTGCCGACGCTTCGCAGGCAACTCCGCTTCCTGTTTGTCTTTTTGAAAACACAAACGATCGCGCTCTTGAATGATCTCACTGATTTCAGGATCCGATTTGGTCGCAAGCCACTTTTCAACAAAGCCACCCGCATCGCGCAAGAAATCCAAACCACCGCGTCTTTCGGCGTTCTGCACTTTCTGGAAATCTTTCTTCATCAAGAGCTTCGTTTCATCTCTCTCCAACAAATGACCGTAACGCATCCACAGGGCTTTGATGACGAGTAGTAATGCAATGAGTGCCAAACCCAATTGAATCATTTCAAACGGTATTTTCCGATTTTCATCCGTCAACAAATTGCCGGAATTTAAAACCCCGAGAATATCCGTCATACGTTCCAGCGGCAGTGGCAACGATGGAGATGGGCCCAATTTTTCCGGACCTCCGCCCAACACTGCGGGTGTCATCGTGATGGGAATCGCCTCGGTCATCACGGTAAGGTATTTCTCCAATACCGGATCAAAATAGACTAAACGAAACGGTGGAATAGAAGTCTTCATCTCGAGGGGACGGATGAACTGACTGAAGATCACCGTCCCGTTCAACTCACGTCTCTCCTCACCGCGTTGGCTCGCTGTTGCGTCATAGACTTTCCAACCGGATGAATCTAACATTTTCGGCGTACGGAGATAATCGAGATTTCCACTGCCGGAAACGATCACATCCAATGCCAGTGGCTCACCCTCAATGACCTTCGTTTGTTTGATCGCGGTGCCGATGGTGAATTTACCCACGGCTTGATCAAAACCCTCCGGCGCACCATCAGGCAAGGGTTCAACTTGAAATGTATATTTAGGAACGGTGAGATTGGCCTCCAACTGCAGCCGTTGGTTGAAGCGATCAAAGATCATTTTGAAATAGGTCAGCCGGATAGTCGCAGGGCCTAACTCCAAAGATCCGGAACGCAACGGGTTCATCGTCGACCGATAAGACATCGCTACACAGGGTTGCCCTAAAAGATTTACTTCACCACGGGCCTCACTGGCTTCAAATCTCCATACTGCCAGACTATCTCCTCGTTCAAACTCCGGCACACCCCAATCCACAATCGAATCCACCATTTTTACCGGAACGTAGATTTTGATTTCCGTCTCCACCGCCTGGTTTTGATAAATTTTCTTTTTCGGAACTTTGATGATGCTCGCATAGCGCACCGACTCCTCGGCTGCCTCGGGTTTGGACGTTACTTCATTCCATTTCAAATCATCGGGATTGAAAATTTCGATAGGGATGGGCGCCGTTTTATAATTCACGCCGGCCACCATCACCTGAGCGGCGGGAATCGTGTGCTGACCCACCGCATAGCTGGAAACCACATACTGAAAACGATAGGCAATTTTCTCGCCGGGACGTGGGTTAGTTGGACCATAACCGAGCGGTTCGATGACGAAACCTTCCATTTTTGGAAACTCGGGCATGTTATCCGGCTCCACGCCATCGAACTTTACTTCTAACAATACTTTCTCTCCTCGTGCCAAAAAGGATGAGTAAATCTTCGCTTCAACCGGTGCACCCGCTAGCGGGGTCAGCGATAGCAGCAGCAAGAAAAATGTTTTTTTGATCCATGCATTCATAGTTACCAATCTTTCCTTGGAATTCTAAATCCTCTCCGCCCGGGCGTGAGTGGTCCTTTTTCAATATCTGAATTTTCTTTTAACAATCTACGCGCTGTATCCTCAGGCGTCTCGTTGGGATTTGCGCCTTTATCGTCCGGTTTCTTGCCATCTTTGGAATCTTCCGGCTTCTGGCCATCTTTGCCGCCCTTGCCGTCTTCTCCCTTTTCATCACCCTCAGGCTTTTTGGAATCGGGTGATTTTCCATCATCTCCCTTTTCACCCTCATCTTCTTCATCCCCGCCGCCTTTGCCCTCTTTTGGCTCTTCTTTCTGATCCCCGCCACCCTCTCCTGATTGTGGCTCACCTTGTTGCTGCTGCTGTTGTTGCTGCATTTCCTGTTCGGTTTGCTGCTTCTCTTCGTCTAACAACTCAGCCAAGCGTTTCAAATAAGCCATAGTCATTTCCTCATTGTTGTGCGGCTTATCATCCTTCGGATTTTTAAGCGTGGCGGAACGATAATGCCGCACCGCATCCGACCAATTCACCATGATCGCTTCTAAGCGGATGAATCCGTTGGTGTCGCGCTTCTCAGTCCCGTTATCCTCGCCCTCTTCTGGCACGTTTTCCTCGCTCATCTTCTGCAACTGATCACGAACCAATTCATCGAATTTCTCCATATCAGGAATCGCTTTCCCGGTTGGGTATCGGCTGCCGGAAAGGCCCATCCAGCCCAACTGAAACAGAGTATTTCCCAAACCTTCGTGAGCCTCGCTGACCACACGGTCGTCACTCGAAAGCAAGGCTCCACTGTATGCCGAACGCGCGCCGCGCAAATCCTCCGCTTGGTACGCTGAAAGCCCTTCCGCCAACCGAAGCTTCGCTGCGTCATTGCCCTTTTTTTCCTTCGCTAAGGAATGATACGCATCCCGCGCCTCATCATAGCGACCCTGATAAAACGCCGCCTTTGCATCATATAAATCTCTGGCCTGCAGATCACCTGCAAACAGGAACCCCAAACCTGCGACAGCCGCCACAGAAACTCTCCGCCAGCGCGTTCCCGCAACGATGGCCGCCATGAGGAAAAAGATTCCCGGCAACACCGCCCATTGGAAAAATTCAATCACGACCTTGGTTTCCCCTGTCTCCATTTCAAAGATATCCATTCCCTGAACTGCTAACTCGATCATGGCAGGAATATCCCCACCACTTCCCGCGACCACGTATTGGCCGCCCGTCGAAGTCGCGAGCTTCCGCAACACATCAGCCTGCAAGCGGCTCAGCACTTTGCTTCCGGATTCATCTAATAAAAACCCACCCGAGTAATCTTCATGCGGAACAAATCCCCCATCCTCTGTCCCAACTCCGATTGCGAAAATTTTCACTCCGGCGCTTTCTGCCTCCGCTACGATCGTGTCCAAATCCCCATCGTGCTCCTCGCCATCGCTGATCAGAATCAAAAGATTGTTTTTCTGTCCGGTTTTTTTGAGCGTTTGAGTCGCGAGTTTGATCGCGGCTGCAATATCAGAACCACCCATCGATACCCATTGCTGGTCAATTTGTTCAACGGTTTCTTTCAATGCACCATGATCAATTGTCAGCGGAGCAAACAAATACGGAGTCCCCGCAAAACCCACCAACCCCACTCGGTCATTCTTCAGAGCCTCCAAAATTTCATAAACCAAAATTTTACCCTGACCCAATCGATCCGGATTCACATCGGTCACCCGCATACTGCGAGAAAGATCCAAAGCAATCATCACATTGCGCCCTTTAACAGTTTCGGTTTTCACGCCTGCATCGCCTTGCGGCCTGGCGAGAGCGAAGGCAAACGCAGCCATCGCGGCCAATAACAAACCCAGCGCCAACCAACGCGGTAACGGATGATCATTTCGAATCAGCCTCCCGCGCAAACGCTCGGCCGCCAGTTGCTCCCAGGGTTGTCCTCTGAAACGTGCCAGCAACACCGCGCAAACTGCCAAGATCGGCAGTGCGATCCAAACGATAAGCCATGCTGGATTTGCTAAATTCATATTCAAACTGTCGTCCGATACACAGACATATAAACCACTACCCCTCCCGCAGCCAGCAGCGATAGCCCAATAAACCACATATATAACTCTTTATCCTCTGTCACCGTGAGGCTGCGTGACTCGGTTTTTTCTAAATCATCGATGGTCTGGAAATTTTTCTCCAAATCCTCAAGGTTCTGCGCCCAGAAATGCTCTCCACCCGTATCGCTGGCGATTTTCTTCAGGGTCGGGAGATCAAATTCCTGACGCGGAAATGCCTGGATAGAACCCGAAACGCGACCCTCGGTGGTGCCGATCGCCACCGTGTAGGTTTTGATACCCAGCGTTTTGATATGCTTCGCTGCATCCAATGGGGCAATTTTTCCTGAGTTACTCGCACCATCCGTGATCAACACAATGATCTTACTTTTCGTCTCACGATGATCGAGTCGAGTCGCCGCTGTCGCCAGCGCGGAACCAATCGCCGTGCCCTGCTCCTTAACAGTTCCCATCCCGTTGCGGAATAGCTGAAGCCGATTCAATCCACTTCTCAACCATTCATGATCCAAGGTGATAGGGCTGATAGAAACGGGTCGACCCGCAAACGCCACCAAGCCGATCCGGTCATCCGGTCTTCTGGAAATGAACGCATCCACCACTTTCTTCGCTGCGTCTATTCGTTTGAGCGGCATGCCTTCGAATTTAAAATCATCGATATCCATCGATAGCGAAACATCAAACGCGATCAGGATATCAATCCCGCTTGCGATCCTGCTTTGGTACTCATTCCGCCACACCGGCCTAGCGAGCCCGAAGATCGCTAACAGAAGTGAGATGAACACCAACGGAAATCCGATATTCCAAGCGGTGCGATTCACGCGTTTTCCCAAACTATAAAGC
The DNA here is from genome assembly GCA_040384845.1 of Verrucomicrobiota bacterium. Classification (GTDB taxonomy): domain Bacteria; phylum Verrucomicrobiota; class Verrucomicrobiia; order Verrucomicrobiales; family Akkermansiaceae; genus Luteolibacter. The sequence continues at coordinate 19,186 of JAZKIL010000019.1, read as the reverse complement.
ACACCCAAGTTAGGAAACACCACCGCACCTGTAGCGCCGCGACCTCTGCGCAAAATCAGCAACAGCAAACTTGGAATCAACAGCAATAACCATTGCGGCTGCGCAAAATGAAAATGCGTGAGGAAAGAATCAATCATGACGCCTGGATCCTTTCCAGAAGTTTCACGGAGCGATGTTTGAGATAGTCCACATTGAAAACTTTCTCATCGTCCGGCCCGTATTTGATCGCTGCCAATTCTGAAAAATAATTTGAGATAGCGAGCTTGAGCTCCGCATCCAAGTCCTTGATCGCATCATGCCGACCGATGAACTCTTCATGCGTTTCATACAGCGCTGGCTCGTTCATGCTGTTTGCGAGGTATTTCCTCATGACCAAAGAAACCATGATAACGTTTTCTTTTCCTAACGAAGCATCCAGTTTCGCAAGCTCAGTCATTGCCTGATAAAACGCCTCACGCTTGGCTTTATTAGGATCATGAACTTTCGATTTTTTAAGAAGCAGACAGACCAACAAAATCAGTAAAATCAGAAATGCCGCCGGCAATGCAATCCACCACCATTCCAGTTCCCATGTCGGAACCAGATCCATCGCTTCCTGGCCCTCTACCAGTTCAAAATTGGTTTTACTATCGGCCATGTGACTATTTCCGCCGTTTTCCTCTTCGTTTTAAAAGCTCATGCAACGCAGGCAGTGTATCACTGTCAGTCGATAAATTAGCCGCGTCGATTCCGTGTTTCTTTAATACCGATGCCACACCCTCAGCTTGTCTCTTCATGAGCTGCTTATACGCCATCCCAAGATTGCGATTGTTCGTGTTCACCATGGTTTCGATTCCACTTTCAGGATCGACCAGCACCACTTTCCCTACCCTGGGTAAATTCTGCTCAACCGGATCAATCACCCGCAAAGCAACGGTTTCATGCTTCCTCGCCAATTTACCGAGAGGTTTATCGAGCACCTCGGCGTGGAAATCCGAAATCATAAACACCAGAGATTTCCGCTTCAGAGATTTAACCAAAACATTGCAGGCCTCTTCGATCGAAGTTCCACGCTTCACGGGACGCGCCATGAGGATTTCCCGGATCATCCGCAACAAATGCCGAGTTCCTTTGGCAGGTGGGATGAACATCAATGGCTCACCCGCAAAAATCAAAAGCCCCACCTTGTCTCCATTCTGAAGCGCGCTGAAACCAAGAACCGCGGCGATCTCCGCAGACAACTCACGCTTGCTCAAATGATGACTCCCGAAATCCGCTGAACCAGAAACATCCACCGCCAAAATCACGCTTAACTCACGTTCTTCACGGAATTTTCTAACAAACGGCTCATTCATCCTCGCCGTTACATTCCAATCAATGAACCGCACTTCATCCCCGTGCTGATACTCACGGAAATCATCGAAGTCCAATCCCTGCCCGCGAAACGAGGAAAGATATTCACCGGAAAAGGATTCACGCACCAGCCGACGCGCCTTCAACTCGAGCTGCCTCACCCGAGCCATCATTTCCTCAATGTGTTGTTCTTCGGTCATCGCTCGAACATCGACTATGGCACTACGACTTTTGAAAGAATCCGGGAAATAATCGCATCCGTCGTGATCCCCTCGGCTTCCGCTTCATACGTTAGCAAAATCCGGTGACGCAGCACATCCATCGCCATGTCCTTCACGTCCTGCGGCGTCACAAACGCACGTCCGTTCATGAAAGCACGCGCACGAGCCGCCAATGCAAGATTGATCGTGCCACGCGGCGACGCACCTGCGCGAATCCAGTTTTTCAAAGGGGCATCAACCCGGATCGGATTGCGCGTCGCATCGATCAACTCAACAATGTATTTCCGAATCGAATCGTCGATGTAAACCAAGTTCACCAACTCACGCGACGCACTGACTTGCTCGGGAGTCGCGACGTTACGGGTTTCATAAATCGGTGCTGATGTCGCCATCCGATTCAAAATCTCCAATTCCTCATCCTTACTCGGATAATCCACGTTCACTTTTAACAAAAACCGATCCAACTGCGCCTCGGGCAATTGGTAAGTACCTTCTTGGTCGATCGGGTTCTGCGTCGCCAATACCAAAAACGGTTTTGGAAGCGGATAAGATCGGTCGCCCAAGGTGACTTGTTTCTCTTGCATCGCCTCCAGCAGGGCGGATTGCACTTTAGCGGGAGCGCGGTTGATTTCGTCCGCTAGAATAAGATTGTTAAAAATCGGCCCCAGCTTCGGTTCGAATCTCATTTCCTGAGGATGGTAAATCATTGTTCCCACCAAATCCGCAGGTAGTAAATCCGGGGTGAACTGGAACCGCGCAAACGAGGCCGAAAGCGAGCCTGAAAGGGCTTTCACCGCCAGCGTCTTCGCCAAACCCGGTACACCTTCCAGCAAGATGTGTCCGTTACATAAAAGCCCGACAAGTAACCGATCCACCAATGTATCTTGGCCGACGAGCACTTTGCCCATCTCATCCTTGACTGCATTGATCCATGTGCTGCTTTCGAAAATTTGCTCCTGAAGTTGTTCTGTAGTCATAGCTAACAGGGTCTAGCTTGCCATTCCAGCCGCACAGTGCAACCGACAATCCTCCTGAAATTGCATTTTAAGGCCATTCTCGTTCCCCGCCGTCCTCAGAAGCTTTTCGATCTCGCTTCCATCGCGGTCTTTTCACCGCAATACGGACAAGAAAAATACCCAGAAAACAGGATCGATGTCGCAACTTTCAAGCGATGGCTGCCGAGTATCCGTTTCACACTCCGATGCTTCGAGCATCCCCGATTCTGCAGAGGCGGAACCATGCACAACGGACAACGCAACCGTGAGGTCGCGAGCGCATTCAAAACCAGCAATAATAGCAATCCACCAAAACACCATCCGCTGATAACGATCCATTTGAAATCATCGCTCAACATCCCGTAAGCTAGACATCCGATCGCAAAGACCAAGCCAAGCGCCGTTATCATCACCACACATGAGGCAATACGGAAACGCAATAAAATGGCTTTAGAAGGCAGGCGATGCATGGGGAGGATGTGATAAATTAAAATTGTTAGGAGGCAACTCTATCTTGCGAGATTGATGAGAACGCTTTTACTTCGAAAATCGTTGTTCCAAAATTTCTCTACGAAAAGCAAAAATTCTTTCAAGCTTGGGTCGAACAAATAAACCATGCCCGATCTCACCGAACGGCCAACACGGCAATGCATAATGCACTAAATCTTTCATCAACACGCCGCCCTCTATCTCTTCAAAATGATGCACATGATGCCAAAATTTATAAGGCCCGAACCTTTGTTCATCGATGAAACTTTCTTTCTCTTTCACACACTTGATTTCCGTCACCCACGGAACCCATACGCCCGGTGCAATCATCACCTTGTATTCAATGATCTGCCCCTCATACATTTTCTCACCCGGCTGATAGACAATTTTAAACCCCAACTCTTTGGGCGTAATCTCATCCAGATTTCCCGGACTCGAGAAAAAATCCCACGCTTCTTTTAAAGGGATGGGCAGGAACTGTTCTTGGGAGAGTGTGTGTATCATTGTTGAAAAAATTAATCGAAGCACCGATAGCTAGCACAGAACGACCCAGATGCAACGGACAGGAAAAAATTCCCGTTCACAATCAACACTTCATTTTTCCCTTGGAAGATCGCTCGAATTGGATTCGTATTCTGGCACCTATGAAATCGAAATTTTTTATCGCTGCATGTGCAGCATCCATGCTGTTCGTCATTCCTGCTTCCGCCGATGACACCCCGCTCGCAAAGCAAATGGAAGTCATGAACGATGCTTACAAGGCCATGCGTAAAGAAGAAGACCCGGCCAAAGGCGCCGCACTTGCACGCGAAGCCCAAGACGCAATGGTCAAAGCCATCGCGGAAGTTCCAGAAATGGTAAAAGGCATGCCGGATGGACCTGACAAAGCGAAAGCTTCCGCTGAATACCGCAAAATGATGGGAACTCTCATCTCAACCCTCGCCGAGATGGAACTCGCCTTCCTCAACAAAGACCTCGAAAAAGTCAAAGCCATCGTCGAGCAACTCCGCGAAAGCAAAAAACAAGGCCACGATAAATTCATGGAGGAAGAAGAGTAATCCCGAATTCTTACAAAAAAGCCCGCAGGAACAAACCTGCGGGCTTTTTTATTTGGAAATTTTTCAGTGGGAAATCACTCAACCACCACTTTGGACCCGACTTTTAACTTCGAATAAATGATAGGCATCATTTTCTGAGGACCACGGATACAGGCATGAGAAACCGGATGACGTTTCACCGGACCGATGTGGTGCCCAATACCGTCGCCAGTCAAACGCATCCAATAACGCATCGGCGCACCGACAAATTTGCCACCTTCGGGAATCGGATCTTTCGTAACATCCGCATCACCATTCACAACATTTCCCTCAGCATCATATATGCGGCCGTATTTGTTGGAACTCTTATCCACAATCTTCTCCAAAATCTTGTAATTCCCCGGAGGAGTCGGATGACTTTTCCTACCAGAACAAATCGGATAATCGATCACAACCTGATCGCCATTCATCAATATCCCCCGTTGGGTGGCCAGCTCGATTTTCAACCAGGAATTCGAGGGATTTGTCACAGCCAACAACTCGGAATTCGTCCACGAATCATAGGTCTTGGGATAACCCGTCTCCCCGACAAAAAACTCATAGGTTCCCGGCTGATGCGGATTTTTATATTCAGCATGCGTTTTGTCCAACTTGGGATCATTCGGATTCTGAACAGGAGCGCAACTCGCCATTAAAAAGGCGGTTCCAGCAAGGCTAAGAAGCAGGGAGTTTCTTTGGGACATAAATGGAGGCCGCAGGAAATACAGCAATTTTCTAACTTTTGCAATCATTGAAATTTGGCATCAAGGAACGGCAGTGGCGACGAATTGGGACTGTATCATAGCCCCAAGGAACGGCTGCATTTTACTGCTGAGTTTAAAAATATAAATTTTTCGCGCGAGATTCCTACTGGCATTGCTAATCTATAGTCAAAAGCCTCAACCACTAACAATCCATAGATACAAAATGAAAACCATAGCGACTCTCTTCTTCATTTCGGCAGCGGCATTGCACTACTCAAATGCAGAGGACATTTCTGCCTTAAAGGACCAGAAGCAGGTCGCAATATCGAGTGTGGAAAGTGTTCAAAAGCTTGATGCGGAAAAATTGAATGCAACTGTAGTGAGCGTTTTTGAGGGCGTTCCAATCGGGCATCCGAACCAGAATTATGTTGTCGCGTTCGATCCGGAAAATCAGCTAGAGCCAAGTGGACATGACCTTGGATCTTATAAGGTATATCCTATTGGCCAATCTGGAGGGCCCGTGACCGTTGTGTCATCGGTTTACGCTGACAACGAATTGCAAATTCGATTGGTTTATCAAATGCAGGATGAAAACGGTAAACAGTTTAAAGTCACAAAACTTTTCAAAGCTAAAACCGTCAAAGGCGTGTTTCCCACTAAAGCCGAATTGAACACGCTTCCCGACGGCCAGAAAGACCCTAATTAAGTCTAACTTCTCACTTGCATCGATAAGCTTTCAGAAAAAGACCGCTTGCTGATCGAGAGTCGATAATTTGAGGAGGACTTGCAGCGCATTTCCTCATTCAGCCAGTTTCGCAAAAACACCTGAAGCTCCCTTTACTGAAATCTTCTGATTCTTGGCATAAGCCGCAGCGGCTGCCGCCCGAAGCTCTGTTGGAGTTCCGCCAGAGTGCCACTTCTCGATCGTCGCATGCAGGAGAAAGGAACCAGGATACATCAATTGTTGAGTCATCAGGACTGGTCGACATCCCAGACCGCGCAGCCTATCCCCAAAATATTTCTCACTCATGCAACAGAGAACCATCACTTCGGTATCGTTGCCTTCCGTCTTCTTTGGCACCGTTAGATTGAAATCCATCAAGCCATTATGCCCGATGAACGCAACTAAGTCGTATGTGTTCGAGCAAGCAGCCGCCTCAAAATCTTTGATGCACTGCTTCATCTGCGAGCCTCTGTAGGCTTCCGCCACGAGATTCATGTCGCCGCCGACATGCTGTAAAGTAAGACGACGCAGAATCGTCTCCGAAACGTCCTTCTTGGACTCCGTTACTTTCCATCGCGTGCTCTTGCTAAAAAACGCTCCGAAGCCATCTGAACACCCCCAATACAAATTCGCATCAGCATCGTCCCCGTTCCCAATCTTCGCCCCAACCGGCACGATCCCCTGGGTCTTATTATCACACAGCGCAATAAATACGCGGATCTCCTTCGGAGCAGCCTGGACCATCATCATCGTGGCGAAAAGCATGAGAAGTGTTTTCATGGCAGCTTATCTGACGTATCGCGCGTGCGATGTATAGGATTATGATCCAGTCCCTTAAGCGATTGTGCTGGTTTATAAAATGAAAGGAAACACATTCATTTTCTCGCAAACCCTTACCTATGAAAAACCTCCTTTGGCTGCTCACCCTGATCTTTTTGGTCATCACTTTGACCACACAGGCTGATGCCAGCATGCAGATTTTCGTCAAAACGTTGACGGGAAAGACGATCACGCTCGATGTGGACTCATCCGATTCCATCGAGGCGGTGAAGCAGAAGATACAGGATAAGGAAGGGATACCTCCCGATCAACAGAGATTGGTTTTTGCGGGGAAGGAATTGGAAGACGACCGCACGCTTTCGGATTACAACATCCAGAAAGAGTCCACGCTGCATCTGCTGCTATTGGTTCCTTTGGATGAGACGAGTGTAGCGGAACAGGTGCAAATCTCGCGAACTGCGATGCGAACTGGCGGGATGGTTCTCCACGGCCTTCATGGCCACCCAATGGATTATCGTGTGGACCCGGGAGACGACCATAGAGTTTGGGTAGGGGGCGATTGGGGTGAGGATCAACATGCCCAACATAACGGCAGTTTTGGAATTGCGGAAATCGGAGTCGCACGCGTCTTGAACTCCTCGGGGCTTCAACTTGGATTTGGCTTGGGTACAACGTGGAGCGATCACGACACCTTCTTGGGAGGCTCTCAGGAAATGCAGGGCGAATATCTTTTGAGCGAGCTTATCCAGCCCGTGAAAGTGTTAGGTCCGAATGCGTGGATGACCCTTACAGGTTATTATCATCAAACGGGTGCGGAAGTATTCCGTGCCTACAACACCGGACTAGGCACGGATCGTTCCTATGGCGAAACCGATATCCAGACATGGGCGCTCCGTGCAAGAGTCGACTGGGAAAACGCACACACTTTCGCTGGCTGTCAGTTTTCACCCTACGTGGATATTTCCTTTATCGAGGCACATGTTGACGGTTACAGCGAGACAGGTGGCACCGCCGCTGCCGTTTATCAATCCCGCAACGATAATTCCTTAGAAGGACGCGCGGGGATAAATATGCTCTACGAAATCAATCCGACTGTAGCGATCACCTCGGAACTCGGTCTTTACCATCAACTCAGTGGAAGCAATTCCGCCGTGTCTGGCTCGGCAGCAGGATCCAGCTTCAGTCTGAACACACCGGAAACGGATCATATCTGGATGCTTGGTTCAATCGGCATCAGGGCGGACACCGAAGTCGGAACCGTCAACTTGCGGCTCAATGGCTCCACCGAAGGAGACGACTCGTCTGCTTGGGTATCATTGCTTTGGAGCATGTCATTGTAGTTACGCAGCTAGATCATTTCCCCCCGCTCTTTTCCTTGGCGATTGCCTTTCCCCGTCGTATCAATCCCGCATGAGCAACTCTGCTGACCAAATTTCCGAAGATATCAAAACCGCCATGCGAGCCAAAGACTCCATCGCTCTCAATTCTCTCCGCGCCCTGAAAAGTGCCATCACCAACGCCGCAATTGAAAAAGGCGGACTCGGCACCGTCCTGGACGAACCCGAAACTATTGCGGTCGTTCGCAAGCAAATCAAACAACGCCAGGATTCCATCGAACAGTTCGAAAAAGCAAACCGCCCCGAACTCGCCGAAACCGAAAAGGCCGAGATCGCCGTCCTTTCCAAATACCTGCCAACCGCCCTCTCCGAAGCACAGATCTCGGAATTCGTTGCCCAAGCCATCCAAGAAACCGGTGCCGCTTCCAAAGCTGACATGGGAAAAGTCATGAAACGTGCTCAAGAATTGTGCGAAGGCCGCGCCGACGGAAAAACGCTTTCCGCCGCAGTCATGTCACGCCTCTCCTAATCCCCTTTATTTAAGATCGATGTTCGAAGTCAGACAGAAACCAGAAATGGTCGAACGCGCCCTGCTCGTCCGGCTCTATTTTGATAAAAGCGAAGAAGAAGAATCCGCCTCGTTGCTCGATGAACTCGGTGAACTCGTGTCCACACTCGGCATCGAGATCGCCGAATCCGTCCTCGCGAAATCCCGCGAAATGCACAAAAAGTTTCTCTGCGGAACCGGCAAAGCAGCGGAAATGGTCGCGCTCGCAAAAGCCCACGAGTGCGACTGCATCGTCATCGATAACAACCTCGCTCCCTCCCAACAACGTGAGTGGGAAAAACTCGCCGATCTCTGCGTCATCGACCGCGAAGAAGTCATTCTCGATATTTTCGGAAAACGTGCCCAGACCAAAGAAGCACGTTTGCAGGTCGAACTCGCGAAAATGCAATACGCCCTCCCTCGCCTCGCGCGCATGTGGGGACACCTTGACCGCGAAGGCGGTGGTGGCGGTTCCGGAGCCGGTGGTGGCGGCGGTGCCGAACGCGGCATGGGTGAAAAACAAATCGAAATCGACCGACGTCTCGCCCACCTCAGCATTGATCGCTGCAAACGCGAACTCGAGGTGGTACGCAAACAACGCAAAACCCAACGCAAAGAACGCGAAAAACTCGATACTCCACATGCATCCATCGTCGGTTACACGAACTCCGGCAAATCCACGATGCTGAACAAAATTTCCGGCTCCGATGTCATGGCGAAAGACATGCTATTCGCCACGCTCGACACCACCACCCGCCGCATCGATTTGCCAGATGGCCAACCGCTGCTCGTCACCGATACGGTGGGCTTTGTCCGCAACCTCCCCCACCGCCTCGTCGAGGCTTTCAAGGCGACACTCGAAGAAGCCGTCCTCTCGGATTTCCTCATTCACGTGCTCGATGCCTCCGCCCCTGAAATCGAAATTTTTCAAGCCACCACGCTGCATGTGTTAGAAGAACTGGGGGCGGTCGACAAACCCATCATCACCGTTCTGAACAAAATCGATAAAGTCACCGATCCATGGGAGCTCGTTTGTTTGGAAAAAAAGTTTCCCGATGCCATCCACGCTTCCGCCCTCACCGGCTTGGGTCTTGATGAAATCTACAAAGCCTGCTCGCAAGTCCTTGCGGATCGGGTCACTCACGAGAATTATCGCATCCCCCAATTTCGCGGCGACATCCTCAACCTACTGCACAAAGACGCGAAAGTCATCTCCACTGAATACGATGAAAACGACATCATCGTAACCGCCATTGTCCCCGCTAACATCGCAGGAAAACTAAACGAATTTCTGATCCTTCACTAATCGCAATCATGCGCCTTTTTCTAACACTTCTTCTTTTTTCGCTAACACTCGGCGCGCAGGAATCTGAGCCTAAGATTCTCAAGGCTTTACCTGTTGATGCCGATCCCATCGCACCCGTACCAACGACCCCGCCCGTTCTGGTCACGCCCACACCCACACCTGTGGTCCCGACTGTTATTCCTCCAACACTCACTCCAACCACAGCGGCGGAAATATCACCCATCAATTTAAAGCCCATAGGCGACGACGCCACACGCTTACAAATTTTTCTGGATCAAGCTAACTTCGGCCCCGGTGTAATCGACGGAAAAGTCGGTCTGTTTTCCGAGCTAGCTGTGAAATCATGGAACGAGGTAAATGGACATCCGTTAGATGATTGGAGCGCCGCGAACACCGCCGCGCGAAAAGCGATATCCAACCCATACGCTGTCGCGTTGGTTCCGGAAATCGCCAGTGAATGGGTCAACTCCAAGCTTTCCACCAAACGCAGCGAACAAGCGAAAACCAAACGCATGGCCTACCGCTCCATCGCTGAATTCATGTCAGAGCGTTATCACACCGACATCCCAACTCTCATCGCCCTTAATCCAGGAAAAAGCATTTACGGCCTACAACCCAAAACCAGCATCAACGTTCCGAACGTCACGCCCTTTCTCGTTGAAGAACTAACAGATCGAGCATGGAAAGAACTCGAAGATCTTTCGGAGCGTTATGTCGTGGTCGATACCAAGATGAACCAAGTTCGCATCTTCGCTGCTGCGCCGCGTCCAGCCATCATTACTGATCCCAACGCGCCAGTCACTCCTGTCGCCAACACCTCCCTGCTAGCCTCGTTTCCTATTACTCCGGGAAAACCTCAGTTCGTTAAGTTCGGTTCATGGAAACTCCACAACATGGTCGCGCTGCCATGGTGGCGTTACGATCAACAACTTCTCGATACCGGAAAACGTTCGGAAAACGCCCTCATGATTCCACCCGGCCCTAACTCACCGGTCGGTATCATCTGGTGTGGAACCACCCGCGCCGGCATCGGCATGCACGGCACTTCCGATCCTGAAACCATCGGCCGCTCCCGCTCCGCTGGCTGCATCCGCCTGTGCAACTGGGACGCCATCCGCCTGCCCAATCTCATCCGCCCCGGTGCCACCGTTGAAATCCGTTAGATCTCAACTCACATCATGAAGACTTTCACCAAGTTCACTATCCGCTTCGCTGCCTATCTCGTTGTCGTCGGATATTTGTGCGCCGATCTTTTTCTTTTCAACGGACCACTCAGCCAACGCATCAAATCCTATAGCCCTGACAGCGATCAGTATAAAGCAGGCGGAGTAGTCGCTCGTGTCTTCGGTCACAAAATCACCCGTAAGCAACTCGACCGCGCAGTCCATGAGCGACTTTTCCTCGAAGGGAAATCCGTGAGCGATCTCAGCAAAGCTCAGAAAAAACTCGTCGAATACGCCGCGCTCGGCGAACTCATCGACCACGAACTCATGCGGGTGAAAGTGAAGGTCAACACCCTTGAGCTGAAAGTCAGCGATCAAGAAATCGATGCCCGACTCGAACTCTTTGCGAAAAAATTCAGCACTCGCGAGGAGTTAGAGAAAGCCCTAAAAACCCAAGGTTTCGGCAATTTAAAAGATTTCAGAAATCGCATCGCCGCCCGTATCCAACAGGAAAAATACGTCGCGATGCGGGTCGATCCATTGGTCATCGTCGCAGAAGAAGAGATTACGGAATTTTACGAAACCTATCGTGAAGATTTAAAAATCCCCGAACGCATCCGCGCACGGCACATTTTCATTTCCACCCTCGGCACTCCGGTAGATGAGGCGAAACAAAAACTTCAAACCGCCCTGACCGAACTTGAAAATAATTCTAAAACTTTTGCCGAGTTAGCCCTCTCACTCAGTGCTGATCCCGCTTCAAAAAATCTAGCAGGCGACCTTGGTTGGATGTCCCGTGAGCGCCTCCCTAAAGATTTCGCGGATCCCGTGTTTCAACTCGAAAAAAACAAGCCCACTCTCATCCAAACCAAACTTGGCTTCCACATCGTCGAGCTGACCGACCGACTCCCCGCAGAAACCCCGCCACTGGAAGCCCTCCGCGACGAAATCCATACCGCCCTAGCAGCCACCAAACGCCACCAAGCCGTGAACGACTTCCGTGCCGCGCTGCGCCAGTTCGAGAAGAAAAAAATCGATATCTTTCACGACCGACTGGCTAAATAGCAGGAAGATTCTTCTCTTCCAACTGAACACTAGCAAACTAGTACACTTTTATGAAAATCACCGTTTTAGATGGCTACACCCTCAACCCCGGCGATAACCCGTGGAGTGAAATTGAAAAACTCGGCCAACTCACCGTTTATCCCCGCACACCCATCGACCAAATTGTCGAGCGAGCCAAAGACGCCGATATCATCCTCACCAACAAATGCCCGTTGAGTGCGGACACCCTCGCGCAGCTTCCCAAACTCAAATTCATCTCTGTCCTCGCCACCGGCTACAACATCATCGACACCGCTTACACCGCCAAACACAACATCCCCGTCTCCAACGTTCCCATCTACAGCACCGATGCCGTCGCAGAATTCGTGTTCTCCGTCATCTTGGACTTTTTCAAAAAGCCCGCGCAGCACAGCATCATGGCCCACGGCGGCGAATGGCAGAACAGCCAGGATTTCTGTTTCTGGAATAATCCCAACTTCACCGAACTCGCCGGCAAAACCCTCGGTGTGATCGGTTTCGGTCGTATCGGCCAACGCACCGCCGAGCTAGGTGCAGCCTTTAAAATGAAGATTCTGGCAAATTCACGCTCACGCTCAGCGACCCCTTCCTTCCCCTTTGAATGGGCATCGATCGATGAAATCCTCGAACAAGCCGATGTCATTTCCCTCCACTGCCCCCTAACCTCAGAAACCCAAGGCCTGATTTCCAAAAATTCCATCGAGAAAATGAAGTCCTCCGCCTTCCTCATCAATACCGCCCGCGGCCCCCTCATCGACGAAGCCGCCCTCGCCGCAGCCCTCAACTCCGGCCGCATCGCCGGCGCCGCCTGCGACGTCGTCTCCGCCGAACCCATCCTCCCTACCAACCCCCTCCTAGGAGCCAAAAACCTAACTCTCACCCCCCACATCGCCTGGGCCGCCACCGAAGCCCGCCAACGCCTCATGTCCATCACCGCCCAAAACATTTCCGCCTTCCTCTCCGGGAAACCGATTCATACCGTATGAACCTCATGAAACCCTTTTTTCTAATTCTACTTCTCTGCCTCCCCGCCCACTCGGAAATCCTGAGACTCAGCCTAGTCGTACCCGAGGCTGGTGAAGGCATTACCAAATTTGAAATTTCACGAGGTGAGATCAAGGAAACGATCTTCGTGAAAGATCAAGCCATTGTAACCACAGCCGATGTCGCCGAAGCACGCCCATCACTCACACGTGATGATTCCGTTTCAGTTTCCTTAACTGATAAAGGCGGCGAAAAGATGTTCGAAGCATCAAAGGCAATGCGCCACGGCATCGATCGAATCGCGATCATTTTGGAGGGAAAACTGATCTCGGCACCAGTTGTCAATGACACCCTGGGCAAGAATTTTGAAATTTCTGGGCTTAACGAGCCGGATGAGCCAAAAAAACTAGCGGCTCGCTTGTCTGGAAAATAAACCGCTAAAATAAGCATATTTCGTTTTATTAACCCAAGCTCAGCGTCCCTCTGCGACCTCTGCGTCTCCGCGGTGAAATTCCATTATTTTGAGCAAAACCAGCACTCCCGCTGATTTTTCCCGAGCACATTTCTTCTTGCCTCCCCCAAAATCCGGGTTTATGGCGGTTCTACCCCAACAGGGGACCCACACCCATGAAGTTACACACACGGAAAATCAAAAAGTCCGCGATGCTGGCTCTCGCAAGTCTCGTCCTCGTTACAAGTTGCGCCAGCAGCGTGAAGGATCACAGCGAACCATACGTCGTGAAATCAACCGAGGAAGGCAAGGCCTCTTGGTATTCCATCAAGACCAACTACGGCACAGCGACCGCCAGCGGCCAGAAGCTTTGCAACAACGCCGCAACCGCCGCCCACAAGACCCTACCCATGGGCACCAAGGTCCGCGTCATCAATCTCGCCAACAACAAATCCGAGGTCGTGACCATCACCGATCGCGGCCCCTACAAAAAAGGCCGAGTCATTGATGTCACCATCGGAACCGCAGAAAAACTCGGTTTCGTGCAACGCGGCGTCGTCCCCGTCCGGGTCGAAGTCCTGTCGCACAGCAAAGGAGAATAAAACTTTCTTCCACTTTCCCCTTGCCAATAAAGCTCCGATAGGTAGTTTTCGCGCCCCATGCCAAGAGTAGGAGGAAAAGCAAAAACACGGAAGGCCGTCGCCAAGCGATTCAAAGTCACTGGCACCGGGAAGGTACTACGCCGTCATCAAGGAAAACGCCACTTGCTTCAATGCAAGAGCCGCAAGCGCAAACGCGCTCTCGGTAGAGCGGGTCTTGTTTCGGCTGCTGACATCAAAAATGTCAAAGAGAACCTTCCTTTCCATTGATAGAGAAGTAAAAACGACAGCCCACGACCTCGTCCGCGTTACGGACGACCTTTACGCAGCCTGATCCGATAAACCGGAGACACGAACAGGTGAGACTGCGGAAGGAATGATAAAAAACGACTTGTTCACAACCAAACAATAACATGCCAAGAGCCACCAATTCCCCAGCAAGTCGCAAACGCCGCAAGCGTACGCTACTTCGGGCAAAGGGCTTCCGCGGTTTCCGCTCGAAGCTCTTCCGCTACGCCAAGGACGCTGTCCGCAAGGCGCAACAATACGAATATCGTGACCGTAAAAGACGCAAAGGACAATTCCGTCGCCTCTGGACCCAGCGTATCAACGCTGCCGTCCGTAACGAAGGAATGACCTACTCGCGCTTCATCGAAGGCCTCAAAGCCGCCGGTATCGAAGCTGACCGCAAAATCCTCTCGGATCTTGCCATCACCGATGCCGCTGCTTTCTCAGCCATTGTTGCACAAGCCAAAAAGGCTCTAGAAAACAAGGCGGCGAAAGCCGCTTAAATCGAGAGCCCCAGTTAAAATCAAACCAAGCCGCCCGACAGCAATGTCCGGCGGCTTTTTTGTTTTCAAAAATGAAGCACGTGACTCTACCTAGTCCTAAGAACCTTTGACTTTTATTCGACGCCTTTCTTACTGGACTCCGTATTATCAAGGGAATGGCCACAGTATGGGCAGAAACACAATTCCTCTGAAATTCTCCACGGTGGTCCACCACATTGGTTGAAAGCCATGCCAAGGCACCGGTCACACTTTAGGCATTTGCCAGTAATGAACGTTGATAAAATGCCAACGAAAAAAAGCCCAAATCCAAGAATCAATAAAATTCCCTGCAGCCCGTTATCTTCTCCAAGAACTCCTGCCAGAAGAAATAAAACAAAGCCCGGAATTGCAATCATGGTGCTCCTTTTTCGAGCACGATTTATATGTTCTCGGGTGGTCATGTGATTGTCTTCAACGAACATCTTTTTTTCAGAGAATAGGTAAATGGTAAAATTTTCATCAAGTTGATATCCTATTCGACCTATATGGGGGGCTACTCGGAAAACAAAAAAGCGGGACGACAATTATGCCGGCCCGCTTTTTAAAATTTATCTCTTATCGACTAGGAACCGCAGCCGTGGTGGGCTTACCCATCGCATCCAAAAGTCCGTTCTGCTTGAGCAGGAACAAGTTGATCAGATCCTGTTGGCTACTGTTCCCTTCGCCATCTTTCCCTGAGCCGCTGATGACGACCTGAGGCACTTTCAACTGTGCAAGAGCTTCAGCCACGCCAATCGCAGTCTTTTGCTGCACTTCGAGTGTGATCCGGTCTTTTTCAGTAATCGCACCTGCCATCGCGATGCGCTCTTTTTCGGCCGAAGCTAGAACGAGGATCTGCTTGGCTTCTTCTTCAGCAGACTGGCGTGAAAGCTTTGCCACTTCCAACTTCTGAGCAGCCAGCGTCTCTGCCTGTTGCTTGGTCATCAGGGCCACAGCCACATCACGGGCTGCGTTGAGCTCGGCAACTTCCTTTTCCTTGGTTGCCTGAATCACCGCTTGGGCTTTGTCACGGTTCGCGACAGCCTCAGTTTCAGCTTTTTCACGAAGACCTTTTTCCTCGATCATGAGACGTTGTTGAACTTCTCCTTCACGCTCAGCCTTTGCCGACTCGGCTTTGAGGAAAGCAGATTTTTTCGTTTCGAACTGCAACTTGGTTTGCGGGTCATATTCGGTCTCGGTGATGCTGAGCTGAGTCACGGTGATCCCGTAGGTTTTCAACGGTGATGGCTGACTGATGATCGGCTTCATGCTGGAATCGCGTTGGATCTCAGTAGCTGCAACGCGGATTTTGTTACCCTTTTCGTCAAGTTGATCGAGTTCAACCATCACTCGGCGCATTTCAAACAGACCGGAGTTCATCTGATCAAACACGACCGCGTTGAACTCTGATTTGCGTGCCGCTTGGTTTTCAGAAGCCGACATGATCGGGCCTGTGGACTTGATGGCGTTACTCAGGTGAGCCCAGATGGCGCTCTTGATGTTCCGCTCATTACCATTGAACTGGCGGTGAAACTCACGCTTCTGTTCAGCGGTGGTTGGAGTCGAGATCCGCAACACGGTGCTGATCTGTGCGGTGCCGCCATCATTGAAGGTCACGCGAATCGAGTCGTCACCTTCGCCGCTCTCGTCATTCCGAGTCGTGAATTCATACGTTGCGTTTCGAGGATACTCGGTGACTTTTGGAAAGAAGGCGAAATAGAATCCGGCAGCTTCTTTGATTTCAAGCTTCCCATCGAGGTACTGAACCGCTTGCCACTCGGTATCGTCCACTTTGTGGAAACAACATAGGGTGACAATCAAAACGAGTAAGCCCGCGATTCCGGCGGCAATCAGTTTGGCAATATTTACGATATTCATTCAGTTGGTGTGTTGGTTTGGGTGCTTTTCTTCTTTTTAGGAGCTTTCATGACTTCATCCGGGATGATGGTCTCCGGCGTTTGATCAGATTCGGGTTCAGGATCAGGTTTGGTGCTGCGTCTCACGATTTTGATCGGCCCAACATCATTTAACTCCTCATCAGCAGCATTTCGCTGCGCTTCCAGATCACGAACTCGGTTCGTAATCGCTTGTTCTGCGTCATCTACGAGAATTTTCACGTCGTCCGTCGAGCGTCCAATCCTCAACTGACGAAGGAGCAGCGGAATGAACGGCGTGAAAAAAATCACGTAGAACAGTGGGATCAATAGCATCAATGCTATCAGTAGGAATACGATTCGATTCATAGGATTGCGGAAATTTCTATACGCACTGCCGGAGCTTGCAGCTAAAAAGCGCAAGAATTTTTCATAATTGTTATTTTGATAGAAGTGAAGGATCTGCAATTCTAGATTGGAATTATTCTCCACTTCATGCAGATTCCCCACGTGAAACCACTTCTAATCACTTTGTTACTGTGTTCAAAATTGATGGGGACAACCATTTCTGTCGTCCCGATTTTCGAACCCCTGACCCTGCACGGAACCGATACCGGCGACATCATCACAGATATTGGCGAAGCTCTCCAAGCCACGGTCATG
Source organism: Verrucomicrobiota bacterium (assembly GCA_040384845.1). Classification (GTDB taxonomy): domain Bacteria; phylum Verrucomicrobiota; class Verrucomicrobiia; order Verrucomicrobiales; family Akkermansiaceae; genus Luteolibacter. The sequence goes on along the minus strand of JAZKIL010000019.1, from coordinate 2,049 downwards.
CCCCGTCCGATGGCCCTCACCGGTGCAATCCCAGAAGCGTTAGTCGAGGCCATCCGCACTCCGCATCCCATCCCAACTAACGCCCCTAACTACAAAGTCAAAGAAGCTAACCTACTCGTTCTCTGCGATCTCACTTTAGCCGCGGAAATGACCACCGAAGGCATGACCGTAACTCTGGATGTTTCGAAAATCATCATCCCGGAAGATGTCGATATGACCGCCCGCCAACTCATCCGGATCACCTTCGCGGCTTTGCAGAAAACTTTAGAAGTTTACCAACAACAGCAAACCGAGCCACTCCACATCGATATCAAAATCACCGGAACCACAGAAAAAAACGCGACTCTAAAGGAACTCGAAGCCACCTTTATCGTCCCCCCAGCGGAATGATGAAAAAAAATCAGCCAATGTGATCTTCGGGGTTGGACGATTGTGAGTTCCTGTTCATTCTCTCCGCAACCGATATGCCACACACTGCCAATAAAGATCCTCGCCCTTTCAAACGCGCCATTCTCAAACTCAGTGGTGAAGCCCTCCGCGAACCCGGCTCCACAGACAACATCTCTCCTGAAATCGTCCAACGCATCGCTTCCGAAATTAAAGAAGCTGTCGATACAGGACTCGAACTCGGCATCGTTGTAGGCGGCGGTAATTTCTGGCGCGGCGCAAGTGCATCCGCTCGTGGTATGGATCGCGCTACCGCAGATTACGTCGGCATGCTCGCCACCGTCATGAACGCCCTCGCTCTCGAAGGCGCACTTTCACACATCGGCGTCAACTGCACCGTGATGTCAGCGATCGAAATGAAAAATGTCGCTGAACCTTTCATCCGTCGCAAAGCCGAGCACCAACTCAACAAAGGCACCGTCATCATCTTCGCAGCAGGAACCGGTAGCCCCTTCTTCTCCACGGATACCACCGCCGCCCTCCGCGCCAGCGAAATGGGAGCCGATGTCATCCTTAAAGCCACTCAGGTAGACGGCGTTTACTGTTCCGATCCACGCAAGAATCCAGACGCCAAACGCTTCGAAACCGTCACCTTTCAACACTGCTTGGAAAACCGACTCAGCGTCATGGACGCCACCGCTTTCAGCCTCTGCATGGACAATCAAATCCCCATCATCATCTTCGATCTCGGCCCAACCGGCAACCTCTCCCACGCCCTACGCTCACAACCCATCGGCACCCTCGTTCACGGCGAGTGAAAAATTCAAATCTCAAATTTCAATTAACAAAATTTCACTCTTCACTTTTCATCCTTCACTATTTTTATGTTAGATCCCATCCAAACCCTCAAAAAAGTCGAAGCCGATATGGAATCGGGCATCGAACACCTGATCCACGATTTCTCCGGAGTTCGCACAGGCAAAGCTTCGCCTTCCCTCATCGATAACCTCGATGTCTACGTCCATGCCTACGGCGGAGTGCAAAAACTCAAAACTCTCGCAGTCATTAATACACCGGAGCCACGCATGCTCAACGTTCAACCTTTCGATCCATCCACCACCCGCGACATCGAAAAAGCCATTCGCGAATCCAAACTCGGACTCAACCCCGCAGCCGCTGATCGCTCCATCCGCGTCCCCATCCCGGAACTTTCAGAAGAACGCCGTCGCGACATGGTCAAGCTCATCAAACAACTCGCTGAGGAAGCCAAAGTCCGTCTCCGTTCCGCCCGCAAAGCCGGCCTCGACGAAGCCAAGAAAATGAAAGTCGACGTCATCCTCACCGAGGACTCCTTCAAAGATTACGAAAAACACGTCCAAGACCTCACCAACAAATACACCAAAAAAATAGACGAACTAGCCGTCGCCAAAGAAGAGGACCTGATGAAAATTTGAAATTCCAAATTTCAAATCTCAAATTTCAAGTAAGAGCCTGGGTCGACATGACTTGGGCTTTTTCTTTTGCCTCTGCTTTGGAGTTTAAAGTTTCCTCGTTTTTCCGCTTGCGCGTGATCCGTATCTTCGCCTAAACCTTCGCCCCACCCGTAAGGGGCGTTAGCTCAGTTGGTAGAGCACTTGCATGGCATGCAAGGGGTCAGCGGTT
>JAZKIL010000018.1:136788-144288 GCA_040384845.1 Verrucomicrobiota bacterium | reverse complement strand
TAAACACGCCGCCAGCGTTCGTTCTGAGCCAGAATCAAACTCTCCGTAAAAAATTCGGTTGGCGTATCTTTCAAGATCCGAAGACCTCTAGGATATCGTATTCCAAATTGACCTTATAAGGACCTAAGTCCTTACGTACTGCGCGACTTTTCGCGCAGCGCACAATTTAATCTTTTTCTTCATCCCAACAAAAATCTCATCTGCTTACGACTGCCAGAATCGATCTTTCGATCTCTCTTGGCACGATTTTCGCTGGGTCACACTGTCAAAGAGCTTGTTTCGAGGGGACTAAAAAGCCGATCGGGCAACTGATGAGAGGTGAGGCAAGCCCACTTCATGCTCATTACCGCGACCGACTGAAGAGTCTCTCGCGCCGAAGCATTTCGCGACGGCGGGCGAAAGCTACACGCCCACCCCACCTGACGTCAATACGTTTTCCAAAGTTTTTTGAAGTTTTTTTCACGCACCCAACAATCCCTTAAACTACACGGGATACTAGCACTACAAGCCGGCCCCAACCCCGCGGAATCCCCCCTAAATCGACCTGATGAATTTACTCCGGATGACTCATCAAAGGACATTCGTGTTACAAACCAGTCACTTCCGATCAATTACTAGGCACGTAGTAATAAAGCCGAAGCATTTACAGCCCGACGGTCGCATTCGTTATCACAAGCCGAACCTTGATCTTTTTGCGGCAGCGGTAATGATTTCACGCAACCAAACGCGTCATGCCAAAAATCGCACTCCTTCAGTCCAAGACATTTTCAGACAAACAAACGGCCTATGATCATCACGAGCAGTTGATCCGGGAAGCCGCTAAGAACGGCGCGAATATCATCGCGACCCAAGAGCTGTTTCTCACTCCCTACTTTTGTACGATTCAAGACACGGAGCGATTTGAACTCGCGGATCGCATTCCGAGTGCACTGACGGATCGTTTGGGCGCACTCAGCAAAGAACTCGGCGTTGTGCTGATTTCCTCCTTATTCGAACATCGCGGTCCGGGAATGTATCACAACACTGCTGTCGTTCATGACGCCGATGGCACTCAGCTCGGCATTTATCGCAAAGCTCACATTCCTCAAGATCCAGGATTTGAGGAAAAGTTCTACTTCACTCCCGGCGATAGCGGATGGCCGGTTTGGGATACGGCGTATGGAAAAATTGGAGTTTTGATTTGTTGGGATCAATGGTTCCCCGAAGCAGCGAGACTCATGGCGTTGGGCGGTGCTGAGTTGTTGATTTATCCAACGGCGATCGGCTGGCTACCCGAAGAAAAAAAGTTGTTAGGAAACGCCCAGCATTGCGCATGGGAAACGGTGCAACGCGGACACGCGGTGGCCAACGGCTGTTACCTTGCTGCGATCAACCGCGCAGGAACCCACGATGGCACGGAGTTTTGGGGACAATCATTCGTGGTGAATCCGTATGGTGAAATCGTAGCCAAAGCATCGGTGGAAAACGAAGAAATCGTTTATCACGATGTTGATTTCCAACAGGTGGAAAACTTCCGTCGGATCTGGCCGTTTTTCAGAGATCGGAGAATCGATGCCTACGGAGATATTACGGCGAGATGGAAGCAGTCGTAATATCAACGCGCGCAATAGCCGAAGAAGCAACGCTTCTTGATTAAATCGACCACTTCTGCGGGCACCATTTCTTCCCAGCTTGAATCTCCGGTGCTGATTTTTGTTAGAACATTTCTCGATAAGATGTTTAGCACATCAGGATTGTGATTATCGAGATCAATGAAACTGCCCCGATCTGCTAGATAGCCATAAAGTTTACTCAGTTCTGGCGCCACTTTCATGGTGTCTTTGGTGATCGTCGTGCCCGTTGCGGGATCGAGCAGCGGATAGATGAACAGCTTCAAGTTGTGCTTAAAAAGCCGTCCGAAACTTTCCAAAATCCCACCCGGTAGAGCCGTGTAATATTTCTCATCGAACAACTCGATCAGCGACGGCACTCCCATCACGATTCCGATTCTCTCCTTAGTCCGCCACGAAAGATAGGCAGCGAGTCGGTAATATTCGAAGTAATCGGAAATCAAAACCGTCATTCCGCAGGCAGCCAAAAGATCTGCTCTTGCAAGGAAATCACGGCGATCCACATCTTTTCCGCCGGCTAGCAGGTTGCGCATCGTGAGTTCGAAAATGGGCAGAACCTCTTTATCCACCATCGATGGATCTTCTTTGATCTTCTGCAAGGCGCATTCTAACATATTGAAATTCACATGGGTCGGAGGACGGAAACTTCCCCTCTCGACGAGGACTGCTTTTTTATAAAGAGCCTCGGATGGCTGGAGCACTTCGCCTTTGGCACTGAACATCGCGGCTCCGCTCAAACCGAGCTGAACAAGCTTCAAGGCGATCAAACGATTATCCACGGCACGAAATTCAATACCCCGAAACTCAATCAGATCGATCTCGATCCGACCCGTGGTGAGCTTATCGAGCAAGCTTTCGACTAATAACTCCGGCTCGTGGTGCAGAAAAAATCCACCGAAAAGAAGGTTTACCCCAACAACACCCAACGCCTCTTGTTGCAAAGACGCTTCGGAATCGAGCATCCGGACATGGATCATTATCTGGCTGGGCTCATCATGCGGTCGTGATTGAAACTTCAAACCCATCCAACCATGGCACTCGTTTTCACCTTTGTAAGACCGAGCCACCACCGTATCAGCGAAAGCAAAAAAAGCTGTGCTATCTCCTCGCTGCGGGGCGAGGCGCTCAACATTCAGCCCGTATTCCCGATCCAGCATCGATTGGCAGCGAGATTTCGAAACGTAGCGATCGCCGCTGCCGTAAATCGCATCACTCACGGTCATGTCATACGCAGACATGCTTTTCGCCACCGTTCCGGCAGCTCCGCCAACGCGAAAAAACCATCTCACGACCTCTTGGCCGGCTCCGATCTCCGCAAAAGTCCCATACCATCGAGGATCCAAGTTGATCTTGAGGGCTTTTTGATGCGTGTCCAATTCCAGCTCTTGTTGCATGTTTCGATTAAATTTTCAGGAGAAGCACTAACATCCTTACGGGAAATTAAGGCATAAAAAAAGGTGAGAAGAAATTCCCACCTTTTACAAAGCAATTTTAACGCCGATTACTTCACTAAATCTGCGGCCTTCATGCCTGGTTTGAATCCTTTGAAACCATACTTCGAAGGTTGGAACTCGGCTGAGATAGGAACTTCGGCTTTTTCAGGCACTTCTAAGCCGGCTCCCCAATAAACGCCATTAACGATGAGTCTGCGTAAATCCTCGTCAACGATCTCTGTTGCGGCACCCATCGTGATAGTTAAAACCTTGTTGGTCGTGCCAGCTTCGTTCTTCACCTCACGAGTCCAAGCCACCGGCATCGCGGGCTCATTGACCTTTTGCGTTTCGCCTTTTTTGGTTTTTTTCTCATAATCAGCCGGTTCATCTGTTAGATTCATTCCTTTGAGGACAATGCCGCGCAAAAGAATCGTCGCATCGGCTGGCGGGGCGGCCTCATAAACATCCGTATCACCGAAAACCTCCCCGACACCTTTTAGCAAAGGGCTTTTTTCTCCCCCTGGCTCGATGACGGTTTTGGTCGCCTCCTTTTTGTGCACACCCCAATGGGTCAACCAGGTTTCACCGAGCACTTTGCGTCCGAAGCCACCACTGGAATGATTCCATGACCAATCGGCCCATTTGCCGTCTTTTTTGGTATTGAAAGCATGGGTGCTGGTGCGAAGAGCCACCACCGGAACGCCACGATCGATTGCAGCTTTGAACTTAACCATGGCCTCATCATTCCAGTCACGGAAACGCAGCAGCATCACCACCGCATCCGCTTTATCCAACGCCTCGACGCCCATCAAACTCTTGGTTGCTGCTGGATTGATCGTGCCATCTTCATCCGCAGAAAACAGAACCGTCGTCTCAAAACCGTGTTTTTCCGCTAACATTTTAGCTAACACCGGCATCACCTCTTCGGATCGGTATTCTTCATCCCCCGCCAAAAGAACCACATGCTTCCCTTTTCCGGCTCCCTCACCGCCACTGAAATTTAACGTCCCCAAACCTGAGGTCATTTTCACCTCCGCATGAAGTGTCGCGGAGGCAAATCCGAATAATGCAGCTATATGTATGAGTTTCATCATGTCTGAATACTTTAAGGTTCGTTCATTCCTCTCAAGAAATTAATTAGGGCAATATCCAGGAATCCAGCTCTTGCTAAACCCGCCATCATCTTCATGTTTATACCCATGAAAACTGCCGCGTTACTTTCCATGGTGATTGCCTCGAGTGCGTTCGCCCAAGTTCAACACGCAACGGCAACATGGGCCACAACTCAAAGCGCGAACACAGGAGGACCCATTCAAACCGTCATCCACATGAAGGTTGAGGCTGGCTGGCATACTTATTGGAAAAATCCCGGTGAGGGCGGAATTCCCATACAAATCGAAGCCAAACTTGCCGAGGGTTGGACACTGGGTGAAATCCAATATCCAGCACCGAAACGCTTTACTACAGGTGAACTGCCAAGCATTGGCTACGAAGGTGAAATTTTTCTACCCGTCACCATTTATCCGGCAAAAGGAGCGGTTGGGGATGGAAAGCTCCCTGAAATCAAAGCCACTTTATCCTGGCTGACTTGCAATGAATCCAGCTGTGTGCCCGGCGAAGCCGAGTTAACCCTCAGCGCCACAGCCAATGCATCAGCCATCCAAAAGGCATACGATGCGATCCCGAAACCTCTCGAAGGCGCAAAACTTGAATTTATTGCCGATAAAAATCAGGTGACCCTAACCCTGACTTTACCCGAGAAATCAAAAATCGATCCATCGACCTACGACGTATTTCCTGTCACACCCGAGGTTATTTCCGCAGCAGCAGAACTCCGTTTCAAACCCAGCGAAGGCAAATCCAACACCTGGTTCGCCACTGGCAAAAGCAGCGAATACCTCGATCTAAAAATCGAATCTCTCAGTATTGAGCTTTTCAAATCCGGCGAAACTGCGTGGAGTATTTCCTCAGGTAAATAACCGATATTGTTAGAAAACCACCTATGCGATCATCCTCCACTGCGGATCTTTCAGGCTTACTCATCACTCTGCGTCACCTGATTCGCGAGCCTTCCGTGGTGGGTGCCGAGGATTCGTTTTTCCGGGTCATTCGCAGGGAACTCGAGGAAATGGATATTTCCGTCGAACGCCACAGCGGCTTGTTAGTCGCACGCGGAAACCGACCCGATAGCGCCTACCTCTCCGCACATGTGGATCGCAACGGGCTCGTCTGCACCGGCCCGAACGAATTTCAATACGCCGCTTTCATCGCCAGCAATCGGAGCGAACTCACCGGCGATTCTGTTTCAGAACAAATGGTCGCAACCATCGCCGATCGCTTCACCGGACAGCGAATCCAAGCGCACCTCCCCTTTTCCGGGACCTACATCGGCCAAGGCACCATTTCCTCCGGCTACCTTTGCCCGAAACGGTCCAACCTCATCTTCGAAGTCGATGGCTTGGACTACCTCGAGCCCGGAACTCCCGTCGCTTTCCTTGATCGATTGAAAGTCACGGATCGCCACATTTCCGCGCAGCTCGATAACGTCGTCAGCGTCGCGCTCATCATCTATCTGTATCGACTCGGTTTTCAAGGAACCACATTTTTCACCGCCCAGGAAGAGGCGGGAAAAAGCTGGCGCTACACCCTCGCATGGTTCCAACGCGAATCACTCTGCACTAAACGTCTGTTAGTTCTCGATACCAGCCCGTATCCCACACAAGAGGAAGCCGAAGAACAAGATCTCACCCTGCGGCACCAGGATGCGACCTCGTCGTTTGATCCGGATTTCACTCAGGAAATCGTCAACCGGTGCGATGCTCTCGGTATCTCCTATTCATTCAAAGATGAATGGATTCAGAAACGGAACATCGGGCGTGAAAAACCTTACTCACTTGGCAGAACTGAGCTAGGTCGCTTGATCGCAGCCAGTGATAGTCAGATTAGCGGAACCACCCTTCAAATCCCTACTACCGGCTACCATACGGCTAACGAAACCGCCGCACTCTCATCCCTAACAGCTGCCTTAGGTTTACTTACTTCAATCGCTGGAACTTGAAGCTTTTAAAACTTCCTCAGCGTCGTCGGCTTCAAAAACCGATCATCCGTTTCCGGATAATCCATCGTGAAATGTAACCCGCGGGATTCTCTCCGCCGCAGCGCACACTCCACAATCAAGCCCGCAACCGCCACCAAATTTCTCAGTTCCAAAATATCTGCATTCACCCGGTGCCCCCAATAAAACTCGCGGACTTCTTTCTTCAAGTTTCTCAAACGAGCCGCCGCACGACGCAGACGGTTATCCGTTCTAACAATGGAAACATAGTCCCACATCAGTCGGCGGATTTCATCCCAGTTGTGATAAATGACCACCAACTCATCCGGCTCCGCCACATTGCCATGGTGCCATTCGGGGATCGACGGAGCATCCAGCACCGGCTTGTCCGGCGGATAAAGCCGCATCATTTCCTCCAGTGCCAAACGCCCGACCACATTACCTTCTAACAAAGAATTCGATGCCAAACGGTTCGCCCCGTGCAACCCGGTGCAGCCCACCTCTCCAATTGCAAACAACCCTCTTACCGAAGTCTTACCCGTCACATCCGTTTTCACTCCGCCGCACATGTAATGCGCCGCAGGAACCACCGGGATTGGCGTCGTTTCACAATCCACGCCGAACTTCATCAGCGTTTCATAAATATACGGGAAATGCTCCTTCATGAAACCTTTCGGCTTATGCGTCACATCCAAATAAACACACGCCGCACCCGTCTTTTTGATCTCTTGGTCAATCGCACGTGCCACAATATCACGCGGTGCCAACGAACCCCGCGGATCGATTTTTTTTGTAAAATCCTCACCTTTGCCGTTCCGTAAAATCCCGCCCTCACCGCGCACCGCCTCGCTCACCAAAAATGATCTCGCCTCCGGACCGGTCGCAGCCGGGTTGTAAAAACATGTCGGGTGAAACTGGATGAACTCCATGTTAGACATCGTCGCTCCCGCGCGCCACGCAAGCGCCACACCGTCACCCGTCGCCGAGTCAGGGTTCGTCGTATAAAGATAAACCTTCCCGCATCCGCCTGCCGCCAAAACCATACGATCCGACCGAAACACCGACACCTCACCACTTTCCCGATTTAGCACATAAGCCCCTAAAATCCTGTCACTCGAAACAATATCCAAACGCACCGAAGTGATTAGATCGATGACGAAATGATTTTCCAAAAGCGTGATGTTGGGCTCATTTCGCGCCGCTTTTAACATCGCGCGAGCAACCTCCCGACCCGTCGTATCCCGCGCATGTAAAATCCGCCGATGACTGTGGCCACCCTCTTTGCCTAACAAATACTTTTCATCCTGCTGATCAAACTCCACCCCATAACCCAATAAATCTTCAATCGTCTCCGCTCCTTCTCCAATGATCCGACGCACCACCGCCTCATCACACAGCCCCG
>JAZKIL010000018.1:87243-136778 GCA_040384845.1 Verrucomicrobiota bacterium | reverse complement strand
CCACATGCTTTTCCACCGAATCCCCCGCATCACACATCCCCTCCGGTAAAACCGAAGCAATCCCGCCCTGGGCCCATGCCGTATTCGATTCTTCCGCCTTTCCCTTCGTCAAAACAATCACCCTCCCATGCTTCGCCGCTCGCAACGCAAACGACAATCCTGCGATGCCAGCTCCAACCACCAAGAAATCCGATGTCATGTGACCCCCATCATGTCGACCTATCCAAAAATGGAAAACCTTAAAATTTGAGGTTAATCACTCTCCTAAATCCATAAAACGCCCTTCATCATCTAACACGCTGTGCTAACCCTCTTCTTTTAACTTTCCTCCGTGTTCTCCTTCTTTCTCCGTGACTCCGCGCCCAAAAAAGCCCACATCACAAAAGGTAGGGTTTTACACCATTGCTCCAAAGCACTTTCTTTACCTCAAAGTAACCCCATTCCACAGCCCACCATGCACAAAACCCAACTCACCCAACCCCTGCGATACGGATTCATCGCTGCGATGTTTGCCCTACTCATGGCATGTTCTGGCACCTCCTCAAATCTACGCGTCGAACAATCGAGTTCGCCTCTCATCGGTGGGAAAAACCTAGTCATGGTAGGTGTGCGAGCCACCGTTGTAGCAGCACTCCGTCAACCCGTCACCACGGCACGCAGCGGATTAGCCGTCTTTTGGCACCGCCCCCGAGAAATCATCAGCGGAAACTCGCCACTCGACTTGATGAACACCTACCCCATCTCCGAAGCGCCCGGCACGCCCGCGTTCGAAGCCATGCTGGATCAGAAAAAATTCCCGCGCGCCGAGGTCGGTAAGCTCGCCTATTTCGTAGACGGCTCCCAATTCTTCCCAGAACTGGATCGTCAGATCGCCGCCGCCCAGGATTCCATCAACATCCAAGTTTTCATCTTCGACAACGACGACATCGCGGTTCGCTATGCGGATGCCTTGAAACAACGATCCTCGGAAATTCGTGTGCGCGTTTTACTCGATGATCTGGGCAGCGTCCTCGCCCAGCATTCCGCACCCAAAACCCTCGGCCCACGAGGATTTATCCCCCCGGACAACATGGCCGCATATTTGCGAAAAAATTCAGATACCAGTGCTCGCCGCTCGCTCAATCCATGGCTCGTTTGCGATCATACAAAACTGATGGTATTTGATCAAAAAGTCGCCTTGCTCGGAGGAATGAACATCGGCCGCGAATACTATTCTGAATGGCACGACCTCATGCTCCGCGTCGAAGGTCCCATCGTCCAATCCCTCTCGGGAGATTTCAAACAATCATGGAGAAAAGCCGGCCCCTGGGGAGATCTCGCGCTTTTACGCAAACCTACCACATCTCTTGATCACACCCCCGCATCTGGTGAATTCCCCATGCGCGTCCTACGCACCGATCCTGCAGTCGGACGCTACGAAATCCTTGATTCCACCATCCTCGCCATCCGCGGCGCACGCAAACGCATCTGGATTCAGAACCCTTATTTTGCCAATGACGAAATCGCCCTCGCTGTCGAGGCCGCTGCACGCCGCGGTGTCGATGTCCGCGTCATCATTCCAAACACTCAAACCTCCAGCCTCATGGACGCAGGAAATCTCGCAACCGCCAGAGCCCTCATGCAAGCAGGCGCTAAAGTTTACGTGTATCCGAACATGACCCACCTCAAAGCCATCATTTGCGACGACTGGGCCAGCATCGGCTCCGCCAATCTCGACACCCTCAGCCTTCGCATCAATCGCGAACTCAATCTTGCTTTCTTCGACCGCACCGCCATTCAAAAACTCGAATCAACCGTCTTCCTCCCCGATTTTAAAAAATCCCGCCGACTTCACCCCCGAGAGACAGAAAACCTTACCAGCGTCCTAGCGGAAACCCTCGCCGACCAGCTTTAAGAGCATCTGTTGTAAAATGCAGTAAATCCCAGCAATTCCCAAAACACATGCTACCCTAGCACATGAAAATTTTCCGCATCATCCTCATCCACATCTTGGCCGCCTCCTGTGCCTTTTCCCAGACCGCCGCCGAGTGGATCAAAAAAGGCGATGACCTAGATGCCAGCCGGAAAACCAAAGATGCATTAGAAGCCTATCAAAAAGCCAATACCCTGCAGCCTGATCAAGCCCCTGTTCTCATCAAAATCGCCAAACAACACGGCGACCTCATGCCCTCCCTGAAAGGAAATGCCCGCAAAGAAGCAGCACGAAAAGCACTCGAATACTCACGCAAAGCAGTCGCAATCGCCCCGAAACTATCCGATTCCCACCTTGCCCTCGCCCTCTCCCTCGGGAAAAACACTGAGTTCCTCGGGAACAAGGAAAAACTCGAAGCGTCTCGGGAAATCAAATCCGCCGCCGACCAAGCCCTCAAACTCAATTCAAAATCCGATTACGCTCACCACATGCTCGGCCGCTGGCACCAGGAAATTGCCGACATCGGCGGCGGAACCCGCCTCCTCGCAAAGGTCGTTTACGGAGACGTCCCCAAAGGTTCTTACCAAGAAGCCCTCAATCACTTCGAAAAAGCGCGTAAAATCAACTCTAACCGCCTTATCCACCAAATCGAATACGGCCGCACCCTCGCCTTGATGGGGAAAAATGAAGACGCCAAACGCGAACTCAAAAAAGGCCTAGCCATGCCTAACCGGGAAGCGGACGACGCCGAGTCAAAACTCCGCGGCCAAGCAACTTTAGACGGTATTTGAAAACTTAGAAAGACTTCTATAGTTTGTTCTAACAAGCGCAGCAAAACTCTGAATTCGGACAAATACTGAAAAGACCGGCACAGGCCTAGTCGCGAACCATTCGAGCATCTCCGGTGTAACTCAAAAAAGCCACCCATGCATGGCTTGATGATCACAAATTCTGTGATCCATCTAACCACAGCCATCGAGAGTAAAATACTGGTGCTAGTTGCGATGCGTGGATCACTATTTCAATGAGTCGCGGGTATGAAATACCGATCATCATCAAGCATCATCCCTACGAAACCTCTTCTTTTCTCCTGCGCTTCCTAACCATGACTGGCAGTTACAACTGAGTCCCATTAAATAGTCCTCCAATGAAACCGCTTCTTTTCATTCTCTCTGTGTTCGCCATCACGACTCCGCTTCACGCCGATGCGGAGAAGGCCGGCATCATCGACGCCCATTTCCATGCCATGCCGTGCACGCACGATGGCCTCGAGCAGGCTAGAAGCTGGATGGATGCAAACGGGGTGGCCCGCATCATCGACCACCCTCTCGCTGATTCGAGGCCGAAAAGCGAAGAGGAACGCAAGGTAATGCTCGCCAACTACCAGAAACACGCGGGCAAAATCGAACGCTTCTGCATCATCAAGCCAGAAGAAGTCCAAACCTTGGAGGAGGCGGTGAAAATCCTCGAACAGGAAAAACGCGAGGGTGCTATCGGCTTTGGCGAACACTACGGAACCGGACTGATGTTCGACGATCCCAAGTGCATGTTGCTCTACGAAGCCTGCGGTAAGGTCGGCCTCCCGGTCATGTTTCACATGGATGACAGCCAGAACAAAGACACAGCCGATTTCAAACACCTCGCGAACGCGCTCAAGAGCTATCCAAACTGCAAATTCATCGCCCACGGGCCTAACTGGTGGAAGCGCTTGGCCGATGGCGAATGCGACCGCATGCTAGAATCCTTTCCGAACCTCTACGCCGACTTATCCGCTGGAAGCGGCGCCGCGGCGCTGTCAAAGGACAGGAAACTAACGACCGCCTTTTTGATCAAACACCGCAGCAAGCTACTTTTCGGCACCGATTGCGGATGGTGGACTCTCAAGGACAAGGCCAAGCCCGCACCCCAATTTGCCCTAATCAAATCCCTCGATCTGCCCGATGATGTGAAAGCAGACATTTACCGAGGCAACGCGATACGTCTCTTCGGATTTAAAATGGAATGATTCCGCCTAGCCGGGCCACAACTACACCGGCGCCACCTGGATGGAAGGCGAAATCTAACCAATCTCTGGTGGACTCCTTCCAGTGAAATAGGGATTCGCTGGAATTTACACACATTTTACACCCATCCGGCTCGCGGTGCCCTATGTCTTAGCGCATGGCATCCGTCCGCCCAGCCGCGATATCTCGCGCCCTCCCATACAGGGATTTCATCCGCATACCCAACTAACAGATCCTTAGCTTTTCTTTACTAATTATTCACAAAAATCTTCGCGACATTTAAAGACATTCTGTCACCCATAGGCAGCGACAAAACCTTACCTATGAAACCGCCTTACCTCTCTATTTTTCTTTTCCCAATCTTGCTTGCCTCGCCCCTGAGCGCGCAGCAACCCGCACCGGAAAAGGCGCTCAAATACCACGAGGCCCTGCTCAAACGTCCGCAAAACTCCACCCTCCTAGATCGCTTCTTCAGCGCATGGATTGACGAACAACCCATCGAAACCCTCGATGTATTCCTCAAAGAGCGCGCCGAAAAAAATGGCGGCCAAGATCTCGCTATCCTCGCCCAACACCAACTCCGCCGCGGCCTCGAAGACGAAGCCCTACAAACTCTGGGCAAAGCCATCACCGCCCTTCCCGATGAAGTCTACCTCCCCATGGAGCGCGCAAAAATCCAACTCCGCAGGCTCGACTTTGAAGCCGCCCGCATCGACCTCGAAAAAGTCACCCAAGGCAAAGATCCCCTACTCGCCCTCGAAGCCACCAAACTCATCGGCAAATCATGGCTACGCGAAGGCAACTCAAAAAAAGCGATAGAAACATGGGATAAACTCCTCGCCGCAAATCCTAAAGACGAAGACCTGTTAGAAGACCTCGTCGAATCAGCAGCCGCTGAAAGTGAAGTTGATCAAGCCCTAACATACGCACAGAAACTCATCGACGTCAGCACAGACCCATACAAGAAAACACTCCGTCAACTTAGACAAGGTGACCTCCTCGCTCAAGCCGGCCGTAACGATGACGCTGTAAAAAACTACTCAGACACCCTCGCCCAAGTCGGAGAAGGCTCATGGCTAGAACGCGAAATCCTTGCCCAAATCGATAAAGCCTTCCGCAAACAAGATCGCCTCAACGATCTTAAAAACACTTTCATTCAGCTCGCCGAAGCTAACCCTCGCCGCCTCCTCATCCATCGCCAACTCGCCAAACTCGAGGCCGATCAAGGCGACGTCGACTCCGCGATCGGTCGTTTCCGTGAAGTCCTCAAACGTTCCCCCGGCAATCAAGAACTACGCGAGGAATTCATCCGTCTTCTAACAGATTCAGAGAAATACGAAGACGCCTCGGAAGAAATCAACAAACTCATCGTTCAAGCTCCGGATAGCACCTCCCTGCTTCTCCAATTGGCTGATATCCAACACCGCCAGAACAACAAAGCAGCTAGCGCCGCAACACTCGAAAAAGCTCTCAAAATTTTTGGCCCGGATGAAAATTCAGGCATCCGCATCGCCAGCCTCATGTTCCAATACGGCAATGAACCGCGTGGAGAGGAAATCCTCAAAAATCTATCAGCCCTCGCAAACGCCTCCACCGCTCCAGCCGAGTCCCTGGCTTCCCAATACGCCCGCGCGAATCGCAAACCCGAGGCCATCGAAATCTTTAAGAAAATCGGCGCAGACGAAAACCTCGATGTCGTCCTCCGCGCAGCAGGCTCCATTTCCGCCCTCGGAGAAAACAACACCGCCTTTGATCTTCTCACCCAAAAAATCGAAACCCACAACCAAGACCTGCGCTTCCTCGCAGCCATTACACAAGCAGCGCTTGCTTCTAACAAAAATGAAGAAGCCATCAAGCACGCCATTCGTCTGGTCCGCATCTCCAAACAAACCAGCGACATCGCTCAAAGTATCGAACTCGCCATGCGCGCCATCACCGCTGGCGATCAAGCCGTTCAGTGGAAAGAAACCCTCGATAAACAAGAAGCCAAAGCTCCAGCGGAAATTTGTCTCCTTGCCGCTCTAGCAGAATCGGCTGGAGATTTCGATAAAGTCGAAAAGCTCATGACGGAAAATTCTGATCCCGTCGTCATCCGTTTCCATTGTGTCATCCTCCAACGCCGCGGGGAATGGGACAAAGCCATCACCGTCCTCACCCGACTTGCAGATACTGATGAAGGGCGTAAAGCATCCTATTTCAAAGATCTCAGTGAACTCCAACGCAACGCAGGCCACACCGAAGAAGCTCTCGCCACCATTGAACGCTGGAAACAAAGCGCACCCACCGATAAAACCGCATGGATCGTCGGCAGCAGCATTTTGCGAGAAAATGCTCAAACCGTTGAAGCCGTGCAAATGGTTCGCCAAGCCGTTTCACGTTTCAAAGATGATATCGATCTCGCTGCAAACCTCGCCCAGCTCCACGAAGAAGCCGGTCAATTACCCGAAGCTCTATCCATCTACTGGGAACTTTACGACAATTCAGAAAAACCCGCCGATCAAGCACGCTGGGCAACCAATCTTGCGGAAATTGCTTCTCAAACTGGCCGCACCCAAGAGCTAGAAGAACAACTCCGCGAACGCGCCCGCAACAATCGCCGCTCCATTGGACCTCTCCTCGCTCAAGCCGAACTCGCACGCCTGACTCGTAACGAAGACAAACGTCGCGACCTCCTGTTAGAAGCAGTTCGCCTCCAACCTAACAACGTCGATCTTCGTCTCCAAATTGCCAACCTAGAAGAACAAAGCGGAAGTCCGGATCGCGTCATCGCCATCCTCGAAGAAGCCGTCGCTGCCGATACCACAGGCCGTATCCGCAACTCCCTCGCCCAAGCATACCTACGCCAAGGACAAGTCCTCAAAGGCATGCGCGAACTCCAAAAAATTTCCGGAACCCAAGCCACTGACCCGCGCGCGATCGAAAGCAACGCCGCCAGTCTCGCCTCATCCGGCCTCTACGACGAAGCTATCCGCTACCTGCGCGAGTCCCTGCCGGACGGCGGCGACTGGCGCACCAAATACCTCCTCGCCGTTATGCTCGAACAAGATGGCCGCGAAAGTGAAGCCATCCCGCTTTTCCAATCCCTCCTCCAAGCCTCCGAGGAAATTCCTAGCTTAGCCCAGAAAAACAAACTCAATCAAAACTCCCGTGCGGAAGATTACTGGGACGAATACCCAGAGGCCATGAAAGATATCATGCAACTCATGTCTGCGGGCCAAGCCGCTTACATGCATCGCAATCCTGACAGAGGTCACTACTCCTCTTCATCCGGCGGCAGCATGACTCAGATCGGCATCTTCGTTCTTCCGGATGAATCAAAAATCGTTCGCTCGTTCACCAAAATCCACCTGGCCAAAATCCATCCCACAGGCATCGAAAACGCCGCCTTCGTCAGTGATCTCCTCGGATCAGGAAATCCATACCGACCAAATTTCAGCGAACTTCTTAAAAAATATCCCTCATACCCCGGCCTCTTCGAACTCTGCCTCGCCTACAGCTCATGGAACGAGAATGAGGAAAACGGAATGGATAATGAACTGCTTCGCACACAGCTCGCTAATAACAAAACCCTCACAAACTCTACCCGCTTCCAAATTCATATGCAGCTCATTCGAGATGCGGAACCCACCGATGCGATTTGGCAGGACATGGTGAAAGTCACAGAAGAAATCGCAAAAACCGGCAAATCCATGGAAGCCATGCAACTCGGCTACATGCTCTTACAAATGCTCAATAACAAAGATAAAGAAGAGTCGATCAAATTTCCCGAGCCAACCCGCAAATCATTATCTAACGTTCTCATCGAACTCGCATCGAAAGATCTCACCGAGCACGACCCTTTTGGCAACTTCAAGCTCGTTGCCATCCACAGCGTGGGAACCTCAGAACAATGGATTCAAGCCGTCAATGACTCAGTCAAAGCGTTCCGTGCGGATAAAAAACCCCAAGCCGCGGCATCTCTCCAGTCCATGAACTATGGCCATAGCTATGGAAATTATGGTTATGGAAACTCCAACACTTCACTCTTCGCATTGCCTCAAATTCATTCGCTAAGTTTCCGCACCTTACCCGCACAAGTCTTGCAAATCATCCAACCTGCAGGCTCCGAAGAAAACTATTACGGCTACGCCATGCCGGATCCGAAAAAACTCATCGCTCAACTCGATAAGTTTGAATCACCAACCCTCCGCGCATGGATCGCCTTTCGCGCCGAGGATCAAGCAGCCGTAGAAAAATTTCTAGCAGCCACTCCTCCCGAGCACGAAGCCACAGATTTCAAAACCCTTCAAGCCTTCCAAGCCATTTCTAAAAAGGACTTTGCCAATGCTTACAAACTCTTCTCCGAGCTTCGCCCCGCTTACTCATCGGATCGCAATCTCATCAATTGGCTCAATATGTCCCTCATCGCCATCGCGAACGAAATGAAACCCGAAGAGCGCGCCACCCTAACCGAAGACCTACGCGCACTTCTCATCCAATGCCGCGCAAATCTCGGTTTACAAAGCGCCCCGGTTCTAGCCGCACAGGCAGAGAAATTCGGCATGAGCGATCTCGCAAAACGCTTCGTCCCTCAGTCAGCCAGCAGAACCAACACCGGAACCAACAACCTTGGTCCAGCAAACTTCGGTCCTGCCAATCCCACATCATCTTCATCCGGTGGCAGCGCCAGCATCGATAAGATGAAAAAATTTGTATCCGACGGCAAAATCGAAGCCGCGGGGATGGAAGCCCTCAACCTCATCCGCAAAGCGAACAAAGCCACTTATAATCGATCCTACGAAATCGATCAAATCAAAGAAAGCATGACCCCAGAAGTGATCAAAGAACTTCTGAAAATCAGCGATCCTGGCGAAACAAACAGCCTCACCAAACTCATCGAATATGCAGACATCTGTTACGATTTCGGAAAACGCGATATCGCTCTGCAGGTTTTATCAAAACTCAACAAAGAGCGCCCCGATGATTTAAATATCAGCGCTAAACTCGCATTCCTTCTCCCTGCAGATCAGCAAGAACTCGCCATCAAATTGATGGCTAAGTCCGCTTCCAAAGATGAATTTGTCAACGTCGCCGTTGGCACCGCAGAATATCTATCAGAATCAGAATCAGTTGATACCACCGCATCTTTCAACTACTTCTCCACCATCGCCGCCTGGCTACAGTCTGCGGACCCTAAAGAACTCGAGGAAACCAACCTCACATGGGTCGCCTACAACGCACTGAGCTTCTTTGAAGGGAATTTCAATGATGAGATTCCCCCTCTCCTTGAGGAAAAACCTAAAGATTTCAAAGATTCAAAAGAATACAAAGATTATGTCACGATCGCTAAAAATCTAGCCACCGCAATGCTACGTCATCCCTCCATTGCAGAAGAGGCCTTCCGCTTACAAGGCTCCTCACACGCATGGAAAATTGAAGACATCCAACGAGACGAACAAGCACGCCAACTTTTCCTCATCACAAGGATCAAATCCAAAAACCGCATGATGGATTATGGCGGTGATAGCGATAATTCCTACTTCACGATCAGGACCGCGAATTATTCGTCGCATTCCAACGAACAACTCGAACAACTGGCTTCGGTAAAATGGATCTCCGAACGTCTGGCCACAGCGAAATCTCCAGATGAAATCCTCCCCCCCGCCTACCTCAAACAACTCCACGAACATGACCCCATCGTGGGCGCACTCATCGCCGCTCTGGCAAACCTCAAAACCATCAAGGAACTCGAGACCTATTGGAAATCCGATCTTTTGAAAAATGCCTCCGGCCCATTCACCGCAATGTGCCGCACCGCAATCTTATCCCGTGCCCGCCACATCCCTGAATCCAGCGCGTTTTTCATTGATCGCATCAATGAACTTACTCCAAAAGCGATTGAAGGAGCCCATTACAACTCTGCCAATTCTGTAATCTCCCTCTTCCAGGCTGCTCTCATTTCCGCAGCCAGCCAAAAAGATCCCGCTGCCCTAACAAAAACCTGCTCCACAATCTCACAAAAACTCTTTGGTGATAAATTGGATCTCACCTCACCCACAGAAAGCAGGAAGAATTACACCGCTATCAATTTCGTCGCTAGCATCTTCGAAGAGTCAAATATAGCACCCGTCGATGCCATTCGTATTTATAACACATTCTACAAACTCGGCATTCCCGTAGGACAAAGTGAATACCAAATTAGTCAGCTGTTCGACGACATCGTGATCAAAGATGTGAATGAAGCGGTCAAAATCTTCACCTCCTATGGTTGGCTCAATGATTTCGAAACTTGGGAACCTTTTTCCGTCATCATCGTGGATGCAAATCACTCTGGAGGCCGTGAAATCATATTTACCCAAAAAGATCTCTTCATGATTCCCCAAGTCATTTCTAACATGGATAAAAATGTTTCATCGGAACAAATCGCTTCTCATCTCGAAGGACTCAAACCAGAAACATTTGGAAATCTCATCACCGCTGCTTGTTTATCCACTGATGAAAAGCGATCCGCTCTCACCGAAAAAGCATTCATCCTCGCTGCCGCCAAGCTAACCAAGATTACCCCCCTCCAAGCCAAGCCATTCAACTCACTTCTTCCGTGGCTGCCCCAATCCGCCATCGCTAAGCTCCCCCCCGCGTTCCAAGAACAACTCAAAGACGCCAATCAGGACAAAATCAAAAATCTTATTAAACAGGCAGACGATTTCCTCGTGGCTCCCCAGAACAACAATCCTGGATATCTAAGATCCTTCAATGAAATCGAAGAAATGCTTCCTCAGCTCGCTGAAGTCGACCTCCAAAAAGCCGTCAATGTTTTCATCGAAGCCGATAATCGTTTTACCAATAGTCTCACCCGTGGCGGACAACTCTCTTCATGGACGACTAACAGCATCCAAGTCATCGAGCGCGACCAAGCCCTCGCTGAAATGGTCTTCAAAAAATACGAACACGTACACACCGATCCTCCAGTCTCTCTCGCCTTCCACAAAGCCATCGCATCTAGCCCGATTGGCTCGCGCTTCAGCTTTGCTTCATCCGAACCTTTTACTCCCGTCCTCTTCTATATTGGCAGAGAGCTCCATAATTTCCAACTGCCTGACAACCAAAAAAACAGTTCCACAATTCAAGCGCTCAAAAATGTCGCGAAACTACCTGCCGATATCCAAGCCGACGCATATATCAGCATCGGAACCTATCTCATTGGCTACAAATCCCTTCGCGAGGCCGTCCAAATCCAACGGGATCGCAACGAGCTCAATCAAAACAATGACCTCCCGGATCTAGCCAAACACATACGCAACATCTCTATCGGCGTCAGCAAATGGGACAGCGACTCCCCAGATGGCCGCAAAATAACTCGCGACGCCATCTCATACGTCGCAAACCTCGAAGACGTAGCCTCATCGACTCGGTTCCAACTCCTCTTCCTCTGCGCCTTCATGGAATCTTCCATACTCTCAGATCCAACCATCGCTGAAGCTTACACAAAATCCTTTGAAACCTACGCCAGCGGCGAACGAAGCATCATCAACTTCCTTGGCCTTTATGCCCACACCATGCTCGGGGCAGTAACAACCTCACCCGAAACGCTACCCTTTATCGCGCGCATCAACCAAGCTTTCTGGAACAACACCAACTCACCAAAAGCCGGTGGCCATCCTATTATCCCGCATGATTTCGCCTCCTCCCACCTCGTATCGACCATCAACGCCGGGGATCAAATCAACAGCACCAAACTCATCAATCAACTTAGACCTCAACTCATCGGTGACTCTAACCTGATCTACCAACTCATTCTGAAAGGTAATTTCAAAATCGCGGATCAACTCCTCTGCCCTCTCAATAAATTCCACCCCCTTCCGAAATCACTGCCCCCTTACAGCTCAGACTTCGAAAAACAATTCAATGAATTCCGCAAAGATCCTAACATTAATCCTGTCACCCTTCTGCGCCTCGAAGCATTCCTTCTGGATTTATGCCCCATTCCAACCGGCACGGACAAAGCAGCCGAATCACATGCCCAACGAGAAAAGCGAATCATCGCCACTTACCTCGCCAACCCACCTAAAGAGTTATTTCTCCGCACGGAAATTGTCTCACGCCTCATTCGTGATTCTCACATAGCTGCCATCGCACTCAAAACCGAAATCCTAGCCCTACGCAACGAACTCAACCTTCAAAAATCCCTCGATGATTGGGGTAAGGGCAACGGCACCCCAGGGGATCTCGTCCCACGCTACATCATCGCACCAGCTGAATGCGCAATCTTCCGCCAAGCAGCGTTCCTCGAACTTCTCGATGGCAATGCATCATCTCTAACAAAACTTGTTGAAATTATCCTTTCACAACCCAAATCCGTAAACACAGGTCGTTACGGAAATGATGAATACAACCGCGAGTTTGTCTCTCGCATTGTCAAATCAGCTCCCGTCTGGCTTATCGAAGCCATTCATTTGGATAAAACGGCCGGCTTCAAAGAGGCCTACCAGCCACTGGCAAAACTCGCCATCTTCACAGACTCTTCAGGAAACTACGGCAACATCGAAGTCCAACGTATTGTCACAGTTGTCGAATTCCTCGCATTCTGGAATGGCGAACCGAAAGCCTTCAACGAAACACGCAAACAAATCCAAAATTACGCAAACCACTTTAAATACCTGGATCAACGCAGAGGCCTCACTCACTTCTGCAACTACGGCAAGGAGAACAAAGCATGGACCCGCGAGACATTTGCAGACAGCCGACATGACTTTCTCATCAAAGTTTTCACCAAACCGGAAATGGCTCCATACCTCGGTCAAGCTGCGGATCTCATTTCACAAACCGCAAGGTCTGCGGATCTGAAAGAGGACATACTGAAAATCGCAGCAAGCCCTCCAGAAAACCTAACGCCTCAAGCGGCCGTCCATCTACTCTCCTTTTATGCCGAACAAGAATTTGCGGCGAAACGCAACGATACCGGTCTCGCGGCTTCGGTCAAAGCTATCGAAATATGCCCAGTAGATGGCTCATGGAAAGACGTCCATTTCCGCACCTGCACCACCCTTATCGACCGCTTGATCAAAGCCAATAATATCGATGAGGCTAAAAAAATCCACGCCATGATCAAAACCGAAACGCTCAATCCTGGTCAGAAAAAGCGTTACGAAGATTACCTCAAAAAATTCGAGCCACCAGCGAATTAACCGTTCCTCAGCCTCATGCATCTACGCACCGTATTTCTTCCGCTCATCCCACTCGTTTGCCTCGTTGCACACGCGCAGGAATCTCCTCCCATCGAAGCACAGAAATACCACGAAGCCCTTCTCAAACATCCTCATAACCCAACCGTCTTCTCCCGCTTCTATGATGCATGGATCGATGCGCAATCCATCGAATCCCTCGAAGCCTTTCTCAAACAACGTGCCGAAACCCACGGCGGAATCGATTACGCCATCCTTGCCCGTTACCAACTCCGCCGCGGACAAGATCCGAATGCTTTAGAATCTCTTAAAAAAGCCATCGAGAGTCTCCCTAACGACCCCGCCCTCCTTCTTGAGCGCGCTAACCTACTCGTGCGTAGCAACGATTTTGTCCAAGCCCGCAATGACCTCGAAATTGTCTCAAAACTCGGCAGCGAAGCTCTTTCCATCGAAGCCTCAAAACTCATCGGAAAATCCTATCTCCGCGAAGGCAATCCAGAAGAAGCCATCAAAACGTGGGAAAAAATTATCACCAACCATCCTAAAAACGAAGATCTGTTAGAAGATCTCGTTGAACTTGCATCCTCCGCCGAGCAGCCCGAACAAGCTCTCAAATACTCCCAGAAACTCATCGTCGTCTCCGCCGATCCCTACAAAAAAGCCCTCCGCCTCATCCGTCGTGGCGATCTCCTCGCAAAATCAGGAGAGAACGATCAAGCCATCGCCCTCTGGACTGAAACCCTCTCACAAACCGGTGAAGGCTCATGGCTCGAACGCGAAATCTTCGCCTGCATCGAGCAATCATTCCGCCGCCTGGATCGCATCGATCTCCTCACCGCCAAACTCGAAGAACTCGCCACAGCCCACCCGCGCCGCCTTCTCATCCACCGCGAACTCGCCAAACTCGAAGCCAGCTCCGGAAATATCGACTCCGCCATCGGGCGCTTCCGAGGTGTCCTCCGCAGATCACCCGGCGAACTTGAACTCCGCGAAGAATTCATCCGCCTCCTCATCAACGCCGAACGTTTCGACGACGCCTCCGTCGAGCTCGGAAAAATGATCACCACCACTCCGAACAATCCAGAGCTCTACTTCCGCTTAGCTGAACTCGCATTTCAAAAGTCACAGCTCAATCGAGATCTCGATAAACAAGCCACCTCCAGCGAAATTCTCAAATCCCTCGAAAAAGCCCGCGAGTTTCTCGATCCGACAGAAGCCTCCGGCCTGCGCATCGCGAATCTCATGATCCGCTACGGTCTTGAGGAAAACGGCGAAAATCTTCTCGAAGAACTCTCCACCAAGCCCGACGCAAGCGCTGCCCCCGCCGAGGCTCTCGCCGCACAATACACCCGCACCAAGCGTCCAGCAAAAGCACTCGAGATCCTAACCGAACTCACGAAATCTCCCGATCCGGAAACCTTCCTCCGCGCCACCAACGCAATGGCTCCGCTGACTCAAGCGGAAATCCCTTTCAACATTCTAGTCTCTCGGCTGCCAGATTTTCCTAACAATAATTCATACATCGCCGCACTCATCCAAGCCTCACTCGCCGCGAAAAAACCCGCCGACGCCATTCCGTCCGCCATGAAACTCGTCCGTAGCAGCAAGCTCTCCTCTGAAATCCAAGACGCCACCAAGCTTGCTAGCACCGTTATCACCGCTGCAGAAAAAGCCCCGGACATCATCGTCGAGCTTTCCAACAACAACGAACGCTCCACTCCTGAAACCTGCCTCCTCACATCACTCCTAGAAATCCAAAAGGAGCACGATAAAACGGACTCCCTTTTTCAAAACGCTACCGACCCCAACCTGCTCCTCTATCATTCATCGCTACTCTCCATCCGTGGCGATTTCAAAGCAGCCATCGCATCTCTAAATCGCCTGGCAGAAACCTCAGCCGATAACAGCGCTTCTTATTTCAAAGAACTCTCCGATCTCCAACTCCGCTCCGGCGATTTTGAAGCCTGTCTCAAAACGATCGAACAATGGAAAATCGCCGCGCCCACGGATAAAACCCCATGGACCATCGCGACCCGGCTCCTCCGTGAATCAGGAAAATATCCCGAGGCCATCGAAACCACCCGTCGGGCTCTAAGCCGTTTCAGCAATGACGAAGATCTAACCGCAGGCCTGGCCGATCTCTATCAACAAATAGGCACCTACACCGAAGCCGAACGCATCTATTGGAAGCTCTACGACCAAGCGCCAGACCCCACTTCCCAATCACGTTGGGCCGCGCGCCTCTCCACCCTCGCTCACAGCATTGGCAAGACTGAAGAACTCAAAGAAAATTTTGTTCAGCGCTCCCGCAGCAACAACCAATCCATCGGACCCATCCTCTCACTCGTCGAGCTCGCACGTGTTACCAATGACCGGGAATCACAGTTAGAAAATCTCTACCAAGCGCTCCGCATTAAACCCAAAGACATCGAGATCCGTCTCCTGATCGCTGCTGCCGAAAAACAATTCGGTAACCTCGATAAACAACTCTCCGTCCTGAACGAAGCCATCGATCAAGACACCACCGGTCGCATCCGCACTTCACTTGCACAAGCCTACATCGAGCAAGGCAAAGTCATGAAAGGCATGCACATGCTCCGTGCCCTCGACGGCGAACGCGCATCCGACCCACGCCTTATCGAAACCGCCGCGAACTCCATCGCCAATAACGGCATGATTGCAGAGGCCATTCAATACCTAGAAGAAGCTCTTCCCGCAGACGCCGATTGGCGCGCCCGTTTTCTTCTCGCAGACCTTCTACAAAAAGACGGTCGCGAAGCAAGAGCCACTGAAATCCTCATCACTCTCCTTGAGGCTAAAAATGAAATCCCAGGCCTAATTTCTAACATTAATAGAAATCAAGCGCATATGCGCCAGGGCGATCCTGCTGGCGAATACCAACTCAACTCCCTGATCAACGCCGTTTCCCAAGAAGTCTACAATTCTCGAAACTCACAACACTCTTATGGCTTCCAGCAAAGAGCATTGCCTTCCACCTCAGATGAAGTGCGCTTCCGCTCTAAAATCCTCCTGGCGTTTATTGCCAACATTGGAAACCCTGCACTCAATGAAAAAATCGTCGCTGCCAACATCGAGGATCTGCCTTTCATCACGGACATCATCGCCAACCATGCGGAGAATGGAATCAACTATTTACCGCTCATCGAAAAACACCCCACCCGCGGTGAATTAGTACGGTTAGTGATTCAACAAGGCAGATTTAGAGATCCCAACACAGGCCAACCCTACCCTGCAGATCAAACCTCCAAGATTCTCCAAAAACTCCTGGAATCTCCAACAATCGATGCCGACACACGCATTCAACTCACTCTTACCCAACTCCTCTATGATCCTAAAAATGATGCGACATGGGAAACGCTTTTCACTTTGTTTGGCTCTCAATCCAATCCCGAATCAAACTCAAATCTGTCTCAAATTTACTATCAGCTTTATAATTTAATCGCTGAGCAAAAAGCTAATATTCCCCCCAAGCAGATTCCAAAAATCAAGGAAGTTCTCCTCTCAAAATCCAACCCGAATGGCAGCCATTTCTCACAAGGTAGTGAAATCGCTATTTTTGCATTACTCGGAGAAATCGATCCTTGGATAGATGCCATCAACAAAACCATTCGCGCCCAGCAAACACAAATAGCCGAGCAACTCAAAACTCAAAAGCCATCAGGCGCCATCAGAAGCATCGGTCAATACGGCGTCTATCTGCAGATTCCGGAAATCAGGAATCTACCACTTACATCCATAATCATTCATCATCTCCAAAACATTACCTCTAACAAAATCGAATCATCTCGTAACCAAGCTTATGGCACGTTCGCGGCGAAAGATCTTATCAAACACCTCGATCGCTTTGAATCCCCCGTCCTCCGAGCATGGATAGCTATTCTCTCAGAGGACGAAAAAGCCATCAAGAAAACCCTCTCCGTCACACCCTCGGAAATCGAAGCGAACGATTTCACCATACTCAAAATCTGGCTTGATATCGATGCCAAGCGCTACCCAGAAGCCTGTCGTGGCCTTCACAAACTTTCCAGCGCACCTTCACACCATCCCAACCTCAGTTATTGGGCTAAAACCAGCTTCCTTGCCATCGTCTCATTAATCCCCGAGGAAAAACGCAGCGAATTTCTCACTCCTGCTAGAGAAGTCATTGATTCCTTCACCCCTCTTACAACCGCACCCTCCCCTTGGCAGGGTAATGATGGCCATAGTCAACTTGTTGAAATTTCCAAAAAACTCGGGTTCGAAGACCTGGTGAAAAAATTCACCCCGCCAGCCCATCCAACTTCCAATCCCGCTGGCCCAAGGCACAACCCCGTCAAACCAGCGTCTCCTTCCAAAGCCACGATCGGACGACCCGCTATCCTCGCTTCATCGAAATCTAATCAGTCCCAACCCATACGCCCCATCAATCCCATCGATCGGGTCAACCAGTTCTCTCGCGAAGGCAAACACACTGCCGCAGCACACGAACTCCTTACCTACATTCAATCACAAAAAAAACAGGGGTACGATGCCACCTACATTATCTCCAATGTCAAACTCACTCCCGAGGTGCGTAAGGAAATTCTCACAATTACAGATTCTGCCAATAACCCAAGCCTTAGCAAACGCCTCGATTTCGCCGATCTCTGTATCGCCCTCAATGAAAATGAAAAAGCACTCAACACTCTCCGCACCCTCGCCCAAGAGCGCCCCTTTGACGCTTCCATCAACATCAACCTCGCCTTTAACCTCCCCGCAAAAGAAATCGACACCGCTGCTAAGCTTCTTAAAGAAAATTCCGATTCCGCCGCATTCTATCTAGCCATCAACAAGTCTACCCAACGGCATAGCCGATCTAACAATAACGAGATTAGTTTCCAGCACTTCACCCTCCTCATGAAGTTTCTAGAAATCGCTGATCCGGCAAAAGTCAACCCGCAAGCCTACCGTGAAATCAACAACTCCATCTACTATTTCATATCCGGTAACAACCTCAGCAATATCTCATCACTGATTAGATCTGATAATTCGAAAGCTAAAGACACGCCAGAAATTACCAAACATCGCGAAATCTCCCGCAATTTAAGTTTCGCCATGCTCCGCCATCCTCTCCTCGCAGAATCGGGCTTTCGCATCATTCGCGCGGCCAAATGGATCGAAGACCCCAACAAACTCGATGAATTAGCTAAGAATACCCTTCTCCTTGAGAATCATAACCTCAATTTTCGCAATCATATTTCTAACAATATCCAAGAGTTTTCAGCCGCTGACTGGATCTGTAAACGAATCCATCAAGCTAAATCACCCGACGAAATCATCCCTCCCGATTTTCTCACCGCAATCGAAAAAAACGATCCTCAAATTGCCACCTTACTCAGATCGTTCTCCACCCTAAAATCAACCAAAGACATTGGCGAATTCTGGGATTCAGGAGCCATGGTAGATGATAACAGCCAAACATCCCGCTCTACCATCCAACAAGCCCTCTTGGAAAAAATTGCCAGCACACCGGGTGCCATAGATTTCTTCAGCTCACGCATCAAAACATTCACTCCGGAGATGATCTTAAAGTCCACATCCCCTAACACAGGTGAATCCAATCTCGTCCCCTTCTTACGCGCCGCTGTCGTTTCATGCAAAAATCAAAATGAGACGACTGTCAAAAATCTTTGTTCCGCCATCATCAAAGCTATCTATGGTGAAAAGCCAAATTTCTCTAACATAAGCACCAGATCCATCGAATATCAGAACTTGAGCCGCGCCAATAGTGTCGTTGATTCGATGTTCCGCAATTACGAACCAGACCCCGTAACCGCGATACATATTTTCCAAACCTTCGACTCTCACAGAATTCCCCTTCAAAACAATCAATGGATGCAGAATATCTTTCGAAAAACCGAATTTGAGTCGCCCGAAGAAGGCATCAAGTTTCTCGAAACCATAGGATTTCTCAAAGACTCAGCTAGTTGGAAACCCCTCGCCTACTCAACCATTACCACTGAGTACGACAACACCAGCGGCGCAGCCACCCAAACCATTACTCGCCAAATCCTCAACGAAACCATCATTCAAAGCTTCAATCACCGCTTTAGTAGCTCTGACTTCTTCAATCTTCTCGAACAACACAAACCACAAACCTTCGGTTCACTAATCACCGCCGCCACATTTACCCGTGGCACAGAACGCAACCGCCTTGCCCTCAAAGCTTTCGAGCACGCTGCGAATCACTTAGCCAAAGCATCGCCCAAACAACTCGAAGATTTCAGCCTCCTTGCTCCTTACCTCCCATACCATTCCATTTCCACCCTCCCTCCGCAGCTCCAAGCGAAAGTCAAAGAATTACACGGTAAAAAAATCGCGTTGATCCAAAGAAATATCGATGAGCAGTTTACCTACATTTCTAAAAACCCTAGTGAAAACCCATTCAACCAACTCCAAAACTACATCACTCAGCTCGCTCAATACGATATAGATAAAGCCATCGAAACCTTCCAACGTGCGGACTCCGTTTATCTAGCCAACATTGCGCACTTTAATACACAGCAATCTTTGTCTCATGAAGACCACCTGCAATCCATCATTCAATCACTCTCATCCAGCGAAGAATCGAAACCCGAAAGCGGACTATTATTCTATCGCGCCATTCGAAATAGCCCACAAAGCCACCGCTACGGAATCGGTAGTAAAAATTACGGCTCCAGCTACCTCTTATCGTTGGGCAATACCATTCTAAATAACTCTCCCCCAAGAGCGACTAATACCGCTGAGTGGCTAAGACCTTGGATGATCATCGGTCAATTGCCCAAAGAACTGCACAACGACGCGCTAGCCGCAATCACCTGCTATATCTTATCTAACAGCTATCCGCCAGCTCCTGATAAAGCCGCGGAGGAACTAAGTAAAGTCGAAGATTTATCCGATAAAACGCGTGAACTCGCTCTCACATGCGCCACGATCAATTATTCAAGAAACAACAATAAGGGTAAGCGTGAACCTAGCGAACAAGCATTCATGAACTTGCTGAAAGAGCCGATTTTCAATGCCGATGCGAGATCCCAAATCGCATTCACAGGTGTAACCAGCAACCCTCAGTTTCTTTCTTCACCAAAAGTCGCCGAAGCATTCGCCGACTTTTTCGCCACTTACTGCGCTCGCGAATACAGCGCAGTCAATGACATGACCCTCAACATCATTAGCCAAATCGCAACGATTGAGCCAATACAGCCTGCACAAGCCCACTTGAAAAAAATCAACGAAGCTTTCTGGGATAACGCTAATTCGGGGAAAATCGATATTCACCGCTCCATTGATGAACGATATACCTCCAACCTGTTCATAGCTGCCATCAGAGTGGGTGATCAAAAAAATTC
Organism: Verrucomicrobiota bacterium; assembly: GCA_040384845.1. Classification (GTDB taxonomy): domain Bacteria; phylum Verrucomicrobiota; class Verrucomicrobiia; order Verrucomicrobiales; family Akkermansiaceae; genus Luteolibacter. The sequence goes on along the minus strand of JAZKIL010000018.1, from coordinate 116,332 downwards.
CGAGACTCTGCTACCTCATGTTAAAAGTTCCATGATGGGTGACATCTCCACCATCACATCCCTCCTTCTCTCGGATCAATTCCAACTCGCAAATGAGTTACTCCCTGATGAAAGCACAGATTTCAAACGCTCCCGCAACCTCAGTAATTTTAGCAATGAGCTTAAACAAAAACTAACTGAGTTCACCAACTCCTCTACAACCCCAGAACGCGCTATGCGTTTCGAATGCCAACTACTCCAATCATTCACTAATAAAAACTCTTCTCCTACTCTGGAAAATATAAAAGAACGTAAAACCCAACTCGTCGCTAACTATCTGAAGAGTCCACCCAAAAACCTCAAAACTCGTATCGAAATTCTTTCTTATTTCATCTCGGGTATGCATTCGGTTGATCCCGCTATGGAAAATGAAATCTGCGACATCGCATCCAAACTCGATCCCAAACACACACTTCTTACAGCGTTCGAAAAATCCAAATCTGGCAATAACGGTCGGGTAACAGAACCACACTCATACAAAATCATCTGCGCCGCCGCTATGATTCATTTTTTAAATGGCGACCCAACTCTTTTCAATTCCACCTGCGATGCCCTAACAGATCTACTCAAACAGTCAGACTCCAGAGAAGGCTACACACTCCGGTCCTTCGTCAAGCCCTTCATCGAACCTGCCCTCCTCGCAACGGCACAGGCCGTCACCGAAAACAAAACGAAATCTTTCCAGAAAATCATCCCTTCACTCCAAAACCTCATCATCGAAATCTCCAAAACATCCAACTCATCAACCGAGGACCTCATTAACTTTGTCACCCTCTACGACTTTATTTGCCACTGGGAAAACCAACCCGAAAAATCCACCGAGCTGATAAAAAAACTGAACCTCCAATCCAACCAAAGCATTCTCAATTCCTTCTCCTCACCGAGGATATCATTCATATTCTTCGATCGTTACAGAACGATCAACCAATCACAAAATTTACCTCGCATGGGCGATAAACCCATCGAATTCGTCTCCGCCATACTTTCACGCGAATCCCTCGCAGACATCTACGTCATTTCGAATTCTTGGCTAACCAATGTCGATTCCGGAAAGGTCTATCAGGAAGTCATGAACATGGGCAAGACCCCACCCGAATCCGCATCATCTTCCGGCAAAACTTACCTGAAATACCATGCCGTCACGCGAGACATCCACGCCCCAGAGGAACGCATCGCTGCATACCTAACCCTCCTCAAGGAGATCCCAGCCAGCCAACTTTGGGACGAAATCCGCATTTCCAGCAAATTACGTCTCGCCAACGAAATGTTAAAGGCTCAGAAAAACATCGCTGAAATTCGGGAAATTTTCGATTCCATTGATCCTAAAACTCTCCCAGATGATCATAAGAACCATTTTGAATCTTTGCGGAAAAACATCAAGAACGCCGAAGCCAAACCGGAATAACCCCAAATGACCATCCGTCCCGAAATCGAAGAACTCGCACGCAAGATCGCGAAACGCCACAATGGCTTTCTCCTGCGTCGTCATTTCATCGTCGCCATACTCGTCACCTCGTTTGTCGTGATTCTAGCCTCGCTGTTCTACGTCACTCGTGGCTACGCGGTTCCAATCATCATTCCCTCCATCCTGATTGGTATCGGCATCATCTCCACCATCGCGTATTATCTAACAAAACGTATGGACAACCATGCGGCAGTCATCGAAGCCGATCACTTCTTTGATCTCAAAGACGGTATCACCACCGCCCGCCACCTCGCCGTCCACGCTCCAGACGAACCCACCACCATTCTCCAGTGGAACTGGCTCTCTCCAAAATTGCCAAACTGCGATCCAGCTACCATCACCCAACCGTTTCCTAAAAAACTCGGTGCCATCGCCTCCGCGCTGACCCTCGCCGCCATCGTTCTCTGCATCCTTCCACCATCAGACTCTGTCAAAGCCGAACAAGAACTCGCGGAAACCACCCGCCAACGCGTTGCAGAATCCAAAGAAGAACTCGAAAAGCTTATCGAAGAACTCGAAAAAGACATCGTCGGTGAGGACGAGGATGAGAACATCGACATGGATGAATTCCGGAAAATGGTCAAAGCCATCGACCAAACCGGAGACCGGGCCGAAGCCGCCCGTCAATTCGCCCGCATCGAACGTAAAGTCCGCGACGCCACCCGTGGCCTCGATCAACAACGCGACGAAGAAACCATCAAACTCGCCGCCAAAGAACTCCAGAAATCCGACGATACCGAGGCACGGAAAATCGGCAAAAAACTCGACGAGAAAGAACTCAAAGAAGCCGCCGAACTTCTTGAAAAACTCGCCGCGAAAAAAATCGATCCCAAAGACCTGAAAAATGGTGCTGAGAAAAAACAAGAAAAGTTAGACGAAGCGAAAAAGGATCTGGCGAAAATGCGCGCCGCTACCAAGCGACTCGCCGCCGCTGGAAAACAACGCCAGGCCGCACGCCAAGCTCAAGGTGGTGGCGCTGGTGAAAACGCCCAAGGCGGCGAGGGCGAAGGTGCTGAAGGTGAAGGCGAAGCTCAAGGTGAAGGAAAACCTCTTGAAGACATGCTGGCCGAACTCGACGAAGCAGCTGAAGAGATGGAAAAAGATCTCGAAGAAATGGAATTCGATCCCGACGCCGAATGGGACGAAGAAAACGAGGACAACCAAGGCGAGATGATGAAGATGAAAGGTCAACTCGGCCAACACCTCAAAAAAATGCAAGGCAAGCGTCAGGCAAAATCTAAAATGGACGCGCTTCGTGATGCCCTCGCCCAAGCACAAGCCAACGCCCAAGGACAAAGCCAAATGCAAGGCCCTGGTGGAAAAGAAGCAGGCAAAGGCTCTTCATGGAGCGAGCGGAAAGAAAAAGACGACTCTCAGAAAAACGGCGCACTCGCCGAACTCAAAGGCCAACACGGCGAAGGCCCGTCACTCAGCGCCGTCGAAGATTCCGAATCAGGCACCGGCGTCTCATCCCGCAAAGGCTCAACCAAAGAACGCGATTTCAACCGCCAAATGGAATCCTTCGTCCAACGCAACGATGTCCCGGAATCCCTAAAACTCGGAGTCCGCAACTACTTCCAAAACCTCCAATCAGCCACCAAAGAGTAAAACTTCAAACCTTAAACTCTAAATTCCAAGTTTGTTTCATCTCTTCTTTCTCTTATTCTTCTAACATAAATCTTAGTCTCATATCTCATCCTCTTCTTTTGAAGTTTAATATTTAAAGTTTAAAATTTCCACCATGACCACCACCGAACTCGAACCCGCCGTCGCCCATTTCACTGAAACATTTGGCAAAATCCGCACCGCCGTCTCCACTTTCATCGTCGGCCAACAAGAAATCATCGATGACGTTCTTATCGCCATCTGCTGCGGAGGACACGTTTTGTTAGAAGGTGTGCCCGGATTAGGTAAAACCTCGCTCATCAACACGATCGCCCAAGCCATCGATGTCGAATTCAAACGCATCCAGTTCACCCCGGATCTTCTCCCCAGTGATGTCGTCGGAACTCAAATCCTGATGGATCGCAACGGCCAACGCGAACTCGTGTTCCAGCCCGGTCCCGTTTTCTGTAACATGCTCCTCGCCGACGAGATCAACCGCGCCACCCCGAAAACGCAATCCGCATTGTTAGAAACCATGCAGGAAAAACGCGTCACCGTCGCCAATCACACGCATTCACTCAGCCTCCCGTTCTTCGTCATGGCCACCCAGAACCCCATCGAAAATGATGGCACTTACCCGCTTCCGGAAGCCCAGCTCGACCGTTTCTTTTTCAAACTCCAAGTCGGCCTTCCTTCGCACGATGAGTTCCGCCAGATCCTCGATCGCACCGGAGGCAACTCCCGCCCGCACGTCAAATCCGTCGCTCACGGTGCAGATATCATCCGCATGGGTGAAACCCTCCGGGAAGTTCCTGTTAGTCCGGAAATCCAGGACTACCTCGTCCGCATCGTTCGCGGCACGCACCCCGGCGAAGGCTCAGCGAAATCCATCAACCAATTCGTCCGCCACGGCGCATCGCCTCGCGCCGGCCAAGCCATGCTCGCCGCTGCCCGCGCACGCGCTCTGCTAGATGGCCGTTACCACGTCGCTCGCGAAGACATTGATTCCGTCGCGCTCCCCGCTCTGCGCCACCGCCTCATCCTCTCCTTCGAGGGCGAAGCCGAAGGCATCAAGCCAGACTCACTCGTCCAAGACGCCATCAAAGCCGCCAAACTTTAAACCTTAAACTCTAAATCCCAAAAAATTTCGTTACGACTCTACATTCGAGTTTAAAATTTTAAGTTTAAAGTTTCCTAATTTTGAGTGACTCACTAACAGATCCGGCCTTCATAAGCCAACTCGATGCACTGAACCTGCTCGCGCGTCGCGTGCTTCGTGGTTCGTTGCAAGCAGATCGGCGCACGCAACGCCGGGGCACGGGCATCACGTTCGCGGATTACAGCCAATACAATCCCGGAGATGACTATCGCGCGATCGATTGGAAAATCTACGCCCGCACAGATGAGTTATTGATCAAACTTTTCGAGGTAGAGGAAGACACCACGGTTTATATCCTTTTCGATTGCAGTCACTCGATGAAGTCGAAGTTTCACTACGCGCGCAAACTCGCTGCTGCGCTGGGCTACATCGCTCTGAACGGCATGGATCGAGTCGTCGTTCACGGCATGGCGGAAAAACTTTCCACCATTGTCGATTCCGCACGCAGCCGTAGCCAAGTCTTCGCTTTTTTACGCGATCTCGAAAACGCTCACACCTTTGGCACTGATACCGACTTCACCGCCTGCGCGCGCACCTTCCAAGCACGGCACCGAAAAAAAGGTGTGGTGTTAGTGATCTCAGATTTCCTTTTCCCAAAAGGTTACGCAGAGGGCATGAAGTTTTTGCAATGGTCCGGACATGATGTGTTTGCTTTACAGGTGCACGATCAAGCCGATCTCGATTGCCCGTGGCTTGGAGATCTTGAAATCCAATGCGTCGAAACCGAAGTCACGCAGCGAATCACCATTTCAGAAAAGGAAGCAAAAATCTATCGAGAAACCATCGCCGCATGGAACGATGACCTACGTGCTGAATGCGCACGACGCGGCATAGGCCTTGCCAGCACCACTTCCAGTGTGCCATTCGAAGTGGTGATCCAATCGATGTTGCGAAAAGGAGGGCTCGTCGCATGACCTTTGGATTCCCCGCATTCTTCTGGGCCAGCCTCGCCCTCATTCCGCTCGCAGCTGTTTATTTCATCCGCACTCGCCCGCGCCGCCAGCCGGTTAACGCCTATTTCCTATGGGAACGCGTGTTCCAACAAAAAGCCGCGAGCTCGTTATTCCAGCGTCTTCGCAATTTGCTCTCGCTACTACTTCTCGCCATCGCTTTCCTTGCCGCCATCTTCGCGCTCACTCGTCCACGCTTCGACGATGGTGAAACACCCGATCTCCTGATCATCATCGATAGCTCAGCCTCGATGCAAACGGTGGAAAATGGTAAAACTCGCATCGAGGCCGCGAAAAAAACCGCCAATTCATGGATCAATGGGCTCAGTGGTTCGCAACGTGCCGCCATCGCTTCGGTATCGGATCGGATCACTTACCATTCCAATCTCAGCAACCGCGCTCGCCGCTTGAACGAAGCGCTCGATGCCATCAAAGCAACCGATCTCGCGCTTTCTCCTCACGCACTCAGCGAGCTTTCCCTACTTGCTCCCGCCACTTCGTCTTCGAAATCCCGCATTCTTTTTCTAACCGATCTCCAATCTCAGGAAATGAAACTTCCCGATGGCATTGAGGTCGTCACCGTCGGTAAAGAAACTCCGAACATCGGCATCACCGCCGCCGATCTTCGCTGGAAAGCTCCGGGAGAAGCCACGTTGTTCGCCACGCTTACCTCCACGTTTCCGGAAGATCGCGAGGTCGAAATGGAAATCATCTCCGCGGGAGATGATGCGAATCTCGTCCGTCTGTTCACTGTAAAACTTCCCGCAAACGGTCAAGTTAGCGAATCAATCGAGATCGATTCCATCCAGCCGGGCGCATGGCTTCTACGTGCAAACCTCGAAGATGCGCTCTCCATCGATAACACCGCTCCGCTCGGACTCAACTCTCCTCAAGCCATCCCGGTCCAAGTCAAAGCCGACAACCCATTCTTCTTCAACCAAGTCATCCAAGCCTTTTCTGATGCAGATTCCTTGTTCGAACCCATCGACGATTTCGCACGCCTTTCGCTCTCTCAAGGCAATCCACCCCAAACCGAAGCCGCAGTTGTTTTCGCGCCTGCGGGTGAATCCACACTCTGGGAAAAAATCGGCGATCTCCTTCCACCCGGCCCACCGGAAATTCTCGCCCAGGATCATCCACTACTCGCACGCGTCGATCCCTCATTGCTGAACTTCGAGGGCGCGCGCCAACTCACCGCACCGAAAGGTTCCGTCATCGTGCTTGCTCACGCGGATGGCACTCCTCTGCTCTACACGATTTCCACCGGTTCGCAGTCAGCGGTCGTTTTCAACTTCGATCCCACTCAAGACGATTTCTTCCTCTCACCGTGGTTCCCGGTTTTTGTTCACGATGCAGCGGTGCTTCTAACAGGACGAAACAACTCCTTTCCCTCATCCATTCCCACAGGCAGCGAAATCGAAATTCCCGGCACTGAAACCATCGGCTCAGCCACTGTCCTAGTCGCTAAAAATAAAGAAAAGATTCCATTCGAAACCAACGCCAAGATCCAAAAAATCGGCAACTACACATTCACTCGGAACTCCACTGCATGGAATCTCGGAGGCTCATTGTTCGCCCCCGGCGAATCCGGCAAAGCCACAGCGAAACCCGAAACCACTACCTTCCAACCCGCCGCCGGCTGGCCACTCTCACTCTGGTTCCTGCTAGCCGCCGTCCTCGTTGTCCTAACCGAAGAAGCCCTCTATCACCGCAGGAAAGTCGGCTAAACTTCAAAAATCAACATTCGTCAATCGGCCATCAATTCTCTCCCACTGATCACTGATCACTCGGCACTTTCCACTTCTCCATGCAATTCTCCACCCTACTCCCGCTCTGGCTGCTCGTCGCTTGCGCTATCATCAGCGTCATTGCGTGGCGTCGTTCGTTAGTAGATCGTTCGCCTTTCAAAAAATGGCTAGCTCACGGCCTGCGCTTACTCGGCATCGTCTGCCTCGTCCTTGCCATTTGCCGTCCCTACCTGCTCACTGATAGCGATCACCTCCACATCGTTTACCTGGTCGATATTTCAGAATCGATGGATCCGGATTCCATCCGCCTTGCCGCTGATGAAATCGAAACCTCTTCCTCCAAACTCAAAGCCACGGATCGTTTCAGCGTGTTAGCATTTGGAAGCGGCATTTCGCCTACCAATCCCAAAGCCCTCCGCGACCTTGCGACTGAAGCCAAGAACGGCACAGCGGAATCTGCGAGCCGCAACTCCACCGCTCTTCCCGAAGCTCTGTTAGGTTCGCGCTTGGTGTTCGATGCAGAAATGGCGCGACGCCTCGTGGTTTTTTCCGACGGAGTCCCCACCACTCCCGGCGCAGCGAATGCGCTTTCGACCCTGAAAGAAGAAGGTATCGACGTCCGCTTCCGCCAAGCTACCGGACTCAAGCAGCCCGAAGCCGCCGTCATCGCGCTGGAGCCCATGACCACGGTTGCGTTCCGTGGCGAGATCGTCCGCATGCGTCTCACACTCCGCGCCAACGAAGCGATGAAAGCCACCGCCCGCATCCTCCAGCGTGGCGTCGCCGTCGCTTCCTCACCAGTCGAGCTCACGCCTAACAAAGACACCATCGTGAACTTCGATGTGATGATGAACGCCTCTGGTGAAAGTCGTTGGGAAGCGGAACTTCTTCCAGAAAAAGATTGGTTCCCCATCAACAACCGCGCCGCGACCACCATCACCGTGAAAGGTGAGCCTCGGATCCTTGTGCTTCATCGCGATGAAAAACAAATGCGACCTCTCGCCCGCGCGATGAAAAAACAAGGACTCGATCTCGAAATCCGGGGCGAACGCGGTCTTCCAGATAGCATCCCAGAAATGCTAGCCTTCGACGCGATCGTCCTCGCCGATGTTCCAGCTACTTCCCTTTCCCAACGCCAGATGGAATTTCTCCGTCGCTACGTTTCCGACTTCGGCGGTGGCCTCGCCATGCTTGGCTCGGAAAACTCCTTCGGTCTCGGTGGATATTTCCGCACACCCGTCGAAGAAGCCCTGCCCCTCACCTCTCGCTACGAAAAAGAAAAACAAAAGCCCAGCCTCGCGATGGTGTTGGTCATCGATAAAAGCGGATCGATGAGCGGTCCGCCCATCGAACTCGCGCGCGCTTCCGCGAAAGCCGCCGCCGAGCTTCTCAGTGCGCAAGATCAGATCGCGGTGGTGGGTTTCGATAGCGAAACCCGCGTCATTCTCCCCATGACCGGAGCCTCCGATAAAGGCACAGTTCTGGCCGCCATCGAATCTCTAACAGCCGATGGTGGAACCGATGCCTATCCGGGCATGGTCAAAGGCAACGAACTCCTCCAAAACGCCGTCGCCAAAGTGAAACACATGATCGTCCTTTCCGATGGTCAGACCCCGGAAAACGATTTCGCCGGCCTCGTCCGTGGCATGCGCGCCCAAGGCATCACGGTGTCCAGCGTTTGCCTCGGCGACGGTGCGGCCAAAGAGATCATGCAAATGATCGCTCAAGAAGGTGGCGGACGTTACTACGAAACCAACGACCCGAATAACATGCCGCAGATTTTCACCAAGGAAACCATGCAGGCCTCGCGCTCCGCGATCAAAGAAGACCTCTTCGGCGCAGTCGTCACTGGCGATCACCCCATCCTCTCCGGCTATGAAAAAACCGATCTTCCTTTCGTGCTCGGCTACGTGATGACCCAACCCAAACCCACCGCCCAACTCCTGCTCGCCGCAGAAACCGGCGATCCACTCATGGCGATCTGCCGCTACGGCCTCGGCACCGGACTTTGCTGGACTTCTGATCTATCAGAAAAATGGGGCAGCGAATGGCTGGGCTGGGGCAGCGGCCCTGCTTTCTGGTCGCAAGTTTTCCGTGGCATCGTTCGCAAAGAACAATCCACCGGACTCGCCGCCACCGGCACCGTCTCGCGCGAGCAATGGCAAATCAATATCAACCGCCGCGATGAACAAGACCGACCCGTCAACCAAGTCAAATGGGACGCCAAAGCCATCGACGGCAACGGCGCGGAAATGCCAGTCGCCATTCGCCAAACCGGCGTAGGCCGCTATCTCGCAACCGTCGATCTCATCGGCCACGAACGCATTAACCTCAGCCTCCGCGATACCGATTTCTCACTCATGAAAACCCTCGGCTGGCAACGCGACTACCCCGCCGAATACCGCCTCGACAAAGAACCTGACCCCGCCATCAACAAGCTCCCCCGCTTCAATCCCGAAAACTCCCGCGCCGAGATCCAAAACACCAAAGTCTACCAAGACATCTCCCATTGGTTCGTCTTCATGGGCTTCGCCTCACTCATCACAGGCATCGCGACCCGGAGAATCTAACATCTCAAATCATCATTTCTGCATTCCAGAAATGAAAGAGGAATTAACCGCAAAGAACGCAGAGATCGCATAGAAGAATTGGAATTATATTGCTGCAACATTCTGGCTTATTGAATTTTTGCGCTCTTTGCGTTCTTTGCGGTTAAAAAAATTCATCAACCCAAGCCCCTACTTCGTCTCCGTCATTTTTTTCATTTCAATCTTCCGATACTCAATCCTCATCGGCGGCCCGACATGGACTTGCACGCCCAGATGACCCTCGGCGACTCTCAACTTAGGATCCAGATCTTCCACTTCGCTCATCAGCACGTCGTTGATGTAATGCTTGATCACGTTTCCCTTGGCGACGATGCGATAAGTATTCCAATCCTCCTTCTTGATCACTTTTTGGAGCTCATCCTTTTCGCCGATCGCTTTGACCAGCTCCGGTTTGGCTTCGGATTTTAAAACCACACTCTGCCCGCGATAAGCAAGAAAGGTCCGACCTCGCTCCTCGTAGTTCTGACCACTCCAGCGATCGCCTCCATCAATGTCTGCCTGATAACCTGTTAATGCCCATTTGACATCCGGCGTGATAACGCTGCGATAATTGATCCCAGAATTACCCTTCGCAGAAACGCGATACTCCACGACCAACTCAAAATCTCCCACCGTGCCGCCCTGCCATATCAAAAATGAATTTTGCTTGAGCAACGTATCCGGTGTCACTTCCCCAACGATCACCCCATCTTTCACACTCCAATAAACCGAATCCCCTTCCCAACCCTCAAGTGACTTCCCATCAAACAACGAAACGAACCCCTGTTCACCTCTCGCCTGAATCACAAACCCAAGGGAAACACATACGCCAATTAATCTACACCAATTCATCATCCCCCATATATCCACCCATCAACCAAAATCTCCAATCAAAAATAAGGAGAGTGGACATTCCTGTCCACTCATCGATGCGCTCCTATCGCCTTGGCGGACAAGAATGTCCGCCCTCCTTAGTCATCAGCCCATTCGCCGCGTATAGCGCGATAGCTATCCAGATCAACCCGAACGACATCAGTCTGACATCCGTCATCGGCTCTCCATAGATTTTCCAACCGATAAAAAACTGCATGGTCGGACCGATGAATTGAAGCATCCCCAATGTGCTGAGTCGGATATTCCGGCTCGCAAAAGCAAACGCCAGCAGCGGGATCGCCGTCACGATACCGCTTCCTGCCAACAACAAGCCGTGCCCCCAACTTCCCCCGAACGCATCGGCCACGCTCGAATGTGTCCACAACAACCAACCCAAAGCCACCGGCACCAACAGACTCGTTTCAACGGTCAATCCATCCAGCGCGCCCAACGATGATCGTTTTCTAACAACTCCATATAAAGAGAAACTCAAACCCAGCGCCAACGCCACCCACGGAAAATGACCCACACCAGGAATCTGCAACATCACCCCAGCGAACGCCGTGACAATCGCGACCATTTGCAACCGATTCTGCCTTTCACCAAACCACAAAGCCCCGAACAACATGTTGAAAAACGGATTGATGTAATAACCCAGCGCCCCTTCGATCATTCGATCATTAATCGTCGCCCAAACATACAGCACCCAGTTCCCCCCAATCAACACCCCCGAAATCACGTGCCACGACAGCGTCCGCATGTCGGCACGAATCCCCACCTTCCTCCACCATAACAGCGGCCATAACATCAAACACGTCCAGCATGTCCGTTGTGCCACAATACTCATCGCCGGAACCGACTCCAAAAACTTCCAATAAATCGGCAGCACTCCCCACAATCCAAAAGCCAAAACCCCCGCCATTACCCCTCGTGCATTTCCCGTCACGCGGGATTCATAAGCGCGATAGCGAACGTGTGCAATGCTCGGGCATAAAGAATCAAAGGGGCAGGGACGCCTATCCCTAGGCGTCCATATCTGACGGCACTCATACCTCATCGACTCCTTTCCGAAATTAGGGCTGCAAGATATGGACTTTTAGGGATAAAAGTCCCTGCCTAACCTCCCTACAAAAGATGACTCGTCGAAACTCCAAGCAGAATGATTATCGTAATTCGCAAGTGCGCTCTGATCGAATTTCAAAATTGATTGCAGAGGGCTGGATTGTGGAAGCAACCGAGATTCCTTTCACTGCCATACCCGTCGATCCACACAGACTTAATCTCGGCGGTTCTTACTTTCGACTCACTTATTATGAGGATCTTGAGTTTACTTGTCAGGACTGTGGTAAAAGCCAGATCTGGAAAGCTGAAGATCAGGCATGGTATTACGAATCATCCGGAGCGCCCTACTACTCAACGGCTATCCGTTGTCGTAGTTGTCGAATCGTAGAGAGAACCAGAAAAGCAGAAACTAGGAAGTCAGCGGGTCATGATAGCGAGATCTGAAAATTAAGGAGAAGGAACATTCCTGTCCCTTGCCCATCATCCACCCGTCAGAAGAATAAATCCTTTTGAAATTTGCGACTTGAGATCAAAGGCTAAAGACGCACCATTTAACCACTACTGGCCATTCTCCAGCTATGATTCTCCGTAACTACAACCTCAACCCGTGAGTGACACTGGCCACAGCCAGTAGTGGCGAGTGCGCTTTACTTCGTGATAAAATGAATCTCTCCATTCTGGCATCAATTGAGTTTCGATAGTATGAGCCTTGGGGAAATCCCATTTTAATGACAGCATTGGCTGCTTTAACTCTTATCGGAGGAATCATGGCAATCTGGAAGGCAAGAGATCCGATCAAAGGACGACAATATTGCTGGGCGTATGGGTACTTCTACATGTTCACAATTGCGTTTGCCTTCTTTTATCATTGTTACATACAGTGGACCATACAAGAAGAGCTGATCCATGTTTTGATAGCAGAAGGACGATCAGAGAATTACGAAGACGTCTTAACCGATGGTTTGCGTTCGCTTGCTGTGTCCGCCATGTTTTCTTGTATCACAATCGCACTCGGAGCAGTTTTCGGTTTAATTTCCGTATTGAGAATTCGCGAAGGCAACCAAGTTGTTGCGTTGAAAGAGGAAGCCTAACCATTTAGAGCTTGGTGCGCTGGTATGTGAGAGTTAAAAATTCGAAATGAAATCATTCTTGCTTATGCTTTCATCTGCACTCTTTTTAGGCTGCGCATTTACAGCACCAAAGCATCAAGAAAAAGTATGGATTCGTAGTGCACAGGGGAATAAAGAAGTATTAGTTTGCAGTCCGCAATTCTCAACAGGTGAAGAGCGAGTCGTCGTGCGACTACGATGTGAGGGCAGAGAAGTTTTGGCCCTGCAAAGTTATCAATCAGGTTACGCGGATCAGACTAGTGCTAATGATTCAGTGCGTATTCATTGGAGAAACGATGGGAAAGCCGTTGTAGTGAATCTAATGATTAATGGGGGGACACAAGAGACTAGGCCATACTACATCGTCTGGGACGGGTGTTCAGCAACTGAAGTCTCGTATGAACCCTTGTGGAGTTCTAACCACCAGGGCGAAACCAACATTTTCTTTGAAGATTGGGACAGCTGGGGAAATCCGATTCTTAAAGTTCTTTAGAGCGCAAAGAGACTGTGTGAACTGCGGATTTTAAGTTGATGTTTCCCCCTCCAAAACCAAAACTCCCTGCGTGTCAGAAAAACGCCTTAGCATTCCTCAATACGCCATGGCGCTTGCCCATGTCGCCAGCCTCCGTTCCGAGGATCCTTATCGCAAAGTTGGGGCTGCGGCTCTTGATCACGACAACCGCGTGATCGCCACCGCCTACAACGGCTTAGCGCCCGGCTTCAATGCCCCCGAGGATTTCTGGATCGACCGCGAGAGTCGGCAGAAATTCATGCTGCATGCGGAAATCAACCTCTGTTCCCTTTTCAAACGCGGCGAAGCCAAAATCGTCGCCACCACCACCATGCCATGCACCGCCTGCATGCAAACCCTCTGCGCTTACGGGATCAAAGAAATCTACTTCCAAGAGATTTACCACGCCTCAGACGCCCCCGAAATCGCCAAGCTCTACAATATCAAGTTGGAGCAAATCAGCGATTTCCCGATGTCTTCAAAGGAATAGTGAATGAAGGAGTTGCTTAGCCGACTCTTCATTCAAAAATCAACAATCGTCACTCATCAATCGTAAATCAATTCTTGGTGAGAAGCGTCATGCGGTCTGATTGACGATTGATGAATGTTGAGGTTTGATTTTTGATTTCTTCACAATCTCCCCCTCACTCTCGCCTTGCCCATCGGTCATTTAGCCGTTACAGCCCCACGGCATGGGCAAGAAACCAGTAGTTCTAATCATTCGTGACGGTTGGGGAACCAACCCAGGTGGCAAAAAGACCGCCGTTCAGGACGGCAACGCGGTCATCCTCGCGAACACTCCTTTTACCGACGAAGTCCTTTCACAATATCCTCACAGCTTCCTCTCCGCTTCCGGTATGGACGTTGGCCTCCCGGAAGGACAGATGGGAAATTCCGAGGTCGGTCACCTTAATCTCGGCGCGGGTCGCATCGTTTACCAGGATTTCACCCGTATCAATAAAGCCATTTCCGATGGCACGATCGCAGACAACGAGGTTTTCAAACGAGCCCTCGAAAAAGCCAAAACCGGCCGACTCCACTTGATCGGCCTCGTCTCGGATGGCGGCGTGCATTCCCATCAGGATCAGCTCATCGCCATGACCAAGCTCGCCTCCCAAGCAGGCGTGAAAGACATCTTCATCCACGCCATCACGGATGGCCGCGATACCTCACCCACCGGCGGTGCGGCTTTCATTTCTAAAGTCGAAGATGAAACCGCAAAGTTCGGCGCGAAAATCGCCACGGTTGTGGGCCGCTACTTCGCCATGGATCGCGACAAACGTTGGGATCGCGTCAAACTCGCATGGGACGCCATCGTGCATGGGATCGGCATGAAAAAAGAAATCCTCGCTTCCGAAGCGATCTCTGAAGTTTACGCCACCCAAAACAAAACCGATGAATTCATGCCCCCCATGATTTTCACCGAGGCCGAAACCAAACGCATCCGCGATGGCGACGTGGTCTTGTGGTTCAACTTCCGCGCCGACCGCGCACGCGAACTCACCGAGGCTTTCCTCAGACCTAAATTCGATGGCTTCGAACGCGGCATCGTGCCGATTGTCCACTTCTTCACTCTAACCGTTTATGACGAAACCTTTCCCTGCGAAGCCATCTTCGCGCCGCAAAGCCTGGACATGACTCTCGGTGAAACGGTTGCTGCCGTTGGGATGAAACAAATGCGCATCGCGGAAACGGAGAAATACCCACACGTCACTTATTTCTTCAATGGTGGAGACGAAGTCGAAAATCCCGGCGAGCAACGCTTCATCATTCCTTCGCCCAAAGATGTAGCTACCTACGATCTGAAACCCCAGATGTCGGCGGATGAAGTCACCCAAACCGTTGTCGATAACCTGAAAGATTTCGATCTCGTGATCCTGAATTTCGCGAATCCTGACATGGTTGGTCACACCGGCGTCGTCGAAGCCGCAATGCGCGCGGTGGAAACCATCGATGCATCGGTGAAAGCCATCGTCGAGCAAACCCTTCGCCTCGGCGGAAAACTTCTCATCACCGCCGATCACGGTAACTGCGAATACATGCGCAATCCCGACGGTTCACCGAACACCGCGCACACCACCAATCCCGTGGAAATCATCTACGTCGCCGATGACGCCGCTTCCAAAAAAATGCGCAACGGTATTTTAGCCGATGTCGCACCCACACTTCTTGAAATGCTCAATGTCCAGAAGCCAGTGCAGATGACGGGGAAATCTCTGCTGTCTTGATTTGCAGCTTTTGGGTTGATCCCTTATCCCGATGACGACCTCCAAAAACTTCAAATGGTTGCTCGTTCTGACCGCCGTCGCAGCCGTCATCGGTTCTGCTGCGGCGTTTTTTTTATGGTCGTTGGATGCGGTCACCAAAAACCGTTTTGAAAACCCATGGCTCATTTGGCTACTGCCGCTGGTGGGTTGCTTGATGGGGTTTTATTATCGATTTCATGGTAAATTTGTTAGTTCTGCCAACGCGTTAATCCTCGATGATTTTCAAAACGACTCGACGCAAATCCCCTCCCGCCTTGCGCCCAGCATTTTCATTTCCACACTCGTCACGCATGCTTTTGGTGGCTCTGCGGGTCGCGAAGGCACAGCCGTGCAAATGGGTGCAGGCATTGCCGCCAGCTTCGCACGATTTGTTGCTTCCACCCGCGAGGCCCAACATCTCCTCATCTACTGCGGCATCGCCGCGGGGTTTGGTGCGGTGTTTGGAACTCCGTTCGCCGGTGCTGTGTTTGCCATGGAATTCACCCGCCACCGCCTCTTTAGCCGAGCTTTGCTGCCGTGTTTATTCACCGCACTCACCGCTCATTACATCTGCCTTGCATGGGGAACCCTTCACACGCCTTACCCAACGATTCCGTTTCCATCTAACATCTTTTCGTTCATCTGGAAAGGCACCGCTCTCGCCGCCATCCTTGCCCTCGCTGCCAGACTTTTCATTTCCGCATCCCATTTCACGACAAATAAACTTCAAACCTGGTTTCCCCACCAAGCCGTGCGCGGAGCCATAGGCGGCATACTTATCATCGCCTTGTTTCTTTGTGCCGGAACCAGCGATTATCTCGGGCTGGGCGTCCTTGCGGAAGATGAATCATCGCTCACTCTAACCAAATTCTTCTCATCCGATCTCCACGCACCCGCGAACGCATGGTTGTGGAAACTCGCGTTCACCATCGTCACTCTCAGCGCAGGCTTCAAAGGTGGCGAGGTCACTCCCCTGTTTTTCATCGGCGCAGCTCTGGGAAACTCCGTCGCATGGTATCTTGGTGCGCCGGTGAACTTGTTCGCAGGTATCGCAATGATCGCTTTCTTCGCCGCAACCACCAAAACTCCCTACGCCTCATGGATCATGGGAATCGAACTCCTCGGCTGGAAAATTTTCGTTCCGCTAGCACTCATCATCTGGATCACCCTCAAACTCACCGGACCGAAATCGATTTATTCCAAAGGGAGAAGATGAGCTTGGTTTTTTGGAAATTGAAATTTGAGATTTTAAGCCCGAGTTAACTTCCACAACCTTGGAACTAACAAACAACACGCGACCATCAATCCCGCTGCTAGTCCGCACCAAACCCCTACCGCTCCGTAGCCCAGTTGAATCGATAGAAAAACGCCGATCGGAATTCCGATCACCCAGTAAGCTACAAATCCCATGAAAGCCGGCATCCTTGCATCGTGAAGCCCGCGCAGCATCGCGACGGAACAGATCTGCAAGCTATCGAACAACTGAAACACCCCGACCACGACCATGATCGCTGCGGCAAGTTCGATGACTGGCAATTCGTTGATGTAGAGCGATGCCAACCACTTCCCAAAAAAGAAAAAGATCATCGCGCCAACCAGTGACCAACCCGCGCCTAACCACCAGCCGGACACCACAATTTTCCGCAAGCGATGAAATTCCCCCGCGCCATTTGCCGAGCCGATTCTAACACTCAACGCCATCGATAAACCCAACGGAACCATGAAAGCCGTTGCCGCACACATCAGTGCCACCTGATGCGCCGCCATCGCAGTTGCACCAAATCTTCCCATCAACAAGCCCGCCGTTGAAAACGCAGAAACTTCGCAAATCATCTGCAGGCTCGCCGGGATACCGACCCCCAAAAATTTCCGCGTCTCCGCTTTCGCTGGCATACGGAACCAACGATAAGGCACCCATTCACGCAGTCCGCTGGCGCGATACAGCCACACAAACATCGCCACTACGATCGCAATACGAGAGATCAAGGTCGCGATAGCCGCGCCTTCCAACCCCCACGCCGGACAACCCAGCTTTCCGTAGATCATCACCCAGTTCAAAAATACATTTAGCACCACACCGCCTAAAAAGATCCAGAACGGCGGCCACGGTCTATCCAGCGAATCCGCATGATTTTTCAAAGCCAGCGACATCAACGCCGGCACCAACGACGCCATCAGGATGATGAAAAATGGCCCGGTATTTTCCTCCACCTCTTTCGGCTGTCCGAACATCCCAAGGTTGAGAGAAATCAACCACATCAGCCCGAAAAGCAGCAGCCCAAGCACAGCGGAAATATAAACGCCCAGCCTGCAACTCGCCCGACCCGCCGCGGCATCGCCCGCACCACGGGCGTTCGAGGTGAACACGGAAATCGCCGTCAAAACCCCTATTCCAAAGACAAACGGCACGTAAAACAAAGAGTTCGCAAATGTCAGCACGGCAAGCTCGGTCACACCGAGTTTTCCAATCATCACGGTATCGGCAACACCGAGCAACATCTGACTCACCTGGCCAATCACCAACGGAAAGGCCAGTTTCAGAGTCTGACGGCATTCAAGAATCATCGACATCGGGGCGCACTTGATAGGCAGCGGCAGGAGAAATTGTCACTCACTTGTTTTTGTGCAACCCCCCAAATTTAGCGATTTTAACGAACAATGCTTTGCATATCCGTAATATTTCCCGCATATTGTCGCCCGATGATTTTCTTTTCTCGGAAACTGGTTGCCCTGCTTGCCATACCGCTTCTCACCCAATGTGGTGGCATAAAAAGTGCGCCTCAAACTCAAACCGTGACCGGCCCTTTCGATAGCCGTGGCAATTATGTTGAAGATTGGGTCGACCAGCCGGACAAATGGTATCGCCCGCCAGCACCCGGCACCAAGACCAAACCGAAGACTGAAATTGCCTCGAACACCCAAACTCGCCCAGAGATTCAAACTCTCCCAGAGCCTCATGTTCCGCTCATCGAGACGACTTCGCCGCCGGAAATTGTCAAAACGTCTCCGACAACTATCGAACCCAAGGTAAAGCCGAAGCCGAAGCCAACACCCAAACCACCTACCGTCACACGCCACACGGTGAAACGCGGCGATACCTTATCCGCTATTGCGAAACGCTACAAAACCACCATTTCAAAAATTCAGACAGCCAACGGACTCAAAGGTTCAGTCATTCGTCTAGGCCAGACTCTGAAAATCCCTCGATAACATGCCTTTCCCGAAGAATTTCATCTTCGGTACCGCCAACGCGGATCATCAAACCGAGGCATACAACCCCGAGCGCGAAGACGTTTGGGATCTATGGGAGCGCTCGCAAAGCCTAACACCCCGCGGCAAAGCCACAGATTTCTGGAATCGCTACGAAGAAGACATCGCCTCCGCCGCAGCCCTCGGCTGCAAACTTTTCCGCTTCTCTGTCGCATGGGCCCGCGTAGAGCCGGAATACGGAGTCTTCGATCAAAACGCCCTCAAACATTATCGCGAAGTCGCGGAATGCATTTTGAAACACGGCATGCGACCCATGCTCACACTTCACCACTTCGTATGGCCGGTGTGGTTAGAACGGGATCATGGGGGAATGTTAAGCGATAAATTCCCCGACATCTTCGCCCGCTACGCTGAAAAAGTCGCCGAGGCACTAGGCGATAAGATCGATTGGTGGATCACCTTTAATGAACCCAGCCAGCTCACCTTCGGATACATCAAACCTTGGTGGCAGAACCGCTACTACATGCCGCCCGGCTTGCCGCCCAGCTCATCGGTCGATGCCGAGGCGCAGGCTGTGGGGAAATTGGTTCCCCATTTATTTTCCGCCCACGCCCGCGCAAGGCAAAAAATCAAAGCGCTCCATCCCGAAACAAAAGTCGGCGTGAATCCCCTCATCACAGGATTTCCCACATGGCTGCAAATGCTCCTCGACTGGGGCGCATGTCATCGCGGGCTGTCAGAAGCCCTTTTCAAATTCACTACCAAAGAAGCCATCGTCAGCGAATACGGTGCGGCCGATCTCATCATCTGCGGCGTCACGATGGACGATCAAACCCGATTCGAATCCAGCGATCCCTACCTCCGCACTGGCAAATCCATCATCATCCGCAGGGATGACCCCTCGGATGAAATTTCATCACTGAATGGAAAATCCGTCGCGGTCATCGCGATTGGAAATCAACCCCAATCATGGAAACGCGATCTACCTCCGGGATCCCGCAAAAAACTTTTCAGGAACTACGACGATGCACGCACCGCCCTCTCCTCCGGCGAGGTCGATGCCGTTTATGGCGATGCCCTATACCTGCTTCCGCCCGAGCTGAAAAGCCGCAGCGCCTTCCGCTTTTTGAAAACCTGCTTGAGCGATGAACATTACGTCGCTCTCGCCCCCCACGGCCACGCCCAACTGCTCGCACACGTCAATCAAGCCATCCGCGATTTCCAAACAAATCTTCGCAAATACTGCGATGTCTCCTGGCTTTCCGAACCTTCTAACATCATTTCCCCAACCAGCCTGCCGACTTCTCTTTACGAAGTCTTCCACGGCACCGATGTTCCACCCAAACACATCGATTCCGTCCACGGCCTCCGCAGAATCCTAAAACGTGGATATCTCCGGGTCGGCATCCGCAACGATGCACCCGGACTCTCCAAGCAAGCTCCAGGTCCGGGACTTGAAATCCTCCTCGCCGAACAAATCGCCACACAAATTTTCGGAAACTCATCGAAAATAAAAATCATTCCCATCGAGCCAATCGACCGCTTCCAAGTGCTCGAATCAAATCGCAGTTGGCTGAACTGGGCATGGCGTTTCTGGGGAACCACCTGCCTCATTGCAAACTCGAACTGGTGGTATCTCGGCATGGCGGGAAAACTTGCGAAACCACTCTGCCCGGAAGAAGCCATCGGCGCACAAGATTTCGTCGGCCTCGATTATTACTGGGGACTACCCACGCATCGGCTACATAAATTCCGGCTGTTAGAAGACGCGGCTCAAGGCAGGTTTCTCCGCGCTCCCGTTTGGCCGCGTGGGCTTTTTCATGCGTTGCAACGACTCCACCGTTGGTTCCCCGAACAAGAATTACTCATTGTCGAAAATGGATGCCCACCCTCTGCTGGCGGCGTGACCCGCGCTGAATACTTGCAGTCACACCTCGCGGAAGTTGAAAAGGCCATCGCCAAAGGTGTTCCAGTCCGCGCCTACAATTGGTGGTCCATCACTTCAAACCGCGAATGGGGCCACCCCTTCGACCTCAACACCGACTTCGGTCTTTATTACATCGATCTGGATAACGATCCAAATCTAACACGCCATCCAACCCCCGAAGCCGAACTTCTGAAAAAGATCATTGAGACCCAGCAAGGTGGTTCTGCTGAAAATTCAGGTTAAGAAATTTCACTCCGCACTCTTTTCCTTCTTACCCAACTTCTCCCTCATTTCCTTTAACTTTTTCTGCTTTTCACTCGGCGACAGTCCCGCACCTTCACCGGCGATTTCTTTCATCTCCTTATCCAGACCCGGATCTTCTCCTTCGACTTCTGTTCCGCCAAGCATGTTGCTTGCTTCACCCAACTGATCCCCACGCTCTCCAACTTTTTCCAGAGACTTATCATATTTTCCTGCAACTGCAGTCGGATCTATCGCTAAACGTATTTCACCGAGAGTCTTTTTAACCATTTCCATTTGATCAGGGTGAGTCACAAGCCAGCCTCCAGCACCCGCCACTGCTCCAATTAACAACACATAAAAGACCACCCGATCCCGGCGCCTCTTGGCTCTCTCTTTAGCGATTTTCTTATTGGTAAGCTCTTCAAACTCCGCATTGATATTTTCATCCAGCGAAGCCAATGCTTTTTCGTCTAACACCACTTCCGGCCCTGCAGCATCCACCGGCGGAGCTGCTTGAAAAGGGCTAGCCACAAATGGGGCAAAGGGTTTGGCTTCCGAGGTATCGGCTTTGAAAGGACTGGCTGTGAACGGTTTGGGCTCATCCGCTTTCTGAAAGACCGGCTCAGCCTTCTCAAACACCGCAGGCGCCGTCTTGCGCAGCTCAGCCGGCGTGCCGAATCGAGTTGGAGCCTCGCGCTCATGTAGTGCAGCATCAAACAATTTCTCCAAATCTTCACGATCAGCCATATTGCAATTGAATGAGTATTTCCCTTCTGAAAGTCAATGTTTACTTCCCACGACACGCTTTTCTGCCTTTCCCTCCGCCATTATTTACATTCAAATCTCCGCGTCATGCCTTACCTCGACAACCATTTTCTCCTCTACAACGATACCGCACGCCGCCTGTTTCATGAAGTCGCTGCGGACCAGCCGATCATTGATTACCACAACCACCTCTCACCCGCGGAAATCGCCAATGATCATCGTTGGGAAAACATTGCCGACATGTGGCTGGGTCACGATCATTACAAATGGCGTCTGCTACGTGCCAACGGCATCAACGAAGAACGCATTACCGGTAACGCATCGCCTAGAGACAAATTTCAAGCCTTCGCCGAAACCATCCCTTACACCCTCCGCAACCCCATGCATCACTGGGTGCACATGGAGCTCCAACGCTACTTCGGCATCAACACCCTTCTCTCTCCTGACACCGCCGATGAAATCTGGGAAGAAACCAACGCCAAACTCGCCGACAAGGAATTCTCCGCACGCGGCTTGCTGAAAAAATTCGATGTCCGCGTCGTCGGCACCACGGATGATCCAGCAGACCCGATTGATGACCATTTGAAAATTGCTGCATCGGGTTTCAGCACGAAAGTTCTCCCAACTTTCCGTCCTGACAAAGCCTTCCAAGTAGACCGACCCGAACTCCTCAACCCATGGATCGCGAAGTTGGAAAGCGTTTCTAACACATCGATCACTCAGCTCTCCGATTTATTGAGCGCCTTGCAGAAACGCCATGACGATTTCCACGCCGCTGGCGCGAGACTCTCAGATCACGGCCTCGATCGCTGCCCCGCCCTGCCATGTTCGGATACTGAAGCTGCAAACATTTTCAATCAAGCACGCGCTGGAAAAGCCGTCTCTGCGGAAGATAAGGAACGCTTCTCGTTTTACCTGCTCGTGTTCTCCGGACAACTCGACGCAGCGCGCGGATGGACCAAACAACTTCATCTCAATCCCGTGCGTAACACCAACATTCGCATGTCTGCCAAACTTGGAGCCGATGCGGGATACGACACCATGGGCGATGTCCCGCAAGGTGAAGCCCTCGCCGTTTTCTTAAACGCTCTCGAATCCCGCGAAGCCCTGCCAAAAACCATCCTCTACAACCTCAACCCACGCGATAACTACCTCTTCGCCTCCATGACCGGCGTTTTCCAAGACGGCATCATACCGGGGAAAATTCAGTTCGGCTCAGGTTGGTGGTTCCTTGATCAAAAAGAAGGCATGGAAATGCAACTCAACGCCCTTTCCGCTACCGGGCTGTTATCACGCTTTGTCGGCATGCTTACCGACTCACGTTCTTTCCTTTCCTTCCCACGTCACGAATATTTCCGCCGCATTCTTTGCAACCTCATCGGTGACGAAGCAGAAAAAGGCGAACTCCCCGATGATTTCGATACCCTATCAAAACTCATCGCCGATATCTCATTCAACAACGCGAACCGGTATTTCGGATTTAACGTCTAACAAAATCATGAAACGCATCCTCCTCTCTCTCGCCCTAACAAATCTGACGGTTTCGGCTGAAACCAAACCGGTTTACCTTGGCACCATGGCCGATGGCATTTACCTCGCAGAGTTCGACACCGACAAAGGCACCCTGACCAAGCCAACCCTCGCCGCGAAATATGAGAGACCGGGATTTCTCGCGCTTCATCCTGAAAAGCCCGTCCTTTACTCGATTGGATTCGGTAAAAATGTCGCGGCGTTCAGCATCGCCAAAGATCATTCGCTCACCTTCATCAACGAGGCCGATTCCGGCGGTGCGGGCCCTTGTCACCTTGTGGTCGATGCAAAAGGCACCAGCCTAGCCGTTGCGAATTATTCGGGTGGAACAGTCTCCATGTTTCGCCTCGATGCGAATGGCAAAATCGGAACCATGGTTTCTAACATCAAAATTCAAGGCTCCGGCCCTCATCCGGAACGCCAAAAAGCAGCGCACACCCACGGGGTTTATTTCAACAAAGCCAATAACCTCCTTTTCGTCCCTGACCTTGGGACCGATGAAACCTTGATTTACAAATTCAATTCAGAAACCTCGGAAATCATCCCCAACAATCCCGCTGCCCTCAAAGCCCCGCCAGGCTCCGGTCCCCGCCACATGGATTTTTCCCCTGACGAAAAACACGCTTACATCATCAACGAACTCACCAACACCATCACCACCGCCGACTTCAATCCCAAAACCGGCAGCTTCACCGATATCCAAACCATTCCCACCCTGGCGGACGATTTCAAAGAACCTAACACCACCGCGGAAATCGAAGTCCACCCGAACGGCAAGTTTGTCTACGGCTCCAATCGCGGCCATAATTCCATCGTCGTTTACAAACGCGATTCGAAAACCGGAATACTCACCTTCCTCCAACACGCCCCCTGCGGTGGCCAAACCCCACGTCACTTCGCCATCGATCCAACGGGCAAATGGCTCCTCTGCGGCCACCAAAATTCTAACACCCTCTCCATCCTAAATCTGAATTCAGAAACCGGCTTATTAGGAGAACCCCAATCCACTGTCGAAATACCAAGTCCAGTGTGCATCCTGTTTACGAATTGATCGTGGCGGCCGTGGCGGCGGATTGCATCCGCCATGCCAAAACATTGATATGAAACACGGCTGGGCGGATGCAATCCGCCGCCACGGTGAACCCATTTTCCCCGCCAAAACCCCTATTCCCCCACAAAAACCGATTTCTTGAAAACCGATCATGACAAATCCCTCCAGACCATTATTCTCGCCCCGTGAGCTACCAGGTTTTTGCCAGAAAATATCGTCCTAAAACATTTGATGACGTCTTAGGACAGGATCACGTCGTCCGCACTCTACGCAATGCGATCGACCAGAATCGCCTCGCTCATGCTTATCTTTTCGTTGGTCCTCGCGGCACGGGCAAAACCTCCACCGCCCGAATTTTCGCCAAAGCTCTCAACTGCACCGGCGGTCCTAAAGTCGACTTCGATCCCGAAGAAGATGTCTGTCGGGAAATCGCCGAGGGTCGGTCGCTGGATGTTTTAGAAATCGACGGTGCCTCCAACAACGGGGTCGACCAAGTCCGCGATCTCCGTGACTCCGTCAAATACGCACCGAGCCGCGGTCAGTTCAAAATTTATTACATCGACGAGGTCCACATGCTTTCCAATGCGGCATTCAACGCTCTACTGAAAACCTTGGAAGAGCCGCCGGATCACGTGAAATTCATCTTCGCCACCACCGAGGTGCAGAAAATTTTGCCGACCATTTTATCCCGTTGCCAACGTTTCGATCTCCGCCCCATCCCGACCCAAACGATTGCGGATCATTTGCTCCACATCGCTTCTGCGGAAGGCATCAAGCTCGATACCACCGCCGCATGGGCCATCGCAAAAGGCGCGGACGGCGGCATGCGCGATGCGCAGTCGATGCTCGATCAGCTCGTCGCCTTCTGCGGTGAATCCATCACCGAGGAAAACGTCCTGGACATCTTCGGTTTCACATCGCGTGAAAAAGTCGCCGAGCTCACCTCCAAGTTGCTCGCCCGCGATACTCCAGCCGCACTGAAGCTGATCCAAACCGAAGCCGAAGGCGGACGTGAACTTTCCCAACTTCTCGGCGAGCTCATCGGCTGCTTGCGCGGCTTGCTCATCGCGAAACTCGATCCCTCAGCCGATGGCGAAGGCATTCCCGATGAACTCTGGAAAAAACTTCTAGAAGACTCGGATGAATACGCTTCCGAGCGACTCCTCGCAGCCATCGATGTTTTTGCAGAAACCGATGGTCGGATGAAATGGAGTACCAACAAACGCCTACATTTCGAGCTTGGCATGATCAAAGCGATCCAAGTGCTTTCCGAAGTCCGCATCACCGATGTGATCAAAGTCCTCACCAGAGGCGCCGATCATTTATCTTACTCCGCTCCGGCCGCCGCACCTGCACCAGTTGCGAAATCCGAACCAAGCCCCGCTCCTATTGAACCTGCACCTGTCGTTGTTCAAGCCGTTCCACCCGCTCCCGCCCCGCAACCGCCGGAACAAAAAAAAACGACCAGTAGTACCCTCTACGACTTCGATGCCTTGATCGAAAACGCACCGGACGAAGCCGATTTCCCCGAGGAACCCGCGCCTGCTCCAGTGAAAAAATCCGAGCCCGCAACTCCCGCCCCAGCCGAGGCAAAAGTGGTCGACGATTCATTTCATAAAGATCCATTGATCCAAGCGGCATTGGTGAAATTCGAAGCCAAATTTTTAACCACCTAACACTTTATTTATGAACATCCAGAAATTGATGAAACAGGCTCAGCAAATGCAAGCTGGCCTCGCAGCCAAACAACAAGAACTCGCCGCACGTGAAATCGAAGTCTCAGTAGGCGGCGACAAAATCAAAGTCCGCGCAACCTGTGCCGGTGATGTGCTTTCGATCAAAATCGATCCAACCGTCATCGATCCCACCGATGCCGAGTTCCTCGAAGAACTCGTCCTCAAAGGCGTCCAAGACGCCATCTCCCAAGGCAAAGCCCAAGCCGCCGCAGAAATGAGCAAGCTCACAGGGGGTTTAGGCATCCCAGGGATGTAAAACTTCAAACTTTAAATTTCAAACTTCAAGTAAGAGGAGTATTGCTTAGCTACTTCTTCTCCCCTTGGAGTTTAAAGTTTTAAATTTAGAGTTTCCTCCTCTCCTCCATCTCCTCCTCTCTCCCTGTAAAAAAAAATGCAGGAATTCATCTTCCACGTTAACTAACAAAAAACGGTGAACCACGTTTTCACGCAGCTCACCGTTAGATGATTTTTTTAAGATCGGTTAGATACCTTTCTTAACCACGTCGTCGAGAAGGTCGATCACGCGATTGGAATAGCCCCACTCGTTGTCATACCAGCTGACCAATTTGAAGAAGGTGCTGTTGAGCTCGATGGAAGATCCTGCGTCGTAGATGGAGGAGGACTTATCATGGATGAAGTCGGTCGAAACAACTTCATCAGTCGTGTAGCTCAAAATGCCTTTCAGATAAGTCTCGGAAGCTTTCTTGAGTGCGGCATTGATTTCTGCGAGTGAAGTTTCCTTCTCGGTCTTCACGGTGAGGTCAACACATGAAACCGTTGGAGTAGGAACGCGGAACGCCATACCAGTAAGCTTGCCTTTGACTTCTGGGCAAACCAACGCAACGGCAATTGCGGCTCCTGTTGTAGATGGAATGATGTTGATCGCGGCGGAACGTCCACCTTTCCAGTCTTTCTTGGAAGGACCGTCAACGGTTTTCTGAGTCGCGGTGTAAGCGTGGATGGTGGTCATCAAACCTTCTTTGATTCCGAAACCTTCTTTCAACAACACGTGCACGAGCGGAGCAAGGCAGTTGGTGGTGCAAGAAGCGTTAGAAATGAGGTGATGTTTTGCAGGATCGTAGTCGCCGTCGTTAACACCTTGAACGAAGGTATGAACGTCTGGTCCTTTTCCTGGAGCGGAGATGATGACTTTTTTCGCACCGGCCGTGATGTGGCCTTGTGCGAGTTTGTCCTCAACGAACAAACCCGTGGATTCGATTACGATATCAACACCGAGTTCTTTCCATGGAAGACCTTCCGGGCTACGTGCGGAAACCACTTTGATCTCGTGACCGTTGACCACAATGATGTCGTCTTCGGCAAGATCAGGAGAGGATTTTTTGGATGAAACTTCACCGGCGAATTTGCCTTGGGTGGAGTCGTATTTGAGGAGATAGGCAAGGTTGTCTGCTGGCACGAGGTCACCTACTGCGGCGACTTTGAATGTGGTGCCGAGATGGCCTTGCTCGACGAGTGCGCGAAAGACGAGGCGTCCGATGCGACCGAATCCGTTGATGGCGATGGTAGTCATATATTTGCTTGGTGGGAGAGAGTCCGGAGACTTTTGATTTAAACTTACCGCAGCCATTCTATTTCCGGACGCGGCGGCGGGATTGTGCATGGAACGGGTGACGCGTCAACCCCACTCTGAAGCTCAAAAACAGAAGAAATTTAACCTCAAAGGAACCCGAATTCTCCGAATCGAGAGGCTTAACCCCGAATTTCACGAATAACTCGAATTTTTAAAATTCAGAATTAGTTACCAAATCTTCTCCGCGTTCATGCTGGGTTCTCTTTATAAGAAATCTTCCTTTGCTCACCCCACTCTTTGCGCTTCAACTATCCGCATATGAAAAAAGCTGACCAGGCATTCCTCTTTGAACTCCTCCAAACTCCCTCTCCCACTGGCTTTGAAATGCCGGGCCAAAATGTTTGGGCTAAATATCTTGAGAAAACCGCCACAAAAGTCGAGTGCGACGCCTACGGCTCCACTTGGGCGACCCTTGAAGGAAAATCTCCAAAAACCATCATGCTCGAAGCACATGCGGACGAGATCGGCTACATCATCAAGCACATCGATGATAAAGGCTTCCTCCGCATCGATCGTATTGGCGGCTCGGATGCCGCAACCGCCCGTGGCCGCCGCGTCCATATTCTCGGTGATGACGGAGTCGTTTCAGGAATCATCGGCAACACCGCCATCCATCTCCGCCGCGACGAACTCGGTGCAGAAAAAGCACCCGCCGTCCACGATCTCTGGGTCGATGTCGGCGCGTCCAACCCAAAAGAAGTTGCAGCCATGGGACTCCGCGTCGGCCACCCGATGGTCTATCAAG
Organism: Verrucomicrobiota bacterium; assembly: GCA_040384845.1. Taxonomy (GTDB): domain Bacteria; phylum Verrucomicrobiota; class Verrucomicrobiia; order Verrucomicrobiales; family Akkermansiaceae; genus Luteolibacter. Next base: position 88,179 of record JAZKIL010000018.1, on the reverse strand, counting down.
ACGGCCCCGCCGAGCTCGCACACAAACGCATCATTTCCCGTGCTCTCGATAACCGCCTCGGCTCATACATCATCGCACAGGTCATGAAACGCATCGCCGCTTCTGACAAGCAACCCGCAGTGACCTTGGTTTGCTTGAACGCCATCCAGGAAGAAATCGGCGGCAACGGCGCCATGATGGCGACCTATCGTTTGAAACCCGAAATCTGTATCTGCCTGGATGTCACTCATGCCACCGACACCCCGGGAATCGACCCCGCGAAATTCGGTCACGTCAAACTCGGCCACGGCCCAAGCCTCACGCACGGCACCTGCAACCATCCGCTCATCGTCAAACGCATGATCGAAGTTTCCAAGAAAAACAAAATCGATATCCAACACGAATCATCGAGCCGCTTCTCCGGAACCGATACCGACAAAATTTTCAACTCCCGTGAAGGAATCCCCAGCGCCCTCGTTTCCATTCCCCTGCGCTGCATGCACTCTGTCGTCGAAACCGCACACCTCGACGACATTGAAACCACCATCCAGTTGTTAGAAGCCTTTGTCCGCTCCTTAAAAGACACCGACAACTTCCACCAAAAGTTAGGCGCGTAAGAAAATCTTCCTCTGGAAACTGAACACTAGCCAACTAGCCAACTTTTCCTTCAAGAAACGGCACCAACTCATCCACCCCGAAATCCGCAAGAACCTCGCCGTCCCAATCCAGAGTCGGCGCCTTGCTCTGCCCCGATAACGCGACCATTTCCGCCATCGCTTCCGCATTCCCAGAGACCACCACCTTCTCCACCTCGATCTCGTGTTCCTTGAGATATTGCTCCACCTCCTCACACCAAGGACAACCTTTTTTCACATAGAGAACGCGTTCGCTTTTCATACGGAAATCCTGAACGAAAAAAACCGCTTTGAGGAAGGATTATTTCTGTAAGTATTTACC
>JAZKIL010000018.1:80407-87233 GCA_040384845.1 Verrucomicrobiota bacterium | reverse complement strand
AACACGCCCCTCCGACGACCTCTACTTCCGCTTCATGGGCCGCGATCCGGAGTTGGAACCGCTCCTCGTCCGGGCCGGCTGGCCGTGCCCGTGGTGGTGGGGGGAAAATCGTAGCTGCCCCGTCCCGGGGCAGACCGTGCTATCGGCGTCTCGCCGATGAAACTTTTCAGGTCCCGAGACATGATCACGCAGGATCACTAAAAAAGATTGCTGAGATCACGTTGTTCATCTCAGGCAGGGACGTTTATCCTAAAACGTCCATATCACACGGTCCATATTACGGAAAGAATTTGATGAGGTATATTGCGCCGTCAGATATGGACCTTTAGGGATAAAGGTCCCTGCCTAATAATCATTAGCTCCTACCAAAGCCCATACTTCCCGTAGCTCATCACATACACCCCCATCAAAAGATTCGCGATCGCGTGCATCACCACACAAGCTCCTAGACTCTTGCTCCAAATGCAAAGCACATAAGTCAGCGATCCATAAACCATCGCTCCTGCCCAATCGATCGGTGCGTGAGCAAACATGAAAAGCAAGGTCACGATGAGATAGCTTTTCACATGCGCGCGACCAAATGGCTGCTTCCAGTAATCCCCGTCCCAATCCATGCAGAAGCGCATCACAAAACCTCGCCAGAAAATTTCTTCGACCAACGCCACGATCACCACGGCCCGCAAAAATCGCATCGTGAGCGACGCCCAGTAAGCGGCAGGATTCTCAAAAATCCCCGGATCAAAACCTTCATCGCGCTTGGCTATTCCTAACCATTTCATCCAGCCATCGGTCTCACCGGATATACCCCACGCGTCGTATAGCGTCGTGGGCAGCAACCAGAAACCTATCCCCACCACCCCAAACACCACACCGATCGCGCACCATTTTAAGCTCCAATCAAACGTGAAGGATTTCCAATAACGAACTAACAACCCGAGAACCACCAGCGTCTGGATCGGGTATACCCACTGCGCGACATCGCGTTTCCACCACGGTGCGGCAGGATGATCCCAGCCGATCAAGCTTTCCACCAACTGCATGGCGATCAGAAAAACCATGAACACCGCGAAAGGCACCACGTGTGCCCTCGTCAGCCGATCTGGATGTTTCGGATCATTTTCCATCCAGATGAATCGTTAGATTAAATTTTGGAAACGAAGCGTTGGATCGAATCCATCGCCTTGTGCAGATCTTCCATGCCCGTTGCATAACAGCAGCGCAGGAAGCCCTCACCGCTCGGACCGAACGCACCACCCGGAACCGCGGCGACGCTTTCCGCCTCTAGCAAGCCCATCGCGAATTCCTTCGAACTCAGACCGGTCTTGCGGATATCCGGGAACACGTAAAACGCACCACCCGGCGTATGGCAATCCAAGCCGATCTCGTTCAAACGTTTCACCAGGAAATCCCTGCGCTGATGATAACTTTCCTTCATCATCAACATCTGCGGCGCACCATTTTCCAACGCCTCAATCGCTGCGTTCTGGCTCATGATAGGCGCGCAAAGCATCGAGTATTGGTGAATTTTCATCATCGCTTCAATGATGGGCTGCGGCGCACAGGCATAACCCAAACGGAATCCCGTCATTGCAAACGCTTTCGAGAAACCATGCATCAAAATCGTGCGCTCTTTCATTCCCGGAAGCGATGCAATCGAAACATGTTTCACTCCATCGTAACGAAGCTCGCTGTAAATTTCATCGGTGAGAACAATCAGATCGTGTTCGATCGCCAGTTTCGCAATCCCCTCCAGATCTTCATTACTCGCAACCGCACCCGTCGGATTCGTCGGGAAATTGAGCATCAGTATCCTGCTCTTCGGCGTGATCACTTTCGCAAGTGCTTCCGGCTTTAGCGAGAATCCATCTTCTTTGGTCGTCTCCACTGGCACCGCAACCCCGTACGCCATCACGATGCTTGGCGAGTAGGAAACATAACACGGCTCGTGATAAATCACTTCGTCACCTGGGTTCAGCAAGGCCCGCAGCGCGATATCGATCGCCTCCGAAACCCCCACCGTCACCAACACCTCTTTCGCAGGATCGTAATCCACATCGAAAAATCCCGATACATACTTGGAAATCGATTTCCGCAAGCTCAGCAAACCGAGGTTCGAGGTGTAAGTCGTCTGGCCTTTTTCCAAGGAATAAATCGCCGCCTCACGAATGTGCCACGGTGTCACAAAGTCCGGCTCGCCGACCCCCAATGAAATCACATCGTCCCGACCCTGCACCAATTCAAAGAAATCACGAATCCCCGATCTCGGAATCGATGCCACGTGGCGCGCTATTTTCGCTGTATAATCCATAAAAAAATCCGCCTACCGCGGGGGACGAAGATCAAACCTCCCATCCCCCCCGCCGTCAATGCAAAGAAGGGCACGCTAGAACACCTCAACTAGCTCGGAGTCTTCAATATACACAGCGCATTCAGCTAATGAGATTAGGAGCTGCCGTGTCCCACGGCATGAGGCTAAACGGTGTCTCACCGTGAATATAGAGGATGGTTGTGACACTCCCACTACATTCCAGCTCACAGCTGCTGCCAAAGACCACCTGAACGACATATATAGAAAAACGCCGTTTCGTTTTCACATCCTATCTCATGCATAGAAAATTCGGTTATCTATGCATGAAATGGTCAAATATGGTCGTCGCCTATCCTTTCAAAATTCTGAATCTAATGGCATCTCCGCCCATTAAATGCCGATATTCACAATTACCTCCAGAACCCACCCCCCAAATTTCAACGAAAACTCTCTTTCACAATCCCCAAAACCCAGATTTAGTTCCGCTGCCCATGTCTACCGAAGCTATCCTCTCCACCGCCCGCCAATTCCTTGAGGTCGACCCTACAACGCCGATCACGATGGTTCCGATCAAACGTGGCGCGTCCGGCCGCACCATCGCTAGGGTGAAAACTCCCGTGCATGATGATTTCATCGGCGTGCATTGGACCGACGAACGTGAAGACAACGCGCAATTCGTGCCGATCGCGGAATTTCTTAAAGAGGCAAAATTCAATGTTCCGGAAGTTCTCTACGATCGCTCTCAACACAACGTTGCGCTGATCGAAGACCTCGGCGATGTCGATTTGCACTCGATGAAAGATCAGCCTTTCAAAAAACGCCTGCCTTTTTACCGCTCCGCACTGGAGCAAATCGACCGCTTGTTTTTTACGAAAGTGCCAAAAGACCTGGAGCTCATGCCGCCCTTCGATGCTGATCTTTACCGCTGGGAGCAGAAATATTTCTTCGATTATTTCATCGAGGATTTTCTGAAAGAAAGCCCGGTCGCTTTGGAAAAGAATGAAGCATTCGTCGAGATGGCGGAGGCGCTTGGCGCAACTCACAAGCATCTTGTGCATCGCGATTTCCAATCGCAGAACCTGCTCATCAAAGATGGCAAGGTTTACATGATCGATTTCCAAGGCCTGCGCCGGGGGCGGCAGGAATACGATCTCGCATCGCTCATTTTCGATCCCTACATGGATCATTCCGCAGACGAACGCGATGCTCTGTTAGAGTTATGGGAAGATATTTCCGATGAAAGACCGGAAACTTCTTTGTTCCACAAATGCGCCGCTCAACGCCTCATGCAAGCTCTGGGTGCGTTTGGCAATATTCTAGAAAATCGTCACGACGAATGGTATCGCCAACACGTTCCAACCGCCATGAGATCGCTGCTCCATGTCATTAAAAACTCCGCCATCGAAGACGCTCTCACCCCAGTGCTCACCAAGCACTTGGCTAGTTACTCTTAAATTGATTTAGAGTTTCACCGCAGAGACGCAGAGGTCGCGGAGGAGTATTTAGATAAGTTTATTTTTAGGAGGATCACTTCGGTAAATAAAAAAAGTCTGAGTCAAAATCTTTATAGAACTTTACTTCTAATTTAGTTAGATATTTCTCCGCGACCCTCTGTGACCTCTGCGTCTCCGCGGTGAAAATTAAAACCTTATCAATCGAGTCACTGATCCGTTTCGATCAAATACCGCATCGGGATCATGTTGGAGTATTTGAATCCCTGCTTCTGGAAAAACTCTTGGGACTCCGCGCTGATTTTATCGGTCAACAACGTGATGCGTAGAAATTTTTTCTGCTTCGCAAACTCAATGACGTGATTCACCAGCATCGTCCCGTAACCTTGGCCGCGATGATGGGGATGAATCACCACATCCTCCATCAAGATCACGAAACCTCCGCGCTCGGTGGAAATGGTGAACAGCATGTTTACCATGCCGAAAATTTTATCTTCATTCCGGATCACGGCGATCCGACCCCGGTTCGGCTGTTCAAGAATCAAACGCAAGCCGCGCTCCTGTAACGCACGATCGGGAATAAAATCGCCCGCCGACATCGAGAACAAATCCATCACCAATTCAGTCAATGCAGGCAGATCTTCCAAAGTCGCCATCTCGACCTTCGCTGTTGGTTTCGCGACCGCTTGGCTGTTGTTAGAAATATCTTGGGGACTCATATTCGGATCGATCGACTGAAAATGACAAAATCACCCGAAAATGACAGCAAGTTTTACAGAAAACGGGGCAATCGGGCCAATGTCGTTACGTCTGTGACTCAAAACGATCCCCCATGCTTAAGCAATTCTGCATTCCAACAATTCACGGTGGTACACCTGATCTAGCTCGATCTCGCCACAATCGTTGACGATCATGTCTGGCTGGTAGGCGAAATTCGGGAGGTCGGATATCTTCGTTCCGCCGGAGAGCACGAGGACAGTGCGGAAACCGAGCTGCACGCCGCCCAAAATATCCGTTTCCATCGTATCTCCCACCATGACTGTTTGGGCTGTGGAAAGGCCGAGTTGTTTTCTCGCTTCCAGCATCATCAGCGGACTCGGTTTGCCTAATGAAAACGCCTGCTTACCTGTCGCCTTTTCGATCATCGCAACAATCGCTCCGCAACCCGGACGAATCCCGTTATCGGTCGGGCAATTTGGATCGAGATTCGTCGCGATCAATTTCGCACCCCGGTCCACCAAGCGCACGGCTTTTTCGATCATTTCAAACGTAAACGCACGTCCCTCACCAATCACCACGTAGTCTGGTGAATCTTCCACAACTGAATATCCATTGTGGTGCAGCGCGTTCAATAAACCGCCTTCGCCAATCACATACGCCGTGCCACGCGGCTTCTGACGCGCAAGAAATCTCGCCGTTGCCATCGCGCAAGTGAAGACATCTTCCTCTGTCGCATCGATGCCCATCCTGCTCAATTTTGTAGCTACATCGCGTCGCGTTCGTTGGCTGTTGTTGGTTAAAAATAAAAATGGTGTATCCGTCTCTCGGAGTCTCCGGACAAAATCCACCGCCCCCGGAATGACCTCGCCTCCGCGATAAATCACTCCGTCCATATCTAGCAAATATCCTTTTTTCATCAACCGACCCGCAGCCCTTCGCATGCCAAATTACGGACATGCTGATAATTTCATCTTATCTCGTTTTGTCGTGAATCTCATTCATTTGCTAAACTTGAAATTTCTCACATCCCGTTTAAGCTCCGCTGCGTGAACTTAAACATCACCGATCCCGAACCCATTTCACTTCGAGGCCAGTTGCTACTTGCAACTCCGTCCCTGAGCGATGGCACCTTCGATCACTCGGTGATTTTCATCGCGGAACACGACGCAAAAAACGGGGCGGTCGGAGCCATTATCAACCACCCGATCGGCACCACGGTGGGAGCACTGGTTTCCCAATTGAAAAAATCTCCCCTCGCGAATCTGCCAGTATTGCAGGGAGGACCGGTCGGGACCGAGAACTTGACCTTCACCGTCATTTATATGGATCCGAAAGACGGAGCCCGCCTCATGCCAAGGATCTCTGCTGAGGCAGCGGAGGTTTTGGTCGATAAAAAAGATCACCTTGTTCAGGCTATCGTCGGGCATTCCGCGTGGTCGCCGGGTCAGCTTGAAGATGAAATGGAGCGTAATACTTGGATCAGCCTCCCGCCGCCGATCGATATTTTAAGCCATCCCCACGATCTCAGCCTCTGGAAAAGACTTCTCAGCGGCATCTCTCCCTATCACGCTCTCATTTCCCAAGCGCCCAAAAACCCGATGTTGAATTAATTTTCCCCATTTGCTCTTCACCATTCACTCTTCTTCAACCCGTGCCAGCTCTTATTTTCCATTCCATCGACGAAATCATTCAGGAAATCGCCGCCGGAAAAATCGTCATCGTCGCGGATGATCCAGATCGTGAAAACGAAGCCGATCTCGTTTGCGCGGCATCTCTCTGCACAAGGGAAATGGTCAATTTCATGGCGGTCAACGGTCGCGGCCTGATCTGCGCACCCATCACTTCCGAGCGCGCCGAAGAGCTCGATCTCCCGCAAATGACCCGCCGCAACCACGAGGGCATGAAAACCGCCTTCACGATTTCGGTCGATGCATCGAAAGGCATCACCACCGGGATTTCCGCAGCCGACCGCGCCCGCACCATTCAGCTTCTTGCAGATTCCACCGCGCACATCGATTCCTTCGTTAAGCCCGGCCACATTTTCCCACTGCAAGCAATGGCGGGCGGAGTGCTGCGTCGCGCCGGCCACACCGAGGCGGCGATCGATCTCGTAACCCTCGCCGGCCTCCCGGCTGCTGGAGTGATTTGTGAAATCATGGACGAAGATGGTTCCATGGCCCGCGTTGGCGACCTCGGCGATTACCAACAAAAACACAATCTCAAAGCCTGCACCATCGCTCAACTGATTGAGTATCGCCGTCGCTCCGAAAAGTTTGTGAAACACGAGAGCACCATTTTGATGCCCACCGATTACGGGAATTTCGACTGCCATCTCTACACCGTATCA
>JAZKIL010000018.1:67511-80397 GCA_040384845.1 Verrucomicrobiota bacterium | reverse complement strand
ATTGATCCCGAAAAGCCGACTCTCGTTCGCGTTCATTCCGAATGTCTAACAGGTGATGTGTTTCACTCGCAGCGTTGCGATTGCGGGCCGCAACTCGATGCAGCCATGAAACGCATTTCCGAAGAAGGCGGAGTCTTGCTCTATCTCCGCCAGGAAGGACGCGGCATCGGCCTGCCTGCAAAAATCCACGCCTACAAACTTCAAGAGCAAGGACTCGACACCATCGAAGCCAACGAAAAACTCGGTTTCGCTTCGGATCTACGCGACTACGGCATGGGCGCTCAGATCCTCCACGACCTCGGTGTCCGCCGCATCAAACTCCTCACCAACAACCCGAAAAAGGTCGTTGGCTTAGAAGGCTACGGTTTGGAAATCACTGAGCAAATTCCCCTATCCCTACCTGCTAACATCCACAATCAAAAGTATCTGGATACCAAGCGGACGAGGATGGGGCATACGCTTTGAATTCCAAACTTCAAATTTCAATCCGCAATCCATGATCTTTCTTATGACTGATCATTTCATGCGGCCCCCTTGGCAAGGGTGCCCTACCTTTTAAAGCTCCTCTTCTCCCGATTCTCCTCACTCCTTGTTAAGAAAAAGCCGGGCTAAACCAAAAGTGCGATTTGCTCACCTGGACCGTGCACTCCCTCAATCAAAATCCCTTCGACATCCGCCGTTTTGGAAGGTCCTGTGCACCAGATGATGTTCGGCGCATCACCGAAAGCAGCGATGGCATCGGGGATGCTGCGGTGGATTTCTGATTTTTTCAAAACACCGACATGCACCCATGGTGAGAGTGCTGCGAGTCGATAGGTGGTTTTGAAATCATCGATAATCAAAGAGCCCGATTCAGCGATCGCCCCCGTCGCGCGAGTGATGCCGAATTGATAGTCATCGTAACGTTCTCTGTCGTAAGTCGTTTCCACTTTCAAACCCGCTTCTACCAGCACCTTACCGATGCTTTCAAATAACGCAGGATCGCAGTATCCAACACGTTGGTTGTTTCCATCTAGAAACTCCGCCAACTGCTGAACTGAGGTCATGGGCCGACCGTTGACCGCTTTGAAATTTTCAGAAAACGCATCCCATAAATCCGCTTGTTTCAGCTTCACGTTGGAATGCATCACGGAAGTTTCATAACTCGGATAAGCGGCCTTATCGGAAATATGGTCAGTGGTTTCGCGGATTTTGGAGAAGATTTGAGAACGGGACATTATTTAAGATGGTTTCGGCTTTTTTATTACCACAGAGGCATGGAGATTACGGAGGACACAGAGTAGAGTTCTGGTAGCCGGGACGAATCACTCTACGTTTACCTAGTGGCCATGATTTAAAGTTCAATAAGAGTCCAACATCAAGGCTGGTGATATTAAGATATCCTATAACTTGTGCGACATGAATATCATGAAAATTATCAACGCATTTTGTTTCAACGATCAGTGAATTTTCCACCACAAGATCAGGAATCAAATGACCTAAAAATTTTCCATGATAATTCACATCATATTTAGGTTGCTGCGTGAAATGAATATTTCTTTCCGCAAGCTCGATACAAAGTGCGCGCTCGTAGAGTTTTTCATCAAGCCCTGGACGCAATGATTCATGTACGGCAATAGCCGCAGAGATTATTTTACCAGTTAATTCCTGATGGGCAAAATTCATAAACTCTTACTGTGTCCTCCTTCTTTCTCAGTGCCTCTGTGGTATAAAAAAAAGCCCGATCACTTCCGGCGCGCTTTTAACCACTTCCTAAAATCCCCACCGTGGGATTCGGGTAGTGTCCGCTGACCCAGCCAGTCTTGGAGGGGTTTGATGGGTGCGACTTGGATTGGCAGGTGATTCATCGCTTTGGACATGGTCATCGCCGTGCGCCAGAGTGATGGCGAGGTAGCAAGGGTTGCGAATGGCGACATGGGAATCGCTCCATCAGATGGGATTTCTTCGCGTTTTGCTTTGTCGCGAAGTCTTAGCAATAGATCAGGAATCGGAATATCTACGGGGCAGACTTCGTTGCACGCTCCGCACAGCGAGGATGCTTTCGGAAGATCGGCTAGTTCTGGAAAACGTTTTCCGAAAAGAATGGGTGAAAGCACGGCACCAATCGGGCCGCCATACACGGAGCGATACGCATGACCCGATGCTTGGCGATAAACCGGACAAACGTTCTGACACGCAGAACAACGGATGCAGCGCAGGATTTCCCGGCAGTTCGATGCCAATACATCCGTCCGGCCGTTATCCATGAACACGACGTGCATGTGCTCGGGACCGTCGGGTTGGTTTTCGGATTTCGGACCGTTGATGAACTCGGTGTAAACGGTGAGCTGTTGACCCGTGGCGGATCGGCCTAACAGATTGAGGAACACCGATAGATCGCGTTCTTGCGGGATCACTTTTTCTATCCCGACCAAGGCGATGTGCAATTTCACCGGTGCCATGCCGAAACGTGAGTTGCCCTCATTGGTGACCAAAACCAAACGTCCTGTGTCCGCACAGACAAAATTCGCGCCAGTGATGCCAGCTTCCGCCACCATGTATTTTTCCCGCAAATGAACCCTTGCGCGACGTGTGATCGTTTCTGGATCGTCGTTGTAATCAGGCGCGATTCCCTCACGCAAAAACGTATTCGCAATCCCGCGACGGTTTTTGTGAATGATCGGCTTCACGATGTGCGACGGCTCGTCGCCATCGAGTTGGATGATGAATTCCCCGAGATCCGATTCCAAACACGCTATCCCGTTCTCGATCAAAAACGGATTCAAATGAATTTCCTCCGCCGCCATCGATTTGGATTTCGTCAACTGCTTGACGCCGTGCTGTTGGAGAATTCCGAGAATCGCCTGGCGCGCATCTTCATCCGTCGATGCGTAATGGACATTCACGCCCCGTTCGGTCAGCGCCTTTTCCGCCTTTTCCAAATACTCATCCAAATGGTGCAACGTGTGATCTTTGATCGATCCCGCGAGTTTCCTCAGTGAATTCGGATCCTCGTAATCGTGAAACAGCACGGAATACCGTTTATCGGTTCCTTTCGATGATCCATCGATCACCGAATGCTGTTTTTCATCGGAAATCTCACGGGCGTATTGATCAATCTGCTGTGGCATGGTTAGGGTCCAGTTCCTCGGGACAAAACTTAATCCAATCTCCCCAATTGACCAGAAATTCCTTCATTCTCAAACCCGCACCAATACCTGATCGAAATCCTTCCAAACCGGATCGATGTTCTGATTTTTCAACATCTCGGCGATTTCGGCGGGGCTGCGGGTATCGTGGATTTGAAATTGCTCGGTGGCTTTTTCGTTGCCGCTACGTTCGGTGAGTTCGACGCGTCGGCCTTTGACAGTAAGGTGGAGATCGTCCGATCCCGCTCCCGTATAGCCGCCAGGTTCGGTGCGCGCGCCAGCAGACATGTGAGTCACGCCCAATGGCGCCATCGCATCGCGCAAAGGTGCTGGCTCACGAGTGGAAAGCACGATGGCGACTTGTGGGAAAACGATGCGAAACGCCGCGATCAAACGTAGCAAAGATTCATCCGGCAGAAAGCGATCTGGATCGGCTTGGTATTGATAGTTCCCTGCGTAGGGACGCATCCGCGGAAACGCCACCGAGAACTGGGCTTTCCAACAATGCTTGTAGAGATATTCCAGATGCGCGACGAGCGAGAGCGCTTCATGTTTCCAATCAGCCAATCCAAACAAGGCACCGATCCCGATCCGCCGAAACCCGCCCGCATACGCGCGCTCAGGACAATCTAACCGCCAATCAAAATTTTTCTTCGGCCCTGCGGTGTGGAGTGTTTGATAGGTTTCGCGGTGATAGGTTTCCTGATAGACGATCAAACCCTCCGCGCCGTGATCGACCAGCTCACGGTATTGATCGTCCTCCATCGGGCCGACCTCCAACGCCAACGTCGGAAACAAGGGAATCAACGCGTCCAAGCACTCTTGCAAATATCCCTCGGAAACAAATTTCGGATGCTCCCCCGCCACTAACAATAAATTCCGAAATCCCTGCGCGTGCAGATATTTCCCCTCCGTGACCACTTGATCGACCGTGAGGGTCGTCCGCAGAATCGCGGCATCGCGCGAGAACCCGCAATACGAGCAGTTGTTCACGCATTCGTTCGAGACATACAACGGCGCAAACAACCTCATGGTCTTGCCAAAATGCTGACGCGTCACTTGCTGACTTTTCGCCGCGAGCTTTTCCAACGAGACATTGTCCTCCAACAAACTCATGAACCGGCGCATCAGAGGGGTCGGGCTCGCAAGCAGTTCAGGATACACAGCGGAAAAAAGCATGACCCAACCTGAAATAGGAAAAGCCCGACGTCCAACCTCTATCATCCAACTTTCAAAGAAATCTCAGGAATCTTCTTCGCTATTGCCCAAACCGCCGCACCGATGAATCATTCCGGCGTGGCGATTATTTTAGCGATCGAGAGCTCTTGTGATGAAACGGCGGTGGCGATCCTTCGAGGAGAGCCGAACCAACCGGCTGAGCTGCTTTCCAGCGTGGTAGCTTCGCAAATCGAGGAACATCGGGTTCACGGCGGGGTCGTCCCTGAAATCGCCTCCCGCAGCCATTCGCTTAATCTCAATGGTTTAGTGGAGAAATCGCTGGAAATCGCCGGCATCGGCATGGCGGATATCGATGTTTTCGGCGCAACTATGGGTCCCGGTCTTGCGTCTTCTTTACTCGTCGGCAGCACGGCCGCGAAGGCGATGTCCTGCGTTTCCGGAAAACCATTTATCGCGGTCAACCATCTCGAAGGCCATCTACTTTCCCCGTTCATCGAAAAAACCCATGTCCCTCACCACATCGGATTGATTGTTTCCGGCGGTCACACCCAACTCATGGAGGTTTTTGGTCCCGGAAACTACCAAAAACTCGGCAGCACCCGCGATGACGCAGCTGGGGAAGCTTTCGACAAAGTCGGGAAAATGCTTGGTCTTCCCTACCCTGGCGGACCCGAAATCGAAAAAGCCGCCCGCAACGGAAATCCCCTCGCCTACGATTTCCCGCGCTCCATGATGCAGGGCGGAGAGCTTGATTTTTCATTCTCCGGTTTAAAAACCGCCGTGCTCTACACTTTGCAAAAAGACCCAAGCGCCAAGCTCGGGGACATTGCCGCCTCGTTCCAAGCCGCTGTAGTCGATGTCCTAGTTGAAAAATCCATCCGCGCCGCGAAAGCCACCAACGCCGATCTCATCAGCCTATCAGGCGGTGTCAGCCTCAACCAAAAAGTCCGCGAGGCATTCACCGCGCGCTGCAGAAAAGATGGCATCCAACTCGAAATCGCCAACGCCGAGCTCTGCACCGACAACGCCGCCATGATCGCCTTCGCCGGTTTACTGCGCTTTCTATCAGGGAAAACCGATCCCCTGAACGGCGATATCGATCCGAATCTCAAACTCTGATTTTCCAGTCATTTCAAGCTCGCTTCCGTGATCTCACCCATCCAAATTTTCCCAAATGAAATACCGAGCTCTCGTTTTTGACTTTGATGGCACAATCGCCGACACGCTGGGAGAGACTCGGAAAATTTTCAATGAGCTCGCTCCTGAATACGGAATTCGTGAAGTTGAAGAACACGAGGTTCCAGATCTCAGGCATCTCTCGCTGAAAGAAATTATCAGCAAACTGAAAATTCCAAAACATCGCGTTCCCTATATCATCGCACGCGGCACAGGAATGATGCGGAGAAACATTGATCGTCTCCAGCTCATCGAAGGCATGAAAGAAGCCCTGACCGAACTTCGAAACCACACCGAAAATTTCGGCATTCTAACATCCAACGCCACAGCAAACGTTGATGTGTTTCTACGCAATCACGGAATCCGCGATCTATTTGATTTCGTTTCCTCGACCTCAAAACTCACCGGCAAAGCCCGTCACCTCCGAGCGATTCGGAAAACCTTTTCCCTGGAGCATTCCGAAATGATCTACATCGGCGATGAATTGCGCGATGTGAAAGCCTCCCAAAAAGCCAGCATCCCGCACGCCGCCGTTAGTTGGGGGTTTAATTCCCGCGAATCCCTGGCAGAAGCGAAACCCACATTCCTCTTCGATCATCCCAAAGAACTTTTTCAGATTGGAGATTAGCTTCGGCTGGAGTCACGGCGACGACTCCATTTCGAGCATATCCTACTTAATGTTAGAAATTTCTGTAGAATTGAAAAAAGAGGGTTGGCATTTGCAGGAATCAAACTTTTCAATACATCGCCAAGCCGCACTGCCAAAAGTTCCTTGCGCGGCAACTCCAATGGCGCTTCCGCCTCATACTTGGCTCGGCGGGCCAGCAGGACGGGATTGGTGTTGATCTCCCAGACTTGGGGAGTCCCATCAGGACAGAGACTGAAGTCAATCCGACCGTAGTCGATGGCAGCAGCTTCAAAAATGCCACGAGCCCAAGAAGCGTGAGGACTTTGCGAATGGAAGAGATCTTCTTCCGCGACCTGTTCCGCGTTTGATACACTGTCTTTAGCGACCCAGTACGGACTGAAAATAATGTGAGCAGGTATGATCGCGTCGGCGATTCGAAAAAAGGAATATTTACGGTAACAGCCGTCCGGACTGCGGGTGTCGCAGAACTCGACCGCAAGGATGTCCTCCGCATCTCCTCCGCCGGCTAAAATTCCGTTAGACGCATCCACTAGATCATTGAGGTTCTGCAAGAGCGGACTGGCGGCACCGTTGTGTTCTTGACCCATACGAAGAAAACCTGGGAAACGGAAATCTTCTGGCATCTCCCGCAGGCGGAAGGCGCGGAAGCGATTGATTCCGATACGGCTCATTTCCGTTAGAAGATCAAGCCGCCGTAGCACTCTCTCGGGGGAATTCAGGATACGCAAATTGGCTCCGCTGAGTTGCAATTGCTTTGCGTAGTCCACTGCGGAGTCGAACTGTCCGGGACTCAGTCGCTCAAGATCAGTGAATATATAAGTAGCCGAACTCGCTGCAGGCCATTGGGAGTCTTCGTAAAAATGCACAGCGATGCGGGTGCGTAATTTCCCCGCCCAATCACTTAGATAAGTTTTAAAGGTATGGCCGCCTCGTTTAGTAACAAAAAAATGAAGCATGAAAGCTGGAGGCAGAGAGTAAAATCACTGCCCAGCTTCAGCAGGAGTAACGGTTTCGATCACCGCGTTGGGATGCGCTTTTTCAGGCTGGTGCTCTTTAGCTGGACCGTTCGGCAGGAATACAAAGCAAGCATAGACGATGATCGTCGGCGTAAGAGCAGCGAGAAATAATTTGAGTGGAGAAACTCCACCATCGAAATATTTCGATAGAATACTCTGACCCGCGGGGTTAGGCGCGTTGGCAATCACTGTGAGACCACCGCCAGTCACTGCACCTGCAACGACCGCGTGTTTGGCACTGAATGAAATCCCCTCAACTTGGGAAGCCAGATAAGTAATCGCGGCGTTATCGTTGAACGCAGTTAAAACCGTCGCGCCGAACATCAAAGCATTATCTGATAGCGTCTGGATAATCGGACCGATCCACCATCCTTGACACCCACCATGTACCACCAATCCTGCAAGGAAGAAACCAACCAACATCGGGCTTCTCATTGAGACAGCGTTCTGGTGATGACGCGTCGCCATCAAAAACGCTAAGAAAAACAGGAATCCTCCGACGAATAAAACTGGATAATGAGCCGTGTAAACCGTCCATCCGAGGAACAACAAGTGAGCGAACGTTACCCAACCAGGGATGGGTGTTTCACGTTCATTCCAGGATTCCGGATTAAGCTTATTATCCTGAATGCCATCCGCAAGATCGGCCACACGATGCAATGATTTTTTGAAAATCAGGAAATACAATAGGCTTGAAAGAACCACACCTGTTGCCGCTTTCCATCCGAAATGTTCTAACATGAAAAGCGTATCCCATCCCCATGTGCCAGCCACCATCAAGACGGGTGGCGCGGCGAAATTAGTAAGCGTTCCACCTACCGAGATATTCACAAATAAGAGCCCAATCGTCGCGTAAGCTAGCGTAGATGATGGTTTGAACTGATAGAACTTTTTAGCGAGTAACATTGCGGCTATCGTCATCGCAGCAGGCTCAGTGATAAATGAACCGAGAATCGGCGCGATAATCAACACACTCAACCACCATGCTGAGGGTGAACCTTTACCTAGAGCTGCGGCAACGGACATCAGCTTTTCCGCAATACGCAAAACAGGACGGCTCGCCGCAATCGCCATGATCACCACTACAAATAAAGGCTCAGTAAAGTTTTTATCCTCTGAGAGATACATTTTAAAATCTCCCCAACTGTAATAATAGGTTGCCGCACCAGCTAGCACGAGCACCCAAATTCCAAAGATAGCCTCTACCTCACTGAGAAAGTGAAATAAAGTAGCTTTAAAGGAAACCTCAGGCTCACCATCGGGATGATCATGGTCACGAACTCCACGTTTCATGAGATTTTCATGATGAATATGTTCGTAGTGATGAGCTAATTTACCCAATGGAATAGCAACAAAGGTGTGACAAATTGCTAATAAGAAAATGATCGTGGCGGCCACATTGAAGGGATCTTCTTTTGCCCGGGCTTTGATGATATCCATGGCATCACCTTTTACTTCCTTGTAAGTTTCCGTAGGTTTGGGAAATGCGGAGTACTGAGTAGTCCCATCCGCAAGCTCCGGGAAAGCCGGCTCTACACCATGACCTCCGGCAGCCTGGGCCGGTGAGAAACTAAAAATCAAAACAGACAGTACAAGTAGGGTTATAGCTTTCATCGTTTATGGCGCTTGGGCGAGGGGCTTATAGAACTCCAAATAGCCCTCCGCAAGAGGAACCGCAAAAATCGACAGAAGGTTTTCCCAAGGTTTGGATTGGCAAGGTTGGCGCTACGGTTTATGCCTCCTTCCCCGTAATTCTTGCATCCATGACCAGCGATCTCACCATCATCAAAGCCGGAACCGGCGTCCTAACCAAAACCGCCGATGGCACCATTGATCGCGCGGCTCTGGTGCATTTGGTCGCTTCGATTTCCAAACTCATTAACGAAGGACATCGCTGCCTGTTTGTATCTTCGGGCGCTGTTGGCTCTGGCGTTTCAGCGATGGGTCTCACAGAATATCCCAACGATATCGCCACCCGCCAAGCCTGCGCCGCTGTTGGCCAAGCCCGTCTCATGAGCACCTATAGCTCGTTATTTTCTAACTTCGACGTCCTCGTTTCACAGATCCTCCTAACTACCGAGGATATCCAATCCGAAAACCGCGCGACCAATCTCCTCAACACGTTTAACCGCCTCCTTCAAGAGCCCCGCATCCTCCCCATCATCAACGAAAATGACTCGGTCGCGATTCGCGAACTCAGCTTCGGCGATAACGACATGCTCTCCGTCCACGTTGCAAAACTCGTCGGCGCAAAACGCGTGATCCTGCTTACCAGCGTCGATGGACTGCTCGATCCATCAAACAACCAGCTTATCCCCGAGGTAAGCGACATCGATGCTGCATTCGGTCACGTGCGTGATGACAAAGGAAAATTTTCCATGGGCGGCATGAGCTCAAAACTCGAAGCCGTGAAATCCGCCACCAACGCCGGGATCGAAGTCCACATCGCCAACGGCCGCTGCCCCGAGCGCCTCTCCGATATCCTTGCAGGAAAAGGCATTTCCACCCACTTCATCGCCAAAAAGTAAGTTTTCCTATGTCCGATCCGATCACCGAGCAAATCCACACCATGGGCAAGCAAGCACGCGCTGCTGCTTACCAACTCGCGGCTCTTTCCACCGATCAAAAAAACGACATCCTCCGCGCGATGGCGCAAGGCCTTCGCGATAACGAAGCTGAAATCCTTTCCGAAAACCAAAAGGACCTCCAAGCCGGCGAGCAAAAAGGACTAACCAGCGCCATGATCGATCGTTTGAAACTCGATCCTGTAAGGCTCGAAGCTGTTGCCAGCGCCCTCGAACACGTCGCTACCCTGCCCGATCCCGTCGGCCAAGTTCTTGAAGATTGGATCCAACCCAACGGCTTGCGCATCGAACAAATCCGAGTTCCCATCGGCACCATCGGCATCATTTATGAGAGCCGGCCCAATGTCACCGCCGATGCCGCAGCGCTCTGTTTCAAAACCGGAAACGCCACCATCTTGCGCGGCGGTAGCGAGGCGATCCATTCCAATCGCGCTATTGCTACCGCCCTATGCACCAGCGGCGCGGAAGCCGGACTGCCCGAACACGCGATCCAACTCATCCCATTCACCGACCGCCAAAGCGTCGCGGCCATGGCTGGCATGGATCAATGGCTCGACCTCATCATTCCGCGTGGCGGCAAAGGTTTGATCGAAACGGTCGTGTCACTCGCACGCATGCCAGTCATCAAACACTACGACGGCATCTGCCACATCTTCGTTTCCGAAAACGCCGATCAGGAAATGGCGATCGATCTAACTATCAATTCCAAGGTTCAAAAACCCGGTGTTTGCAACGCGCTCGAAACCCTCCTCATCCAGAAATCCATGGCCAAAAATTTCCTCCCCAAAGTCGCCAGCGCACTTCGGGAGAAAGGCGTCGAGCTTCGCGGTTGCCAAAATTGTTTGGAAATTCTAACCGATCTCATCCCCGCCACCGAAGAGGATTGGTCGACCGAGTATTTGGAAAAAATTCTATCGATCAAAATCGTCGACTCACTCGATGAAGCGATCACGCACATCAACACCTACGGTTCACACCATACCGACAGCATCGTGACCACTGATGTTGCGGAAGCTGAGAAATTCCTGCGCTCGATTGATTCAGCCTGCGTCATGCACAACGCCTCCACCCGTTTTGCCGATGGTGGCGAATTCGGCTTCGGTGCGGAAATCGGCATTTCCACCGACAAGCTCCACGCGCGCGGCCCAATGGGATTGCGTGAACTCACCAGTTACCAATATCGCGTCCGTGGCACCGGCCAGACCCGAGGTTAATTTTTCTCCTAACATTTTTTCTCCGTGCCTGCAAAAAACATTGTCTATTTCGATTTAGAAACCCAACGCAGCATCAGCGATGTCGGTGGCTTTTCGAACAAAGCCAAGCTCTGCATTTCCGTCGCTGTCACCTATTCCACCGCCACCGACGAATACGTGATTTACGGTGAAAACGAACTCGACGCCCTCACCGATCAACTCCTCAAAGCCGACCTCGTCGTTGGCTGGAATCACATTGGTTTCGACTACCCCGTGCTGCAAGCATACGTCCTTCCCAATCTCGAAGAACAAACCCTCAATCTTGACATGATGCTGGACGTCAAAGAACGCATGGGACGTTTCCTCAAACTCGACAACGTCGCCTCCTCCTGCCTCGGCACCGGAAAATCCGCTGACGGGCTGGACGCCATCCGCTGGTGGCAGGAACACAAAAGAACTGGCGAGTTCGAGCCTCTAAGAAAAATCGCCGAATACTGCGCTTACGACGTCAAAGTCACCCGCTTCGTCCACGAATACGGCATGAAAAACGGCCACATCAAATACGAAGACGCCGGAAGAATGATCGAGCTGCCGGTGGAGTGGTGAGGGAGCGCGGGCGTCTCGCCCGCATCTTTTTTAGTGCGGGCAAGATGCCCGCTCCCATCAACACACCGGACATTGGTTGATCGTCTGGAAGAAATCATTCCCCTTGTTATCCACCAGGATGAACGCAGGGAAATTTTCCACGGTGATTTTCCAGACGGCTTCCATTCCAAGTTCTGGGAAATCGACCACCTCCTGAGAACGGATGTGATCACTCGCCAACAACGCGGCGGGCCCGCCAGCGGAGCCGAGATAAAATCCGCCGTGTTTTTTGCAGGCATCTGTCACTTGTTGGGAACGATTGCCCTTCGCCAGCATCACCATGGATCCGCCTTTGGATTGGAATAGATCGACATAACCATCCATACGCCCGGCCGTAGTGGGTCCGAAACTTCCCGATGGCATTCCCGCAGGCGTCTTCGCCGGACCAGCGTAATAGATCGGATATTTTTTGAAGTATTCGGGTAAATCTCCGGTTTCATCTAAAATCTCCTTTATCTTCGCGTGCGCCGAATCCCGCGCCACGATGATAGTTCCACTCAACGCCAGCGCGGTGGTGACAGGATATTTAGAAAGGGTTTCCAAGGTTTTCTCCATGCCTTCATCGAGATCGATCTCCACGCCTTTGAATTTCCAATCCCGATATTTCTCGGGAATGAACCGACCCGGATTCGTTTCGAGTTTCTCTAGGAAAATGCCTTTGCTGGTGATCTTCGCCTTCGCTTGGCGATCCGCTGAACATGAAACTCCGATTCCCACGGGGCACGATGCGCCGTGTCGCGGCAATCTAACAACTCGAACATCCAAGGCGAAATATTTTCCGCCGAACTGCGCGCCGATTCCAATTTCACGAGCCGCTGCCAAAAGTTCTTTTTCCAACTCAACATCACGGAACGCACGTCCGTGTTCGTTGCCGCTGGTGGGTAGGCTGTCGTAATAACGAGTCGTCGCCATCTTGACGGTTTTGAGAGTATTTTCCGCCGAGGTTCCACCGATCACAAATCCCAAATGATACGGAGGACATGCGGCTGTCCCGAGAGATTTCATTTTCTCGATGCAGAATTCCTTGAGTCGCTTCGGATTCAACAAGGCTTTGGTTTCCTGATAGAGAAACGTCTTGTTTGCAGAGCCACCACCTTTGCTGACGAAGAGGAATTTGTAGTCGGATCCCGTGGTTGCGTAGAGATCGATTTGGGCGGGCAAGTTGGTCTTGGTGTTGACCTCATCATACATGTTGAGAGGAGCGGTTTGCGAATAGCGCAGGTTTTCCTCCGTGTAGGTCTTGTGAATGCCTTTCGATAAAAACTCCGCATCATCCACACCCGTCCAAGCGCCTTGTCCTTTTTTCCCGATCACC
>JAZKIL010000018.1:24495-67501 GCA_040384845.1 Verrucomicrobiota bacterium | reverse complement strand
CCTGACATGCAGGGAGAATCCCCCGCGCTGCGATCTCCGCATTTTTCAACAACATCAGGGCCACCATTCGATCATTATCCGAAGCTTCAGGATCATCCAGAATTGCCGCGACTTGTTCGAGGTGACTGCTGCGGAGCTTGAAATTGATGGCTTTGATCGCTTCCGCCGCCAACAAGCTCAGCGCCTCGGGATCAATTTTAAGAATTTTCTCTCCATGAAAATCCATGGTTTCCACCAATCCTTCATGGATGCATTCGTATTCGGTTTCGTCCGCTCCCAGGGGAAACGGATCTTGATAGAAAAACTCCTTCTCGCTCATCGCGGCAGAAGATAAACGCGTTCCGAAGTGGAACGCAACCCAGCGATGGATGAAATTGAAACTAGCGGGGAGTTTCCCCTTCGAGCGAATCCAGCTCACGATTGATCCGCCCCAACAAGCGCTCCACATCACTCAGGTGTCGCTCTGCACGCTCCGGGTCCATGGGTTTTTGCGGCAACCGCATCTTCGGCATCAACTCCCGACGTTGCTCCGCGAGTTCCTGACGTTGCAATTCCTTCTTCGCCTTGGCTTCAGCAACGGTTTCGGTTTTGCCTTTCAAAATTTCAGCAACTGCGGAACCACTCATCAGATACGTCCTCGTCCGATCCGCCCTCGCCAAGGTAATCCCTACAATATTGCCCTGTAGGTCCACCACCGGGCCACCTACCTGATTGGGTTGAATTTTCATGTCACTCTGTACGACCCGCGAAAATCCCGTGCGAACACGGTTTGTTTCTCCACCCATGCGCTCCATTTGATTGAGACGCTCTTGAGAAAACTCTCCAAAAATAGGGCGGTTTGTTAGCAAAACTTCCACGTGGCGTTCCTTGCCAGCAGTTTCGATTTTAATCTTCACCGTATCACCTGGTTGCTTGTTGGTGAGCGCATTTCTCAATTCCTGAAGCCCGGAAATTTCCCGACCATCGATATCTAAAATCACATCGCCTGATTGAATGCCTGCACGAGCCGCGCCATGATCCGACTGCACGGCTGCGACTTTCACGCCCTTACCACGGAAATCGGGATCCGCCATGATTCCTAAATGTGCGCGATCCGTTTCACGGAGGTTTCTTTCTAACACACTCACCACTCCAAACCCACCTGGTTTCCCATCCGGTTGTGGCGCGGAAACAAAACGGCCGTAGCTCCATTCTGTTTCAGCAAATTTTGCTGGAACCAGAATATTGTTCGCTGACCGTTTCCCTCCATCGGGGATGGTAATATCTAACAGCACAAGATCCTCGTCCGTGAAAACGCCAGCAACCACCGCTTTGAACGATTCTTCCCCGCCTGCCTGAACATAGAGTGTATCTTCGGCACGCTCCACTTCGCTCCATTTGGTTAAAACTTGGGTGCCGTCACCCACCACAGTTCCATACACGAGTGCCCGTGGATTCCCACCTCGCCCCAGCTTGCCCCAGATCCGCACGGTGGATCTAGCAGCTTCGGAAAGCGTCCCCCTCAGCACTTCATTAAATGCTGTGGTTTGTGCATCGATCACCTTTTCCTCATCAGGACGCATCAATGGAACATCCTGATCTTGTGCAAACACATTCGTCAGCAAGCACACCGCGAGTAGCCCATTCCATAGTCTTTTCATCGATCTCATCTCGTCTTAAAAAGTTCCTCCCGTTTGACCAACTCCACATCGATCTTGAGTTTTTCTGTGCCTCGCATGAGCCCCAGCGAAACCAGATCGCCCACTTCTTTTTTGATTAAAACTTGCTGCAACTCGGCTCCCCCTTTGATCGCTTGATTGTCCACAGCAACAATTGTGTCGCCGACTCGCACCCCTGCCGCGGCGGCTGGAGAATTCGGTTCCACTTTCTGCACCCTTACACCCCGACCCTCGTCGCGCTCTCCCATCACAATCCCGAGCACAGGAGTTTCAGGATTTGCTAACGGATTCATCTGCAATGCTCCCCATGTTTCACCCGCCAACAAACGTTCCCAATCTTCCCGGAAACCATCCACACCTGCGTGGTTGTTATTTTTCCATGACCAGCCGATCGAAGAATTGATCCCGACCAATTTTCCATCGAGATTAAACAACGGCCCACCCGAATCGCCACCGATCAAGGTGCAATCGGATGTGAAATAATTTCCCGGTCCATCTGACATCACACGACCGAAACGCACCGGCGGTGTCCTTGCCGGATCAAATCCCGCGGAGTGACCCAAAGCCACCAGCCAGTCGCCGGCCTCCAGGGGTTTCGATTCACCCAAATCCACAAATGGCCATGGACCCGCATCGACCATTTGCACCATTCCGATGTCTTTTGAAAAATTCGCTCCCAAAACCTTACCCGCCCATTTTTTCCCATCCGGAAAATACACATCTACTTCCTTCATTCCCTGGATGACGTGCGCTGCGGTCAGAATCAAACCGTTTTTGCTCACAATCACACCAGATCCCGAAGAACCCGTCCCGTTGGAAACCAACGCAACAGTCGCAGGCATAGCCTTTTCGGACACAGTCTGAACTTGTTTTTCCAAGACCATCAGATCCTCAACACCTTTCACGGACTCTCTCGCCTGCAAACTGACGCAAGCCCAACCGCTGATCAGTATGATACAAAAATTTCGCATTACTCAACAATCGACACCACCTTGGAGATTCGTCTAGGTGAATTTCATTTTCTGCCTCCAAAATACAAAATAACTTTTCTCATAAAAACTTTGGAAACATGAAAAGTTAAGGTTTCATCTATATCGAAAACCGCCTATCTTCCCCCTATTCCAATGGCAACACGCAACCAACCAACCAACCGACCGCGTGAAAAATCCTCGGCAAACAAAAGCCGTCCCAACCTGATATCGATACTGCTGTTCTGGCCATTCCACCTCTTATTCTTCCTCACACGAGGTTTCAGGGGATTCAAAAGAATCGCCCTCCTCACGATTGGGATACCCGCTGTGGCAGGTCTTTGTGCGTTGATCATCCTCTCATTGATCTATGGCTGGCGCGCCTCGAAATACGACCTCAACCGCATCAATAAGATGCCCGAGCGAACCATCATCCTCGATCGTAGCGGCACCGAGATCGGACGCATCCATGGCGAGAAACGCTCAATTGTCCCCCTGAATGAAGTTTCGGAAAATTTCCGCAAAGCCATCCTCGCCCGGGAAGACGAACGCTTCTACTCACACGGAGCGATCGATCTCATCGGCATCGGCCGCGCCGCGATCAAAAACTTCCAAGGCAAACGCGAGGGCGCATCGACCATCACCCAACAGCTTGCCTCAGATGTGTTTCAGCTTAAACGCGGTGAAAAACGCGGCGACCTTGCTCGCCAACTCGATCGCAAATGCGTCGAAATCGCCATCGCGTTTCGCATCAATTCAGCCATGTCGAAAGACCGCATACTAGAGGCCTACATCAATCAGATCAACTGGGGCAGACAGATCAAAGGTGTTGGCGAAGCCTCACGCATCTATTTTGAAAAGCATCCTTCACAACTCACCTTATCCGAATCCGCCCTCCTCGCTGGAATTGTCCGTGGTCCGGATGCATTCAATCCCTTTAGTGACATGTTAGCCGCTGAACGCGAACGGAACACCACCCTCGCACGTATGGTGACTGCGAAAAAAATCACTCAGAAACAAGCCGGCGCCGCGAAGAAAGAACCCATCACCGTCCGCCCGACCTGGCGTCGCAATGTGAACGAATCCTACGCCATGGATGCCATCAGCCGTGATTTGGAAGTTATTCTCGAAAAAGAAAACATCGAGTTGGGGGGGCTTACCATCGTCACCACTATCGATCAACGCCTCCAGGATATTGCCGAGGAAGCACTGGATAAAAAGCTGCGCGAGACCGAACGCTTGGCAGGCTACCGGCACCAAACACGCGCCGCATGGCAAAATCTTCCCGATGAACAACGCAAAGATCCGGAATACATCCAAGGTGCCGTTGTGCTCATCGAGAACCGCACCGGTTGCGTCCTCGCTCTCGTTGGCGGACGTGATGCGAATGAATCCAAATTCAATCGCGCCATCCAATCCCGCCGACCCATCGGCTCGGTATTCAAACCCTTCGTCTACCTCGCCGCCTTTGACAAAGGCATGCGACCCAGCACTCAAATTTCCGATGGCCCCATCCAATATGGCGAAATCAAAGGAGATGCAAATTGGAAACCAAAAAATTCCGACGGTAAATACGGCGGCATGCATCCCGTTTCTTACGGCCTCATCCGCTCCCGAAACACCATGTCTGTTAGAGTAGGCAACTACGCAGGGATGAAAAAAGTCAAAGACGTGTCCAAAACCGCAGGTTTCGGAACCGCCATGCCGGAAACCCCATCATCCTTCCTTGGCTCATGGGGGGCTAGCCCATGGGAAGTCGCCACCTCTTACACGATTTTTCCCAACGATGGCGTCCGCTATCGCCCATTCATCATTTCCGAAATCCGCGATAAATCTAACAACGTTCTCTACAGCACACCTCCGCTCCCTTACCAAGCCGCCAGCACGGGCTCCGCATGGTCAGTCTCGAAAATTCTCAAAGAAGTCGCCAGCACCGGCACCGCCGCATCGATGAAGCGCCTCGGCTTTGACAAAGAAGCCGGTGGCAAAACCGGAACCACCAATGACTTCAAAGACGCATGGTTCGCTGGCT
Organism: Verrucomicrobiota bacterium; assembly: GCA_040384845.1. Lineage (GTDB taxonomy): Bacteria > Verrucomicrobiota > Verrucomicrobiia > Verrucomicrobiales > Akkermansiaceae > Luteolibacter. Next base: position 62,843 of record JAZKIL010000018.1, on the reverse strand, counting down.
ACACATCCTCTCTAACATGCGCGGTATGGGTGGGCTTCGACACTCCGAAAAAAACCATCAACGGCGGTTACGGCTCAACTCTCTCATTGCCAGTTTGGGTCGACATCATGAAAACCGCGGATCGCCTCGGCTACAAAGCGGGGAATCTTCATACCAATATCAACCTCGTCACCGTTGATCTGTGCCGACTCTCCGGCAAACGCTCTACCGCCGGCTGCCATTCCGCCGGCACCGCCTATGCGGACCAAGTTCCCGTCGACACCGCGCCTAGTGCGGGTGACCTCTGCCCCATCCACCCGGCAAGAGCACAAGCGGTCGATGAATACAATCTCCCTCCCAACCCGGGCAATCAGGATTCAGCGATTCCACCGCGCGCCCTTCCGCATGACAATTCGCCATCCGATCAGCCCCTGCGCGCCCAGCCCGTGGACGAAGGCCCACCTCGAGCAACACCCGTGGATGAAGTCCCCCCTCGCGCGCAACCCGTGGATTAAAACCTAGTAGCAGCTAAAAGAGCATCACATCCGAATTCTCAGAGAAAACCTTGCCGGTAGGCTTGGCTAACAACGAATCAATCTGGGTCAGCAGCTCTAAGTCAGGCTCCTCGTCGCCTTGGAAAATTGCCTGAAGTTTGATGCGCCATTGATCCTGAGAAAGCTGCGGCTCGTCCCGCGCCAGTATCCACGCCAGTTCGGAAATCCTACCACTGCTAGACAATTGCTTGCGTGTCCGACGTAACCACGTCTCCAAAAATGGCTTTGATACCCGTTCGACTCCCATCGCCATAACCCTAGATTTTATAAGCCCTAGGTCAACTCGCAATACCCGCGATTTAAACCAATCTGATCAAAGTGTTATTTTGCCTTGCAGCATAGGGATCGATCGTTAGTCTCGCTGTTATCGAATAGTTAACGCAACCGTTCGAAAAATAAAACAACACTACCAATAACTATGAACATCATTAAAATCGCTATCGTTGCAGCAATCGCCGCACTCTTCGCCGCTTCATGCTGCCCAAGCCCATCTGCGGCACCGGCACCTACTTATCAAGCACCTGCTAAATAAGTAGATCTAAGCTCCACCCATAAGATTTCTTACGGGTGGAGCTTTTTCTTCCTCAAAACCAACATTTTTATTACCAGCGCTTTCGCCAAACCTACATTCGTTATGATCCGCCTGTTCGTTTTAACTCTCGCAAGTGTCATCACCATTCTTACTGCCTCATGCGGTTGCTGCACGAGCGATGCTGAGACTCCCCCACTGCGCCCTCTTCCATTGTTCCAGGAAATTGAGGCAGCCCCAACAGGCCCAGTGTACATCCAACGCACGAAATAATCCATTTTCAGCCTTACTCAAAACGCCAGCCTCGCAAGGGGTTGGCGTTTTTTTCATGATTTAGTGTTTTGAGTTGCGACTCAAGACAAGCCCCTTATTAAATGCAGTAGAACATGCCAACCACTACAGAGATAGGTAAGATTAAAGCCGGAAAAGCCCTGTTTATGATCGCTGCGTTGGTCATAGTGGTGGCGGGCCTCAAAGCTGCGGAAGAATTTTTTCTTCCTATCTTACTCGCAGCTTTCATCGCGACGATCAGCTTTCCTATGCTCAATTTTCTCCGTGAAAAAAGAGTTCCTCGTCCACTAGCCGTCCTGCTGACCGTAGCAGTCGACTTTGTCTTTCTCGCTGCTATCGCGGTTCTTGCAGTCACTTTGGTTGGTGATCTCCAGGATAAATGGAACAGCAAATACGCTGCAGAAGTTTCCACTCACATTCGGGAGGGCTCCCGCTCATTAGCGGAAAAGCTGGATGAGTATGGCGTTGCCGATGCTCAAAAGAAAATTGATGAGGCCGTTAATAACAATCTAGCGAATCTCCAGAACATTCGCTTCGAAAAAATATGGGATGTTGGAACCGGAGTATTAGGTCGGGTCGTAGGATTTTTCGGTTCCTCAATTCTTATCCTCATACTCCTCGTGTTCATGCTGAGTGAAGCCCGTATGTTTGGCAGAAGGTTAGAAGCCATTAGCCTCGCGCGCGGCCCAAACTTGGCAAGAATTCTAAATTCAACACAAGATATCCAACGTTTTCTTGCCATAAAAACTGCCGTGAGTTTAGCCACTGGCTTTCTTGCAGGCCTACTATGTTGGGCAGTAGGCCTAGATTTTTACATTCTTTGGGGAATGCTCGCATTCTTTTTAAACTTCATTCCTGTCATCGGATCAATTGTCGCAGGAGTTCCTCCGACCATCCTCGCTCTACTAGTCGCTGGATTTCCAAATGCCCTGCTAGTTTCGGGTGGTTATCTTCTCATTAATAATTTTTTGGGGAATTTTCTTGAGCCCATGCTCGTCGGACGCCGCTTCGGAATCTCCACGCTTGTCGTCGTAATTTCCGTGGTTTTCTGGGGTTGGCTTTGGGGTCCAATCGGCATGTTACTTGCGGTGCCACTTACCATGGTGCTGAAAGTCATATTAGAAAGCAGCGACGAATTCCGCTGGATCGGTGTTGCTATTTCTTCCGAACAAGCTCCCGGCAAAGCAGAGGAAAAATTACTCGAAGTCACTCCCCCCTCTTCTTCCCCCGAGATTCCCACAGAAGAGAACAAATCATAATGTTCTTGCGATGCGTTTATTTCGTGCGACGGAAATTGCGTTAATATGAAATTCAATCTTTTCCAAAAGCTCACGCTGGCTGCATTAATTTCCCTTCTTTTGCTAATTTTCGTAGGGGCCACCGTTCGAGTAACAGGAGCGGGCATGGGTTGCCCTGACTGGCCAACTTGCTGGGGCTTACTCATTCCCCCAACTCATGTCGATGACGTGGATTTCGACAAACTTCCGATTGAGAAATTTCGAGCTAAAGCCGAACGCATGGGACGCGATCCCAAATCCATCACAGTGGAAAGTCTTAAAAAGGAATTCAATCCAAGACATGTTTGGACGGAGTTTTTCAACAGGCTCTGCAGCCTACCTGTAGGATTTTTTACATTCGCAGCATTCATCGTGTCCTTCTTGTTCAAAAAACAACGTCCTGCGATTTTTTGGCTATCGTTTGTCTCACTACTGTTAGTTTTAGCAAATGCCATCATGGGTGCACGGGTCGTTTACAGTGGATTAGCGCCGGGCGTCATCACCACTCATCTTGCTCTGGCAATGCTTTTGATCTGTACCCTCACTTACTGCGTATGGGGAGGTAGTGATCAGCCAGAACGCCTAAACTTCCTCGCGAAATCCAAACCCGCCTTCATGGCGACTCTGGCTTTATTCATTGTGATCATTGTCGAAGGGATCTCAGGCGCACAAATCAGGGAAATGACCGATGAATTAGCCAAATTCCATCTCAACTCTCCTCGTGAAACATGGATTGGTGAGCTCGAAGGATCTTGGCTCTACCTCTTTCACCGTAGCTTCTCTTGGCTCATCCTAATTTTGACCCTGAGCTCATTTTGGATGGCTAGAAAAAATCAGAGCGGTGGAGCTACAAAGATTCAACATGCGGCTCTGGGAATTGTCCTGTCACAGATGTTTCTCGGCCTTATCATGGCGCAAATCCACATCTACTCGTGGGTGCAAGTTTTACACGTTGGTCTCGCGGCTATCCTTTTAACGCTCGTATTTTTCTGGCTTCTGTTGATTCCAAGAAGTTCGGAGCAATCCGCATAAAAAGAGCTTAACGAAGTGGTTTCGTTAAGCTCTTTGATAAAATTCAGAGGCTTCCCCCTAAATTCTGAGTGCTTCTGTTAGAGGGTTGCTCCCTCTGACCTTTCTCCTCAGATCTTGTTCTGCCAGCTCCACGATTCTCAGGCTGACGCATCACTTCAGGATTTACTGATTCATTTCTGCGTCCGCCTCGATCTTGATTTGGCTCAACTTGACGATTCGAACCGCTTTGACGCTGAGTTTGATTCGTTTGCTCAGGCCGTGAAAATCTAGACGATTCTTGTTTAGACTGACCCGTCCTTGACTCTGGACGTCTTGAGTTTTCCAATTCATTCACGTAAGTCTCTCGACTGCGATTACTTGATTGGCTGCGCGGATCGCTATATCGGGTGCGAGTTTGATCGCCGGTCCGACTACGTTGATCTTCCTGAGATGATCCAAAATAAGACGGTCTGGTGGATCCACGATAGGGCTCGCGAGAGTCATAACGACTATGATGGGAATCAGTTCCCCGAGTTTGGCTATTAACCTCAACATTTCGGGACCAGCTATTATTTAAACTGCGGTAGCGTTCGCTGCGATTCTGGTAATTATCTAGCCTGTGATCATGGATGCGGCTGGGCGGCGCGATGTATCTGCTGCCACTTCTCCATCCGTGAGGATGCGGTGCCCCTTGAACGTATCTTGGACGGTAACCCACAGGATAATACCCGTTAAGATAAGGGTCATAGTAAGAGCGTCTTGAGTAATCGTAGTAGCAACGCGCATAAGGATCATATCCCCAGCGTGAATGACCCGTGCTCACGAAATACGTGGTTGTGAAATTTCTCCCCCCATACCCATAACCACTTCCATACCCATATCCACCACTTCCATAGTCCGAAGCATAAGAAGGTCCGGAAGAATAGGAACCACCCGCATAATAGGGATCATAAGCACAAGAGGAAACTGCTACAGCAGAAATTGCAGCCAGAAATACACGGTTTACTTTCATAGTAACGTTATAGACCCGATCACGAAAAAATCTATTCATTCTCTTTAAGGGAATCTCCCACCCTAGCTTACAGGCATCCGTGCTTGCAGCGGGACAGTTCCGAGGCTTTGCTATCGACGTCACATGAAAGATTCTCCCATTCTCATTACCGGTGGTGCAGGTTATATCGGCTCGCACACGGTTCGCCACTTAGTTGCGTTGGGTAAAAAAGTCGTTGTTCTCGATAGCCTCGTATTTGGTCATCGGGACGCTATTGTCGATCCATCCGTTGAACTCGTCATCGGTAAGGTCGGTGATCAACAGCTGCTCCGCGAGCTTTTCAAGAAACACCAATTTTGTGCGGTCATTCACTTTGCCGCATTCACTTACGTTGGTGAATCCGTAACCAATCCACTCAAATATTATTGGAACAACACCGCCGAGCCCATCGCCTTGCTCCAAGTCATGCAGGAAAACGGCTGCAAAGCCTTCGTATTTTCATCCACCAGCGCCACCTACGGCACCCCCGTGAAAATACCGATCGACGAATCCAATCCTCAAAAGCCCATCAATCCCTACGGCCAAAGTAAACTTATGGTTGAGCACATCCTCAGGGATTGCGATACAGCATGGAATCTCCGCTCTGCCTGCCTGCGCTACTTCAATGCGAGCGGCTGCTCTGCGGACAGCAAGATCGGTGAAGACCATGATCCTGAAAGCCACCTCATCCCCCGTGTGCTGATGGCGATCACCGGTGAAATCGATACCCTTGAAGTTTACGGAACGGATTATCCAACCCCAGACGGCACTTGCATTCGAGACTACATCCATGTCGAAGATTTAGCCTCTGCTCACGGCCTAGCCCTCGAGCATATTCTAACCAAAGACGAGTCCATCCAGTGCAACCTCGGCACGGGAAAAGGAATTTCCGTGAAAGAAATCATTGCCGCAGCAGAACAAGTTACCGGCAAAAAAGTCCCAATCCGTTACGGCCCACGACGTGAAGGTGATCCACCGGAATTGGTTTCAGACCCCACTCATGTAACCCAGACTCTCGGCTGGAAGGCCGTGCATTGTGATGTCCTCGACATCGTCGGCTCAGCCTGGGCTTGGATGAACGGGCCTCGCGGGGGACGATTTGAAAAATAATCTCAAAAAAACCAAGGTAATTGCCATGTATTGACATTACTTCTTGCGCTCTGGAGGAAAATCCATGAACTTGTATCTAGCGTTAGAGCTACATACAGCCCGTTCAACCCATGAAAAACCCTCTAGCATCGCTTCGATGGAACCCATCCTATCGAAAGGCCTCATCAGGCTTTTCTCTAGTCGAAATTCTCATTGTGATCTTAATCATATCGATACTCATGACCGCTGGCGTCATGGGTCTTAAAAATCTCTCGGTCGGTAAAGGCACATCATCGGCTGTCTCTACTTGTGAGTCGCTTTTTAACGAAGCTCGCACCATCGCCACCTCCAAGCGTTGCAACAGTCGGGTGATGATTGATGTCGATGACATAAACAGCAGCAATTACCTTCGCCGCGTGGTCATCGCCCATCAGAAAATCAATGAGGACGGCACCATCGAAGAGGATACATGGGTTTTAGCTAGCCGCGCCTATTTCATACCTGCTGCCACATTTTACAGCCGCGAATACTCTAAACTTGAAGATGGCGCTTCTATTCCTGAAGCAGAGATGTCTGGTGAAAACTTCACCGCGACCTATGCTGGCAATTACGCCTATTACGAATTCAATGGCGAAGGTATCTCACTCAATCCAGGTGCCAGCTTTGTCATCGGTGGTGGAATTCGCCCGAAAGGTCAAGAGCCACGGTTTATCAAGAATGCGGAAAAAGATGTAGCCGGATTCGTAATCTGGAGAAACGGGAGAACATCTACCTATCGCAACCCAGAACACATCGATGTCGATGATTCCACGACTAATTTCTGAACTCATGAAACCCTCAGCTCACCTAACTCAGAAGCTCAAAACCCTCTCTATGCAGCGTGGATTCACTCTCATGGAGACCGTTATCGCGATCTTGGTACTCGCTGTCTTGTTAACCGGTTTCCTAACCGTATTCACCCCAGCAGCACAGGGCATAAGACGCTCAATCAGCACTCAACAAGCTGATCGCCTGAAAGCAACCCTCGAAAGAGATATGTCCACACTCCGTGTCGGCGAATCAACTCCCGGGTTAGCAACCGGTTTTGACAAAGCGTTTACTTGGATCAAAGAAGGCAACACAGCTACGAAGGCTATTTTTGTGTATCAATACCGCGGGAACAGAGGTCTCCCCGCACGTGCTGACGGAACCATGCAGCCAATGACCAACATCGAAGGGAAACCCGGTGTGGATTACATCACACAAACTGCTGCTAGACGCGCTGATGATACCTTGTTTCTCGAAGATCTCGATGCGATTGTTGGACCATTATTTTACGTCATACCTACCCAACTCATTGAAGAGAATAATGAGTTGATTTTAGGCACACCGGGCATAATCGCAAACCCCGGCGGCGGCCCAGCAGGCAGCCCGTCCGAATACACCGATGCCGTCATTACGTTTTCCGCAGCTTTTCATCTGACACCATCTGTGTCCCCTGGCTATATTCAAGGTGGTAAATTCTCCACGAAATTCACTGCAGCGGCTCAACCCAATTCAAATATCAAACCGGTGTTTATTCGTAACCTCGCAGTTCGCCGCTGATCACTTACCCATAGTCATATGAAAGCACATCACAAAAAGACTTCTCATGGGTTCACCTTGATTGAGCTCCTTGTCTCGATGGTGATTACCACGATCATCATCACTGTCCTTGTGACAGTCACCGTCACCTCTCTGGATATCTGGAACCGCAACCGAGCGGAAGTTCGTGCCTCAAGCCAAGGCAAAGCGATGGTGGATTCCATGGCAGCTGATTTCGAATCCATGGCCGTGCGCCGTGGCAACGATTTTCAATGGCTCTTTGCGGAATTCATGCCTCCAACTCAAGGCCCGAATGGAAACCTCAGCCCAACTTCCCTCGACCTCATTTTCTTTTCCGCAGCAACAGATCGCTATGAAGGAAAGGTTGGCGATGTAGATGATGACAAAGGCGGGGATATCTCAACGATCGGTTACAAGCTCATCTACAAAGACCCCATTGGTGATGACAGTAACGACAAATTCAAAACCTTCGTCCTGTATCGCAAAATCGTAAATCCGGATGAAACATTCACCAATTTACTCGGCAAAGCAGATCTGAAAACTGCCTTTCTTCCATACGCACCTGGCGGATCAGCCTCGATCGATGAAAAGAAAAATTTTATTTGCGAAAACGTTTATCAATTCACCGTGAAATTCCACGTAGACGTGCAAGTGACGAGTGCAGGCGGCGTCACTACCACACAGCAAACCGCGGTCACTCTGAACGATGCCCAACAATTCCTCGTAACGGGTAATGGTCTAACCACCACCGGCGTAAGCGCTCCTACTGTCGATGCCGCCAATCTAGCGAGCGGAAGACTCACCGCCGTTGAAGTCTCACTCACTGTTCTAACAGATTCAGCAGTCAAACAATTGCGAGGCAGAAGTTTCGATGCCGATCAACTAAGTGACTTCATTGCTGAAAATTCTTACCAGTATTCCAAGCTTATTCAGGTTCCGAGTTATTAAGCTCGGATTCAACCGGACGGGTTTTAGTGCACCAGGAATTTCTTCTGAGCTTCCGCCTCTGGATTTACATCATCCAGCTCGCTCTCTTCCACGGTATCAGCGAGTAGCTCGTCGCGGAATTTTGCGATAATAGCCTCAACCGGCCATGAAGATGCCTCACCGAAAGCGCAAATCGTGCGGCCATCAATCTGATAGGCCACGCTCTCTAAGGTCTCGATATCTTTAGCGGTCGCTTTTCCATCCACCAAGCGATCGGAAATCTTCTTCATCCAGGTCGATCCCTCACGGCACGGAGTGCATTGACCACAGGATTCATGAGCGTAGAACGCGTTAAGATTATTGAGCACCCATGACATTTTGCGCGTATCATCCAAAACGATCACCCCACCGGAACCGGCCATCGATCCACAAGCCGCCAACGAATCAAAATCCATTGGGATATCCCAAAACGCAAGTTCGCGTTCAGTTCCATCCGGATTCTTGAGTTTGAAAACTTCGTTGGCTTTAAGAATTTTCGATGACGATCCACCGGGAATCACCGCTTTGATTTCCCTACCCTCTTTGGGCCCACCGCACATGTCGTAAAGCAATTCACGCATGGTGACTTTGCCGACCTCGACCTCGAAATAGCCGGGGTTTTTGACATCGCCGGAAACGCAAAGTATGCGAGTTCCGGTATTCCGAGCGACACCGAGTTTTGCATACTCATCGCCACCCATACGAATGATGTGTTTCACATGGCAGAGCGACTCGACGTTGTTAACGATGGTCGGGCACATGTAGAGCCCGAGTGCAGCCGGGAAATATGGAGGTTTGATGCGCGGATAAGGGCGCTTGCCTTCGAGGGATTCGATCAAACCGGTTTCTTCTCCACAGATGTATGCACCCGCACCGCGGTGCACATAGATCTCCAGATCGAATCCGGAATTGAGAATATTTTTCCCAACGAACCCTTTTGCCCGCGCCTCTTCAATCGCCTTCTCGACGATGAGAGCTGCTGCTGGAAATTCCTCACGAAGGTAAATGAAAGCTTTGTGCGCACCCACTGCGAAACAGGAAATCACCATTCCCTCGATGAGTTGATGGGGATCTTGATGAACAATATAACGATCTTTGAACGTGCCGGGCTCGGATTCGTCTCCGTTACAAATCAGGTAAACTGGTTTGGTGTTATTTGGCGGAATGAAGGTCCACTTCATCCCAGTCGGGAAACCCGCACCGCCCCTGCCTCTAAGTCCTGATTTCTTCACCTCTTCGGTGATGTCTTTAGGAGCCATGGCAAACGCTTTCTTCAAATCATCATAGCCACCATCCGCCATATAAGTTTCGATCGAAGGATCCCATCCTTTGCGGTCGATATTCTTGAAAATGAGCCGGTATTCGCGGGCGTGAGGTTGCTTGGTATACGATATCATGGGCGGCGCGCGGAAATATGGCCACTTCAAGCCAGATCGCCAATGGGATTTTCCAAGTTTGTGAATTTTTTCACAAGTCAACCTGCCTGGACCGGATCAAACGCGCCACCTCTGGATCCAAATAGGGAATGTTTGACTCCTTTTTCGCAAGTGACTCACGAATTTTCGTCGCAGATGCAGGATGTTCCCCAGTCACCGCCTGCATGCGATACCCCTCCATCGGATAAACTGCGGTTCCGTTTCTCGCCATCACGATGAAACTCGCCAACTCGGCCAGTTTCTCGGGATGCATCCATTTCGACAACATTGTCCACTGATCCCCTCCCATGATCCAAAACCATTCATGTCCGGGAAACTTGTCATTTAACTTCTTCAAGGTTTGGTAGGAATATGAAGGTCCATCAATTTCGACCTCCGTTTGATCCACCCGTGCCCATGGCAAATCCCGGATTGCCAGTTGCAAAGCTTCCACACGCTCACGTCCGGAAGAGGGCGGAGTCGCGAGTTTGTGGGGGGAGATCTGACAGGGCAAAAACCACACCTCATCGAGTTCGGCGGCAGCCTTCGCGAGGGTTGCCAAATAGATATGGCCCTCGTGGACCGGATCGAACGAACCTCCGAAAATCCCGATCCGTTTACGGCGTAATGCCGCAACTTGATTCGGATGATTTTCCTCATTCATGAAGACAACCTACACCTCTTTTTTCGGAATGGTCATCAAGAATTTCGTTTCACGACCCGGAGTCGAGGTGACAGTTATGTTTCCCTGATGCGCTTCAACCGCACGTTTCACAATGGATAAGCCCAACCCTGTGCCCTTGATTTCCATCTGCGAGTGATGTTTCTCCACCCGGTAAAAACGTCGGAAGATATGCGGAAGATCTGCACTGGGAATTCCCACTCCATTATCACTCATCCAAATCCGCACACACCTCCCGGTCTCCTCTGCCCCAACCTCAATCTTGAGATCTTTATATGGGTTTTGCTTCAGCGCGTTTTCGATGAGATTAAAAAGCACTTGAGTCCAATAAAAGCGATCCCCGTGCATGATCAGGTTATCCTGTTGCAAATTCACGCTAACGATCGCCTTCTGGTTTTGAATAACCGATTCCAAACGCTCTAACACATCTTTGATGCAGGAATGGATTTTGAATGGCTCGATCTTGATTGCGGAAGCCTCGCCTGACTCCAATTTTGAAATCACCAACATATCTTCCACGATGCGTGAGATTCTCTCCGCATGTTTTTTCATGACCGATAGGAACCGCCTCGCCATTTCCGGTTCATCTAACATTCCTTCATCCAAAAGATTTTCCAAATATCCACTGATGATCGCCAACGGAGTCCGGAGCTCGTGTGATGCATTGGCGACGAAGTCTTTACGGATCTGATCGAGTTGATACTCGGAAGTCACGTCACGGATCACCACCCGCGTGTTCGGTGTATTTCCTGATGAATCCGTAAGTTGCGCCGCATCGATAATCCATGCGTTGATCCCACGCGTTTCAAGATCCCCCAAAGGAGATGTCTGCTGCGGCAACACCACACGAGATTGCACGGGCTCGCCCGTTTCAAGACACTGCAACAAAGCTTCCGCCAAACGGGGATCAAGAAACGCCTCCCGAACCTGCCTTCCCACCAGTTCCCGACCACTGAAGAGATCCCGTGCTATCGCATTCGCAAATTGGATATTCGCATCAGGATCCACGATAAGAAACGCATCTCCCAGAGCATCTAACAAATGATTCCGCTCATCCTGTGCCTGCCTGAGATCATTCTCATGCTTCTTCTTTAAATCGCTGAACTGCTTTTCACTAACATTCTTGAGCGCGCGAAGCCGATACGTGTAAACCACGAAACCGGCAATGATACAGAGTAAGGCGATGATGGCTAAGTAATCTATCATGAAATTGAACTCGCCACCTGATAACCTATTCCCCGGACAGTTTCAATCAATGCTCCATGCTCCCCGAGCTTTTGTCGCAAACGTTTCATGTGAGTATCCAAAGTCCGACTGTGGACCTCGTCACAATATCCCCAAACCGTGCGCAAAAGATCATTCCGATCCTGTGCCTTACCGGGGCGCTCGCATAGATACAAAAGCAATTTGAATTCGGTCGATGTCAAATCCACCGGCTCGTTCTCCAAATAGAATTTTACCGAGTTTTTATCGAAACGAAACGGACCATATTGAAACTCCACCAAACCCGGGACTCCCTCCGCACGCCTTAAAATGGCATTCACTCTCAAAACCAATTCTTTAGGACTGAATGGCTTGGTCAAATAATCATCCGCACCGGCTTCCAATCCTTCGATTCGATCTTCCGTCTGCGCGCGTGCCGTAAGCATGATTACGGGAATATGTGAGGTCCGAGCATCGCGCCGGATTTCTTTGAAAACCGCAAAGCCATTCCGCCCCGGCAACATCAAATCCAAAACCATGAGATCCGGGCGCTCCTTGATGCACATCTCTGTACCAGAGATCCCATCGTGGGCTTTTAAGACCTGATATCCGGCTCGCTCCAAATTATATCGGATCAAATCCGCAATATCGACCTCGTCTTCAACAACCAAGATTTTTTGCATTGGATTGGTTTGTAGAAGCTCAGACATCATATTGCAAACGGACCGGATGTGACAATTTAGTCACATTCAACCTAACTTACCATTTCCTTTTCTACGATTCACCGCATGACAGGCATCGCAGTGAACCAATTCGGCACTATCTCGATTTAAAAATACATGCCCACAAAGTCGACAAACCGTCACCAAGCGCTTGAGTTTGCGCTCATTTTTCAAATGCAGAAATCTGGAAAACGTGCCGATGACCAACACGGCAATCAAAGTCGCGAAAAGCACGCCCAGTACAAAATCATTTAGGGTCAGGTCCATGACTCCTTTCGTTTAAAAACTCGAGCCGCAACCCCATCCAGCGCTCTGCTTCCTCCGCTTCTTGGAAACGTAAACTTTTCACCCAAGCGGTGATCGTCGCCAAACCTTCCTCACGTCCCCCACTCAGCGAGAGACATTCCATCACCGTTCCATCCGCCCTCAAGTTCAGTAGAAATCTCCATGCCGCCGGTGCCACCTCTTCCTCCACTTCCATCCGAAACGGTGGAAACGTGGTCGGGAGCCATCTTTCTGATTCTTTGGTGTAAGGAATCAAATTCGGACTCAACACCACTTCAGCCTTGGGTTGCTCCTTCACCGTCTCTGTCGACTTGAAATTTCTCGGGAAAACCCGTTGGCCTTGCGTTGAAATGCGATGCGCCGTGACCACAGAATCCATCTGCAAAGACTTCATCGTAATTGCGTAGGGATTCCATGAATCATCTTTTAATGACCCAGCGACTAACTCATCAAGCGGATCATGAAGTCCACTGATTTCAAGTCTCCCGGGAAAAGGCCCCTCTTCCTCGGCCTTCATTCGCCATATTCTTCCCTCTTCGTGATCCGGCAAAAACAACACAGACGCACTTTTTACCGAAGCAATATCCCTGTGATCGAATTGCACACTGATCACGCTGAACACAAATCCAAAACCCAACGCCGCAACCAACACCGAGGCACCCTTCCATCCACGGTGGACTTCCGCATGACTCCAATCAAAAATCAAATCATCCTTATTCATCCATCGGTTCGCTTTCTGGAATTTCCGGTTCAGTTTTTCCAACCAACGCAATTTTGAATCCCAATTGTAAAATGAGATCTATGATTTCTGACTGCAGACCCGAAGGAGTTCCAAGATCGGTTTTCAATAAAACGATGGCACGCGACATCACCTCGTCTGCTTTCAAAACTTCCAGCCGCGCTCCAAGTTCTTCCAGCGTAATCGCCTCCCGTCCCAAATAAATCTGCGGTTCGGTTTTTCCGGAATGCAGAGTCACCACAATCGATTCCCGATACCGTTGCATCTGAAACTGCGAAGCCGGCAGCTCCACCATCACTCCACTCTGATTGAGAAACACCGGACCCAGCAACAACAGCATGGTTACCGTGATGAAAAGATCAAACAACGGCAGGGCATGCAAAAATCCCGGGCGCTCATCTAATGTGGTTTCTAATTTCACTCGGTATCGGAAACTTTTGCTTTTTTGTTAGTTGCGGGACGCTTCCTTCCACTTGCCGTCTCTCCCCGAAACGGCGCAAATTCTTCCTCTTCGCGAGCATCCGCAATCATGTGAACAATCTCAATCCCCGCGCGCTCGATCCGTGAAACCAAGCGCTTGGCCCGACCCACAAAATAAAGATAAAAAATATACATCGGAATCGCGACCGTAAGCCCAATCACAGAAGTAATAAGCGCACTCAACACACCTGCTGAAAGCTCATTGGGGCCCGTCGAGCCACCTTGCTCACTCGCCCGCTGGAAAGCATCAATCATTCCCAACAACGTCCCGAGCATACCGATCAAAGGCGCGATCAACGCCACAGCGAGTAGCGAGCGAACGTTTTTTTCAATCCGCGGCACTTCTAGCTGACCCGCCTCGCGGACCACATCGCTCAAATCCCTGCGATCCAAATAATACCTCAGTAGCCCCGCGTGTGCCACCCGACCCACCGGACCCGGTGCCCGCGCCGCTTCATGCAAAGCCTCCGCAAATGCCCTCCGTTTGACATGAAGGGACAGCCCCACCAGTAGCGAGCTGACGTTGATCCGGGCTCGATGGAAGTAGAACAATCGTTCCACAATAAAAATCGCGCCAAAGAAACCCAGCGAGAGCAGCACCCATACGAGTGGTCCGCCTTTTTCAATTAATCCTGATCCATCCCACGCAGCCAATATCATCGTGCTGTCACGCTACCGACTGAACCACCGGTCTAGCAACCTCGAAAATAGTTGATTCACTCTCCAAATTTCAGTTTTTCGAGAAATTGACACAACAACGCCACCCTCTCCCCAACCGGAATCGTCTCCAGAAGCAACTGCCGCAAATCCGGATCCTGAATCAACTGCTGCGCCACCAAATCCGCCATCAATCCCGCTTCGTCTGTCTGATTCAGTAAATGTAAAACCCCATCCCGCACCTCCTCCGGCACTCCCGACAAACAATCCTCCACCGATCCTTTTAACGCCACCATCGCCGCGAAATTCTGATCTTTTTCCAAAGCCTTGCCGACCACAGGCTCAATCATAGCCATCGGAAACGCCTCATCTTCCAGCCATTCAGTGAACCTCACCCGTATCACCCCGTGCAGTAAAAGTTCAGAAGTCCCATCCTCCCTCTCACGCGATGCTCGCACCAACCCCACCGTCCCGATACTCGCCGCATTTGGTTCAGATTTTCGAGCCACCGCAAACACACAATCTCCTTCCAACGCCTTATCCAGCATCAATCGGTAGCGCTCCTCAAAAATAAACAACGGCAGCCCGCCATGCGGAAACAACGTGCAATCCGGCAAAATCATTACGCCACATTTCCTTGGTAGATTCAAACCCGTCATGCCAGCAACATGACACCCGAAACCCCGGCACGCAAACTCTCTGTCACTACTTGTCTTGTCTTCATTCAAAAATCCTAAATCAACAATCGTCATTATGTCCGTCGTAGCCTTGGCGAAGTCGGATCAAACCGAATAACCAAACTCCCCCGAATCGATTGACGATTGACGATTGATGAGTGACGAATGTTGATTTTTGATTTGTCAGAAATTGGCCTCACAAATGCGGATGCAGTCGCTTTCCTCTTCATTCAAAAATCCAAAATCACACTCATCATTATGTCCGTCGTAGCCTTGGCGAAGTCGGATCAAACCGAGCGGCCATCGGCAGTTCTGGTGCTACTCACAAAGATAGAAATCAGTTCATCGCATTCAGAAATTGAGGCATCAACTCCAGCACCAGCGACCATACGCTTCCGAGACGCGATTTTGAGCCAAATCATTGTCTCTCTCAATTCTTTGAGCGAAATCTTCATTTTGTGAATGAAATCCTTACGCGACTCCGCACTTCGTGCTTCCCCGTAATTCGGCGCAGGGGACGTTCCAGATCGAATCAATTGACCCGCCACATGATTGCCTGCTTTTGTATTAGGCAAGGCCTCGGTCACATCAATAATCGCTACGGCAAAATCTATCAGTCGATCTTCAAGCTCTTGGGGGGACAATTTCTTCATTCAAAAATCAAATCTCAACATTCGTCAATCGTCAATCAAACCGAATAACCACCCCGCTCCTCTCCCAGAATCGATGCAGTCGCTTTCCTCTTCATTCAAAAATCAAAACCTCAACAATCTGTCCGTCGTAGCCTTGGCGAAGTCGGATCATCAATCGTCAATCAGACACCCCCCTTGCTAATCACAGTTGTCCCGAACCATTTCAGTCGCTCTAATCACCCCATGCAATTTTCTTCCAATCTCTGCCTACCCTCCCTTCTCACCGCATGCGTAATCTCCTGCACACCCATTCCAAAGGCTCCCGTTTCCACCCATCAATCTTCTCCCCCCACCATCACCCAAACAGTTTCCGAATCCCAACCCTTAATCATACCACCCGTTCTAACAGACCCATCGGTTTCCTCACCCAAAGTAGTGAGTAAAACCCTTTCTAACATCCAATTCCAAGGCGTGTCTTTCGATTCCAGATCGAACACGTTAAAGCCCATCGATCAAACCAACGGCCCTGGCAGTCAGTATATCTCGGCTCGCGACTGCGCCACCAAGCAACAAGCCTTGCTTGCCATCAACGCCGGCTTTTTCACCCCGGAAGGAAATCCTCTCGGACTCGTCATTTCCCAAGGCAAACGCTCCGGCTCATGGAACTCCAGCTCATCCCTCGGAACCGGCATCTATCGAATCGACCCATCAGGCAACGCCTCCATTTCAAGACGCACCCAAGCAAGCGCCGTTTCCAACTCCAAAGAACTCCTCCAAGCCGGACCCCTGCTCATCGAAAACCACAACCCCATCGCCGGTCTCGATCAAAGCAAAGTCGCCATGCGTTCCATCCTCCTCCACGATGGCGGACATCGTTGGTGGATCGGCATCGCATCCCCATGCAGCCTCGCCGATCTCAGCCGCGCACTCTCCACCCAATCCCCCGCTGGCTGGAAAATCTCCCACGCCCTCAACCTAGACGGCGGACGCTCCACCGACCTCTTCGTCTCCTCAAAAATTTCTGGTGCACCCCTAGAAAGAAAAAGCCTCATGAACCGCCAAGTCAGAAATTTCCTCATTCTGAAATAAGGCCCAAGGAGAGGCTGCATCCTGCTGCCTTCTAATCCCCCCGTGGGAAGCACGGAAAGTGAAAAACTTTGTGTTTCCATCACATGGGACGTGTCGCATACCTAACCGAATTCTTTCCAGCATCTACTCCGGCGTGTCCTAGGATGCTCATGGTTAACCGGGACAGCGCTCCGAGGCGGGCATGGCGTTGGAATATTCAGTTAGATGTAGGCGAACTTCACTCGATAAAAAATACGTAATGGGGCTGGAGAATGGAGCGGGACGGGACAAGTTGCCAGGTGATGCCCGTATCTCCTTCCAGTTTTGCATCGTCAAAGAGTGTTCATAGCTGAGAAGCTGATCCTGCTTCATTTTTTATAGCTTGGCACGGTCAAGGCTATTGGTTGGCTTGTACCGTTCACTTATTAACAAAGTTATAGTTAACCCAAACATAGCTATCTGCCGTGCCAGATTTTACTACATTAGCTCTATAATCGTGCAGCAGCTCAATTCACCCAAAATGATCCCAGCCCCCTTTTAATATATCTCCCTCGCCCATTTCCACCAATCGCCCGATCTTCGTCAGCTTTAGTTCAGGAAATTTCTGCTGCCATTCATTTTCCAGCCCAAGTCCTTCGGGAAGGGTGAACAACAATTCAAAATCCTCCCCATCCTCCAGAGCCTGCTTCACATTGCAATTTTCGCTTAGCGGAATCGTCGTAAGATCTAATTGAAACCCACAGCCAGATGCTTTCGCCAATCTTGGTAAATCCCGCGCGACTCCGTCGGAAAGATCCATCATTGCGGTTGGTTTGAAATGTTTCACCAACCAACGTGCCTGATCCAGCCTCGGGGTGAAATCGAGATGCTTTCCAGCCAAAGATCCACCTAACTCCCCGGTCACCCAGATCGCATCGCCGACTTTTCCTCCGGATCTCATCACCACATTCCCCCGCTCCACACGACCTGTCGCCGCTACGGAAATGACTGCCGACGAAGCCTGCGGCACCCGGCACGTTTCGCCTCCCACCAATACCGCTCCGTAACGCTCAAAACACGTTCCCATCCCTCGATAAAAATTTTCCACCCATTCCAAGCTCATCGATCCCGGCAGTGCGAGCGTTACTAAAAACCTTTCTGGAAAACCACCCATCGCCGCGAAATCCGAAACCACCCGCGCCACGGCCTTCCAGCCGACCTGCGTGGCATCTGCTTCTCTAACAAAATGCACGCCTTCCACCAATGCATCCGTTTTTAATAACACCAGGTCCGCTCCCCCATCATCCACCACCGCACAATCATCGCCGGGTCCTTCTTCAGCAATACCCGTGGGCACGAGCTCCACCAATCTCGCGATCAGCTCATCTTCGCCGATTCCTTCTAACTTTTTCATTGGATCGGAGCCTCAGGTAAAAGACCAAATCTCTCCAGCATCTGCACCACCACAGTTGCTCCATTAAAAACTGCATGGGCGCCGATGGGTGCCCAGATCGATCCGGTCCACTCATACAAGAGCACCAGAATCAAACCGAAAAAGAACAACGGGATCAATACAGCCACGCTTCCGTGAGCCGCAGAGAATAATAAAGCCGAAACGACCCAGCCAATCCATGGTCCCGCGAATTTTTTCAGTGCCGGATAGATATACCCACGAAACACCACCTCCTCACAAAGAGGTGCCACAATCACCACCGCAACTGTCATTAAGATCAAAACATTGATATCTTTCGTCTTCCGCAACAAATCCACCGCTTCCTGTGTCGACTTCACACCTAAACTCTCGATCAGCTCTTGGTATCCCACGAAGTGGAACCCTAAGAAAATCGTCCACATCGTCAGAAGCGTCACCAGCGATGTAAGGAAAACCCGTGACCAGCCTTTCCACCTAAACCCCAACCATTCAATCGGCCTAATCCGACCCATCACCATCACAAACGCCAGACCCATTAAGAAAAACTGTAATCCGATATTGATAATCAGACCCGCGCTCGTGATTTTCATCTGCACAGCGTCCTTCTCGCCCATCGCCACAGTGAGAGCACTCAGGTAATAAAACCCGACAATCACCCCTACCACCAAAAGATCCCGCCACTGATAGATTCCATAAGAAACTTTACCAAACGGGTTTGGAGGGGGAATCGTCAGATCTCGCGGACACAGAAAAGCTCTCCATGCCACGGCCGCAAAAAACAAAAATACCGCCAAGCCGTAAGTGGCATGCATGCTAATAACCGTCACATTCTCCATCGTTTCCGCTTAAACTGTCCCCGACTCACCCCAAGCGCCACCGCAAAATTTCCCCTTCCATACAAAAAATTACTTTCCTCATCGCCCAAGCTGAACTATCGGAAGACATGGCATTTTTCATCAAACAGCTTCTCGCCTTCTGCGTTCTCGCAGGAATGGCGTCCGCTGTGATGCACGAAAATGCCCATTCCGATCATGAAAGATGCGCTCAAACCCATGAGCAACACGATCATCACGGCCACGACCATTCGTTACCCGATGATTGTGAGGATCATGACAGCAGCCCGCATCATCATCATTGCTGCCACCTTCCTGTTGCGGATCGGCCGGCGCTCGACCGCCATGCTCTTGCCACTTTCCATGGAAGCTTGCTGGAAATTTCCACCGAATGCTCGCTCATCCCTGATGAGCCGTTCTTCTCCATGGATAAGCCACCATTGATCTGAAGTCAGAGCGCGGCACCCCTGTGCCCGCGTGTTTTTAGCACAGAGCCTTTCTGTGTCTTCCCCTCGCCGCATCGCGCCCTTGCGCATCTTTGCGAAGCCTCTCTCTCTTCATTTCAAAAACCGTTCATTCATCATGAAATCCATCTTCACCGCGTCCGCGATCCTTTCCCTGATCGCCACGCATCCTCTCACTGCCGCACCCTCAGAAATCCTCTCCTTTGAGAGCATTTCTTCGCGTGTTCGTAATCACAATCCAGAGCTCGCCGCCGCCCGCTTCCGCATCGACGAAGCCGTTGGCCTTGCCAAACAATCCGGCCGACTCTCCAACCCCACCCTCGACACCAGCATTTCTCACAACACCCGTTCCGCCGAAGGAACCGTCGAAATCGGACTCACCCAAAAATTTCCACTGACTCATCGTCTCAAAATCGAAAAAGAAATCAGCGCCACCGAAATCCAAGCTGCCGAAGCCGAAGTCAAAAATGTCGAGCGACTGCTGATTGCCGAGGCTCGCATGGAGTTCGTTAAAATTCTCGCGATTCGAGATCGAAAAACTCTCCTCAAACAACAACAAGAACTCGCCACCCAGCTAACTGACTTCATTTCAGAAAAAACCAAACAGGGCGAAAGCTCCCCGCTCGACGCCGCCCAAGCAAAACTCGCCGCACTAAAGCTCACCAGCCAAGAGCGCCAACTCAGCACCGAGGAAACTGCTGCACTTGGAAAACTTCGACCGCTGGTAGGTCTCGCGCCGCAAACCGCAGTCACGCTTTCAGGAAATCCATCAGGCATTTCCGTTCCGAATAACACCGCTATCCACCGACCCGATCTAACTGCCGCGAAACTCGAACTCCGCGCTGCAGAGACCAGCATCGCTCTCGAACAAGCGAACCGCAAGGAAGACGTCGAACTCTCCGTTTTCGCCGCAGGCGAACGCAGTGAAGACGCACCAAACGGTTTGGAAAACGAAAGCATCATCGGCTTCAAAGTCTCCCTTCCCCTGCCGTTCTGGAACAACAACCAAGGAAACATCGATGCCGCGAATGCCCGCCGTAACCGCAAGGATCAGGAAGTCAAAGCGCTCGCCAATCACATCAGCCACGAAGCCCACACCGCCCTAACAGAAATGCGGCAGTGGGCGGCGCTCATTTCCGAGCTCAACGACAAACTTCTACCTCTCGCCAAAGAACAAACCGACCTCCTCGAAAAAGCCTACCGCGAAGGCCAGACCGAACTAAAAACCGTCCTCACTTCCCGCGAACAAACCTTGGAATTACTCGCTACTCAAATCGATGCCACCCGCGAGTTCCACCTCGCAAACATCCGCCACCAAGCCGCCCGTGGCGGCAATGGAGCAGAGCGACATAGCGGAACTAAATGAACTCTAACATAATTCCGCAATTTTTAACCGCCATGCCAAACCATTCATCCATTCCGGTCATGAAAATTCTATCTCTAACAGCCATCTTCATCGGTAGCGCCTTCGCCGCATCTGCACCACGCAACGAAAACACCATCGTCCTCGATACCAACGCGATCCAGAACCTCGGCATCGAAACCGTCGCTGCAGAAGAAACGGCCTTCGAAAGCACCGTCCCCGTGCTCGGCGAAATCGAACATACCTGCGAAAGCCATTCCATCCTCTCCAGCCGCATTGCTGGAAAAATCATCGAAGCAGTCGTCCACAAAGGCGATTTCGTCAAAAAAGGCGATGTCATGCTTCGCATCGAAAGCCGCCAACCCGGCGATCCACCACCGGTCATCGAGCTGAAAGCTCCAGCCGATGGACTCGTCGTCCGTTCAGACGGCCACCTCGGTGCACCGGTTGAACCCGATAAAGAGCTGATGGAAATCCTCGATCTAACAAATGTCTGGGCCGTCGCCCGCGTCCCGCAGCATCAAGCGGCACTTTTGAAAGAAGGACTAACCGCACGCATCCGCATCCCCGCTCTCGGCACTGAAGAAAAAGTTTCTACTTTTCTCCAACTCAATACCAACGAAGAACCCAACCCCACCACGGTAGAAGCCATTTTCGAATTACCGAATCCAGATATCAAACTTCGCCCCGGGATGAGAGCCGAGCTTTCTCTCATCGCATCCAAACGTGAAAACGTGCTCAGCATCCCACGCGAAGCATTGCAGGGGGATCGCTCAAACCGCTTCGTTTTCATCAAAGACTACGAGCTGAAAAATGCTTACGTCCGCATTCCAGTTGTCGTCGGCGAAATCAGCGACAACCGAGTCGAAATCACCTCGGGCCTGTTTCCTGGTGACGAAGTGGTCGTCAACGGTGCCTACGCATTATCCTTCGCCGGTGAAGGCAGCGTTTCGCTCAAAGATGCGATGGATGCAGCACATGGCCATCCCCACAACGAAGACGGCAGCGAAATGTCCGCAGAGGAAATCGCAGCATCCGATGACGAGCACGGTCATGACCATGGACCCGAAGGCATCAGCCCACTGGTCATTTTCCTAACCATCACCTGCGGCGTGCTTCTCATGCTACTGGTCATCGCGAGCCTTAGCTTACGGGCCCGGTCCAAAACCTAAACGATCACATGCTTAACCACCTCATCAGATTCTCACTCAAGAACCGCCCGCTAGTCATCGCTGGGGCGTTGCTTGTGCTGATCCTGGGCCTGCGCACCGCCACGGAGCTTCCGGTCGAAGTCCTACCGGACATGACCAAACCCACCGTCACGATTCTAACAGAATCTCCCGGTCTCGCTCCCGAAGAAGTCGAAACCCTCGTCACCCGGCCACTCGAAAATGCTTTGTTGGGTGTAAGCGGGCTCGATCGTCTACGCTCAAACTCCGATGTCGGGCTGTCTCTCGTGTTCGTCGAATTCGCGTGGGGAACGGATATTTATAAAGCCAGACAACTTGTCCAAGAACGACTCCAAGCCGCCACACTACCGAAAAACACCCGCTCCGGCATGACTCCGGTTTCATCGCTAATGGGAGAAATTTTATTGGTAGGCCTGCGGTCCGAAGATAATTCCATCGCGCCGATGGATCTGCGTACCTTCGCCGATTGGACAGTCGCAAGGCGTCTCCAAAGTATTCCGGGGGTTGCGGAAGTCCTCGCCATTGGCGGTGGGGTGAAACAAGTCCACGTCGAGCCTGATCCGATGAAAATGCAAGCCGAGGGCGTTTCATTAGATGAACTCGAAACCGCCGTCACTCTCTCCGCCGGCAACGCCACCAGCGGCTACCTCCAATCCGGCCCACGCGAAATCATGGTTCGCAACCTTGCGATGACCGCAGATCCCGCAGACATCGCCGCCTCCATTGTGAAACGTGAAAACGATCGGATCGTCACCATCGGCGATGTTGCGAACGTGAAATTTGGTGTCGCCACGATGCGCGGCGATGCAGCCATCGCTTTTGAGGGAGATGAAAAAGAAACCCCCGGCGTCATTCTGAGCATCGATAAATCCCCTGGCTTCGATACGTTGAAACTTTCCGCCGAGATCGAAAAAGCGCTCAAAGAACTCCGACCCAGCCTTCCCGCCGGAGTGGAGGCGGAGATCCTTTTCCGTCAGGGCGATTTCATCGAAAGCGCAGTCGGCAATCTCAAAGAAGCCATCCGTGACGGTGCGATCATGGTCACCATCGTGTTGCTGCTTTTCCTGCTAAACCTGCGCACCACGTTCATTACTCTAACAGCCATACCGCTTTCCTTCGCGATCACACTGCTAACCTTCAAGTGGTTCGGTGCCAGCGTGAACAGCATGACCCTCGGCGGTATCGCGGTCGCCATCGGCATGGTGGTGGATGATGCCATCGTCGATGTCGAAAACGTGTTTCGTCGATTGCGAGAAAACGCCTCACTATTCGAGCCAAGGCCTCGTTTGGAAGTCATCGCCGCGGCATCTAGCGAGGTTCGCTCAAGCATTCTTTACTCAACGATTCTCATCATCTTGGTGTTCCTTCCGCTGTTAGGTTTGACCGGACTGGAGGGTCGGCTTTTCCAACCCATCGCCATCGCGACCATCGTCAGCATGATCGCCTCATTCGTCGTTTCACTCACGGTGATCCCTGTACTGTGTTCGTTTCTCATCAAACCGAAAGAAGGCAAACAACACCGCGATGGCGCACTGGTTCGAGTGATCAAAACCTTTACTCGCGCCACTTTCCTGCGCGCCGCATTCGGCGCTCCGTTCGTAGTGATCGCCATCGTCATCCTCCTCGTCGTCGGAGCAGCCATGCTTTATCCGAGCATGGGCAAAGAATTTCTCCCCACGTTCAACGAAGGCAGTGCAACCATCTCTTTTGCCAGCATGTCGGGCAGCTCGTTAAAACAATCGAATGAAGTCGGCGAAAAAGCCGTCCAGTTGTTGATGCAAATTCCTGAAGTGAAATCCGTCGGACGTCGAGCCGGACGTGCCGAGCGCGATGATCACGTCATGCCGGTTTCCGTCAACGAGTTCGATGTTGAGTTCCACCCAGGTGGCCGAGAGCGCGAAGTTGTCTTCGCCGAAATCCGCGACAAGCTCAAAACCATCCCCGGCACCTTCGTCAATGTCGGCCAACCCATCGGCCATCGCCTCAGCCACATGCTCAGTGGAGTTTCCGCAAAGATCGCCGTGAAAATTCATGGGCCGGATCTTGAAACCCTACGCCGCGTCGGCGCGCAAATCAAAGAAGCTGGAGAATCTGTTTCCGGCCTCACCGATGTGAACCTCGAAGCTCAAGTCTCCATCCCACAAATCCGCATCGAGGTCGATCGCACCCGCGCCAAACTCGAAGGTCTCACTCCCGGCGAAATCAACAACCAAGTTTCACGTTTGTTAGGCGGCGCAACTCTCGGCGAACTTCGCGAAGGCGAAGCAACGGTCGATCTCGTCATGCGCCTTCCCGAAAGCTGGCGCACATGGCCGGAAAAAATCGGTGATCTCATTATCCTCGCACCCGATGGCCGTCACCTTCCACTTTCACTTGTCACCAACATTCACGAGGTCAATGGCCCGAACGTGATCAACCGTGAAAAAGGCCAACGCCGCATTGTCATCAGCGCGAATACAGACGAACGCGATCTCGATGCTTTGGTCAATCAATGGCAGCTCGCCATCGCAACGAATGTGAAATTACCCGAGGGTTATACCATGCGCTTCGAAGGCGAATATCTTTCCCGCCAAGAGGCATCCAAACGCATCCTCATCCTCTTCGCCCTCGTAGCAGCCATTACCACAGTGCTTCTAACAAGTTATTTCCGCAGCTTTTCGCTATCGCTCCAAGTCATGCTCAACCTCCCGCTCGCTCTCGCGGGTGCGCTCGCTTTCACGTGGTGGAAAATCGATAACATCAGCATCGCAACCTTGGTCGGCTTCATCGCCGTCGGCGGAGTCGCCGCACGCAACGGGATCATGATGATTTCTCATTACCTCCATCTCATGCGCCACGAAGGCGAGGTTTTCGGAATCCCCCTAATAACTCGTGGCACGTTGGAGCGACTCGTCCCCGTCCTCATGACCGCACTCGTTGCAGGTATCGCTCTCATCCCACTTGTGCTTTCGCCCGGCGAGCCCGGCAAAGAAATCCTTCATCCTGTCGCCGTCGCCATCGTTGGCGGACTCATCTCCTCCACCCTTCTCGACCTCGTGGTCACCCCAGCAGTTTTCTTCCTGATTGGGAGAAAAGCCGCAGAAAAAGCTCTCAAGCTGGACGCTCCAGCCACTCGATAATCTAAAAATACAAAAAATATGAAAACCAAACTAACCGCAATCATCATCGCCCTCACCGCCGGCTTCGCGCTCGCCCACGAAGGCATCGAGCTCGGTCCCAACAAAGGCCGTATCCTCGAGTTCAGCACCGACGAAACCATGCACGGCGAAGTCACCCAAAAAGGAGACAAACTTCACATCGCCCTGTTAGACAAGGACATGAAACTCGTGAAAGCCGATGCTCATTCCGTCACCGCTACCGCCGGAACCCGTGAGCAACCCGTAAAAATGGAAGTTACCAAAGATGAAACCGGATTTACCCTAAATGCTCCCAAAGAAGGCGAATGGATCATCCTTCAATACAAAGAATCCGAAACCGGAAAAAGCATCACTGCCCGCCTTCACTTCAATACCAAAGTCTGCGCACCTTGCGGAAATCCAGAATGGCGCTGCGCTTGTGGCGAGAAAAAATAACTACCTCCCGCCCTTTTCATAAATCTCGTTCGCGAGATCTCCGGTCACTTCGTAAAGCAACCCTTTGATCGGGACGGTGATAGGAATCCGTCCCGCTTCCGTTGCCGCAGGATAAACGGCTTTCAGCGTCGGAGAGCGATCAAATGCGGTCTTCATCAGCGTCACGTTAAACTCTCCCTCGTAACGATAGGACCGGCTCAGCTTCTCAGATTCAAACTCCCTCATGCGCCGGTTCTCTCGCAACACCGCGAGCTTGCCGAACAATGATTTATCTCCCTCAACTTCGAATCCGAATTCATTTCTGTTAGAAACCTCGCCAGCCTCGCGCAGGGAGATATCCACATCCTCGCCCGATTCATCAGCCGTCACGATTTCTCCGAAAAACTCCGAGCCGTCATCGAGCACCAACTCCTCATCGGACTTCGGCTTTCTAATAAATAATTCCCCGGTCAAACTCATCGTGTCATCCGCGAAGAGCTTCACATCGGATAGCTTTAAGCCCTGGCCTTTCATTTCCATCTGGAAAGATCCGACCCGAAAGTCCACGTGGCGGTAGTCATGGTTCGAATCAACCGCACTCATTGCCCGCAGCAAAGGCAGCCTATCCCGCAGCGTGATCACATCGCCATCTTGCAACGATACCTCGCCATCGAATCCGATCCCTCCGGTAGAATTGGTCGATCCGCTAACAATAAACTCACCCGATATTTTCCCGCTCACATAAGCCCTCGCCACCATCGGTAACATGCTCGAGATGTTCATGGCTTTGATTTTCATCTGTCCGGAAACCTCCGGACGCTGACCTGCCACGACCTCAAACTGTTCCAAAACCATAGATCCACCGTTCTTACTGAAGACCGCATTATCAAAACGTATGCCCTCCCTTGTGATCACCACATCCAGCTCCTCGATCTGAAGTCTTTTCAGCCAGTTTTGAGAAAACGTTCCACCACGAAAACTTAAGCGCCAACCACCCGCCACCGGCACAGCCTTCATCTGACTCTCGTTAATCGATCCCCGTGAGCGCTCCGTGTAACCCCACCTCATTGACATGTTTGCCACATGGATCGCATCCGGTTTCAAGCTACCTAAATCTTGAAACAACACATCTCCAATCGCCTGCGCGCCTTCGTCCGAATCCGCACCGGCTCGCAGCGATAAATTCACTTTGGAAATCTCCACAATACCCGGCTTCCAGGTTTTCCCGAAATCCACGAAAAAATCTCTCTGGCAGACTAAATTGGCGAACTCCAGACCTCGGAAAAAGGAACTCTCCTCATTAAACATCGCCAAGCGGTGAATCGTAAACTTCCCCCGCTCCCGGCTCACCCCCCGGATTTCAATCTCATTGGCCGAAAACTTTTCCGCCAATTTCAAACATACCGTATCGGTAAATTTCTGCTTCCCCGTCCTTTTCACCACCGCCACCCATGATGCCGCCAAAAGGATCAGGAAAATGACCAATCTCAGCGCCAATTGCACAAAATGGAACATAAATGACCCCTTCCGCCCCCCTCGCGGCAAGGAATGCCGGAGCTGAAACCAAAATCCTTGCTTGGAAATCCAATAGCTCAGCCGCTCATTAAAGTTTTGCCATTGCTCTGAATCGAAATTTCCGCTCATGTTCGCCCTACATCAAACCCAGCAGCAACCGATCTTGCCAGACTAAATTCGAACAGATCATCAACCTCTCACTCTCTCCCTTTGGAAAACGCCGATTACAAAGTCCAACTCGAAATCTTCGAGGGTCCTCTCGATCTCCTGCTCTATCTTATTAAAAAAGACGAGCTCGATATCCACACCATCTCGATCGAGAAAATTACCAAGCAATATCTTAATTACATCAACACGTTCAAGCTCCTGAACATCGACCTCGCTTCCGAGTTCATCGTCATGGCGGCCAATTTGATGTACCTGAAATCCAGAACCCTTCTCCCTCGCAACGAACAACCTCCGGAAGAGGACGTCGAGGATGATGATCCTCGCTGGGAACTCATCCGCCAGCTCATCGAATACAAAAAGTTCAAAGACGCCGCGGGCTTCCTCTCCCTCCGCGAGCTCGATCAACAAGGTCGCTTCGCCCACCAACCCGATCCGGGCGACAAACCCGCCGAAGAACCCGCCACCCTCGCGGAAATTTCCATCTTCGATCTCATCCGCGCCTTCCAGAACGTTCTCAAACGCTTCGAGGAATCCCACGACTTCGGCGACATCGTCGATGACCGCTTCACCGTGGCCGATAAAATCGAGTTCCTCCTCGATCATTTCAGACCAGGAGAAGCACTCCCTTTCGATAACCTGTTCAAATTGGCCACCACCCAATCGGAAGTCATCGTCACATTCCTCGCTGTCTTGGAACTCATGAAACTCAACCAATTCATCATCCGCCAAGACCACCTCCTCGGAAACATCACCGTCATCCGCCGCACCGCCATCGACATGCTGCACGAAGACGCACCGGAGGAATGAAGAGTGAGTAGTGAGTAGTGAGTAGTGAGTAGTGAGTAGTGAAGAGTGAGTAGTGAAGAGTGAAGGATGAAATTTTAGACCCGCCTTTTGCCCATTTCTTCTCCCTTTTATCAACCCCAGCTCCGCGTCCCTCGGCGACCTCTGCGTCTCCGCGGTGAAAAATAACCTCCCCTCCCGCGATTCACCCTTGCCACATCGGCTGGTTCACAGGCACAACCAAGCCATGCTTGAAACTCCTTCCGACGTTGCCGCCGCCCCAGCCGATGCCCAAGTCACTGCATCTGGCCTCGCTTCCAAACTTCTTGCGAGCGGATCCGGCTCCAAAAATCCCAAAGCCACCGACCTTGTCACCGTGCACTACTCCGGTTGGACGACCGATGGCGAACTCTTCGACTCTTCCGTAAAGCGCGGTCAACCTACCAGCTTTCCTCTTAACGGCGTCATCGCCGGTTGGACCGAAGGACTGCAACTCATGGTCGAAGGCGAATCGCGCCGCTTCTGGATTCCAGCCAAAATGGCTTACGGCGAAAACCCACCTGCTGGCTACCCAGCCGGAGTTCTCGTGTTCGATGTCCAACTCATTAAAATTGCTTAAAATGAAAACCACCCAGCACGTAACGCAAACTAACAGACGGCAATTATTTCATGCCGCGTGCTTCATTGCTGCGTGCCTCAGTGTGACTTCTTGCTTTGAACCGAGGGACAGGCCCATCCCTCCACTCGATCCTTCACTCTCCACCGTGAAAACTCCCGCGCCTGTCATCGAAGCCCCAAGCACTCCGGGAACGATCACCCGCATGCCGCTGGGAAACCTTTACCAACTCACCCAAGGAAACGCCGCGCTGATTTACGATGTCCGGCCAACCATTTTCTACAAAATGGGCCACATCCCCGGTGCAATCAGTTTTCCAAAAGACGATTTCGATAAAGCGATTGCGAAACACGAGGTGCAGATCAAAGCCGCCAATAAAAATCAAACCCCTGTGGTGATTTATTGCACAAATCTTGCTTGCCCGGACGCACTCACCGTCGCAACTCAACTCTCCCAACGCGGCCACAATGTTTCCGTTCTCCAAGGCGGCTATGAATCATGGAAAGCCGCTACCGAATAACCAAACACAGCTTACCCACACACCCATCATGAACTCATTCTCCAACGTAACCGTCGACTCCATCGCGAATGTCTATTTCGAAGGCAAAGTCGTCTCCCACACCATCCACCTTGCCGATGGCTCACGCAAAACTCTAGGTCTCATCGCACCCGGTTCATTCTATTTCGGCACCGGCGCTGCAGAACTCATGGAAATCACCGCTGGCTCTTGCGAAGTCACCATCAAAGATTCCGGCACCACCGAAACCTACGCAGCTGGCAGCTCTTTCAATGTCCCCGCCAACAGCGGCTTTGACATCAAAGTCAGCGATGGCCTTTGCCAATACATCTGCTCGTTTCTGTCCTAACTGTCCAATCAACTCTCGCCTCCTGAACCTTTGATCTGATGAGCACACGGTTTTACACATGGATGGCAACAGGCCTCATGGCTGCAGCACTGAGCTCCTGCAACTTCGTCACCCTGCCTCCCGCACCAGAGCCATCCTTGGCGCTTGTGCAAAGAAACACCGTCGCGAACTACACCCCGGAACGCCCTCCGGAAATCCAAGTCTGGATGCTCGCAGACAAGCTCCACACCGGCATGGTGTTCCCTTACGACTGGCTGTTAGAATCCGGTTTCGTCCCTCCGGAAAATTTCCCAGATTGCAAATACGTCACCCTCTCATGGGGCGATCGCAATGCCTACGTCAAACATGGATCATTGAACGTAGCCGAGGTTATCTATGCCATTTTCCTCCCATCTCCTTCCGTCATGGAATGCATCCCCATCCATTGGGATGTCGCAGAAGTTTCACCCCACCAACAGATCTGGATGAAATCCATCCCACGCGAACGCGGCCCATACGTTGCCTCATTCCTCAATCACTGCACCATCCCCAATGCCAAAAGTTTCCCCACTACCGCCGGACCATCCAGTTGGGGCAAAGGCTATTTACTGCACTCTCCGCAATCCTACTATTTCCCCAGAATCTGCAACGTCTGGACCGGTCACGCCCTCGAAGCCTGCGGAGCACAAATCAATCCCATCATGTCCATCCACCGCGATCTTCTCGTCAAAGAAATCGAACGCAATGGCTTCAGCCAAGTTTGGGATGGATCAGGGACAAAGCCTTAAATCTTTCCCCACTGCTTAGTGGTGAATGATTTTAACAATGTGAAACGTTGTCCTCACTATCTTCACCTATCGTTTAAATTTCCTCTTTCCTTTGCGTCTTTGCGACTTCTTGCCCCTCGTAGCCTTGGCGAAGTGGGGTGCGCGAGATAAACCCTTACTAACATGTTACCAAAACCCAAACTCCTCATCGCCGCTCTTTGCGCCCTTCTATCCCTCTCAGCCCAAGCAGCAGAGCGGAAACCCAATTTCATCTTCATCATCGCCGATGATCACCGCTGGGATGCCATGGGCGCCGTCCAACGCGAGCACGGCGAAAACGCCCGCTACCCATGGTTCGAAACCCCGAACATGGATCGCTTGGCCGCCGATGGCGTCCGCATGCGCAATGCCTTCGTCACCCACTCGATCTGCTCGCCCGGTCGCGCCGGTTTCCTCACCGGACAATACACCCACGTCAACGGGATCATGGGCAATAACACCCCTTTCCCGGAAAAATCCGTCACTCACGCCACCTTGCTGCGAGATGCCGGTTACCGCACCGCCTATTTCGGCAAATGGCACATGGGCGATCAAAAAGGCCCGCGCCCCGGTTTCCAACACTCAGCCAGCTTCATCAACCAAGGTATCTATCAGGATTGCCCATTTGAAATTAACGGCGAAATGACTCCCACCAAAGGTTGGGTGGACGATGTCACCACCGACCTCGCCATCTCCTGGCTCAAGCAAAGCGATAAAACCCAACCCTTCTCCATGGTCGTCGGTTTCAAAAGTCCTCACAACAAACGCGGCGGAGAACAACTCCCCGAACGCCTGCGCAACCTCTACGAAGGCAAAACCACCAAACCCACTCCCAACTGCGAAATCGCCGCAATCTATCACAAACCCCTCGCCCCGGAAGATGCCGGAAAAGAACGCGGACTTTCAGCAAACGACATCCACCTCGACTACCTCCGCCACGTCAAAGGCATCGATGAAAATCTAGGTCGATTGTTAGATACCCTCGATGCCCTCCAACTCACCGAAGACACCGTCGTCGTTTACTCCAGCGATAACGGCTACTTCCTCGGCGAACGCGGACTCGGCGACAAACGCGCCCTCTACGAAGAAGGCCTGCGCCTGCCGTTCATCGTCCGCGACCCGCGCTTGTTTCCGAAAGGCGAACTCGTCGATGAAATGGTTTTGAACATCGACCTCGCACCCACCTTCCTCGACCTCGCCGGACTCACCGCCAACCGCGGCATGCACGGCGCAAGCTTCAAAGAACTCGCCCTCGGCAAAACGCCAGCGAATTGGCGCAGCTCGTTTCTTTCCTACTATCGCAAAGAACTCGGAGACACCCCAACCTGCGTCGGCGTCCGCACCCCAACCGCCAAACTCATCCACTACCACGGCAAACCCGATCTAACAGAAGCCTACGACCTCGCCAAAGATCCCTACGAACTCAACAACCTCGCCAAGGACAACACATTCACCGCACCGCTGAGAGCAGAGATGAATCGCTTGGCGAACGATGTGAAATACCCGCTCCCTCCGGAAGTCGTCGTGCCAGTGGAGAAGTGAGATATTCCACCGCCGGAGGCTCTGGACTGCTGCGGTTCTTATCCGCAGCTTTCAAGGTTGATGATTTCAAACCGTAATAATCGGTAACAACCCATCGATCCGATGAACCATGCCTACCGTAAAAGCTGGGAATGATCCCAGCAGTCCAAAGCCTGCGGCGAATGAAACATCCCTACTTTCAACTCCCTAACAACAACTCCTACTCTTACACTTACACTTTCAGCGAAGTATCTTCAGCTCTTCAACTCTTGCGCCTAAAAATGCAAGCTTTCGTTAGGTCGTCCTCAGCCGAATTCGGACTAGTCAGTCGAAAAGAATGGCGTGTATAGCTGCCACTCTGTGGATCTATCATGGAAAAGAGCAAATACTGCCCGTTCAATGCGGAATGCTCCACCAACAGTGTCGAATCATTTCCTGCAATTCGTCCAACAACGCTTAGGCCAGCGTCGTTCGCCTGGAAATCGAACTCATAGTAACCATCTTCTGAAACCCAAGAACCTTCGAGCGTAGCATCAGACCTTTCGAACGGTTGGGGATGACTCGATGGAATACAAACCACCCTGAATCCTTCGAAAGAATCCTGAAGCATCGGTGGGCAATCCTTGAAATCCTCAGGCGAGACAATCATGTGGAGCAAATACTCACCACCATGGTAGGTTCCAATCTCGACGTTTAGAACCTTGCGGGAACTCGTGAAGGCCAATCGCGCTGCCGCAGTATAAGCAAACGCTATTCCATCTCGTGCGTAGGTATCCCATTCCATATGAACGCAATGCCGTTCTTCGCTAGAAAGTGCGAGCCACTCATCATAGGTCTTGGGAGTATGTTTCATTTTATTCGCTAACGATTGATAGCCCTAAGAGCGATTTTCTAATGCCCCGCCATCAGCACGCCAAGTTTTATTTCTTCAGATTCGTGGTTAAGAAAATCACTCACTGCACCACAGTCACATTATCTCCAGCTAGCCACATACGTATGACGTTTGGATCTGCGGTGAAATGACCTAACATCCGCCACTTTGACCATTTGATGGCTGCGGCTTCATCGCGCGGTTCTTCCACCACTCCGGCTTTGGCGATTCCAGACGAATGCAGAAACTTCATGCCGTCTTTTTCAATCACCACAAAACCAACATGCGTGTCCAAACCGATGATATAAATGCCTGGTTCCAAGGTTTCCACCCAGTCGGCATAATGTTTGTATTTTTCACCGACCCGTAACTGGCAGTTTTCCTTATCAGTAAATGTTAGTAAAATATTCTCCGATGCTTGTTGGGCGAGTGTGTATCGATTCACTTTGAACCCCGCATCACGGATCAAGGTCGAAACATAATATCCACAGGCGATTTTTCCCTGTCCCGGACGCTCGGCCACGCCGTTGAAATCGTACCCCGTCCCGCGCCAGCATCGCATCATCTCCGGCATGATGAGTTCCAAAATGATACGAGCATCGTGCTCCACCGCTGCTTTCTGCTCGGGGCTGCGGGCTTTCTTATACTGATCCACCAACTCGCCCCGCCACAGCTTTAACTCATCTTCCAAAACTTCATATCGCTCCAAATTAGGCACCGGCTTTTCCTTCTTTGCGACGAGAGGATTGAAGCCACCCAATTGTCCGTTCTGCCACAGCCACCAACCACCTCCTCCCAGAGAGAGGAGCAAAATCACCCCGAGCATCCATTTCATAACCCGCTTCACTCTCGCATCCTCTCCAAAGATTCCCCCCACATCAATCATGGAAAAAGAGATTGGAGATAGAAGTAGGCAGCGAAGTCGGCTCCCCGACTTCCTATCCTCTATCCCCCAGGCCAACGGCCTGACTCAAGCTAGACCAGGGCAACGCCCTGGGTTCAACGCCAAAAAAAATCCCAGCCCTGAAGGGGCGTTCTAATCGAATTTCTTCACTGTCCCGCATTCATCATCCACTTCAGCGTCATGCTTAGTTTCTGCGGATTCAGACCGGCTGATCAACTCTATGAGCCAGCTTCCTTTCTTGATGCAGTAAAAGGACAAAGCTGCATAAAACAGAAACGTGAAAACTTGCGGACCGAGGGTCGCTAAATTAATTTTCTCTGAGAAATCGATCTCCGATCCCATTACTGAAAAGATATAAAGTATATAGGGAATCGCTCCTATCCGACATACCGCTAAGTAAGCAAAATAGACTCCCAAAAGACGAACAAGAATGCGGGCAATATCTTTTTTGGTCAGTGTCTCAGCTTTCATTTTATTTAACCTCGATGCTATGGGTCTTCCTTGAGGTTTAAAGTTTAAAACTTAAAGTTTCCACGAATGAGAAAACAACAACGTGCCAATCACCTCCTAAAACGACTCGAGGAACTCTATCCAGAGACCCCCGTGCCTTTGGATCACACAAGCCCTTACACCTTGTTAATCGCCGTTCTGCTCTCCGCGCAGTGCACTGACATCCGAGTTAATCTCGTCACTCCCGCCTTATTCAAACTCGCCGATACTCCGGAAAAAATGCGACATGTCCCGGTCGAAAAAATCCGCGAAATCATCCGACCCTGCGGCCTCTCTCCAACCAAAGCCGCAGCCATTTCCAGACTCAGCGAAATCCTCGTCGAACAACACAACGGCATCGTCCCGCAGAGTTTCGAAGAGTTAGAAAAATTACCCGGTGTCGGCCACAAAACCGCATCGGTCGTCATGGCCCAAGCTTTCGGCGTTCCCGCCTTTCCGGTCGATACCCACATCCACCGCCTTGCCAAACGTTGGAAGCTAACAAGCGGCAAAAACGTCGTCCAAACGGAACGCGATTTAAAAAAAGTCTTTCCCATAGAGTCCTGGAACAAACTCCACCTGCAGATCATCTTCTACGGCCGGGAATACTGCACCGCCAGAGGCTGTGATGGGAAAACGTGTATGTTGTGCAGAGAATTAAATTTTAAATTCTAAACTCTAAATCTCAATGAAGAGAATATTCCGGAGTCATTGAATAAAGGGAGAAAAATTGAAGTTTAGAGTTTAAGATTTAAAGTTTCTAAGCTCTAACCTCAACAAATTCAGCGCTGACTGCGAAACCGCCTGTTTGAAATCCTTGCGGTTCCTCGGATGAAACACCTTAACCGTCTGAGTCTCCCCATCTCGCACACCCAAACCCAGCCAAGCGGTGCCGATGGGTTTTTCTTCAGTCCCACCACCTGGCCCGGCGATACCTGTTACGGAAATGACGTAGTCCGCGCCGCTCTCTTTTAGCGCGCCTTGCGCCATCGCACGTGCGACCTCTTCTGAAACCGCTCCGTGTGCTTCGATCATTTCAGCGGGAACATGTAACTGATCCATTTTCGCCTCGTTCGCATAGGTCACCCAACCATGGGTGAAAACTTCTGAGGAACCGGGAACATTTGTTAGACGGTTTGCGATCAATCCACCCGTGCAGCTTTCAGCCGTTGCGAGCTTCTTGCCTTTTTCACGCAGCAAGCGAATCACCGTCGCTTCCAAAGAGGACCCGTCATCGCTGATCAAACATTCCGAAAACTTACCGAGCACCAACTCGCGTGCGGTGGAAATCACTTGATCCGTCCCGATCAAACGCAGATCCACCTCACCCATCCTCGCGCAGTAACCATACTCCAGACCCGCGAGTGCAGCTAACTCATCATCGATCCCGTGATGAAAATCACTCTCGCCTATCCCAGTGAATTTCAACTCACACACCGATGCCACATCGCCGCATCCGGAGAGCGAACGCAAACGCGGTGCGACCTCATTGTGAAACATCGGGTAAAGCTCGCGCGGCGGCCCGGGTAGCAGAAAAATCGCGCAGTTGGAAAGTCGATTGATGCGCGGGGGCAAATACAATCCCGGCGCGGTGCCATTGGGATTGGGCAATACATCCGCACCTGTTGGAACTAAAGCTTGTTTCAAATTTGCAGCCACCATCGGCTTGCTACGGATTGCAAAAAACGCCTCTAACGTTCTCAATGCCTGTTCATCTTGATGAAGCTCCAAGCCCAGCGACTCCGCCACAATCTCTCGGGTCAGATCATCACTGGTCGGCCCCAAGCCGCCGGTAATCAAAAGCGCATCGCTACGCATGACCATTTCTTCAAATGCCTCACGAATCGCCTCACCATCGGGAACGGTCGATTGCCGTGCAACCCGCAAGCCCATGTTAAAAAGCTGACGCCCGAACCAACTTCCGTGCGTGTTGAGCGTGTTACCGAGAAGTAACTCCGTGCCGGTGTTGAGGATTTCGATGTGCATCATTCAGATCATTTGAACTGAATCATCACTCCCACATGTAGGACTGTTCGGTGGCAATCGTTTTTCCATCCGCAATCAAACTGATCCTCCACGTCAGCACGCGGCCGTTATCAAAATAATTATCGCCGATCACCGAAAACTCCTCTTTGCCGGATGCTGCATTCACATCGAGCGGACGCTTCATGGTCTTGATTTTACTGCCTGACTTCGCTTGTTGATATTCGAACAAGATCTCCTTTTTCACACCTGCCTCAGCTTGCCACAAAATGGTGTAATACTGACCCAAACGCTGGGCACGTTCCGCCATGCTGACTGCACCATGAAACCGGCGAACCCGCTCATGACGCGCCATCGGATCATCTTCTTTATCCATGCCCTGCTCGCGAACCGTCTGCAATTTGACAATCAACGGATCGGTCGTCTTGGCACAACCCATGATGAACAAACTCAGAATAGAGACAGATAAAATTTTCATACGTTAGAGAGGTAGAATCACTCAGAAATTCTTGCTTGAAGGCGTGAGAGCACTTCGCGGTAGGCGTCCATGACATTTCCCAAATCCCGGCGGAAACGGTCCTTGTCCATTTTCTCTCCGGTTTTCAAATCCCACAAACGACAACCATCCGGGCTGATCTCATCTGCCAAAACGATTTTGGTTGGATCACTCGATAAGCGACCGAACTCCAATTTAAAATCGACCAAACGCAGACCCGCATCCGCGAACAACGCGATCAGGATCTCATTCACTTTCAGTGCAGATTTCCGCAGGTGCGCCATGTCCTCAACACTCGCGAGACCCATCTCGCGGATGTAATCGTCATTGATCAAAGGATCGCCGAGCTCATCACTCTTGTAGGAAAACTCAATGATGGGCTGCGAGAATTGCTTGCCCTCTTCCATTCCCGTGCGTTTGGAAAAACTTCCCGCAGAAACATTTCGGATGATGACCTCGACCATCAAAATTTCCACCTTACGGACCTCAACATTCGTATCATCGATCTTACGGACAAAGTGCGTCGGCACGCCGACCTTTTCCAAATACTGATAGATCAAAGTGCTGATCGAATTGTTCAAACGACCCTTATCTTCAAAGCTCGCCTTCTTCTCGCCGTTGAAAGCCGTGGCATCATTTTTAAATTCCATCCGCAATGTGTGCGGATCTTCGGTCGTCCATAGGCGCTTGGCCTTGCCCTCGTAAATTGGCTGCATGGCCTGTGGTAGATTTTCCAGCGTATGCGGTCAAGCTTGCTGAACAGAACAGGCGAAACATTTGTCGTTGTGCGAGCTTGTATGGCCGATTACGGATATTAAGTATGCCTCAGCAAAAAGCCCTATGGCCAAGGTCTTATGGATTAGTGGAAATAGCGGTTTTGTTGGCATTTCCTTACTTTCTGGGCGGATGTGCGAATTCCACCTCAACCACTGAAGCCTACGCACGACCTCCATTAGACGCAGCAGCAGAGGCCGGAAATCTTGAACGAGTGAAGTCCTTGCTAGCCGAGGGCATTCCCCTGGATTCTAGAGATATTGTAATACTTAATGCTCTCAGTTTTGCAGCAAGGGCAGGGCACATCGAAATAGTCGAATATCTTTTGGATCAGGGAGCAGCTGTCAATGGTGTCGATACACTGTGTCAAGCGCCTCTGCATGATGCCGCGAGTAATAATCATTTGAAAACGGCAAAGTTACTGGTGGCACGAGGCGCCAATGTTCAGCTTGCTGATGTCTTTGGTGAAACGCCGATTCACAAGGCTGCCGAGAAAGGAGACGTGTCAATGATAGCCTATTTGCTCACACGTGGAGCAAAACCAAATGCGATCAACAACAAAAAATGCACCCCACTGCATCTTGCATTGGAAAACGGAAATTTAGAAGTTGCTCGTTACCTGATAGAAAACGGTGCGAAACCAAGCATGTTTTGCGAAGAGCACGGAGAAGCCATTCACCTAGCAGCACGTTCAAAAGGCAATTTAGCTATAATCCAACTATTGGTGCGTCATGGCAGCAAGGTAACCGCAACCGATCATGAGGGATATCTGCCAATTCATTATGCTGCGTGTCACAACCTGGAAATGGTGAAATGGCTGATCAATCAAGGCAGCCCAGTTAATGTTCATTCTTCAGTCATCACGAGAAATGAATTCTGCAGCACTCCCACAGAT
>JAZKIL010000018.1:0-24485 GCA_040384845.1 Verrucomicrobiota bacterium | reverse complement strand
CACAGATTACGAGGTGAAATATGGCGGAAGTACAGCTCTTCATGAGGGAGCAGATAAAAAAGAAATCGCTGAACTACTTATCAGGCATGGCGCATCTATTCATGCTAAAAACGCCTGGGGTAATACACCTTTATTTAACTGCTCTGATCCCCAATCTGCGGATTTCTTAATCAAAAAAGGAGCAAATCCAAAAGTCACGAATAAGTTCGGATGTAACCTGCTACACTGGGAATGCGATATGAATTCTAAAGATCAAAATCATTTTAAATATCTCTTAGACCTAGGAATCGACCCGAACGCCGTAACCAAAGATGGAGACCAGGCTCTCCATTACGCCTGTAAAAATCGAAATTGGGGATTCACCAAACTACTTATCGATCACGGTGCCAACATTCATACGCGCGATTCTTATGGAAATACTCCACTTGCAATAGCTGTGATAAAAAACAGCCCTTATCAGGATCGTGATAATTCAGAAATCGTCGACTACTTGATCAAGTATGGCGCTGACATCAACTCGGTGAACAACTACGGCAAGAGTATCATAGCTCTCTGTGATGAAGAGGATGATGCAAAAAAAATCTCACGCTTAGGTGCTAAACCATGATGACACCACATATCATGAAGAGAACCCTCCTGTGATTCTGAATCACATCAAATGACTTCTTAAACATGGCGTAAACGTCAATACGTCAGATCATCATAAAAATTCAAGCTACCTCCTCCTCAACCAATCATCGCTACCGTATCGCGCCGCCACCAGTTTTTCGATCCTGCGCGCATCAGGAATAATTTCCATTTCCGACCACGTTTCCGAGAGCTTCTCAGCAAATAACTTTCCTCGCAGCAGGAAATCCCCTCTGACCGAGACCGATCCCTGATGGAGGAGACCCAACTGACAACGCCGTTGCGCCGCACCGGCGAGTTTTTCTCCGACACTTCCCACCACGTCGTATTCAACCGGATTCTCAAAACACACACTCCCGGTTTTTTGGTTTCCGGCTGCAAGCGCTGGCTCTGTTTTTCCTTCACTCGCAAGGACATTGACCAAGACCTCATGAATCGCCCGATAACTCTCGCCACCTTTCAAACGCGCGAGCTCGAATTTTTTCGGAATCATCAGGCTGTAAGTCCAATCGTTACGATGATCCACCACACCTCCTCCGGTCCAGCGTCGCACCCAGTTCACTCCGGGAAACGTTTGCTCCGCTTCTTCTAACTTTCCGAAATACCCCAAACTCCCCCAAGCCCCATCCCACTGGTAAATCCGCATCATCGGCAAATGCCGCGTCTCCAACAGCCATTCATCCACCGCCATCGCCTCAGGCCCCGATCGTGCCTGCGGATCGAACCACAATTCCATTTCCCTGAAAATCACAGCGCTACCTAAGATGGCTTACGCCTCGGGATCAACACCCTATATCACCCATCCATCACCTGGAAAAAATTGAACCACCAAAATCACGAATGACACGAAAAGGAGAAGACTCGAAAAAACATTCTCTTATTTTATAAACCAAAGCTTTGCGACCCTCTGCGACCTTGCGGCTTTGCGTTGAAATCTTAAACCTTAGCCTGCTGAAGATAAAATCCACCCATTTGGTGCTCGTTTCTCCCAGCTTCCCCACGCTCTGAAAAAAAATGCCATTTCAGCTAAAAAAGTGGTTGCACCCAAGCAGCTCTCTCCATAGCGTCCCGCCCACCCGAACGGGATGGAGCGGTAGCTCAGTTGGTTAGAGCGCCAGCCTGTCACGTTGGAGGTCGCGGGTTCGAGCCCCGTCCGCTCCGCCATCCCTGTTCGTGTTGACCCCGCCAAACGGCCCTAAAAAGCCTAAAGGCGGGGTTTTTCTTTATCCGCTTGTCCCTCTGATGACTGGACACTTCTTCTCTTCCAACTGAAAACTAGCAAACTTTCCCACTTCTTCCTCTCTGA
This sequence comes from Verrucomicrobiota bacterium, assembly GCA_040384845.1. Classification (GTDB taxonomy): domain Bacteria; phylum Verrucomicrobiota; class Verrucomicrobiia; order Verrucomicrobiales; family Akkermansiaceae; genus Luteolibacter. Next base: position 22,552 of record JAZKIL010000018.1, on the reverse strand, counting down.
TCACTGATCACTCGGCACTTCACTTTTCACCATTCGTCCTTCACTCTTTTTTCATCATGCCAACTGTCGCCATCGTCGGTCGCCCCAATGTCGGGAAATCCGCCCTATTCAATCGCCTTGCGGGTCGGAAAATCGCCATTGTTCACGACCAGCCAGGAGTCACCCGTGACCGGATCTCCGCGCCCTGCACCCTCACCACCCATCCCTGCACCCTCATCGATACCGGCGGTATCGGCGCCACGCTTGACGATGGCTTCGGCGAACAGGTCGCCATCGAAGCAGACATCGCCATGCAGACGGCGGATCTCATCCTTTTCATCGTCGATGCCCAAGAAGGTCTCACCTCCATCGACCAAGCACTTGCGCAAAAACTCCGCAAAGCCAAACCACCCGTCCTGCTCGTCATCAACAAAGTCGATCACGACAAACACGAATCCTCCTTCGCCGATTTCACATCGCTAGGCCTTAGGGACAGCGCCTTCGTTTCCGCTGAGCACGGCCGCAACTTTTCCGAACTCGTCGATAAAATCGATGCCATCGTGGAGCCCCTGCACATCGAAACCGAAGAGGTCATGGAAGTCGCCGAAAAAGCCGGTATCAAACTGGCCGTCATCGGTAAACCCAACGCCGGCAAATCTTCCCTGATCAACGCCATCCTACAAGACGAACGCACCATCGTTTCCAAAATCGCCGGAACCACCCGCGATGCGATTGATCTCCCTTACTCCTTTGCTGGCGAAAACTTCACCCTCATCGATACCGCCGGCCTTCGCCCTCGTGGTAAACGCGACAACTCCGTCGAAGTTTTCTCCGCGATCCGTTCCGAAAAAGCCATCCGCCGCGCAGATCTCTGCGTGCTCGTCATTGACCTTGCCGAAGGCGTTTCCGCACAAGACCGCAAAATCGCCCAGCTCATCCTCGAAGAGAAAAAACCCTGCCTCATCGTTCTGAACAAATTCGATCTTTATCACCCGGGTGCCGAATACAAAGAGCGAGTCGCCGAGGCCGAGGAACATGTGAAACGCGAGTTATTCTTCCTCTCCTATGCACCCTTCGTCGCTTGCTCCGCAAAAACGGGTGATTCCACCGAACACGTTTTAAAGAAAGCATTGGCCATCAAAAAAGGTGCTCAGGAGATTCCAAGCACCGGCAAACTCAATCGCATGCTGCAAGCCGCGATGCAGAAAAATCCGCCGCCGACCGATAGCAAGGCCAAGCGCATGAAACTCTATTACGCGACCACGGCCCTGAACGAAAAATATTCCGTCATCCCCGTCCCGACCTTTGTGCTCTTCGTCAACGACAAGGCCCTGATGAAAGATTCCTACGAAGCGTATCTAACCAACCAGATCCGCGAGACCCACCCCGCCCCAGGAATTCCCATCATCTTCTCCGTCCGCTCACGCACCCGCCGCGAATGGGAACCGCCGAAAAAAGGCAACCAAGGCCACTAACATTTTTTCATCATGGAATGCCCGCTATGCAGCATGGACGACGTCCTCGTTCTAGCCGATCACAATGAATGCGTGACCTGCGGTCATGAATGGAAAACTCAAGCTTCAGAGGAAAGTTCTGCCCTAGAACCACGCGTCGTCAAAGACGCATACGGCAATATCCTCGAAACGGGCGACATCGTTGCCATGATCAAGGATCTCAAACTCAAAGGATCATCGGAAACCCTGAAAACCGGAACCAAGTCCAAACCCATCCGCATCGTCGATGGCGACCACGAGATCGACTGCAAAATGAACGGCATCTCCATCGCCCTAAAAGCGATGTATGTGAAGAAAGTCCAATAAGGAGGAGGGACATTCCTGTCCCTCATTTTTCATTTTCGCACAAACTATTCTCCGCAAGCACTTTTCATTTTCGCGACGTCTACCGCCTCGTAAAAATCATCGTTCACCAAGCAGACTGGAGCGGTTCCACATGACGCCAAGCACTCGGCGAACTCGACCGAATATTTCCCGCAAGGCGAAACACTGATCGGGTGATGATGCGGATCCGCCGCTGTGCGATCGATTCCGAACTCTTTGCAGAGATCATCCATCAACTCAGCACTACCGCCCAAAGCGCAGGACAAAGTGCGGCAAACGCGGATATGATATTTACCCGGAGCATACTGACGGAAACCTGGGTAAAAGGTCACGACCTCGAGCACTTTGATCGGCTCAAGATCTAACTTCGCAGCCACCCAATCGATCGCTTCAGAGGAAATGAAACCAAACTTGTGCTGCACGATATGCAACAATGGCAACACCGCTGAACGCTTGCTCTCGCTGTAATGAGAAATGCGGTCATTGGCCTCTGCCTCCAATTCTGAACCATTGGCGAATGGAGGAAAATACGGACTCACAGGTGTTTCGTGGCTAACAGAAGATGCGGCTGACATGGATTATTTAAAAAGTTTTTCGAGGGCTTCGAGATCACGTCCGTTGTTGGTGACGATTTTACCCTCAAGATCACAAACGATGACTGCAGGAATCCCTTTGACTCCGTGGTTGAATTTACCTTCGAATTTACCAATTTGAGAGAATTTCAACTGCGGCCAAGGCATTTTATTCTTCTCTGCGTATGCTTCCATGGCTTTTTCATCATGGTCCGAACTGATCAGAACGATTTCAAAATTTCCACTCTTATGCTCGTTGTAGAATTTGACCAACTCCGGAGTGAATGCTTTGCACGGACCACACCACGAGGCGGTATAATAAAAAACGTAATACTTAGCGGGTTTACTTTTTGGTTCGTGTTTCTTGAATTTTTTGTCATCAAGAATAACTTGATTTCCATCAAGCACTTCGTCGAACACACTGGGCTTTTCTTTGACTACTGGCTTCCAGGCATCCAGTCGTTTTGCACTCTCTTCATCTAAACCTGTTCTCTTAACCGTCACACTCTTGCCGTTTCGCATAGTGAAAATGCCAGCCTTATCTTCGCCCTCGCCAGTCACTTCGACGAGCTCAAGCACTACAGTTTTACCTTCTAGGTTTGTCCATTTTTCGAACGCAGCGGATGACGGGAGCGCGAGCGCTATTGAAGTTAAAATTACAATTGTCTTTTTCATATTTGGGGGTGCTTTGAGATAAGCAGTTGATATACATCATCGATCGCATTCGCCCATCACAAAATCCAATGATCCGAGGATCGCCGGAATGTCGGACACCATGTGACCTGGAAGCAATTTGGAAACAATCGAGAGGTTGCAATACGAGGGGCTGCGGATTTTCAGGCGATTCGGCACTCCGCCGCCTTTGGAATGAATGTAAAATCCAAGCTCACCTTTCGGATTCTCCGCGGCAAAATAAACTTCACCCTCAGGAGCGTTAATGCCTTGGGTCGCAATGATGAAATGGTGAATCAGCTCTTCCATCGACATCAGCACCCGCTCTTTGTTGGGAAGCATTCCTTTCGAATCCGCGACGTTAACCGGACCATCTGGCATGGTATCTAACACCTGGCGACAAATACGGATCGACTGACGCATCTCCTCCATCCGGATCAGGTAGCGTGCAAAGCAATCGCCTTCTTCAGCGATCGGAATATCAAAATCATATTTCTCGTAGCCAAGATACGGACTGTTTTTCCGAAGGTCTCTGTCACAGCCAGAAGCCCGCAAGTTCGGTCCGGTCATTCCGAAGGAAATCGCCGATTCACGAGTGATCACCCCGATGTCGACCATGCGGTCGCGGAAAATTTTGTTGTTATCGAGCAGTTTGGAAATTTCACCAATCGTCACTTCGCACTCGGAGAGGAAAGTTCTAACAGCCGCATCGAAGCCCGGTGGCATGTCGCGCACTTGTCCTCCGACACGCGTGTATGAGGTTGTGAAACGTGCACCCGTGAGTTGCTCGCAGAGGTTGTAAACTTTTTCGCGCTCGGTGAAGGTGTAGAGGAAAACCGTCATCGCACCCACGTCCATCGCGCAGACGCCTACGCCGAGCATGTGTGCGGAAATCCGCGCCAGCTCGCAGCACAACACCCGCAGTGCCTGACCACGTGGTGGAAGTTCCCAGCCCATCAGTTTCTCAACCGCACACGCATACGCAACGTTGTTCGCGAGCGGAGCAAGGTAGTCCAGCCGATCCGTATAAGGCACGAACTGATTGTAATGCATGTTCTCCGCAATCTTTTCATCACCCCGATGAAGGAAGCCCACATCCGGATCCGCCGAATGAATGACCTCGCCATCGAGCTCTAAAATCAACCGCAACACTCCGTGAGTGGCGGGATGGGATGGCCCCATGTTCAGCACCATTCGCTCACCAACCAAATCGTCAGTTTGCTCATGGTAGGATTCGACCGCTTTGGCAACTTTGCCCAGCGTATCAGGGGACTCATATTCGGTGGAAATACTCATACGTTCGCTCGCAGCGAATAAGCACCCAAACCCCCCACTATCGCAAGGGCTTTGTCAGTTTTTTCTCTCGGAAAAGACAAAATTCACGGATTTCCTCATCAAATGGTAGGATCGACCGACCTCTTCCATTCAAAAATCAACAATCGTCAATCATCAATCGTCATTCGGACGAATCATCAACCCACGTTGTCACAAAATGGATTTCCGATTGATGATTGTTGAGGTTTGATTTTTGAATGAAGAAAGCCCTGCAAAAGCCCCCCATGCTCCTCCCCAAACCCATAAAAACAAACCCGGCATGGCGGATGAAATCCGCCGCCACAGGAAATCCCTTGCCAAGCTGCGCCCGACCCCTTACCGAAAGCGCACACAATTATGGCCAGCGTCAACGTAATCACTCTCCGCAAGGGACATGCAGTCCGTCACAACAACGAAGTATGCGTCGTTATCGAACACGAACTCAAAACCCCTCCCCGGATGGCTTCTTATGTTCAGATGTCGATCCGTAGCGTTGCCACCAAGAAAGTTTCCAACCTCCGCCTGACCTCGAACGACTCGGTCGAAGGCGTGCATCTTGAAAAAATCGCTCACGAGTATTCCTACAAAGACACCGAGGGTTACCATTTCCTCCACCCGGAAACCTACGATGACATGGTCGTTTACGAAGACCTCATCGACACGATGAAAAACTACCTCATCGAAGGTCAGCTCTACACTCTGCTCATCGCCGATGGACTTGTGGTCAGCATCGAACTCCCGCTCACCATGGTCATGACCGTCGCCGAGTCTTCCGAAGGCGTGAAAGGCGATTCCGCCAACAACGTTTACAAACCCGCCACGATGTCGACCGGCCTGAACGTCAACGTTCCACTCTTCATCAACCAAGGCGAGCGCATCCTCGTCAAAACCGAAGACGGCAGCTATCAAGGCCGCTCGAACGATTAATAAGGAGGGCGGACATTCCTGTCCGCCTAACTATTATCCCATCAAGAAGTGGACAGAAATGTCCACTCTCCTTATTTTATTTCCCAACCAACTCCGCCACGCCTAATTCGCGGGCGAGTTCGTTGAACTCTGCGATTTCTGCTGCGGTGAAATGTAGGCCGCCAGCGGCATCCGATGCTTTGCGGGCGTTGGCTTCGATTTCACCGGGAAGCATCGCTTTGTCGTTGCCGTGGCCGAGGATATCATCAAGTACCGCTTTGAGGTTCTCGATTTGGCTGCGACCTTTCGCAAAGTTTCTACCAGAGAGCGCCTCTGGATGGATCACGTGGAAATAGAACACCGTGGTAGTTTTCTCGGTCTTATCGGAAACTTCCCGACCGCGAATGGTGGGAATTGATCCACCGATTAGACCGCCGAAAATTTCGTTCAACAAAGACATCCCGTAACCTTTGTGACCACCGAAAGGCAGCAAGGCGACGACTTCGTGAGGATCAGTGGTGGGTTGGCCGTTTTTATCGACCGCTGCACCCGGAGGCAGTTGTTTGCCTTCGCGTTTGAGAGCTTGGACGCGACCCATCGCCACAGTCGATGTCGCCCAGTCCATCACGATGGGGAAACCATTTGCGCCTTGTGAAGGAATTCCCCACGAATGCGGATTTGTTCCAAGTGTTGGAAATTTTCCACCGAACGGAACCACTTCGGCGAGCGTTGAGGTGCAGTTGGTGTAAGCAAAATAGCCGCGCTCCGCAGCCTCCATCACGTAACCACCGCCCCAGAGATAATGAAAAGAATTGTCCACCGCGATCTGCGCGATGCCGTATTGATCCGCAAGTTCGATCGCGCGGTCGATCGCACGATAAGCCACTGCTTGGCCAAGTTTTTTATTCGCGTTCCAGATTTCCGAAGCAGGAAAACGGGAAGGTAAAACTTCGATTTCAGCACCTGGCACGCAGCCACCGATCGCGGAGCCGAACAAATGATCGAGGTGGAGAGCTTTAAGCGCATGGTGAGTGCGGATCCCGTGGCGAGCTGCCTCTGCGGCGAGTTTGGTTCCAAGCACCGCTTCTTCTTCCGTGAAACCACGGGATTTGTAGGCGGCGATGACAAGGGAATCGTGGGCTTCACGGGAAACGGTCAGAAATTCAGACATGGTAAATAAGGTTTAGAAAGTGGTGAATAGCGAGAACCGTGTAAACCCATCCTAAAAATTCTGCAAGCAGATGTCCGCATGGATTCAACAATCATTCCTGAAATTTTCACCACCCCATACTTCCAATCTCCTTGCTCATCCGCCTGAATTCTCACAAAACAACCGCAGATGAAAATACTTGTTGTTGGAAAAGGAGGTCGTGAACACGCGCTGCTCCATACCCTCTCCTTATCCCCGCAGAAGCCTGAGCTGTTTTCCTTTCCGGGAAGCGATGCCATTTTTCAAATCGCCCAGCCCACCACGGCCACCGATCTGCCTTCCTTGATCGATTGGATGAAAAGCCATGCCATCGATCTCTGCATCGCGGGTGAAGAATCCTATCTGGTGACTGGAGAGGGCTTGGCCAACCTCTGCGAGAAAAACTCCATCCCTTGCTGGGGTCCGCCGAAACAATCCGCCCAGTTGGAAGCCAGTAAAGAATTCGCCAAAGAATTTCTGCTCCGCAACCAAATCCCCACCGCCAACGCCACTGCCTGTGATTCGTTAGAATCCGCCGTCGCTGCCATCGCGGAAAACTATCCAACTGTCCTCAAGTTCGATGGACTGGCCGCAGGAAAAGGCGTCGCCGTTTGTCCTGATGAAAAATCAGCGCTCGATTTCCTCAACGAAGTTTTTACCGAAAAACGCTTCGGCCCCGGTCGCTTGCTTGTCGAGGAATGTTTGATCGGCCCGGAAGTTTCGATCTTCGCTGCCATCGTCGATGACCAATACCTCATCCTCACCCCGGCACGCGATTACAAGCGCCTGCAAAACGGGGACCTCGGTCCTAACACCGGCGGCATGGGCGCAGTCGCTTCGCGGAAACTCATTTCGCAAGAACTCCTTAATATCATCGACGAATCCATCGTCGCGCCGACGGTTGCCGCGCTTCGCTCAGAGAATCTCCCTTACCGCGGCTTCTTATACTTCGGTCTCATGCTCACACCGGATGGCCCGAAAGTCATCGAATACAACTGCCGCTTCGGCGATCCCGAATGCCAAGCCGTCATGCCACTTCTCCAAGGGGATCTCGCTGCGTTCTGCATGAACGGCGCGAAAGGTGTGTTAGATAAAAACCTGATCCGTTTTACCGATGATTGGTCAGTATGTGTTATTCTCTCCTCACATGGTTATCCGGAAACCTCGCGCAACGGTGATGTCATCCACGGCATCGATTCCACCGGCCAACAAGTTTTCCACTCAGGAACCAAAAAAGTCGGCGATGAATGGCAAACCAACGGTGGCCGCGTTCTTGCCTGCGTTGCTCAAGGAAAAGACCGACTCTCCGCTGTCCAAGCCGCCCACGCAGCCGCAGATCAAATTTCCTTCGCCGGCCTGCAACGCCGCACCGACATCGGCATCATGAATTTCCCTGAGAGCAAATCCATCGACTCCACCTCCATCAAACTCACCCTCGATTCCGCGCAAATCAACCAAGGCATCGAGTCCCTCGCCCAAGCCATCCGCCAAGCGAATCCCGAAGGCACCATCTCACTCGTGGGCATCCGCTCGCGTGGAGACGAGGTCGCCGAGCGAATCCTCACTCACCTTTCCGAAGAAGATCGCGAACTCAACTTCGGAGTCCTCGACATCTCGCTCTACCGCGATGATTTCGAACACCTTCGTGAAAATCCAAAACTTCAGGAAAGCGATATCCCCTTCACTGTTGATGGCGCGCACATCATCTTGGTCGACGACGTCCTTTTCACCGGCCGCACCATCCGCGCTGCACTTGATGCGCTCGCCGATTACGGACGCCCCGCAAAAGTCGAACTCGCCGTGTTGATCGATCGCGGCCACCGCGAGCTACCCATCCAGGCAAACTACTCTGGCATCCTGTTAGAAACCGAGCGGCACGATCACGTCCACGTCTCTCTAGAAGGCACCGATGGCGAAGACACCGTAAAAGTTGTCGCCCCCTCGCATTCATGATCCCCACTCAGAAAAAGACCCCAGAAGAGCTTGCCGCCCTGCGCGAGGAGCAAGGTGTTTTTCAGCGACCCAACTCACCAGAACTTCCCCCAGAGATACCGGCCACACCCGATCCGTCCCCAACAGATGAGCAGCTTCTTGAGCCATCTGAACCCGTAGCAATCCGCCCCAAGAAACGAAAGATTCACACCCTTCGTAAATTCGAGCTACCGCTCGCACCGGCACCTGTCGTTGAAAACAAAACGCCTCTGCCTCAATATCGCCGCCGCTCAACGGACATTGCAGAGACCCGCAGACGCGAGGCACTGGCCAATTTTTCCGCCACCCCCATCGACCCTGCGGCCCATCTCAAAAAGCTAGCAGCCCACCCCGTCTTGCTGACTTTTGCCTATCTGCCCGCCTTCGTCGCCATCTACACGGCATGGAATACCTTCCATTTTATCACTCCAATCAGCCTTATTTTCGTTTCGAGCTTGCTGACAGCTTATATTTTCTGGAAAAAGAAGCGCTCGCGCCACCACGCAGCCATCTTGTTCATCATTCTAGTCATGACTCTCGTTTTCGGAGGAATCCATTACGCCCCATACTTTTCCGCTTATGCCTCGTAAAGACCTGCTGGACATCGCATCGCTCAAGCGGGAGGAAATCGACCTCCTCCTCGATCAAGCCATTCCTTTCAAAGAGCTCTTCACCCGCTCCGTGAAAAAAGTCCCGGCTCTGAAAGGCAAATCCGTCCTCACCCTCTTTTACGAGCCATCCACTCGTACACTCTCCTCCTTCGAGGTCGCCGCAAAACGCCTCTCTGCCGATGTCACCAACTTCGATGTTAGAAACTCATCGATCACCAAAGGCGAGTCCGTCCGCGAAACGGTCGAGACCCTCCAAGCGATGCGCACCGACTACATCATCGTACGCCACTCACGCTCCGGTCTCCCTGCCACCATCGCCGCCCAAACCAACGCCTCAGTCATCAACGCCGGCGACGGCGCACATGCCCACCCAACCCAGGCACTGTTAGACGCCTTCACCATTAAAGAAAAATTTCCCGACCCCACCGGTAAAAAAGTTCTCATCATCGGTGACATCCTCCACTCCCGGGTCGCCCGCTCCACCTCCTGCATCCTGAAAAAACTCGGAGTCCACGTCGCCTTCCTTGGCCCCGGTTCACTGCTCCCGAAAAACGGACCCGAAGGCATCCACCGCTTCACGGATTACTCAGAAGCGATGAAATGGAGCCCCGACATCGTCTACCTCCTCCGCGTCCAGATGGAACGCCAGGACGCGCCCTTCTTCCCCTCCGTCCGCGAATACCACAAACTCTACGGCATCACCGAGACCCGCTTGGAAGAAATCAGAAAACGCGGCCTCTACCTCATGCACCCCGGCCCCGTGAACCGCGGAGTCGAACTCTGTGACGCAGTCATGGACTACGAACGCTCCCTCATCAACGATCAGGTGGAAAACGGAATCGCCGCACGAATGGCGGTGCTCTACTACCTGAAGCCGAATTGTTAGGAAACTTTAAGTTTTAAACTCTAAACTTCAAAAAAAAGGTTATCCGACCACCGCGACCCGCTTCGGGGTCGGATTTTTTAATTCGGGCTTCCCGGGGTGGTCGTCGCTAACGCTCCTCGACCCCGGGCTAAGCTCCGTGATCCCGTTGGGATCTGGATGGGTTAGATGGAATGGTTTTATCCAACTCCGCCGCAGCTCGCCACTCTCCCGCCCTGAAAGGGCAACCCTCGACAGCCTAGGGCAACGCCCTAGGTTACAGCATCAAAGATATTCCGGGCAAGCAACCACCGCAGTTTCATCACGAAGCGCGACGCAGCCCACAATCCTACCGCTCCTCAACATTCATCTGGAATTCCGTCCGTCAGATATGGACTTTTAGGGATAAAAGTCCCTGCCCATCTCCGCTACTAAAACGGAATATCATCCTCTTCCTGATAATCATCGATAGGACCGGCGGAGCCGCCTTGGCGGCTGCCGTTGTCGGGAGTTCCGGTGTAGGCGTTGTCGTGACTGCCACGGGAACCGCCTTTGCCATCCGGCAAGAACTGGAGGTTGTCGGCGACTACTTTGAGCTTGCTGCGTTTTTGGCCGGTGGCCTTGTCATCCCAGACGTCCATTTGGAGGCGGCCTTCAATGAAGACGCCGCGTCCTTTGGTGAGATATTTTTGCGCGTTTTCCGCGCTCGCTCCCCAAACGGTGACATCAACAAAGGTCGTTTCATCTTTCCAACCACCATTGCCATCCTGAACTTTACGGTTCACCGCGATGCCGAGATCGGCGACGGCCGATCCTTTGGGGGTGTGCCGTAACTCAGGATCACGGGTGAGGTTGCCGAGCAACATGACTTTGTTCAAATTGGCCATAGGAGGAGATAGGTGTAAAAAGTTTTTATGGAAAGCGACCTGCTGGGGGGCGTGATGTTCAAACCCGGAATCAAGCAACGCGGTTGAACTGGTTCAGATAAACCGAATCATTCAAAGCGAGTTTTTCCTGGATCTTGGCGATGCAATCCGGGCTACCAGAGATCGTGTAGGTCACGTAATGCGCGCCGTTGATTTTGCGTGGGGTGTAGGCGAAATCTTTGCGGCCCATGTTGTCGATTTTTTCGACCTTCGCACCAGCGGCTTCGATGTCTTTCGAAACAGCGGTCACGAGTTCATCCATGCTACCTTCTTGGTTCTTTGTCGTCAGCGCTATCAGTCCTTCGTATTTGCGGCTCATCTTGTGTGTGTTCGGTGGTTTGATTTTGTGGTGGTTTGACCCGTGGAGTATTAAAACGGTTCGATGCCAAGGGGATGCCTTGGGAGCGCGAAACCTGAACGGCTTCCAGCCCTGTGGCAAGCATGTTTTCCAGCTCATCTCGCTCATCTGGGGCAAATTTTCCTAAAACGTGACCGGTCATCCCCCCGGGCTGCGATGCGCCGATTCCGAGTTTCAACCGAGCGAACCCATCTCCACCCACATGCTCGATGATGGATTTGATTCCGTTATGCCCTCCGGCCGAGCCTTTTTCCCGAAATCTCAAGTGCCCCAAGGGCAACGCGACATCGTCATAGACCACCAAAATCCGATCCATCTCCCATTTATAAAACGCCATCAACTGCCGCACGGAGCGACCGCTGAGGTTCATAAAAGTCTGGGGTTTCATCAAAATCGTCCCATCACCGAGCTTGGCGATGTGTGCCTGAAATTTCGGATCGGATTTGAACGCCACCCCATCCGCCGCTGCGATCCGGTCCAACAACATGAACCCGACGTTGTGGCGGGTCTCCTCATATTGCCTGCCTGGATTGCCCAGTCCGATGATCAAAGAAATTCCCATACCTCAAAACACCTTATCGGAGAACTCCCCGCAAACATATTTGAGCACAAAAAAGCGCCCGAAGAAATCTTCGAGCGCTTTAGAGAGAGTTTGTGAAACTTACTTGGAAGCCGGTGCTTTAGCAGGTGCGGCTTTCACCACAGGTGCTGGTGCTACAACAGCAGCCTCTTCAGCAACCAGAGCAGCTGGTTTGCCGATGTGTGCGACAACGACCTCAGCGGCGTGCGTTGCTTTGACACCTGATGGGAGTTTCAAATCACCAATGTGAAGGGAATCTCCCAACTCAAGTGCGGTGATATCGACTTCGATGGTATCTGGAAGTGCGTCTGGCAAGCAGGTGATTTCAAGAGTGTGAGCATATTGCTCAAGCACACCGCCACCTTTAACACCGACGGCTTCACCATTGAGGTGAACCGGAATGTTCGCGGTGATCTCGGTTTTGTCGTCCACTGCCAGGAAATCAACGTGAACAGCTTTACCTGTAAGCGCATCGTGCTGGATGGTTTTGAGGAACACGGAACGAACGCCTTCTCCTTCGACATCCAAGTTGATCAAAATGCTGTCGGAAGAACTGTGTGCGAGAAGCTCGGCGAAAGTCTTTGCGTCAACTTTGAGGTTCGAGTTTTCCACTCCACGTCCGTAAACCACAGATGGAAGCCAGCCTTCACGGCGCATTTGCTTGAGTTTACCTGAACCGCTGCGGAGGCGCGGGGCTGCTTTGAGTGTGATCTTCTTGGCCATATCTGAAATTGGTTCGAAATTGTGGGTGTGTGGACGGTTTCCGCAGGTGATTTTCCACCGCGCGGGGCGCGTTCTTTAAACATCAAATCGCCACTTGTCAAAAATTTGTTCGATGGTTTGCAAGAAAAGCACATGATTTCTCGACCAATCACCCTTTTCCCGCAAGAAATGCCGCATGCGCATCCTGATCGCCCCCGATAAATTCAAAGGCTCCCTCTCCGCCAAACAAGCCGCCGAAGCCATCTCTCGCGGCGTTTCACAGGTCTTCCCAAACTCCACCTGCACCCTTCTCCCCCTTGCCGACGGCGGCGAAGGCTTGCTGGATGCCTTTCAGGAAAATGGTCAATTCACCCTCCAAGAATCCACGGTGCAAGACGCGCTCGGCCGACCCGTCACCGCTTATTGGTTACTGAAAAAAGAAACCTCCTGCGTCACAGCCATCATCGAATCCTCCCAAGCAAACGGCCTCTGGCGCATCGCCGCACCCGATCGCAACCCCGCCCGCTCATCCACCTACGGGGTCGGCCAACTCATCCATGCAGCTCTTTCCGCCGGAGCCACCGAGATCCTCATCGGCCTCGGCGGAAGTGCAACGAATGACGCTGGGGTCGGGGTCGCCGCCGCGCTCGGCTGCCAATTTCTCGATGAATCAGGCGAAGCGCTCAAACCCATTCCGGAAAATTTCCTCAACATCGCCCGCATCGATTCCACCCAACTCCCCACGCTTCCCAAAATCCGCGTGGCCTGTGATGTGAAAAATCCCTTGCTCGGCCCGCGTGGCGCGACCCTTGTCTACGGCCCACAAAAAGGCATCGCTGCGGAAAACCTCGAACCCTCCGAAGCTGCCTTGCGTCATATTTCGAAAATCGCCGCCGCGCATTTTGGAAACGATTTCTCAGATCACCCCGGCGCAGGTGCTGCGGGCGGTTTGGGCTTCGGACTCATGACCTTTTGTGGGGCGACCTTGGAATCTGGGTTCGACTGCATCGCTCAGACATTGAACGCAGAACAACAAATCGCAGCGGCCGATCTCGTGATCACTGCCGAGGGTTCGCTCGATTCGCAAACTCTCGAAGGAAAAACCCCCATCGGAGTTTCCCAACTCGCCCGCAAGCATGGCATACCCGTTTACGCGCTCGCCGGGAAAATTTCTGATCCTGAAATCCTGGAAGAACATTTCGATGGCATGGATTCCATCCTCAACGATACCATCACCCTAGAGCACGCCATCGCGAATGCAGCGCAATTGTTGGAACAAGCTGCAGTCCGACTCGCCACCGTCATTTCTCAAAACCTATCAAATAGCAGGACACGATAGGCCGGAACTTCAGAAATTTTTCAATAGATTCGGTTCCAAATTTTGCTACGTTATCCATCTTCCAACTAATTACATGCAAAGATTCACGACTTCTCTCCTCGCTGGCCTGCTCATTTCGGCCTCGGCTCTCGCCCAACAAGGCAACCGCCAAGGTCATGACAATATCAACGATGTCGTCCCGGCAGAGCTCATCCCTCCAGCTCCCGTTTTAACGGTCGATCAAGCACTCAAAACCTTCACCATCGAAAAAGGTTTTGTCATCGAACCCGTCGCCGCCGAGCCCTTGATCGAAAAACCCGTCGCTCTCGCATTCGACGCCAAAGGCCGCATGTGGGTCTGCGAATTGCGCGGTTACATGATAGACATCGATGGGAACGACGAAGACAAACCCACTGGCCGCATCGCTATTCTTGAAGATACCGATGGCGATGGAACCGCCGACAAACGCACCACCTTCCTCGACCAAATTGTCCTTCCCCGCGCCATCGCCATCGTCCCGGGCGGCATTCTTTACGGCGATCAAGAGAAGCTCTATTTCGTGAAATCCAAAGACGACAAACCCGATGGCAAGCCCGTCGTCATCGATGACAAATTCGCCGTCGGTGGAAACGTCGAACACAAAACCAACGGCCTCATGTTCGGAATCGATAACTGGATGTACAATACCAAATCCGAAATCCGTTACAAATTCACCGAAGGCAAACTCACCCGCGAGCAAACCGAAAACCGCGGCCAATGGGGCATCACCCGGGACAACCTCGGACGCCTCTATCACAACAGCAACAGCATCCTCCTCGTTGGCGATCGCGTCCTACCCAATCTCCTACGCGGCAACCCAGCCGTGAAAATGAAAACCTCCATCACATCTAACATCGGAAACAACAAAGTCTTCCCAAACCGCGTCACCCCCGGCATCAACCGCGCCTATATGGCCAAGAAAAATGGCTATGATGTGGAAACGCTCGATCCCAAGACTTTCAAACTGATCGATGCCACCGGCGCATGCGGACCCGTCATTTACCGTGGCAGCCAATTTCCTGAATCCTATCAAAACGCCGCCTTCATCTGCGAGTCCTCCGCCCAGCTTGTCAAACTCGTCAACGTCGAGGCCAAGGACGGAAAACTCAAAGGAACCCACCCGCTCCAGAATAAAGATTTTCTAACATCCACCGACGAACGCTTCCGCCCCGTCAATCTTTACAACGCCCCTGACGGCTCCATCTACCTGCTCGATATGTATCACGGAATCATCCAGCACAAAACCTACATGACCTCTTACCTCCGGAAACAAACCCTGGATAGAAAACTCGAGAGTCCCGGTCTTGGACATGGCCGCATCTACCGGATTCGTGCCGAAAAAACTCCGCTCGCCAACGTCGAGGATCTTTCCAAAGCCGCAGTCGATGATCTCGCCAAAAAACTCAGCGATCCCAACGGCGCCGTCCGTGACATCGCACAGAAAGAACTCATCGACCGCAAAGCCGATCCCACACCACTCATCGCGGCACTCAAAGCACCCGTCAACGAATTGCATTCCGTCCACCTCATCTGGACTCTCGAAGGTCTCGGCGCACTCGATGCCTCCCATTTGAAAGCCGCCCTTGCCTCCGGAAACGAAAACCTCGTCACCACCGCCCTCTACGCATCGCTCACCATACCCGATGCTCAACGCAAACTGTTAGTCGATGACATCACCAAGAGCCTCGCGAATCCCGCCACCCTTCCCTACCAGGCAAGAGCTCTCGCCTCCATCGATAGCACGGAAGCCCAGGAAGCTTTGGTGAATCTTCTAACCAAACACCACAAAGTCGAACTCGTTAACGCCGCGGCTATCTCCGGACTCCAATCCAACGCCGAGCTCTTCGAACAAGTCAACAAAGGTCGATTCACCGATAAAAATTTCGATCAATGGTTGAAACAATCCAAACAGGGCCCGCAAAAAGAAATCGATCCATCTACCCTGCTCAAAGGTGATCACCTCGCATCCTTCGAACGCGGCAAAACCCTTTTCACCAGCACCGCTGCCTGCATCGGTTGCCACGGTGCCGATGGAGCGGGACTTGAAAACCTCGGTCCACAACTCGATGAATCCGATTGGGTGAACGGCGATCCAACACGCATCGTCAAAGTTCTGATCCACGGACTCAGCGGCCCCATCGAACTCAATGGCAAAACCTACACCCCGCTCGGCGTCATGCCCGGCCTCGGACAAAACCCCGCGATCAAGGACCAAGACATCGCCGACCTCGCCACCTACATCCGCGCCAACTGGAGCAACCGCTCCCCACAAGTAACCGAGAAAACCGTAAAAGAAATCCGCGAAGCCACCAAAGACCGCCCTTCCGGCCAAATGTACACCCAACAGGATTTCACTAAGTAATCTTCATCTTCCCCTGATCACTGATCACTCGTCACTCGTCACTTTCCCCTCTCTCCAATGCCCATCGAATCCTACGAAAACCACACCCCCACCATCCATCCCTCCGCCTTCATCGCCGGCAGCGCGGATGTGATTGGCCGCGTCACGATCCATGAAGAAGCCAGCGTTTGGTATAACTCCACCCTCCGTGGCGACATCAACGAAATCGTCATCGGCCCCCAATCTAACATCCAAGACAACGTCGTCGTTCATCTATCCGACGACTTCGGTTGCTACGTCGGCAAACTCGTCACCGTCGGCCACTCCGCCATCCTGCATGCTTGCGAAGTCAAAGATGAAGTCCTCGTTGGCATGGGCGCCATCATCCTGGACGGAGCCGTCATCGGCGAACGTTCCATCATCGGCGCCGGTGCCCTAGTCACCGGCGGCACCATCGTCCCCCCAGGCTCCCTCGTCCTCGGCTCCCCCGCAAAAGTTGTTAGGCAACTCTCCGAAGAAGAACAATCCAAAGTCAAAGACTGGGCATTGAAATACGTCAGGCAATCGAGGAAGTTCATGCAGCGACCGTAGCGGAGGTCTTCGGCTTGTCCGCCATCCTGTCCGCCGTAGCCTTGTGGCGTAGGAGAGAGCTTCAAGCGACGGTGGATCGCCGTCTTCTTCCCAAGAACGGAACCGCGATTTTTAATCGCGACTGCAACCGCCACGTTGACGCATGTAACTCGCCTACAAGGTCACGATTAAAAATCACGGTTCCTTTCGTAGAGTATTCACATTGCATAACGATAGAGCGGTGGCGCGGCGGTGTCGAGCATCCAAAGCGAAGCGAACTAGCGAGCTTGCCCTACGTTACCACCCGCGCCTTGTTCTGCCAATTTTTTCTGTAAGCAGCGAAGACTTTCTAGGGGGAAGTCCCAACTCCAATTTTTACCAATAGTCGCACTACTCCTGAATGCTTTCTCATAACACTTTTCGAGTGATCCTGCGATCATCTCAATTATGCCCTCAGCGTTGGTAACTGATACCCATCGCACGTCTTCGGAATCGACAATATGGATCATTGGCTGTCCTTCAGTTCTGTCAAAAATCCAGCGTTCATAATCTGGCTCAAGCGACCACTCCACTACCTCCCTGTCGCTTCCGCATAAGAAATTATTCATCGCCTTAATCAATTCATATAGAGAATCACACGGAACATCTGATGCGCAAATTTTTCGATCGCCTAATTCAACATCCATCCAGCCATGCTCTGGTGGACCGAATTTGATTTTAAGCGGATGCATTTTTCTGCAACGTTAGAGCAATGGTGTCGCCGGTAGGAAGCCCCGAATTCAATCAGACGGATTCCTCGGCGTCGCCGTGTGCGGGTTGTTCTGCTTCTTGTTTATTTGGTTCGGCTATGCCACTTCTCCTCTTGTTCTCTGCATTCGGAACAGTAAAACCTTCGAATCTTCTTACCGCCTTCTTGCTTCGCATAGTTTGATCCGGGCACTGCGTATATAAACACACTATTTGCATTCGGAAACATTTGCTTCACAGCTTGAATATATTCCTCACTTCGACGTGCTTCCCAATAACCTTCCGGGTAAGATGGTCCATTCGAGACCATAATAACAGTGTCTTCCTCAAGGCATTCCTTCTGATGAACTTCGCAGCGCTTATTGCCGATAACTCCGGCGTCGGACAAGCTAGATTCTGATGCGTGATTGCTACCATCGCAAGATTCTAGAATGCTCGCACAAAATATAGATGACGCGGCTAGGATCAGATATTTCATTTTGTTGCAGAACGTTAGAAGTGTGGCACGGCGAGATATTGAAGTCGAGAGTGTAAAGCATTAGGGAGGTTTATCGCCGTTACCACCACTGACTTGTTGGGCAATCTTTTTTTCGGTCCAAGTAGTCAACCAATCATGTAAATCAGAAAGGAATGCAGAGCTATCAAAATCTGTTATCTTCCGTCTTGCTGTGATTATTCCGAGTTGAGTAATAAGCTCACAAAAAACCATTCCTTCGCGACCACTGGGGGCAGCTGCACACATGCTTGGCAAATCGAGCATCACATCGACATAAAACGTCTTATCTTTTTTTGAATGCCGCACTCGCTGCTTGAGGGCCAACGCCGGATCTTGGCACATCAGGCAGGCTACTACGCCCGCCAATCCAGCTCCATATTCGCGGTCGATAAAGTGCATTCTCGTGGGGCTGGAAATCGCAGTGATAATCGCTCCGACTCCAGAGGTTACATCAGAATCACCTGTAATTCGAAAGTGCATCGTTTCTTGCCCAACGTAAAGCACATCCACCGCTAGGAGCGTGGGCGGAAGTGCATCACGGGTTTAAGGTTGCACTTACAGGAAAACATGTCAACAGAACGGCTCCTAGCGGTTGGATGGTGCGACTTGTTGTGCCCCGGTTTGTTGTGTTTTGCCGTGCGAATTCCAACCCCAAAGTCCTCCGGCAACCACCGCAAATCCAACATACCACAGCGTCAATCCGTCGGACCAGCTTACAGAGAAAAGTGCTGGCACGGGCATGGCGACTGAAAATAGTGCGCCTGAAAACCATGTGACGAACACTGCATAATGAGGAATCTGGTACTTTGCCCAATTACCTGAAATGATTGATATGAATACGCCAGGTATCGCAAGCGAGAGGAACCATGCTAATTCTTGGTGTCTTTTATATGCGTTAATCATATCCCCGTGGAATTCCTCCA
The DNA here is from genome assembly GCA_040384845.1 of Verrucomicrobiota bacterium. Taxonomy (GTDB): domain Bacteria; phylum Verrucomicrobiota; class Verrucomicrobiia; order Verrucomicrobiales; family Akkermansiaceae; genus Luteolibacter. The sequence goes on along the minus strand of JAZKIL010000018.1, from coordinate 3,638 downwards.
ACATGTAAGGCGATGCTTTCAATGCCATGCAGATTGCGCCTGCTGCAAGAGCTGAGATGATAGTTCGTTTGAGTCGATTCATAGGTCTATATTCTTAGCACAACGATTTAGGCCATCTACGGCGGGGAAGGAAGCACGAATTCAATCTGAGACGTTGCCCGCCGTTGGATGAGCCGACTTGTTAGACTTTATTTGTGCTGTCCCCATAATGTCGATTATTCTCAAGAAATTCGATAAAATTGTCCAAGACCTGCAATCTACCGAACACGTAGGAAATTGCACGTTTCACTCTCATCTCCAAGCTAGGATTTGCCTCGCAACGCTCTTGAAGGACTTCTATAAATTCTTGTGAATAGCGCGATTCAACCAACTCTAAAAATGCATTTATTTTTGGTTCTTTCTTAGGTGATTCGAGGTTGTGAGCAAGATTGTTCCGAAGCTCATTGAGTATTCGTATAGCCGGGAATATTGAAGGGCCAGGTTCAAGTATCTGCGCCTGTGCAATTAAGAGTTTCTTCTGAAATGTTAAATTTGCTTCGTCGTAAAACTCTGGAAAATGGAAGCAATGACGATTTAAATTGTCGATAAATCCTTCTATTAAGAGATGTCCACGAAGCACTATTGCCAAAAGGTCATCGCTTGAGGAAAAATGACGCTCAAACTTATCATCCCAATCACTCCGCTTTTGGTTCCACTTGGTAATGAGTTCGTCGATGTTCATTTTATTGGCTAACGTCAAAGAGCACGCAACCCTATCAGCGGGGGCGAGCGTCGATCACGGGGTTGAGGTTAAAACTACGGAAGATCATGTAAACAGGGCGGCTGATAGGGGTTGCTGTGTCTTGGCTTGTTCGGCCATATTTTGTATTCATAATTGGCTTACCATGAAATAGGCGTTCTGAGATCTATGATAAGCATAATGGTTGTCGTGATAAATGGGATGAGGCCAAGCAATGTAAGGCAGTAAATTGCAATCCGAAAGGCCTTACGTGGGTAAAGTAACCATGTTCCTATCGATACAAATGGAAATGTAAAAAATGCGAATAGACCACCCATCATTCCTTCCCCAAAACTGTCTCCTCCTCTCGAAAATATCACCATGGCGGCAAACATCATCAATGGAATATAAGCGAATCCAGCAGCCAGACATACTATGACACGAAATGAATTCTGTAACATTGATTTTGATCTCGCTGTCATTTTCTGGCGAACGATAAAGTGGATGCACCGGCGGTGGGAAGCTCGAATTCAACAAGGAACGTTATCGCCGGTTGCATCTCACGGCTTGTTCTGCTTCTACTTTATGGGATGATGAAAGGCTTCTCCCTAGGGCTGACGTGATAATATCTGGAAAAATTCAGCCTTCCGTAAACGGCAGAATCGTTGACTTTGTTCCCTACTGGAAGCCTAGCAAATTCTTCTTCAGTAATGAACTGGAAGCTTTTATATGCGAAGCCTTCTTGCGCTATTCCGACCGCCACTTTGCCTCCGTAATTTGGCTTCGTGTCGCCACGTGGAAGTCCATGAACTCCAAATTGGATCACATCCCTCTGAGTAAATTGATCCGCCCACTTATCATAGGTCGAATCTGCAATTATGCTTAATGACTCCAACTCAACGTTGGCAGGATTTAGCCACTTCGCAAAATCTTCTTGGTTCTGCCCCGAGATAGTCGGTATCACGAACACTCCAGCAGGAGAATCAATGTGAATCGCGACCAGCGCCGGGGACTCAAAATACTGAACTCTAGTAATCTGTCCGACAATGCTCGATCGACGTGTCCACCCTGCGAACCAGAACCAACCAACCGCTACAACTGCGACAAGTCCGAGGATTGGGGCGACGTATAAAAGCCTCTTAATAGGTGTCTTCATTTCATGGCAGAACGTCAAAGAGCACGCAACCCTACCAGCGAGGGCGCACGTCGATCACGGGGTTAAGGTTGGAGATACGGAAGATCATGTGAACAGGGCGGCTGATAGGGGTTGCTGTGTCTCGGCTTGTTCTGCTTATGGTTTTGGAATGCGTGGCACTTCCTGCCAACCTTGCATAAACGGCGTAGAAAGTTGATAGATACGTAGCCGAACTTGATAAACCTTCTGCTCCATTTGTGCTGGATAGGCGTAACTCCCCTCCTTTGCGTTCCACCCAGCGACAACACTGTCTGCGGCATAAAACTTGAGCCATGCATCCTGTGACTCTTTGAGCGCTTTCCGGTGTTCGTCATCATCAGCATTCTTGAGTGCCGACTGATAAATGATCTCAAGCTTCTCAAGGTTGTAATCTAGCAACTTCTGCAGATGTAGCTTGGGAGCCTGATTCACCAAGCGAATCAGTTCCGTCTCGCGAGGGTCGATAGATTCATCTTCCGCACCATTAGCGATTGTCACAAATGTCAATATGATGGCTATGGTGATGGTCTTCATTATGTTGCAGAAAGTTTGATGTGATGTCACCGGCGCGATTGAAAAGATGTTGAAGTGAAATTGAAAAGCTTATGGCCGGTTGGTGCGTCATGGCTTGTTCGCTAAATTCATTGAATTGTTGCATTACCAATTGTTTCCCATGCTGGAAAATGGGTTCAAGCGCGCCAAGCACAACGCGATTAGCCCCAGCACAAGAAGCACGAGGATCTGCATGGCGACGAACCCAGCCACAGATCTCGCAAAGTCAGGAAATGAAAACCGGCGGTACTGAATCCTAGTGGTCACACGGTAACGGATGATTGCGAATGCGAACATCACGAGAATCGACAACGGAATCCACAACCAGCCGACAAATTTGTTGCCGCTCTCTTCAAGGGCTCCAGCGGCAAAGACGCTTCCAACCAATATGAATGGAAATACGCCGAGTAGAGCGAACCCGGTGGAACTCTTTCTTGGCGCGTGCTGGGAGACGAGTCGCCCAGCACGTTTGTATTCAGGTGGGTCCATTGGCATGGTCTTCATTCTCTAGCGAACGTCAAAGCGCATGCACCACTACCAGCGAGGGCGAACGTTGAACGCGGGGTTGAGGTTGTAACCAAGTGAAATCATCTAAACAGAGCGGCTGGTAGGGGTTGTCATGGCGCGACTTGTTCTGCTTCTTTCTTAGAAAATAGCGCTTCAAGCCCGGGCTTCTTACCTTTGTAACCTTTGGTGTATACGTAACCGCTGATCCTACCGGCGTTATCCAAATCTCCACGCCAAAGAAACGTCCCCTCGAACTCTTTGCCATCCTCGACAAATCGAACACGGAAAACAGGGATCTTGTCCGGAGTGGCGAACTCGACCTTGCCACTACCAATGATCTTCTTCCCATCGATAATGCGCGTCACGATAAACACATTTGGGTTGGCCTCAACAATGGTGATCGTCCCCGCAAATAGTAATCCCGATTCGCACTTTTTTCCGATCACCTCATATTGCCCCGCAATCAAAGGATAGTCACTCTCCCTCTCATTGGCGGCTGAACATACCGGGCTAATGACGATAAAAGCCAGTGCATAGAAGAGCGATTTCATTTTTGCAGAACGATAGAGTGGTGGAACGCCGGGGTGAAGCTCTAATTCAAATGGGTGGCGGACTCGGCGTTGCCACGCACAACTCATAAGGTGGATTTCAGCCGAGAAACAGGCTACAACAATCGTTCCGAAATGG
>JAZKIL010000017.1:11669-24791 GCA_040384845.1 Verrucomicrobiota bacterium | reverse complement strand
GTCCCTCTGCGACCTCTGCGCCTCTGCGGTGAAATTCTTTATGTCTATTCCTTCCAGCGGTAGTGCCCTGTTATCGGGAAATCGTCGATTCTGTCCTCTTCTTGGGTGCCGGAACCGATGTTGTGGATAACCAGCGGCCGGCCGGCTGCGCTTTTCTTATCACTGATGATCATGATGTGGGGGAGGTTGGGCGGGACGGTGCAGGTGACGATGTCTCCGGGCAGGAATTCCGATTTCTCCTCACCTTTCGGAAGGGGGATGGAAATGTGTTTGCGGGTGAAAAACGTCATCAGGTTAGGGACGCGGCGGTGATCGATGTTTTTATCCGGCGTTTTTAGTCCCCAGATTTTGGGGTATTTCGAGAAATTCGCCTTCATATCGATGTGAACGAGTTCTTGGAGGTCTTTATCGAGCGCATCCCGGATCGCGCGGATCACGACATCGGTGCAGACACCGCGCTCGCGGGGGATATCGCCTTTCGGGTATTCTAAAGAAACGTAAGCCGGATCGTAGCGAACCGTGACACCGACTTGTTTGCGGGCTTCAGTGATGATTTTTTCCGCAGGATTCGCGAGGGCACCGGTGATGGTAGCTAGGAAAATTAGGCAAAGACGCAACATAGGTTACCATTCAATGCGCTGGATGAGTCAAAGCAAGCCAGGAGTGGAGAATGTTATCATCCATTGACGATCGCTCAGCTCAGCCTCAGCTTTCCTGAAATGAAAGCTCACTTATTCTCATTCATCGCATCGCTGCTCACTGCAAGTGTCGCCTTCCCACAAACCAAAGATCCCGTCATCGATCCTTCGTTGCCTAACGTTCTTCTGATCGGAGATTCGATTTCCGGTGGTTATCAGAAGCAGGTTAAGCAAGCTCTAACAGGTAAAGCCAACGTCATAAAGAACGAGGGCAACGCCGAATGGACGGGTACTGGAATTAAGAAAATCGATAGTTATCTCGGCGATACGAAATGGGACATCATTCATTTCAACTGGGGTCTGTGGGATATTTACGGTTGGGAATACGACGCGGAGGATCGTTCCCCCGAAGCTTACGCGAAGCGATTAGATCAGCTCGTGACCCGCATGAAACAAACGGGCGCCAAATTGATCTGGGCGACCACGACTCCGGCTTGCAAGGAGGTGGAACAGACGATGCTGAAACGTTTCAAAAAGGAAGTCATCATCACCCCGGAGCAGCAAGCGAAGTATAGCGATGCTGCACTGGAAGTGATGAAAAAACACAGCGTTGAGATCAACGATCTCCATGCTTATATTTTGCCCACTCTCGATAAGCACTCTGAAGGTCCCGATGACGTACATTTCACGGGTGGTGGCAACGGACACTTAGCACAAAAGGTCGTCGCTACACTTGAAGAAGCGCTCAAAAGTGTGAAGTGAGTTAACCGAGTTCGAGCGCATGCAGTAAGGGGATTTTTACTTCGAATTCCGGCATGAATTTCAGGGTGTCATGCTCACGGCGGCGCGCAATGATTTCCTGGGCTCCGGGTTTGAATTCTAACAAGAAAGACTGACTGCTGCCGGTTTTATAAGCGTGGCTCATGGAGGCGACGTTGATATATGTTGTGTTTTCCACTCTTGCAATGTGCTTTGCGGTGTAGGGTGTGTGGTGCTCGTGGCCGCTCATCCAAAGAGCGATCTCCGATTTTGCAATGAGTTCTGAAATCCGATCCGCAGGATGGATGTGGCGTTGCGCCTTGTGGGTTTGGAAGGTGGTATCTTTCACTCCTTGATGTGAGCAGACGATGATGTTCTTGCCCTTATGCTTCGTGAGCTCGGCTTCAAGCCAATCGCAACTCGTCGGGGTGAGCTCTCCAGGCACACCTGCTTTTTGATCGGAAAGAAAGATCCAGGCAAGATTGCCATCAACCACGGAATACGGATCCGTGCTGCGGATCAGCTTCGTGTAGAGATCCGCTTTGCCATCGTGATACTCGTGATTACCCGCCACCTCATACCAAGTTTTGATTCCGCTGCCATCACGTGTGGTGATGTAGTTTTTAAGTTGTGGCTCGGTGCCGCCATGGGTGAGGTCGCCAAGAGTCATGGCGTAGGCGATGTCCGCATGTTCTTGCTGCATGTCTTTGCAAGCCAATGCAAACCACTCCGCGCCATCTTTACCGCCTTCGACGAGTCCGGAATGCAGATCAGAAAGAACCCATACTTTGCGGAGCTTGGAATCAGGTGCTGCGGATGACGGTTGAGTTCCGAGTGCACCAAGTGTAGCAGCACCAGCGGTCATCTTGAGAAATTGGCGACGATTTTTCATGAGGGGAGTAAATGTTTCGATATAAATGTTTCGATATAAAGCTTAGGAGGTATAGCAAATAGTGTTCTTCATTTGCTCAAAACCCCATAAAAATGAGGGGGGAGAGTAGGACTGCATCGGCAAGGATTCTTCGATTAATCGAAGAGATTCGGTTTTGGTGGTGGAGGGCTAATCTTAGAAGGATCGCGGATAGGCTGATGGATAGAAATGCTTGCCAGTGGAAAAAGCAGGAGAGGATGAGTGTGACCGCAGTTAGGAAGGTAAGTGTTGAAGCGAGATAGGGGATGAAGTTGGCGTGAGTGGTCACGATGGATGGGTCTGCGGCTATTTCATCGCCTTCTTTTTCCCAAAGGGAAATGAGGATGCAGCTAGTGGAGCAAACCATTCCAAACAAGATGATGGAGATGAGCCATGTGGGAGTGTTGATCCAAGAAGTGGTGGCATAAGCATGGGGTGCGATGGCACAGCCGAGCGCGAAGAGCATGCCGCACATGACTTCACGCGGGATTAAGGTGATGATGTTTTTCAGACGGGTGAGTCGGATCAGATAATAAATGGCGATGAGGCTAAGGGTGATGCAGCCGGTGATCAGAAGTTTTTGCGGCAGATAGTGAAGGATCAGCGTGAGGTTGCTTATAGAAATGATGATGAAGAGTCCGATCAGTTTACGGATGTGGTGTAGAGTGAAGCGATGACGTGAGGTTGTGACTTGTTGTTGGGCTCGTATGACATCGATGATACGGTCGACGAGATAGATGCACCAGGTGCTGAGGCCTAAAATGAGGTGGATGAACCACGGCAGTTCAACCCCAGAGATTTTTGCAAACATTGCCTGCCAGCAAACCGCGACGATGGGGGAGTCCAGCCCGATTAGATTCGGCCAAGCACCTACGTGGGGGATGAGCGAATCGTGCAGTGAGGGCGATTTCATGGAGCGATAAGTCGGCTTACTTCGTTAAAGTGGCTAGAAAGGTGTAAAAAATCAATGTTTGGTCTGATTTGAAAAATGTCCCTTGGAAAGCGCGTTGAAGTTCTGTATTTCGAACGCTCTTTTAGAAACCCACATGAAATTTTTCTTAGCCTTCCTTTCGTTAACCGCTTTGGCATTCGCCGAGAAGCCTGATGGAGCTCAGCTTTTTACGAACAACTGTTCGGCCTGCCATCTGCCCGATCAGATGGTTGTCGGGCCTTCGCTGGTGGAGATTCGAACTTTATATTTGGGTAAGCCGGATGACTTTTTGAAATGGTGTGTGGCGCCCCAGAAAAAGCGACCGAATGCGATTGATATGCCTTCGATGGTGCATGTGGGCGATGAAGGTTTGCGGTTGATTTATGAACACATCATGAAGGTTTCTGTGGGATTAAAGGAAGTAGCGGCGCAGAAAGGCGATCCGTATGCGGCATCTCCGGTGCAGGCGAAGCGTCCGCAGATTCAGCGGATTTTCATGCCGAACGCCGGACCTGCGGCGATTGCGGTGGCGCTCGATACCAATGTCTCACTCTGTTGGGATGCGGGTGATTGTCGTTTGCGATATGCATGGAACGGTGGGTTCATCGATGGTTATCCTTATTGGCAAGGCAACGGCAGCAGTCTGGCGAAAATTGTTGGAACGGTGCGATACACTGAAAAAGCATCGCCATTCAAGTTTGTAGGGGAGGCTAAATTTTCAGGCTATCAGATAGAAAAGGGACTGCCGGTTTTTCATTATCAACTCGGCGATAAACAAATCACCGAATCGTTTTCGGCACTCCCCAATGCAGTGGGTTTCAGTAGATTGTTCACTGTGTCTCCTGCACCAACCGATGGAATGGAGCTTGATTTTCCGACTGATGAGAAAGTTGAATACAGCAGCAATAAAGGAACTTGGGTCGGTTCTAAACTTACGTTGAAAGCGGCTGAAGCGGCGGCGTTTACTATTAATTTTTCCTTCAAATGAAACTCAGAATTTTTTGCGCTATCCTTGGACTATCAATTTCTGCACAGGCGTGGCAGGAGTATTTCAGTTTTGATAAGATCCCGAATCCGGCAGGTATCGATCCACAAGTTGGGGCGATGGATACGATGAAGGATGGAAGGATCGCGGTCGCGTTTCACCGTGGCGAGGTGATGATTTTCGATCCAAAGACTCAATCGTGGTCGTTATTCGCATCTGGATTGCAAGAGCCGCTTGGGATGCTTGTGGAAGAGGATGGAAGTGTTTTGGTCATGCAGCGTGCGGAGCTAACTCGAATGAAAGATAGCGATGGAGATGGTTCGGCGGATATTTATCAGACAGTGTATGATGGCTTTGGAATGTCAGGAAACTACCACGAGTTTTCTTACGGGCCGGCGCGAGATAAGGATGGAAATTTGTATGTCGCACTGGGTATTGCGTCGAATGGTGCGCCGATGCGTGAGGAGATTCGCGGTAAATTTTCTGACATTGGAAAAGCGAATCGTGAGCAGATGACCTCGCAGGCAGAATGGAAGAACAACAGGAATAAAGCCGAGCGTATGTATGCCCGAGTGGAATGGCGTGGTTGGGTGATGAAACTTTCTCCTGACGGCAAGAAAGTAGAGCCATATGCGAGCGGTTTGCGTTCCCCGAACGGGATGGGTTTTGATGCGAAAGGCAGACTTTTGATTACCGATAACCAAGGTGACTGGCGTCCCACCAGCCCGCTGTATGAAATCAAACAAGGTGGATTCTATGGACATCCCGCATCGCTGATTTGGAAGAAGGATTGGGATGGGACGGATCCGTACAGCATGGATACAAAAGTGTTAGATAAAATGCAAAGCCCGCCCGTCGGTTATTTCCCACAGGGTGAACTTGCGAATTCCCCGACATGGCCGGTAGTGATTCCGAAAGGCGCGATGCCTGATTCATTGGTAGGTCAGACCTTGATTGGGGAAATGAACCAACCGCTTGTCGTCCGTGTGTTAGACGACGAGGTGGATGGGGTTTTCCAAACCGGACTTACTGCGATGTTTGATGGTTCTCCCCTAGGAAAGGGAAATAATCGGATCGTGTTCGGAAAAGATGGTTCGATGTATGTCGGAAAGACGGCACTCTCTTGGGCTGGAGACAATGGAATCGCCCGAATCAAATGGAACGGCAAACCCTTCTTTGTTGTGGAAAAAATCAAAGCGGTGAGCGGAGGTTTTTCGCTCAATTTTAGCGAAGAGATCGATCCAAATACGCTCTCCACAATCGCGGTGGAATCGAACACCTACAATTACTTCAAACAATACGGTTCACCGAAAGTGGATACTCAGCCGATGCCAGTGGTGAAGTCTGAGATGACGGAAAAGGGGCGGACAGTGCGCATTGATCTGGGTGGATTGAGAGAAGGTTACCTCCACGCAATTGATTTAACAGGCGTTCGCTCAAAAAGCGGCAGCAAAGTCATGGGTGGCAAAATCTGGTATCAGGTCATCAAAGCTCCTAAATAATTGAGCTATGGACTGGGAGTGATTTGCTGGGAAAGCGAGTTATTCTGCGGACGTTGGTCTTTCTGACCGGATGAAAGCTGGACGGATCCACTGACTTGCAATGGATCGGACATGTTGTGAGGGATCGTGATGACTTGGGTTTGCATCGGTGCAAGCGTGGTGATGTTTGCAAGGGTCGAGCGACCATTCACGTTAACGGAAACGCCCGCGTTGATCAGAGTTTCTGTGCCGAGGTTTTGGACGAGGATGTTGAGTTGATTGCCATCGGTTTGATAGATCGAGTTGATCGATGCATCGTATCTGCCATTCGTCCCGAGGTTCATGATCGTGCCCATGTCTGGAACCCCGCCGCCGGTGTAGGGATCATTTCCCGCGACTCCAACATCGTTTAAGTTAGATAAAACGAGATTGGCGGCTTGTTGCGGGGACATTGTTGGGTTTCCGGATGAACTTGCGACGGCGGCAAATACACCGGCGACGATGGGACTGGAAAATGAGGTCCCGCTGACACGGGCCGCGAGGTCGCCGGGATAGGCGACGTTGACTCCGTATCCCGGAGATGAAATCGCAACCTCATTGCCGCTAGTCGAGAAATTCATGGATTGGTTGATTGCATCGACAGCGCCGACAGCGATGACAGTGGGACTCGCGGCGGGTTGCATCACGCCTTGGGTGCCAGAGTTTCCTGCGGAGGCGACGACGGAGACGCCGTTTTCATGCGCGTAGGCCAGAGCTTTATCGACCAATGAACTTTGTCCGCTGCCACCGAGTGAAATGTTGATAATGCCCGCTCCTGCATCGACGGCGGCGATGATTCCTTGGGCGATTAGAAAGCTGTTAGAATTTCCGTTGTCATCTGCGATGCGGACCGAAAGCGGTGTGGCGGATGGCGCTACGCCGGGTGCGTAGGGATTGTTGCTGAAAATGACGGATGCAACCGCGGTGCCGTGGCCGTTGAGGGCTGATGGATCGCTAGGCAGGGGAACGAGGTTGATGCGTTGGATGGCGTTTTTAAATGCGATGTGATCGGCGATTCCGGTATCGAGGATGGCAATGGTGATGCCTTTTCCCCAGAGCGAGTTGTCGGACTCCACGCCTAACCATTTCAGGAGGTTGTTTTCCAACGCAACGGCGCCGTCTTGCGGGCCGACGTTTTCGAAAGAAGGAATGTTAACGGGGAAAATCATCGAGAGCTCTTCTTCGCCATCGAGGAGTGCATCGAGATCCTTTGAATTATTGAAACCGACGTGCAGCGTATGGAGCTTATCGATTTTGCCGAGTAGTTTGACCTTGTCGCCAAGCTTTGCGAGGAAGGCCTGCATGGCAGCTTCGTCTTTGAATACGATGGCGCGTTGGTTACGGAGCGCACCGTTTTCGAGGGCTTCGTCATCAACGTTCACATCTGGCTTACGGGGTTCGCGCGTTGAAGGAGATTTCTTGGGTGAAAAGAAATTGACCGACGGGGTTTGGGTCAGCTCTTGGGGGGCGGGGGACCTCTTTTCCGGAGTGAGGCTGATCGTGATCCAATACGAAGCAAAGCCCACAGCGATAAAGAGGGGGATCAGTAAAATGGATTTGAGCGAAACTTTTTCAGACATCGGTTGCAATCAACACCGAAAAGGGTGATTTGTCGCGTGCTGATTCCTCACTGGAAAAATATTTCATAGGGATCATGTTCCTCCCGACATGCCGTTTCGACTTTCCAGTGTATATGAGCCTGAGGGCGATCAGCGCCAAGCGATCGAGAAACTCTCGAAATCTCTGGCTGCGGGCAATAAGCACCAGACCCTGCTGGGGGTGACGGGGTCGGGTAAGACGTTTACGATGGCCAATTTGATCGCGCGCCACGGCAAGCCGACCCTGATCATGAGTCACAACAAAACTCTGGCGGCGCAGCTTTACTCGGAGTTTAAAAATTTCTTCCCGCACAATGCGGTGGAGTATTTCGTTTCTTACTTCGATTACTACCAGCCGGAGGCTTACATTCCGCGTTCGGATACTTACATCGAAAAAGACTCGGCGGTGAATGAAGAGATCGAGCGCTTGCGGCTTTCGACGATGGGTTCGTTGTTAACGCGCGATGATACGATCGTAATCGCATCGGTTTCATGCATTTATGGCTTGGGTTCGCCGGAGGATTACAAGGACATGATGTTGCCGGTGCGGGTGGGGCAGCCGTTGACGCGTGAAGAATTTCTTTCGTCCCTTGTCAGTTTGCTTTTTGAGAGAAACGATATTGCGTTTGGTCGGGGGAAATATCGGGTGCGTGGGGATGTGGTGGAAGTGCATCCGGCGTATCTCGATGAGACGGCGATACGTGTTGAATTTTTCGGCGACGAGGTGGAGCGGATTTCATCGATCCATACGGTGAACGGTAAAGTGATCGAGCAGCTGCAGAGTCATACCTTTTATCCGGCCAAGCAGTTCATCACCGCGGGGGATAAGATGAAAGTTGCGATGAAAAACATCCGCACGGAGCTTGATGAGCGGGTTCATGAGTTAGAAAAAGACGGCAGGCTCATCGAGGCCCAACGTTTGAAAATGCGCACGGAGTATGATTTGGAAATGATGAATGAGCTGGGGTTCTGCCAGGGAATCGAAAACTACTCACGCCACTTAACAGGTCGGCCTCCGGGATCCCGTCCGCATACTTTGCTCGATTTCTTTCCGCGTGATTTCCTGTTATTGGTCGATGAATCACACGCGACCATTCCGCAAGTGGGTGGAATGTTTGAAGGCGATAAAAGCCGCAAGACCACTTTGGTGGAACATGGCTTCCGTTTGCCATCGGCGTTGGATAACCGTCCGTTGAGATTCGATGAGTTCATGGAAATGACGAATCAGCGGGTCTATGTTTCAGCGACTCCGGGGCCGTTTGATATTGTCAATTCACGGCCGGAGAATCGGAAGTTCATCCCGGTGAAACCTCGCAGCGGCAAAGAGAATTTCACGCCTATCGATTTCAAGAAGATCAAAGTCAAAGCATCCGGAAACGAGGAGGCGGTGAATGATTTCGATCCGACCAAGCTTGGGAAGCCGTTGGTGGTAGAGCAAATCATTCGTCCGACAGGATTGTTAGATCCGGTATTGATCATTCGTCCGCTGAAAGGGCAGATCGATGAGACGATTGAGATGTGTCGCCTGCGGGTTGAGAAAGGTGAGCGGGTGTTGGTTACGACGTTGACGAAGAAGACCGCGGAGGATTTGGCGGAGTATTTGCAATCGACAGGATTGAAATGTCGTTATCTGCACTCGGATATCGATGCGATTGAGCGGGTGGAGATCTTGCGTCAGCTTCGTGCCGCTACGTTTGATATTTTGATCGGCATCAATCTGCTCCGCGAAGGACTCGATCTACCTGAAGTTTCCCTCGTGTGTATTTTGGATGCGGATAAAGAAGGATTTTTGCGTAATGAAACTTCCCTGATCCAAACGGCAGGACGCGCGGCGCGACATGTGAATGGCGAGTGTGTGTTGTTTGCGGATGTCGTAACGGATTCGATCCAGGCGCTGATCAATGTGACGGAATATCGTCGTGCACGCCAAATCGCATACAACGAAGAGCACGGGATCACGCCTCAATCGGTGAAGCGTGCGGTTCAGCAAAGTTTGCACACGTATGAGAAAGGCCGGGAGCATGCGGACAAGCTCAACGCATCATTGGTGGCGGAGGATGAAAATACTTACGATAAGCTGCGCGTGTTGGCTGAGTTGGAAGAGGAAATGAGGATCGCGGCATCCAAGCTCGAGTTCGAGCGTGCGGCGTTGATCCGGGATCAGATCGCGCAGTTGAAAAGCGGGCCCATCACACCGCCGCAGAAGCACCAGAAGTATTCGCTTAAGAAAAAGAAGAGCTAGTTTTAAAATCTGATCTCTGCTTGAAGAATCCGCGCATGAAAACAAAAAGAGTCGTTTACGAGGGGCGAGTGCAAAGTGTGGGTTTCCGATACACGACCAAGGATTTGGCGCGTGGTTTCGATGTGATCGGGACGGTTCGGAACCTTCCTGACGGGACGGTGGAGTTGATCGTTTCAGGAGAAAAGGAGGAGGTAGCTGAATTTTTAAGGGAGTTGCGGGAGGATTCGGTGGTGGCGCACCATATTAAATCCGTCTTCGAAGAAGAAATTGCCGCGTTGCCAGATTTGAAAGGCTTCTCTATTGTCCGCTGAGCGTGCCGCATTTCGGCACGAAATGATCCTTATCAAAATCCACTATGCCCAATTACGACTACGAATGCACGGAGTGCGGAAAGCGATTTGAAGTTTTCCAGAGCATGAACGATGCGAAGCTTACAGATTGCCCGGATCCCGAATGCAAAGGGAGCGTCAAACGTTTGCTGGGAACTGGTGGAGGAATCATTTTCAAAGGCACGGGATTTTATCAGACAGATTATCGTTCCAGCTCATACGAGAAGGGCGCGAAGGCAGATAAGCCGGCCGAGAAGAAAGCAGATCCAGCACCGGCGGCAAAATCGTCCTCGGATTAAACCTAGCTGACTTAGAAAATTTTCACTAAAGAGAAATATGGCAAAAGAAAAAACCGAATCACAATTCGAAGTGTCCGAGAAAATGAGTCTCACGGGAAAGTTGTTTCGGCTTCTCGTTTTGGTAGTGTGCGCTGGGATTATGATGGTGATTTATTTAATCATGCAGCCTCAGAGTTTGGCGGACATCGATGGCTATAAATCATTCGATGGATCTAACAGAAACTTACAGGAAGTTTTGAGCAAAGCGGTTGAGGGTAATTATTCGGTTACTCTCACGGAGGCCGAAATCAATCACATGCTCGAAACGGAACTAATTGCAAAACAGCGCGGGATGCTCTCAAGCGATGTATCGATTAAACGGGTTTTGGTTAGACTCAAAAAAGATTTAGCGGAGGTCATTCTCGTGCGTGAAGTGTTTGGTCAGGAAATCACCGTTTCCATGTATCTTCAGATTCAGCAAATGGAGGATGAGAACGGCATTAAAACCAAGATTCATCTTCATGGTGGAGATGTCGAAAAATCATCCCCGCTGCCGAATCCAGGTGGCCGCTTTGGGAAGTTCACCATTCCACAAGGTTTCCTCAGAGCCGTGTTTTCTGACTACGTGAAGATCGCCGATATTTTAGGTCCGGAAATCGAGTTGGGTTTCCAGCAAATGGCTCGTTTTGAAATCCAAGACAAACGTGTGGTCCTCGATCCAAGGAGGCCGACCCGACACGTCGGGGGTGAGGGCACACCTTTTTGAGCTCATTGCGTCTTTCATCCTACGCACGTTCATTAAACCCATTCACGAAAACTGATGAACTCTCGCTCATGGAAACGCTTTGCAAAGCTAGGACTCATGATTCTGGGGTTCTCTGGCAGCGTGAATGGGCAAGAAGATTTAGATAATCAGCCAGTCCCAAAGGCGGTGCCGATTGAGGATCTACAGCCTAAGTTTGATGAGAACGTGGTGGTTATTAGCCGGAGCCGGCAGTTTAAAATTTCAGGTTCTGATGCTGCGACACGGGCTGCGGCTGCAAATCTGGCAGAGGATTCCAAATTGGAGTTGCTGAGAATGTTAGAAGAAAAGGATGATTGGAAAGTTCCTGTGATTGTAGAGATGCGCGGAAAATTTGGTGATGCCGTTCCGTTGCGTAACACAGTGTTGGATTTTGGTTACAACGATGTCAGCTATCAGGTGAAGATTTTCGTGAATCTGAGCCGTGGATTGCCAAAAGAAAATTATCAGCGCGCGGTGATTGCGGCATGTTTGTTGGCAAGGTCGCTCCAAGATAAAGCAAAGGTAGATGCAAATGTGCGGCGCTCCATTCCTCCGTGGTTGGTTGAGGGGATTTCTGAAGCGATTTCATGGCGCTTGGGTCAATCGGATCGACGATTGTATGATACGTTGTTTCGTCATGGGGGATTGTATAAGTTGGAAAATCTTTTTGAGTTAAATGAAGCGGGTTACATTGGGCTTGATGCGGCTTCAAAGGCGGCGTTTCGAGTTTCGGCTGGAGCTCTGGTGATGGCGTTGAGTGAGCAACCGGATGGGAAAGCGGGAATGAGAGGTTTTTTAAATGAAGCCCCATCATACAGCGGAGAGTTTCCGGCATTACTACGGCAACATTTTCCTGAGTTGAACATGTCTCAGAGTGGTCTTGCGAAATGGTGGAATCTGCAGCTTGCCAATAAAGGAACCGCGCCACTAGCTGAAGCCTTGGGTGTGGCGAAGACCGATGAAGAATTGGAACGGGCGTTAAAGCTCCGATATCGAGATGCAGCAAGTGCGATGCATGAGGTTCCGATTTC
Source organism: Verrucomicrobiota bacterium (assembly GCA_040384845.1). Taxonomy (GTDB): domain Bacteria; phylum Verrucomicrobiota; class Verrucomicrobiia; order Verrucomicrobiales; family Akkermansiaceae; genus Luteolibacter. Next base: position 12,786 of record JAZKIL010000017.1, on the reverse strand, counting down.
AGAATGGAATCGGATTCCAGAGCTCACACAAGCGGAGCGCTTGGAATCGGTTCGGCTGACGGAAGAGGAATTGGTGCGCTTAAGTTATCGTTGTTTTCCGTCGTATCGTCCGTTGTTACAGGAATATCAGCTCGTTTTGACTCGATGGGTTGCGGGGGACACCAAAGAGGTATCCACTTCACTGCTCAAACTGGCAGAAACTCGTCAGATCATGGTCGCAAAGTCAGCACGCGCGCGTGATTTCCTCGATTGGTTTGAAATCACTCGGGCGAGGGAAACAAGCGGTGCTTTTGATGATTACCTGACCTTGAAAACCCGGCTGAAGGTTCAGTCGAATCCGCGCAAGGACTCGATTACAAAATATCTGGATCGCTTGGATCCGTTGTTTGTCCTGCCGGATCAACGTAAGAAGGCCCCATTTCCACTGGGTGAATTCTGATCTTTTTGATTCTTGGACGAATCGCTTCAACCGTACAAGCTCACGCCGTGTTCGCGACTTATGTGCATGATTTAGATCCGGTAATTTTTGAAATTACCAAGAGTATAGCGTTGAGATGGTATGGCTTGGCGTATCTCGCTGGTTTTCTTTTGGGATATGTTTTGCTGAAGAGACTGGCCGAGAAAAAGCTGTGGGTATTGGAGCCTGAAAAGACCGCGGACTTTATTGCCGCCGCAGCTTTGTTGGGAGTGTTTGTTGGGGGGAGACTGGGTTATGTGCTGTTTTACCAAATCCCACGCGAGGGTTTGGACAGCGTGTTGCAAAATCCATTTGGCATCATCAAAGTATGGGAAGGCGGAATGTCGAGCCACGGGGGAATTCTCGGGATGATGATTTTCACGTTTTTCTACGCTAGGAAAAACAAAGTTTCGTGGGCGGGACTGGGCGATGGTTTATGCGTAGTGGCACCACTTGGACTGATGTGCGGGAGGATTGCCAATTTCATCAACGGGGAGCTTTACGGTCGGATCGCGCATGGAGTGCCATGGGCGGTAAAATTTCCGAGTGCACTGGGTGATCCCAATGCTCCTGAAATCAAACAGTTTGATCCGGCTTTCCAAGCGGCATTCGACGCTTATCCGGAAATGGGAAAATCGATTGCAGATGCGATGAAGGCGA
>JAZKIL010000017.1:0-11659 GCA_040384845.1 Verrucomicrobiota bacterium | reverse complement strand
TCCCGATGGAATCAGCGACTTTGATCGATTCCAGATTTTGGCCGAGGCAAACCGTGAATCCGATGCGGTGAATCAGGCGATTGAACCATTTTTAGAGCCGCGTCACCCGTCTCAGCTCTATGAGGGATTTCTTGAGGGCGGGCTGTTATTTGCGATTCTTTGGCTCGTAAGAATCAAATTTCCGAAGGCCCCGAATGGTTTGTTGACCGGCTTATTTTTCGGTCTCTATGCGTCATTTCGAATCTTTTGCGAGTATTTCCGCGAGCCGGATGCCGCATGGGTGATCGACGGAGTTCTCACGAAAGGTCAGTTCCTTTCGATTTTTATGTATGCGTTTGCAGTCGCATTTTTGGGATACGCATACAAAACCTACAAAAAGGGAAAAGTTCTATCAGCCTAAGCGGAAGACGATGCGTGCTTTGGTGAGGTCGTAGGGCGACATCTCCATTTTCACGCGGTCACCGACGACAAGACGAATGAAACGCTTGCGCATTTTTCCGGAAATGTGAGCTAAGACTTCGTGGCCGCTGGCAAGCTTCACGCGGAACATCGTTCCAGCCAAAACCGATGAAATTTCTCCTTCGACTTCTACGGCTTTATCCTCGTCGTCGACTGGGGTGGGTTTTCTGGGTCCAAATTGATTGCGGCGCCCTCTGGACTGGCCTCTTGAATTATTTCTCGGTGGCATAACTAGGTGCGAAGTAAAAAAACATGTTACCCGCGGCGGAGGATTAGCAGGTCGATGGCGCGGCTTCAACGCTAAAAATCGGAAGATATTTGTAGGTGATTTTCACCAAAAGCAGCGGATGCTTGCCAAGATAGATTTGAATAGTCAGTTTTCTCTTTATCCCCTCATTGCAGCAGTCCTCGAAAATCCCAATTTATATGGCAGAAATTAGCGAAAATGAACTTCCGGCGAATGTGAAGGCTTTGTGGCTTAAGGCGCTTACCTCAGTTCAAACCAACAACACAGAATATGCAGTCAGTTTGCTGCAGGCGGTTTTGAAAGATGCTCCAGGTTTCCTTCAGGGGCGTAAAGTTCTCCGTAAATGCACGATTCAACTAAGTGGGCAGGGCCAAAAGAAAAAAGGAATTTTCGGAATGTCCGGAGGTGGCATGACGATCATGAAAATCGCCAGCCAAGCCAAAAAGGATCCAGCTTCCGCATTGCCTTTGATTGAAAAGGAACTCGAAAAAGATCCCACCAATGAGCAGGCGAACGATTTGCTATTCGATGTGGCTGTAAAATTGGAATTACCTGAGACGGCTGCTTTCGCGTTAGAGACCATCCGCACTTACTCTCCGGAGAACACCAAACTTCTGCATAAACTCGCTGAGTTTTATCTGGCTAACAACGACCCCAACAAAGCGGTCGAAGTTTACAACGATATCATCAAGCAAACTCCAAACGACTCCGCCGCGATCAAAGGTGCGAAAGATTGTTCTGCGCGTGCATCGATGCAGAAGCAACGTTGGGATGAAAACACCAGCACGCGTGATTTGATGCGTAACGTTGCTGAGAATGAGGAGCTGGAACAGGCGAATCGGACAGGTCTCACCAAAGAGCAGCTTGAAGCGCGCCGGGATAAAGCGATTGAAAAATACAATAAGGATACGAACAACCTCGCCGCGGTTAAAGATCTCGCGAACATTTATGAGCAACTTGAGGACTGGGCGAATTCCTACACGTTTTTCCATTGGGCACATTCATTGAGCAATGGTGACATCGCTCTCGCTAACAAAGCCGGCATCATGCGTGATCGCGCATTGGAGCATGAGCTTAGAGCACTTGAACAAGCGCTCGCTGCGGATCCTGAAAATCCAGAACTCCAAAGCCAACTCGCGGCGCGTCGTTCTGCAAGGCTTGCGGAACAAGTCGAAGAGGCGAAACTGCGCATCGACCAAAACCCGACGGATCCCCAACTCCGATTCGAACTTGGACAAGCTTTGTATCGCAGTGGCGATTACACCGGTGCCATTCCTCATCTCCAACAAGCAACGCGTAACCCACACATCCGCACCAAAGTTTTGTTGATGTTAGGCAGAACTTTCCGCGCGAAAAACATGTATGACCTTGCGATCAAGCAGCTCTCAGATGCGCTCGCGGATCTTCATGGGATGGATGGCATCAAAAAAGAAGTGCTCTATGAAAAAGGCCAGATCCATCACGAGATGGGAGATCGCGCCGCTGCATTGGACAGCTTTAAACAAATTTACGAAGTGGATTATGGCTATCGCGACGTTGCTCAGCGGGTTGAATCTTCTTATGGAAACGATTGATTTTATATGATTCAAACTGACCGACCTGTTGCAAAACGAGTGCTGCTGATGAGCACATGTTTATGTGATGCATTTTATGATGAAGCGGCGAAGGCAACCGTTGAGGTGCTTGAACATCTTGGCATGGAAGTGGTTTTCCCCGAGAACCAAACTTGCTGCGGTCAGCCCGCTTTCAACTCGGGTGATTGGACCGCTTCGAGAAAAGTGGCTCGTCACACCGCAGATGTGTTTGCTGGTGACTTGCCAGTGATCGTCCCTTCCGGCTCTTGTGCGGCGATGAATTTTCACGGAAACATTCTTCAATTCGAAGAAGCCCCAGATGAAAAGGTCACTTCATTGGCAAACCGGACTTGGGAGGTGATCGATTTCATCCACAATGGCCTCGGCATCAAAACCTGGAAGGGGAAATTTGATCAGCCCACACGCATTGCTTTTCATCGCTCCTGTCACTCACGCGGAACCGATAGCGGCGATGCCGTGGTGAATCTACTGTCTTCCATCGAAAACGCGGAGATTGTCCCGTTCGGACAAGGCGAGCAGTGCTGCGGATTTGGCGGCACGTTTTCCGTCACGTTTCCTCACATCTCGGGAAGAATGGGCACTTTGAAAATGGACCATATTCTTGAGGCAAAACCGGATATTCTCACTAGCGGTGATATGTCGTGCTTGATGCACCTCACTGGCCTCGCGCGGGCGCAGGGTCGCCCGATTCGCCATTGTCACGCGATCGAAATTCTTCGCGACACCTTACTCCTTTAGTCACTCTTTCACTCAAAATTTAAATATGCACGATCCACGAATCGACTCCTTGGCAAAGCAACTGATTGGATACTCCATCGATCTCAAAAAGGGGGAGAAGGTTCTGTTAGATCTTTATGATGCTCCGGATTCCATCGGCATTGCGCTGATTCGCGAGGTGCGTCGTAAGAACGCCATTCCGTTTGTGCGGATTCATCAATCACGTATTTCCCGTGAACTTTTGATGGGTGCCACCGACGATCAATACAAAGTTTCATCCAAGCATTTGCTCTCTGAGATGAAAGACATGGACGCGTATATCGCCGTTCGTGGTAGTCATAATATTTCCGAGACTTCGGATGTTTCGCAAAAGAACATGCAGGTCGCGATGAAGCAGTTGCGTCCGGTAATTGATTATCGCGTGAAGAAAACCAAATGGTGCGTACTGCGTTGGCCAACGGCTTCCATGGCGCAGCAAGCCAGCATGAGCACGGAAGCGTTTGAGGATTTTTACTTCAAAGTTTGTTTGCTCGATTACAAAGCTCTCGTCCCTTCGATGAATGCGTTGAAGCGTTTGATGGAAAGTACGGACAAAGTTCACATCGTCGGGCCTGGCACAGATCTGAAATTTTCGATCAAAGGCATTCCAGCGGTGGTTTGCGGCGGCAACTACAACATTCCCGATGGTGAGGTTTTCACTGCACCCGTGAAAACCTCCGTCGAAGGTGTGCTGACCCATAACGCTCCGACCATTTATCAAGGTATCGCGTTCGATTCCATCAAACTGGAATTCAAAGAAGGCAAAATCATCAAAGCCGAGGCTGGAAATAAAACCAAGGAGCTGAATCGCATCTTGGACACCGATCCCGGTGCACGATACATCGGAGAATTCGCTTTAGGCTTTCATCCCGTCATTCGGGAACCGATGCGTGACATTCTTTTCGATGAAAAAATCGCTGGATCGTTCCATTTTACTCCCGGTCAAGCGTATGAGATCGCCGATAACGGCAACCAGTCACAGATCCACTGGGACATGGTTAACATCCAGCGCAAAGACTACGGCGGTGGAGAGATTTACTTCGATGGCAAATTGATCCGCAAAAACGGTGTCTTCCTTCCGAAGAATCTCGAGAAGTTGAATGGATAAAAAGACACAAGATATTAGACATTAGACTCAAGACGTCTAAGCCCGATGCTTTTTGAAGATCGCCAAAGTGCGTTCGCGTTCGGTTTTGTGATCGACACAGGGCAGGGGATAACCCAGCGCTAAAGGTAGGTTATTTTCGGGTGGAGCTTGAAATTTCTTAGGATCTACGGACTTTAGCTCTGGTATCCATCGTTTGATGTAAACGCCCGCTGGATCATGTTTGGCGGTTTGGGACCAAGGATTTTGGATGCGAAAATAGGGTGCTGCATCGGCGCCCGTGCCGGCGGACCATTGCCAGCCACCATTATTGGAGGCGATTTCGCCATCGGTGAGATGTTGCATGAAATGGGATTCGCCGAGTTTCCAATCGATGTGGAGATCTTTGGTGAGAAACATGGCGGTGATCATACGCACGCGGTTATGCATGAAACCGGTTTGAAGGAGTTGACGCATTCCGGCATCCACGATGGGGAAGCCTGTGTTGCCGGATTTCCATTTCTCAAAATTCTCGCCGGGTTCGTCCCACGGCAGACCTTTCCAATCTGGATTGAACTCATGTTCGAGGACGTGGGGAAAGTGATGGAGGATGGAGAAGTAAAACTCCCGCCAAGCGAGTTCTTTGACATAGATCTCGATGGAGGTGCGGGATCGGCCAGTCGCTGTGTTCAGCGCGGTGGCGACTTTTGCGTAGAGCGTGCGGATGGAAATGAGGCCGAAGCGGAGGTCTTGGGATAAGCGGGATGTGGCCTCGAGCGATGGGATGTCGCGTTTATCGGCATAATAGGCGATAACGTTTGAAATCGCGTGGCGCATTCGCTCGCGAGCCGCGCGTTCACCGGGCTCTGGAAGGTCGGCGCTGGATTCAGGGAGTTTCCAGTGTGAGAGTGTTGGTAAGCTTAAAGAAGAGATACCTCGCGGCGTGTTGAGCGAACTTGGTTTGGGTAAGGGAAGGGGTTTCGGGCGGGAAAGCCAGTTGTTCGCATACGGAGTGTAAACTTTATAAGGATTTCCCGTTTGGGTCAGGATCTCCGTGGGAGTGTGGAGCGCGACATCGTCGTAGCCGCAGCATTCGATCCCGAGATCTGAACACAGAGCGCTGAGCTCTTGTTCGGTTTGTTTCCCGAAAGGATCAGGGTCGCGATTGAAATAAACCGCTGTGGCTCCGGTTTCGACGATGAGCTTTTTCAGCGTGGCAATCGCAGCGCCCTCACGAATGATGAGAGTTGAATCCAAGGTTTGGAGGTTCTTTGCCAGTGAATCCAAGCAACCGCATAGAAATTTCTGACGGTTCGATCCAGTCCAAGCATGGTTTTTCTTCCAAGAGCTGAGGATATAAACAGGCACGACCCTCCCAGCCTTAGAGGCATGGTAGAGGGCCGTGTTATCAGCGATTCGGAGATCGCGGCGAAACCAGTGGATGACAGAAGGCATTTCGGAATGAAGCATGAAAATCAGCTAACGGAACCGAAAAGTGCCTTCAGTTACCGTTAGTATTTTTTGAGAAGAGCTTCGACCTTGCGAACGGTTGTTGCAGAAAGTTTGCCATCGACCTTTTTAGCGGAGTCGAGGACAGCTTTGATTTCGGTCAGTGCTTTTTGGGCTTCGCTAAGAGACTTTTTCATTCCGCCAAATTTCTTGTCGGAGAAGTACTTAGTGAAGCTTGATCCAGCACGGCTGATGCATAAGCGCCAGCCTTCAAAAGCTGCAGTTTCGTAAGTGAAGCGAGTGAGGTTTTTCTTAGAGTTCATGTTTGGGGTTGTTAGGTTGATAGATCTTTCGACGCTTTTTCAGAAAAATCCAAGCATTTTTACAACTTTCATCAGAAAAAATACGCATTTTTCTCATTTTTCGAGAAAAAGCATTGCAAGTGAGGCCCCAAAGCATTTTCTTCGCGCCCCGCGAGTGAATCCGAAATCAACCGCCGTTGGTCCTCTAGGTGTGAAAGCACCTATCTCGCATGAGGGAAACCCGGCAACTGAATCCAAATATGTCAACTACCACACTAGCTCGTTTTGAGCTCCCGAATCGTCTCGTTCGCAACGAGGATACCGCATCAGATACCTACGCCCAGTTCATTGCAGAACCTTTTGAGCGTGGGTATGGCCACACTGTCGGCAACTCACTTCGCCGCGTATTGCTCTCTTCCCTTGAAGGCGCATCCATCACCTCCGTGAAAATCGCGGGTGTTCAACATGAATTCTCCAGCCTTCCGGGCGTGGTCGAGGATGTTACCGACATCGTCTTGAACCTCAAGAAGGTCAAATTCAGCCACGGCGAAAAAGAGCCCCGCATTCTTTCGATCAAAGTTGAAAAAGAAGGCGTCATCACCGCAGGTGACATCATCGAAGATCACATCTACTCCGTCGTGAACAAGGATCAGATCATCTGCACCTTGGACAAAAAAGTGAAGTTCGATTGCGAATTCGAAGTTCGCGTTGGCCGTGGTTTCTCCACAGGCGATGAGAACAAGCGCAAGGATCAGCCAATCGGCGTCATCGCGATCGATTCCATCTTCTCCCCAGTGACCCGCGTTAAATACAGCGTGGACACCACTCGTGTGGGTCAAATCACCGACTACGACAAGCTCACCCTTGATATCTGGACCGACGGTCGCATCACTCCTCAAGACGCATTGCTTCAAGCATCTGCAATTCTTCGCCATCACCTCGACGTGTTCGTCAACTACGACGAAAACGCGGTCGACTTCGAAGAAGCACCAGCAGAGTCCAGCGAAGAAAACGCAGCGCTCAAAAAACTTCTCAACATGTCGGTCAACGAGATCGAGCTCTCCGTCCGTGCGGCGAACTGCTTGAACAACGCAAACATCACCTCGGTGGGACAACTTGCGATGAAATCGGAAGCTGAGATGCTCAAATACCGTAACTTCGGTAAGAAATCCCTCAATGAGATCAAGGACAAGCTCGTCGAGCTCGGCCTCGGCCTTGGCATGTCCTTCGAGCCTTCCCTGCTTGCAGGCGGATCGATCGCTTCACGCGGACCACGCCTCGGCGCCGAAGACGAGACACAAGTTGGACTTGCTGATCTTATCGCTCAAAACCTTGACGACTAATTCCACCCTTTATTTCTAACCATTAACGGAAGCCACCGATGAGACATCGCCGCAATACTACTAAGCTTAAACGCAAAACCGCCCACCGCAAATCCCTGCTCGCCAACTTGGCATGCAGCTTGATTGAGCATGGCCGCATCAAAACCACTTTCGGCAAAGCCAAGGCCCTGCGCCCCGTTGCTGAAAAATTGGTGACACAAGCCAAACGCAACGACCTGCACTCCCGCCGTCTTGCCATCGCTTTCCTTCGTCAGAAGGAAGCAGTGAGCAAACTGTTCGCAGAGATCGCACCAGCAGCAGCTAACCGCCCAGGCGGATACTGCCGTATCACCAAACTCGGTCAACGCATGAGTGATGCCGCCCCAATGGCGATCATCGAGTGGGTGGATCAAGCAGAACTTGGATCAGAAGAAGTTGTCGAAGTAGCTGCCGAGGAGACCACTCCAGAACCAGCCACTGAGAAAAAACCTGCAAAGAAAGCAGCTAAGAAAGCCGCCAAAAAAGCAGAAGCAACAGCTGAGTAAACTCCGCTTTACTGATATTCATTCAAGCTCTCCAGTGGTAACGCTGGAGAGCTTTTTTGTTGGAAAAAGATTGGGATTGGTAGCGCACCATTGCCGTCGATGCAGCCCTACTTACTTTTGGAACACGATCTAGAGTTCGCGCTCTTGGCGATCAAGGGTCTCGATGAAAAGTGTCTCGACTTTGTTTCTCGCCCACGGAGTCTTTCTAAGAAATGTTAGAGTGGATTTGATCGATGGATCAGTGGCGAAGCAGCGGATCTTGATACGATCCGCGAGCTCAACCCAGCCGTATTCTTCGACGAGTCGGGTGACAATGGTTTCCAGCGTGTAACCGTGTAGAGGATCGTTGGGATGGGAATTCATGGTTATGGAAGGTCCCGGATTCTAAGATTGCGAAAACGGATGGGGGAGCCTTCGGATTCGAGGCAGAGATGACCGGTGTTAGGCAATGCATTGTTTCCGCCGGAGACTTCGACTCCATTTACCCACAGGCGAATCTCGCCATTGATTGCGCGGATGTAGTAATGATTCCACTCGCCATTCGGCTTGGTGGTTTCTGCGGTCGGAAAACTTCTCGTTCCATCAGGCGATACCGGAGCAAAGGGTGAGAGCTTGGCTTTACCGACCGGAAACACATCGCCGTGGCAGGTGAACCAATCACTTTTCTTTCCTGAACTTTTCTCGTAATCGGCTTTATATCCGAGATCGAGGATCTGGACTTCAATGCCTTCTTTGGGAAGACCTGGTGCTTTCAACTCATCTAACGCTGCTTTGCTAGTCCAAACAAAGATTCCTGAGTTTCCCGCAGGTTTTTCATGCATCCACTCAACGCGGAGTTCAAAGTTGGTGAACGATTTTTCCGTGCGGATCACGCTAACAGGATTGCCCGTGCAGGCGATCTCCGCTTTTGCGTCATCGAAGACCCACGTATCTGCGTTGCTGTTCACTGTTACGAAATCCGCTTTTTGCAACGCGCGCCAACCGACTTCGTTGCCAGTGATTTTTGGGGAGAGTTCTTCGGCAAAAAGATGAGTGGATCCTGGGATGAGAATTGCGGCCAGCAGGAGCTTTTTAGTAAACATAGTGGAGACTCTAGGCAATCATTCCGTGAGAGCGAGGAAATCTTCGATTTCACGCGAGGGATCGTTAGAGCGCATCAAAGTTTCCCCAATCAACAAGGCATTCGCCCCGGCCCGTAAGGCGCGCAGGGCATCGTCGTGGGTTTTAATGCCGCTTTCAGAAACAAGGATCACATCCTCAGGAACTTCTTCCGCCAAGCGTTCGGTAGTTGCCATATCGACCTCAAAGGTTTTCAAGTTGCGGTTGTTGATCCCGATCAAATCCGCACCCAACTCTAAAGCGCGCTCCATTTCTGGAAGATTGTGAACTTCGACCAAGACATCGAGCTGGAAGGATTTCGCCTCATCATAAAGGCGTCTTAATAGCGAATCATCCAAGGCGGCGACGATGAGTAGAATCGCATCCGCACCAGCAATCACGGCTTCGTGGATTTGCGTTTCATGGATGGTGAAATCTTTCCGCAGTAGGGGGATGGGCGAGAATTCGGAGATTTTTGATAGATAACCCAATGAACCTTGGAAATATTTCTCATCGGTTAGGATCGAAAGGCAGGAAGCACCACCATCTATATAAAGCCCAGCTTGGCGGATGGGGTCGAAATTTGGGTCGATCAAGCCAACGGATGGAGAGGCTTTTTTCACCTCGGCGATCAACGAAAGGTGATGAGGGCCACGATCAAGAGCTGCGCGGAAACCGCGAAATTCGTTTCGTTGTAAGGCCGCAGCACGCAGGTGACCGGCGCGCGGCAACAGGGCTTCGACTTCTTGGTGCTTGGTGGCGATGATTTGGGCAAGTTTGTCAGACATAAAACGGGCTGGGTATGGGTAGAGCGCTGACAGCCATGTGCGAAGAAAATTTTTTGATATTTTCTCTAAAATTCTCTTGATCGCCAGCGGCGGTAAGGTAACAACTCCGCACGCGCATTAAGACGCGGGCGTAGCTCAGTGGTAGAGCGCCACCTTGCCAAGGTGGATGTCGTGAGTTCGAATCTCATCGCCCGCTCCATGTGACGCGCTTCGCTTACTCAGGGTCTTTGACCGAGACAAGTGCGTCGCTATCCTGTAAATCGGGATGCCTGATTTGAATCCTTCGGCCGGCGGCTCTTCTGTGATCACAAATCATTGATTGAACCGAAGTCTGGCGAGAAAAGGCGTTTGTAAGTTCTAGCCGCGTAGCCATCGGTCATGCCGGCGAGGTAATCGCAGATGAGGCGGGCTCTTGTGGCTGGATCGGCGGCTTGATTGATTTCGCTGACGGTATCGTTGGGAAGGAGTTGGAAATCTTGGCCATCGATGGGTAAGCCGTGGATGTAGCGGGTTTCTAAAATTTCCCAGAGTTTCCTGAGCATGTAGGAGCCTTTGTGCTCGAGCTGTTTGAGTTTCGGAGAGAGGAAAACCACGTCATAGGCGAGGCGTTTGAAGAGTGCGGATTCGGCTTGGACAGTTGGATCGATAACGAGTCGATAGCGATAGCGGTTGGTGGTGGCGGAGAGGAAATTAACGTCCAGTTCAAGGTGAGTGGAGGTGATGTATTTTCCGATGCGTTTTCCAACGAATGGCTCAACCCGATTCGCGCGGATGGCTTGGATGAGATCGCCCAGTGAAGTTTTTTCTGAGTAATCGATGCCTTGAGATTTCGCCCATTGCTCGATTTTCTCGATGGGTAAGAAACCCGCGCGAACACTATCGGAAAGATCATTGAGCGAGTAGGCGGTATCGTCTGCCCAATCCATGATTTGGCATTCGATGGATTTGAACGCATCGCGGGATTTTCCGGGTGTGAGTTCGATAGGAAAATCGTTTCCGCCCATGCTCCAATCGAGGTAGCGGTGCTGGGAATTGTAGATAAAATGATTTTTCGGAGGTTTGCCATCGGTGACAAGTTCCGACCACAGGGTTTTGTATTTCAGGATGCCGTCGAGAAATGCCCGCGAAGGCGACATGCCGGTGTGCTTGGCGGAAAAAATGCGTTCGGTAAGCAGGCGCAAGGTTTGGGCGTTGCCTTCAAATCCGCCGTATTCACGGTTTAGATGATTCAATGTTTTTTCACCCGCATGACCAAATGGCGGGTGGCCGAGATCGTGAGAAAGGCAGATGGCCTCGATGAGGTCGGTATCGATGTAGAAATGATCGGAGAGCAGTGAGTCGGGTTGACGCAAAAGCCAGGTGCAGATGGATTTCCCGATTTGGGCAACTTCCAGCGAGTGGGTCAGACGCGTGCGATAGAAGTCGTATTCTCCGGACCAGAAGACTTGGGTTTTGTTTTGGAGCCTACGAAAGGTGGTGGTGTGGAGCACGCGATCGCGATCGATTTGAAAAGGGCTGCGATAATCCTCGTTGGTTGAGCTTTCCTCCAAGCGCTCGGTATCGAAGGAATTGTAGAAGTCGTTCCGCATGAGGGATTGTGGTGGTTTTAGGAAAGTTGTTTCAAGGGCAGAGTTTTTTGTTTCGATCAGTTGCGGAATGGATCGGCATCTGCTAATAGTTAGTTGCATGTTACCAAAGCAGATCATTAGAGCGGCATCGGGATGGTTGGAATTAGGGATGCCGGAGGATGCTCTCAATGAGATCAAAAGCCTGCCGAAAGACCATTTGGGCGATAAACTTGTGCTGGAGCTTAGACTCGCAGCTGAGATGGCTTTGCTAAAATGGAAGGACGCAGCTGAAACCGCCAAACTGCTCTGTATGGAAGCGGTGGACGAACCGGATTTTTTCCTCAGTGCTGCATTTTGCCTGCATGAACTGGGCGAAACGGATGAGGCGCGCCAATGGCTGCTCCGTGGGCCGGATGTATTATCGGAGATGGCCGTGTTTCATTATA
>JAZKIL010000016.1:13928-107087 GCA_040384845.1 Verrucomicrobiota bacterium | reverse complement strand
CGAGATCATCGCCTTCCGCTACCTGAACCCAGCAGAAATATGAAACCACGCCTCCTCAAAATCCTCGCCTCGGCCACCTTGCTTCTTTCGGGATTGCCAACTCCGGCAGTCGCCCAGCAGCCCGCAGCCGCCCAGCAGCAGCCCGAAACCACCCTCCGAATTCTGGCCCTGCCGCCGCGAACCGAGCACCCGCCGCTGTTTCTCATTCAGGAAAAAGCCGCAGTCCTCCCGCTTGAAACCGCCTCCTCGCGGCTCACCGGCCCCTACCAGGCAAAGGCCGCCAAGCGCTGGCGGTTCGCCCTCACCGCAACCCCTGCCGAAGCCAACAAACCCATCCCCCTCGTCGCCAATTGTAAATCATTGCCGTCAGCCGCCGAGCAGTTGGTCGTCCTAATTAGAAAACCCGGCGCGGAAACGTCGTATGCCTCCTTTGCCATGGACATCAGCCAATCCGCCCTCAAAGGACGGCAGTTTCTGGTCATCAACCTTAGCCCCACCGAAATCGCCGGAGACATCGGCGGCAGCCGCCAGGCTTTCCCGCCCGGGAAACTTGTCACAGTATCTCCCAAGGGAAACATCAGCTCCGATTTGTGTCACGCTGCGTTTTTTACCGGCGCTCCCGACGGAAAATGGAAACCGTTTTTCTCAACCAACTGGCCGCTCAACGATAAGATCCGCGGCTTGGTGTTCTTCTACCAACCGCCAGGCAGCGATAAAATCCTTATGCACACCATCACGGATTTCCTGTGATGAGTTCCACCGCTCGTTTCCCAGCTAAAAACTCCGTTACAGGGGTGAAAAAAAAAATCGTTTCTCGGCCTGGTTTTTACGGGTTTGCGCGGAAGACAGGCCTGCCAGATCCCGCGGCAATGCTTTCCCAATAGCGAAGTGAACTAGACCCCTCCTTACCGGACTGCTAGTTGGTCACGCATTCAAAAGCCGTTGGCTCTTCGCTCAATCCAGAGACGTCCGCACACCAGAACGCGAGCACATCTTCATACATCCTAACCGCAGCCATGCGAGGTTTTGTTGCTCCTTCGGAATTTACCGATCCAAAGCTTCGTTCGGAAAGATCGGCGAGGGTTTGCGCCGCTCTTCCATGATCTTGAGCATTGCAGCGACCCGTTTGGGTTCTTCCTTGGCGAGATTGGTGGCTTCAGCGAGATCGCGTCCGAGGTGATAGAGTTCGGGTTCTTGGTTGCTCGTCACGTTATTCTGCACGAGCTTCCAGTCGCCTTGCAACAGCGCACGTCGGGTATTCTTTTCATGGAATTCCCAGTAGAGGAAATCGTGAGTCCGCTGTTCGCCTTTTCCGGTGAGCGTGGGAGCGAAGGATATGCCGTGGAGACCCTCGGGTGCCTTGATTCCTGCAAGATCGCATGCGGTGGGCAGGAAATCCCAGAACGCGCTTACATGATTACTGACTTGAGGTTTGGTGATTCCTGCGGGCCAATGGGCAATGGTGGGCACACGGATGCCGCCCTCATAGAGATCTCGCTTGTAGCCGCGCAGGGGGCCGGAGGAGTTCAGCATCGCAGGTTTATAACCGCCTGAGGAGTGCGAGCCGTTATCACTGGTAAAGAAAATCAGGGTATTGCGCGCCACTCCCTTTTTCTCCAGCGCTACGCGGACGCGGCCGACGTAACCATCAATCGCCTCGACCATGGCGCGATAGTGGGCGGCGGGATCTTTTTTTTCCCGTTTGCTTTTGTCGTCATTACTGGGGACGGAGCCTTCCGGTCCGAGGACGTCGGAGTGTGGGAGGGGATAGGAGAGGAGCAGGAAAAACGGGTCTTTGCTTTCATCAATGAAGCGTTCAGCACGAGCCGTGTAGATTTCCCCGTCGTAATGTTTTCCGGTCTTGAGTCGGTTTTCCGACAGTTCTATTTTCTTGTCTTGGTCGTAAACGAAGCGGGGATAACGGTAATGCCCGTCCTTGTGGCTGGTGGTGCCATAAAAGACGTCAAAGCCTTTTTCGAGCACGCGGCCGGGGCTCTGCGTATCGCCGGTAACGCAGGATTTCCCGATCATGGCGGTGTGATAGCCGGCGCGTTGCAGCAAGGTGGCCACGGTGAGATCCTCTGGGTCGGGGCGTAACTCGAACGGGCCGTTGCCGCGCAACCAAGTGCTGCCGGTGTCGAGACCCGTCATGAGGCAGCTACGGGAGGGGCCGCAAACGGTGGATCCGGAATAATGCTGCGCGAAGCGGATGCCCTCGGCGGCCAGTTTGTCGAGCACTGGGGTTTGGATGGTTTTCTGGCCGAAGCTGCCGAGGTCGCCGTAACCGAGATCGTCGGCGATGATGAAAACGATGTTGGGCTTTTCGGCGGCGCTGGCGATGACGGCGGTGGAAAGGAGTATAAGGAAGGCGGGGATAAGTTTCATGTATCTGTGAAATTCAGTGGATGATTGGTTTCGGGTACAAAAGGTGTTTCCGGTGCCCTCACAATAGGATGAAGTGGGGCTGCGCCGAGGTTAACCTGCCCAGGCAGCCCAGCCGATGATTTTCAGGCACAGCGGCGACGGCGCAGCAGCATCAGGACTCCGATGCCACCGAGGAAGGCCGCGGAGGGCTCGGGGATTTGGGTGACGAGCATGTTGTCGAGGTAACCGCCTTTGTTAGCGGTATCGGCACCCCCGCTGTAAAGGGACATACGATCAATGGAGGAGCCGCCGAGGTTGACGCTCAGAGATTGGCCACCGAAGTTGACATTCAAAGTAGTCCCTTCAAATACCGCATTGAAGGCGCGAACGGCCGTATCGGTCTCATCCCAAGCAGCAAGCGTTGTGAAAGCGGAATTTTGACTGTCAGTACTGGCTCCAGCAGTCAGAACCGCGGTTCCGCTGTTACCCCAAACAAGATTGGCAACACTGGTGGCACCGTTGAAGAACTCGTAGCGCAGGGTTTTGTTCATACCGACGCGACCGGTTGCGGTATTGAAGCTCCAGGACACGGCATCAACGGAGAAATCCGCTACGTCAGCAAGCACAACGGTGGTAAAGATCTGAAGTCCGCCGTTACCGCCATTGGTATCATCCACCACAAGTGCATGATCGCCAGTAGGGCCTTCAATCGTGTAGGTGGCACCACGGCCGTTGTTCAGGGTCCATGTGCCACCGGTTGTGACGGAATTCAAATTCGCCTCGGTGACCGCGCCCGTCGCGAGGGAATTGAAATTGGTCTGCATCAGCGTGGCAGCTTTTGCGGAAGACAAGGTTGCAAAACACGCCGGGATCAGGAGGAGTTTTCCGATATTTCCTATATGTTTCATGAGATTATGGGTTTTAATCTAACTGTTTTTGTTATTTATTTAGGTTTTTGGCAAGGGTAATTTGCACTATCCATGTCAATTTGAGGAGAAAGATCGTCCGAGGCAATTATTTCCGTCTCCCTATTTTATAGGAGGCACGGATGGGCTGGTATCAGGGTTGGCTCCAGCGTTCCCAATGGAAGCGATGGCTGCTTTGGCGGTTTCGCTGACAGGTTTAAAGGGATCGGATGAAAGGCGTTTCAGATCTTCAACGGCGGAAGCGGCGGATTTCCCACGGATCAGACAAGCCGTCGCAGCCCAGTAGCGGGCGACTGGCGATTTGGAGGAAAAGGCTAGCCGGACGGAATCGGGCAATGTGTCCCCGGAAGTGGTGGCGTCAAATGCTAGATCCACCATTCCCGCATGGTCGAATCCCTCGGCCCTCACCACGGCGTGGATGGTGCCGTCTTTCGCAAGTTCCTCCCACATATCTTCCGGGACCACTCCGGTGTCATGCGTTTCGACCATTTGCTTGCGAAGCCGTTCCCTCATCGTGGTGAGGCGCTCGGAGTGTTGGGGATCGCCTGCAAGATTTCGGATTTCCCATGGATCCGCTTGGAGATCGAAAAGCAATTCGACGGGCTGGGGTGTTTGCCAGATATCATGATGATAACCTTTCAGTTTCCCCTCACCCGCTGCGTCCTGCCACGCCTTCCAAGATTGCTGTTGGAACGCATAACTGCTGTAGGGAGCACCCGCCAAATGAGGGCTGAAACAACGGATATATTTGAACTTACCATCGGTGATACCCCGTCGCATGCCCGGGATGTCATCGAACCGATCGGCAAAAAGGAACTCGACCTCGCGGGGAGCCGCGCGGTGGCTACCAAGAAAGGCTCTGCCTTGCATGGACTCAGGTGTGGCGATGCCTGCAAGGGAAAGCACGGTCGGTGCGAGATCCACGAAGGCGACCGGCTCCTCAACCGGCGAACCCGGTGTGAATGGTGCGAGATGACGCCATTTTTCCGGAAGGTGAACAATCATCGGCACCCGCACTCCGCTGTCTTGGAGATAGCGTTTGCCTCGTGCCATTGCCCCGCCGTGATCCGAGTAGTAAAAGACGATGGTGTCATCGGCGAGACCCGCTTGTTCAAGTTCATCCAGAATCTTGCCTACCTGCTTGTCCATGGCTGTGATGCAGTCATGGTAGATTGCCGCATCCTCACGCATTTCCGGCAGGTCCGGCTGGCTCGGCGGGAGCACCACCTCAGCGGGTTTAAGGCGGGTTTGCTCTGGGATAACTCCCGTTTTCCGTTGCTTGGTCACCCTTCTTGGAAAGAGATAGCTTTCGTGGGTAGTTGTAAAATTGAAGACAGCCATAAAAGGCTTTCCATCCGGGCGGTTTCGATAGTGGGCCTTGTCGGAGCACTCGTCCCAGAGCGCCCCATCTTTGCCTCGGAAATTGTAGTCGGTCTTCGAATTATTGGTGCAATAGTAACCGGCCTCACGCAGATAGGAGACGTAGGGGCGGAATGAGGTCGGGATGGGGTGGCGGCTGCGCATATGCTGCGTGCCCATGGTAGTGGCATATGCACCCATCAATATGGTTGAGCGGGCAACCGCACACACCGGCGCGTTGGAGTAGGCGCGCGTGAAGCGGAGCCCCCCCTCGGCCAGTTTGTCGATGCGAGGGGTGGAAGCCTGCGGATTGCCGTAGCATCCGATCCAGTGGGCGGCGTTGTCCTCGCTAGTGATCCAAAGGATGTTGGGCAGTTCCGCTGCTGCTGCGGGAAGGATGAGCGCGAGCGCGCAAAGAATTTTTTTCATGAGTTTGAGGGAATTGGGCTTACTAGGAGAAGCTGATATTTATTTTTTAAATCGCATTGATCCTACTTCCGAATGGAAGCTAGGGCTGCTTTGGCAGCTTCGCTAACAGGTTTTAAGGGATCGGATGAAAGGCGTTCCAGATCTTCAACGGCGGAAGCGGCGGATTTCCCGCGGATCAGACAAGCCGTTGCAGCCCAGTAGCGGGCAGCGGGCAATTTGGAGGAAAAGGCAAGCCGGACGGAATCGGGCAATGCGTCTCCGGAAGTGGTGGCGTCAAATGCCAGATTCACAAGTCCCGCATGGTCGAATCCCTCGGCCCTCACCACGGCGTGTATGGTGCCGTCTTTCGCAAGTTCCTCCCACATATCTTCCGGGACCACTCCGGTGTCATGCGTTTCAACCATTTGCTTGCGAAGCCGTTCCCGCATCGTGGCGAGGCGGCCGGAGTGTTCGGGATCGCCTGCAAGATTTCGGATTTCCCATGGATCCGCTTGGAGATCGAAAAGTAATTCGACGGGCTGGGGTGTTTGCCAAATATCATAATGATAGCCTTTGAGCTTCCCCTCACTTGCGGCTTCCTGCCACGCCTTCCAAGATGAGTGTTTCATAGGATAGCTGCTGTAGGGCGCACCTGGCAAATGGGGGCTGAAACAACGGATATATTTGAACTTGCCGTCAGTAATACCCCGGCGCATGCCTGGGGTATCCTCGAACCGATCGGCAAAAAGGAACTCGAACTCGCGGGGAGCCGCGCGGTGGCTGCCAAGAAAGGCCCTGCCTTGCATGGACTTGGGCGTGGCAATGCCTGCTATCGAAAGTACGGTGGGTGCGAGATCCACGAAAGCGATCGGCTCTTCAACCGACGAACCAGGTTTGAACGGTGCGAGATGACGCCATTTTTCCGGAAGGTGCACGATCATCGGCACCCGCACTCCGCTGTCCTGGAGATAGCGTTTGCCTCGGGCCATCGCTCCGCCATGGTCCGAGTGATAAAAGATGATGGTGTCATCGGCCAGACCGGCTTGTTCAAGTTCGTCCAGAAGCTTGCCCACCTGCTTGTCCATGCCGGTGATGAGGTCGTGATAGATCACCGTGTCCTCACGCATTTCCGGCAGGTCCGGCTGGCTCGGCGGGAGCACCACCTCATCAGGTTTAAGGCGGGTTTGCCCTTGTTTCTTCTTGGCCTTACTTGCAAACAGCTTGCTTTCGTGCGTACCGGTAAGATTGAAGACAGCTATAAAAGGCTTTCCTTCCGGGCGGTTTCGGTAGTGAGCTTTGCCGGAGCACTCGTCCCAAAGCGCCGCATCGTCCCCTAGGAAATTGTAGTCGGTCTTCGAATTATTGGTGCAATAGTAACCGGCCTCCCTCAGATAGGAGACGTAGGGGCGGAATGAGGTCGGAATGGGGTGGCGGCTGCGCATGTGCTGCGTACCCATGGTGGGGGCATATGCGCCCATCAGTATGGTTGAGCGGGCCACGGCACACACAGGCCCGTTGGAGTAGGCCCGCGTGAAGCGGAGGCCTCCTTCTGCAAGTTTGTCGATGCGAGGAGTGGAAGCCTGCGGATTGCCATAGCATCCGATCCAATGGGCGGAGTTGTCCTCACTCGTAATCCAAAGGATGTTGGGCAGTTCCGCTGCGGCAGCGGGAAGGATGAGCGCGAGAACGCAGAGAAATTTTTTCATGAGTTTCAGTGTTAAAGAAGTTATGGGCTATCTGAGGATAAAGCTTGGAATAATCGGATATTGTTTTCCGTTTATTTGGCTGCTCGTGTGAGGTTCTTGGCTGGAATGGGTTCAGCCTGACCTCCGTCAACGGACCACATCAGAAGCGGAGCGGGAGACTTCTCTTTCATCAAAACGGAGAGAGTCAATGGGTGTCGGCCCGCTGCAAGACGAACATCGCTTTCGCCTGAGCCGCGGTCCGTGTCCAGCACCGTGGCCTCGTGTAGTTTGAGGACAGCCCGGCAGCCCTCAGGCAGGGAAAATTGGTATGAACCCTCAGTTGGCACTTGTAGCCAACCTTGGAAAACAGCTCCATGGGCCGGACCCACTGATGCCGGAATCTCTTTCGGAGTCGTCACAAAAACCGGAGCAGCCCCCTTCACTGCATCTTTATGAATCGGCCACGGCATCTCTGTTGGCACGGTGCGCATTTCCAAACCAGCGACGGTGGATACTGCCAAGGAAACCGGAGGGATCGGCAACGAATCCATGTAAGGCCGTTTGGACGTTGGATCCGGACGGCGGATTTGCAATACGCGGTCTTTCATTCGATTCTGGATATCGCTCTTCGAATCGGCCAGATTCCGGCGCTGCGCAGGATCCTTGGCGACATCGTAAATCTCAAATTTGTCCTCATGGGAGCCCACATCATAACGCACACCAACCAAGTCGCCGGTTCGGATCATCTGCATCTCACTCCGTGTATTTCCCTGCCGCTCTTGCAGGAAATCGTTAGATTTCGGGATGGGGCTCTTGTGAGAATATTCGACATAGACGGTGGAGGGTGGGCGCTCGCCCCGCTGGGCGAGTTCGGGGAGCAGGGAAACTCCGTCGGTCCTTGCAGGTGCGGGGATTCCAGCCATTTCGCAGAATGTTGGCATCCAATCATGGAACTGGCTGGCTTGGGGACTGATTTTTCCCGCAGGAATGGTTTCTGGCCAGTAGGCGATCGCTCCTACGCGCACACCCCCTTCGTAACAATCGCGTTTGATACCATCGAAGGGTCCATACCCCATGAAAAAAGAGGGATCAAATTCACGCGGATAACCGTTTGAGTCCTTTCCATTGAGATATGATTCTTTGGAAGGGCCATTGTCCGAAGTAAAAACGACCAAGGTGTTTTTCTCGATCCCCAGATCACGAAGGGTGGCGACGAGGTCATTCACGCAGTCGTCGATGCGCCGGACCATGGTGGCGTAGCGCTTCTGGGTATCCGGCCAAGGTTGCACACCTTTGCGCTTGGGATCCTCCCACGTGGCATCGCGATGCTCGGGATAGAGCCAGGAATCCGGCTTGCCGCTGGCGGTGTTGATCATGTGTCCCGGGGTGCCGAGCCATTGCAGACCGCCTTTGGTGCCAGCTCCCTCAGGATATTCGGTGGAGGGCGCCTGGGTCTTCGCGTGCGGAGTGTCATATGCCAGATAGAGAAAAAAGGGCTGCTCCGGCTGTTTTTTGTGATGATCCATAACAAACTTCTTAGCTCGCGCCGTGAAAAGATCCGTTGTGTAACATTTGTCATAATCCTTGCTCACCTCGTCCAAACCGTCAAAAAGCTTCTGGCGGTCTTCCTTAGGGTAGTGCTTGTGGCCCGCACCATGACCGATGTAGCCGAAATACTCGTCAAAGCCCCGCTTGAGAGGGTGAGCCGGCATTTTCTCTTCACCCTGAAGCCCCCATTTTCCTATGCATGCGCTGCGGTACCCCGCCTCCTTCAAAACACTTGCAAGCGTGTGGTTATCTTCGAGCGCCTTGTCGAACTGATTGTTCCGTACATTGGCATGCCCCTGATGGACTCCCAACAGCAGCGAAGCCCTAGCCGGCGCGCAAACCGGCGCTGCCGTATAATGGTTACGCATCTGCATGCCTTTGGCCGCGATCTCGTCAAGCCGCGGTGTCGCCGCCATTTTCACGTTGGGCTTCCTTCCACCATCACCCCGGTTCTGGAAAAACGCTCCGAGGTCACCGTAGCCGAGATCGTCGCACAGGATGAAAACGATGTTTGGCTTCCGGCTATCCTTGGGATCAGCAGTCGCAAAGGAAGGCAGGCACAAACAGGCGATAAGTAAGAAACGGCGGATATTTGGAAAAAAAATAGGGCGCGTGGTCATTGAATTAAGGCTAGAATAAGAATCAAGATGTGCCATTCGCACAGCCAAGTCCAGTTACGGGTTTGAAACTAACCATTCGGCAACTCGTGTGGTATCCCTATTTTAGAGGATGAATTGTGTTTTCCATGATTGAGATGTCGGTCGCACGCGAGACCTCAAGAGGCTGCCCCTCGTCCTCCATCTCCCAATCTGTAAAAAAGGGATTTGTCGAGAGACTCTTATTACCGATCCGCCTCCTATAAAATGGGGAGACGGAAATGATTGTTGAGGACGATCTTTCACGTCAAATTGACATGGATGGTGCAAATTATCCGTGCCAAAACCTCAAACAAAAACCGTTACAATAAAAATAACCAAAATCCCATGAAACATATAGCAAATATCGGAAAACTCCTCTCGATCGCGGCGTGTTTTGCAGCCGTGTCGTCCGCAAACGCTGCCACGCTAATGCAGACCAATTTCAATTCGCTCGCGACGGGCGCAGTCACCGACGCGAATTTGAATTCCGTCACAACCGGTGGCGTATGGACCTTGGACACCGCCCGGGTTGGTGCCACCTACACGATAGAAGGCCCTAATGGCGATCGTGCGCTTTTGGCGGATGATACCGATAACAATAACAACGGAGTGCAGATCTTTACCACCGTTGTGCTTAATAACGTAGCGAATTTTTCCGTTGATGCCGTGACCTGGAATTTCGACACCGCAGCCCGCCGCACCGCTGCTAACAGAGGCGTGCGCTACGAGTTCTTCAGCGGTGCAACCAGTGTTGCCTCACTCGTTTGGAGTAATAGTGGAACCCTGAACCTGACTGGCACCAATACTGCCAGCGGAACTTCCGGTCAGACAGTACTTTTTGCTTGGGATGAGACCGCCTCCGAAGTGCGCGACTTCACTGCAGTATTTCAAGGGACTGCCTTGAACCTCACCTTCGGTGGCCAATCTCTGAGCGTCAACCTGGGCGGCTCCTCCATTGATCGTATGTCCGTTTACAGCTCGGCCAGCGATACCGGTAACAGAGGGGTTTACCTAGACAATATGCTCGTCACTCAAATCCCCGAGCCTTCCGCCGCCTTGCTCGGGGGCATCGGAGTCCTGATGCTGCTGCGCCGTCGCCGCTGTGCTTGAAAATCATCGGCTGGGCTGTCTGGGCAGGTTAACCTCGGCGCAGCCCCACTTCATCCTATTGTGAGGACACCGGAAACACCTTTTGTACCCGAAACCAATCATCCACTGAATTTCACAGATACATGAAACTTATCCCCGCCTTCCTTGCACTCCTCGCTACCGCCGCCATCGCCACCGCCGCGGAAAAACCCAATGTCATCGTCATCATGGCGGATGACCTGGGCTATGGCGATCTCTCCTGCTACGGAGCCACCACCTTCAAGACACCCAACCTCGACAAGCTCGCCGCAGAGGGTGTCCGTTTCACCCAAGGCTACTGCTCCGCCTCCACATGCACCCCGACTCGTTACTCCCTGCTCACTGGTGAATATGCCTTCCGTAAGAAAGGCACCGGCATCGCCGCACCCAACGGCCCCCTCACGATGGATCCCGATACCTTCACCCTCCCCGACGTCATGAAAAAGGCCGGTTACAAGACCGCCGTCATCGGCAAATGGCACCTCGGCCTCGGCGAGCCAGGCAAGGGTCCGGACTGGAACGGTGAGATCAAGCCCGGGCCTCTCGAGATAGGCTTCGACCACTGCTTTCTCCTCCCTACCACCAACGACCGCGTCCCCCAAGTCTATCTCCAAGATCACCGCATCCTCAACCTCGACCCCGCCGATCCACTCTGGGTGGGCAACAAAAAGCCCGCTGACCACCCCAACGGCCGAACCAGTCGCGATACCCTCAGGATGAAGCCAACCCACGGCCATAACAACACCGTCCACAATGGCATCCCTCGCATCGGCTTCTACACCGGAGGCAATGCCGCCCGCTTCCGCGACGAGGATCTCGCCGACAAATGGGTCGAGAAATCCACCCAGTGGATTGAGAAAAACAAAGACGAACCCTTCTTCCTCTTCTTCGCCTCCCACGACATCCACGTTCCTCGCATGCCACACGAGCGCTTCCAAGGAACCACCTCCCACGGTTTCCGGGGTGACTCCATCATCCAGTTCGACTGGAGCGTCGGCGAACTCATGAAGGCCGTCGATCGACTCGGCCTTGCCGAAAAAACCCTTTTCGTCGTCTGCTCAGACAACGGCCCGGTCATGGACGACGGGTACGCTGACGAATCCCTCGAAAAACTCGGCGACCATCGCGCCGCCGGTCCATTCCAGGGCGGAAAATACAGCGTGTATGAAGGCGGCAACCGCACCCCTTTCATCACCCGCTGGAAAGGCCACATCACTCCTAGTGTTTCCGACGAGATCGTTTGCACCATCGACCTCGCCCACAGCCTAGCCAAACTCACCGGAACCGAGTTCCCCGAAAACGCCTTCCCCGACAGCTTCGATATTACCGGAGCCCTCCTCGGCAAGGACGGAGCCAAAGGCCGCGCCCACCTCGTCACGCAGGACAATGGAAACAACGGAACCTACGGATACCGCTCCGGAGACTGGAAACTCCACCGCTACGACAAAAAACACGCCCGCAACACCGTCGTCGAGAGCAAGGTCGGAAACACCCCGATGCCCCCCTTCGTCCTCTATAATCTTGCTGAAGATCCTTTCGAGAAAAACGACGTCATTAAGAACCACCCCGAGATCGCTGAGAAGCTTAAAACCGAACTCGCAGAAATCATTGAATCGGGTCGCAGCCGCTAGGCCTCCATTTTATTCAATCAAAAACCCTATCCCATGAAACCACTCACCCATAAAAACCGGCTGTCGTCCGTTAGCCTCAGACCGGTTTCGCCCTGCATTCCAGCTATGAAATCAATAGCTACCGCAGTGATCGGCACACTGCTTGGCGCGGGTCATCTCTTCGCCGCGACGCCAGCGAAGCCAAACGTCCTCTACATCGTCGCGGACGACTTGGGCTACGGCGACCTCGGCGTCCACGGGTGCAAGGATATTCCTACGCCGAACCTCGATGCTCTCGCTGGCGAAGGCGTCCAATTTGTGAATGGCTACGTAACTGGAACGGTGTGCAGCCCGACACGCTGCGCACTGCTGACGGGGCGCTATCAGCAGCGCGATGGCGTGGGAGATTGGGTGCGCCCAGGCACCGATGTAGGGATGACGGCGGGTGTTCCGACAATCGCCAATTATCTGAAACAAGCAGGCTATCGTACCGCGATCATCGGTAAATGGCATCTCGGCGAGAAGGACGAGTTTCATCCTATGAACCGTGGTTTTGATGATTTTTATGGCTTCCTCGGCGGAGGTCGCTCGTATTATCCGTTAGATGGAGGGCAACCGGGCGACCGGCTTATGGACGGCCGTAAGCCGGTGGAGGAGGAACCAGCTTATACGACGTTTGGATTTGGGGACAAGGCGGTGGGACTGATCAAGGGAGCGAAGGCATCGAACCAGCCGTTCTTCATTTATCTGTCCTACAACGCCGTACATAACCCGATGCACCCGCCGAAGGATTCGAACCGCTTTGACGACATGCCCCTCAAGGGCAAGCGCCGCGCCTACGCCGGCATGTTGTTCGCGATGGACGAGAGCATAGGCCGGGTGCTGGACACACTCCGGAAGGAGGGATTAGAGGACAACACCCTGATCTATTTCATCAGTGACAACGGTGGCCCCACGACGCGGAATGCACCGAACGGCTCGCAAAACGGCCCCTTGCGCGGCAGCAAGGGCGAGGTATGGGAGGGCGGCATCCGCGTGCCGTTTTTCCTTAAATGGCCCGGGCACCTGAAAGCCGGCGAAAAATACGAGCCGGTGGTCTCGCAAATGGACGTAACCGCGACCGTACTGGCGCTGGCGGGCGTGACGCCGGAGGCAAAATACCCGATTGATGGGGTGAATCTCATGCCGTTTCTCACCGGCGCCAAGAAGGGTGATCCGCGCTCTTCGATGAGCTGGAAATCGGAAGACCAATGGGCCATCCGGGAGAGCAAATGGAAGCTTACCTACGCGAAGGCGAAGAATGCAAAGGGACTCACCCTCGGACTTTACGATCTGAGCGTGGATATCGGAGAGCAGAACGATCTGTCCGCGCAGTTTCCCGAACGGGTCAAGAGTCTCCAGGCGAGCTGGGAGGCTTGGCAGAAAGATGTGGTCGGCGATCGCCCGCCTGAAAGCGATTCCGCAGACAAGAAAAAATCGCCCTAGGTAAGAAAAACGGAGCTGTGAAGTAGATGCTCCCCACGCAGCGCCAAGACAATCAAACGCCTGGTTGTGCGCGACCTAACAGCATCCTAACAGACCGATCTCGCCCTACATTCCCACTTATGAAATCAATAGCTACTTCCGTGATCGGAGCCATGCATTTGTGACCAGCTCGGATCCATTTCCCTTTGACCAAAAACCCCACCATGCCCCGAATTAAGATCCATCTCTATGCCCTTTTTTTGGTGCCCTTGAGTCTTCCGCTTTCTGCAAATGCTCAGGTGGCCGGCAGCAAGCCGAACATCATTTTCATTTTATGCGATGATCTCGGCTATGGGGATATCGGGGTATTCTTCCAAAACGCCCGGAAGGCGGCAGGAAACCGGAGCGAGCCCTGGCACTTCACCCCGCAGTTGGATTTGATGGCGGAACAAGGGCTACAACTGCGACAGCACTATACCGCCGCCCCCGTGTGCGCACCGGCCCGAGGCTCGCTGCTTACCGGCGTCCATCAGGGTCACGCGGGTGTGCGCGATAACCAATTCGACAAGGCGCTGGAAAATAACCACACCCTTGCCACTGTCCTGAAAGAGGCGGGCTACGCGACGGCGGTCATCGGTAAATGGGGATTGCAGGGAAACATTCCCTCGGGCCAGTCGCAACCCGCGTGGCCAGCCTTTCCGCTCAACCGCGGATTCGACTATTTCTTCGGCTACGTAGGGCACGGGGCGGGTCATGAGCATTATCCTAAAGAAGGGCTATATACAGGCCCGAAAGATGTCTGGGAAAACAACTCCGAGATATCCGCCACCTTGGACAAATGCTACACGACCGATCTCTTCACCGCGCGAGCGAAGAAGTGGATCGTAGATCAAAAATCCGCCCAGCCCGACCAACCCTTTTTCATGTATCTGGCCTACGACACGCCTCACGCTGTCCTGGAACTGCCCACACAGGCCTATCCAGCGGGAGGCGGTTTGAATGGAGGACTCCAATGGACCGGCACCCCAGGAAGCATGATCAACACGGCTTCCGGCACGATCGACAGCTACACCCACCCGGATTACGCGTCGGCAACTTGGGACGATGACAACAACCCAGCGACGGCTGAGGTGAGTTGGCCGAATGTTTACAAGCGCTACGCGGCAGGTGTCCGGCGCCTCGACGATTGCGTCGGCGACATGCTGAAACTCCTGGAGGATCTCGATATCAGCAACGATACGCTTATTGTCTTCACCTCGGACAATGGTCCCAGCACCGAGTCCTACCTGCCGGCTGCGATAACTCCAAATTTCTTCAATTCCTTCGGCCCCTTCGATGGCATCAAGCGCGATACCTGGGAAGGTGGAATTCGTTCTGGGGCGCTTGCTCACTGGCCGGGCGGAATCCCCGCAAATCGCATCAGCGAAGTGCCTTCGCAGTTTCACGACTGGATGTCCACCTTCGCGGAACTGGCCGGTGTGCCCGCACCAGCGCGCACCGATGGGGTTTCGCTTGTCCCCACGCTCACCGGCACCGCCACCCAGCCGCCTGGCACGGTTTATGTGGAGTATTCCGAAAACGGAAACACCCCATCGTATGCGGAATTTGAGCCTTCGCGTCGCGGTCGCAAACGCAACGAGATGCAGGCTCTCCGAATCGGCGATTACATGGGAGTACGATACCAGACGGTGAACCATGGCGTGGATTTTGAAATCTACGACATCGCCAATGACCCAAAACAGTCAACCAACCTCGCATCCAGTAATGCCATCCTCCAACAGACCATGAAAGACACCGTGCTGCGCCTGCGTCGCCCCAATGCAAGCGCATCCCGACCCTACGACGACGAATTTATACCAGCGGTCTCACCGCCAAGCACCGCAAACGGGGTGGATTGGAAAGCGTATGAGGAAAACTTTCCATGGTTGCCCAAGCTTCAGGATCTCACCCCTGTTTCCACCGGCGATATCGCACGTCCCGATTTGTCAGTTCTCCCGGACAGCGATGATGTCGGCTTGCTTTTCACCGGCTACCTCAGCATCCCCACCGATGGTGCCTACACGTTCTACTTAAATGCCGACACCGGAGCCTACCTCCGTATCCACGAAGCCTCGGTGATCGATGCCGACTTCGGTTATCCCGGCAGCACCGAGGAAAGCGGAACGATCAGGCTGAAAGCGGGAAAACATCCGTTCCGACTCTACTACCGCCATGGCGGTGTCGGCACGCCAGCACTCTCGCTGCAATGGAGTGGCCCGGGCATCACCAAGACCTCCGTCCCGGACAGCATTTTCCTTCGCGATGTTGCCATTCCGCCCGGGCCACCGACCGCCCTCGACGACACGGTCACGACGGCTCAAGCAACGCCCGTGGAAATCGCCGTTCTCAACAACGACAGTGACGACGGAACTCCCCAACCCATCTCCATCCAGAGCGTCGGAACCCCGCAGAGGGGCACCGCAATCATCCAAGGCAACACCGTCCGTTACACTCCGGATGCCACATTTCTGGGAGAGGACACCTTCACCTATACCATCACCGATGGTGCCGCGACGGCGACTGCGTCAGTGCGTGTCGCGGTGGCTTTCAGCGACGGTGATTACTGGTTCCCGTTCAACCAGTCCTCCGGATTTTCCGCCACCGAAGCGGGCGGCGGGGTTACCGCAACGCTTTCGGGCTTTACTTCGACCACCGCACCGTGGGTATCCGGCAAGAGCGACCGCGCCATCGCTTTCGACGGAATCGACGACGAGGTCGCCATCGACGGTTTCACGGGTGTACTCGGCACAGGTGCAAGGACTTGCGCGTTGTGGGTGAAAACAACGGCCACGAACAGTCCGCTCATCGCCTGGGGATCGAGCACAAGCGGAGGAAAATGGGTATTCCTGTTAGACCCGACTGGGCGCCCACGGGTGGAAATAACCGGCGGCTATACGGTCGGCACCACCCCCGTCAACGACGGCCAATGGCATCACGTCGCCTGCACATTCGCGAATGACGGCACCCCCAACGCCAACGATGTGAAGCTTTACTTGGATGGGGCTCTCCAACCCGTTTCGGACAGCTCCGCACAAGCGATGAATACCGCAGCCGATGGAAGTGTGAAAATCGGTGCCGATGCGCAGAGCCGGTATTTTTCCGGCACACTGGACGATGTGCGCATCTACCGCCGCGCCCTTTCTCCAGGCGAAATCGCAGATCTGGCGGCCACTCCCGAAACATTCGCCCTCGCATGGCATCGCCGTTATCTGGGCAATGCGCCGGTTGATTGGACGGCCGATGACGACAACGACGGCTTTTCTCGTCTGCTCGAATACGCACTGGGCGGGCAGCCACAGATCCGCGAAGTTTCGCTCTATGCGCCCACAGGTATCTCAAACGATCGATTCCAGTGGAGCTACCCCCAACGCAAGACAGGCACCCACAACCTCACCTACCTCAGGCAAGTGTCACGCAATCTGGTGGATTGGACGGTTCCGGTCGAGTTGGTTAGCACCAGTCCGCTGAATGCTGATTTCGACTTGGTGACCTACCAAGCGACTCCTCACATCAGCACCGAGCCAGTACTCTTCTTCCGCCTCCAGGTAAGCCCGCCCTAGACAGCAATCTGAGGAGGATCGGAATCTTTTCTAAGTAGGCGATGAGCAATGGCTCTCATCACACAGGCGACTACAACCCGCAGATGCTTGACTCCTTCGGAACCCAGGGAGAGAGAAAAGGCCCTTCTACAAAGCCAGCATCCGTGTGCCTAAATCACATTAGCCAGCCGCAACCCTGCGCCGATTCACTGGCGCCATCGCGAAGCTGGGTTTGGGCGGGGATGGCAGAAATCGTTTGGTAGGGAAGCAAACGGATCATTGATTCACTTGGACTTTCGTTTTTTGTCTGTCTGCTTTTCGTGCTTCTCCTCCGAGTCAAAATCCGGGTTACGCTCTTGCGGAATGGGGGCTTTGGTTTTCTCCGTCCAAGACAGCAGCTCGTCGAGCAGCACTTTCACCTGACCCATTTCGCTGGCTGCCAAGTCGTCCCTTTCGCCGGGATCCTTTTTCATGTTGTAGAGTTCAACTGCATGGTTTCCAGGGAGCCCGCCACGCCCGCCGTCCAGCACCCATTCCTCGTGGAAAAGGTGAAGTTTCCAATCTCCCTGGCGAATAACTGACACCGGGCGGGTGCGGAATCCGAGCTTGATATCCCCTTCGCGGCCGCGGTTTACAGATTTGTTAAGGTATCCCGGAAAATGCCAGAAGATTGCTTTCCGGGCGAGCGATCCTGAATTTTTGAACAACGGCAATAGGCTCTCTCCGTCAAGCGTGCGGCTCTTCGCCACGGATGAACCGGCGGCGGCAAGGAATGTGGGGAAAAGATCGATCTGGTGGACGGGCACGTCGGATTCCGATGATTTGATGGTTCCCGGCCACCACGCCACGAATGGTTCGCGGATGCCACCCTCGTAATAGCCGCCCTTGTCGCCACGCAGTGGCTCTTGAGAAGCATCCCCGGTTCCCCCGTTATCCGAGGTGAAGATGACAAGGGTGTTTTCCGCGAGACCAAGCTTCTTCAGGCGTTCAATCAGCTCGCCAACGCCAGCGTCCAGATCGTAGGTGCAGGCGGCGTAGAGCGGGTTCTTGTGCTGTTTTCCCGGCGCTTTGGCTTTGAACTTAGCGAGCGATTCGGGGCGAGCTTCCAATGCGCCGTGGATCCCGTGGTGGGAAACGTATGCGAAAAAAGGCTTTCGTTCCGCAGCTGATTTTTCGATAAAATCCCCTGCCGCACGTGTGATCGAGAAAATCCCTTTGGGATCCGTCGGACGGTCGCGCTTCTGGTTGGGGTTTCCCTCCTCGGAGTCAAAGACAACGTCAAAGCCTTGCGCGGACGGCTCCGCTCCATCCGGGCCATCCAGATGCCACTTCCCGAAAATACCGGTGGCATATCCGGCACTCTTCATGGCGTCCGCCAAGATAATCTCCTCAGGGGCGAGCCCGGATTTATTGGGAATCGGAACCAATCGCTGTGAATTTTTCGGACCGCGGTCCGTGCTGTCTACGGCATAAACCCCGTGGCGGGGCGTGTAAGTCCCGGAAAGCAGGCATGCTCGGCTCGGTGCGCAGTTCGCGGCACCGGCATAAGCTTGGTGAAAAACCATCCCCTCCTTGGCGAGTCGGTCGATGTTTGGTGTTTCGTGAAAATCGCTGCCGTTATAACCCACATCTTTCCAGCCAAGATCATCGGCATAAATCAGAACGATATTTGGCGGACCATTCCCAGCGCAAGCGCCACTCGCCATCACCCATACGCCGAATACCACTGCGGCTCCTTCTCTTAGTATTTTTGGAATCAACATAAATCAACTATGCTAAAAACCGATGCCGACGCTATTTAATTCCGCTCGTATCCTATATAATGAGGACATGAAACTCGAGATGGCTGATCGGCATTCCACGTTGAATAATTATCGTTGAATGGTTACCCAACGCCGCTATCTAGCCGCGACTATCAGCTCTCCCAAATAGCACCAAAACACGTCGAAAGAATCATCCGGATGTCTGGCTCTGAGCCAAAGGTTCACAACCATCAGACGCCCAAACGGGAGATCGATTTACATCCTCATTATATAGGATACGAGCGAAATCTAATAGCGCCGGCATCGATCTCGCGCTATTAAATGAATCTCCCGTACTAAGGGAAATCCACTAACTGTATTACATATGAAAACCATCGCAATCATCGCCATGAGCCTCGCGCTCGCCATTCCCTTGCACGCTGAAGAAGAGGCTGAGAAGGACCAACCTAAGAAGTCGGATCCCGAAAAGACTTTCAAAAAGAAGGACAAGGATGGCGACAGCTTCCTATCAAAAGAGGAGTTCGCCGAGGGCGCCAAGGATGCCGAAAAAGCAGGTGCCGCGTTCACCAAACAAGACAAGGACGCTGATGGTAAACTCTCCAAAGAAGAGTTTGCCGCCAGCGACAATGGCAAGAAAAAGAAATAATATCTGCCTGTTCCTTATTGAGAGAATCCACCCGTGCGGCACATCTAGTCGCACGGGTTTTTTTATACCGCTGTTATCGACATACGAGACGAACTCGTATGCTAAGAAAGTGGATCTCCGGTACCATTGGTAACCGTTTACAAATTCCGTTCAATGCTTAGAAAAAATCGGAGGCGGACAGCTCTTACAAAAAAATGTTAGTTTACCCACACTGCCTTGCTACACAGCAAACGTTTACTTCTTTGTAATGCTCGCTTCATATCCCTCCACGATATTGCCTTCATCATCAAGTTTTCCGCAGACCCAGAGCAGGCCGCGGGTAACGAGATCAAGATAGCGCGGATCGGAGATGGTTTCGTTGAAATGGCCGATTGACGTATTGAACACGCGGGTGCCCTTGTAATCATTCGTCCAAGTAACGACAGCTGTCTTACCCAGTTGCTCGCCAGTCGCGAGAGGGTGGGCGGTGGGAAAAACGGTCACGTTGTTGTAGAGTTCCTCGTCCGAGGTGACCCAATCGCCAAGAGGCTTAGTGATCGGGTGTTTCTTATCCACAAATACAATGGAAACGGGTTTCTTGGGGCCGTGGGAAGTGGATTGAATACCAACGAATTCGAACCATTGCGAGCTCGGCGTTCCGGTTTCCTTAACGGGTTTTTTAAATTTTTCAGCACGGTAGGAATGCATAGCGCAATGCAGGTTGACCGCCGGTGTGCCTGCTTGGTGGGGAGAAATTACTCCTTTGACAATTTTATCATCGGAGATGTCGGCAGCGCATTCATTGTGGATGACAACGTCATACCCCTTGGAATATTCCGGCAACCCATAGATAGGCAGATTGGGTTTGGATGAGGTATCATCAGTGTGGATCTGATCCACGATGATGTTGCCGCGCGCTTCAATGCCTTTTTTCAGGAGGTCCTTCTGCGCAGCATAGTCGTGGCAGCAACCGCCGGTGAGTAGCAACGCCTTGAGAGGTTTGGTTTCCGCAGATGCGTATTGAACTAAGCACGCTCCTACTAACGCGAGCGTGATGACGATTGATTTCTTTTTCATGATTTTTTCTTTTTCAAAGTTTTCCTGGCATACCTTGATCTCAGCCTCCCACGTTTTTCAATGCCACGAGGTATTCGATAAGATCCGTGAACTCACCAATGCTGAGAGTGTTTGCTAGTCCGGATGGCATCATTGACTGAGAAAGATGTTTTTCCTCCTTCACCTCGGAACGCTTAATTTTTGAAACCTGTCCGGCAATGTCCCTGAGATCAATGACGTCGTCCGCTTCGTTGGTCACAAAACCCATTGCGGTCTTTCCGTCCTTCATCGTGAACACCGCAGTCTGGAATCCCTGCGCCACTACAGCGTCCGGAGCGATAACCGACTCCACTAGATAATCGCGCTGGAATTTCGCCCCCGCCGCACCGAGATACGGACCCTTTTGCACCGCCTTGGGATCGATGGCATGACACGCGATACATCCTTGGGAAACGTAAAGCCTCTCTCCGTTCTTCGCATCCCCCTTGTTC
Source organism: Verrucomicrobiota bacterium (assembly GCA_040384845.1). Lineage (GTDB taxonomy): Bacteria > Verrucomicrobiota > Verrucomicrobiia > Verrucomicrobiales > Akkermansiaceae > Luteolibacter. Next base: position 86,444 of record JAZKIL010000016.1, on the reverse strand, counting down.
TTCATCGCAAATTCCGTCGCCTCTTCCGGCTTCATCTCGCCGACCTTTTTCCCGCCGTCTTTCGCCGATGCTCCAGCTTCTTTCGCACGCTTCGCGGCGGCGATGGTCTTCTCGTTATCACTGCCTATGCCGGCATCAATCTGGGTTTCGAATCCTCTTAGCTTCATGTCGGCGATCGCCATGAAAAGCCCCACTTCCATCGGCTTTGCATCAAGCAATTTGCTCACTTCCTTTTTGGATTTCCCATTGGACAGTGGGCTGTTGAATACCGTCAGCAGGGACTTCCAAGCGATCATACTTTCACCATCCTCTCCTTTTTTCGCAATTTTATTGAGCGTCTTGATGTCCATGCTGCGACGTGGATCGTTCACGAAATCCGATACATGGCTCGCGGCCTCCGGGATCTTCTGCGATACCCAAGTGGCCAGTGTTTTCACCTGTGCGGGCACGGCTATTTTCGTTCCGGCGCGATCTAAGGCCTGATAAGCAAGGAGGCGTTGTGCCCACTCCCGTTTCGGATCCCCCGCCGCATCCACAAGCAAAGCCAGAGCCGACTCATCAGGCTTCTGAGCAGATAGGGTGATCAACAGCGGATCGAGCCCGGACAATTTCAGTTCGCTTACGGGGATTCTGTTTTTAGCCAGCAGCGCGAGAAATTCGTTCCGGCCTGCTTCAGCAATCTTCGGGAAATGTTCTTCGATCGTCTGGCGGATCTTCGCCGTGGCTTCCCATTCGGTGGGATAATAATACGGACCCCGGTCATCCGGCCGGGTGTTCCACCATTCCTCAAGATCCCATTCCTTCTCCTTGAAATAAAGACGTGCGAGAGCCTCCAAAGATCCCCGCGTGATTTCCGGATCGCTGGCTTCCGTCACCAGCTTGATCAAACCGTCCACGACTGCCACACTGTGCATTTCCTGCAACGCCCGCAAAGCCACAGCGCGTGTTGAACTCTCTTTCACAGCGGCAAGACAAGCCTCCTCGGCCCGTAAAGCCACGAGAGCCTTGATTGCGACATGCGGCACCACCCTGCGCTCAGTTGTGTCAATCTTGCCCGGATGAAGATTCATGTTCGCAATGGATTTGAGAATTTCCGGAGCCGCCTCCTTCGCACCGAGCCGCGCCAGACCGTTCAGCGCATGCAGCCTCACCCTGGGATTCTCATCCTTCAAATGGTTCACGAAAACCTCGGAATTAACATCCTTCATCTGGCTCTTTCTGTCTGCCAGAGCTCTCAGCGCGAATTCACGAACCAGCGCGTCGTTTGCCAAACCTGCCAGCATCTTGTTGGCGTTTTCCCCATAGAGCTGCTTGTAGGTAAAAATCGCCGCCACCCTTTTGTGAAGGTGTGCCGAGGCATCGTTGCTCAGCTTGATGAGGTTCGCTGCAAAAACATCTTTCACGCCCCGCGAAATCATTTCCCGCTGCGCCTCAAGCCGCATCACCGCGCTGTCCGATCCAATCTGATTCGCCAAATCCTCGTCGCTCAACTTCTTCACATCCGAGAATTCCCTTTTATTCCAGCCGGGTGGCAGCACCTGATGGATCATGCCCACCTCTTGATTCGGTTCATACTTGAAACGCCCGTTCCTCCAGTCCGCGAGATACAGTCTTGAGGAGCCATCCACATCGATATCAACCGCACGCGGCAATTCGTGAAACACCTTCTGATCCGCTTCGAAGGTCGCTTCCATAGGCTTCATCGGATGCAGGTAAACATTCCCCGTGGTCCAGTCCGTCGTGAAAATCGCGTTTGTATATTCTTTCGGAAACCCCGGCTCGTTGAGCGACAGCGCGCCCGTTCCCGATCCGCCGCCGTAGTCTTTCAGAGGAGTTATGATCTCGTCGGAGAAATTCTTATAGAGCCGCGGGTACCCGTAATCGCCCATCGGTACAAAGTGGTGAAACCTCGTATTCCAGCCCTTCCCGTCGTTCGTATTATCGCGCGAAAAAAGATCCAATGTCGGCGAGATCGCCGTGTCATAAATGTTCCGCGTATTTAGGGAATAAGGTTCCATTTCAGATCCGTCCGGCCTCACCCGCACCACACCACCGCCCCACCGGGTGAGGTGCGTGCCATCGGCACCGACCGCATCCGGCATCCCGAAATCTCCGACTGCCACGTAAAGCCAGCCATCGATGCCCATCCTTACTCCGTTCGTCGTATGATCCGCACCGCGCGGATGCTCTACCCCCCAGCCGAAGCCTTTTACCAGCACCTTGTGTTCATCCGCCACGCCGTCACCCGTCGTGTCGCGATAGGCGCTGAGATACGGCGGATGAATTAGATAAAACGTGCCGCCCACATAATGCCCGCCCCTCGGACTCGTCACGAGTGGAACGTAGTCCTGAAACTTATCCGCCTTCCCATCTCCGTTCGTATCCGTCGCACGTACAATTTTTCCGAACTTAGGGTCGTGCCCCAGAGAGCCGTTTCTGTCTGAGGAAATGTAAACGTCACCGTTCGCCGCAGCCGATATCGCCGCCGGATACTCCCCCTCCGGTGGAGCCGCGAACTGTGTGATCGTCCAACCTTCCGGCACCGCCCAAGCGACACCGCTGCAAGCCACCATTCCACACACTAACAACTTCATTCTCATCTCGATTTCCATGGTTTCCTTAGTTCGTTTTCTGATTATCCGCTCTTCGCATTGAAGGATCGAATTGCGTACAAGGCCTAGCAATCTGACATAGGATTCATGCTCGCCCAGCGTTTCCGTATCCCCATTTTGTAGGATGTTCCCTGCTTCGGTTTTGGGCTATGTGGTAAAGATGTTGAATCGGAAATTGCTAAAAAAAGCAGCCGCCATCGCTTTCGGCGTGTCGTCATGGGAAGCGCTGCTTCACTTCCCTGCTGATTAAATCTTCCTGTTAGAACTTCACCACCATTCGCATACCCCTTTAACAATCATCAGCCATAATGAGCCATCGTCCCATACGCACCAGTCCCGGTCTCTTGCATTCCTTCTCCATTCCCATCCTCTTCGCCACCATCGCCACCCTCGGTAGCGCCACGGCTGCGGTCTTTGATTTCTCGCAGACGGGAACCACCAGCGCCAACAACAGTCAGAACAGCGGCGCGGGGAACGTGAACATCGTCGATGCCTCCGTCGCAAGCGTCACCCCGACCGTCAACGGCATTCAGCTCACCCTAACTGCCGCTTCCACCAGCGGCACCGCGACCTTGGGAGCCAACAGCCAAGGCTTTGGCGTCAGCACCAATAGCGAAAGCAACCCTAACGACACCCGCCTCGAAGGAGACAAGGGCGAAAGCATCCGCTTCAGCTTCGATGCACAAGTCTCCCTCACCTCCCTCCGCCTCGGAAACTTCGCCAACGGAGAAATCGCGACCCTCTCCTTCGTCTCCGGCACCAATCCTTTCACCAATGGCACCTCGCTCACTATCACAGCCAACGGCAACCAAGGCCCCGCCACCGACATTTTGCTCGCGTCCAGTCCCATCGTGACCGGGGGCCTTATAGTAATCGAAGCGGGAACCGTTCTCGAATTAAAGGTTTCGGGCGGCGACAGTGACTTACTGCTGAACGAGTTCACCGTTTCCCTCCCCGGCGCAACCACCGGCACTACAATCGAGTCGGAATTCCCCACGCCTACCCTCGCGGAAAATCGCAACCCCGGCACCAACGTAGCAACCACCACGATCGCTGCGGGAAACTCGAAGGGCCAGTCTTTCTCGCTCCCCGCCGCCTCGACCGCCAGCGCGTTCGTCTTCGAATGCGCCGGCGTTTCCACGCCCGGCACCTTCCAACTCCAACTCTTCCGCGCCATGGACGACAAGCCCTGGATGCTTACGCCCGTCGCTACTGGCACCTATTCGCTTCCTAGCGGACTGGTGGCCAGCGATCTGTTCCGGATCAACCTCGCCGCGCCGGTTGCTCTCAGCCGCGGCTCTTATTTCGTTTCGCTGACCGGTGTCGGCTCCACCAACTTTTCCGTAAGCCTCAGCAATGCCCCACTTTTCCCCACCGGCGCAGGCGCCCAAAATAACAGCACCGCCGGCTGGCAGCCGTTCACCAATTCCGACGCCGATCTTGTCTTCGCAGTCCTCGGTACTGGGGAAACGCCGACACCTGCTCCCGTCGGCAAGCCGAACATCGTCTTCATCCTTGCCGACGACCTTGGCTGGACCGACGTCCAGTGCGGGTCAACCGGCCCCAACGTCATCAAGGGAGTAAATTACGGTAGCAGTTACTACCAGACTCCCAATCTCACCCGCCTCGCGCAGGAGGGACTCTCGTTCACCCACGCCTTCGTCCATCCGAACTGCGCGCCCTCGCGCGCAGCTTTGATTTCCGGCCAGTATCCGTCCCGGCCGGGAAATGGGGTTTACCATGTCGTTGACTTGAATCGTGGGGTCGGCACGCCATTCTACAGCGGGCCCACGCAGAACGAGGATATTCCGCCTTCACACGTCATCTGGTCGGAAGCCCTGCAACAGGGCGGCTATGTCACCGCTCATCTCGGAAAATACCACCTCGCCAATCACGAAGCCGGAGCAGCGGCCCTGCCAGAAAACCAAGGCTTCGATTACAACTTTGGCGGCAACGAATCCGGAACTCCCGGCAACTATTTTGCAATCAACGAAACTTGGGACAACAAAATCGGCCCCGGTCTTGCCGCTTATGCATCCAGCTATACCGCCGAATACGTTGCCGCGAATCTTGCCCCTCTCGCCAATGGGAACGATCCCACGACGCTGATAGGCACCGACAAACACATCACCGATGCGATGGGCGATGCCGCAACCGCCTTCATCCGGGATCATCAGACGGGCAATTTGGCTGATCGGCCTTTCTTCATGCAGGTCCATTTCTATGCGGTGCACACGCCTATCCAGCCTAGGCCGGACCTACGTGCGAAGTATAACTCCCTTCCCACCACCGCAACTCACAAGGATGCGCAATACGCCGCACTTGTCCAAGGCATGGATCAGAACGTCGGCCGTATCCTCGACCGGCTGAGCGACCCGAATGGCGACGGTAATATGTCCGACTCGATTGCCGCCAATACCCTCGTGGTGTTCCTCTCCGACAATGGCGGCCACATCGGCGAGACCGACAACGATCCGCTCCGGCATCAAAAGGGAGCGTTCTGGAATGGAGGCCTGCGCGTGCCCATGATTGTCCGCCAACCCGGCGTCGTGCCTGCAGCGACCCAGACGGATACCTTGGTTCACGCAGTGGACTTCTATCCGACCTTCCTCGAAAGAGCCGGAATCGCGCTTCCCCCAGGAATCCCGTTTGACGGTGAATCTTTCGCGAATCATATCACCGATCCCGCAGCCAATCCACGCGACCGCAGCCCAATCTTCTATCATTTCCCCGGTTACCTTGATCAACGGGCCCGCCCGGTCGATGTGGCGATCGCCCGGATCAATGGCGAGGACTACAAACTGATCTACAATTACGACCTCAATTACACCGGCAATCCAAGTTCGGGCGAGGATGTCAGCGAGGGTCTTAAAGTGATTTCGGAACCATGGGAACTTTACCGTTTCAGCAGCGACATCTCGGAAACCCACGATCTGTTCGACGGATCCTACTCGAATCAGCTCCTCTACGGGGATATCGCCGCAAGCATGGCCGGCGATCTCAACGCGTGGCTCAATCAGCCCGACAACTGGGATGCGACCCCGCTGCAGATCCAATCAACCGGGGCGCCGGTTCCCTATCCGCCAGCCGAAGTGCCGCAAGTAACAGTACCATTGGCCCAAACCTTCCGGATCCTCAGCAGCCTCCCGGATGGGACGGAGAAGAATGTCACCCTGAGCTGGCGGAGCGAAAACGGCTTCACCTATGACATCGAAGCCTCATCTGAACTGGAAGCCTGGGAAAAAATCGCAACTGGAATCGATGCCACGGGCACGACAACCAGCGCTACCGTTCCTGATCCAAACATGAACTCCTCGACCAAGAGATTCTATCGGGTCGTTCTTACCCGCTGAGTCAATCGGGTTTCTTCACTTGGCGTGAGATATTATACCACGGTTCCCGTGTGCAGCACCTGGCTGCGGTAAAAATTATCTCATCCCCCAAACTTGGGTGTAGACCCTGATATACGGGATCAGGCACTAGTTTTGTTAGACTAAAAAAGTCATAACTCATGGACAAGAAAGAATGGTGGCAGGGGGCGGATTTGAACCGCCGACCAAAGGCTTATGAGTCCTCTGCTCTACCGCTGAGCTACACTGCCGTTTTCCGTCTTCCCACCAACGGCGGGGGTGAAGGAAATGCATCAAGCCACCGGATTTGTCAAACGGAAGATCGCGGAAAGTAAAATTTAACCTTCGCCAGGTGGAGACATGACGATGACTCGCTCGACGCCGTTTTTTGAAAACTCATCCCAGTAACGTTTTTCCCAAGAGACGGTGCGAGCGCGGCGCTCTTCTTCGGTAAGTGCCTCCCATGCGGCGGCTCCGATGGATTTGACGAGATCCCGATCCGCCATACGGATCGTCAGTTCATCCCAGAAACTCTCGTTGCGGAATTCCTCGTAACATTCGTGGTAAAACATTTTTTCCTCGACCTCTTTCTTGACCCGGAAACGTTTGGTTTCCTCGTCGAATTCAATGATCGCCGCCAAGCCGTTTTGCGCAGCTTTCTCTAGCATCTTGCTTTCGAAATCTTCGTATTCAGAAATCTTCTGATCCGCCGATGGCTTTTGATTCCAGGAAGCCACGCTCACCGCCAGGGTGAGCATTTCAACCAAGGTGGCCAATTCCTGTTCGGTAAATCTGATGTGCATCTGAACGAAGAAAAGCAGGGAAACCTAACAATGGAAACTCTCAACTTTACTTGGCTGCATGCTTATCCAACAACCGCTGCCAATGGTCTTTCCAATATTCATCGTAGTAATCGAGACCGGCAATCCGGATTTCCTCGGTGTCCACGACGACGGGTGCTTTGGTTGGCTCATAAGAAGCTAGGTGATCTTTGCCAGCGCGCTTGCGGGGAGATACGAAACGCCATTCACCATCGCCCAAAACCTCTTCGCAAAATTTAGCGAGATCCGGGTCGTAGGCTTTGAGCTGTTCGCGTGTGGAGATGTGGTTGTGATCGTGATCCATCGTCCGATTCGTGTTGAACCAGCATTGCACGCCTTCGGCGAAATACTCCGCGCGGTTTTTCGAGGCGTAACAATCTTTCGGTCCGCCAAACACAATCAGCACCTGGTCTTTTCCGGTTACCTTGACCTCGGAATTCGTGGGTTTTTCATTCATCAGAATATCTCCGCCATCCAAACATTTTTTCAAAAGTTCAGGAGATTGCTTAGGAAAGGCTTTGATCAAAGCATCTAACAGAAGCACCGGTTCATTTCCCTGCACCCGGCGGAAACGTTGTGCCGCAAGACCATCCTGCCAACGTTTGTTCGCCATGGAAGCCTCATAGGTCGCCGTCCATTTCTTTTTGAGCTCATCATCAAAACCCGGGCCGTGAATCACATGGCCGAACTCATGGATCAGGATGCTTTCGATCTGCATGCCACCCTCATATTCCATCACGTCTTCCTCCGCGAACAACACCACAAACCTGTCGTTTTTCTTATCGAGAAATCCGCGCTGCCGCCAGTTGTAGAAATTCAGCTCCTTGCCGGTTAATTCGGATTTGTACTGGGGCACATCCGACGTCAGTTCGTTGTGGCCGACCAAAATGCAAAGCACTTTCTGATCGCGAATGCGTTGCGCGATGTCCGGCTTCAATTCCTTCATCATCTGATCAAACAAATAAGCCGTCTCCAAATGCGTGACATCCGGAACCTTCTCCGAGGTGGCGATCAAAATGTCCTGCACCATCGTGCCTTTTTTGTAAAATGCCCCATCCAAATTGTATTCTGTTAGAAGTTCAGGGGTTAACGGCTTGACTTCGTGTGCTGAGGCTAAACCGCAAATCGCGAAGGTGAGTGCCGTAAAGAGCGAGAGTTTTCCGAGTTGATAAACGTTCATAAGTCGAAACCAAGCAGCACATGCCGCACCATGCAAGGATCATATGGAGCTGCTGTGTCCTCACAGCATGAGGCGGAACGGTGTCTCACCGTTTGTTTTTCCGATCGGAGGGTGAGACACCCTCCCGCCTCAAAGCGTGAGACACGCCTGCTCCATTGACTTTGTCGGCAGTGCGTGGTTGATGAAGGGAGTGAAATACGGGCACACCGCGAAGACCAACCAAAGCTTTAAGAAGAAACTTTGGGGTAGCATCACCGCCATTTTACTTGTCTTCATCGCATGGCTGATTTGGCAGCTCTTCGCCTACAACAATGCCGTCCGCATGGCGAAGCATGCTGGGTTTTATTGGTATTCCGAGGACCCCATCAGTCTCATTCGCAAGGATTGGCGCAATGCACTGAAAATGGACACCTGGGGCTCGCACCAACGCGAACTTCAAATATTAGAAGTCTCTGACCTTGATGATTACCGCGAAATGCTCCAACGCCTCCGCCCTAACTTACTCGAGTTCAAAGGCTGCATCAAGCTCCAGAACGTGAACGCACTCAAGGATCTAAACAATTTACTATTCCTCAGCCTCAGCGGCTGTACCGAGTTACAGAACGTGGACGGGCTCAAGAACCTCCCAGCTCTGGAAATACTCTTTCTAAATGACTGCAGCGATTTGCGGAACATAGACGGACTCAAGAACATTGCTACTTTGACATATATCGAACTCATTGGCTGCAACGAGCTACAAAACGTGGACTCACTCAAGGAACTCAGTAATATAAAATGGATTTACCTCCAAGGCTGTACCGAATTGAAGAACGTAGACGGACTTAAGAACCTTACTACTCTGAGACATCTCAACCTCTGTGACTGCGCGGAATTGCAGACTATAGACGGGTTGAAGGGTCTCAATGCACTGGAATACCTCTACCTACAGGGTTGCCACAAAATCCCCGCCGCCGCTTTGCGCGAACTGCATGCAGCACTTCCGAAAACTAACATCGTCTTTCCCGACGGCACGACGAGTCCGCCGCCGTAAACACACATATCCCCCTTCGCTTCTATCTCGACACTCCACCTCGCGGTTGCCTAACTTTTCACGTTAAACAACAAAACTCATGATCTGGGATCTCTACCAACAACAGCAAATCGACAGTGCAGGACGCACCGCAAACGACGCCAAATCCAAAGCCGATCGTCATGGCAACGATATCGATAACATGAAACGTCACGTCGAACGCCTCTCTCTCGCCTCTCAGGCAATGTGGGAATTACTGAAAGATCGAGCCGCCCTCACCGAGGCCGAGCTTGAAACAAAAATGCTGGAAATCGATGCCCGGGACGGTCGGATCGATGGAAAAATGGGCACCGCACCTATCAGTTGTCCATCCTGTGGCAGAATGACTGGGTCGACCCGGGATACTTGCGTGATGTGTGGAGCGCCTACGAGGCGGAAACATCAGTTTGAGGATTAGGGATAAGCATTTCCCGAGCTTGTGAAAATTTTCACAAGCTCGGTTTGCCCTTTTGAATAAAGCATGTCACCTTGCGGGCATGGCAAACAAGCAAACCGCACCACGCCGCGTCATCATCATCGGGGGAGGCTTTGCCGGGCTCGAGTGCGCTCGTAAGCTCGCGAATGACAAACGCTTCGAAGTGATCCTTTTGGATCGCACCAACCATCACCTTTTCCAGCCGCTGCTTTATCAAGTGGCTACCGCATCTCTCGCCGCTCCGGACATTGCCCGCTCGATCCGCCAAATCCTCTCAGATGCAAAAAACGTCACAGTGCTGATGGATGAGGTCGTTTCTATTTCTCCCAAGGAAAAATGTCTGACCGGAAAATCGGGCGAAGTGTTCAAATTCGATTACCTCATCCTCGCCGCAGGTGCGAGGACGGGTTACTTCGGAAACGATCAATGGGAAGAACACTCACTGGGCCTGAAATCCCTGGCCGATGCGCAAAACATCCGCCGCAGGATTTTATCCAACCTTGAGCGCGCCGAGCTAACCAAAGACGAGGCCGAGCGCAAACGCCTGATGACCATCGCCATCGTCGGTGGCGGCCCGACCGGAGTTGAGCTCGCAGGTGCTTGCGTGGATCTGATCCACCGCTCGTTGAAATCGAATTTCCGCAGGATCGATACCAGCAAACTCCGCGTCATTCTGATCGAAAACTCCCCCACCATTCTTGAGCATTTCGCGCCGCATCAATCGGTTTACGCCAAGCAGCGGCTCATCGACCTTGGTGTCGAGGTTCGCAATCAAACCCGCGTGACCGATGTTCAAAAAGGCAAACTGCTTTTCCAAGACGGCACGTTGTTAGAAGCCGAGGCCATCGTCTGGGCGGCGGGGATTGCTGCGAATCCACTGACAAAAGATCTCGGGGTTGAGATGGATAGAGGTGGCCGCGTCACACCGAACCTTGACCTCTCCGTTCCGGGGCATCCGGATATTTTTGTCGCTGGCGATCTAACAAACATGCGGGATCGCGATGAGAAATTCGTGCCCGGCGTCGCACCAGCCGCGACCCAGATGGGTGATCACATCGCAAAAGTTCTCAAAGAAGAACTCCGGCTCGAAGGCACCCGCTTCGCCGATAGCAAACACAGCCTGCGCCCGCAGTTCCGTTACAATGACAAAGGCATGATGGCCATCATCGGAAAAAATGCTGCGGTAATGAAAGCTGGAAAATTCACCATGAATGGTTTCTTCGCATGGATCGCGTGGTTGTTGATTCACATTCTCTTTCTCATCGGCTTCCGCAACAAACTCTCCGTCCTCCTCGGCTGGGCGTATGCCTATATCAGGAATAACCCAGAGGCACGGATCATCGTTTATCCTTCGGCCTCTGGAAAGGAACCGCGATTTTAAATCGCGACCTCGCTTCAGCCCCAACGGGGCGAAATTCGATAGCCCAGGGCAACGCCCTGAGCTGAATAACCCCCTCTATTTCGAGCCCTGAAGGGGCGATACTCTGCGATATATCTAACGTGTTACGCCCCTTCAGGGCTGAAACATTTTTTTGCCTGACCGTCCCAGGGCGTTGCCCTGGGCTCTCGAATGACGCCCCGTTGGGGCTTCAAGATTACAGTTCGACATCATTGCAAAACAATCGTCTCTGAACCACCTGGGAGAATTTCTGTGACGCGCGTGAGTTTGTTAGAATCATCGAAAAGGATCTTTAAGGTCTTGGCTCCGACCGTATAAACAAGTGGGTTCGCGGCGGGGTCGATGGGTTTGCCGAGAGCTTCGATGACTTGGTCGCGGGTCATGCCGATCTTGAGGTTATTTTCCTCGCTACTAACCTCTCCGTTGCCGAACTGGATCGTGCCGATTTCGATTTTCTCTTTGGGTTTATCTAAACGAATCGTGAGAGTTTCGCGTTTTTCGTTTGGCCGCCCCCAGTTAGTAAAGACCGTGGCTGTGATGGTGGCGGGACCAACGACGGTTTGCTGGCGGGAAGCGAAGTAGTTGGTTTTGAGCGTATAACTCCCGATGGGAGCGACGCGCATGAGGTATTCTTCTGGCCCGTATCCGTCGGTGATATCCTGAGAAACGAGTCCACCTTGGCCTGTTCGATTGTTGCCGAAGAAAGCTTCTTCACCGCCTGGTTCTAACACATGGAGATCGATGTCAGTGGCATCCGCATCCCATGACATGATGATGCGTAAGTCGGTATCCAGATTTTCATGCAGGCGTTTATCGTAATCAGGAATTTTCGGTTTGGTGCCGGGTTTCCATTCTTTCTTCTCGATCAATGCGACGAGGGCGTTGAGTTCTTCGAGAGCAAAAATGCAAATCGTCTCGCGATGGCGTTGCCAATTTCCGATGGCGCAATTGAGCAAGAGCTGCATGGCTTCTTCGAGATGCGGAGTGGAACCGGTGGCTTGGCCATGATCGGCAAGAACCAGAGCGAGATCGCGGAGTGATTGAGGCTCTTCTGGGCGAAGTTTTGCAACGCGGCGTAGAACCACAGCAGCAACCGCTAGCTCATCGGCTTGACGCAAACGCCAGGCAAGCACACGCAGCATCGCGGCATCTTCCACCCGCATTTCTGCGAGGTTCGTAAGGATGCGACGGCCATGTATGTTATCGTCGTTTTTGTAAAAGAAATCGGCGCAATCGAGAAAGAACGCCGGGCTTTCTGCCCACTTCGAGCGCTCGCTGATATAAGTGGAGTAGCGCTTCTCGGGATCTGCAGCACTGATGGCTTTGAGGTAGGGAGTGCTTGGATCCCATGGCTTGATGGCGATAGATGAGCTCGGAGCTGCTTGGCCATTTACTTCCTTGATTGCGGACATCCCGGTTAGTCTTTCTTCTTCTTGGGGAGCAGCTAATGCATTGCTCCTTGTTGCTGAGCTTGGCGCACTGGGAGCCCTACCGCTAAATCCTGCTGATTCTTGTGCGGCGAAGCCATCACCACTATCATTACCACGACGGGTCATAGCCCGAGGAACCCCATCGGATCTGCCACTAAGATTCGGTTTCCCTTTGGAGAAATCCGTTTTCCACCACGACACGCGGGCTTCCCAAAGCGCGACGAGTTGCTCAATCCTTTGCGTTTCTGTTAGGCCGTTATTTTTCGGCATGGATTTCATCGCAGACTGCCACTGGTTGCGCATCTCGGGAAGTGAAGCGGGCGGTTCGATTTCGTGGCGAACCCATTGATCGAGAGATTCTAGCACGATGAGTGAGGTCGCGGGGCTGACAAGTCCGTAGGTTCTGCCGAGAGAGAGCAATTCATCTTCCATCTGATCGGCACGCGGTGAGAGCTGGCTCACGCGTGCGGATGCCCATGCGGTGGCGAGGACCTTGCCTTCTTTCGCATCTGCAGCGCGTAGGATGAAAGCCTCGGAAAACGTGCCGTCTGCATAAGCGATTTGCACGGAAGCTTCATCAGCTGTGAGCTGACCTAACAATTTGATACGTGCACTCGCTGACTGGCCGATGCCTTGGACTTGAGCAATTCCAGTGCCTCGAAGTCCGATTACACGAGGCGTCGGAGTAGTTATTTGCTTCCACGCGGAATCACCATCAACGGCTTTGAGATCGATCAATGCACCCGCACAAGCTTGGCGTAGTGATTCAGAATCCGCGACCATTTGTGAGACCACTGCGATGACCGAAAGACCATCAAATGCAAGCGCTTGTCCGGAAAGCGTATCGAAGCCATCACTGAAAAGCAGTGTGTATGAATTTGCGGCGTCGATTGGATTTTTTTTCAGAGTTGAAGCGAGAGCTGAAAAGTCGCTCCCGCCATCGAAAGGTTCCGCTTTGATCGCAGCAATGAGTTCGTCGATGGTTTTGAAATCGCCTGTGGGCTCAACGACATCGCGGAAGACGGTGAGTTTATAAGAGTTCGCTTGGCATTTTTTGAGAAGTTCGAACTCTTTGGAAAGATCCGCACCTGCCCGACTTCCTGAGGCATCCCAAACGATATGAACAAGATTACTTAGAATGCTGTCCGTTTTTCTAGGTGCTGGAACCGTGGAAAGCATGAACCAATTTTTCCCTTCGGCATCGCGCTGAATTTGATGAAACGACGCCGGAAGCTTTGGCAAAGCGACGATGACATCTTCGCCGGGCTTGCTGTCGGTTGAAGAGGATTTCACGCGCCAGATGTGCTCGGCTTGTTCAAAACGTTTATCCCCTAGCCCACCGATTTCCGGGCGAACATCGGCATGCGTACTGACTTCGACCTCCACATCGAGCTTGGCGATTTTCTCACGGGGAATTCCTAACAGCAAAGCTGCATCGCCGTTCTGCGCTGTGGTGAGTGGAGTGAGATATTTCAAACGAATACGACGCTCACCATTCGCTGGCAGTGGAAAAATGCGCGTACGGTATAGATTGCCTTTCACATGTTCGACGAGACCGGGATCGACATTGCGACGCGTCTCCGTTTCAAAAGCGACTCGTGCACGTTCTTTCGGGACAATCACGCCATCAACCATCGCGCCATGGATATCGAGCGCGTAACCGCTGACTGCCGCGCCGTCGGGCAGAGGAAAAATGAGATCTCCCTCAAGTTGGCGGGCGTTTGGATTGTGAAAAACCAGAGTGGTTTCGACCTCGGCGTAGAGCCCGTTGATTTTCGCGGAAATCCCCATTTCACGAATCTCCATCGGGCCGATATCTGGCGGACGGACATTGTTGGGAAAAATGATTTCGATACGCGGAGGAAACGGCGGCTCAATCGGCGGCATGATGGGCGGCATGATGCCGATGCGATCATTCTGAGCCAGTAATGGCTGAGCAATCCCAATAAATACGGCGGAAAAGGTGATGAGGCGCGTGATTTTTTTCATGACGGGAATCGGGTTTTCGCTCACAGAAAAAAGAGCGGCTATATGTATGACACGCTCGGGCGGATTTTCTTAGGAAAAAGTGAATCTCGCGCAAAGGCGCCAAGACGCAAAGGTTCTATTTAGTATGGAATTCAAGCTATTCGCCTGAATCTCATTACCCCTCTTTACTTTGCGGCTTCGCTCCTTTGCGCGAGATCCACATGTTGAATGGGAACAGCTGTCCTACCCCAAAATCCCCTTCACCAAGTGCGCGGGTTCTACACCCGTCGGCTTTTGGTTCAGCCCTTGGAAGCGGAAGGTGAAGCGGTTGTGATCCATGCCGAGGCAATGGAGAATTGTGGCATTGAGGTCTCGGATGTGGACGGGGTTTTCGACGATGTTGTAGGAGTAGTCATCCGTCGCGCCGTAGCTGATTCCGCCTTTGACTCCGCCGCCGGCGACCCATGTGCTGAAGCAACGGCCGTGGTGATCGCGGCCTGTGCCGATTTTTCCCTGGCTATAGACGGTGCGTCCGAACTCACCACCCCAGACGACGAGGGTATCTTCTAACAGACCTCGTTGTTTGAGATCGGTGATGAGCGCGGCGGTGGGCTGATCGGTATCGCGGCACTGGTTGGCGAGGTGATTGGAAAGGTTGTTGTGCTGGTCCCAACCGCGATGGAAAAGTTGGGTGAAGCGCACGCCGCGCTCGGCCATGCGGCGGGCGAGCAGGCAGTTGTAAGCATAAGTACCGGGGATGCGTGACTCAGGGCCGTAGAGATCGAACACCCAATCGGGTTCATCGGAAAGATCCGCGAGCTCCGGTGCGGAGGTTTGCATGCGGAAAGCCATTTCGTATTGGCTAATACGTGTTAGAATTTCCGGATCCGCCATGCCTTCGTGGCGGATGTTGTTTAAGGCGGCGAGATCGTCGAGCATCGCGCGGCGGTCGGAGCGATCCATTCCGGCGGGATCGTTCAGATAAAGGACGGGGTCTTTTCCACTGCGGAACTGAACGCCTTGATGATTGGATGGCAGGAAGCCACTGCCCCACAAGCGTGAGAAAATGGGCTGACCCGGATTTTTTCCGGTTCCTTGGGAAACGAGAACGACATAGGCGGGCAGGTTTTCGTTCATGCTGCCAAGGCCGTAGGAAACCCATGAGCCCATACTGGGTGAACCGGGAAACTGCGAGCCGGTGTTGATGAAGGTGATGCCGGGATCGTGGTTGATCGCCTCCGTGTGCATGGAACGGATAACTGCGATGTCATCGGCGACTTTCGCGGTGTATGGCAGTAAGTCGCTGATCCATTGGCCGCTTTTGCCGCGCTGTTTGAATTCGGCAAGGCTTTTGCAAACTGGGAAATTTTTCTGGCCCGAGGTCATTCCTGTTAGACGCTGGCCTTGGCGGACGGAGTCAGGGAGATCTTGCCCGTGGACTTTTTCCAACTGCGGTTTGTAGTCGAAGAGATCGATGTGCGAGGGCCCACCGGATTGGAAAAGGTAGATGACCCGTTTCGCTTTTGGAGCGAAATGGGAACGCGCGAGCGATTCTCCACCGCCTAACACTTTCGTATCGGCAGCAAGCAGTGTGCGAGCCGCCATCGCGCCGATGCCGAGGCCGGTGAGCCCGAGGAAACTGCGGCGGGAGAGCGAGTTGAGGTGGGTTTCGAGAGGGTTCATCTTAAAATCTTGGCTGGTTGTTTTTTCACCGCGGAGGCGCAGAGGTCACAGAGGGTCGCAAAGCGGTGGTTGATAAAAAAGAATGTTGTTTGAATTCATGGGCGGTTGATGAATTCGTCGAGGTTGATGAGGGTGGAGCCTAGCACGGCGTATGCGGCTTGTTCGGGTGTGCCTGCGAGTGCTTTCGCATCGGCTTCGTTTTTGGTGTAACGTTCAAGGTGGCGTGCGAGAGATTTTTCTAACACTTCTATTTCTTGCTGCGCGGGAAGGCGTCCGGTAGTGATACGGAAACCATAAGTTAAACGTGAGGTTGGTGAAGCGCCGCCTTCCTGAATCATGCGTTTCCCGAGGGCGATGCCGGCCTCGACGAACTGCGGCTCATTCAAGACGACTAAAGCTTGCAATGGTGTGTTGGTTGCGCCGCGCACGACCGCGCAGGTTTCACGAGTCGGAGCATCGAACAATGCCATCACGGGTGGCGGCGAGGTGCGTTTCCAAAACGTATAGAGGCTGCGACGATGAACGGAAGTCCCCTGCCCCGGGATGAAAATCTGAGCGGTGAACGGGTGACCTTCGTAGCCGAAGTGACTGATCTCGCGCCAGAGATCGGGCTGCGGTGGATGAACTCCGGGACCTCCGACAGCGGGGTTGAGCAAGCCGCTGACGGAAAGTGCTTGGTCGCGAAGAATTTCTGCGGGGAGACGGGAGCGCGGGGAACGGGCAAGCGATTCGTTGCGCGGATCTTTTTCCAAATGATCCGGAGTCGATGCCGCGGAGCGGCGGTAGGTTTCGGAAGTCAAAATGGTTTTGAGCAAATGGCGCATGTCCCATTTGTTTTCGACAAGATCGACCGCCAGCCAATCTAACAACTCAGGATGAGTTGGCCATGAGCCTTGGTTTCCGAAATCACCTGCGGTTTCGACGATACCACGTCCAAACACCATCTGCCATGTGCGGTTTACGGCAACGCGTGCGGTGAGCGGATGATCGGGCCGAGTGATCCAACGGGCGAGGTCGAGGCGTGTGGGTGAGGCAGTCGCTTCCAACTTGGGCAACACCGCTGGCACACCGGAGGTGACTTCCTCCCCATATTGATCATACGCACCACGAATCAAAATGTGTGTTTTGCGGAGTGCGGGTTTGTGATCCATGACCATCACCGTAGTATGGTTGCGATCAAGATCGCGTTTCAGC
The DNA here is from genome assembly GCA_040384845.1 of Verrucomicrobiota bacterium. Lineage (GTDB taxonomy): Bacteria > Verrucomicrobiota > Verrucomicrobiia > Verrucomicrobiales > Akkermansiaceae > Luteolibacter. Next base: position 69,323 of record JAZKIL010000016.1, on the reverse strand, counting down.
ACTTTGATCTCTTCATCGACGGTTTTGTTCACCTCTTTGATCCGCGCGGCGAGAGCGGGTGGTGGATTGGCCTTGAAATATTCGAGCTCCGCGATGCGCGCTTTGAGCTGGGTCATCCCGCCATCGCCGAGGGGCGATTTGTAATTCATTACGGGCGGCGTGCTGGCATTGGTCGCGCCTTCTCCTGGCTCGGACGAGGTATTGAAGAAGGCATACATTTGGAAAAATTCCTTTTGGGAAACGGGATCGTATTTGTGATCGTGGCACTGGGCGCATTTCATGGTCAGGCCGAGAACGGAAGTCGCAACGGCATCGACTTTATCGATGGTGTAATTGACACGATATTCCTCCGGGATGGTGCCGCCTTCGTGGGTGTTCATGCTGTTGCGCAGGAATCCGGTGGCGGCGATTTGGTCGGGCGTGGCGTTGGGGATGAGATCGCCGGCGATTTGTTCTAACAAGAACTGATCGTAAGGCTGGTTTTTTTGGAAAGCGTTTATCACCCAATCCCGCCATGCCCACATGTCGCGGTGGTCGTCGATGGAATATCCATGGGTGTCCGAGTAACGCGCGCCGTCGAGCCAGGGCAGCGCCATGCGTTCGGCGAAATGCGTGGAGGTCATCAAGCGGTCGATGAGTTTTTCCCAGCGATCCGGTGCGGGATCGGCGAGATAGGTATCGATATCAGTCGGTGATGGAGGAAGACCTGTTAGATCAAGATAAACGCGGCGGACCAAAGTTTCAGGATCGGCTACGGGGCCGGGTTTGAGTTTTTGTTCGGTGAGGCGCTGGTTGACAAAATGATCGATGGGATTTGCTTTGGCGGAGGTCTGTGCTTTTTCAGGGGAGACGAAAGCCCAATGCGGCTCGTATTCCGCGCCGGCTTCGATCCATTTCTTTAGCGTAGCGATCTGATCCGGCTTAAGTGCCGACATGTGCGCATCTGGCGGGGGCATGACCATTTCGGGGTCCTTCGAGATAAGGCGGCGGATGATTTCGCTCTTCTCAGGATTTCCCGGAACGATGGCGGCGATCCCATCCCGCACGGCGACGGCCTCTTCGCGGAGATCGAGCCGCAGTTCACCGCCGCGATGTTTGGGATCTTGTCCATGGCAGAAGAAACAATTTTCCGAAAGGATGGGGCGAATGTCGCGGTTGAAGCCGGAATTGGATTTGACTTGGGATTTTGCGACAGGAACCGGAGCTCCGTTCCCCACCTCTGCACGCGCCGAAGCAAAAAGAGCAAGCGTCACCAGCGGCAAGATTGCGAGAAGGTGGCTGTTCGTGTTCTTCATGTTTCCTATTGGATGCGCAAGGTAGGGAGGATTTTTAATAGCGATTTAATACATCCGTCGGGTAGTAATCTCTTTCATCAGATGTGTTTGTCGCCTAGTAATTTCTCGCCCATGCTTTATGCGTCGGATGCCAAGCTACTCAATTTCTTTTCGTAATTTTCGCTCTAGTAGCCTATACATTAAGCGGTGAGGTTTCTCCATGATCTGCACGTCGCGCATTCAATGAGAATGAAGGGTGATGCCCCTGTTCTTTATCATTTCACTGAAATCTTATGTGTGCCGGGTTGTAGAATTCGGGATTCTAATGTCGTGTCGCCGGTTCCCCAAGGTGAGGTTTTTGGGAGGGTAAGTTCAGCGGTGGTATTGGGCGGGATGGTGGCTTCGTAGGTGAGGGAGTTGTCCCCTTCGCGTTTCCATGAGACGGCGATGCGGCCGTGCGGGGAATCGTGGTGGGCTTTGATCCATGAAATGGTTTCGGTTTCCGTGGTGGCTTTGGCAGATGGGAAATGCGGGTGGAGTTTGATTTTGGAATAACCCGGCTCGGCTGGAGCGATGCCAGCGAGGTCGGTCATCATCCATTCGGTGACGGCACCGAAGGCATAATGAGAAAACGAATTCATCGCGGCGCTCATTTTCCCATCTTCACCACCGAAGCCGTGTTCCTCAGTATAGGAATTCCAGCGTTCCCAAATGGTAGTGGCGCCGTTTTTCACTTCATAGCCCCATGAAGGATATTTGCGGGATTGCAACATGGAGACGGCGAGGTCGAGATTTCCGGTGTTGGTGAGCATGGGCAACAGAGGCTTGGTGCCGAGGAAGCCGGTGGTCATGCCGGTGTTTTTATCGTTGGCTTTGGCGCGGATCAATGCGGCGAGGTGCTCGCCGGCTTTTTTACGTTCGGCAATATCTGTTAGGAGATTGCAATCGAGTGCTAGGACGTAGGCGGATTGCGAGGCGGGTTTGATCGAACCATCGGCTTGGAGGTGTTGTTGGCGGAAATTCGCGCGCATGGTTTCGATCCATTGGTGATATTTCGCGGCCTCTTCTTTGAGACCTTGAGCGTTGGCCATGTCCTCCATCATCAGCGCGGTTTTTGTGAAATAGGCTAGCTCAACATAGGCGTGTGGTGTGGCGTCGTTGAGATTTAACCAATCGCCCCATGGCGCGCCAAACGCCTTGCCTTTCAGCTCGGGATCGTTCGCTTTACGGGCTTCCATGAAGCGGGACATCGTTGGCCAGTGATCGGTGAAAAATGATGAATCGCCGGTGGCTTTCCACAATGCGTGCGGAACGATGATGCCTGCGTCCGACCATGCGGAGCCATGAACTCCTCCCCCATGGCCGAAGCAATACGGCGCGTAAGAGGGATAGTAACCTTCTTTGGTCACGGCTTCATTTAGCTCCCGCAACCACTTACGGAAAAAGGCGGCCACATCTGCGTGGATCGCTGCGGAGGCGGCGTAGATCTGCGCATCGCCAGTCCAGCCCAAGCGTTCATCGCGCTGCGGGCAATCGGTTGGAAGTTCGATCCAGTTCGCGCGTTGGGTCCAAACAGCGTTTTGGAAAATTTTGTTCACTACAGGATCGGAGCTCTCGAAGCTTGAAGTGAGTTTGGTATCCGAATGCATCACGAGTCCGGTGATCGCATCGAGCGGTGGTTGTTTATCGAAGCCAGTGACTTCAACGAATTGGAAACCGTGGAAGGTGAACCGCGGAGACCATGTTTCACCGTTGGGATCACCTTTGGCGATGTAGGTATCGGTCGCACGAGCTTGGCGAAGGTTTTCGGTCATGAGTTTGCCATCCGGATGCAGCATTTCCGCAAAGCGAATGACGAAGGTTTTTCCGGCTTCGGCTTTGATGTTGAGTCGGACGTTACCAGCGAAGTTTTGGCCGAGATCGAAGATCCATGTACCGGGCTTGATCTCTTTCACGGATTTCGCAGCAAGCTCTTGGGTAATTCTAACAGGTTGTGCCGGGTAGGCCTGCATGACGGGCGGGCGGACGAAACCGAACTCGCGTTTTTCGTTTTTGATAAACGCATCGCTGAAAGGCTCGATGACGGAGCCGTTGTCTTGTGCGAGGATGGCGGGTTCCCATTTCGAGTCGTCGAAAGCGGCGGACGCCCAGCCGGTGAGTTCCTTGCGGGCATCGTAGGTTTCACCCATGAGGAAATCGGCTTCCAGTTCGGGGCCGGCGCTGGTTTTCCAAGTGGTGTCGGTGCCGATGATTTCCTCAGTGCCGTCATCGTAAAAGACGTGGGTCTCCACCATCAACGCGGGGGTTTTGCCGTAGATGTTGCGACCGGTTTTATGCGGACCGTAACCGACGAATTTTCCGTAGCCGACGTAACCCGCATACCAACCATCCGCAACAATCGCGCCGATGGCGTTTTTATCACCTGTTAGAAACGAGGTGATGTCGTAGGTGTTGTAGTAAGCGCGCTGACGGTAATCGGTCCAGCCGGGAGCGAAGCAGGAGTCGCCGACGCGTTTGCCATTGACGTGGAGTTCGTAGATGCCGAGAGCAGAAGCGTAAGCGATGGCACGGACGATTTTTTTCTTGGGAGAGAAACTGCTGCGGTAGTAGCGCGCGGGTGGGAGCTGGAGTTTCTTCTGATCTTTGTGAAAGGCGGAGGTGTCTTTGAAAGAGATGAAAGGTTGGGTCGGTTGTTTGCCGATGAGGGCGGTGAGGAATTTGACTGGATCACCCGACGAAGTGAAGCTTCCTGCGGTGGTGCGGACACGCAGATGAATCCATGTGGAGGATGGCAAAGTTTTTCCGGCGTAAGTGGCAGTGCTCTGTCCGGATTTCACGATGCCGCTGTCCCAGAGATCCGCTTTGCCCGGTTCCAAGAGCGCCGCATCGGTTGCGACGAGGATTTGGTAAGCACTTTGGCTGACAGCCGAATCGCCTCCTTGTTCGATACGCCAGGTGATACGAGGTTGCGCGTCATCAATGCCCTGGGCATTTGTCATGTGACCCACTTTAACATCGCGCGGAACATGCTGATCCGGATGTGGAAGTGTTAGGGCAAAGAGATTCGGGAGGAGGATAAATGGGAGGAGGATGAGGGATTTCATGAGAATGAGTGAATGAGGGTTTATCGGGAACTATTCCTTGGCCTTTTCCGGCATGGGAAGATTGAAGTAGCGGTTGTAGAAAGCGAATTCCTGTGGGCTACCGGGATCGGGATCGCAGAGCTTGGTGTTCCATTCAGCGAGCTGGACTTCGAGTTTTTTGGCGATTTCTGGCTGTTGTTCTAACAGGTTGGTTTTTTCGCCGGGGTCTTTGGAGAGGTCGAAAAGGTAGGTGGCTTTGTCGCTGAATTTGAGAAGTTTCCAATCGCCCTCGCGGATGGCGGATTGGCGCCAGAAGCGCCAGGTGAGGGCGCGGGCAGGAAGCGGTTCACCTTTCGAGAGCATGGGAAGCAAGTTGAGTCCGTCGAGCTCTTCAGGAACTTTCATTCCTGCTGCCGCGGTGCTGGTAGCGGCAACATCGAGGGAGGTGACGGGAGTTTTGATCACTTGGCCTGGGCGGATTTTTCCTTTCCAACGCATGACATAAGGAACGCGGATTCCGCCCTCGGCGAGCATGCCTTTCTCGCCATTCAGCGGAGTGTTTTTCGAGCCGTCCCAATAGGCCCCGTCAAGATGCACGGGGTCGTCACTCATGTTGAGTTTGAGCGGCGCACCGTTGTCGCCGATGAAATAGATGAGCGTGTTTTCATCGATCTTGTATTCGGTGAGTTTGTTCATCACCCGACCGACGCCATCATCGATAGCGGAAAGCATGGCGAGAGCGTAGCGGCGGCGTTCCGGCATTTCTCCGGGGAAGCGGTCGAGATATTTTTTCGATGAAGCCATCGGCACGTGTGGCGCGTAATAGGCACAGTAAAGGAAGAACGGTTTGTCGTGATGAAGATCGATGAATTTTACGGCGGCGTCGGATTGGCGGTCGAGACGATCGCCTTGGGTCACGATGGTTTTGGGTTTTGGAAAACGATTGCCTTCGAGATCGTAGGTGGCGGAGTAGCGATTGAGATAGCCGAAGAATGTTTCCTGAAAGCCGCGTGAATGGGGATGGAATTTGAAATCCAGAGCGGGGGGGATTTTTTTAGGATCGGCGACTTTGTATTTCTCCATGAACGCGCTGTCGTTGTGATTGGGTTCAAGATGCCATTTGCCGACCATGCCTGTGGTATAACCGGCTTTGCCGAGGCGATCCGCGAGTGTAGTTTCTGTTAGAGGCAGAGGACCGTAGCCGTTGGAAATGTGACCGAAGCGGTTTTGATCGCGACCCGTGAGCAGGCCGGCGCGTGACGGACAGCATTGAGGAGCGGTGACGTAGCCATCGGTGAAACGCGCGCCTTCGGCAGCCATGCGGTCGATGTTCGGGGTTTTCACGTCTTTTTCGAAACCCATGCAGGAGAGATCGGCGTAGCCATGGTCATCACTGAAGAAGACGATGATGTTAGGTTTTTGAGCGGAGAGCAAAGAGCAAAGAGCGAGGAGAATGATGGTAACGATGTTTTTCATGAAATGTTATCTTAGATCTTTGAAAGGAAACGGATCGGTGGCGGAATCCGCTGGGACGGTTTGATCGCGTTTAGGGAAGTAACGCGGGGCGACGTTGGCACTGAGCCATGTTTTGAGCTGGGTGTGGAGTTGGGTGGTGAGTTCAGGCATCTGCCCGGCGAGGTCCTGTTTTTCGAAAGGATCTTTGGTGATGTTGTAGAGGGAAAGTTTGCCATGCCAATCCCAGATGAGCTTGTGATCACCGACTCGAATGCCGGAGTGTGGGGAAAGGGGTTGGCCGTTGTCGGGGTGTTTGACGATGACGTTGAACGGATAATGCCAGATGAGCGTGCGCTCGGGGCCGGGAGACGATGGATCTGTTAGGAGCGGCAACATGCTTTTCCCATCGATTTTTTCTGGTGCGGCATTGCCAGTGAGCTCAGCGACGGTGGGTAAAAAGTCGGTGCAATCGATGACGGCATTCGACCATTTTCCGCCAGCAAAGCGATCGGGTTGATAGACGATGGTTGGGACACGCACGCCGCCTTCATAAAGCATGGCTTTGCCGCCTTTAAAGGGTGCATTCGTTGTGGCGGCGGGTTCGGTGTAAGTGACGCCGCCATTGTCAGAGGTGAAGATGAGGATGGTGTTTTCGGCGAGACCGGATTTCTCCAACGAAGCGCGGATCGCACCGACTGCGTCATCGAGATTTTTCAACATCGCGGCATAGGTGGCGTTGTTACGGCCGAGGTGGCCGATTTGTTTTTTCTCGGCGAAATGTTTCACATCCGCCGATGGCGCTTGGAACGGCGAGTGAACCGCGAAGGGCGCGTAGTAGAGAACGAAGGGCTTTTTGTTATCTTTCCGGCTTTCGATGTAACGCACCGCGCGGACTTTTTCATCGTTGGTTAGATAATCTTCGCCAGTTGGCTCCCCTGCTTTGCCGATGCGGAATTTTCCCGACTGGGTCGGGAAATGTGGTTTGGTTTTGTTCCATGCTGCCTGCCATTTGAAAAACGGTGATGCACCGGAATCGTGATAAGCCAGCTCTTCGAAACCGTGCACGGCGGGTTGCAGTTCATCGACACCATGGCCCCCAAGATGCCATTTCCCGAGAAAGGCGCAGTCGTGGCTTTTCAGAACTTTTGGCCATGTGGGCAGCGTAGGATCGATGGCTGTGTTAGAAGTAGCGTTGATCCATGGGCGTTTGCCCTTGATGGGATCTTTGTGCATGAGCACATCGTGAGGGTTGAAGTTCTCGGGAGGCGTCAAACCTTGATTGAAATAGGTTTGGGTATTTGGCGTGGCGGTGGTGACACCGAGGGTTGATGCGATACGTCCTGTTAGAATCGCGGCACGGGTGGGTGAGCAAAGCTGGTTTGCATACGATTCTGAGAAGGCGATGCCATCCGCGACGAGTTTGTCGAGGTTGGGAGTTTCGTAGAAAAGCTCGTCGGGGTTTACGTCGTTGAAATGTCGTGCATAGGCATTTATATCCGTGATGCCGAGGTCATCTGCGAGGATGAATACGATGTTGGGCTTGGTTTCCGCTGAGACAAATGAACTCAGAAAGAAAAGGCTCGCGCAAAGGCGCAAAGACGCAAAGGTGAACCGGGCTTTCTGCATCATGATGATTATTTTGCGGGGGAAGAAGGGGTTACGGCAGATTCTTTCGGTAACTTTGCGAAGCGTTCGCGGATTTCATCAAGCGTTCCGATGGTTAGATAAAAGTGATATTCCGAGACTAGGTCTTTGGTGAGTTGAAATTTACGGACAGGTGCGACGTACGAGCAGCCAGAACCATTCGGCCCGGGTTTTCCATTTGCGCGGTAAGTGACGGCTTCGCTCGTCCCGGGAGTGTAGATGCCGATGCCGAAATTATGATCATCCACGTAAGCCAGCCAGTTGCCGGTGTATTTGATGTTTTCCGGCTGGAGGTCTGCACCGAGAATTTTTGGAGCGTGTTTGACTAACTTTCCATCAAGCTCGAACATCAAGTGAGGTAGAGCGAAGTCGACAAACATCGCCGGCATTTCTTGATTCGAGTTTCTCTCCTGAGTCGGGCCGGTGTAGTTGAGTTGCATACGAATTTTTGCCACCGCACCATCGAGGATGATTTGCTCCTGCATGACGGCTTCAGGACATGCTTTCGCATTTGCCCAATGCAGCGGCTCGACCTTGGCATAGATCTCATTTTGGCTTTGTTTGAAATCGATGGTTTTTGCGTTCTCACCTTTGTAGCTTCCGCCTTGAACGGGATTGTAAACCCATGGGGTCTTGCTCCACACCGAGCCATCGGGATCGCCGTAATAGGACTGCTGAATGAAACGTCCTTCGTCGTAATGGTTGAGCAGGTTGCGTTTTTCTTTGGATAGCGCGAAGTAACCGATCGCGGAGCCACGATCCTTATCCACGCCGATCCGGATGGTTCCGTTATCGAGGTATGTGAATGGATCGGCTGCAGGAGGTTTGGCAGGTGCGGTGCAGATGGTGAGCAGCAGCGCGGTGGTGAGGAGTCGGCTTTTCATATGCGTTGAAGGGATTATTGGCTAACATGGCATTCCCTTTAACGGAAAACAAAACAGCGGGATGATGTTTGATTTTTGGTCTGGCGCGATCCGCGGTGGATTTTGAGAAACGTTCAGCGACGGCGGCGAAGAACCAGTGCCAGCATTCCGAAGCTGCCGAGAAGGACGGTGCTGGGCTCGGGAATGAGTTGGGTGCCCAATTTCACTTGGCTGATGGTGAAGGTTTTGCCGAAGTTGGCGGTGTCCTCGAACATGTCGAAGCGAAGGATGTCGAGCTGGCCCGGACCCCAGCCTCTGGCACCGGTGGTTCCACCGCTACCACCTGTTAAAGCGGTCATATCGATCACGACCGAAAATGGGGCGGTACCAACGATCCCGGTGCCGATGCCATGCCCGGAGCTACTCCCGCCTCCAACAGTCGAGTCATCGTCTTGGAAGAAAGTTTGCCAACCGGCGTTAACAGCTCCGGATGTGACGGATGTGAAAGTGATTTCAACATACTTGTAGGTTGTGGTGCTCAGTGCCAACCCACTCCAAGTCACGAAATAATCGGAAGTCACTGAGCTATTGGGGGTGAAGAGCAAATTTCCACCGACATCGTTCGAAAGGGTTGCATTGCCCGCAGTGGGTCGGATTCCGGTAGGAGATGCGGTCAGGCTGAGATTCAGGTTCGTCATGGTGCCGCCGACGGTTTGACCGTCAGTGATGATGGCGGCAGCATGAACCGTTGAGGGAAACAGCGTTAAGGCTAGCGCAGCACCGAGTGGAAGGATGTGTTTTTTGGTAATCATTGGGTTCTCAGGATTCTGACAATGAATAGGTCAGCTATTGGATAGCTTCGCGAAGGGACAAACGTTACACGCCTTTTTGATTTTTTTCGTAAGTCCCTCGGCTCATCGCCTTCCGACACGCCTTGGGGAACTTATTTTTCCACGGGCAGTCCAGTTGCCTCCGCGACAAAGTTGAAGCGAAGGTCGTCAATGAATGATGAGCCGATTCCCGCTGCTTGGAAGTTCAGGATATAGGTGTCTTTTTGAGCGGTGAAATGATCGCTCGTCTGAGTGGTAAATTCGCCTACGAGAGGTGTAATCGTTGGCTTGTTTTCAAAGGAGAGGATCTGGTCATCAAGCATTACTTTAAAAGGCATTACCTCCCCTTTACGTCCGGCCGCCTCAAGGCTGAGGCTGTAAGTGACTCCGGGTTCGAATCCTCCGACAGCCGTTTGGAAAGAGGCTGTTTCATTTTGTAAAATGGCTACTTGCGAGCCTTCTGGAGCAAAGGGCGGGTGGAAATCACTACCGTTTGTGGTGATGCCTCCGCCATCCGCGAATTTCCATGATGATAATGTCAAATCGCCATGGCCCGTTCCATTGGCCTGTTTGAAATCGCGTTTGCCGAGGACCGGATGTTCGAAACCGCCGTCCGGTATCGCAGGGACGGCACGCGAGATACTGACCGAGTCCACCAATAAAGAAGTATCACCTATTAGCGGGGTGGCCGATATTTGAATATTGGCTGTAGGACCAAACACCGCCAAAGGCCCGCTGACGATGCGGCGGAAGGCATCGGTTTTGATGATGGGATGAGGTGGGCTGTAAAAATTCGCTCCTAGATCTAATGAAACAGAAGTTTGAGTGGACGTGTTAGGCTTAAAACCCCGCTCGCTCACAAAATAGGTCACTGTATAAAGCTTTGAGGAATCAAAGCCGCTGACCGTTTGCGAGATAATTCCCTTGGATTGAATAAACGCAGCATGCGTACCGCTGTGCGCAGGTTGGGTTAAAAATGGCTGACTGATATTGCTTGTACCGATGCCCTTTCCATTCGTTGCCCAGTTGGCGATTGATCCATATCCACGCACATCTTGATCCACATCGAGGTGATCAACGATATCAAAGCCGGGGTTACGGATGGACAAAGGTCTCAACACGAGACTTGAGAAACGTTTTGAATCAGCCGGTATCACTTGAAGTTTACCACTGGCATCTAACTTGCGCGCTTGGCCTGTTTTTAAAACGATTTTACGGCCTTCACTTTTCCCCTTGCGAGGACCGATTTCGACCGCTCCTTTAATCACGTGCACTTCAGGCATGCCTTTCAATGTTGCGATCACTCCGAATTCTGTCCCTAAATCCACGATTTTAAGTTTCGGTGTTTCAATCGTGAAGCCCACGGCTTTCGGCGGCACTTCAAACCATGAGACGCCGCCTGTTAGAAAAATTCGATCTTCAGCGAGAACTTTCAGCTCACTCGGAGCTTCGATGACGCATCGTGCTCCCGATGAAAATTCTGCCTCGATCATGCCGCTGGTGAGGCGCAATTTTGAGCCGACTCGCATCACGTTGCCGGAGGGAAGATCGGTAGAGTCGCTGTGCGTGATCGTGTAAGAAGTGTCCTGCGCAACTTGAAAGCGAGCGAGGGCGGTGGGCGGCGTGCTCGCGATATGCATCCACAGCAGTGCGGTAGAGAAAACAAATACAGCTGCGGCGGCGATAGATATTTTCACGATGCGACGCTGTTGAAAAGCCAGCAACCGCTTCGCGGAAACTATCGGCATGTGTGAAAGTTCAGTGCGCGCTTGATGGTGACTCTGCAACGCACTGTGTAGTGTGGCAATTTGTAAATACAGTTCACGCGCCTGTTTGTCCTTTTGCAGTTCCGAGTCCAACTGCTGGATGCGTCGCGTATCCAGCTCACCATCGAGCATCTGGAGAATCCGTGATTCGAGATCTTCTGGAAAAGGTTGGTTCATGCGAATTTTTGGTCAATCGAGTGTTGGACGCATTCTCTGAGCGCCGTGCGTATTCTGAGTAGTGCAACCCGCAATGCGGATGCTTTGCGCCCCGTGATCTGCGCATGCATCTCAAGAGAATTTTCTGGCAAGTAGCGCGCTTCAATCAGTTCGCGCTGATTGTGAGTGAGCTTCGTCATGCAAGATTCCAGGGCGTGTAGGTAAGCTTCGTGCTCGATGCGCGTTGGAATTTCTTCAGCCAACATAACGAGCAGTTTATCGGAAAGTTGCGTGTGGCCATGACGTTTTGTGCGCGCGCGTTGGTGCATGACTTCGTATCGAGCGATTGTGAACGCCCATGCTATAAAATTGGTGCCTGACTGAAAACGCGCGCGACTTTTCCACAAAGCGAGGTTGGTTTCCTGAAGCACATCACCCACATCTGAGCTCCCAGGCATTAGCGAAACGATGAAGGCCCGGATCCGACCCTGCGATGCAGTCAGCTCACGGACGAATTCTTGCAATTGCCGTGCTTCTTCAATCATCTCCAGATGTTGATCGTCTGTGCCGGTTTTCGCCATCACTTAATAAGCTTTAAATACCGGAAAACGTTACAATAAATTTTGTTCACTCAGGCTGCTGCTGAGATATGCAGTGAAGAGTCCCGCCTTCTTGGACGAGGTCGAGACAATCGATGGGCACGATTTCGCGGTCGGAAAAAAGCTCGGCAATGATGCCAAGTGCTCGTTCGTCATTTTTCGATTGGCGAAAAGTCGGGACGAGAACGGCGTGGTTGAGGATGAGAAAATTAACATATGAAGCCGGGAGAACAGGCAGACGCCAACCGGGGATTTCACATGCCTGCGGGAGGTGGATGGGAATGATTTCGTAGGGCTTACCGGATGGAGTGAGGAAATTTTTGAGCCGACCCATATTCCCCGCGAGCACCTGATGATTGGGCGATGCGGTGTCGGGCTCTTCGCAGGCGAGGATGTGAGTCTCGTTGGTGAAACGTGCGAGGTCGTCGATGTGGCCATCTGTGTCATCGCCCTCGATGCCTTTTTCTAACCAAAAAATTTCCGTGACCCCGAGCGTATCGCGGAGTTTTTGTTCGGTTTGCTCGCGGGAAAGATGAGGGTTGCGGTTCGGGTTGAGAAGAACTGCTTCGGTGGTGAGGAGTTGGCCGCGTCCGTTCACTTCGATTGCGCCGCCCTCGAGGATCATACCGCCTTCGAAGCGCTCCAGATGGAGCGAGTTGGCAACTTGCTCGGGGATGGAATTATCGAGATTCCATGGTGCAAACTTTCCGCCCCATGCGTTGAACTCCCAATCGGTGATTGCGATTTCCGAGGTGACTGTGTTTTTTACGAAAATCGGCCCGTGATCGCGGCACCATACATCGTTGTTGGGATGATCATAGAGCTGAACATTGGAAAGATTCGCACGGGCTTGGTTGCAGGCGGTCAGGATTGCCCCGTGATTGGCGCCAGGTGCATTGATGCGAACGTGCTGGTAACGTGAAATGGCGGCTGCGATTTGTGCAAATTTGTTCCAGATAATTTCGCGTTTTCCCCCACCCCAATGCCGTGGGTCATCGACAGGCCAAGACAGCCAAGTGGCTGCTTGGTGGGTCCACTCGGCGGGCATCGCGAAACCTTTTTGGGCGGGAGTCATGAGCAGGAACTTCGGGTTTCAACGCCGCGAAGGCAATCCCAAGCTTTACGAATCATTTAGCACGCAAAGATAATTCTGTTGCCATATATGCTGGCAAAGGTTGATATTTAGCCCCCCGATATGCGTTTCTTTAACTATTTTAAGGTTCAGCCTTTTCTGCTAATTTTCATGCTCATGAGTGGTTTCAATCCAGCTGCAGCAGAAGATTCGAAACGTCCAGACGCGCCAGAAAAGCCCGCAGCGACCGTGACGGAAGCAAAAACCGAACCCGAAAAGAAACCCGATCCAAAACCGGAAGTAAAACTGGAGCTGAAGCCCGAAGCCAAGCCAGTTGATAAACCCGCAGATGTGAAAGAGGTCGATCCTGATGACGAGGTCGCCGTTGAAGAGGCAGACGCAGCAGCAGTGGCCAAACCTGTCACTTCAGATCACGTTCAAGTATATGGCTGGCGCGAAAAAATTGTAGTCGAGGGTCTCAAGAATTCATTGAACGCAAAACTCGATACGGGAGCATTCACTAGTTCGATCCACGCAGAGGAAAAAGAACTGTTCGAGCGCGATGGTAAAAAATGGGTGAAATTCATTGTCACTGATCCACGAGTCAAAGATTCGCCACGTGTGAGATTGGAAGCTCCGTTAGTTAGAGTTGCGAGAATTAAAGATCCCGGCGGCAAGTCCGAAACTCGAGAGGTCGTGAAACTTTCCTTCAAAATTGGCGATAGAAAAATGCGCGGAGATTTCACCCTGAACAATCGTTCAAACATGCTCTCACCGATATTGATCGGACGCACGGTGATCAAAGAGCTCGGCTGGGTGGACCCGACCCGCACCAACCTCGCCAATGAGAAGATCATGCCCTAAGCGTGTTTATTTTAGAAAAACACATCCATGAGCGCTCAAGTAAAAATGATTACTACTGTGGTGCTCTTGTGTGTCATTGGTGGTGGAATTGCCGGCTATAAATCGCAGCAATTAGGCGTTCCGTTTTGGCAAGATCAACGAGTCGATGAATGGTTGGTTGAAGCAAAACTTTCATTTCACGCAACGGGTAAAGATGTTGATGCGAGTCTAGCCCTCCCCACCAGCGCCGTGCAACAAAGAGCGGGCCAAGAATCCGGCTCACTTGGATATAGTTACGACGTTAAAACAGAATTAGATGAGCACACCGCCCTTTGGTCAGGTGTTGCGCGTGAGGGGCAGCAGGCACTTTATTATCGGGTTCGTTTCAAAGTAGGCTCGCAAAGCAGTAGCGAGCCGATCCCAGCGATCGAATCTCCGGAAATCCCGGAAGTACCGGCACTTCCCGGATCGCTCGGCAAAGCCGCTCAGGATTTGGTTAGCCGAGCCAAAGCCATCACCCACAATCACGATTCCCTATTCGTGATGTTTTATAAGCAGATCAACAACCCGGACGCCGTTCAGGAATATGCATTGGTGAGACGGCATTACGAAAACGAAAAAGTCTCCAACCCCAATATTGTGATGGGAATCGATCTGCTCGGCATGGCGGGTGTTCCCGCGCGCTTGGCTTACGGGGTGCAACTCAACGAAGAAGTCGGGGGACAAAAACCGCTGCCGCTGGTTGAATACTACGACGGATCCGCATGGGTGGTTCGCAATCCCCTGGATCCATCAAAAGTGTTAGACGCACGCAGTACATTTGTGTGGCACCGTGGCGGAGGTTCATTGTTTGACGTCAGCGGTGGTGGTGAAAACTCACGGCTCACCTTCACAGCGGTGCGGAATCGCATTCCACTTTCCAAACTCACCGCCATCAGTGATTCGCCCTTTCTGATTTCCACAATCCTCTCCCTACCCGCATCAGAACGCGCTGTCTTCCGCTACATCGTATTGATTCCACTGGGTGCGTTCGTGGTGGTGTTGATGAGAAACATCATCGGCATCTCCACACTGGGAACATTCATGCCCGTGCTGCTGGCACTTGCCCTGTTAGAAATCAAGCCGGTTAAAGGCATCTTAATGTTCTCAATCCTGGTGGGCGCCGGCCTGTGGTTCCGCTTCTTGCTTTCCCGGATGAATTTGCTTGTCGTCCCCCGAGTTGCCGCCTGTGTGGTAATCGTGACGTTGCTGATGATGCTCATGAGTGTGATCAGCTATAAGTTAGGCTTGGATGCCGGCATCCAAATCACTTTGTTCCCGATGATCATCATCGCATGGACCCTGGAGCGGATGTCACTCATTTGGGAAGAAGAAGGCAAACGAAGCGCCATCGTCCAGGTTTCAGGTTCGGTGTTCGTCGCGGTATGCGCCTACGCATTTATGAAAGTTTCACAAATACAATACTGGGCGTTTTATTTCCCTGAAATGCTTCTGATTTTGCTCGCTGGAATTATCTTAATCGGTCGTTACACGGGATATCGCATTTCTGAATTGGTCCGATTCAAGACATTCACCAATGCATGAAGAAGTGAAACATCGCTGGTGGCACCGATGGTTTCGGATGCCGAATGAACTTCGCGAGCTCGGCGTGGTAGGAATCAACATGCGCAATGCGCGCTATTTGTTGCCCAATAATCCGCGTCGGCTTTATGAGTTAGTGGATAACAAACTACGCACCAAAGCACTCGCCGAAGAACATGGCATGACTGTCGCGGAAACTTACGGCGTAGTCCGGACTCCGCATGATGTGAACATCATTGAAAAGATGTTAGAAGGTCACGATTCTTTTGTTATCAAGCCAACTCGCGGTTCTGGCGGAAAAGGCATCATGGTGATCGACAAACGGAATGGCAAAAATTTCGTCAAACCCAGCGGAGCGGAAGTGGCTCCGAGCGATTTAAAAAACCATATTTCCAACATTCTTGCCGGCTTGTTCAGCTTGGGCGGAAAACGAGATTTCGCATTGATCGAATACCGCGTGCAACCCGCGAAGTTGCTCACGGACATGAGTTTCCAAGGCGCACCTGATATCCGGGTAGTAATGCTGCATGGCTATCCTGTCATGGCGATGCTGCGCGCCTCGACCAAAGAAAGCGATGGCCGCTCAAACCTCCATCAGGGTGCGATTGGAGTCGGCATCGATATCGCGACCGGCATGACCGTCCGCGCGATTCATCATGGCAGGCAAGTCACGCATCATCCCGATCTCGAAGTCGATTTGATCGGTGTGCAGATTCCGCAATGGGATACGATTCTTCACATGTCGGTGACCTGTCAGGAAATGACTGGGTTGGGTTATCTGGGCGTGGATATCATGATCGATGAGAAACTCGGCCCTTTGATGATCGAGGTAAATGCCCGCCCCGGCCTGGCGATCCAGATGGCGAATGGTGTTGGATTATTGAAACGGCTGGAACCGATTGTTAACGAGCATCGCCGCAACCCGGGAGCCGACCTCACGGCAAAACTTGCTTTTTCCAAAAAGAATTTCCGCGCCAAACTCCCTGTACCTCGCGATTAAAAGCCTGCGATGAAATTCGCGCTTGTTTGAACGAGCTATCAAATCCAGCCTTTGGGCACATGAGTGGGTTGGCAACGAATTACCAAGTATGCATCGCAGGAACCGGCAGTTATTTGCCGAAAACGATCCTTACCAATGAAGATTTAGCGAAACGGGTCGATACCAGCGATGAGTGGATTTTTTCACGCACCGGGATTCGCGAGCGTCGGATCGCTGCTGAAGGCGAGTTCACTTCTCACATGGCGAGTGCCGCCGCTCGCAAGGCGCTTGAGCAAGCGGGATTGGAGCCTTCTGAAGTGCAACTCATCATCGTCGCCACCATCACTCCCGATACCTTGACACCAGCCACCGCTTGCTACGTCCAGCAACAACTCGGTGCGATGAATGCCGTCGCATTTGATATTTCCGCCGCCTGCTCGGGTTTCCTCTACGCGATGAAAATCAGCAAACGGATGATTTCCGATGGAGCTTTTGAAAACGCCCTGATCATCGGTGCAGAAAAACTTTCTGCCTTCGTGAACTGGGAAGACCGCACGACCTGTGTGTTGTTTGGCGATGGCGCGGGAGCGGCGGTATTGCGTCGTGCGAAACCCGGCGAGGGCGCGATCCTTGCCACTGAAATGGGCACCGATGGAAATCTCACTCATTTGCTCAACATCCCCGGTGGTGGATCGGCTTGCCCCATCACCGCAGACAATGTCGGTAACCATCTCTCCGCTCTCTCGATGCAGGGCAAAGAAGTTTTCAAACACGCCGTCACCCGTATGAAAGAAGCGGCGGAAAAAGTGATCGAACGCGCCGGCCTGCAAGCGGAGGACATCGCGTGTGTGATTCCGCATCAGGCAAACTTACGCATCATCGATGCCATCGCCGAGCGCCTTTCCGTTCCTGAAGGCCGCGTTTTCATTAACCTCGATAAGTATGGAAATACTTCAGCTGCCGCAGTTGCGATCGCACTGGATGAGGCAAACCGCAGCGGTGCTTTCAAACGCGGTGACAACATTGTCCTTGTCGTCTTCGGTGCTGGCCTGACATGGGCCGCAGCAGCTGTTAGGTGGTAGGGAAAATCATTTCACCGGCGCTCCCGAGGCTCCCTGAAAAGGCGCTGTCTCGGGGATTTCTGCCGTGTGATCGGAAAACGCCTCAAGCACCGCCTTCGCGCGGTCCGGGCGATTTTCGAGCAAAATCGGCAATGCCGCTTTGTAATATTTCAACCGGATATCCGGTTCACCCTCATGCCGATCCAAGCGATCAAGAAACGCAGCGATATCGATCATCCGCGCACGCGCATCGATGAATTGTAGGTCGAGAAGTTCTTTTTTGTTCAACATGTCTTTGGGCTTCTGCAGGGGAAGATAGAGAGGTTTTCCGGAAACTCCAAATCTCAAATCTCAAATCTCAATCCTGAAGAGGTGCTGGAAAGGCGATTGCATCGGACGACACCGACATTTCTGCGACCCACTACCGGGGTCGATATTCTTGTCCTTTCTCCTCAGGGGTAGTCGTCGCTTCGCTCCTCGACCCTTGGCTAAGTTCTTTGATCCCTAGCGGGATCTGAATTCAGGTTATTTGTCCCACTATTAAAAGTTCAGGAAAATACGGAGGAAGCTGCGAATGAAGAAATTAATTTCTCTACAGAAAAATCCGTAAATAAACCCAATGGGTAAGCAGACAAGAGCAAGAATTACCCCGACGCCTGTCCAAATTGCAGCTCCAGAAATGTAGCCAAGACCTGCAAACACAAACGCAAAAACGGAAGCTAGCAATAATCGCATACCTAATTCCAACGTCTCAGCCACTTTATCGTGATTGAAATCAGTCTCGCTTGGCTTGCATTTCAGGCAAAATCCACCGTTCGACTCCGCTGTGCTTTGGAGGAATTCAACTCCGCATTCAGGACATTTAGCTTTCTCTGACACGCTTGTAATCTCAGGAGAGACTCCCCTCAGAGTCAAAATAAATAGCCCGTCCCTATTTGCACTGATCATCCGGTGGCTTACCCCCAGAAACTCTTTATAGACTATAGCGCGGGCTCGAGGAGCGAAGCGACGACCACCCCGGGTTTACGCACCATAGATATCGCACCCTGAAGGGGTGCAGGGAATGTGGAGGCACCTGAAGATATGGGTATTGCTGCGACCCACTGCCGGGGTCGAATTCTCTATCTCATTTTCCCATGGGGTAGTCGTCGCTTCGCTCCTCGACCCCAGGCTAAATTCTTTGATCCCGGATGGGATCTGAATTCAAATTAACTATGCATTTTTTCATCAGCCTTAAGAAAAAGATCTTTCGGCAAGATGGAAACCAAGCCCACAAAAACCACTGTCTGCCATAACACAAACAGAGGATACGCCTCTAATTTGCTTTTGTATCCGATCAACGAGCCAAACACAGCTCCCATGAAGATGGTCACGATTGCGTAGCGCCATAATGGAATTCTGAAGGAGCATAGCCAAACCGATAGCACCAAAATGAGACTGCCAACAAAACCGGCCGGAATTCCTAACAACCAATTTTTCGATTTATAGATAGGATACTGATCTGTCAGACTCAAAAAAACGAAGACGGCAGAATAATACGCCGCAGTTGAGAGCCCGATAAAAAGAACCCATCTTAAATATTTAAGTGGAGGCTGATAGGCTGGAGTTGCGCACATAAAATAGCAGGTAAACATCCAGCCAAACATGGCTCCGGGAAGCCAAAACCATGTATTTGCCCCAATCACATGAGGCAACCATGTGGAAAGAATTCCCGATACACATCCACATACAGTAGCTATTGAAAATTTGGTGCGCATGATGATTTAATGACTTGGTTGTCTTAATTAATCAGATCTTTTGTCCGTTGGAGTTGATTCACGATGAAGACTGGGTGGAGTTACATGCGGCAACGGCGGAGGAATGGGCGGTAGAGGTGGTGGTGAGCTGCGTTTACTTCCAGAATCTATGATGAGTTGTCGAACCACCATGAAGAACCCCACAATCACCATCAGCAACAAAATTCCTTTACCAAGGTATTCACCAACTTGCTCACTGAGACCGACCTTGGTGGCTTCGTCGTATCCAAACCAACCAAGAATTAATTTCGTGATGGCCGTGACCGCGATCATCAAAAGCGCAATTAAGAAAAAGCATCCGAGCTTCTCGAGTTTGTGCTTAATGAAAATCCATAGCAAATTCATATCTATTGTTCAGAATTTCCCTCAAAATTCGCCAGCGGCTTGATCAAATTCGTCGCTAGCGGAAACACTCTATCGTAAATCCCGGGTGCCACCTCTGCGCTTTGGGCGTAGGCATCACGTAGCATTTCCATTTTGGCGTCGAGATTATCGATGTAGTGCAAGGCATGTGCCTCGGGAGTTTTGGGGAGCACGGGTGAACCGAATTCCAACTGCCCGTGGTGGCTGCCGATGAGATGCAACAAATGAATCCGAACTTCTTCGGTGGTGGGTTTGGATTCTGAAAAAGCGTCGAACTCGGAAGAATCTAACAGATCGTGCCAGAGCTTGTTGACCAGCTCGATCCCCAACGGAATATGTCCGAGCATTTCGCCATACTTCGAGTGGATCTGCGCGAAACCTTCTTCGGGATAGGAATTTTCCCAGAGCTTCCCGCAGTCATGAAACAACACACCTGAGATCATCAGATCCCGATTGAGCTCAGGATAAATGCCACAGATCGCATTTGCAGAACGCATCATTTGCGCGACGTGTTCCACCAACCCACCCCGCCGGGCGTGATGATTTTTCCGCGCGGCGGCGGTGCGGCGGAATCGATCCCCCATCTTTTCGAAAAAATACTCCGTTAGGCGTTTCAATCTCGGATCGGTCATGCTCTGGCAAAATCCGAGAATCTCCGCGTAGTCGCGCTGTTGTTTGTCCCGCGTCTGCGGATCGCCCGCTAGGAAAATGGCGATCTCGTCCGCTTGTAGCGAAGACCAACTGATCCCGCTGCCGTTGATGCCGTATTGATTCTGCGTCCATTCCCCATCGAGCCGCACAATGGCGTTCAGATCCATTTTTTCCGTCTCCGTGTAGAGCGGTGTGTTCGACCATACTTTGAGGCTGATCGAACCGGTGGAATCCACGAAAACGAGATCAAAAAACGGTTTGCCATCTTTGGTGGTTTTCACCGCGCGCGATTGCAGTTGCGCGGTGACTGAGGCGATCAAGGGCACATCGCCCGATTGTTCTTTCAGGCTCGAAATAGAAATATCACTCATGCGCCGAGGCTGGCATATTCAGTTAGACTGTCACGCGGCTTTTACTCAGCAGCTCGCGAATTCTCTCTAAATCCACCGCAGAGGTTTTCGCCACGAAACCGCGACTGTGAGCAAAATGAACATCGGCTTCCGTCTCGACCTGTGTGAAATCCAAGCCCAGGTTATCGTTGAAACGGGAAAGCGCAAAGCCTGCACCGCGACGATCCGGATACACCAACCCGATCACGTGTTGATCTTCTGGCAACATGGAAGCATAACGCGCTAAACCCGCTGAAGCATCTTCGGAAATATTTGCCGAACGCGGTAAAAACAGAATGCGGAAAAGAGTTTCGCCCTCACCGATTTCCCAAATCTCACTGATGCGCGCGATCTCGTTGAGCTTTTCGCGCAGGGATTTCAGGTAACCAATCAAATCTGTCCCGATCCAACGCATGACTTCCCACATGGGCTCGCCCGCACGGACTTCCGACATCCCGGCGAATCTTCGTAGCAAAGTCAGATCAACCGTTGAATTCAGTTTTGCGAGCAACTCACGCTCAACTCCCAACCACGCCGCCGTCTCTTGGGGGCCACGGGTATCGAACCATTCCGCGACTTCCAACCAATCGCAATATCGGCGCGCATCTTCATACAAGCCCATGTCCATTAGCACCAAACTCAACGAGCAGGTCGGTGGATGTTCTCTTGGAAATTGGTGATGGTCAAAATTTCCCAGTTCTGGCTGATGCACTCCACCAACATCCACCACCGCCATGCGCGGATTCGTCAGATCGTGCTGAGTCGGCTCCCGGCGGAAGATAGGCGCCTCGTGCACAGCCACAAGCAGGCAGCACGCAAGAAACTCGTCTTTGTGCGAACTACCCGGATGGGTAAGTATTTCTGAGAATTTGTTCATTTCCATTAAAGGACAAGGCAGCTGATCCAGCTGCGATGCAAGGTCAATTCTAAATCGTTATGCAACGATTGGGGACGACGCCCTTAAAACTCAATCGAACTCCGGAGTTTTGTGACGCGAGAAGTATCCGTCACCCAGATACATATCTCCCGAGTAATCCTTCAAAGGACCCGCATCCGGTGGAAGTGGGATGTTTGAATGCTTAGCATCTTCAGGTTGTGAGTAAGCAATCGAAACCGGTGTGCCGATCGATACGAGCCGGAAAAATTTAGGCGAGAGGTTTTCGTGCATCCGAATGCAGCCGTGAGTGCAAGGCGTGTGTTTCACCCAACCCGTATGGAAACCATAAGCTGTCTTGAACTCGCACCAATATGGCATAGGCGTTCCTTTGAATTTCCAACCCGATGGCGCACCGCCAACTTTAACTTGGCGAACCGATTTCCCATCGGTCGCATAGCCGTGGCCGTTCGCCCGGCGTTTGGCTTCTTTGCTGGTGATGCGGAAACTTCCCGTTGGTGTAGGCGAGCTCGCCGTACCAACCGAAACCGGCATCACCATGAGCATCTCGCTTCCTTCCATGACGTAAACGCGTTGCTTGGAGAGCGATACTTTCACTTTTACCGCTGATGGATTACTCGGTAGTTTCGCAGGGCGATCATAACTTTGGTAAGCGGAAAGCCCACCTGATCCCGATTTCATCGCGCAGGATGAAAAACCCATTACTAGCGATAGTCCGCCCAACACCGTCAAAATCATTCGTTGTTTCATGCCGATAACTCTCTAAAATCTAATCCGACAAAGATATTCTTTTTTCCAAGAAAATTCGCTTAGCGTTGGCGCTCCCACTCGTCCACCCGGCCACCCACGAACCAGACCGATGCTTTGCGGTAAGGAATGTAGGAAATCTCAGGGCCAAACCCTGCTCTGTACCCTGAATATCCATAAGGGCCATAGCCTCCCGACGTGTAGCCACCAAAGAAATGGTTTCTCGTCACTGCGTGGCGTCCCATGTAGTCCCAACGCTCCGAGTGTTTCCCATTTCGTAATCCGTCGATGTGCGCACCCGGACTTCCCCACGCCAAAGTCACCGCCTCTTTGCTCATCCCTTTTGCAATTTCTCCCCTAGAAACCAAGTCTTTGTGCTTTTCACTTAGCTGGGCGTAATCCTGAGGACGCTCCTGAATCCTTGTCAGGGGGGTGGATGGAGCGCAGGACGAGACAATCCCCATCAATAATCCTAGGGACGAAATGACGATTAATTTTTTCATACTGCAAAACTGTCACGGCAGCGGACGCATTGCAACTCGGTTTCAAAGCAAAAATTACTTCCGACAATCGAAATATAAAAATTCAAGAAACTTCAAACACGGGCTTGCCAATACCGAAAGCATCCGCCCAATCTTTCGTCAGCCACCTCCAACGAACTCCCACATCTCATGTCAGAACTGTTAGAAAAAGACGAATTAAAAGACTCACTCAAAAAATGCCCTGAATGGGAAATTGAGAAAAATTTCATCACCCGCTCATTCGAGTTTGAAGAATTCATGGATGGTATTGATTTCGTGAACAATGTCGGTGAAATCGCTGAGGAAGCTCAACACTACCCCGACATCACCATCAAACACACCAAGGTGACCCTGAAACTCACCACCCACGATGTCGGCGGCGTGACAGATCTCGACATCGAGCTCGCCCAACGCGTCGATAATCTGGTCGACTGATTTGAGTTAGAAATAATTTCCACGAATAAAAAACCCGGGATAAATCTCCCGGGTTTTTTTCGTGATCTGTTGGTAATTAAATTCCTTTGTAACGCACGCGCATGCCGTCTTTTCCAATCGGCCTGTCGTCTACGGGGCGTTGTTTCGGGATGCTCATCGAAACTTTTGCGGGGCGATCCGCCGGATGATCGTTTCTGCGCTCTTCTGCCTCGTTCACTTTCAACTCACGGCCATCCATCTTCATTCCATCTAACAACTGAATCGCTTTTTCTCCAGATTCCATGCTGTCCATGGTGATGAAAGCAAAGCCACGTGGGTTTCCCGTATCAAAATCCTTTGGGCGGCGGAACTCAGTGATCGTTCCGATTTCCGCGAGTGCTTCAGCGAGTTTTTGTTCTGTGGTGTCGTAAGATAAATTTCCGATAAATAATTTCATAGTTTGTATGTGTGCATTCGTGGACTCCATCAGTCACAAGCACGGTCGTTCCACCAAGAACGACATCATTATCAACCGCACAGCAAATTTTCCGCACCCGCCTTCCGGGGCTCATCGAGGGGCAAGCTAGCACACTGAGACCACAAACCAAGCTCGCTTGTGAGAATTCTTGCGGGATGAAAGAAGTGAATCGGAGGGATCACTCCTTTTTCTAAACAGACTCAACGAATTCGTCCCCCTCATTACCTAAGACATGTTTACCGCAGGACCAACAAATCTCAAAGTTTCCGGGATTCGTTTCATTACAGGAAACACACGTGAGTTCTTTTTCTGCATCTTTTTCGTTTTCTTTCAGTTGCTCCCGAATGATCGAGACTGCCTCCTCATAATCCTCGTCATTCATCACACACAGAGCCGGAAAAAATTCCGGGATGGGGATTTCAGTTAAACCTGAAGCAGTCAAATACTCGTTCCGAATCATCGTTGGGATGCCGTGATCCTCAAGAACAGCTCTGAAATAACTGACGCGTGTGATGTCTTGTTCTCTAAAAAGCTCTTTCATGTTCTTGGGTGGTAAGTTCGGTTTTGTTCAAGGATTCAGTAAAATTCGGGTGATCCGCTATCCCTCATTAGAAATCAAAGTCGCCCCCGGCGCATCATTGCGCGCGTTTAGCGCATCGATCCCACTTTGAATCGTTTGCTGCATTTCCTGAGTGATTTTGGAAATCGCCTCTCTGGTATTGCCGCCAGCAGCGGAGATGAAGTCCGAAACCTCAACTGGCTGATGCACCCGCACCATCACACGGCGCGGACCCGTGCGAGGCATGGCTTTCGAATGAAAATCTTCGGCGATCCTCTCCACGGTCTCATCGTAGCGGTCAATCGTCGGCCTTTCGGTGAGGTATGGCGAAAGATAACCATGAATCCTCATCGCAAGCATCGCCCGCTCCGCCATGCCATCGAGCGCCGGATCTGGAGGCGCACTGCGATCCGTCCTTAGCTGATGCAACTTTGATCGAATTTTCACAATCCGCTCTGACAATCCCGCCGCCCGCGCTGTGGAAAGTTCCAACTTACCCTCCAGATCATCCATCAGCTTTCCCGCAAATCCTCCGAGCACGTCATACAAAGAGTCGTCGTCCATTTTTAACGCCTCGCCATGACCATGGGCCCGCAAGTAGCGTGCTAAAATATGCCGACCCATCCCCATCACCGCAGAAATCGGATCACTGGTGGAACCTGTTGGGAAAACGTATTCGCTACGCGCACCCAAATCCAACATCCGCTGCGTGACTGCTTCTCGGGGAGTTGTTAGATGGGTGTATTTCATGCTGACCGGAACGATTTTAACCGGAATCCCATCCAGCGCCGCCTGGGCTTTCAGCGCAATAAACGCAGCGCCGTCCAAAAACGGGGCGAGGCGATCATTCGTCAAATACACATTCCCCTCGGGAAAAATGTTCAACGCCCGCTCCCCTTTTTTCAGCACATCGATCGCCGCCCCCATCCCCTTTCGGTCACTGCCCTCGCGATCAATCGAGAAATTTCCCATCCGCTGCATCACCCATGCATTAACAGGACTCCTCAGAAAAACGTCATACGCGGCCATGAAGCAGGAATCAATCCCCAGACGCCGATGCAGCTCCGTTACCACCTGCGGATCGCTGTGGGTTGGGTGATTGATAATGAAGAGCAAATGCGCCCCCGCTGCCTGCGCATCTCGCACCTGCTCCATTTCCCCATCCACCACCATTTCCCGGATCCGATGATTCGGGCCTGGGAGAAACAAACTCCGATTCATCGCCCGCCCACAACGAATCAAAAATGGCGAAGGCTTCGCTTCAAAAAACCGGTAAGGCGCATCGGAAAATTGGATCACTCCGTAATACTGGCCAAATTGAAATGAGACTGTAAAGAACACAGGATTAAACCACCCAACAATCTCCGCTTGCTCCCGGCGAAGTTGCAGGAAACTGGATAAATCGTTATCAAGCGACTAGCTCCCAACGGCAACACCGGGAGTTTTGGAATGCGCGTGTTGCGGGAAGTCGAAGGTCAACACGAGCGGTTCAGTCCCCGTGTTCTCGATTTCGACACCACCGCGGTTTAGTGCGGCCTGCGTGATGAATCCGATCTCGGGATAGAGTTCGCCAAGCTTCATGTCCTGGTGATATCGCACTTCAAGTTTCGCAACCCGACCGCGTCCGCAGTTCGTATGGAACAGCGCGGGGCTCTCCGGGCAGAAATTCGTCTTGGCGCCGGGCGCAACGGTGAGACGGAGAATGGAACACTTCTGGTCGCCGAGGAAATCGCCGTAAACAATCCACTTTGCGTCCACTCCGTCGCCGGAAAATTCTTCGGCCGTGATGGCCGGGCGCGAACTCTTCATCACGAAGTCCGGATCCTGATTCGCTTTGAAGTCGAACGTATCAACTAGGAATTCCCAGTCTTCGTGCTTGTCCTTCGGATAATCCTCTTCCCGGCAGGCGTAAAACGCATCGGCTGCTCCGATGCGACCATCAAGTGTCAGGTCCTCGGCTAGGAAATGCTCGTCCATCGTCACGTGCAGCTCGTGTGTGCAAAGATCCGTCGGTGAGTGCAGCACACCATTCGGCATCACAAAACCGTTATCAATGTGCATCATCGTGTGCGGCGACAAGTGCCGCACTCCGTTATAATCGCCCTGTCCCCAACGCTTCATGCAGGCAAGGAACTGGTCCTTTGTCACGAATGGGTACAGACCCATTGCCGTAGTGTGATAATGCGACGGACTAACTCCGGGATTATCGAAAGAATTGATGTCGTAAACTTCCCACTTTGACCAATGAAGATGGTGGGGAATGGGGTTCAGGTTGTCGAACTTCTTGGAAACAATCGGCCAAGTGACGTGGCCAAACAAATCTTTTGAAAACGCCGTGACTTTCGCTCCCATGACAGCTTCCGGATTGGCCGCAATCAAATCCTGAAGTGAGATGAACTGCCCGCTTGGCGTGAGGACGTGTGCTTCTCCTTCACGAAAAGGCGCCTTTCCCGTGCGGGTATCGATGACCCCCGTCACAATCGGCACCGTGCAGCACATCCAAACTTCATCGAGACCCGTCCCACCCATGTAGTCCGGGTAGTACGATTTCGCATCGAGACGAAGGCGTTTTCCCGGCGAGCAAAATGTCCGGCCGGCATAGCGGTGCACAAGCTGTAGCACCCCGTCGTTCTGATTGAGGCAGTCATCGAGAATCGAATCCGATCCGCCGCCGGATCCGTCAATCACATCTTGCTGGGGGTATTCGTGAAGTTTATCGGGAAGAATTGAGGTAGTAGCAACCATGGCGGACGGATTTTGGTGATTTGAAAAAAGGAAGCAAGAGCGAATGTCTCCAAGGCAAAGGCCAAGCGAACAGGCTGGAACCGCGCAACTCCAGTCGCGCTCTCAACTCTTCCCTGAAAACTGAAAACTTGAAACTAGCAAACTTATGAGCCTCAAAAGGGAAACTTCCCGCCTTTGCCGCCAAGCCCCTTCATCATATCGCCCATCCCGCCGGCTCCGCCCATTTGCTTCATCATGTTCTTCATCTTGCCAGGGGACTTCATCATCTTGCGCATCTCACCGAACTGCTTGATGAGCTGATTCACCTGAATGATGGATGTGCCGGAACCCGCTGCAATGCGCTGACGACGTGAGGCTTTGATAATTTCCGGACGCGAACGTTCCATTGGGGTCATCGAGAGCACGATCGCCTCGGTGCGCTTCAGTTTGCTGTTGTCCAACGCGCCCGCTGGCAGTTGTTTTTTGATCTTATTGAAACCAGGCATCAAATTGAGCAAGCCCTCAAGCGGACCGAGATTCTGGATCATTTTCATCTGATCAAGGAAATCATTGAAATCGAACTTCCCTTCTTGCATCCGCTTCATCGAGCGCATCGCATCGGCCTCGTTGACCTTGTCCGCCACGTTCTCGACCATGCTGACGATATCGCCCATGCCGAGAATCCGATCCGCCATCCGCGATGGATGGAACTCCATCAACTGATCCAGCTTCTCGCCCTCACCCGCGTATTTGATCGGCTTGCCCGTGACTTCGCGCATGGAAAGCGCCGCGCCACCGCGCGCATCGCCGTCGAGTTTTGTTAGAACGATACCCGTGATTCCCACCGCATCATCGAAATGCTTCGCCACGGAAACAGCTTGTTGGCCGGTCGCAGCATCGGCAACTAACAGAGTTTCCTTCGGCTTGATAAACGCATGCAAGCGCTTCAGCTCCTCAATCAGCTTGTCATCAATTTCCTGACGACCCGCGGTATCGAAAATCAAAACCGTGGCGCCTTTTTCCTCGCCGTAGGCAATCGCCTCACGCGCCACTTTGAGCAAATCCGTTTCGCCCCGATCCGGAGCAAACACCGGCACATCGATCTGGCCAGCCAACGTGACCAATTGATCGATCGCAGCTGGGCGATAAAGATCACACGCCACCAACAACGGCCTGCGACCTTCTTTTTTCAAACGCCGCGCAAGCTTCGCCGAGGTTGTGGTCTTACCCGCACCGTTAAGGCCGACCATGAGAATCCGCGCCGGCGGATTAAGATCGAGCGGGACATTGTCGCCACCTAAGACTCGGGTCAGCTCGTCTTGGAAAAATTTCACAATCTGCTCACCGGGCTTGATCGATTTCAGCACATCCTCACCCATCGCCGCCTCTTTGACCCGCGCGATCAGATCTTTTGCCACGCCGAATTCCACATCCGCCTCCAACAGAGCGATACGAATTTCACGCAACGCATCCGTGATGTTTTTATCAGAAATTTTACCGACACCGCGGAGGTTGCGGAAGGTCTTGTCGAGGCTGTCGCTAAGGGCTGAAAACATAATATGCGCGAGACTTTAGGTTTTATCCCCTAAAGCTCAACTGTGAATTCGCGCGACTAATCTCCATCATATGGTCGGTACCGACCATATGGTATATCTATGATGTAGGGTTCTTCAGCGCCTTTTTCGATTTTGATTCTAGCTTTCTAATGCTCTCTGCTGCTGGCAAATTTTCCGGCATATTGCCGCCTAGTTCCTTGATCGTCTGGCGCACCTTAGCACCCACTTCGCGATGAGCTTGGTTTGCTTTGTCCTTTCCAGTGATCTTTTCCCGCCTGAGCTTGTCTTCAGCTTGGGTAGCTCGAAAGAGATTCGCCGCTAGCTCGGTGCTACCAATATGATCCAAGATTTGCTGACTTTTCTTCAATCCTTTGCGTGCATGGATTTCCTTCGCTCCTAGTCCGTCGTAAAGCCCCATATAGCCATGGTTTTGAAAAATGGCATAATCTCGAGGTTCGATCACACCAGCATCCTTGGCCGCGCGTCGGCGAGTTGAGTATTGTGCTGACGCAGCTCAGAACGAATGGCGAGGCGGCGCTGATCTTCCATTTCCTCGTCGCTCAATTCTTGTCGACGGGTCTGGATCGCAAAGTAGGTTTGTCCCTGTGCCACGATTTCCTTGGCTGGATCTGCGTTCTGGATGACCAGATAGCAGGCGTAACGGGACATCATGATTGTCTGCACCCGGCGCTGGCCACCTTTACCAATCTCGATCATTTGGTCGGTACCGACAAAATGATCATCAACCCGCTGTCCGCTGTTCCAACATGCCATCTTAGCCTTCTCGATAACGGCCTGAAAGTGCCGATAGTTGGCGTAATCCAGCACTTTTGCAAAGTCACGACTTGACCAAAACTCGTTGCCAGAAGGATGAATTCGACGGATTTTTTCAAAGGGGGGGATCTCTTCGCTCATGGCCAAATTTTAATCTAGCAGAGTCAAAATTGGGAAGAATGAACTTTAGAACCCACGAACCACACCCCCAGAAGAATTTATTTGGATGAAAACCCGTAGTAACCTCTCATAAGCCCATGCGTAACCTGATTTTGCTATTTGCCCTAAGCTGCACAGCGTTTGCGGCAGACATACAATCCACCGCCACCCTCATTCCTGAAGTAAGCTCGGTGGCACCGGGAAAACCTTTTAAGATCGCGCTGAAACTTGAACATCCTGAAGGTTGGCACGGTTACTATCTCAATTCAGGCGGGGTCGAACTGCCGCCTTCCATCACATGGAAACTTCCCGAAGGAGCGACCGCCGGATCCATCCAATGGCCAACTCCACAGGTCAAAGATGGCTTCAGCGGGAAAAGCTTCATCTATAGCGGAAGTCCCGTCTTTTTAGTGGAAATCACGCCACCTGCCGCAATCGCTGCTGGCAGCACGTTTACCTTTTCAGCCGAAGCGGAATGGCAGATTTGTGATAAATCCTGCATCAACGAAAAAGCCAGTTTTTCCCTCAATCTTCCTGTCGCTGCCGAAGCAGTCATCGATCCAGCACAAGCCGGTCTTTTCGAAACAGCCAGACAATCGATTCCGAAAACTCTGCCCGATGAAATCGTCATCTCGGCCAATCCCGATAAGTCTTCGCCCGATTCCATTCGCTTCGAATTCAAAGGCTTGAAAGCCCGACCCACCGATTTCATTCCTAACGAGCCTTACCTGAAAGCTCTCTCTGATGGCGGTGAGATCGTGCCTATTGAAGACGGATTTCTGCTCAAACTTGATCGAAAGAAAGTCGATTTTCTCGATGAGCCTATCCCACAGGCAAACGCCATTTCCGGCATCCTCGTCGGGCCTTACAACTACCTCATTCCCGAAACTAACATTTCCCAACCCGCCCCCGAAAACGTCCCGTTTGGTAAGCTTTTCAAAATTCTCGGTGGCATGTTCATCGGTGGTTTGATCCTGAACCTGATGCCCTGCGTGTTTCCGGTGATCGGGTTGAAAATCATGGGCTTCGTCCAACAGGCCGGTGAAAACCGCCGCTCCATCGCGCTGCATGGAATCAGTTTCGCAAGTGGCGTGCTGGCATCTTTCGCAGTGTTAAGTGGTATCCTGTTCGCCGCTCGCACCGCAGCCATCAAAGACGGATCCGCTCTGAAAGGCTGGGGCTACCAACTCCAGGATCCAAACGTCGTCGTCGTGCTCGTGTTGCTCATGTTCATCCTCGGACTCAACATGTTCGGGCTTTTTGAAATGGGAACTTCCGCCACCTCGGTCGGTGGCAAACTCCAAAACAAAAGCGGCCATACCGGATCGTTTTTCTCAGGAGTTCTCGCCACCGTCGTCGCCACGCCTTGCTCTGCTCCTTTCCTCGGTGTCGCCATCGGCGCAACCATGGCACTGCCCGCCGTCCAGTTTTTCACCGGCTTCACCGCCATGGCGCTAGGCCTCGCGCTGCCTTACCTCGTGCTTTCCATTTTCCCATCTCTAATCGATAAACTCCCCCGCCCCGGCGCATGGATGGAGTCGTTCAAACAAGCGATGTCGTTCCTGCTATTCGGAACCGCTGGATATCTTCTCTGGGTTTACTCCGGTCTCATCGGACAAGAATATTTGCTCTCCCCCATCTTCGGCCTCTGCCTGATTGCGATCGCAGGATGGGTTTATGGTCGCTGGCATTTGCCGCATCGCTCTAAAAAAGCCCGCATCTTCGCTCTAACAGTCTCCATCATTAGCATCTGCGCTGGAATCTTGCTGACCTTACCTCCAAAGCCTTCGACGATTGAATGGCAACCATGGTCAGAAGAAAAAACTGAAACCCTCATTTCCGAAGGAACTCCCGTTTACATCGACTTCACCGCTCAATGGTGCGTGACCTGCCAAGTGAATAAAAAGGTCGCCTACACCGATGACGTCGTCAGCCTAGCGAAAAAGAAAGGCATCGTATTTCTCAGAGCAGATAAAACCCGACCCGATCCCGCCATTGAAGCCAAACTCAAAGAGCTCGGCCGCACCGCCATCCCCGTCAATGTGCTGATGATTCCCGGAAAAGAACTCATCATCACTCCAGAAATACTCACCTCTGGCTTTCTAACGGAACTCTTCAATAAAGTCCCCGATCCAGCGAAGGAAAATCCATAACTCAGGATATTTCAGCGTTTCAGATTTTCAGCATTTCAGTTTTTACCTACTCAGGCTCTTCCGCCGGAGGTCCGCTCTCAAAGCGCATCAGATCTTCCACGAAGGTAAGTGGAATTCCGCCGGTTTCACCGTTACGGTTTTTCGCTAAGACCAACTCCGCCTTGCCTTCTAAAGCCGCGCGTTCTTCATCGTTCTCGGCGTAATATTTGCTCCGGTAAAGCAGTCCGACAAGGTCGGCATCTTGCTCGATGGAGCCCGATTCCCGAAGGTCCGACATCCGCGGAACACCGAGGCTTTTTCCTGTCCTACCCTCAGGACCCCGGTTGAGCTGTGCGAGAATCAAAATGGGGATTCCCAGTTCTTTTGCCAGCGCTTTGATCCCTCCGGAAATCTCTGCAATCTCACGCTCACGTGAATTTTCCGCCTGCTTGGTGCGGGATTTCATCAACTGCAAATAATCGATCGCGATGAACTCGATGTTCTCATCGCGCTTTTTGCGGCGCGCCTTCGCCCGCAACTCATTGATCGAAATACCTGCGGTATCATCGATGAAAAGTTTCGAGTTAATGATCTGCATTGAGGAATTTCGAATTCTCTCAAGTTCCTGTTTCTTAGGTGAATAACCGCGGGATAACTGTGAAATCGCAAACTTCGCTCGCGCAAACAACAAGCGTTGCACCAACTGCGCCGAGCTCATTTCGCAGGAAAACACCATGCACGGTTTATTTTGATCCAAACAAACATGCTCGACGATGTTCATCATGAAAGACGTTTTACCCATCGAAGGACGCGCCGCGACCACGAACATCTCACCCGGCTTCAATCCACCCGATTTCCTATCCAGCTCTTCGAAGCCCGTGCTGATGCCCGAAGAAATTTTCTCTTTGGAAAGCAACATCTGGAAATTCTGCATCACCTCCTCAACCGTCTGTTTCAGAGTCTGGGCTTGGTTCGTTTCCGCACTTTCACGGATCGCAAGAATCGATTGCTCAACAGAATCCAACAACTCCGGAACTTCATCCGGTGCTTCATACGCCTGCGCCACAGCTTCGTTCGCACTGCGAATGATAGCCCGCAACACGAACTTATCTTTGACATGCTGAAGATGGTGACGGAAATGCCCCGGGCTTGGCGCGTAGGTGTAAAGTTCCGTAAGGTAACCCGGTCCACCGCATTTTTCTAACAGACCTCTATCCATCAGCCGCTGCACCAACGATACCAATTCGATCTGCACAGCCGCCTCGAACAGCTCGATGAGAAACCCGAACAAAGTAGAATGTTGTGGCAAATAAAAATGCCCCGCGGTCAACTTTTCTTCAATCGCTGTACCGATGTATTCCTGCGGATCCTGCAACATGGTTGAAAGGAGCGACTTCTCGGGACCCACCGCATGAGGCAGCGCACGGGTCACATCGTCCACCTCGCTCGCTCCCTTTTGAAGATTCGGCGCGGAAGTTTTTTGTTTCAGTAATTCAGCCATGTGAGAGTGAGAATTTCGCAGACCTCCGCCCGTTACGTCAATCTCACGTATTTCCGCGACGAAATCTGTTGGTAGCTATTGTTAACAACTTTCCCCGTGCCAAGGAGTCCTGAGAGCTGAAAGGTTTTTTCTTACAGGAGAGAGGAGGATTTAGAGGAGAGGAGGTCATGATTTGGAATTGGAATTTTTTATTTCTCTTCTTCTCCTAATCCTCCTCCCTCCTGTAAAATCAGCACGACCCCACCTTGCACTGCTTCCTACCCAAAATTGATTCTTCACCATTTCCATGCGAGCCCTTCTACAACGCGTTTCCTCAGCCAGCGTCAACGTCGGCGGCGAAACCATTGCCTCGATCCAACACGGTCTCTTGATTCTGCTCGGCATCGAAGAAGCCGATGATGCCTCAGACATCGACTGGCTCTGCGGAAAAATTTCAAGATTGCGGATCTTCGAAGACGAAGAAGGAAAAATGAACCGCAGCATCCAAGACATCAACGGGGAGGTCATCGTCGTCAGCCAATTCACCCTCCACGCATCCACCAAAAAAGGCAATCGCCCTTCCTTTCTAAAATCCGCCGCACCCACGATCTCCGAGCCGCTTTACCAAGCATTTTGCTTAGCTTTAGAAACCGAACTCGGCAAATCCATCGGACGCGGAATCTTCGGCGCCGAAATGCAAGTTTCACTCATCAATTCGGGCCCTGTCACCATCTGGATCGATAGCCGTGATAGAGAGTGAAGATCAACAAGGATAACCTCAATACTTCGTCACCGCGCTACGTTCATCCACCAAGTTCGGCTCAGGTGTTTTCGCAGTGATATCCGAAATCTTCTCGCACGTCTCCTGCCATTTCGCATCGGACCATGCCAAGGGCTCTGACATTTTTTTACGGAAACGATCGAGCCGTTCTTTGGCGTCGTCCCGCATCCAGATCGGCAGTTCTCCAATCGCTTTGGCAGCGATCTCTGCGGTATCGGTTTGGTGGCAGATCATCGCCAGATCATTTCCAGCCGAAATCGCCAACTTCACATCCTCGCCTCGTCCGTAGCGTTTACCTATGGCTCCCATATCCAGGTCATCTGTTAGAACGAGATGCTTGTCAAACCCAAGCTGCCCGCGCAGCCATTGGGTGATGATGCGTTTTGAGAGCGATGCCGGAAAATCCGCATCCACATTTGGAAAACACACATGCGCGAGCATTACCGCATCCAGCTCCGGCATCAGAGCAGTGTAAGGGATGACATCCTCCTTCATCATCTCATCAATCGTCGCATCGGAAATGGGGAGATCATGATGAGGATCGGATTGCGCGCGGGCGCAGGCGGGAAAATGTTTTCCACAACCCAACATACCGCGCTTCCGTGTCCAACGATTCCACATTCCCGCGCGATTGATGACATCCTGCGAATCCCTGCCCCAGCAGCGTTGGTTCAAACCGTTTTGCAACTCGGGAAAATAATCCAAATCCAACACCGGCGCGAAGTTGAGATTGAAGCCTAACAAGCGCAGCAGATCCGCCGTCGCTTCTCCCGCTCTGGCAATTTGCTCTGGATTCGGCTGCGCCGCAAACGCCACTGCCGATGGCAGAGATGGCGCAATCGCCTTGGTGCGCTCAACCCGACCTCCCTCTTGATCGATCGATAAAATCGGATCATCCACACATAACCCCCGCAAATCATCCGTTAACTTCCGCACCTGCGCCGGACTTTCCACATTTCGACTGAACAAAATAAACCCCGCCGGCTGAAGCTTGCGAAACATCTCAGCCTCCTCCGAAGTCAGCTCCGGCCCTTTGACTCCCAGCAACAACAACGATCCGTCCATGGAATGAGAAGACTACAGGAAGAAGCGGAGAGCAAGGCGCAAGGAGAGAGGGAGGAAATTCATTCTTCAATTACTGAATAACAACGTTACTTCTTTTACTTCAAAATTAGCCTTCTTGATTTATTGGTGTTTTAAGGACTCCGCCCTCAACTCATACGAAACCCCTTTGAGCGCCCGAACCGCACCAAATGATTCCTTGATTCCTGATAATTTGAGGAGGGTTTTCAAAACAAAAAGCTGAGGCCATATTCCTCATTCCATCGCGCGGATCAACATTTCGTTTTGATGGGGACCTCATTGGTTATCCACCAATGCTGAATGGATGCGAGCTATGCGGAATATCATCGATCGACATAATCTTACCATCTATCTCCGCGCGATCTCCTGGAAGCAAGTTAATGTCTGAAGGAAAGGAGCTAAACTCCACCACCGCATGTTGGGGAACTTTTGTGGGCTTTGGTGCCAAATATGCAACGGTGTATCCGCCTCCGGGATGCTGTGAATACAAAATATAGCGTCGACATGGACTAGCATCACTTTTGTCCTCTGTAATAAGCAGGCGTCCAGTATCCGCTTGGTATTGAATTTCGGTATTAGCTACGATGCGTTCCGCATTGTCATGTGACCACAAACTTTCTGCTGCCGCGAAACCTCCGCCATTTACATCTCTTGGCTCATAGCGTGAAGAAGTGGCGTCTCTCATACCAATTGAAATATTTTTAGGGACTTCGCTAATACCACCAGTATCATGATAAAGCTCTTCTCCGAGATGTAAGAAAAAAACATCACCTGTACCTGGATGTCTGAAGGACATCGTTTTCGAGTCGATACGTAGTCGAATTGCGGCAGCATGACTCGTCGATGGCTTAGATAAATTTTGACACCCGAGACTAACCCAAAAAACAGAAAACAGGATGATGCGAAGCGAATAATACATAAGTCTTTTAGCTAGATTGTTCTGTTCGTCGATAAATGTAACACGCTGCACATCATGGCATAACATGAATAAAAGATTCCCAGTTTGAAAAGGATTATTGCGTTATGAAGTTCATAGTCTGAGCCAAGCGCCGCCCTTCTCTCCTTTGCGCCTTCGCGACTTTGCGCGAGATCCCTCTTGAAAACCCAGCCGGCCGAAGGCGCGGCTCTCCGGTAGCGAAAAATACCCCTTCACAACTCCCTCTCCAGCCTTCACCCTTCAAACCGTGTTCGCAAATCCTCTCGGTCTCTTGGCATTGCTCGCGATCCCCGCGATCCTGACGATTCATTTCCTCCAGCGGAAATCGATCACGATTCCGATTTCCACTTTGTTCCTGTTAGAGCGAACCCAGCGCGAGGCCGTCTCCGGCCGCCGTTTCGAGAGACTCCTTCCCTCCGTTCCTCTCTGGATGCAGATTCTAGCCGTGCTTCTCATCGCATGGCTTCTTTCCGAACCACGATTCCAAAAGGAAAACTCCGTTCAGCGCGTTGCCATCGTCATCGACGCATCGGCCTCGATGCAGGTTTTCAAAAAAGACGCGATCCAAGCCCTGAAAAGCAAACTCCCCGACCTGCAAGGCAGCGCATCGAAAATGGAAATTATTTTGCTCTCCGCCCTTCCCGGAACGGATCGGATCTACTCCGGTGAATCCACCGAAGAGATGCTCGCCGCTTTGGAAAAATTCACCCCCAACGCCGGCGTCACCGATCCATCGTATGCCCTTCGCCTCGCTCGCTCCATTGTCTCTAACGAAGGCATCCTGATCTACCTGACCGATACGCCACTGGAAAAATTGCCGTATGAAGCTCGCCTCATATCCGTTGGCAGACCTGTCGAAAACGTCGGTTTCACCGGAGTTTCCTTTGAGAATATACAAGGAGCCCTGACCTTCCGAGCGATTGTTAGAAATTACGGAACATCCCCAGCCTCACGCACATGGTCACTCGTGACGAAGAACGGTCGATCCGAACCGCGCGCGTTCGATATCAAACCCGGCGCGTTCACTACCATCCAAGCCGCATTTCCTGAAAACGCCCAACAGGTGCGCCTTGAACTAAATGGCGATGAATTTTTGTTAGATGATGTAATGCCTATGGTCGCCCCCCAGCCGAAAGAGCTCAAACTCTTCGCCGCGACTTCACCCGCGTTTCGTGACTTATCCGAAAAACTGCTCCGCTCACTCGCCGCCACTTCTTCAAGCAACGACGCCACAGCATCCGACCTCGTCATCACTTCCTACGATCCGCTCGACCCGGTCGTCCCACAGAGCAATGCCATCTTGTTTGTTGAGGATCCCAGCTCCGCAGGAAAATATTTGAGCGGCGGTATTTTGGCCGAAGCCCACCCCCTCATGGATGGCATCAATTGGCAGGCGTTACTGGTCAGGGAAACTCTTGAATTGCCACGCGCCGTTTCCGATCGAGTGCTGCTCTGGCAGGAAAAACGCCCCCTTATTTTCCTGCGCGAAGAGCCCGGAAAATCCGTGCTTTGTTTCAACTTCGACCTACGCCTCTCCAACGCCACCCAACAACCCGCCTTCATCGTCCTGCTTCATCGCTTCGCTGAAACGTTACGCGACAAAAAAATCGCGCCGCAGAAATTGAATCTCGAAACGAGCCAGCCGATTCAAATCACCAGCGCACCGGAAATTCCGCTCGAAGTCAGCGCGGTCGATCCTTTGGGAAACTCCCTTAAACCACCCGCGGTAGGCTTCGCCCCCGCCGCACCGGGATACATCACCATGAAACAAGGTGGAACCATATTGTTAGAAGCCGCCGCTCAGTTCGCCGACACACGCGAGGCGGATCTCAGCAAAACCGCACCCTCCGAACTGGAAGCATTCACCAATGCCGCCTCACTCAAAAACCACACCACCCCGGATCCCCTAACACGCTTGTGGATTCTTGTTCTGCTGCTGGCCTTAATCGTCGCTTGGTATTTTTCTAATGGGAAAGTCAGGCAGGGACGTCTGTCCTCAGACGTTATATCTGACGGCGCGTGAGATCCCATCTGGTTCTTTTCGTACAAACCACCGCAAGATGCGTCGTGATTTATCCCAGGCAGGGACGGTTATCCTTAACCGTCCATATCTGACGGCGCGTGATATCCCATCGGGTTCTTTTCGTATAAACCACCGCAAGATATGGACGCTTAGGGATAAGCGTCCCTGCCCATGATTTACCCAATCATTTTACTTGCTCACCCTCGCCTCTAACACAGAACGTCCCTGACATGCCCCCTGAATTTTCAAAACGCAAAGGACGCGAAGATTTTCATCGACCTCCTCCATGGGTTCCAGAAAACGCTACATTTTTCATAACGATCAACTGCCAAAGTCGTTACGAAAATAAACTAACGCTCTCTCAAATTTCCGACGGGATACTCAATGCTTTTCGCTTTTATCAAGATCATGGAAAATGGCATGTCTCTCTCGCTTTATTGATGCCGGATCATCTTCACGCACTTCTTAGCTTCAACAACGAGCTAGGATCAGGCATGAGGAATCTCATCAGAAACTGGAAGCGATACACGGCAAAAGCCTACGCGATCGACTGGCAGCGAGATTATTTTGACCACAGGATTCGTAGCGAAAATGACATGGCGGATAAGTGGAATTATATCCGCGAAAACCCGGTGCGTGCAGGGTTTGTAGATAGCCACGAAAAATGGCCACATGTCCTAAGGGGAGATGGAACAAAAGGATGGTAGAGATCTCAGGCAGGGACGGTTATCCTTAAGCGTCCATATCTGAAGGCGCGTGAGATCCCATCGGGTTCTTTTCGTACAAACCACCGCAAGATATGGACGTCTAAGGATAGACGTCCCTGCCTACTTAGATAAAATCCGTTTGATATCCGCCAGCTCCAATCCGAGCGCGGCTGCCGCATCTTTCAAGTCACCACCGCTGCGATCCAACAAGCGTCCGACGAGTTGTTTGGAAAACCATTCCAACATCGGCGTATCGGATGGCGCGGAGTTGATGATATGATCCAAGCTGAGCGCGAGCACCGAGGATCTCTCTGGAGCCGAAGCCAGCGGAATATCCGCAGGCAGCAAGATTTGCGATGAGGCCAATGCACAAGCACGGGCCATGGTGTTTTCCAACTCGCGCACGTTTCCCGGCCAATGATGGCTCGCCAACGAAGCCGTGGCCTCTGCGGAAATCCGTATTCTTGCCATCCCGTTCTTCTTCGTGATCCGTTGCAAAAAGTATTCCGCCAACAACGGAATATCCTCCGGCCGCTCACGCAAAGGCGGAATGCGCAGTTCAACCACATTGAGCCGGTAAAACAAATCCTCACGAAAACGTCCTGCCGAAACCTCTGCCGCCAAATTCTTATGCGTCGCCGCAACAATACGGACATCCGTCTTCAAAGTTTCATTGGCACCCACACGGGAAAACGTTCCGTCCTGCAACACGCGCAGCAGTTTCACCTGAATCGATAACGGCATGTCGCCAATCTCATCGAGAAACAAGGTCCCGCCATCCGCTTGTTCGAAACGGCCCGCCCGCTTGGCGATCGCTCCGGTGAACGAGCCTTTCTCATGACCGAACAACTCGCTCTCTAACAAATTTTCAGGAATTGCGCCGCAGTTGATCGTGATCATTTCCTGCTGACGACGCGGGCTGTATTCATGCACCGCTTTGGCGACCAACTCTTTACCTGTTCCACTCTCGCCGGAAATCAAAACCGGCGCATCCGATCTCGCGACCCGACCCACCAGTTTGAAAACATCCTGTAATGCGCGCGAAACCCCGATGATTTTCACCCGGCCATCCTGACTCGGAAGTTCGGACGTGGGTTCAATCACTCCCCGCCTATCCTCTACCGTCTGCAAGGCCGATTCCACCACCGGGCGTAACTCGAACGAAAGCGATTCTTTCCGCAACACATCATGCGCGCCTTTTTGGGTCGCCTCGATGATCTGACCTGTTGTCGGGAACCCCGCCGTCAAAATCACCAAAGTATCCGGACTCTGAACCCGGATCCGGCCCAACAACTCCAGCCCGTCAAACGGCTGCAAGCTGATCGCCGAAACCACCACACTGACCTGGGTTTTCTCGATCACCTTGATCGCTTTTCCCGCATCGTCGCAGCGTAAAATACGTAGCCCCTTCGCAGCCAAATGCTTGGTGGCCCAATCTAGAAATTCCAGCTCGGGATCCACCAACAACAAGGTCTCTTCTGATTCAGCTTCGGGCATCAACTGGGGGGAGGGTCGGGAAATACGTGCCATTATGCAAGTGATAAGGCAATCACCTTTTGGACTGCGCGACAAGCCGCGCTCTTTGAACTGCGCGATTGTCGCGCGGCCCACAGAGCTAATTAGCGTCTACGACGCAGAAGCAACAACACTCCCAAGCAACCCAACAGAGCCGCGCGTGGTTCCGGGATGACGGTCATGGTAACGAATGTGCCAACGGAATCTGAAGTGTAGTTAGCACCTTCCAGAGTGTCGTTGTAGTTGAAACGCCATGTGTTAGCTCCGAGGACGAACGTCGAGTCATCATTGAGGGTAGTGGTGTTGTAGGTAAACAATCCACCGTTCCATGTGCCGCTATAACTGATTAGCGTGAGGATAGAGTTATTCGCTAGCGCCGTGCTGGTAGCAAGATCGGTCAACGTCAGCAAGGCACCGGCGGTGATATCCAAGTTACCGGTTGCGAAGGTCAAGTCCCCAGCAACGTTCGGTGTGCCTGCATAGAGATTGGTCTGTAATTCATAAGCGAAAGTAGAACCTGCATTCAAAGCTAAGGCACCGGTGCCCAAGCTCTCGATGCTGTTCCCCGCAGCGAGCGTGCCACCGTTCTGAATCGTGACCGATCCAACGATAAAGCCGCTACCTTGGAGGGTAGCTCCAGTTTGCACTGTCACTGCGGTGTTAGCTAACGAGCCATTGACTGCGAGCTTACCTGCGCTGACCGTTGTTGCGCCGGTGTAGGTGTTGGTCCCAGTTAATGCGAGGATACCGGTGCCGCGCTTAGTCAGGCCGATTGCACCGCCACCTGTGCCAGTGCTATTCGCGATATTGTTGCCTATGGTGAAAGTGCCGC
The DNA here is from genome assembly GCA_040384845.1 of Verrucomicrobiota bacterium. Classification (GTDB taxonomy): domain Bacteria; phylum Verrucomicrobiota; class Verrucomicrobiia; order Verrucomicrobiales; family Akkermansiaceae; genus Luteolibacter. Next base: position 28,601 of record JAZKIL010000016.1, on the reverse strand, counting down.
CGGTGGCATTGGTGGTATCGAAGCCAATCTTTGATCCGGAGCGCAGGCCGTTATTATTGATGGCACCGCCGAGGCCTCCCAAGTTGGTGAGAATAGTAGTTACATCGCCGGAGCCGAACTCACCGCTACCTCCGACGTTTAGGGCAAGGGTGCCGCCGTTGTTTACGACGACCTTGGCGGCTGTCCAGTTAGCGGTGTTTCCTCCCATCAGGGAGCTTTTGTTCCGCAAGGCAAGTGTGCCGCCATTGACTGTTGTTGCCCCAGTGCTTCCCACGACTCCACCGAGTGTCCATATGCCGTTGCCGCTTTTCGTAAAGTTGTTGAAGGAAAAGCCCAAGCCTTGGACGATTTCGCCATCGCTCGAGCCTTGCAAAATGACGTTTGAGTTGACGTTATTGCTAGTAAATGCACTGGTAAATTTCAACAAACCGGAGCCGCTCGTATCGATAATTCTAGAGCTAGAACCGTTAAAGTTAAAATTAATGACTCGGTCGGTAGTTTCGCCTGAGCCTATGTAGTTGAGTTGAGCATTGGATTGGACGCCTCCTCCAAACTCGATGGTTCCATTCGCCACTGTGGTCGGTGCACCCAGCGAGCTGGTGGCAGTGCCGCCCACTACACTGTTGAATGAGGAAACGGTCACAGCGTTGCCGACCCCGTTGGTCGTCACCAGTCCGATCGTCGTCTTGCCAGTGTAAGAGTTATTGCCGGAAAGAGTGGTCGCACCACGTAATATATTCAAGGCCCCGTCGCCAGTGATATTTCCACTGAGAGTATTCGTGGAGTTGCCAGTAAGCGTCAGGGCGGCACCAGCGCCGATGAAGATATTGCCTGCATAATTTCCGCTGTTTAGCTGTGCGGCACTACCAGAAACACCAATCTGCAAGGTGCCGGCATTCACAATCGTGTTACCGGTGTAGGTATTATTGGCAGCGGATAGAATGAGCGTGCCGCTACCGGATTTGACCAGATTCACCGTTCCGCCGTTATTTGTAATGGCCGCTGCGGAAGTAATTCCTGCGCTACCAGTAGTTACATAAAGATTTCCGCCACCAGAAGCTGTGGTTAGAGCGCCGCCAGTACTCGTAATCGTAAGCAATCCGGAGCCGCCGTTGAGCAGGCCACCGGTTTGTAGGTTATTTGCATCCAAAACCAAGTTGGCGGCGGCACCTGAGTAACGCAATGTGTTTACCGTGCGTGCGGCTGTGAGGGTGGCCGTAACTCCGAGGTTGATGTTGTCGCTCGACGTCCAAGTGGTTTCGTCGTTGTTTGCGGTGATGTTGGCAGCAGTGATGTAGTTTCCATTGTATACCGCGTAATCGGTTTGCAGAGCGGCTGTAGTGCCAGTGGTCGCCCATGCGCCGATGATCTGACCGGCGGTGGTTGTGCCTGATCCGGTGACCACGACCATGTTCTTGTTGCCGGTGATTTGAGGTCCGGTGGTAGCTGCGGAGAACGTGACGGCCGAAGTGTTCGTGCCGGTGCGGGTCAGACCGCCGAGGGTCAGCGTCTGGCTTCCCGCGCCCGCTTGGTTGGTATTGAGCACAATATTGGTCTGACCGGACACGAGTCCGAGTGAACCGAGAGTTTCTGTATAAACGTTTGCTCCAGAAGTATTTTCGTAGCTGATCGTGCCTCCGTTGGAGGTAATGGCCGCGCCATCGGCGAAACGGTCCACTTGGGCGGTGTTTACCAGGCGGAGGGTGCCGGTGCCATTGAGGTTGAGGGCGCTGGTGGTGTTGATCGTGCCTGCTCCGCTGAGGGTAATCGCACCGCCCCCGTTGGTGCCGCCGTTGAGCTTTTCGCTGCTGATCGTGGTGGCACCATTGTAGGTGTTGACGTTAGTGAGGATCAGGTTACCGACGCCATTCTTGGTCAAGCCAGCGGTGCCAGTACTGTTGCTGATTACGCCACTAATCGTCGCGCCGCTGCCAGCCGCTCCGTCCGTGGTCTGGAATGAAGTGATGGTCCGATTGCTTCCGTTGAGGTCAATACCGTTCGTAAGTATGATCTTACCGTTGGTGTTTGCTGTCGTAGCTTGGAGGGCGAATATGGTTGGGTTGAAGAATGAGCTTCCCCATACCAAAGTGGCTCCCGCCCCCCCGATATTAAAGGTCGTGGCAGTACCTCCCTGGCCACCGAATCCGCTAGTTCCACCAAGAATCTGGATCTGTCCGACACCCGAACCCAGCGCACGCGTGTAGCTGCCTCCAAAGTATCCTTCGAGTATGCCACCGTTAATAGTCAGGTTTCCAGTTCCGGTGGAATTATTATAAGTCCCGCCGTTAATCCTTACTATGCCGTCATTGATTGTTGTGGTGCCACTGTAGGTATGAATCTGAGGGGTTCCTGCACCACCTAGCTCGAGTACTCCCGCTCCGTTTTTTGTTAGGCCACCGCCTCCGGAAATGACGTTACCCGCAACTCCGGTGAACGTGGTGTTTCCGGCTCCATCTATTGTGAGAGTGAATCCGCCGTTATCCATTCCTGCCGCACTATTCGTGGATAATAGTGTAGTGGAGTTGTTCGTCCATGTCTGGGCGGCACCCAAAATGATAGGACTAGTGATTATGACAGCCTGTGAGCCAGCATTCTTGGTGATGCCGCTGTTTAGCGTGATCGCTTGGCCGGCGGTGCCGATCGTGTAGGTGCCGGTGAAGTAATTGAATGTTAGTGAACCCACCGTCGTCGGGCTAGCAAGAGTCACAGCACCACCCGCACCACCGTTGCCGAAGATGGCGTTGTCTGCAGAAGTCCACGAAACGTTAGACGTTCCATTCCACCAAAGATCTGCGGTAAGCCAATCGCCTGCGCCATCGGTCTGGTTCGCAGTTGAACCGTTGGGATCCCATGTTAGATCTGAAGCGCGTGTCACTTGAGTGGAAAGCAACGCGACCCCTGTTAAAGTGAGAAGGGAAGGAAGGCGCATAGAATAATTTTTCATCGAAAGAATGGGCATTTGGGTTTAACCGACCGTAAAATGGTTTTTGGCGGCGGTGATTAAGGTGAATACCTTTCCCCCTTAAAAACCATGAGGTCAAAAAATATTCTGAATGCAACTTGTGCACTTAATTGACAAGTTCAGGAGGATTTTAGAATGACATTTATCATATGAATCCTAGAAGTGGAGGCGACCCAAGATCCCCTACCTCTCTTTTTACCCCTAGACACCTGTAATCTTTTAGGCCAAGCTAACCCTGAGATGGGTCAGTTAATATTCATGAGTAAAATCGAGCAAGTTGCGGCGCACTTGCAGGCGGAGATGGTACGTGGGAGGTGGAGTAAAGAAGTTCCTGGGCGTGAAGAGCTCGCGGCACAGCTTGGGGTGAACAGCAAGACGGTGGAAAGTGCGTTGCGTTTATTAGAAACGAAAGGTGTGTTGATCGCACAAGGCGCCGGACGGCGGCGGAAAATTGCGAGCCTCAACAGCAGCGCCCCGCCAGCCCTGCGTATCAAATTATTGTTGTATGAGCAGTCAGACCGGTTCGACAGCTATTATGTTGAAACATTGCATCAACTCTCGGCATTAGGCCACATCACCACGTTCGCTGAAAAATCCCTTCACGACCTGGGGATGGATGTCAAACGGGTGGCAAATTTTGTGAAGAACAACCCCGCCGATGCATGGATTGTAACGAGCGGACCTAAGGAAATTCTGGAATGGTTCACCGCAGAGGATTACCCCGTATTCGCAAAGTTCGGGCGTTGCCGGGAAATTCCGATTTCCGGTATCCTGGTAAACAAAATACCTGCGGTCACAGATTCTGTTAGGAAACTCATCGCATTGGGCCACCGCCGGATCGTGATGCTGGTGAGAACGGAACGCCGCAAGCCGAACCCAGGCACCTTGGAACAGGCATTCCTAAATGAACTGGAGCGAAACGGCATCAAGACAGGCGCATATAATTTGCCTGATTGGGACGACAACATGGGAGGCTTCTACCGTTGCCTGAATTCGCTTTTCAACACCACTCCTCCTACCGCTTTGTTTATCAGTGAATCATACCAGATGGTCGCCGTTCAGCAGCATCTGGCGCGCAAAGGAATTATGGCACCGGAAGACATCTCCCTGATTTGCATGGATCCATCCAATTCGTTTTCTTGGTGTATTCCTGAAATCTCACACATCTACTGGGATCCGAAGCCGGTGGTGACCAGCATTCTGCAGTGGGCAAACCGCATCGCGCGCGGGAAAAACGACCGCAAAAAAAATGTCATTTTGGCGGAATTTATTGAAGGCGGCACGATAGGCGCGGCACCTAAAGCTTAGTTCAATTTCCGCTCAAAACATCAGACCAGTAACTGCTTGATCGCTCCCGTTTGGATGCCTTTCAGGCCGGGATCGAGATCGCCGTAATGTTTGATCGGGTTGCCGTAGGAGTTGAGGATGGAGGTATAGAAGTTTCCGAGAGTTTTATGACCTTCGGTTCCCCAGTATGGGAGGCGAATATAACGGCGGCCGAGGTTCATCTTGGTGTTATCACCGGCCATGATGAGGAATGGGAATTCGAAGCCATGCGCGTGGTGGGTTTCGCCGGATGAAGGGAAATAGCAGATCATCGTGTTATCAAACATCGTGCCTTTGCCTTCCGGCACGCTTTTCAAGCGGGTGACGATGCGGTTCACGAGTTCCATGTGATGGACTTCGGTGCGTCTGCGAACTTCATCAGCAGAGACGTCTTTAACGGCTTTGCCGTGACCGATGTCGTGCATGTTGACCTTCTCGCTTTCGATTCCAGTGATGCCGGTGTAGTCATGGCCCAGCTCATCGACTGTGAATGCAACCACATTGGTGAGGCCGGAAATCAGCGATGACAAGAGCACTTCGGTGTGGCCGACTTGGCGCGTGAAGGTATCCATCTCGTTGCTGAGATACTTGCTTTCCAATTGCGGAACATGTTGGCGAACGATGTCCGTCATCATGTCGATTTTGCGATTACGCTCGCGGATACCTTCGATGGACTCCGCGTAATTGCTGACTTTTTGTTTCTCCATACCGCCAATGTGGCGCGCGAGTTCTGTCTGGCTGCCCGCGGCAAATTCCAACACTTTGCGCTGAAGCTGATAACGGATCTGTTCGTTCTTATCCGTGGAAACCGATTTAAAAATTTCATCCACCGCGATACCCGGTCCACCGAAGGCGTAGTTGGGTTGTTGAGGACCACGGGCCGAGAAACCTTTGGCGATCCCATTGAGGCCGCCGCGTGGATTGCCGCCGCCGGTCGGGAAACACGCGAGCTCGATGTGCTCAAGCGGGGATGGAAAAAGTTTCGCGAGTTCGAAATCGACCGTTGCCCATTTGATGGAGCTGTTGCGTTCATTCGCTTTATAAACACCCAGAGCCGAGCACCAACCATGATGGCCGACCGTGCACATTTTCCCTGAGAGACCTTGCAGGATCGTGAGGTTTTCTTTGTGAGCGGCAATCGGACTCATCCATTCCGGCAGCGTGTGGGAATCCAGATCCACTTCGTAAGGAAGTTTTTTATCTTCCATCGCCTTTTGCTCAGGAGTGAACGATGGCGGCACCATGACTTTCGGAAACAATCCGTTGCCGCGATGCATGAAGATGAAACGCATTGGCGGACCACCTGCTAGACCTGAGCCACTTGAGGCGGCGGAAAGTCTTGGCATCATGCCGGGCATGGAAAGACCTCCCATTGCGAGGAAGGCATTTCGGATGAATTCGCGTCTTTTGTTCATGATGTTAGGTGCCGCAAGGCTGGGTTGTTTAATGAGATGATCGGCTATTTCCGATAAATGAAGGAATCTGATGTTAGCAGGGAAAGAACGACCGCCTTGAAACTGCCCCCGCTGGATACGTAGGCGTTGTCGGCGTCTATCAAGGTCTGGGAATCGGAGAGCATTTCGTTGCGCCCCATGTAAAAGCGGAATGCGTGCCGTATGATGGATTGGCGGACACGGGCGGATTTCGCCAAACGGTCGATCAGGTCTAGCGCGTCTTTCACCTCGCCATCAAGCGCAGGATCGCCGGTGCCTTTGAGCTCGCCCCTGGGATCGACGGGAAGGGTTTTGTATAGATTGAAATGGGTGTTGAATTTTCCGACTACGTTTTCTGGATGTTCGATGGGCTCATCTTTACGGAAGCGCCCAAAGTCATCATACATCTCGAAAGGCAGCCCCAGCGGATTCATGTATTCGTGGCATTTCCAACATTCCTGCGCACCTGTCACTTTGTCGAGGCGTTGGCGGTGGGTTTTGGTGTGATCTTCCGGGACCACGGCATCGACCGTGATCGGAACATCCGGAACGCGACCCGCGAGTAATTTTTCCTGAACGAACCGCCCGCGTCTAACAGGATCGGTTTCCGTATTGAGCGAATGGGCGATGAGCCATGCGGGATGGGTTAGAATCCCTTTGCGGTTTTCCAATTTGAAAGGCTGCACGGGTTCATAGCTGAAATGCGCAGCGCCTTCTTGGAAGCCCCATGTGCCCATGACAGGCGGGAGATTGTACATGGTGGAGTAGGTGTGATGATAACCGTGAGCCCATGGAAAAATCACAAACGGCGTCAGACCTTTGCCATAATGCGCTTCGAAATGCGTCATCACTTTGGTCAGCGTGGTGCCGTGTCTTTTCTGCTCGTTCTCAATCGAGATTTGAAAGTTCTTTTTGAGCAACTCCTCGTGGTCGCGAAATACTTTTTCAGGATTCGTTTTCCATTCCGTGTCTTTCAGCAATTCCCAAATCTCACGCCATGTCTTGCTGGTTTGCTCTGCTTCGGGTCGATCAAAAACGAAGAATTGATCCGTCGTCAGGATGTTCTCAAAAACCTTTTTATCCTGATCCACATAGTAGGCGACGATCTGATCAGCCTCATCGACAAGACTTCCACCCGTGCCGAATGTGCCGCGATCCGCATTCTGGTATTGCTTGTGCGCGCGATCAACGTCTTTGAATACTTTCGGCGCATTCGCGTAGCCGAAAAACTCACGGAAAAAGCGGACGATTTTCGGATGCGATACCACATGGGATTTCACTTTTCCCGTATTCAGATATTCGTCGACACCGCCGCGCAGCAGATTGGGATCTTCTAATAATCGGGTGACCTCGCGTTTGAAATCCTCACGGGTGGAGAGTCGGCCTTGCTCGGCGGATTCGAACAATAACTTATCGGGAGAATTGTCGCCCATCGCGTAGGCAATCGCATACGCAGCCTCGCGCGGAGCGAGCATTTTGCGACCGTGCGCATCCGAAGCACCCGCGCCAAATTCCATGCGGTAGAGAAAATCGGATTCTAACAAAACAGCGATCAGCATTTGCCGCAATCCTTCGGAATTGCCGGCGGCTTCGACGGCCTCTTTGGTGAGATCGAGATACTTCAGCGCTTCGGATTCCGATGGCGAGCGCTTCAAGACCAACTGGAACTGCCTTTCAATCGCCGCTTTCATTTCATCATCGGTGGGTGCCGATTTTTTGAAAATGACGGTTTCAAATTCGACCGGAACTTTGGGCGTTACGAATTTATCCTTGGGATCGGCGAATTCATTCATGCCGGGCTCGCCGTTTTTCATCCGTGCACTACGGATTTGCCTATCCGAAATCCATTCGGCATTCGTCAACATGACGAGAAGCGATCCGCCGTCCAGCGAACCGATACTGTAGTCCCGCACCCCCGAATTGTCCGGCAATGAGAAAGGATTGGTAATTCCAAGAAGCTGCTGCCCGCGCTGCTTGGGATCGAGTCCAAAAACATCACGCACTCGGGCATCGAATATCTGCGGGTTAACCAACCAACGACGTGAAGGGGTGTAGCCGGGCTGTTTGTTTTTCCCACTGAACAGTTCGTTGTGATCCACGTAATTTCCGTAAGATGGATAGCGAAGTTTATCCTCAAGCTTGGATGCATTGTGAGAATGCAAAACATCCCAAAACCATGAGCCGAGTTTCTCACGTTCTTCCGCAGTAGGCTGGTCCTTTTTCTTCGGCGGCATCTGCTTCAGATAAACCTGTTCCAACGCGCGGTTCATCAGATCGAGCCGCTGTTGCAATGGCAACTCCTCCAGATTATCTAGGCGAATATCGCCTTTCTCCGTGCCTTCCTCGTGGCAATCGGTGCAGTAATTCGCCAGAACCTCCTTTGCGGCTGAAGGCACTTTGAATTCCTTTTCGCCATGGACCCAGCCATGCAGGCACAAGGAGCTTGCAAGTGTGATAGGAAAAACGAAACGCGCGGACGACATGGCAATGAAATGGATGATTGGAAATGGCAAACCCTTGCGACAAGTGACTTGATCGCCCATTGCATACATTCGCGATCTTCTGATTCGTTTGAAATTATCTCCAACTTACAGAAGGTCTAAGAATTATTTGGAAGACACTTGTGAAATTTCTGGGCAGGGTGACCGCCTTTTCAGACCTTCACTTCACCGCTTTCTCAACCATCTGCTTGGCAAGCATCTGCAGTTCCTCAACCGGAATCGCAAAAGTTTCGCAGCGATTGGCGCGTGCGATGTTCATTCCGACGACGCGGCCTTTCATATCCAAAACGGGACCACCCATGGTATCGCTGTTTGCCAGAATATCATGTTGGATCACGCGTGGAAATCCGCTCCTGCGCTTCGAGAAATCACCGCTCATCTGGTCATTGCGATCCGGCTCGTGAGCCATCTCACCGCGTGCCGCCAGCCGAATGGTTAGATCCAGGTTTTTCCCGGCGCGTTTCACGGTTAATTTCACTTCATCGCCCACTTTTTTATCCTTCAGCGTCTCAGCGAGCTCTTCGATCTTGCTGACTTTTTTTTCTTCCAGCGCCACAATCAAATCACCCACCTGCACCCCTGCGGCCTTCGCTCCGCTTCCTTCGGTCACTTCTTTGACCTGGAGCTTATCTTTGACATTTTCCAAAGTAACTCCCAACCCGGCTCCGCCAGCCGTTGGAATTTCACGCGACTTTGCGCTGATGATTCCCGCAAGCACGCGCCGCTTGGTGCGACTCGTCGCGCCGTTCACTACCACCCAACTTCCCTGTTCCAGCTTGCTATCCGGCGCGAATACGGCGGGAGTCAGATCCTGCGCATCAACCTTGATGAGGGCCACATCCCAAAGCGGATCCACCGAGATGATTTTTACCTCGTCGAATGATTGTTTATCCACCCGCACGGACAATTTGACCGGACCTGCTTCGGCCTCACTTGGCACCGGTAATTTGAATTCAGTTGGACCCGGAGGCTTCGCTCCTTCTCCACTCTGAATTTCACTCGCCTTGGTTAGAATGTAGCCGTCTTTGGAAATCACGATCCCATATGCAATTTCATCCCTCTCGTTATAAATCACCGCGCTGCATGTTTGAATCGCTTGCCGTTGTGGCTCAAACACATCCGTGATGGCCGCTCCTGTTAGACGGTAAAACGTCTCAAGCGATTCCTGAGCTACCAGCACCTGGGAACAAGCGAGCCCTGCGAACAGGACAACCCGCTTAACGCTCAGCAAGTTCGGCAATGATTTTTTGTTCTTTTCCATCTCTTGTGATTTCTAATTCCAACTCTTCTCCAGCCGACTTTTCCTTGATCACGGCTTGAAGTTCTTCACGAGTCTTGACGTCCTTGCCGTCCATCTTACGGATCACATCGCCCACTTTGAGTTCCGCAGCTTCCGCAGCGGATTTTTTTCCAACCTTGGTGATTTCCAACCCACCCTCGACCGGCTTCGTCGCCACTCCGAGCAAGCCATTGCCTTTGACAGGCTTCTGCGCAAATGGACCTTCACCCATGAATTCGGATTTCATCATGGGTTCCCAGTTATCCAAAAACACCTGCACCGGCACATGCATGTTGACCGGAAGCTGCGGGCCAACCCGTGAATGGATCCCGATCAAACGACCTTCGATATCAAACAGCGGTCCTCCCGAATCTCCACCGATCAAAGTTCCATCTGTCTGATACGTGGTGTTTTTAATACCCACCAAACGCGCCAAACGCGCCACCGCTCCACGGTCTTTATTAAAACCACCGGAATGCCCGAGCGAGAATACCCAGTCGCCCAGTTTTATATTGCCCGCACGATTCAACTCCACGAAAGGATACTCGCCCGGCTCAGTAATTTGTACCATAGCCGCATCGGTCTCAGCCATCAGGCCTAGGGTCTTTGCTTTAAGCTTCGTGCCGTCTGGCATGATGATTGTGACTTTTTTTCCAACGCCACCTGAAACGTGCGCCGCTGTCATGATCAATCCGTCTTTGGAAACAATCACTCCACTGCCAAAGCCATTTCCAAGATCGATGGAAATTGTCGCTTCTTTTGCCTTTGGCAAAGAGGCACGCAGGGTTTCTTGAATCAGCATCAAATCTTCTTGGGTTTCTGGTGCCTTCTTCGCATTCAACGGAAACGCATGGCTCTCCGTCTGGATAAACCCGAACATTACAAACACCCACAGGATCGACAAACTTGGAACAGCGCCTTTCATTTTTAGTTTTCTAGTATCTCAACCTCATATCCATCCGGATCCGTCACAAACGCCATCTTGCGTTCACCACTTGAAAATTTTTCCCGCCAACCACTGGGCCAGATCTCGATCCCGCTTTTTTCCACACCATCGCAATACGCAATGATGTCATCAACACCCAGCGCCGTATGCATCAGATCCTCAGGACAGCGATGCTCGTAATCCGCCGACCACGTCAGCTCCAAAAAAACATCATTCCCTTCCAACTGCATAAATGCCAAACGATTCCCCTGTGGCGAATCTTTCTGTTGAGCCAGGCGATAACCCAGCTTTTCATAAAAGGAAATCGACTCCTCCAAGCTTTTGACCCTGATGCGGGTATGTAAAAATCTGATCTTCACTCGCCAAACCTACCCAACTCATCCCATCCCGCAAGCCCTGTCTTCCTCAACATCCTATTTGAAACTTGAATTTTGAAATTTGAAATTTCCGAAATCGACAGCGAGGATTTCCGCAACCTTTTGCTGGAAATCCACAGCACCTCCATGCCCTTCGGGATGTTCGGAAAAGACAAATATCCCCCTCGCGGCGTCCCCATTTTTGATCTACCCGAAGAATATTTGCTATGGTTCAAACAACGCTCCTTTCCCAAAGGCCGACTCGGTGAACTCATGGCCCAAGTCTGTGAAATCAAAGAATGCGGCATGGACTCCATCTTCGAACCCCTCCGCAGAGCGAATGGCGGCAGGACGAAGCTTTCGTAAACAAATCCAAGCCGAAGTGGTGGGGCGCCATCGCCGAGGGCGCCGCGTGAAGCGAGTTGTAATCTTTTAATCTAATAAAAAGCCACCTCGCGCAAAGGCGCAAAGACGCCAAGTCATTTCAACTATAGCCCCCCTCTTCACTCTTCCTTTGCGTCTTCGCGGCTTTGCGCGAGATCATACCCAACCTGAGAGCTTAACCACCCATTGTCTTCTTCATCTCCAGATCATGCCGCAGTTCAAGCTCGTTTTTGAAAATGAAAAGAGCGGCCGATGACGCCAACATACTGAACGCCATTAAGACAACCACGACGCCTTCCGGATAACTCATTTTTACCAAAACTTTAGTAAACCATAAAATCACTCCTCCACCGAACAAATTCATAATTGCGAGAGTGATTCTAAAGTAGTTCGAGGCATGTATCACCTTCCAAAACGGAATGATAGTCAGCACAATCATGCCACTCTGCAGCAGGGATAGGGCTATGATAGCAATCATTGAATCTACCTGATGACGAGACTTTAACGCATTAACGTAGTGTTCCAATCGAACGGTTTCTGGCCATATCACCATCGCAGCAATACTAGCCGCTGCGTCATCACGAAAACTCCGAAACGGCAATAAATTCCACGTCACAAACATCACCAACGCCGCCACTGCAAACGCCAACGCCACGCGATTCCTCCTCGTAATCGGTAGCCAATCCCTTATCGCGTTACTCATTCCTTCACTCTGCTTTGATTATTAAAAATTGGAATTTGAAATTTCACGTGTGATGCCCTCTGTCACCCATCCTCTTCTTCACCTTCAGATCATTCCGTAACCCAAGTTCATTTTTAAAAATGAACAGCGCCGCGGATAACACTAACATCGTCAATGCGATCATGCTCAAAGTCGCAGCCTGATAAGGCACAGGATCAGAATGTAAATTTTCTTTAAATAAAATCCATAAAACCACCAACCCTCCTGCGAAGTTCGCCACTGCCAAAGGTAACGTTAGAAATTTCGACGCATGGATCATTTTCCAAAACGGCACGATCGTCAGAACCAATAAACCGTTCATTAAAGTAGCCATACTTGCAGCTACCGATAAAAACCCATCGATATCCGGCGAACGAATCACATTCAGATAGCTATCTGGATCAACCATCTCAGGCCAAATTATAGTCACGATCCTTTGATCAAAAGACTTTGCTCCAAACTCATAATATGGAAATAAATTCCACGTTACAAACATCACCAGCGCCGCAGACGCAAACCCCAGCGCCACCCGATTCCTAACAGTAATCGGCAGCCAATCCTTCATCACATTCCTCTCCTTGAAGTTTATAGTTTAAAATTTAAAGTTTTCAAACCAGCCCATCCTTCCGCGCCTGTTTCCAATACGCATATTCCGAACGATTGAAATCCACATACTCCGGCGAGAGATCGCTGGAATACATCGTGTAGGTGGCGCTGCCTTGATTGAGGTCGATATCGATTTCGAACTCCGGATGTGAAACCGCTTCGCGCAAGTCATCCATCGGGGTTTCTGCTTGCAAGCCACCGAGGCAGGCCGCTTTGCCGCCGATGAAAATATCGATCAGCTCCTCACGAATCCGTGCTCTTGAGTAACCCACCGCGTGAATGATCCGACCCCAGTTCGGGTCGCCACCGTTCCATGAAGATTTCACCAACGCGCTTTTGCAAACCGCTTCGGCCACTTTTTTCGCATCGAGATGGGTACGTGCGCCTTTGACGTTCACGGTCACGAATTTCGTCACCCGCTCACCATCCCGCACCACAGCTTTGGCCAATTCCAGCATGACCCAGCCGAGTGCTTTCCGAAACTGACGACAAGCGCTACCGCCTCTTCTCGCCACAGGCATTCCGGATGCGCCGTTGGCTAAAACGATCACCGAGTCATTCGTGCTCATGTCGCCATCAATCGTGATTCGGTTAAAACTTTCCTCTACGGACTCCTGCACCGCTTTCTGTAAACAATCTTGGGACAAATTCGCATCCGTGGTGATGAAGCACAGCATCGTCGCCATGCTAGGGGAAATCATTCCCGCGCCTTTCACGCAGCCACCAATCCGCACCCGGTGCTCACCCATATCAAATGAAATAGCCACCTCTTTTTCATGCGTGTCGCTGGTGATGATCGCACGCGCCACGTGGTTGCCTTGCTTCGTTGCCAGCCTCGTCACCAAATCTTCGATCTTCGGTGTCAATCGCATCATCGGCATCGGCAAACCAATCACGCCGGTCGAGCAAACTCCCACCTGCGCCTTTTTCAAACGTAACTCGCTCGCCACGCTTTCACACATCGACGTCGCATCGTGCAGTCCTTGCAAACCGGTGCACGCATTCGCGTTACCGGAGTTCACCACCACCGCACGCAGCGATCCTTTTCTCAAATGACTCTGCGTCACTTTCACCGGTGCGGCTTTGACTTTGTTAGTCGTAAAAGTCCCGGCAGAGCGACACGGCCTCTCCGAGTAAATCAACGCAAGATCCAACCGATCGCTGGCCGGATTTTTAATCCCACAGCTCACCGCACTTGTTAGAAAACCCTTGGCGGCACTCACCCCGCCTTTGATTTTTGTAATTGGAAAATCCATTATGTAAAAAATTCGACCGCCACGCTAACAATTTAAAAACCATCTCCGCAAGCAAATCTCCTTACAATTCTTCACCCCACCGCCCAGAAGCCCAGCCTCCGGCAAATACTCCACAAACTAGGCTTTGCGTACCTTGGCGATCTTAGCGACTTTGCGTTGAATTCTTCTCCTCATTCTTAACCCATAACTCTCCCCCAAATCGCCTTCAAATACCGAGACTCCGGGTAGTTCGAAAGCGTCGGGTGATCCCCACCAGCTCCCGTCCGATCAAATACTTGCAAGCGCTTGTCCTGGCGATGAATCACGCCGGTCACGATGTTTTCAAACGCCTCGACTCCCAGTTGTCCGGAGCAGGAACACGTCACGATCACCCCGTCTTTCTCGACCAACTGCGCGGCGAGCTTGTTCAAATCATGATACTTCGCGTAGCCGATCTCATCCTCTTTCCCGAACATGAATTTCGGCGGATCCACCATCACCACATCCCACTTCCGGCCGTTTTCGATCATCGTCCTTACCCACGTGAACGCATCCGCATGAGTCAGTTTCACTTTGGCATTATTCAAATTCGCATTGCGCTTCGCCATCGCGATAGCCGCTTCATCGAGATCCACCGCAGTCACTTCGCTCGCGCCAGCCAATGCTGCCGACACGGAAAACCCTCCCGAGTAACAACACAGATCTAACACCGTTTTCCCCTCACACAAGCCACCGAACTTTTTGCGGTTGTCGCGCTGATCACAGAAAAATCCTGTCTTGTGACCCTGTGAAAAATCGATCTCATAACGCAAGCCGATCTCATCGATCGACAAACGGCACGTCCCGGAGGTCGTCCTTCCGAGAACGCGACTCATTTCGTGGTTAAACAGTGCCCGGCAATCGTGGGCCTCGGCCAAAGCGCGA
>JAZKIL010000016.1:0-13918 GCA_040384845.1 Verrucomicrobiota bacterium | reverse complement strand
ACGATTTTGACCGATCTCACCGCATCGCTCTCCACTCCCCCGGAACGCGGAATCCCTTCGATCTTTGCTAAGTCGGCATCCACCTGTACCACCACCCGCTTCGTGCCAAACGTCTCATGCATCAGCGGCAACCACTTTTCCAAACGCATCCACGCAGCGAACGCCGTGATTTCCACCGAAAGCACATCGCCAAATTTATCTGCGACAATGCCCGGTAAAAAATCCGCATCGCCATGCACGCAGCGATAGCATTCCGTCTCCGCATCCAGTTTCAAAACCTCACGTCGTAGCTTGCCCGCACGCACGATGGCGTTTTCAAAAAAGCTTTCGTCCAAATCTTCCATCGAGTGACTCACAATCCGCAACGGCATGCGCGCCTTCGGATTCCAAAGCCCCCAACCAAACCGCGTCCCCAACTTTCCAAAAACCTCCACCAAATCTCCAGGCTTTGCATCCCGAGAAACCTCCCCCACCATCTTCGGCCAGATGGAAGGATGAAACGTCTGATATTTTAAATGAACCTTAGGCACACGCCCATCCTTGCTTTAAATTTCAAATTTCAAACCTCAAATTTCAAATCCACCATCTCTTCCCCTCATTATCTCCTCCCTTCCTGTCACGAAAAAGCTCGCAAAACCCCTTCCCAACCGCATCCATCTATTACCCCCCCGCGCCCCTCTTCCTTGTAACTTGAACTTTGAAATTTGAATTTTTGTGAAACTGCATCGCCACCTCTGCGCCTCCACCCTCGACATCGCCAAATCCGTCTTGGTCAACCATCGCGTCCTCGATCACGAACTCGCCGCCGCTTTTGAACAAAACCCAAAATGGGGCAAACGCGATCGCTCCTTTGTCGCCGAGTCATTGTTCGAAACCACCCGCTGGCGCCGCGCCCTTTCCTTCCTTGTCGATTCCGAGGAAACCAACTCCCTTCTCACTGCCCAATGGTTGCTCATGGGCTACGAACTTCCCGAGTGGCACAACTACAACGGCCGACCCGCCGATGAAATTCTCGCCCAACAACCTCTCCTTGCCGATCAACCCCGCGCTGTCCGCCAGTCCATCCCCGATTGGCTCGACCAACTCGGCCATTCCGAACTAGGCGAACTCTGGGAACCGCAACTCACCGCCCTTAACCAGAAACCCTCCGTGTTTCTTCGCGTCAACACCCTGATCACCACACGCGAAAAAGCCCAGGCATGGCTCGCGGAAAACAACGTCGAGACCACCACTCTCCCCAACCACCCCGATGCACTCGCACTGCCTGTCGGAAAAATGTTACCCAAATCCCTCCGCCTCGACGGTCGCATCGAAATCCAAGATCCTTCCTCCCAATTTATCTCACCGCTGTTAGATCCCAAACCTGGCGAACGAATCATCGACGCCTGCTCCGGCGCCGGCGGCAAAGCCCTTCACCTCTGCGCGCTCTCTAACAACGAAGCCCGGGTCTTTGCCATGGACGTCGATCCGAAAAAACTCAACTCCCTCCAAACGCGCGCCAAACACGCCCGCGCCACCGCCATCTCACCCAAACCCATCATCGAATCCACCCCAGCCGATTTCGAAAACATCGCGGATTCCCTACTCATCGATTCCCCCTGCTCCGGCCTCGGCACCCTGAAACGCCAGCCCGATCTCAAATGGCGACTCAAACCCGCCGCCCTCGATCGCGTCCGCTCCATCCAAGCCGAACTCCTCGCCACCTATCCCCGCATGCTCCGGCCCGGCGGAAAACTACTCTATGCCACCTGCTCCATCCTCCCCTCGGAAAATCAGAACCAAGTCGCCAAGTTCCTAAAAAACCGACCCGACCAATACCGCCTCATTTCCCAACACAACCTCCTCCCCTCCGAAACTGGCTTCGACGGCTTCCACGCCTCGCTGTTAGAAAAACTGTAGCGTGGCTGGGACTTGGAGTCCCAGTATGTGGCTGGAACATTTTGTTCCAGTGAGTCACGGGCAAATTCAAAAACTCGTGATTGGCACGGCGGAAAATTTACGCAAGCTTGGTGCATGTTAAAAATCCTCATACCCATCGCACTCATGCTTACCCACGCCATTTCCCAAGCCGGCGGCGAATTTCGCCACATCGTCATGTTCAAGTTCAAAGACACCGCAACCCAAGAGCAGATCGCTGCGGTGGAAAAGGCATTCGGGGAACTGCCCGGCAAGATCGACACCATCACGGATTACGAGTGGGGCAAAAGCGAAAGCGTGGAAGGCAAGAATGATGGCTTCACCCATTGCTTCTTTGTCACCTTCAAGGACAAGGCAGGTCTCGAAACCTACATCCCCCATCCTGCACACGTCGCATTCAAGGAAGTTTTGATTCCTATCCTCGATAAGGCACTCGTCTTCGACTACACGGCGAAGGATTGAGCCTTTAGCGACAAAGTTGCCGCCACACGATTCCCTACTACCTTACGCAACAAATTCACTAACGCAACAATATCGCATTATTAATTTGACGCTCCTTTATGTGCTCATTTATTTCTTACCCCAGCCATGAAACGAATCACCCCTTGCATCGCCATTTCCGCCGCCATCTCATCCCTTGGCTTTGCGGGAGACTTTCAAAAACCCATTTCTAACAACGAGTCCGATTTCTTCGCACCCTTCACCCACGTTCACGCCAGTAAAATCGGAACCCCTTACGTTCACTCCTTCGGCATCGAACCCGCTTTCACCGGACGCGATCTATTCATCGACCACACCTTCCTTAATGGCCAGGGCTTTACCGAACACGAATCAGAAATCGAACTCGAATGGGCGTTCACCAAACGACTCGGAGTCATTGTGGAAATCCCTTACATTTACGAGGATATCGAAGGCGTAGGATCGGCGAAAGGTTTTGGCGATATCGCCATCGTCCCGCGCGTGCTTTTGATCGAGCGCGAGCGTTTCCTTCTCACCGCCCAAGTTGAAACCGTCCTCCCTACCGGTGGTAGCAATTTCGGAGGCGACACCGCCATCGCACCCGGCATTGCCATGTGGAACGACCTTGGAAACAACTTCACATTAAACTCCATCGTCTCCATCGAACACGGCTTTGATGCCGATGAAACCGAACTCGTCTATGGCGTCGGATTGGTGAAATCATTTGGAGGCGAACACAACGACCACACCCGGGACATGTGCCACGAACACGCGCATGAAAGCAGCAGTACCGCTGGCATGTTACATCTTCACTTCGAAGTCACCGGACACACCCCAATCAACGGTCCCGACGACGGCGATGTGAATCTTGAAGGTCTTTTCGGTATCAGCTATGGCGTCATCGAAAATCTCGACATCCGCGCCGGCTATCTTTTCCCCCTCACCAATCCCAATGCCTTCGACCACGGAATCACCACCGGCCTGATCTTTCATTTTTGAACCTTCCATGATTCAGATCTACACCCTCAAAACCTGTGACTCCTGCCGCAAAGCCACCAAATGGCTTGCCGAACAAAAACTCCCTTTTCAAGAAATCGCCATCCGCGAGCAGCCACCCGGCCTCGCCGATCTCATACGCGCCCTCGACCACTTGGATGGGGACATCCGTAAGCTCTTCAATACTTCCGGCCAAGATTACCGTTCGCTAAACCTAAAGGAAAAACTCCCCAACCTTTCCAACGACCAAGCCCTAAAGCTCCTCGCCTCTAACGGAAATCTCATCAAGCGCCCTTTCCTCATTTCAAAATCCAAAATCTTGGTCGGGTTTCATCCCGAAACTTGGACAAAGTCGCTTGCTTGAGATTGCTTCCGCTCGACATTACCTCGGATCCAAACTCTATTTCCGCCATGCCTACTTCCGATTTCGCCAACTCCTTCGTCTGTGACCTCGTCGCTTACGAACCCGGAAAACCCATCGAAGAAACCGCGCGCGAACTCGGACTTGATCCGAAATCCATCGTTAAAGTCGCCTCGAACGAAAACCCACTCGGACCATCTCCACTCGCGCAACAAGCCATCCGCGATGCGATTTCCCAAGCCCACATCTACCCAGACGGCGGTGGCTACAAACTCCGCACCGCCATCGCTGAGAAACTCGGCTTTGATATTTCCAACATTATTCTCGGTAACGGCTCTAACGAAATCATCGAGCTTCTCTGCCACACATTCCTCAACAGCAATGCCGAACTCATTGCCGCCAAACACGCCTTCGTCGTTTACAAATTGATGGCCACACTTTTCGACGCGAAATACGTCGAGGTCGATGACCCAAACTTCACCCATGATCTCGATGCGATGGCCGCCGAGATCACCGATCAAACACGCCTCGTTTTCATCGCCAACCCGAACAACCCGACTGGCACGGTCGTCACCCAAGAGCAAATCGACCGCTTCGTGGATCAACTCCCCGGCCACGTCATCGCCGTGTTCGATGAAGCTTATTACGAGTTTCTAGATACACCACCGGATGTTCTCAAACATGTCCGTGCTGGAAAAAACGTCATCGTGCTGCGCACCTGTTCGAAAATCCACGGCCTCGCCGCGTTAAGAATCGGTTACGGCATCGCACCAAAACCCATCGCCGAACTTCTCCAAAAAGCGCGCCAGCCTTTCAATACCAACTCATTAGCCCAAGCCGCCGCTCTTGCTGCGCTTGACGATGAAGACCACATCCAAAAAACCCGCGAGATCAACCGCCAAGGCCTTGCGTTTTACGAGAAAGCATTCAAAGAGCGCGGCCTCGAATTCGTCCCTTCTTTTGCAAACTTCATCCTCGTCCGTGTCCAAAACGGCGATCAAGTCTTCAAAAACATGCTCCAAAAAGGTGTGATCATCAGAGCCATGTCCGGTTACAAACTCCCAGACTGGGTAAGGATTTCCATCGGCACCCCCACAGAAAACCAACGCGCCTTAGACGTATTAGACGAAGTTTTAAGTTTCAAATCTTAAGTCTCAAATTCCAAATAAGAAACTAGCTTTCTCTGCGTCTTAAAATCCGATCTTCTCCGCGTTCCCTCTGCGACCTCTGCGTCTCTGCGGTGAGAATCTTCGTTTCAAATGAGATTCCGGAATGAACACGGTTTACTTTCGGACATTTTTCCCCATCCTCCCCGCGTTATGAATTTCTCTGGCATCCACACCGCCCTGATTACCCCTTTCCTAAATGGAAAAGTCGATACCGAGGCTTTCCGCGCGCTCATCGAAAGACAGATCGCAGCAGGCATCACCGGCATTGTTCCCGTCGGCACCACTGGCGAGTCTCCAACTCTCGGCACGGAAGAGCACATTGAAGTCATCAAACTCGCCGTCGAGTTCGCGGCAGGTCGCTGCCTCGTCATCGCTGGCACTGGCGCTAACGCAACCGCGGAGGCCATCGAGCTCACTCAAGCCGCAGAACAAGCAGGCGCAAACGCATCTCTGCAAGTTTGCCCTTACTACAACAAGCCCTCCCAAGAAGGTCTTTACCTCCATTTCAAAACCATCGCTGCGTCCACCTCACTTCCTATCATGCTTTATAGCGTGCCGGGTCGCTCTGGAATCGAGATCGCGCCGGAAACCGCCGCTCGACTCGCCGCAGATTGTAAAAACATCACTGCGATCAAAGAAGCCGGTGGTTCGGTCGACCGCGTCAACCAACTCGTCCAAGCCCTCCCCGATGGCTTCGGCATCCTTTCTGGCGACGATCAGCTCACCCTTCCTTTCATCGCTGCGGGCGCAAACGGTCTCGTTTCCGTGGCTTCCAACCTCATCCCAGAAGTGATGACCCAACTGGTCAATCATTGCCTCGCTGGTGAATTTCCCGAAGCACTTGCTCTCCAGAAGCAATACTACCCGCTCATGCGTGGCCTGATGACACTCGATGTAAATCCTGTTCCCATTAAAACCGCCGTCGCCCTGCAAGGTCACTGCGATCCAGAACTCCGCCTTCCCCTCGCACCGATGTCAGAAACCAACGAACACGCCCTCAGCTTGCTCCTTCGCTCTTACGGTTTGATCTAACAAAATTTTAGCGTTTCAGTTTTTCAGCATTTCAGCTTTTACCCCATATGTCTTCCCCAAAACTATTCAATCCAGGCCCAGTCGATGTCTCACCGGAAACATTCGCTGCCATGTCCCACACCATGATCGGACACCGCGGTAAAGATTTCGAAGATCTCTACGCTTCCCTCCAACCCGGCCTGAAAGAAATCTTCGGAACTACCCGACCTGTTTTCCTCTCAACCTCATCCGCATGGGGCGTGATGGAAGGCGCTCTCCGCAATCTCGCGAAGAAAAAAGTTCTCTGCCTCTGCTGCGGTGCCTTCTCCGATAAATGGTTAGATGTTGCCAAGAAATGCGGATTCGAAGCCGAAGCCGTTCAAGTCGAGTGGGGCCAAGCCATCAGCCCGGATGCTGTCAGAGCGAAACTTTCCGAAGGTGGATTCGATACCGTCACCTTCATCCATTCCGAAACCTCCACCGGTGTCCTCAACGACCTCGCGGGAATCGCTGCTGCGGTGAAATCTTTCCCTGACACCATGCTCATCGTCGATACGGTTTCGTCGCTCTCCACCGTCGATATCGACATGGATAAACACGGCATCGATGTCTGCCTCGCCGGCGTCCAAAAAGCCCTAGCGCTCCCGCCAGGTCTCGCGCTCTTCGCCGTTTCCGAAGCCGGAATGGAACGCGCCAAATCCAATCCAAACCGTGGATATTATTTCGATTTCATCGAGTTCGCGAAAAACGATGCGGTCAACAATACCCCGACCACTCCAGCGATCTCGTTACTCTTCGGCTTGCAATACATCCTCGGCAACATCGCCCAAGAAGGTTTTGCCGCACGCAAAGCACGCCATCTGAAAACCAACACGATGATACGCGAATGGGGAATGAAGCATGGTTTCCAACTCTTTTCACCTGAAGACCGCAGCTCCTTCGCTCTCACCTGCTTCGCCACTCCCGAAACCCTGGATCTCAGCGGCTTCATCAAAGCCCTGAAAACCAAATACAATTTCCTGATCAACGGCGGTTACGGCAAAGTCAAAGGCACCACCTTCCGCATCTCTAACATGGGCAACGAAACCGAAGCCACCATGCAGGAACTCATCGATGCCATGGACGATGTCCTGAAAGGTCTGTAGCTGGGACTTGTAGTCCCAGGTTGTCTTGGGGACATTCTGTCCCCATCTGCTTTTTTCCAGTTAGAAATTCACTCAGCTTAAAACAACTCTCTAAGCTCAGTACCCTTGTTCTTCGAGATCAACGTGTAAGCATACTTCTCATTCGCCCAGCAAGCCTGCGCCCATTCGCCAGACTGAGTGATATGCGGCTCGTCTTCGGTTGGTAACTCGCCATCCACATCACCGCGGCGGAAAATGATCAGGTGCACGATCCCATCCTGTTCGCCGAAGCAGATCAGTGAGCCTTTTTTATCGCCTACCATAATTTCACGGCAGCCGAGACCTTTCATCCCCTCAAGGCCTTTAGGAAATCTCATGCCGCCACATGGCAATTTCTTGCCTTTTAGGTAAGAAACCAGTTCGTGTTGATCGGTTCCCTTTTTCTCTAACGAAAAACCAGGTGTCTGATACATCCCGACAAAGCTCGCTTGAACCGCATCCACCGTGATCCGGTCTTTCGAAGCATCCGCGAGGTTTCCACCTTTGGGTTGCCCCATCAAAAACACAAACGCCATCACCATGCCCGCTGCCGCAGCGACAGGCATCCCGAAACGCATCCATGATTTAGTAGGCATCTCCACAATCTTCGTGCGCTCCATCGATTCCAAAATCCGCGCACGAAGCTCTACAGGAACTTTCACATTTGCCATTCCGGTAACCATCGCGCGGTCATCCTCCAGTTCCACTTTGGGATAACCCGATCCGCTCTGAACCATCGCCAGCAATACACTTTCCCGCAAACCTTGCGGGAGATCGACCCGCGCCAAGCATTCCGCAAACTCTGCGTCGAACGCGCGCTCTTTAACCAACCACTCTCCGAGTTCACGATCCACCGTCGCAAGCTTCAAGGCTTCCGCGAAATCATCGTCACCAACATCCGCGCCATCCGGCCGGAAACTCTGGAGCACAAATTTTGCCCGTTCTTTATCCATGATGTTTTTTGAAAATTTCTGGGTTCACATCGATCAAGTTCTTAGGTGCACTCGATGGCTCGGAAGTCATCCGTTTTCTTAATAAATCTTTTCCACGCGACAGCCGTGACATCACCGTCCCAATCGGCACGTCTAAAATCTCCGCGATTTCTTTGTAACTATGTTGCTGAAGATAAAACAACGCTAGCGGCGCACGATACATCTCCTCCATCTCGCCCAACAACTCCACCACCCGCTGCCCATCCATCTGCCGATCCGCCTGATCCTCATTTCCACTCGCCTCTTGGCCGATGTTTTCATCCAGCGGCTCATCCGAAAATCTCGCCTGCTTTCTCCTTTGTCCTAAAAACTCCCGGTGCAGCGTCGTGAACAACCAAGTCTTCGCCTTGCTTCTGTCCCGCAACTGCTCGTTCTTTGCAGCCCAAATACAGAACGTTTCCTGCACCAGATCCGACGCATGATCCGGACTTCGCGTCAGGGAATACCCGAAGCGATATAGCGCCTCGTAATGGGCATCCACCAAATCTGCAAATTCACTCATGCGTTCTTCTACGAGAGTTTTCTTCCCAATACTATTCCATTTATATTCTTTTCATGAAAAGAATATAAACCATCCTTCGTAGCGACTCTTTGACCCCTATTTTTATGCGCCACATCATCCTTACCATTTTTGCCCTCGCTGCACCCGCCCACGCCCAATTCATCTTCTCCGAGAAAGACCAGTCCATCGAACTCCACGAAGGAAAAAACCTCATCACCGCATTCCGCAGCGATTACCGGTTTCCCTACCTCTACCCGGTCCATTCTCCCTCAGGCGCAAATGTTCTCCGCAATTGGCCGATGAAAACCGACGTCCCCGGCGAGGAACAAGACCATCCTCACCACCGCGGCATCTGGCTCGCTCATGGCTCCGTCAACGGCCACGACTTCTGGGCGGATTCTAAAAAAATCAATCCCACTATCCGCCTTAACTCCGTTACCCAGAAAGAAGTCAAAAATGACATCGCTCATCTAGCCGCAGATCTAACATGGGTTGCAGAGAAAACCGAACTCCTCAAAGAAACCCGCACCTACGCGTTCTCAAAACCCAACGCCGAAACCCTCCGCATCGATATCCATTCCACCCTCACCGCCCTCTCAGACGAAGTCGTTTTTGGCGATACCAAAGAAGGCACTTTTGCCATCCGCACTGACCGCACTCTTAGAGTCAAAGGCCCGACCGCGAAATCAACTCTAACAAATTCCGAAGGACAAACGAACCTCGATGCCTGGGGAAAACGCGCGAATTGGGTCGCTTACACCGGCCCGGATGATCTAGGTAAACCCACCGTGGTCGCCGTCATCGATCACCCAACATCATTTCGCAGCCCCACCCATTGGCACGCTCGCGACTACGGCCTCCTCGCCGCCAACCCCTTTGGCATCAACGATTTTGAGAAAAAGAACGACAAAACCTTCGGGAATCATACCCTGAAAAAATCTGAATTTCTAACACTGAACTACACCATCATCATTCATCAAGGCACCCTCGAAACCGCGAAACTTAAAGAAATCCATAACTCCCTCCCAAAACCATGAACCTCTCGCGTCGCCACTTCCTCTCCACCTCCGTCCTCGCCGGAGCATTCACTTACCTCCCCTCCCTCGCGCGCGCTGCATCGCCTAACGGAGACCTCCGCGTCTGCCTCATCGGCTTCAACAGCCGAGGCAAAGGTCTGGCAGACGAGCTCTTGAAATGCACCAACGCAAAACTCGTCGCGCTCTGTGACGTCGATTCCAAAGTCCTCGATTCCTTCGCCGCCGAACTTGAGAAGCAAAACATCAAAGTCACCAAATTCTCCGATTACCGCAAAGCCTGCGAATCCAAAGAAATCGATGCCGTCATCATCGCCACACCCAACCACACGCACTCACTCATCGCCACCACCGCCGCCGCCAACGGCAAACATGTTTATGTGGAAAAACCCGTTTCTCACAACGTTTGGGAAGGCCGCCAACTTGCCAACGCCGCAGAGAAATACAAAACCATCATCCAACACGGCTTCCAACGCCGCTCCGAAACCGCATGGCACGAAGCCTACGATTTCATCCAGTCAGGCGCCATCGGCAAAGTGAAACTCGCCCGCGGCTTCTGCTACAAATCCCGTCCATCCATCGGCAAAGTTTCCCAACCCGTCCCCGCACCCAGCACCGTGGATTACGATCTCTGGTGCGGCCCGCGCGAAATGTCACCCATCCAACGCGAAAAATTCCACTACGACTGGCACTGGCAGTTCGACTACGGAAACGGCGACCTCGGCAACCAAGGCCCGCACCAACTCGATGTCTGCCGCTGGTTCACCGGCGATCCTAAGCTCCCAACCTCCGTGGTCTCCGTCGGTGCAAGGCTCGGCTACAAAGACGACGGCCAATGGGCAAACACCCAAATGTGCTATTTCGATTATCCCGTCCCCATCCTCTTCGAAGTCCGCGGCCTACCCACCAAACCTTACAAAGATCATGCCTTCGGAAATCTTATCGAATGCGAAGGTGGTTATATCTCCGGTGGTCATGGGGCTAAATGCGACGCCTTCGATAAAGACGGCAAAAAAATCCAATCCTTCGCTGGCTCAAAATCTCACATGCAATCCTTCGTCGATTCCTGCCACTCTGGAAAAATCGCTGCAGGACACGGAGCTGAAAGCGGACACCTCTCTTCCGCTCTCGCCCACGTCGGAAATATCTCATGGAAGCTCGGTTCCCCAACCAAACCTGCCGCCATCCGTGAGGCAATCTCTAACAACATCGCCTCCGACTCATTCGCAAGAATGCTCACTCACCTTGAAGATAACAAAGTGGATCCCGAAAAAGACCTCCTCATCCTAGGCAAAAATCTAACAATGGATCCAGAAAAAGAACTCTTCACGGGTCCAGGAGCGGAACAAGCCAATCCTCTTCTTAAAGGAAGTTATCGTAAAGGCTTCGAGCTCCCGGCTTAGCCCAAGGAGCGGCGGCATTCTGCCGCCGAATCGATTGTGACTGGATCTGCATCTCAATCCACATCCGTACGGAACGGAGAGGCGGGAAGTCCTTCTTTATTGAAAAGATTAACCTCGGGAACATTCGCCCAGCCATAGCGAGCAGCTTTCGGAGCAGGCACTCCCTCGGCGGAAACCTCAATGGTGGAACCTTGGATTTTCGCCTGTGCTGGCACGAATTTCTTATCCTCGCCGGCAATGGTAAAGCCTTTGAGTTCACCGTCTTTCGCAACCAATCCGCCACCGACATGCTTGAAACTAAGAATGATTTTCCCGTCTTTCACAGTCATCGAATCATAGAGTGGACCTGAGTATTCGATCTTTTCCCCATAGGTCAGCGCACGTGCTGCAAGAGCCAAGCGCTGGCCAACGGGTTCTTTTTGGTTCGGGTGAATATCTTTCGCATTCCCAACATCGGTGGTCACGGCCATCGCGGTATTTTTCACTTTCGCAAGTGTTAGAAATTGAGCTTCGCGGATTTCCGGAGGCTGACCGTTGAAGGGTGCGATCTGAACGAAGAAGAACGGGAAATCTCCTTGTTTCCAACGTCCACGCCAGTCGGCGATCATCGCTGGGAAAAGCGTTTGGTATTGCTTGGACTGACCGGCGTTTGATTCACCCTGATACCAAATAGCTCCCTTGATGCCGTAAGGAATGATTGGCGCAATCATGCCATTATAGAGAGCTGTCGGATGACCGGATCCACCTTCTGGATTAGCAGGAGCTTTCGGCTGGGGTGTGGTTGGATTAGGCTTCGGTGGCAGAGGTTGGCCATCCTTCTTCGCTTGGGCGGAGGCTACATTCCATGCTTTCAGTGTTTCCTGATAGGCTTTGCCAACGGTTTCATTCCATTCTTTTGACTTGGTGTTGAACTCTTCCATCAGAGCTGGATAAGCAACAGCTTCAGCATCATAGGTGGAGAGCTTCTTATTCGCTGCATCGACATAACCTTTCAGCTCAGGATCGTTTCCGAATCCTTCCAAGCTCGTCCATGCCTGCGCGGGAGTACCTCCCCAAGACGTGTGGATCATACCAACCGGCACGCCGAGTTTTTGGTGAAGATCACGAGCAAAGAAGTAACCAACCGCAGAGAAGCCACTGACCGTTTGGGGAGAGCACTCTACCCAGCTACCCACTGCTTCAGTAAGTGGTTTGACAGAGGTAGTTTTCTTCACCGTGAACATCCGGATCTTCGGATAGGTAGCCTTTGGTCCTTCTTCCTTGGCGTTGTGGGCTTGGGAAAATTTCCACTCCATATTCGACTGACCGGAGCAAACCCATACCTCCCCGACGAGCAGGTTGTTGATTGTCACGGTATTGTCGCCGGTGATTTTCATGGTGAGAGGATAGCCTTCTTTCAACGGCTTCAGGCTCACACTCCATTTGCCAGCGGCAGCAGTCGTGCTGATTTTTTGATCGCCGATTTCCACCGTCACTTTTTCACCATCCCGTGCTGTGCCCCAAACTGGAAGCGCTTGGCCCCGTTGCAAAACCGCACCGTCCGTAAACAGAGGATTAGGTTTCACATCGGCATAAAGCGGACTGGAAATTATCGTCGCTATCGCGAGCGCAGATGGGATGGAGACAAATGTTTTTACGTTCATAAAGCTCCGTATACGCAGTATTCTCAGGATTTTGTCAAGAATGCTGGAAAACGAAGGAACGGAGAGCGTTTGCATTTCAATGTTTCCGTGTGAGTTTCCCCATGACATGCCCCGAACGCAATTCCTAACCTTCCTCGTCCTCAGCGCCGCCGCTTTGAATGGCTGCGCCCCCGCGCCAACCGCAGCGCAGGCTTCCGCCGGCTTCTCTATTAGAAAAAACGTCGTGTTCACTCCGGAAAATTGGCCGACCGCGCAGTTGGCAGATCTTTACCTCCCCGCATCGGCAAAGCCCGTGCCCGCGATCCTGCTGATTCACGGCGGCGGGTGGAGCGGGAAGGAACGTCGAGCCGATATGACGGGCATCGCAAGGTCACTCGCGAAACGGGGATATTTCGTAATGAATGCCACCTACCGCCTCACACCGGAGTGGAAATTCCCGGCGCAACGCGATGACTTGGAGCAAGCCATCCGCTTCATGCGCTCGAACGCGAAGGAATTCAACATCGACACTTCGCGGCTCGCCACTTTCGGCTACTCTGCGGGCGGTCACCTCGCAGCTTTGATCGGCCTTGATCCAGCGAACGGGGTCAAAACCATCGTCGCTGGCGGTGCGCCGACCGATCTCTCCTTTTGGTCAAATGGAAAACTAACAGGACAGCTTCTTGGCGGCCCGGTGAAAGGGAACGAGAAAATCTACCACGAGGCCTCGCCTGTCCACGATGTAAAAACTAACAGCCCGCCGGTTTTCATCTACCATGGCACCAAGGACAATCTTGTTCCGTTAGAACATCCGAACGCCTTTATCGCTGCCCTGCGAAAACATAGTGTGGAACATGAAGTGTATTGGATCGAAGGCCGTTCCCATGTCCTCGCTCATCTGTTTTCCAGACGCGCGATTCCAAATGCCATCAACTTTCTAGACAAACACCTCGGAAACGAGCCCATGTGATTATCCTACGGTTAGAAAATTACTGGTTGATCCCACGTAATTCGGGTTGGGTGGTTGCCGTTTCGATTGACCGGATGGCCTCCTCAATTGCACCAACCCGGTCTTTGTTCAACGATTCAGGAAACCTTCCATCTGCCGTTTCTTGATCAAATAGTGTGATGATTTCCTTCATCGCGGGAATTTGTGATTTCGCGGCCGATCCGTAGCTGGTGATGATTTTCATGATCTCGCCGGTGCGGGTTTCACTGCCATGTCCACCTTGCGTTTTTGCGAGTCCGACGGCAGCGGCAATGCCTTCTTTGAAATGATATTTCGTGAG
>JAZKIL010000015.1:76053-122985 GCA_040384845.1 Verrucomicrobiota bacterium | reverse complement strand
ACGGCGAATTTCACTTTGCTGCCAATTGGATAAGCCTGTGATGGCACCAACTGCATACGGCGGTGAATTCCCACAAGTAAGCCCACAGCAGCGAGGCTGAAGATCAAACTCGTTCCACCGTAACTGACAAAGGGAAGTGGCAATCCATCGTTTGGAAGCACAGCGGTTGTCACGCCGATATTCACCATGGCTGGAACAACGATCACGCAGGTTAAACCTAGGGCGATGCAGCGCTCAAAAACTTGCTTTGCTTGAAGTGCGATACCAATCCCGCCGATCGCGATGAGAACGTAACAGAGTACGACGCCCAAAGTTGCGATCAAGCCAAGCTCTTCCCCGACCACAGGGAAAATGAAATCAATGTGAGCAAATGTCAGGGTTCCGAACTTTTCGACACCGTTACCAAGTCCAACTCCCCATGGCCCGCCATTCCCTAAAGCAAGGAGCGCACGCCACTGTTGCATACCGCGATCAAGCTGATGGATGGGATTTTCGAGATCTAGCCATGCTTCGATCCGACCCCAACGGTTGGGATCATTGTAGATAAACCAACCAGCGAAGGCCATGGCAGTTAGCGCCGAAGGCAGCATGAAACTGACGCGGGTGCCGATGCAAAACATGATCGCTGCCACAGTCACGCCCAGGGAAAGAGCTGTTCCCACATCCGTCTCAGCGGCAATCAAACCGATGGGCACTACTGCGATCAATCCGGGAAGAACAAAGCCACGCCAAAAAGTTTTCGCTTCGGTTTGCCAACGCGAAAACCACAAAGCCAAGGCAACGACGACCACGATTTTCGCTCCTTCGGAAGGTTGAAATTGACCGATACCGGGAAGTTCAATCCAACGTTTTGATCCGTAAAGTTCGACGTTAATCCCAGGAACAAAACAAAGCACTAACGCAATGCAGCTTAATATATAGGCAGCCGGAGTCATTTGACGAATCCAGTCCAGAGGCATTTTTGCCATGATGATCGCGGCGATGATCCCGATACCGACCATCATGGATTGCCGGCTGACGAAATAATAAGGATTCTCTAGTCCGCGCACCCAAAAACCCGTGCTCGCCAGCATCACCAATCCCAACCCACAAAGGGAAGCGACTGCAATAATCAGGATGGTTGAGCTATGTTTAAGCACGGATGATTATTTTTTAGGGGAGTTTAAGGACCTGACCCGTTCTGAGTTTGCTGGGATCGGAGATGCCATTCAAGCTCATCAAATCTTTCTCGGTCAAATTGTATTGCTTGGAAATTCTCCAGACGCTTTCACCGGATTTGACCGTGTGAGTTTTGCCGGTTGCGACTGTTGGCACAGCTCTTGGAATCGCATTTGGAAGATTTGCGACGGCCTGCGAGCCATTTGCATTGAGTGGAATTTCAACCAAGCCATCCTCGGAACTATTGGGCGTGGATTGATTGCGAATGGCCTCAACTTCGACCGGCTCGACCGCGACGATGCGTTTCGCTTGAGGAATACGGAACACTGCACCCGCGCGCAGCTCCTTTCCTTGGTTTAATTTACGAAGCTCGGCTTCATCAACTCCATACTTGGCGGCAATGATCGTAAAATTATCGCCCTTCTTCACCATGTAAGGTTTAACCCCAGTGCTCAGTTCTGGAAGTTGATCCATTCTCTCTGGTGAAACGGCGGCAGCAACAGAATGATCCGCCTCTTCTTGATTGGCAACCGCAGGGGCATCAGTTCTTCCGGAGAGATACTGTTTGTGAATGAAAATCATTCCGATCGCGAGAATATGGATCGCGAAAATAATCGAAAGCGAACGCGAGATATTGCTACCCGAGTCATCGAATTCTTCAGGCGACGCGGTTGCAGCAGATGCGCGTTGCTTGCGGAATTTGGTTCGATTGAAAAGACGTGCATAAACTGTCTTTTGGACGGGTTTGCGACGAGTGGGGATTTGATCGAGTTTCATGACTTTGTTAGATGAATGATTAATGAAGTTGTTGGACGATGTCTCTGAAAACGTTTCCGCGATGTTCGTATCCTTTGAATTGGTCAAAAGATGAAGTCCCTGGTGAGAGCAGAACTGTAGAGCCGCGCGGAGCAACAGAACGAGCGTGGTGAACCGCCTGTTCAAGGGTTGATACCGTGGAGCAAGTGACAACCGTTCTGAAAAGATCCGCCAGCGGACGTGCGATCTCGCCGAAGGTGATGACTTCTATAACTTGTTTTTTCAGGAATGGAAGCACCGATGAATAATCCAAGCCTTTGTCTTTGCCGCCAGCGATGAGAACCACGGGACGACTTTGCGAACGTATCGCGCATTGCAACGCATGTAGATTCGTTGCCTTAGAGTCATTGAGGTATTCGACACCATCAAGGGTGCGAACCAATTCACAGCGATGCGGCGGCGGCGCGTAACCTTCGAGCGCGCGACGAATCATATTTCCATCAATCCCATACGCCATGCATGCAGCGATTGCCGCCATGGCATTCTCGGCGTTGTGAAGTCCACGCAATGCCGTTTCTGATTCGATATTTAAAATCACTTTCCCCTCGTGAATGATCGTCTTTCCGTCCGAGTAAAAATCGGCATCCTCAAACTCAGTTGAAAAGGTGATGACTTTCGGTGCGACCTTTCCAATCTCTTCCCCAAATCGCATGATCACGATGTCATCCGCGGTTTGATTTTCGAAAATGCGGAGCTTGGCGTTCTTGTATGCCTCAACCGTTGGATAGCGATCCATGTGATCCGGCGCAAGGTTCAACCAGATGGAAACATCCGGATGCAGCGTGTGTATCGTTTCAAGTTGGAAGGAAGAAAGCTCCAAAGAAACTGATGCGGGAATTTCGGAAGCAAGGATCACTTCGGATAACGGCATGCC
The DNA here is from genome assembly GCA_040384845.1 of Verrucomicrobiota bacterium. Taxonomy (GTDB): domain Bacteria; phylum Verrucomicrobiota; class Verrucomicrobiia; order Verrucomicrobiales; family Akkermansiaceae; genus Luteolibacter. Next base: position 120,137 of record JAZKIL010000015.1, on the reverse strand, counting down.
ATAATTTCCGCACGGTGTTCCGCCTTTTCCGGCTTCTTTTAAAATCCGAGATACTAACTCGGTGGTCGTGGTTTTTCCGTTGGTTCCAGTGATTCCGATGATTCCACCGTGATAAAATCTCGATGCGAATTCCGTCTCCCCTATCAACAAAGTTTTAGCGGCGAAAGCCTGAACCAGCGGCGAATAAGTATCGATACCCGGGCTGAGGACGATCATGTCCGCAGAGAAGTTTTCCGCATCTCGGATCGTTAGATTCGCGTGCATCTCTACACCTGCAGGCACGTTTTTAAACACCTCGAGATCACCCTGATCCCACATGGAAACTTTTGCTCCTTCACGCAACGCCAGAGCCGCAGCCGCAACACCAGAACGCCCGGCGCCAAAGACGGCGATGTGCTTTCCAGAAATGTTGAAGGTTTCGTTCATGAAGTCTTAGGCAATTTTAAGTAAGGCGATTCCAAACAGCGCGAGCATGATGGAAAGAATCCAAAACCGGATGATGACTTGCGATTCATGCCACCCGAGCAACTCGAAGTGATGATGGATCGGCGCCATTTTGAAGATGCGTTTTTTACGGAGTTTGAAGGAACCTACTTGAAGCATGACGGAAAGCGCTTCCATCACAAATACGCCGCCAATGATGACAAGCAGTAGTTCCTGCTTGGTGCATATCGCAGCCGTACCGAGCGCACCGCCGATGGCGAGCGATCCGGTGTCGCCCATGAAAACTTTTGCTGGATGGCAATTGAACCAGAGGAATCCGAAAGCCGCACCTGCCAGAGCCATGAGGAAAACCGCGAGCTCCGCCAGATAACGATTGTGTGGGATCACGAGATATTCGGTCGCCATGAAAAAGTGTCCTGCGAGGTAGGCGAGCATCGAGTAACTGAGCGCGACGGAAATCGTGCACCCGGTTGCAAGACCATCCAGTCCGTCTGTTAGATTTACGGCATTGGAACAGCCGATAATGATCAGCACAAAGAACGGAATGACTAAAATGCCAAGGTCAATCAGTGGCGTTTTAAAAAGGGGAAAGCAGATCTCGCCGATACCAATCGCATTATCACGCAGACGGAATCCAGCGACACCGTCTTGAATCTGCTGCGCGCTGGCACCAAAACCGGAAATCTCCGGTTTGAAATAGATGAAACTTGAAGCGATCAGCGCGATGACCAACTGCCAGAACAACTTGGTCCGGCTCGAAACGCCATTGGAATTTTTCTTTTTCACTTTGGCATAGTCGTCAACAAATCCTAACAGACCACACGCACACATCGTGCATGCGCAGACAGCGACGAAGGGATTGAAAATCCGTGCGCAAAACAAAGTTGAAATCAAAACACTGGCCAGAATCAGCACTCCGCCCATCGTGGGAGTGCCGATTTTTCCGCCATGGAGTTCGGCGAGTTTATGCACTTCTTCCGCGGTGCGGATAGGTTGACCCAATTTCAGTGAAATCAGCTTACGAATGATCCATGGACCGAGAATGATCGAGATCGTAAACGCCAGTAGCCCAGCAGTGGCGGCACGGAAAGTGACGTATCCGAAAAGATTGAGGAAAGAAAATGTGTGCGCCCAGCCTTCTTTGCCAGAGGCGATCTCTGCTTGCAGTGCGGCGTGCCAATAATCGTAAATTGCGGTTAACATGCGGTTGGAAAGGCGGTTTGAAGAACTTTTTCGATGGCGGCTGAGCGACTTCCTTTAAAGAGAACAATATCGCCGGAATGTGTGTTGGATTTTAGCCACTCTGCTGCGCTGTGACTGTCTGGCAAATGCATGGAATCACCTCCGATGGCGATTTTTTCCGCACCATCACCCACGGCAATCAGGCGCAGGCCTTTGGATTTGGCGATTTTTCCAATGCGCAGATGCGCTTCGCTGGCGAATGATCCGAGCTCTCCCATTTTGCCGAGAACTGCGATGCGTTGACCGCCGGCAGCAACTTCCATTTCGCATAACGTATCCAATGCGGCTTCCATGGATTCCGGGTTCGCATTGTAGGTGTCATCGAGAAGAGTAATTCCATCGCACTGAATACGGCGCATGCGGCCTGATGTTAGATTGACCGATGTCAGTCCTTGGGCGATTTGCGCGGGGCTGAGGCCAAGTTTCCAACCCAACGCAGCCGCAAGCAAGGCGTTGGTGATCATGTGTTTGCCCAAAACTGGAATGAATACTTCGACCGGCTCTTCACCTTGGATCACTAAATCGATCCATGTGCCGTCGGATTGTGGTCTGGGATTTTCAGCACGCACCAAACCGCGTCCGTTGCCAACGGGAATGAGTTTCGCACTTGTTCTGGAGCGGAAATACTCATTGAAATCGCAGCCTGCTGGCGTGAACAAAATCCCGGTTTTAGGAAGGTAACGCGCGAGCGTGCTTTTTTCCTCAGCGATCGCTTCGCGAGATCCGAGAAACTCGATATGTGCCGTGCCGATGTTAGTGATGATGCCGTATTGCGGACGAGCGATTTCACAGAGCGGTGCAAGCTCCCCCGAATGATTCATGCCGATTTCAAATACACCGGCGGAGTGATCTTGAGTGGTTGCCAGAATGCTAAGCGGCAAACCGATGTGGTTGTTCAGGTTGCCTTTGGTCGCGCTAACAGAAAATTTTTGAGAAAGCACCGAAGTCGTGAAATCTTTAGTGGAGGTTTTGCCATTCGATCCTGTGATACAAACCATCGGGATATCCAGCTGACTCCGCCACCAATACGCGAGGCGCTGCAAGGCAAGCAATGTATCCTGGACTTCGATCACTGCTTTGTTTGAAGCCAGTTCTCCGCCTTCCCATTTCTGCACTAATGCGATGGATGCACCTGCGTTCAAAGCCGCAGCTGCAAACTGATCTCCATTGAAATTGTCTCCACGCAGCGCGACGAAAAGCCCGCCAGCGACGGGTTTTCTCGTATCCGTAAAAACTCCATTCGCTTCCACAGAATCAGAACCCACGACGACCTTTGCGCCGAGGATTTCAGAAATGTGTTGAGCTGTGGATTTCATTCTTCGAGTGAAAATAGTTAGAATCGCGGAGTTGGATTCGCACGCATTTCAGCAATCGCTTCCGAGCGTTTTCTCAATGCGAAATCGGCTTTTTTCCGGTCATCAAAATCAATCGTGCGATCTGCAAATTGCTGATAAGTCTCGTGACCTTTACCTGCGATCAGAACGATATCACCCGAGAGCGAATTCTGGATGGCGGCTTCAATCGCTTCCGCGCGATCTAAGACACTGATGTAATTGCACTTTTTAGGTAAGCCTCTTTCGATTTCACGAATGATTACTGCCGGATCTTCCGAGCGCGGATTATCAGAAGTGATGACCATGACGTCGCTGAAACGTGCAGCCGCAGCAGCCATTAACGGACGTTTGCCTGTATCGCGATCTCCACCGCATCCGAACACGGTGATCAAGCGCCGCGGATCGAGCTCTTTTAACGTGCGGCATGCATTTTCCAACGCATCCGGGGTGTGTGCGTAATCGACGAAAACCGTTGCCCCACCGGAGTTGCCGACGTTTTCCATACGTCCTGGTACTTGTGGTGAATTGGCGAGAGCAGAAATCGCTTGGCGAGGTTTGACCCCGCAGGCGGTCGCCCCAGCAATAGCAGCGAGCAGATTGTAAGCATTGAATCGACCGATCAATGGAGCGCGAACGAGATACGTTCTTGCTTTCACGGAAAGCTCAAAGGTCATGCCGTCTCGGCCTTGTTGAAAGGTGTTGGCTCTGAAATCAGAATTTACGGAAAAGCCATATCGGATCACGGGCATTTTGCCATCGAGCTCTTTGGCCAAATCGTTTCCACGCGCATCATCAACGTTGATAACTGCAGTCGGCTTTTTGCCGTTCGGATTTCCCGCAAGATCACGGAACCACGAAGCTTTCGCATCCATGTATTTCTCAATCGTTCCGTGATAATCAAGATGATCTTGTGTTAGATTCGTGAAGATTGCGGCATCGAATGCCAAGTGTGCCACACGTTTTTGGTGAATGCCATGTGAGGAAACTTCCATCACCGCGCCGCGGCAGGCGTTATCACGAAAGGTTTTAAGAATCCCATTCAGCTCGATCGATCCCGGAGTGGTGTGTTTCGCGATAGTGACCGCCTCACCGTCATCAATATGAATCGTGCCAAGCAAGCCAGCACGATGCCATTCCGTCTTCATGATGTGATGGAGGAGAAATGCAATCGTCGTTTTACCATTGGTGCCTGTCACTCCGGCCAACTTCAATTCCGCTGCGGGATTTTCGTGGAAGCTTACAGCGAGTTGAGCAAGCGCGTCTCGGGAATCCGGAACATGTAACCAAGTGATTCCCGAGGCCAAATCCACAGGCGGTGCGATTTCTGCTAGAATGACCGAAGCTCCTGCCGCGATGGCATTGCTGATAAAATCATGCCCGTTTATCGAAGTGCCACGGATCGCCGCATACACGCTGCCTTTCGTAACCGCGCGTGAATCAGCCGTGAGGGCAGAAATTTCCGTGTCAACGGATCCTACGACCGTGACCTTTTGTAATTTTGAAATGAGATTGCGGAGGAGCATATTGCTTTAAATAAACGCTACCGAACAGCGACTGTTTCCGGGATCGGCTCGGTGGGTTGGAGATTCATGTGAGTGGCAAGGCGTTGTGCGATTTGCGCGAAAATAGGTGCGGCGATTTGTCCACCGTAACGTGGAACTTCATCGGTCATCGGTTCGTCGATAACGACATAGCAAACAAACGCCGGTTTATCTGCGGGCATGAATCCAGCGAAGGAAACCACGTAACCGCCGTCGATATAACCACCACGTTTTGGATCATGTTTGATAGCTGTGCCGGTTTTGCCGCAGACCAGATATCCGGGAACTGCTGCCTTGGTGGCGGTGCCGCCCAATTGAGTGACTTTAAGCAAGGCCTCTCGCATTTTTTTTGCGGTCTCAGGCGAGATGACTTGGCCACGGCTTTCTGTCTGAAACTCTTCAATGATCGTCCCGTCATTTGCTATCAGGGATTTGACAATTTTCGGACGAAGCAGGCGACCATCACCAGCAACCACGGAATAAGCGGCAGCCATCTGAATGGGTGTCACACCGATAAAGTAACCATATGACGAACGCGAAAAATCTACGGGAAGTTTAGGGACTGTCGCGGTGCCAGGATTCTCACCGCTCAACTGGATTCCCGTACGCGTGCCGAAACCATACGAGTGGACATATTCATAATAGCGCTTCACCCCGAGTTGTTTCGCTAACTTCCAGCAAACAAGATTGTTAGATTTCTGTATACCTTGGCCAACAGTCAACATGCCGCTCGAATGGCCGTCTTCAACCGTGAATTTGTGTTCTTGCAAAACACTCGGGCAATGAAGCACTGTATTCAACGTGACCAGACGCTCCTGTAACGCTGACGACACTGGGACAATCTTAATCGTCGAGCCGGGCTCATACTTCGCCTGAATTGCGTAGTTGAAAGAATTTTCTGCGAGATTTTCCTTATGGTTGAGATCGAAATGAGGGCGTGACGCCATTGCCAGAATCTCACCATTATTCGGATCCATCACGATCACCGCTCCTTGTTTGGACTTATATTTCGCCAAGCCGGCATCGAGTTCTTCCTCGATGATCGCCTGCATGCCGATATCGATCGTGAGTTTAACATTCAGTCCTGCTCTCGGTGGCAAGAGGCTTCCGGAATTTCCCGGAACAACCAATCCACGCGCATCGCGCAAGTGTTCCCTGCGTCCATCACGACCCGCGAGAAATTCTTCCATCGCGGATTCGATTCCGAACCTTCCGACCATGCGGTAGGTTTTCTGACCGTTTTCAAGTTGTTCTTCGATCTCGCCCGTGAAACCTGTTAGGTGGGTTGCGATCTTGGGGTTTGCATACCATCTTTTGATCGAGTTTTCGAAAACGAAGCCCTCAATGTGGTTTTCATCCACGATCTCACGAAGACGCTCCGCAATATCATCTGGAATGTCTTTTACGACAGGAAACCACTTGGCTTTGCTGCCTTCAATTTTTTCACGAAGCTCGTCACGGCGCATTCCGATTGGCTTTGCAAGCAAGCCGATCGCATACGCCATGTGTTTTTGAACGATGACATCTGGTTCTTCGCTTGAAAGGATGTCTCCACGCACGACGCGGATTCTTTTCAATTTATCCTCAGCTTCCAATTCGTCCCAGCCCGGCTCTTTGGAAACCTTTACGTAAGCCAAGCCGAAGGATGCGAGTTTCGGATCCAATAAGTGGTTTTTATCCACATAGATGGAGGAAACAGGAATGCTTTTCGCAATGGTTTCTTCATTGCGATCGACAATCATTCCGCGAATCGCAGGAATCCGCTCAATGCGATGATATGCTTTAGCGGAGGACTCCGCGTAACGTTTGCGATCGACGAGTTGGATTTGAATCAGGCGCGCCGACAGCAGGCTGAGCAAGGTTACAAGAACCAGACACAGGAAGATACAGCGGTTTTGAAAAGCTCGATTCACAGATTGGTATTCGAAGAGGCGACGGCGTTGGGCTCGGACGGAAGGATTTTTTCGGAGACTCCCGGAGGGATGGGGCGCAGGTCTGTGCCCAAATCTTCAAGTGTCTTACGCATGGCAAATAGATTCAGAATCTGATCCTGACGCATCTGGATCGTACGGATATCCAATTGATGTTTTTCGATACGTTGCTCGACAACGTCGATCTCTCTCATCGCTTTGATCTGGCAGTTGCGGTAGTAAACGCGCAGCACTCCACCGACCGCGCCGATGGCAAGGGCGAGGACCAGAGAAAAGATCGCGAATGATGAAATGCGGTTTTCGATTTCGTGACGGCGGCGATTCATGGTTTTGAAATGTTAGAGTTTAGGATCTCAGGGCTAGAAAGCTGAGCAACCCGAAGCTTTGCGCTGCGGGCTCGAGGGTTAGAGGAGATCTCTGTTTGACTTGGTGCTAAGGCTTTTTTGGAAATCAGCCGGAATTTATAATCGGGGTTGGGCCGAGGTGCCGGCCAGGTAGGATCGTCGATGTAAGGTTGTGAATGATGACGGAGAAATCGTTTCACCATGCGATCTTCCAAACTATGGAAAGTGATGATGAGCAAACGGCCTCCGGGTTTTAACACTTTGGCGGCGTTTTCTAAAATCGATGCGAGCGATTCGAGCTCTTCGTTGATCGCCATGCGAATGGCTTGGAACGAACGAGTTGCGGGATGAATTTTGCTATTTCGACCCACAGCATTTTCGATGCAAGCGGCCAATTCCAAAGTCGTTTCGAAAGGCTTTTTGTCGCGTTGAGTGACAATCGCGCTGGCGATACGGCGTGATCTTGGTTCCTCGCCATAGCTGAATAGAATGCGTGTGATTTCTGCTTCGGGCCAAGTGTTGACGAGTTCAGCAGCGGTCATGGTTGCGTTCGGACCCATCCGCATATCCAGCGGACCTTCACGCATGAAAGAAAAACCGCGCTCCGCAGAATCGAGCTGACGCGATGAAACTCCGAGATCTAACAACAGACCGTCAGCCAAGTCGCCGGCTGCGATTCCTTGGTAAGATGGAATTTCAGAAAAGTTTGCCTGGAAGGTCGAAAACTGCGAGCCGAAGGCGGACAATCTTTCCCCTGCATGAGCGAGAGCTTCCGGATCACGATCCACGCCCAAAACTTTGGCGCCCGTTTTGAGCAAAAGTTCGGAATGTCCGCCGCCACCTAAAGTGCCGTCGATGATGAATTTTCCGGATCCGGCTTCCATCATTTCAATGACTTCATTCGGCAACACAGGAAGGTGATAGCCTTTAGGTGAAAATGATTCGGACGCCGAGGCCGACAACCAGCCAGCAGCGGACTCGGCGTCCGATTTACCATAACCACTCACTGTCCCGAGCTCGTGGTTTTGTTTTCCGTTGGAAAAATTAACCGGTGCGCGCACTGACAACCAGCCAGGCGCAGCGCTGCGCAACGGTTCAATAAGCGAATGAAGCTCTGTCCCGAGAGACCTCAAACGCTCAGCTAATAAAAGGGGAAACGAACGCCGTGCCGACAACCAGCCAGGAGCGGTAACGGCGTTCGTGTTTTCGAAACCGCGTGCTGTCCCTAGCCCTTGGTTTCGTGAAAATTGTGAACATACATTTTGCATGCCCCTCATCAACGCACTCCACCCGGACCCTGCCGTATGGCGGATCGTATCGGGGTTAGAGATAGTGGATTGAAACAACATGTTTTTGTATGTTAGAAAATTGCGAGGTGATCGTCTTCTTCAGGAACCGCAGACAGACCAAAGATTTCCTCAAACTTCGCACGGTTCCAGATCTCGAAATGGCTGTCGCCTGCTGAAAGCATCACTTCGCTGTCAGGCAAAATTCCGGCGTAATCCGATAGATCTTTGGGAATGAGCAGTTTGCCTTGCTCGTTCACGTTGGCTTCGCGCAACAGCCGCACCAACTTCGTCTTGAGTTGTGACTCTTCTTTCGGCGAGGTCGCATGCTGCTTGATACGATCAACACGGTATTCAAAAGCCTCTTGTGTGAGCACTTTGATCACCTTCACTCCTTCTGAAAGAGACGGCATCAAATTCAACGCTTCTCCCTGAACCGGACGCCAAGCCGGCACGACATTGACCCGATTTTTCGAGTCAGTCTTGTACGGGAACGAGCCCTTATATTGTTGGAATTGCGGTATCATTGAGAGACAGCTGGCGAATTTGACAGCACCTAGATACACTTTCGTACACTTCTCCCACAAGTAGAAAGTGAAGATTTTTGAAGCAAATTTGCTAATCCCTGTTTTTCAATGAGTTACGTAATATTTTTGATAGGGAAATCCTCGATTTTTCCTATATTTTTTGTATAAATTCTAAAATTTATTTGTTTCAGGTCCTTAAAAAAGGGATTTTTTGAGATTTAGTGTACCGAAAGTTCAAAAAACAGAACCCAAGTGTACACAGATTACCATTTTTCGAGTCCGGTAGGAGTTACGCGCAAAGGTTAAGATTGCGGGTTGGGGAAGATGGGAATAGAACCCTAGCGGTTCCGGCCATTCACATTGTATCCATGAATATTATTATCGTAGGAGCTGGCGAAATTGGCCGACATCTCGCGTTCTGCCTAGCCAAGGACGCACACCGCATTTCCCTGATTGAGTCGGACAAGGCGCTGGCGGAGGAATTGGAAGCCACTTTGGACGCAAAAGTCATCCACGGCGACGGCACTAGCGTCTCGGACCTCGCCGATGCCGATGTCGGCGAATGCGATCTCTTTCTCGCGATGTCCTCTTCAAACACAACCAACATGATGTCCGCTTCGATGGCGAAAAGCATGGGGGTTTCGAAAGTCATCAGCCGGGTCCATCCTAGTTTGCAGCGTGAGGAGTGGTTGTTCGATTTCCGCGGACACTTTGGACTGGATCATATTTTTAGCTCTGAGCGCTTGACCGCCATCGAGCTCGCGAAGTTCGTCCGCAATCCAGATTCTCTTGTCGTCGAAGAACTCGCCCGCGGTCGAATCGAGCTTCAACAAGTGCAAGTTGGAGTAACATCATCTGCTGTCGGCAAATCCCTGCGTGATCTAAACACTCCCGTTGGAATTCGGGTCGCATTGATTACCAGAAAAGGAGCTTCATTTGTTCCGAATGCGGCGACCATTCTGGAAGACGCAGATCTAACAACCATCTTTGGTGAACCGAGAAAACTCAGAGATTTCGCGAAAGACTTACAAGGCAAAAGCAAAAGCACGGATAAACTTCGCGTGGTGATTTTCGGGGGGAACGAATACGGATTTTCCCTCGCGCAAATGTTAGAAAGTGTTGACTGCACCGTGCGGGTTTTCGAAAGAGACGCGCAGCTTTGCTTGAGTCTCGCGGATCGCTTGACCAACGCCACTATCATTCACGGCGATGCGACGGTTTCCGCTGAGCTCGAAGAAGAGCAAGTTGGCGAGGCGGATTTCTTCATCAGCACCAGCGTTGATGACGAGGACAACGTCATGTCCTGTCTCCAGGCACACACGCTGGGAGTGAAAAACTGTTTAACGTTAATCCACCGCGCCGACTACGCACAGGCGATTTCTAACAGCGGACATCATTTCGGAATTCGCGCCGCAGTTAGCCCCCGGGAAGCGACCCGTCGAGAAATCCAACGCTTCATTACCAGCGATGCTTTCCATGTGTTGAAACAATTCGATGGAGTGGATCTGGTTGAGTTAAGAGTCGGAAACGCATCCATCGCTGCCGGCCATATGGTGAAAGAAATTCAATGGCCAACCGGTGTGGTTCTCGTGGGAAAACTCAGAGGCTTGCATGCCGATGTGCCGGGCCCCGATGAAGTCTTGCTCGGAGGCGACCACCTTTACGCTATGGTTTCCAAAGAAGCCCGCAAAGCGTTTATCAAACTGCTGGAAGCCTAAAACTCCCCTTCATGAATTTTTACCTTATCGCGAGAATCCTCGGGCTGCTGCTAGCGCTTGAAGCCATCGCCATGGCGTGTTGTGGAATTTTCGCTCATTTTGATGTCATACCCGGCGATATCGAAGCGGGGTCGGCCCTTTTCCTTTCCGCTGCAATCACCGGAGGTTTTGGTTTTCTCGCGATTCTTCCGGGCATCATTAAAAAAACCAAACACGATTCCATTCCGAAACGCGAAGCCATCGTCATCGTCGGACTCGGTTGGATCATCTCCAGTATCTTTGGTGGACTGCCATATTGTCTCTGTGCGCCCTACTTGAGTCCTGCCGGGGCTTTTTTGGAATCTGCATCTGGTTTCACCACCACCGGCTCATCTGTGATGACGATCATTGAAGAATGGCCACGAGGCATCTTACTCTGGCGCGTCACAACACAATTGTTAGGTGGTATCGGAATTCTTGTGCTTTTCGTAGCGCTCCTTTCCTACATCGGAGTTTCATCAAAATCGCTGTTCCATAACGAATCCTCTTTTCGTAGCGGTGACCTCGGGCTTGCTCGCATTCAAGATACGGCATGGATGTTGTTGCGCATTTACTTCGGGCTCATTTTCGTATGCTTGATTGGTTTGCGTTTCATGGGGATGACCTGGTTCAACGCCATAGGCCACGCCTTTACAGCCATTTCGACGGGAGGGCTGAGTAATCACACCGCGAGCATTGGTTTTTATTCTAACTGGGGAAATTCATGGCTCATCGAACTTTGGCTCATCCTTTTCATGACACTCGGCAGTCTGAACTTTTTACTGTTCGTCGTCATTTTACGAAAAAACTGGAAGAGAGTTTTAAGCGAAGAAGACGCCCGATGGTTCATCGGAATCTGTGCGCTCTTCACTGTGATGATCGCTGCGGGTCGATACTACAGTGAAGGAATCGCGCCGTTAAAAAGCCTTCGTGATGCAGCTTTCACGGTCGTAACTATCGCATCTACCACGGGTTTCTGCACTGCGGATTATGATGTCTGGCCTTCATGGGCGAAGGTCCTCCTTGCGTGTCTTATGCTGCTGGGCGGCTGCTCGGGATCCACTGCTGGCGGTTTTAAAGTTGGGCGACTCATCGTTTTCGCAAAATCAGCTCGTAACGAAATCATCAAAACTTTCCGACCCAGCCAAGTCTTCCGTGTGATCGTCAATGGCAACCCCATCGACGATACTACTCGTGCACGGACCATGTTTTTCCTGACACTTTACTTGATGATCACGATCGCAGCCACAGCCGTGGTTGGTTTCTTGGAAGCGGGAACAGGCATCAGCATGGAAAGCTGTGTGGGTGCCGTGCTTGCCACTATTTCTAACATAGGCCCGGGCTTCGACGCAGTCGGACCCACGATGAACTTTTCCGAGCTACGTGAACCGACAAAAGCCTTCTTGGGCTGGATCATGATTCTTGGTCGCCTAGAACTCTTCGCTCTTCTGGTCCTTTTTGTCCCAACCCTTTGGAAAAAATATTGAACCCTCAGAAAATGCGAGTCGCAGTCATCGGTTGTGGCGCTGCGGGCGCATCTGCGGCAGTATTTTTGAAACGTGCAGGGCATGAGATCGAAGTCTTTGAGCAAGCCCCCGAATGCCGCGCCGTTGGTGCGGGTTTCCTCATGCAACCCACTGGAATGAGCGTCCTGCGAGAACTCGGAATCCACGATGAAATTATTTCTCATTGCTCAAAAATAAGCCGTCTCCATGTCATTGAGAAAGACGGCCGGGACCTCATGGAACTCCGCTATGCAGAACTAGGTGAAAATCTTTTCGGCGCCGGGCTGCATCGACCGGTTGTGATGAACACCCTGATCCAACTGGTCGAAAAAGAAGGCATCAAGATTCAATGGGGAACACGAGTTCAGCACGCGCAGAAAAAATCCGATCACTGGCAAGTCGAGGGTAAAAAATTTGATCTATTAATCATCGCCGATGGTGCTCGCTCAGCCATGCGTCAGGCCCTCTTAGGAAAAGGTTACGATCGAGGATATGGTTGGGGGGCGCACTGGTTCATCGGGAAAAACAATCATGTTTTCCCATCAACCGATCTCCATCAAATCGTAAACGGCACCCGCGAACTCGCAGGATTTTTGCCCACTGGCTATGAAATCGGTGGCAGCGATGAATTGCTGAGCTTGTTTTGGAGCGTGCGCATCGAAGACGATAGCGCCATTCGCAGTAAACCCCTCCAAGTCTGGAAAGATAAAATTCTTACGCTCTGCCCGATGTCGGAAAATTTGCTCAGTCAAATCGATGATTGGGAACAAGTGCTCACTGCTCGTTACGGCGATGTAAGCATGCGGAAATGGCACAGCGACCAATGCGTTTTTCTCGGCGATGCAGGCCACGCCATGAGCCCCCAGCTAGGACAAGGAGTGAACCTCGCACTCGCAGACGCGAGTTGTCTTGCATCGTGCATCGCAGAATTTTCGTTAGAAAAAGCGCTCGCTCAATACTCACGGCGCCGCGGTGCAACCCTTCGTTACTACCAACTCGCCACCCGCAGTCTCACCCCCATTTTCCAATCCAATCACGAATGGATTACCCCCTTCCGGCACCCCGCGTTCAGAATCTCCCAGCGCATCCCCTTTATCAGAAAAATGATGACCAGATCCATGGCTGGCATGATGCGGGGGATATAAAATAGCCCCATTTCCCCAATCACGAACCGTTACGTTTCACATTTTTTCATACATAAAAAAGACCCACTTGCGATGAGCAAGTGGGTCATAATTTTAATTTTTAGATAGCAAATTGCTTACCATGTGCCCGTGTTAGACGGAGCGTGTCCACCATCTGCAGCAGCAGAGAACGAACATGTAAGGAAGATGCCGCCTGCAGCAGTAGCGCCAGTTGCAGGTTCAGCGTAAGTGTAAACACCACCAGCTGGGCAAGCAGGAGTTGGGAGATAGGCATTAGCACCTGTTCCGTAGATATCAGCCACCGCAGGAGTAGTTGAGGTGTTGGTCATGTTTTGGTGACCACGAACAGCTTGTTGCACGTTTCGAATGTTCATGATGCAGCCAGCTCGGTCGGAACCCCTTTTCCAAGCGCGAGCGCCAACGAAAAGGATCGCGATGAGTGAGAGCAAAACAAGAATAACGACGGTGAGCTCAAGGAGAGTCATGCCGGACTTGATTGCTTTGCTATGGTTTTGTTGTGTTAGTTTCATGGTATTGGTATTTGTGTTTTCAATTATTTTTGTCGGAGCGAGATTTCTTAGTGCTTAGAAAGGATTTGAAGCCTTTGGAGTCATTGAGAAATCCCAGAAAGCTTTGGGACGACTATCAGCCATTATTTAAATTCATCTTTTGGGGGTTTTGTATAAAAATGACTCATGTAGAATGATTTACTATTAGGTTTGTAGAAATAATGTTTTTTAATTTTTAACTCAAGCAAATTTTGGGGGTGATCGGTATTATTTTTGGATCCGTTACGAAATATACCGATGCGGACTCATCAACCCTTTATAGAATAAGCCATTCTTCAACCTTAGCTTAGATATCGCATCCCATCAAATGGCCCGATGAAGACTTCGAAAAGCACGCTATTGGGGTGATCTCGCTTCATTTTCTATCCGAACGAACGTCTTAGCGGCGTCATCGCGGATTCTAGAAATGAAGCGATAGCGGCTTTCGCACTCGGTAACACGCAATGGAGATAGTAGCTCCCAATTTTTCGATTCATCCCATTTCTTGGCAAGCGTATCGTATCGCTTGAGGCAATAATTGAGGAGATTGAGTCCCTGACGCATTTGTTCGATGCTGAACGTGGAGGATTCGTTGTGGTTGTAATCCGTAAACATCAAATCGAGGATATTCGTGCAGGCAGCTGCAGCGGTAAGTGCTGGGCGAGGATCATTTTCCTGCTTGAGGCAATAATTGATGGTTTCTTCTGCTAGTTTTACAGCACTCGGGGTGAGTTGTGGGCGGGTGCCAATTTGAGGTTCTGTGAGGAAAAAGTGGAGTGAGTTATAGTTTCCATAATGCGACGGATCCATCTCGTAAGCGAAGCGGAGTTTGTCTTCTGCCTCACGACGGTGGTGACGCATGAGGGATTCATTCGGAGCCTTCGGATTGGTCCGAAGGTAACTCACTTCGTTCATAGACTCAATCAGACTGAGTAATTGTGAGTGTAGTGATCGGGCTTCCTTGCTCTCTTCATGACCAGCGTGGTCTTCCTCAGAATGACCGTGCTCACAGTTTTCATCATGAACATGTTTCTCCTCCTTGGGGGTGGTGCATTTATCGGTGCATTGTTCACCGGGGGCATGTTGATGGCTTTCTTCCCCCATTCCCGCGTGGAAGTAACTCTCAATCGGACTTTGCATGGCCATGGCAAAAACCTCGCCATAGGGGCTACGGTTGATTCCAAGTGGATTCAGAGGGACGTCGAGATCAGGATCTTCAACAAGTGGGCGAGCAGCAAGCGACCATGCGAGCAAACCAGTCCCAATCAGACAGATGGAGATGATATTCGGAGATATGCTCATGGCGTTGAAAAGATTGGGGGTTTTGAATTTCAGGTAAGGATTTTAGTGCGGAAGCATAAGCGAGCAATTCCAACGTAGACTGCGAAGATTCCTGCAAAGTAACCCATCATAGACCAGAATGCAGTAGTTGGTAGTGCCCCGTCTTTAAAAAGCAGGCGTTGGGTGAGATCCGCAAAACGATACTGTGGCGAGAATAGCCAGATTCCATGTAAGATCGGATTTTCCTCCAGTTTGAGCAAGTTATCGAGGTAACCAACACCGTAGAGTCCGTAGATTGCGAGGAATAGGGTAAAAGCGAAACCCGCGATGCCACCAAAGCGAGAGGCTATCGATATAGCGAGAACCAGCAAGGGCGCGATGACGATGATGAAGAGTGCTGCATACTGGCAATTGAGAATCCACCACATGGAGCGTTCCACAGGATCTTTTGGCATTGCAGCAAACTGACAGACCAGCGCCGCGATAATCGCGAGAGGCACGATAAAACAAATGATCGCAAGCCAGATTTCAAAAAGCTGGCGGGTTACTGAGACACCAGAAGTGAGAAAATACTCCCCGATGCCGGATTTGGCGTTATTTTCACCTTCATGGGCAGCGGTGAATAAACCCCAAGTAAGAGAGCATATCCAAAGTACATTCCATACGGCGAGGATACGAGCGGGCTGAACAAGAAGTGGCTTCTCGGTAGCACTGGAAATCAACGGCAAGACGAAAGGTAGAACAATCAGGGCAAAAGCGCAGATTGCCCATGCCTTGCGGTGTAAAATCGTAGCGAATGTGAGGCGGAAGAGTCTCATAGATTAGACAAGTAATTTTTTGAGTTGGCTCCAAGTCTGATCATCACTTGCGATGTGACGGGCGGATTTCCCTTCAATCAAAACAGCACTGGGCATTTTCATCGAATCGTAATCCGGATGGCAACTCACAAGCCGCAATACATTGTTAGAGGATTCTTTCCAGATTTCCTCAAATGACTGACGGGCAAATGCGTCAAGACCACTGAAGGGTTCGTCTAGTAAGAGAATGTTTCCCACATCTGGCTTCACGGAAAACTCGCCCATGATCAAACTGGTCTTGCGGCGGTTACCGGTAGAAAGGCGACCGTAGGGCTTTTTCACATCCAGTTCGATGCGAGCGGCGAGATCTAGGGCTGCGGCTTGTTTCTGTTTGGGGATAAGCATACCAAAAATCGTGGCTGGCGTGATCTCAGGATCGAAGCGCAAATCTTCGGGAAGATACTGCACGAACCCCTCGACACGAAATTTCCCGGTCACCGGTTTCAGAGTGCCGGCCAGGGTGCGGAGGAGAGTGGTCTTGCCGCGCCCATTGCGTGCCAGAAGGAAATGCGTGCCGGATGTTAAATTCAGCTCATCGCCAAAACGGGCGAGCATGCTGTCATAACCAATTTCCAGACCGGGGTCCAGATGGATGGATGGGATTGGATTTATCATCGTAAGATTTTGTTTTCGGATTTTTTAGTAATCAGATCACGTTTAAAATTAGCTAAAATATTTTTTGCGTCAACAGCGTGTGAGGTTAATCCCATAGAGCACAGCTTATATTGAAAAATCATTTTTTGGCATCGCTTTTAGGGAGGGAAGCATCCTCTTCATGCGAAAGAATTTGGAGCAAAACATCCACCCCATTCACTCGACCTATCGCTTTGAGCACGCGGCGAATCGCCTCAGCCGTATCACCTCCCCTGCCAACCAACATCGCAAGATCCCGTTTCACCAATAACAGTTTCAAATGTAGGACAGTAGGTGAAATTTCACTGACTTCGATCTGAGCGTGTGTTGGATCGTCGATGAGATTTTCCGCCACATAGCGAAGGAAATTTTTCAGGCGATCCGTGAGTGCCTTTAAATCCCGCGCTCTTAATCTTTTTTTGGATGATTTTGCCAACGGCCCAGTCGTGGTGGCTTCCACGACGCGTTTGGAACTTCGGAAATTCCATTCCATGACCTGAATATTACCCAAGCGCCTCAGCGAATCAGCGATTTCAAGATCTTTGAGATCCGTGTTTAAAAGCTTAGCAAATTTCCTCTTCTTAACTTTGCCTTCCCCAGGATCCTCCTCAGATTTGGCAATTTTTGATCGGCGTTTAGACATGAGGCTTTGGTATAAACTAAACCAATTGGCTACGGTGCCACAAGTCTCCTTTTACTCGCCGAAAATTACTTCATGTTCCAAACTTGCTGTAGGCTCAGAGGATTTTGCCTATCCTCTTTAGCTTGAACGATCATAGCGACTGGAGGCGGAGGTGGGAATCGAACCCACGAATGACGGTTTTGCAAACCATTGCCTTACCACTTGGCGACTCCGCCGTTATCCGGCGCGGGAGGCGATTGATTACGTGGGATATCCACGCATGTCAATGCCCGGATTGGTAGAAAATGTTTGATGGGGAATTCTTCCACTAGCGGAGGCGCGGTTTCCGCTTATTCTCTGCGCGTGTCAAAGAAATCGGATAAAACGCAAAAAACTGCACACATCGCCCTGCGCGGCTGCCGCCAACACAATCTCCAAGGCATCGATCTCGATATTCCGCTGGGAAAACTCACGGTTGTCACCGGCCCCTCCGGATCAGGAAAATCCTCGCTCGCCTTCCACACACTCTACGCAGAGGGACAACGTCGTTACGTAGAAACCTTCTCGCCTTACGTCCGCCAGTTTTTCGATCGAATGGACAAGCCCGATGTCGATTCGATCACTGGCATTCCTCCCGCAATCGCGATTGAACAGAAAAACCACGTCCGCACCACCCGCTCAACGGTCGGCACCCTAACTGAAATCAACGATTACCTAAAACTTCTCTTCGGGCGCCTCGCAGTGGGTTTCGATCCCGTCACCGGCGATGAAATCCGTCCTGACTCCGCCGAATCCGCCGCCGTATGGGCGAACCAGCATCTAAAAGGCGAAGACATCATCGTGACGTTTCCCATACCTGTTGCGAAAGATACTCAGGCAAGCGAGCTCTTTCCCTTTCTCAACTCCCAAGGCTACCTCCGGGTTCTCATCAAAAATGAAATTCTCCGCACCGATGAGGCCCCTCCCGCGAAACTTCCGCACTCCCTGCTCATCGTGCAGGATAGGCTGAAAATTTCACCCGCCAATTCCTCACGCCTTCTCGAAGCACTCGAAGCCGCCTTCCATCTTGGAAAAGGCCACGCCTCCATCATCCACCCCAAACACTCGCAAGCATTCTCTAACACTTGGACCAACCCGAAAACCGGATTCACCCTCCGCGCTCCGACCCCGGGGCTTTTCTCTTTCAACTCCCCGCTCGGTGCTTGCCCGAAATGCCGTGGCTTCGGCCGCATTATCGGGATTGATCTGGAAAAATCCGTCCCTGATCCCACACTCAGCATCAAGCAAGGTGCGATCAAACCATTCCAAGGTGAACGCGGTGAAGAATGCCAACGCGATCTCATCCGCAACGGCAAAGAACGTGGGCTCGATCTCACCACTCCATGGGAAGACCTCGATGAAGACACCCGGGAATGGATCTACTACGGAGATCGTAGAACCAGCTCGCCTGAGGAGTTGGAGGAGCTCTGGCAATCCGGTGGTTGGTATGGCGTGAAAGGATTTTTTGATTGGCTGGAAACCAAAGCCTACAAGATGCACGTTCGCGTGTTCTTATCTCGCTACCGCTCCTATACCACCTGCGATGCCTGCCGGGGAAAACGTCTTCAGCCCGAGTCCCTCTGCTTCAAAGTCGAAGGCAAAACCCTCCCGGAAATATGGGCCATGCCCATTTCCGAACTCCATCCGTGGTTTTCTTCACTGGTCGCTTCTCACTGCTCACTCGGCACTTCCGCCGACTCCACTCTCAAACTCGTCCTAACAGAAATTCATTCCCGCCTGCATTATCTGAACGAGGTCGGGCTTTCCTATCTCACCCTCGACCGTCAAACCCGCACCCTTTCCGGCGGCGAAGTAGAACGCGTAAATCTTACCACATGCCTTGGCGCCTCACTCACCGGCACCTTGTTTGTATTAGACGAGCCGACAGTCGGCCTCCACCCGCGCGACATTGATCGACTCGTCGGCATCATGCACGGCTTACGCGATAAAGGAAACACCCTCGTCGTCGTCGAGCACGAGCAAACCGTCATGCAAGCCGCCGACAACCTTGTCGACATCGGACCTGCTGCGGGACAACTCGGTGGAAAACTCGTGTATCAAGGGCCGCCGCATGAGTTTGCTAGTGTTCAGTGTTCAGTTTCAAGCAAGAGGAAGAATCCGCCATCTGCTTCTTCCCTGAAAACTGAAAACTTAAAACTAGGAACTCTGCCTTGGCTTACCGGCGAAAGATCCATCGCGATCCCGAAAGTCCGCCGCAAACCCAGCGAAGCCAAAATCCAGATCAAAGGCGCAACCCGCCACAACATCCGCAAGCTCGATTTTGATCTACCGCTCGGCCTCTTCGTTTGCCTAACAGGAGTTTCCGGTTCAGGGAAATCCACACTCGCTCACGAAGTCCTTTATCAAAACGTCGCCCGCAAACTTGGTATTGAAACCCAAGAAGAAGCCGCACCCATCAAAGATATACTAGGAACCCAGTATCTCAGCGGCGTGGAACTCGTCGATCAAACCGCCGTCGCCCGCACCCCGCGCTCAACACCTGCCGTTTTCCTCGGAGCTTTCGATCCCATTCGTCAGCTTTTCTGCGAAACCGATGCCGCGAAATCCGCCAGCCTCAAGCCCGGATTCTTTTCCTTCAACTCCGGCGAAGGTCGGTGCGACCGCTGCGCGGGAAATGGCTTTGAGAAAGTAGAGATGCAGTTCCTCTCTGATCTCTACGTCACCTGCCCCGACTGCAACGGCCGCCGCTACAAATCCTCCACGCTCGATTACACTTGGAACGGAAAATCCATCGCCGACATCCTCGATCTAACAACATCCGAAGCCGTTGCGGCGGTTTTTAACCGCCAAGCCAAGTATTCCAAAAAAGAGCAAAGACTCATCGAACAAATCCAAACCACCCTAGCCCCCTTACTCCAAGTCGGCCTCGGCTACCTGAAACTCGGACAAGCCCTCAACACCCTCTCCGGCGGCGAATCCCAACGCCTAAAACTTTGCCAACTCCTCTCATCTTCTTCCTCTTCGCTCTCCGCTCAACGCTCTAAGCTATTGATCCTCGATGAGCCCACCACCGGCCTCCATTTTTCCGATATCGAAAATTTGTTAGGAGTGTTCCAAAAACTCGTCGATTCCGGCCACTCCCTCCTCGTCATCGAGCACAATCTAGACGTCATCAAATCCGCCGACTGGATCATCGACCTAGGCCCAGAAGCAGGAAAGCACGGCGGCCAAATCGTCGCACAGGGCAGCCCAGAAGAAATCGCCAAACACAAATCCCCCACAGGTGATTATTTACGCGCATCCTTGAATCCTTCAAAATCTTCCTCAAGGAAATCACCTGCCAAATCTCAAATTTCAAATCTCAAATCTCAAATCAGTCTTCGCGGCGCCCGCCACCACAACCTCAAAGACATTTCCATCGATATCCCGCGCGACAAACTCGTCGTCATCTCGGGACTTTCCGGATCAGGAAAATCCACCCTCGCCTTCGACATCCTTTTTGCCGAAGGCCAACGCCGTTTCCTCGATTCCATGTCCGCCTATGCCCGCCAGTTTGCGGAGCAGCTTGAGAAACCGGAAATCGACCAGCTTCATGGCCTACCGCCCACCGTCGCCATCGAACAACGCGTCTCGCAAGGCGGCAGTAAATCCACCGTCGCCACCGTCACCGAGCTCTGGAACTTCATCCGCCTACTCTACTCCAAACTCGGCACACTCTATTGCCCGGACTGCTTGGTTCCCGTCGAAAAACAATCTCTGGCCGCGATCGAAAACCACATCCTCGCGGAGCTAAAAAAAGGCTCCGTAAAAATCCTCGCTCCGCTGATCCGCGGCAAAAAAGGTTATCACACCGAAATCGCACAATGGGCTTTGAAGCATGGATTTACGACACTTCTGGTAGATCGCCAATTCAAACAAGCCGAAGATTTCACAAGACTCGAACGCTTCGTCGAACATGATATTGATGTCGAAGTTGCTAGTTTTCAGTGTTCAGTTGGAAGGAAAGAAAAGAGCAAGAAACAAGACTCTTCACTGAAAACTGAAAACTTGAATCTAGCCAACTCCCTCGCTAGAGGCTTGGAAATCGGCAAAGGCCTGATCAAACTTTTCACCGCAGATAAAAAATTCGTCCTTCTCTCTACCCAAGCGAGTTGCCCTTGCTGCAGCCGTTCGTTCGAAGAACTCGATCCCCGCCTGTTTTCCTTCAACTCACCGCATGGCTGGTGCACGGAATGCCGTGGCCACGGTAAAGTCCCGAAACGCCGACAACACCTAGACACCTCACGTTTCGATTCCGTGCTCGAAGCAGAAATGGATGCGGATCGTTCCATCGATCGCATGGAAGACGCCGAGCTTATCGAATGTCCGGCTTGCCATGGCTCCCGTATCAATCGAATCGGATCATCTGTTAGATTACGAGAAACCTCAGTTGCTCAACTCTCTCAGCTATCCATCAACGAAGCTGCCTCCCACTTCCAACATCTCAGGTTCACCGAATCGCGTGAAAAACTCATCTCGCGCGACATCATTCCGGAAATCTCCCAACGGCTCTCTTTCCTCCAAGAAGTCGGACTGGGTTATCTCCACCTAAATCGCTCCGGAAACACCCTTTCTGGCGGGGAATCCCAACGCATCCGCCTGGCCGCGCAACTCGGCTCCAACCTGCGCGGCGTGCTTTATGTGTTAGATGAACCCACCATCGGCCTCCACCCGCGCGACAACGCCGCCCTCCTCAAAACCCTCACCGCCCTCCGCGATCAGGGCAACTCACTCATCATCGTCGAACACGACGAAGACACCATTGCGGCTGCCGATCACTTGATCGACCTCGGCCCGGGAGCGGGACGTTTGGGAGGCGAAATCGTGTATCAGGGGCTGCCGCCTAGAGTGCCGAGTGATCAGTTAGCAGTGATCAGTGGAAAACCCAAGAAAAGCGCGAAGCAACCACTGATCACAATGGAGCGAAGCGACATAGAGGCGCAAACCTCTACTAATCTCGCCTCAAATCACTCGGCACTCGGCACTTCTTCTCCCACTCTTCGCGCGCTACTCAATCCCATCATCCACCCCATTCGCGGTGAGCGCCGATCGGTCGCCAAATCTCACCCGTTCCTGAAAATCACCGGCTGCAACGCGAACAATCTAAAATCCATCGATGTCGCCATTCCGCTTTCCCGCCTCACCGTTCTAACAGGAATTTCCGGTTCAGGCAAATCCACGATCATGCATCAATGTGTGGCCGTAGCGGCGATCACCGGTCGCCGTTCTCCCGCAAAACAACCCTTCAAATCCGTATCTGGAAATAAAAACATCAAAGCCATCTACGAGGTCGATCAATCCCCCATCGGAAAAACATCCCGCTCTTGCCCGGCCACCTACGTGAAAGTATTCGATCACATCCGCGCACTCTTCGCGCAGCTTCCCGAGGCGCGCATGCGTGGCTTCGATGCCTCGCGTTTCTCGTTCAATACCGAAGGCGGGCGCTGCCCGAACTGCAAAGGCAATGGCCGAGTGAAACTCGAAATGGATTTCCTACCATCCACCTGGGTGCACTGCGAGGAATGTAACGGCATGCGCTATAATCCCGCGACCTTGGAAATCACTTTCAAAGGAAAAGACATCGGTCAAGTGCTCGCGATGACCATTGACGAAGCCTCTAACTTTTTTGAATCCCAACCGCGACTCTCCGCCCCACTCAAACTCATGGCCGATACGGGTCTCGGCTACCTCCAGCTCGGCCAACCCTCACCCACCCTCTCCGGCGGCGAAGCACAACGCATCAAACTCGTCTCCGAACTCATCAAGGGCCGCGGCGCGCGGGCGCAGCTAACCAATCGCCAATTTCAAATTTCAAATTTGTACCTCATCGAAGAGCCCACCGTCGGCCTCCATCACGAGGACATCCGCCGCCTGATCGATATTCTCCATCGCCTCGTCGACGAAGGACATACCGTCGTCGTCATCGAACACCACATGGCCGTCGCTGCAGAAGCCGATTGGATCCTCGATATCGGCCCCGAAGCTGGCGAAAACGGCGGGGAAATCGTCGCTCAAGGTCCGCCTGAAGTAATCATCAAATCCAAAACCTCCCGCACCGCGCCGTTCCTAAAAATCGCCCTGCGAAAGATTTGAAAACAGGATATTTCTTAATCCTCCAAACTTCATGAACCCTAACATCTTCATCCTCATGGGCGTCACGGCTGTTGGGAAAACCACTCTGGGCAAATCACTCGCTGAGGCCACACACGGTCGCTTCTTTGATGGTGATGATTTCCACTCCGCCAGCAATCGAGAGAAAATGGCCGCCGCTATCGCTCTGACCGATCAGGATCGGAAAGATTGGTTGGAATCCATCGCTCAACTAATCTCCGCTCATGCGAATGATCCTGTCCCCACTTTCATCGCCTGCTCTGCCTTGAAGCAAAGCTACCGAGAAATCCTCCGCGCCTCCCATCCATCATTAACTTTCCTTTTCCTCACCGCTGATTCCGAAACCCTCCGCCGCCGCCTCACCGTCCGCCACGAATCCGGCGAGCATTTCATGCCACCCGCCCTCCTCGAATCCCAACTAGCGACCCTAGAACCACCCGCCGATGCGCTGGAGCTCGATTCATCAAAATCCATCTCGGATTTAGTTTCTTTAGTGAAGGTGAAATACCCTCTCTTGTTTGAATATTGAAATTTGAATATTGAACTTTCCGATCTACGCTCGCCCTCGAATGGATCAAGTCGTCATCCGCGGTGCACGTCAGCATCATTTGAAAAATCTCACGGTCTCGATTCCGAAAGGGAAACTCACGGTCATCACGGGTCCTTCGGGATCGGGAAAATCGTCGTTGGCGTTTGATACGCTCTACGCGGAAGGCCAGCGCCGTTATGTGGAATCGCTTTCCGTTTATGCGCGACAGTTTCTTGCTCAGTTAGAAAAGCCAGAGGTCGATTCCATCGAAGGCCTCAACCCCGCGATCGCCATTGAGCAACGCGTCGGTGGGCTCTCACCGCGATCCACCGTCGCATCCGCCACGGAAATTTATGATTACCTGCGCATCATCTGGGCGGCGATTGGAGTGCCTCACGATCCGGTAACGAACGTGGCGATGACCCGCATGGGTCCGGAAGAAATCATTTCCGAGCTCACCGCCCAGCCCGAAGGCACCAAGCTCATCCTGCTCGCCACCGTGCCGGAAGCCGAAACCGAAGAACCCGATCGCCTGTTAGGAGATCTGCAACGCCAAGGATTCATCCGCATTCGGTTGAACGGTGAGATTCAAGAAATCAGCGAGGTGAAATTTGAAACGCCGGGTCCGCACAAGATTGAAATTGTCATCGATCGGTTGGTGGTCCGCGAAGGCATCGCTTCTCGTCTAGCCGATTCCATTGAACTCGCCCTGCGCCTCTGCGGAGCCGAAGCGAGAGTGTTATTGATGGCTCCCGGCGAAACCGATTACCGCGAACTTACCTTCCAAACCTCCTACCGCAATCCCCGCACCGGAGAAATTTTCGGCGACCTCTCGCCCCGCCATTTTTCCTTCAACACCCTCGAAGGTGCCTGTCCAACCTGCGAAGGCACCGGCTGCCCAACCTGCAACCACCTCCGCCTAAAAAAGGAACTCCAGTTCGTAAAAGTTACCGTAGCGGCGATCACCGGTCGCCGTTCTTTAGGAATCATGGATTTCTGCCAACTCGGAATCGATGAAGCAAAATCCTGGATTTTCTCCCTGAAATCCCACCCCGCACCCATCAGCGAGCTCGCGAGAGAAGTAGAAAAACGCCTGACATTTCTCGAAGACGTCGGCCTCGATTACCTCACACTCGATCGCTCTTCAGGCACACTCTCCGGCGGTGAAGTCCAGCGCATCAAACTCGCCACCCAACTTGGTGCCGGACTTTCCGGCGTGATCTACGTGCTCGATGAACCTTCCATCGGCCTCCACTCATCCGATACGCAGAAACTCATTACCGCCATCATCCGCCTTCGCGATTTGGGAAATACGGTGGTTGTAGTAGAACATGACGAAGAAATCATTCGTGCCGCAGATCATCTCATCGATATGGGACCCGGCGCCGGCCCACACGGCGGAGAAATTTTAGCCGAGGGTCTCCCTGCCTCCATCGATTCACCAACCGGAAAATGGCTGCGCGGAGAAATCCGGCGATTTTCGCCTGAAACCAGAAACAAGAAGCCAGAGACCAGAAGCATTAGCGTCCAAGGCGCCCGCGCGCATAATCTCCAAAATCTAACAGTCGAAATCCCTCTCCACCAAGTCGTCGTTATTTCCGGACCTTCCGGCTCAGGAAAATCCACGCTCGTTAACGACATCCTGGGAAAAGCCCTGGCCCAACGTTTCCACAACGCCAAAGAACAACCCGGCGCTCATGATTCGATCAGCGGACTTGAATCGATCGAGAAATTCGTCCTTGCCGATCAATCATCCATCGGCCGATCCCCGCGATCCAATCCCGCAACGTTCATGGGCGCGTTTGAACTGATCCGCGATCTCTTCACCAAGCTACCGCTCGCCAAACAACGCGGTTATGGAAAAGGCAGGTTCTCTTTCAACGCCAAAGGTGGCCGCTGCGAGCGCTGTCAAGGCAACGGCAAACTCAAAATCGAAATGCATTTCCTGCCAGATGCATGGACAGAATGCCCGGCTTGCCTTGGAAAACGTTTCAATCGCGAAACGTTAGAAATCACTTACAAAGGAAAATCCATTGCAGAGGTTCTGGAACTTTCCGTCGCCGATGCGAAAGCGCACTTCCGTCCCATCCCGAAACTTTACCGCATGCTCCACGCCATGGACGAGCTCGGGCTCGGCTACCTCGCCCTCGGCCAAGCCGGAAACACCCTTTCCGGCGGCGAAGCCCAACGCCTGAAACTCGCCCTCGAACTTTCCAAACCCTCCTCTCCCCACACGCTCTACCTCTTCGATGAACCCACCACCGGCCTCCACTTCGGCGATGTCGAAAAACTTCTAACAGCCATTTTCAAACTCCGCGACGCGGGCCACTCCATCGTTATCATCGAGCACCACCCGGACGTCATCGCGACCGCCGACCACCTCATCCAGCTCGGCCCCGGCGGAGGGAAGAATGGCGGGAGATTGGTGTGACGTGGCGGCGGATTGCATCCGCCATGACAAAATTTACGTTCCTAACGATTTACCCATCGGATTTCTTTATCAAGAAAAAGTCCGCACACCCTTTCCAAAAACATCTCATCAATTTCATCGAACACAGCGGGCGAATCCGAATCCACATCAAAGACAGCTCGCAGTTTCCCGTTTGCATCGAACACCGGAACCACGATCTCGGATCGGGTCGCTCCCGAGCATGCGATGTGATCCGTCTCTGCGTGCACATCCGGTATGTTCAGCGTATTTCCCGTGCGCGCACACCGCCCGCAGATTCCTCTTTCAAATGGAATCACCAAACATCCGTGCCCGCCTTGGTATGGCCCGACCTTCAAAACTTCCGGTTCAACCACCCGATAAAATCCCGTCCAGTTGAAATACGGGAACCCGTGATGCAGTTCGCAAGCAATGGTCGCCATCAACGCGATCTCATCCGTCTCTCCTGCCACCAATGCGATAATCCGCTGATACACTTCACCACAGACTTTTTCCTTTTTGAAAGAATCACTCATCTACTCCCAACGCTCTCAGCTCATCCCGCATGGTCAAGCGGACTTTAGCTCAAAATTTTCTTCACCACATTCCCATGCACATCGGTCAGACGGAAATCACGGCCTTGGGCGCGGTAAGTGAGCTGGGTGTGATCAAAGCCAAGCAAGTGGAGAATTGTCGCGTTGAGATCGTGGACGTGGACTTTGTCTTCAACCGCGTTGAAACCGAGTTCATCGGTCTTACCGATTTCGCAACCGCCTTTCACGCCACCGCCGGCCATCCACATGGTAAACGCGTTCGGATGGTGATCGCGGCCGTCGTTGCCGCCTTGCACCATGGGCGTGCGACCGAACTCGCCACCCCAAACAATTAGCGTATCATCTAGCAGACCGCGTTGTTTGAGATCTTTGATAAGCGCTGCACAGGCTTGATCGACATCTCGGCAGTTATTTTCGAGACCTTTTTTGAGATTGAAATGCTGATCCCATGACTCATGAAAAAGCTCCACAAAGCGCACGCCGCGTTCGATAAGCCGACGTGCCAGCAAGCAGTTGTTCGCGAAGGAGCGTTTCCCCGGCTCCGCTCCATACATTTTTTGCACCGACTCCGGCTCCAACGAAATATCCGTCACTTCCGGTGCGACGTCCTGCATACGAAACGCCATTTCAAAGGCCGCGACCCGCGAAGCGATTTCAGGATCGCCCACCGATTCGAACCGTTTGTGGTTGAGCAGGTTAATCGCATCAATCGTCTGGCGTTGCTGCTGGCGCGTGATGCCTTTCGGGTTGGAAAGGTAAAGCACTGGCTCACCCGTGGAGTTGAAGCTCACCCCGTCATGAACGCTGGGCAGGAAACCCGAAGACCAGTTGCTGTTCCCACCTGACGGACCTTTCTGACCAGACGATAAAACCACGAAACCCGGCAGGTTCTGATTTTCCGAACCCAAGCCATAGGAAACCCATGAGCCGAGCGAGGGTCGTCCAAACTGTTGCGATCCGGTCGACATCAGGATCTGGGCCGGCGCGTGGTTGAACGCATCCGTGTGCATGGAACGGATCATGGAAATATCATCTGCACAGGATCCGATGTGTGGCAGCAAATCCGCCATTTCCATGCCGCACTTGCCGTAATTTTTGAACGGAAATTTAGATCCTAACAGTTTGTTTTCCGGACGGATGAAAGCGGATTGATAACCTTTCAACAACTCCGGCGGCGGATTGCTCCCATCCATTTTCCGCAACACAGGTTTGTTATCGAAAAGATCTAGATGACTTGGCGCGCCGCCCATGAAAAGGAAGATAACGTTCTTCGCCTTCGCAGGAAAATGCGGGGCTTTGGGTGCCTGCGGGTTCTCCAAAACCTGCGCTGCGGATGCCGTGCCTTTTCCTAACATCGATGTCAGCGCGATCGATCCCAAGCTCAAGCCACAATCTTTCAGGAACCAACGGCGCGAGAAAGAGCGTTGGGTGTCGTGCAGGATGGAAGGAGGTAGCATGGGAAGAATGATGGTTGGAACTAGCTGAGGATAAATGAATTCGGGCTTCTATTTACCACAGAGCCACAGAGAGAACTGAGGTCACGGAGAAACACAAAATTTATTTCTGTATTCTTCCTCTTCCTTAGTGCCTCCGTGGTCAATAATGCCTGAATGAAAAATGGGAGCATGATTCAGTTTTTGGTGATGGTTTCATCAAGGTTCAACAGCACCCGCGACACGGCCGTCGCGGCAGCAAGTTGGTCGATGGGATGCGCGGAGAGATCGATGGTGACCGGCTTGTAATTTTCTAACAAAATTTTCATTTGCTCGTGATCCACATTCAATGACGTTTCGTAATGCGATTTCAGCGCGGCGATTTCATCGGCATCCGGGACGCGTGCTGTGCAGCGCTGAAAAGCACGGGAAATTCTTTCTTCCAAGCTTCCTTGATCCGTCAGCATGCGATGTGCGAGACCGAGCGCAGCTTCGACCGAAACTTGTTCGTTTAGCGTCACCAAAGCTTGCAGCGGCGTGGTGGAAAGCGTTCGACGCACACAGGAAACCGAACCGTTCGGCGCATCAAAAGTGGTCAGCATGGGATAAGGCACGGAGCGGAATCGGAAGGTGTAAAGCGCACGGCGGTAACGTTGGGAGTCTTTTTCGACGATCCATGTTTTCGGGCCATAGGAAACCGGTCTCTGGAAAAGGTAATCCGGTGCAGGCGGGTAAACACTACGACCTCCAAGCGAAGCATCTAACAATCCGGATGTCGCGAGTTGGATGTCGCGCACGGTTTCCGCGGGAGCACGGAACCTTGCGCCGCGTGCAAGAATGCGGTTTTTTGGATCGCGATCGCGCAGTTCCCCACTGGCGAGAGAATCCTGCTGATAGGTCGCGCTGTTGGTAATGATGCGATGCAGGTGTTTCATATCCCATCCGCTTTCCACGAACTCACAAGCCAGCCAATCGAGCAGCTCGGGATGAGATGGACGCGCGGCTTGATGCCCGAAATCCTCTGATGTTTCTAACAATCCGGTTCCGAAATACGCCTGCCAGACGCGGTTCACGAACACGCGTGAAGCCACAGGAGATTTGGGATCGACCAACCATTTCGCAAAGGTCAGGCGAGAACCGGGATCGCCAGGAGGGAGTGGATGAAGAAAAGCCGGGACGTTGGGTTTCACGACATGCTTGGGATGGGTTTGTTCACCTCGTTCAAACAAGCGGGTCTCGCGCGGGGTTTTCGATTCAGCCGCGACCAAGGCCCAAGTCGCTAGCGGGACTTTGGCGTAAAGCTCATCGATCTGCTTGGTTTGCTCCGAGAACTCCGCTTGGTTTTCGCGCCAATGTTCAAACAGGCGGGCTTCTTGTTGGGCACTGCGCTTGTCAGCAGGAGTTTCAAGCGCCGCCAACACCAATGGCGGCAATTGATCGAGTGCGTTCGGTAAAGATGAGGAAACGGATAAGCGAACGCGACCCAAGTTGTAGGTCATGTTGTCGTCCGAGTTGTGGCCACCGTGATTTTGCGAAAGCCCGTAACTGAGGTAAGTCTTGGCATCGGAAACCAAAGGTTTTTCGAGTTCAAAGGTCAGCACGGCGGGATCGTTGTTGCGTGCCGGATCTTTTTCGTTGGTCCATGCGGTCTTGGGATCCCCATCGAGAGCAAAAGCCGCGGGACCCGTGCGACGGTCATCGGGTTTCCCTGTCTCACTGCTGGGAAAACGTTTCGGGTCCAGCGGAACTTCGGGAGGATTCACACTTGCCACCGGATTTTTAAATTTCAACGGCTGCATTTTCGCGGCTTCCTTGCCAGCTTTCATGGTAAATTCTGTTAGGGCACCCGTTCCTCTGGTGGACCGGCCAGGCCCGGACATCGGCAAATAGGGGTCGTTCATGATCTCAAGTCGCGCGGAACGGATCAATGGGAGTTCGGTCGATGTGCTGAAAGTCTCACCCCCCCGTGTCGCCGCGTAGCCCATGTTGATCACAGACTTGTCTTCCAAAGGCCAATATTTCTGACCTGTGTCGCCAAGTTGATATAACTCAAGTGGCTGCCACTCGGTTCGCGGCAAGGCCAACATTTCGCTCTGCCATGCCTGATATTTTTCTTCAATTCCTGACGATGATTTGCGGATACCTTGATCGATTGCGCCGATTTGTTTGAGTAAATCATCCGCTGTTTTTTTCTCATGCGGCGTGTAGGCGGCAATGGATGTTTCACTAATATTATTCAGGTAAGCAAACATCCCGTAATACTCATCGTGCGTGAGCGGATCGTATTTGTGGGTGTGGCATTGCGCGCATTGAGCGGTCAGTCCGAGCATGGATTTCCCGATGGCATCGATCCGATCAAATACTCCCTCCACGCGGAATTGCTCGGGCTTCGCTCCACCTTCTTCGTTGACCATGGAGTTGCGTAAAAATCCAGTGGCGATGCGGTCGTCTTGGGTCGCGTTTGGTAAAAGGTCGCCAGCGATTTGTTTCACAACAAATTCATTGTAGGGCATGTTTTGATTCATCGCCGAAACCACCCAATCGCGATAGAAATGATGGTAGCGCGGCAGGTCTTTTTCGTAGCCGGCGGAATCCGAGTAACGCGCGGCATCTAACCACTCCCGTCCCCAGCGTTCGCCGAAATGAGGGCTGGCAATCAGGCGGTCGATTTCCTTCGCTGGATCACCTGCTGTTGCAAGTTCATCAAGTGTTGGCGGCAGACCGACCAAATCCAGCGACAAGCGACGCAGCAAAGTTGCGGGTTGGGCGGCGGGTGCAGGAGATAATTTCTCGCTCTCCAATTTTGCTAACACAAAGGCATCAATCGGATTTTTCAACCATGCTTTGTTTTTTACTTCCGGCACGGGAGGGCGCTCGGGTGTTTGAAATGCCCAATGCGTTCCCCACTCCGCGCCTTGGTTGATCCAGTCACGAATCAGTTTGGCTTTTTCGGGAGACAGGGGTTTCTTTTTATCCGGTGGTGGCATCACTTCTTTGGGATCCGTGTGTAAAATCCGCTCCATGATCAACGATGCATCGGCTTTTCCTGGCACGATGGCCTTGCCGCTATCGCCACCTTTGAACGCCAGCTCCTGCACATCCAACCGCAGGCCACCCTCGATCTTGGTTTCATCCGGGCCGTGGCAGGCATAACAGTTTTCCGAAAGGATGGGTTGGATTTGCGTGGTGAAATCGACCTTCTCCGTTGCAGCGAACGAAGGAATAACGGTCAGGAAAAAAATGGAAAACCGGCGCATGAGTCGTGAGGTATACTAAACGGGAAGTCGAAAACTTTCCATGCCACAATCTTCATTTTATGGTAGAATCCGCGCATGAAGTCAAATTCGCCTGCGCATCCAGATCCCGCTCTTTACGGGTTATTTGATCATCTGCCGATGGTGATTTTCTATATGAAAGATGCGCAGGGAACTTTCATTCGCTGCAATCCGCGTTTCGAGGAGTTTCACGGGCTCAACCATGGCGCGGCGATAGGTTTGAACGATTTTTCCCTACATCACCCGGCGATTGCGAGTCGATATCAGAACGAGGATCAAAAAGTCATGGAAACAGGGAAACCCGCCACCAATCGCATCTGGTTGGTTCCTGGGGCAAAAGGTTTGCTGCGCTGGTGGGTTTCTAACAAGTTTCCGACTTGCGATGGGGCGGGTAAAATCTCAGGCATCGCCGGAGTGATGTATGAGATATCCGATGCAAAAGGCATGACTGAGCCATTCGCAAGGATTGAGCCCGCGCTGAAACTCATCCATTCCGAGCTTCATGCTTCCCTCACCACCGCGCAACTCGCGGTTGCTTGTCACTACTCGGAAAGTCAGTTCAACCGGATTTTCCGTAACCTCACCGGACAATCTCCGCGCCAATATTTACTTCATCATAAAATCGAGATCGCGAAAGATCTTCTTGCTCGAACGGATCTGACCCTTTCTGAAATCGCTTTTCAAGCGGGGTTTTATGATGCGAGTGATTTCGGAAAACGCTTTCGTGAAATTGAAACGATCACGCCCAGGCAATACCGTGTGCAGCTTCAGAAGCTGATTTTGGAAACACCTCAGTAAAAGCGCCAATCTTTGAAGTTGAGCGAGGGCTGCGATTGGTCAATCTTCCGGCGTGGAAACTCAGGCAAACATGATGCGCAGGGCGCATTGGCTGGATGGCGCGGAGGCGTTGGATGTCGCCAAGCGCCTGGAGTGGCTGGGCGGCCTGGTGTTTTTCGATACCGTGGGAAATATTCCTAGCGGTTGGGGTCGGGCTTGTTCCGTGATCGCGGCGCAGCCGAGCGCGATTTTCACGGGTGATATTTTTCAAGAAGCCGATCTAGAAAAGCTGCGTGAAAGTCTGCGCAAGAATGCGCGTGCGGCTGGAGATCAGGGATTTCCGCAAGGTGGCTTGTGCGGGTGGGTGACTTACGAGGGTGAATTTGTTTTCGGCGAGTATCACGAAATGCTGATCCGTGATGAGCAGAGCGGCGATTGGTGGGAGATCGGCGGGCTCTCCACAAAAATCGCCGACCCGTTACCGAGCTCGGCTTTTCCGAAACGTTTCATCCCGCAAACCCGCCAGGAAGATTTTGTTAGATCGGTGGAGCGTGCGAAGGAATGGATTGCCGCAGGCGATATCTATCAGGTGAATCTCTCGCAGGCATTCGAGGCGGAGGTGTGCGGCGAGGGCTCGCTGCTAGCGCTTTATGAAGTTTTGCGTGAAGCAACGCCCGCACCGATGGCGGCGTGGATGGCACTGGGCGGGAAAGAAATTTTGAGCACATCCCCGGAGCTGTTTTTGAAAATTTCCGGAAGAGGGATCGAGACGCGGCCCATCAAAGGAACGCGTCCGCGGTTCCGGGATGCGGATGAGGACAGGCGTTCTGCGGTGGAGTTGCAGACATCGCCCAAGGAGATTTCCGAATTGGTGATGATCACGGATTTGTTGCGCAATGATTTGGGTCAGGTGTGTGAATTCGGCAGCGTGGAAGTGAGCCGAATGTTAGAATTAGAGAGCCTCGCGCAAGTGCATCATTTGGTTTCCACCGTACGAGGGACCCTACGCCCCGAGCAAGATGCGCTGAGCGCTCTCGCCGCATGTTTCCCCGGCGGAAGCATTACCGGTGCGCCCAAAAAACGCGCGATGGAAATCATTCAAGAACTTGAGCAACAACCACGCGGCGTCTACTGCGGCGCCATCGGTTGGCTGGGCTTCAATGGCGAAAGCGAATTCAACATTGCGATCCGAACCCTCGTGCGCGATGGCGAAAAACTCAGCTACCATGTCGGCGCGGGGATTGTAGCGGATTCGGTTTCAGAAGAGGAATTTCAAGAAACCCTGCATAAAGCGGAGGGGATTAGGCTAGGTGTGGAGCGGTTTCAGGGATTACCACGTGGCGGCGGATTCTATCCGCCCAGCCAATAATAATAAATGAAAGGCATGGCGGATACAATCCGCCGCCACATTTCCTCAATCAAAACCTAAGAGACCTGCTTCTCCCTGCGTTAGGGTTGCATGGCTAGACATAAAAAACTCATTTTCAATACCGAAGGCGACACCACTCTCGATATCTCATCCCTGATCGATGTGTGCTTTCTCCTGCTTATCTATTTCATCGTCACATCGACCATTACTCCGATGGAAAGAGATCTGGGAATGAAAATTCCTGATAAAATACCGCCAGTAATCATTCAGCCGCCCATCCCGCCCATGGTGTTGCGCATCGATGCAAAAGGCGCGGTGATCACGGGAAATGGCGATGCGGAACAAGTGCTCGATACCGATACGGAAAGCCGCGATCTGCCGCTGCTGATCAGTCAGTTAAAGATCTACTCCGATGCAGCAAAAAGTTTGGGCGAGACGCCATCGGTCATGTTGGAGGTAAATGAAAATGTCCGGCAGCAACGAATGATCGATGTGCTCAATGCGTTCGCCGCCACCGGAATTTCTTCAGTCGCTTTCAACGAGCTGATTCGTTTGTAACTCAGGCGATTTCCGCTTTGTAAAATTCCTGCCAGTCGTCGAGGTTGTTCAGATTGACGGCATCGGTAGGTTTGCCATCTGGAAGACCCACGGCACTGAGAATGGATTGGCGGGTTTCGTCTTTATGTTGAAAGCCAATGATCGCAGTGTTGATATCCGCAACGGCCGCGCGATTGAGATTCACTGCGTTTTCCGCAAAGAACTTTTCGAACTCCACATAGCTCGGTTTTTTGGCTGCGACGAACTTGACCAAGTCGTCACGTTCCACACCGAGCGCATCAAGCACCATCATGTCATAACCCGGGCCGCAGTTTTTATAGCCATCGGCGAGCTTATCAACAGCACCGAGGCACATTTTTTGCCAAAGGCGTGGAAGGTGAAGAACTCCAAGCGGGCCGGCGGTGCCGGAAGAAATAGTAGGAACGATTTTGTGACTCATGGTGCCGTGAGGCTACGGGGCAATTTTCAAAATTCAAATTTCTATTTTTCAGGTCTTGGTCATTCCGGCTTTTTTACCACAGAGGCACAGAGGAAGAGACTGCTGCGATTGAATTTAATCTCACGACTATAGACCCAAACAATACTTTGTGGTCTGTTGGTAAAATTTTTAAGTTTCAACTTCTGTGTCCTCCTTCTTCCTCTGTGCCTTTGTGGTAAAAAAGCCGGAACTATCTTCAGAATCTTCTTTGTCCTTGCCCGCCCTCCCCACTTCGGTTTTGTTCTCGGCTCTCATGTCCACACTTCCTACCGCTGACCTCCTGGCGCTTGATACGGACGGCATTTCCAGCCGCCTATCAAAACTCAGGAGGTATCTTTGACGTTCCCGTTTTAGAAAACAAGATCCAGACGCTTGAAGAAGCGATGGGTGCCCCGGCGTTTTGGGACGATCCTGACAAAGCCCGGAAAATTTCCGAAGAAGCAGCCTCGATGAAAAAGAAGCTGGAGAGTTTCGTCGCTCTTGAGGGCAGATGCAAAGATGTGATCGAAGGTGTGTCGCTCGCGAAAGAATTCGACGACGAGGATCTGGCCAGAGAAGCCATCTCCGGCGCGGCGGCTTTGGAAAAAGACATTCGCGATTACGAACTTCTCACCCTGCTGAACCGACCCAACGACAACGCCAACTGCTACCTCGTCATCCAAGCCGGAGCCGGTGGCACCGAGGCTTGTGACTGGGCACAGATGCTTCACCGCATGTACAGCCGCTGGGCGGAACGCAAAGGTTACAAGGTCGAAACCCTCGACTGGGAAGACGGCGATAGCGCCGGCCTGCGCTCCTCTACCATCAAGATCACCGGCGAAAACGCTTTTGGTTTCCTGAAAAACGAACGCGGCGTGCATCGACTTGTTAGAATCTCACCCTTCGATGCCGCAGGAAAACGACATACGTCCTTCGCATCGATCGACGCCACCCCGGAAATCGATGACAAGATCAAGATCGAGATCAACGACAAAGATGTCGAAATCACCACCATGCGCTCCGGCGGCAAGGGCGGACAAAACGTCAACAAGGTCGAGACCGGTGTTCTGCTGCGCCACCTTCCCTCCGGCATCCTGATCAAATCCACTGCCTCCCGCACTCAAGGCGCGAACAAAGAACTCGCCTATCAGATCCTGAAAGCAAAACTCTTCCAAATTGAGGAAGACAAACGTGCCGCCGAGGCCGAAGCTGCCTACGGCGAAAAAAGCGATGTTTCATGGGGCAGCCAGATCCGCTCTTATGTCTTCCAGCCATACCAGAAAGTTCTCGACCTCCGCACCGGCGAGGAAAGCGGAAATATTCAAGATGTGATGGATGGTGATATCGATAATTTCATCGAAGCCAAACTGCGCGGAAAAGTCCGAGTCAAGGGCGCGAAGGATGATGAAGATTGATGAGGGGAGGGCGACCTCCTGCCGCCTTCTTGAGATTGATTAGCTGTTAGAACGCGAGGTTTCCTTCAGCCGGAGTGCTGGAGCTTGCTCCAGCCATGTGGTGGACGGAGCTGGCTCCGTCGCGGGCAGTCTTGTTCTTTTCCTTGCGCTGCTTACCAACGGAGATCTTGATCAGTCGCTTGAGTCGCATCAATCCAATCGTGGCTCTTCATTTAAGACCTTGATGAGAAATTTTCCATCGCCCGCAGCCTCAATTCCAATCATGCAGTTCCTTTGATTAGGAAGAAGAAGTGATCGCGTCATGCTGATATCTGAGCCAGTAATTCTGACTTGAATTGTGCTGCCACGTTTGAGGTCTAAATTCATCCTGCCTGCTGAAGCAATGGTATCATCACTCCTTAGAACTTTAGAAAATACGGGCTTATCGCCATTCGTGATTTCCACCTTGTCCCTATAGTAATAACCAAGAAATAACACGTTGACGGTTGATCTCTCCTCCTGCTGTTCTCGCGCCACTGCGGATGGGTTCAGACTCAAGTCGCTAAATTCTCGGCACTGCGTGTTTAGCAGACATAGAAGGACGAGGATAGTGCTGACCAATTGCTTCATTTCGATGGGTTACACTTAGAAAGCTAGTTTTATTCACTCAGAGACATGCACCCAATAATCACGCACTGGCGATCTCTTTCTGGCATCATACTCAAAAATTCGCTCGCCATGAGGTCTGCCAGTTATCGCATTACTTCCACGCACTTTGACATAGATGATATCTGCCGCTTCATCATACCTGACCTCCGTTGCGCCAAAATACAATTCATAGGGAAAAATCTCACGCTGATCGTGCTCGTCAGGATATTGAATGTTAGTTCCAACGGTTGGGATTT
This sequence comes from Verrucomicrobiota bacterium, assembly GCA_040384845.1. Taxonomy (GTDB): domain Bacteria; phylum Verrucomicrobiota; class Verrucomicrobiia; order Verrucomicrobiales; family Akkermansiaceae; genus Luteolibacter. The sequence continues at coordinate 83,332 of JAZKIL010000015.1, read as the reverse complement.
CAGTCACATAAATTTTCGCGCGCTGCCCGTCGACATTCAGTTCGACTTCTTCAATTTTAGTTTCGGAATCCGCTGACCAAATCTGTTTCGCATTCAAATATGCTGATGAAATCGGCTCAACCTTAGGCGTCTTACATATCGCCAGAATGATCACTATTACAGTGATGATTAAAATCGCGATGGCTGATCCTGTGATGATTAAGAGCCATTTGATCGCTTTTTTCATCAAAGAGTTCTTAATTCACGCCTCACCCTCTCGCCAATCTTTAAATGTTTGAGGCGGAGCTGGTCATGATTCGCTTGCGAGGTCGCGATTTTTAAATCGCGGTTCCTTTCTAGGGACAGGAATATCCCTTCTCCTTATTGGATTCATGTCCCACTTGATGGATTTTCATGGGCTTGTGTTCTCAGGTCTTGATTCGTGGCGGCCTGCGGGTGAGGCTGGGAAATGGTTGAGCGGCTTAGAAATGCGATTCGGGATGTCGAGGGGTTTCCAAAAGACGGAATCGTGTTCAAGGACATCACGCCGATCTTGGCCGATGCGGAATTATTTCGTGCCTCGATCGATTTGTTGAGCGCTTCGGCGGGTGGGGTGAAAGTGGATAAAATCGTGGGGATCGATGCGCGGGGATTTATTTTCGCGGCAGCGGTGGCGGATCGGTTAGGGGTAGGGTTTGTACCGGTTCGTAAGAAAGGCAAGCTACCATGGAAATGCAAAGAAGCTGCCTACGCGTTGGAATACGGCGAGGCGGTGGTTGAGATTCACGAAGACGCGGTGCAACCCGGTGAAAAGGTTTTGCTGGTCGATGATTTATTAGCGACGGGCGGGACGGCGGCCGCTGCAGTCAAATTGCTTTCAGGACTCGGCGCGGAAATCGTGGCGATTTCTTTTTTAATCGAGCTTTCATTTCTCCATGGACGCGAAAAACTCGGGTCGCACCCCGTGAAGTCGATCTTGAATTTTTAATCCCCTACAAATACGAACGAACAATATGAGCTGGAAAGAATACAACGAAAGTTTGGTGAGATACGAAGACCTCAGGTTCTCCTTGGATCTGTCTTTGATGAATGTGAAACCAAGCGAGAGAGACGCGCTGAAAGACAACATCGCGAAAGCGTTTGATGACATGGTTGCCTTGGAAAGCGGCGCGATTGCGAATCCAGATGAAGGCCGCATGGTCGGGCATTACTGGCTGCGCAAACCTGAGATCGCACCAACAGCTGAGATCAAATCCCAAATAACCGAGCCCATCAAAGCTCTGAAAAAATTTGCCGAAAAAGTCCATACCGGCCAGGTGCTCACGTCCGCGGGAAAAATGTTCAAGCAGGTGCTTCTGGTAGGAATCGGCGGCTCGGCCCTCGGCCCGCAATTGGTTTCTCAAGCGATCGGTCAAAAAGCAAAACTCCCGCTCGCGTTTCTCGACAACACCGATCCGCAAGGCATCGATGAAACCCTCGCGACGCTCAAGTTAGAAGAAACTTTGGTGTTGGTCATTTCAAAATCCGGCGGCACTCCGGAAACCCGCAACGGGATGCTCGAAGTTAAAGCCGCATTCGATAAAGCCGGAATTGATTTCGGAAAACACGCAGTCGCCGTAACCGGCGAGGGCTCGAAGCTGGATCGCTACGCGAGTGAACAAGGTTTCATCACGCGTTTCCCGATGGAAGATTGGGTGGGCGGACGGACTTCCGTGCTCTCCACCGTCGGCCTCGTGCCAGCCGCTTTGCAAGGTCTCGATATCGATGCGATGCTTTCCGGCGCCGCTGCGATGGATGAAAAAACTCGCGTGCGCGATGCCGCGAAAAACGCCGCGATGCAGCTTGCGATCGCATGGCACAGCGCAACCAAAGGACGCGGTGAAAAAGACATGGTCGTGTTGCCTTACAAGGATTCGCTCGTCCTGTTTTCCAAATATCTCCAGCAACTGGTGATGGAATCTTTGGGCAAAGAAAAAGATCTCGCCGGCAACACCGTGAACCAAGGTATCGCGGTTTACGGTAATAAAGGCTCAACCGATCAGCACGCCTATGTGCAACAACTCCGCGAGGGTGTGAACAATTTCTTCGCGACGTTTATCGAAGTCCGTCATGGCCGTCAGGGAAAATCCATCGAGGTCGATCCCGGCAACACCAGCCAGGATTACCTGCAGGGTTTCCTTCGCGGCACCCGCAACGCGCTTTACGAAAACGGCCGCAACTCCCTGACGATTTCGATTTTCGAGGTCACTCCATTTACCCTCGGAATGCTGGTCGCGTTGTTCGAACGCGCCGTTTCTTTCTACGCCTCATTGGTCAACATCAACGCCTATCACCAACCCGGTGTTGAAGCAGGAAAAGCAGCCGCCGTCATTTTCCTCGATCTGCTCGGTCGCGTGCGCGGTCGTCTGGTTTCCGAGGCGAAGAACGCGGAACAAGTCGCCTTCGAAGCCGATGCCGATCCGGAATCCGTCTATCACTGCTTGGTCCACCTCGCGAACAACGGCGAAGCGCAAATGTCCATGGGGAAAACCCCGGCGGATGATTTGTTCCAACTTTGAAATAAAGATTTTCAATCGCGACTGCAACCGCCGCGTTGCCAGAGATATTCCAGCCCAGTCATGACTTTGAAATTCATCGTTTTACTTTCCACTTTGCTGCTTTTCACAGGCTGCGTCCAACAGCCGACAGCATGGGAAAGCAAAACGACGATTCAGAGAAAGATAGAAACTCCTTCGGGTGATTGGTATGGCGAAATCGATTACACTTACGGCAGTGATGGAAAACTCCAGCACTTCACTTACGCGTTTCAGACCTTCACAGGCCACGATCCAAAAACCGGCGACTTCAAACCGACATCCTGTGTTCGGCGCTATGATGTTACGGAAAAGGGCGGGCTTGTTTTAGTTTCAAAAGTCACGACCGATAGCCAGACGGGTGCCGCAGTAGACCGGACATTCTACGAGCCGGAGTTCACTCATTGGATGACCCTCGCCGAGGCACCCAAAGAAAGGAACCGCGATTTTCAATCGCGACTGCAACCGCCCCGTTAGCTCGAGATAATTCGCTTGCGAGGTCTCGATTGAAAATCGCGGTTCCCTTTCGGAAATTTGAGGTTTCAAGTTCGCTCCGAGCGGTTAAGTTTTGCGCATGATCCAAATCACTGACAAAGCAGGTGCACAACTGGTGTCCTTGTTGAAAAGCAAGTCGGCCTCGCCGACGGCTGGGTTGCGGCTTGGCGTCAGCAAAGGCGGTTGCGCGGGTTGGCAGTATGAAATGAAAGTCGCCGAGCCGGAAACGGGAGACGAAGTCGTCGAGCAAGGCGAAGCGAGGATCATCATCGCTGCGGATAGTTTCGATAAATTGCGGGGTTGTGAAATCGATTACTCGGATGACCTAACAGATGCCGGATTTAAAATCAACAATCCCAAAGCGCGGCGTTCATGCGGATGCGGCACATCTTTCGAACCCGATGATGAACCCGAAGGCAGCGGTGCGGAAGATGGTGAAGTTTGTGGCGAGGGAGGCGCGGTTTAATTTTCGTGCCTCAGAAACGCAAACCACAGAGCGAAGAACTCGATCCACCCAAGCCAGCCTTTTATTGGTGGACGCTTGCAAATATTTTAGCGGCCTCGTTCGCGGTGCTCAGTTGGGTGGTATGCCTGCATGTTTTCGGAAATCCGGAAATTCCACGAAACTACGCGATCCTGAAATGGCTCGGCCGTCTCCCCGAACTCAAGCGCTACACCGTCCTCGATGTTCCTAACGGAAATGCGCTCACCCCCACGGAACTCTACGGAAAATATTTCGGGCTAAGCGAAGACAAACGCAACAGGCTCAACTCCCTCTTGCTGCGCAACTACATGCGCAACTTCAATAAAAATCTTCTGCTCACCTACGCCGAAGGTGACTACCAAGTAGCCGATGTAACCAAGCTGGAAAAAGGTGATTTCCTCTATCCCGGTTTTGTAATCCGCGCTCAAGCGCTGGTGAAACAAGACGACTTCGCCCAAGCCATCGGCTTCCCAGTAGTGATGGAATATATTTTCCCCACGGAAGATAACGAGGCCGTTTTCCAGTTCAACACAGGTGATATTCTTGAGGTAAATAAAAACCCAAACTGCGCCGCCATCATCCACATTTCCAAAACCATCGTCGAAGACGAACCAGCTCTAAAAATCACCGCAGTCCCCATCGCATACGGTTCTTATCGAGTCGGAGACAAAGCCTCCTTCGCCATTGAACCTCCGGAAGTCCTGAATCCAGCTTCTAGCTTGCCGATTTGGAAATAGGCTCCATGCAAAGATGTATCATGCATTTTTCTAACAGGAGAGAGGAGGTTTAGGAGAGGATGAGGAAGATTTTTATTTAAAATCCAACTCCTCTTCTCCCGTTTCTCCTCTCTCCTGTAACAAAAAAGCCCCGCAACATGTGCGAGGCTTATTTGTTAGAAATTATCTTTCTCAATCCACTCAGACAGAAACCTTTTTTCCGCCATTCTGCGCGGATTCATAGATCGCGCGGATGAGTGCCACCGCTTTGCGGGCTTCACCTGCATGCGTTTTGCACTGACGACCCTCTTGGATCGCTTGCACGACTTCCTCGAAGTTGCGTTGATGCTGATAGAAATTGATCGCGTTTGGATCGTTTGCACCGAGCCCGGCTTCTTGGCCTTTCATCAAGGTGGATTTGATCTGGGTGTCCTCGGGTTTCTCTTCCCGGAAATCCCAGATTTCAAAAGCTTCGTCGGCGAGGAAAACCGATCCATCGGTTCCCGCGAGTTGGACGCGTGCTGGATGTCCGGCTTTCGACCAGGTGCAAGTCGAGCACTCGATCACGCCGAGCGCCCCATTTTCAAACTCCACTGTTGCGACGATGCTGTCTTCCACTTCGATGCGCTCGTGAGCGAGGCACGCGGTGACGGCTTGTACAGATTTCACAGGACCAGCGAGATAGAGCAACGCATCGACCGTGTGCACGGATTGATTCATCAATGCGCCACCGCCATCCAAAGCCCATGTCCCGCGCCAACCTGCGGAATCGTAATATGCCTGATCGCGGAACCATTTTACATACGCCGATGCAGAAGTGAGTTTTCCAAAACGTCCTCCATCGGCCGCTTTTTTGAAGGCGTCCATTCCGGGATGGAAACGGCGATTCAAAACCGCGGAGAGAGTCTTGCCATTTTTCGCTGCCGCTTCCATCAACTGATCGATGCGCTCGGTGGTGATCTCCAAGGGCTTTTCGCAAATCACATGCTTCCCAGCATTCAAAGCCGCGAGCGCTGGATCAAGATGCGCACCGGATGGAGTGCCGATCGTGACGATCTCCAACTCAGGATCGGCGAGAAACTCCTCGATGTTTGAGTAAGCCTTGCCGCCATATTCTGCGGCAATTTTTTCCGCTGCCTCCGCACGGAGGTCGAAAACCGATTGGAGCTCGCCGCCAGCCATGGCAGTAATCGCTTTTGCGTGAAAGTGGCCGATCATACCGGCACCGATGATTCCGAATTTCATGAGATGATTTTTTGGTTGGGTTGAGTTTATGGAACACACAGATATTTGACGGCTTAAAGTTTTCATGCAAGTTTTGAAATCAAACTTTCAAAAAAAGCAGGTGTAACCTTTTTCCTCCTGGTTCGTTGGCCATTGTGTATATGAACCTCATCGTGTCAAACCATCCACCAGCGGGTCAGAAGCGTCTCGCAGCCACATTGCCTTGATTGCGCACCCAAAAACTAACGACCCCCTTTTCCATGAACCATTCTCAAGAGAAAAAAACCTGCTGTGGCGGCCACGGCCATCCTGCAGAGGCCGATGTTAAACCATCTCCCAACGCGAAATATTTCTGTCCGATGTGTCCCGGCGTAGAGTCGGACAAACCAGGCGATTGCCCGAAATGCGGCATGGCACTGGAGCGGAATCCCTTGCTCGCCGACGATGGCGAAGACGAAGACGAAGAAATTAAGGCTCTCATGAGAAAATTTTGGATCTCCGCCGTGCTCACGCTGCCAGTGTTTTTTCTCGCGATGGCACATCTGTTTCCCGCTCTGCATTTCCGCAAAGACATCACAAAATGGATCGAATTCATCCTGACCATCCCCGTCGTCTTCTGGGCGGGCGGGATGTTTTTCACCAAAGCATGGGTTTCGCTAAAAACTTGGAACCTCAACATGTTCACGCTCATCGCCACAGGAGTCGGCGCGGCGTTTATCTACAGCTCAGTCGCGGTGCTCGCTCCGGGCGTGTTTCCGGAATCGTTTAAAGAACACGGCGAGGTGGGCCTCTACTTCGAGGCAGCGGCTGTGATCACGGTGCTGGTTTTACTCGGCCAATTGTTAGAAGCAAGAGCCCGCGCCCGCACCGGTGACGCCATCCAATCTCTCATCGGCCTCGCCGCGAAAACCGCTCACCGCCTCCGCGACGGCAAGGAAGAAGACGTGCTGGTCGATGAGATCGCGGTCGGCGATCTGCTCCGTGTCCGTCCCGGCGAAAAAGTCCCCATCGACGGCACGATCACCGAAGGCGGCGGCAACATCGATGAATCCATGATCACTGGCGAACCCATGCCGGTCGGGAAAAAAGACGGAGACCCCGTGATCGGCGCGACCCTGAATCAAACCGGAAGTTTCCTGATGCGCGCGGAAAAAATCGGCGGCGATACCTTGCTTTCACAAATCGTCCACATGGTTGCGGAAGCACAACGCAGCCGTGCGCCCATCCAAAAAGTCGCCGATACCGTGGCAGGTTGGTTCGTGCCCATCGTAGTCGCCGCAGGGGTGGTGACGTTCATCGTCTGGGCGATTTTCGGTCCTGCACCTGCGATGGCATTTGCACTCGTGAACGCCGTTTCCGTGCTCATCATCGCCTGCCCTTGCGCCCTTGGATTGGCGACACCAATGTCGATCATGGTCGGTGTGGGCCGCGCGGCTGGAATGGGAATACTCGTGAAAAACGCGGGTGCCATTGAGCTTGCGGAAAAAGTAACGCATCTTGTCACCGACAAAACCGGCACCCTCACGGCCGGAAAACCGCGCGTCACCGATGTCATCCCCGCACCCGGTTATGATAACGATGCTTTGCTCAAACTAGCCGCTTCCGCCGAGTCCCCCAGCGAACATCCGCTCGCTCGCGCAATAGTCGATGCCACGAAAGAATCTAACATCGAACTTTTTCCGGTCACCGATTTCGAATCCACCACCGCCGGCGGCGTGACCGGCAATGTTGATGGAAAAGTTGTTAGAATCGGAAAATCTTCTTTTCTCGCCGAACACGCCATCCGTATCACCAACGATTGGGAACAA
>JAZKIL010000015.1:0-76015 GCA_040384845.1 Verrucomicrobiota bacterium | reverse complement strand
CATCGCCGATCCAATCAAAGAATCCAGCGCCGAAGCGATCCGCTTGCTGCATGACATGGGGTTGAAAGTCATCATGTGCACCGGCGACAGCTCCGCCACCGCGCAAGCCGTCGGGCGAGAACTCGGCATCGACGAAATCCATGCCGAGGTTGTTCCGCAGGATAAAATCGAACTCATCCGCAAGCTCAAGCAACAGGGTGCCGTCGTCGCCATGGCGGGAGATGGAATCAATGATGCCCCAGCCCTCGCTGGCGCGGATGTCGGCATCGCGATGGGCACTGGCACCGACGTCGCAATAAGTAGCGCAGCCATCACCCTGGTGAAAGGCGACCTCATTGCCATCGCCAAAACCATACGCCTCAGCCGTGCCGTCATGCGCAATATCCGTCAGAATCTATTCTTCGCCTTCATCTATAACGCGCTCGGCGTCCCAATCGCCGCCGGTGTGCTCTACCCCATCTTCGGAATCCTGCTCAGCCCCATGATCGCCGGCGCCGCCATGAGTTTCTCTTCAGTATCGGTTATTTTGAATGCGCTGAGGTTGAGAAAAACGGCGATTTAAGATGAATGTGCACCGGAGGAGCGAAATAATTTCATTATATCCAAAGGCTTCTTTCAATAGTATCGAGACCTTAAATCATTCGCCAAAGACTCAACTGAATCCCATGATTCGATCTCTCGATTGCGCTCCCACATTTCAAATGACTGGAGCTTCATTCTCTCGGCCCGTGGAAAAAGTGTGCCGCCACTTTGCCTACTGTTTTGAAGCTCATTTTCGTTAATTTGTGCCGCTTGATTCCATCCGTTCACAGGTTCCAAATCTTTCGTGTTCATGGAGAAAAATATGCTCCAAAAGAGTGGTTTAGACCATGGGGTCAAACCCCCAAATTCCCTTTCTAAAGCAGCTACAACAGCGCTTTAACCGCACTCGGGACTTTAAAACATTTTTTCTCTGGCGGCAGAAAATCTTCGATCAGATGATTGATCCATTCGCGGGAAGTTTGGATCTCACCGAGTTCGATAAACGTCTCACCTGCTTCGGTAGACAATTTGTAGCTTTTCACTTCCATTTGCACTGATGACGCCTCTCCTCTCAACTCAAGTTCGATGTGGATGGTTTTGGCGGTGGAATCGATCTGAATGTTGGTCATATTTCCGTAACGTTTCTGAGTTTGATTGAACCATAGCTTAACAGCACCTCCGATCAGGTGATCCTTCGCTGGTTTTAAAAAAGAGAATAGCGGCATATCGCGTTAACATATCTGGTTCAAAAACATTGGATTTCAAGATGATTTGTAGATTCCGGGAATTTGGATTCCCTTATCTGCATCTGAATGTTGAACTGCATGGGTGGAAATCCACTCCGTACTATAAAATCAGCCTCAAACCATGTCCGACACCCCTGACATCAACCACTCTCTTGCGCATCCTGCCCAGCAAACCGTGATGAACCTGTTAGAAAAACTGGTCACCAGCGTTCCATTCTCTACGGAAACGGTCAGCAACACGCCCGAGGAACGCGCGCGGGATATCGTGCGCATCGCAGGCATCAAGGCCGGAGCGGTTTCCGCCACACTGGCTTTTGCGCCCGGCCCGATGGGGATGCTCACCATCATTCCGGATCTTAAAAAAGTATGGGATATCCAACAGCAAATGGTTGCAGACATCGCCGCCTGCTATGGAAAATCCGCTCAGTTGAACCAACAAATGATGGCCTACTGCCTGTTTCGACATGGCGCCGCCATGCTGACGCGTGACATTCTTATCCGCGTCGGTGAAAGGCTCATCCTCAAACAAGGCAGTTTGCGGATTATCCAAAAAATCCTCCAACGCGTCACCATCCAACTGACTCAAAAAGCCATCGGTAAATCGATCTCCCGTTGGGTTCCGATTATCGGCCCCATCGTGACAGGAGGCTATTCTTTTCTGGACACCCGCTCCGTTGGCAAAACCGCCATCGAGACTTTCAGCCGCGAAATTGAGATGGAGGAGTGTTTTCTCCCCAGCAAAATTTCCGTTGAATAAACTCAACTCTGGATTACTCTGATTGTCGCTAAGCGAATGGGGGCGTTCTGGTTTCGACGGGATGTTTGAAGCGCTGGCTGCACGTAGAGGTTGATCGGTTGGCCTCTTAAAAAGCCGTTCAAAACAAATAAATGCAGACTCTAACGAGCTCGCACTTGCTGCTTAATTGACAGCAACGTCAATACCCCAACGCCTGTTAGGGGAGTAGACGACACTTAGCAGGCTGGATTGAGGATCGGGTAGCCGGGTCCACTTTCGAGATCAAACAGGTTTCTAGGAAAAGCAACGCCGTGAGTCAGCCCAGCTCTTCCGAAATACCAGATGACCTACTAAACGTGTAGATGCCTGTGTAGATGGCGTTCCGGACAGGGGTTCGACTCCCCTCGCCTCCAGCCTTCGCCAAGGCTTCGGCTGGCAAGCCGTAGTCTTGGCGAAGGCTGCCCGCCGTAGCTTTAGCGAAGGAGGGCTTACGCTCACATAATACCAACACTCCGACGCATTATATGTTTACTAAATGCGAAGTTGGGCATTCCTTATTTATCCCCCACTTATGCACTATGTTTATCTCATTCGCAGTATTTCGCAGCACCGCGAATCCCAATTGAAACTCCTGTCCCGTCTCAGAAATGCACCGACAAGCAGTAATATGCACAATTTGAAACGGGACATGGAACGGGACAAAATTCAGGCTGCTTTTATACATTGTCTCGAATGGTGGCGAAGTGGGGTGCGTTGAAATCTTAACCGACATCAGAAACGCGTGAATCCCTCAATCAAAGGTTGCAAAACCCGCTTGCTCCGCTAAAACCCCGCCCCGCCGACTTCCCTCGGCTCTATAATCATTTACACACATCAGGCATGAAGGACCTCAGCAAATACCGTAACATCGGAATTTTCGCCCACGTTGACGCGGGCAAAACGACCACCACCGAACGCATTCTCAAACTCACCGGTAAGATCCACAAAATCGGCGAGGTCCACGACGGCGCATCCACCATGGATTTCATGGAACAAGAGGCCGAGCGCGGTATCACCATTCAGTCCGCTGCCACCACTTGCTTCTGGAAAGGTCACCAGTTCAACGTGATCGACACTCCCGGACACGTTGACTTCACCATCGAAGTTTACCGTTCGCTTAAAGTTCTCGACGGCGGCGTCGGCGTTTTCTGCGGTTCCGGTGGCGTTGAGCCACAATCCGAAACCAACTGGCGTTACGCGAACGATTCCAAAGTTTCCCGCGTGATTTACGTGAACAAACTCGACCGTATCGGTGCTGATTTCTATCGCGTTACTGCACAGGTGAAAAAAATTCTCGGTGCTCATCCACTCATCATGGTTCTTCCGATCGGAACTGAATCTGAATTCGTGGGTGTGGTTGACCTCCTCACGATGAAAGCTCACATCTGGGACGAATCCGGCCAGCCGGAAAACTTCAAGATCGAGGAAATCCCTGCCGACATGGTCGACAAGGCCAAAGAATACCGCGCAGCCCTCATCGAAACCGCCGTCGAACAAGACGACGCCATCATGGAAGCCTACCTCGAAGGCACCGAGCCGAGCATCGACCAAATCAAAAAGTGCATCCGCAAGGGCACGATCGATCTCGCGTTCTTCCCGACCTATTGCGGATCTTCCTTCAAAAACAAAGGCCTCCAGCTCGTGCTTGACGCTGTGGTGGATTACCTCCCATCCCCTCTCGAAGTGAAACCCCTTCCGGAAGTCGATGCAGAAGGCAACGAAACCGGCCTCTTCGCCACCGCTGATTCCAGCAAACCGCTCCGTGCGCTTGCTTTCAAAATCATGGACGACAAGTTCGGTGCCCTCACCTTCACTCGTATCTATTCCGGCACGATCAAAAAAGGCGACACCATCCTCAACTCTTTCACTGGCAAAACCGAGCGCGTTTCCCGCATGGTGGAAATGCATGCCGATGACCGCAACGAAGTCGATACCGCACAAGCAGGTGACATCGTCGCCATCGTCGGCCTCAAAAACGTCCAAACCGGTCACACCCTTTGCGATGAGAAACACCCAGCGACCTTGGAGCCAATGGTGTTCCCAGATCCGGTTATCTCCATCGCTGTTGCAGCCAAAGACAAGGCCAACGCCGAAAAACTTGCCAACGCGATCGGTAAAATGATCCAGGAAGATCCATCGTTCCGCGTCGAAACCGACGAGGAAACCAACGAGATGATCCTCAAAGGCATGGGCGAGCTTCACCTCGACATCAAAATCGACATCCTCAAGCGCACGCACAAAGTGGAAGTCACCGTTGGTGCGCCACAGGTTGCTTACCGTGAAACCATCACTAGACCCGTCAACGACAGCTACACCCACAAGAAGCAATCCGGTGGTTCCGGTCAGTATGCGAAAATCGACTACACCATCGAGCCCGGCGAGCCAGGTTCCGGCTTCATCTTTGAATCCAAAGTTGTCGGTGGTAGTATCCCGAAAGAGTTCATTCCCGCCGTCGAAAAAGGCTTCAAGACCTCCATCGATAAGGGACCGCTTGCGGGTTATCCTTGCTTGGACTTCAAAGTCACGCTCAACGAAGGTGGCTTCCACGCAGTGGACTCCAGCAACATCGCCTTCGAGATCGCTGCGAAAGCCGCTTACCGCGAATCCATGCCGAAAGCCGGCCCACAAATCCTTGAGCCTATGATGAAACTCGACGTCTTCGCTCCCGAAGAAAAAGTCGGTGACGTCATCGGCGACCTCAACCGCCGCCGCGGCATGATCCAAGGCCAAGAGCCAACTCCAGGTGGCGTTCGCGTCAAAGCCGAAGCTCCGCTCTCCGCGATGTTTGGCTATATCGGTGACCTTCGCACCATGACCTCCGGTCGCGGTCAGTTCTCCATGGAGTTCTCTCACTACGCACCTTGCCCGAAAAACGTCTCCGACGACGTTATCGCCAAGGCAAAAGCCAAAGACGAAGCCCTCCGCGCAGCCAAGTAAGCCCAAAGCTAACCACTTCAAAACCCGCATCGGTCTCCGGTGCGGGTTTTTTGTTTTTAATGCTTGGTTATATTTCGGGCTTTTTCAAAGCCACAGAGAAACAGAGGAAGATGGAGGACACGGAGAATGAAACTCTAAGTTATAATCCTAAATTCCCATCAAGAGATAATTACCTAATAGTTAAATTGAAATAATCTACACTTCCGTGTCCTCCATCTTCCTCCATTCCTCAGCGGTAAAAAAAGCCGGACTAACCTCCTTCTCCTTATTTGAAAGTTGAATTTTGAAACCTGAAGCTTAGAAACCTCCCATGTCCCAACCCTTCCCTCTCAAACCAAACATCGCCCTCGGCGTCGTTCCTACTCATCTCGGATTCGTGGATGCACTTGTTCCAGATGCCGATGGCCATTTCCAACGCGAATCTGATGGCCGCATCAAGATCGTCGCTGAGATGGATCGCATTTGTGTGCAATCTCCTGTCCGCCCAACTTGCGTGCAGATTTCCCTTTTCCCTGGCACGAGTGATGGAGACATCGCGGAAATGATGCAGGGCCTCAAAGCTTTGAAACTCGATGTCCACCTCATCATGATGGTTGGCGGAGCAAACCCGATGAACCCCGCCGATGAAGACGCGGTCATCTCCCAGCTCATTGGATCTCTGCGTGCGGCTCAGACCTACGGCGCAGCTTCCGTGGCTTCCACCTCCATCGAAGAATGGATGAACGGCCCGGAAAACATGGATCTCGACACAGCCATCGCTCAGAATGTCAAACTCCACATCCGCGCCGTGAAAGAATCCGGACTGTTAGATTCCGCCATCACCTCATGGCACATCGAGTTCCTCCGCCCCGGTGAATTCAAAACCTTTACCAACATCTCGCGCGCATGGGCTTTCATCAAAGCCATCAACAAAGAGCTGGGTCGCGATTATTTCAAACTCCTCATCGACTCTGCGCACATGGGCGACTCCGGCCTCTCCATCGAGGAAAACCAACGCCTCATCGCGGAGCTCGCCGCCGCCAATCACATGGGCATTTTCCACGCCTCCGCAAAAACCACCCGCGGCTGCCTCAGCACCGACGATGGTTGGATCGGCGCAACTCTGTTGGCTGCCGCCAAAACCGGGAAACTCGAAACCGTATTCGTCGAGGCCTTCCGCCACGACGATCCCGCCCTCCAGCCGCTCCGCGATCTGGAACCCGGCCACGGAGTCGACACCACCGACGGCCGCAGCTATACGCAAATGATTGTCGATGGCTTGGTGGATGTGGCGCACAGGCTGAATAACCTGAAAGCGCGGGGGATTTTGTAGGCGGGTCTCCCTGCTGGGACCGCGAGTCTGTGACTCGCATTCTTAGAATCCATGAGATAGCTTTGGTTAATACAGCGAGTCACAGACTCGCGGTCCCAGCTCTCCATGATCAAAAATTGCCCAGCTGTTTTCTGGGTATGGTCAAAAACTGCCCCTTCTCCCCTGAAATTTAGAGTTTCAGAAACAAATCCCCTGTTTATTCTCGTTGTGAGCAAAGAATCACAAGATTTCTGCATATCTCTGCGTTAAATTAGCCTCAAACCCAACCCATCTTTACCACCATGAAAACTATTTTCCTCTGCCTTGCCTTGTCCGTTGGCGTCTCGCATGCCCAGAACAACGAGTATCTTTCGATCAAAAACGAGGTCCGCCAAGCGATTGCTCGTGGCAATGCTTGGTTGGCTGAGCAACAAAAAGAAAAAGGTTACTGGGACGATGGCGGCACTCCAGCCTTCACCGCGCTTGCTCTCACTGCAGCGGTTCGCGATCCCAGCCTTGAGCTCGCCGCTGACAAACCTCTACCCGATCACCTCAAAAAAGGTTTTGATTGGTTGCTGGAACAACAAAAAGAAGACGGTGGTATCTATAACCGTGGGCTCGCTGTTTATAACACCGCCACTTCGGTCACCGCTCTCGGAGCAACAGGACGAAAAGAATTCGAACCCGCCATCGTCAAAGCCCGCCGCAAACTCATCGGCAGCCAGTGGGACATCGGTGAAAAAGGTAAAACCGATAATCAAAACGACGGCGGCATCGGTTACGGCTCCAAAGATGATCACACCGACATGTCCAACACCTACCTCGCCATCGAGGCCATTTCTCTCACCGATAAAATCATCGAAGACGGCAACTACGCTGATGAACCCAAACTCAACTGGGATGCTGCTTTAACCTTTCTTTCCCGCAGCCAAAATCTCACCGCCACCAACGATCAAAAATGGGCATCAGATGATGCGAAAAACAAAGGCGGGTTCGTTTACACTCCAGGTAGCTCCAAAGCAGGCGAAGACGTCACTGCGGATGGTAAAGTAGCGCTCCGTTCTTATGGTTCCATCTCTTACGCCGGTTTGCTCTCCCTCGTTTATGCCAAAGTCGAAGCCAACGACCCACGGGTCATCGCTGTGAAAGAATGGCTCGGTAAAAACTACACCGTAAACGAAAACCCTCAGATGGGCGCAGAAGGCCTCTACTACTACTATCAAGCCATGGCCAAAGCCCTCAATGCCGCCGGAATCGATAAACTCAAACTCGCCGATGGCAAAGAAGCCGACTGGCGCAAAGACCTCGCCGGCAAACTTCTCTCCTCACAACGCGAAAACGGCTCATGGGTCAACGACAACGGTCGCTGGATGGAATCCAACCCTGTGCTGGTGACGGCTTATACGGTGATGGCGCTCGAGGAGATCTATCATTCGATTCCTTAATTTTTTATAAGGTAGAGTCGCCTTGCCGTGCCGCGGATAGGCACGTTTTGATAGTTGATATTTAGAGCCGTAAACATCGTCTCACAGTGCCTTCGTGCGGGCGCTTGTGATTGTAGATTCTCCTCCAATTATCAAAACTTTTTGAGCAGCTCTACTCCTCTTTCACCTTCTTCTTAGCTGCTTTTTTCGCGGGTCTGGGTGGGAAGTCGAAGCCGATTTTTGCGGTGGCTAAGTCGAAGGTCAGGAAAGCATCGAACTTGCGTTTGGTGCGGTTGGAGACGAATCCTGTTAGAAGATCGGTTTTACCTTCGGAAATGAGTTTCAATGCCTGATCTTCTGCGATTTCCCTTTGAAGAATCGAGCGGCCGATGCGGATTCCGTGCGGATCCTTTTTGGTGACGATGCCCGGTACGTAGTAGGCTTTATCTGTGGCGAAAACTTTGTGCTCTTTGCCATCTGGAGTTTTAGCGGAGCCAATGAGCATGTCCTCGCTGAGGTCCGGGGCTTTGTCGTCGTCGCCTTCAAAAAGGAACGCTGTTTTGAATTTCGCATCGAGCTGGAGTGAGGCATCGAACGGTTTGTTGAACTTGGATTTGAAACCTTGTAACGGTCCGACGACACCTTTTGAAATCAGTGTCCGGAGTTCATCTTCGGTGAGCAAACGACCGGCGATGTGCTTTTTGATTTTCAGAGGAATCTCGGGATCGCGGGATTCATAGGTAGCTTCAGTTTGTTTCAAAATGAGTTTGCCATGGATCGGGTGCTCGACCTCGACGTCTGGGAATGTGTGGCTCTTCGCTTCTTCCGCAAGGCCATGCGCTTTCGCGACGATGTCTTCGGTGTAAGCGATGATCTCTTTCATGAACTCCGGTCTTTTCAAATGACCTTGTTCCATCTGGCGCAGTTTGTATTCCCAATCGCCCGTCATGCGTGGTGAGTAGAGACCTTCGATGTCCATTTGGATCACGAGATCGATCAATCTCAAACCCGAGTTCGTGACATGCAGTTCCCGGCCATCACGGACCAGATATTTTTGTGAAATCAAACCTTCGATGGTCGCTGCGCGCGTTGCTGGAGTTCCGAGTCCGCGTTCGGCCATGGCTTCTCTGAGTTCCTCATCATTTACGAGCAACTTGCCGGCGCCTTCCATTGCGGAAAGCAAGGTGGATTCTGTGAAACGTGCAGGCGGACGGGTTTGTTCGTTTATCAATTCCACGGGATCGGCCTTCGCGGTTTCTCCTGCTTTCACTGAGACCAATTCGTCTTTTCCAGCAGCGACTCCGATCTTGCGTCCGTAAACTTCCAACCAACCTGGAACGGTTAGAATCCGACCTTCGGTTTTGAAAACATCTTTGTCTTTCCCGTGGGAAATGGTTGAGAGTCGGGTGGTTTGCTCAAATTCCGCATGCGGATAGAAGACGGCGATGAAACGTTTCACGACCATGTCGTAAACTTTTTGTTCCGTATCGGAGAGCTTCGCGGTCAAGCCGGTGGGGATGATGGCAAAGTGATCTGAAACTTTCTTGGTGTTGAAAATCCGCTTGGATTGATGGAGATGCGGGCCGTCAGTGCCTTTACCGGAGAGCACGGCTTTCGCGTATTTCGCGACATCGAGATCGCTGTTTGCAATCTGCTTCATCGTGTCTTTCACGTTCTGGACGTAATCTTCCGGAAGGTAACGCGAGTCGGTCCGCGGATAGGTCAGCACTTTGTGTTTCTCGTAAAGTGCCTGGGCGATTTGCAAGGTTCCCTTCGCGGAAAAGGGTGCTTCGCGCTGGAGCGTTGTTAGATCGTAAAGTTGTGGAGCGATCTGCGTGCTGGATTTTTTCTCTTCGGATATTTCAGCCTGCTTGCCTTGGCAACGCTCCACGATCGCTTGCGCTTTTTCCTGTTCCCAAATCCGCTCCGGCTTGCCATGCGGTTTGTCTGCCGACTTCTTGAAATCGGTAGCTATCCATTTTCCTAAATACTCACCCGCTGAAACATGCAGCGTGGCGTGGACTTCGAAATACGGCTCTGAAATGAATGATTGGATTTCTTTCTCGCGAGCAGCGAGGATTGCCAAGGTCGGCGTCTGCACCCGACCGGCAGCGGTGATATTGAATCCGCCGTGACGGGAGTTGAAACAGGTGAACGCACGGGTGGCATTCAAGCCGACCAACCAATCCGACTCGGAACGGCATTTGGCCGCGTCCGCGAGAGGGCGCATTTCCTCGTCGCTGCGAAGGTTTTCCCATGCGGAAACGATGGCGCCGGTGGTCATTGATTGCATCCAGAGACGTTTGACGGGCTTCTGGATATCTCCGATTTCCATGATGTAGCGGAAAATCAATTCACCTTCGCGGCCGGCATCGCAGGCATTGACGATGTCTTCGATGTCCTTGCGTTTGGCGAGTTTGAGGACTTTTTTCAGTTTTGCCTCGGATTGCTCAATGGGATCCAAGGTAAAGGTTTCCGGAATCGCCGGCAAAACATCGAATTTCCATGGGAGTTTTTTCCCATTGGGACCCATCGGCATGCGCAGCTCGACGAGGTGTCCGACCGCCGATGTGATGACCGCATTGTCGTTTTCATAATGGATATCACGACCCGTCCCGACTTTTTTAAACTTCCCCAATTTCTGGCTAAGAGCCTTGGAGAGATCGTTCATAACGGAGGGTTTTTCGGCAATAATGAGTGTTTTTCCCATGGAGGTAGGTTCTAGAAAATCGTTGTGTCTGAAGTGGGACTAGGCAGGGAATTTCCTTGGATGCAAGGAGGAAAAGCTTTTCGGGGGAAATCCGCTTGAATGTAAAGCAGTCATTTTGGCTATCGGCGGATGAAGCGAAAACCCGGCAGCGGCCTGACCAAGCGGCGCAATTCCAGTTTAAAAAGTCCCGCCGTCACCGCGGATGAGGGCAGGCCTGTGTGTTGGATCAATTGGTCAATCGCGAGCTCTTCGCCCGCAGGCATGGCGGCTAAAATCTTGGCTTCTTCTTCAGGTAATGCGGGCAGCTCGGGACAATCCGCCAGTTTTTGCTGCGGTTCCTCGTTTTGATAGGAAAAGGGCAGTTCGCCCATGTCATCGATGATTTGTGAGGCATCGGTGATCAGGGTTGCGCCATCACGGATCAACTGATGGCAACCCGCCGACGAAGGTTTATCGATGGGCCCGGGAACGGCGAAAATCGATTTCCCATATTCCGAAGCCAAATTCGCGGTGATCAACGAGCCCGACCAAGCAGGACATTCCGTCACCAAAACTGCCTGACACCACGCGGCGACGATACGATTCCGCATTGGGAAAGTTTGTTTGTCGGGAGGTCGGTGCAGCGGAAATTCTGAAATTACTGCCCCGTTTCCGTTCGCAATCTTTTCCGCCAAGGTGAGGTTTTCCGGCGGATACAACCTCGCCAAACCCGAACCCACCACCGCGATGGTCCGGCCTTTCGCTGCGAGTGCGGCTTCGTGCGCGGTGGTGTCTATCCCGCGAGCCAACCCTGAAACAATCGTGAATCCCGCATGCGCCAACTGATAGGTCAGCTTCTTCGTCGCGGATGTGCCATACGTCGTGCTGCGGCGCGAACCAACCACGCTGATCGCATGTCGATCCCGCGGTAAAATTTCTCCCCATACATAGAGCAAGATCGGCGCGTCGTAGGCTTGGAGTAAATACTTGGGATAGGAATCGTCGTCCCGAGTGATGATCGAAATTCCCCGCTCTTCGGCTTCCGCGAGTTCTTTCGATGGATCGACTAGATTTTCCCAATCTGCGATGAGCTTGGCGGTTTCGTTGCCGATACCATCGACACGAAGCAATTGATTGGCCGAAGCTGTTAGAACTTTTTCGGCATCGCCGAACGCATCCAGCAAACGTGAAATGCGAACTGGCCCGATACTTGGTAAAAGGTTGAGCGCAAGAATAGCTTCACGAGACGTCATGGAGACTTTGGAAATACAGTGGGGGGATGAATGGATTGAGGTAAGCAGGAAAGTCTCACTCGATTTGCATGCCGCTTTTCGGCGAGATCCAGCGCACCACTTTGCCGTCCTTGATCAAGGCTTTTGCGGGAAGGTTTTTTGTGCCGAAAGGAGTCTCTGCCTGATAAGTGACGGTTCCGGTCTGATAAGTTTCACCATCAATCGTTTCCGGACTTGTACCCGCTTCCCATTCCAAAACTTGCGCTGCTGTGAACTTGGAAATTTGTCCGGAAGCGAGACTTGCTTTCATCACTAATACCGGATCTGCGGGGGGTGCTGAAGTTTCTGTAACCGCTGGAGTCTGTGGCGTTTCAGGAACAACGGGTGTAGCGGGATCGGTCGTGTCGGATGGATTTAGATCGGCCACTTCAGGAGTCGTGGGAGCACCTGGATCTGAGGGTGGCACGGTAGGTGGAGTTGTTGGGACAACCGGATTTGTCTCAAAAGGAATTTCGTCATCCACTTTAGGTTTTGGATCCCCTTCCGTTTTCTCGAAATCCGCTGGGATACCCGTTAACTGCAAACGCAGACTGGGTTCTGTAAGATAGCCAGCAACAAATGAGATGGCTACAAAGATGAGTAAGAGGAGGAATTTCATGTCTTAAGTTACTCGAATTGAAACACGATCGGGTCGATTTTGTCACCAACTCTTTAGCTGGCTGCTTTGGAGATTGATGCCTGAGCATTTCATTGGGTAGTTTTTTTTTGTGAAGCAGATTTATGTGATTGCGGGCGAAATGAGTGGGGACGCGCATGCCGCTGGCTTGCTGAGGGAATTGCAGGCGATCCACCCCGATGTCGAAATTTTCGGTGCCGGAGGACCCGAAATGTATGCCCTCAGCGGCGGCAAGGTGAATAACTGGGTTGAAGACGCCGCGGTCATGGGTGTGATCGAAGTCCTCAAGCGCTACAGTTGGTTCAAAGAACGTTTCGAGGGAATGCTCAAAGAAGCCATCTCCTTGAAACCGGACGTGCTATTATTAGTGGATTATCCCGGCTTCAATCTCCGCTTCGCGAAAGCCCTGCGCGAGGCTTTGCCGAACACCCGTCAAGTTTACTACATCAGCCCCCAAGTCTGGGCATGGAACAAAAAACGCATCCCGAAAATGGTCAAGCTGCTCGACGAGATGCTTTGCCTTTTCCCTTTCGAAAAACCCATTTTTGAAAACGCCGGCCTCAAAACCACCCACGTCGGCCATCCGCTTGTGGACGAACTCGCGCTCGAAAAAACCGCATCACCCAGACAGGAAAACCTAGTCGGACTTTTCCCCGGCAGCCGGGAACGGGAAATTGCCAAACTTTTCCCCATGATGATTGAGTCCGCCAAACTCCTTCGCTCTTGGCGCCGCGATCTCCAGTTCGCCGTGCCCGCCGCCACCCCGAAACTCGCCACCACCATGCGCGGCATGATCGATGAAGCTGGCGCGACCGATTGGATCGAACTCCGCAATGGCGGTAGCCACCACCTTATGCAAACCGCCTCCTGCGGAGTCATCGCCAGCGGAACCGCCACCCTTGAGGCCGCCACTTTCGGACTGCCCTACTGCCTCGTTTATAAAATGGCGTGGACCACTTACTTCCTAGGAAGACTATTGGTGAAAATCCAATACATCGGACTCGTGAACATCTTGGCCGGGAAAAAAGTTGTCGAAGAATTCATCCAAGCCGATGCCTCACCTACCGAGGTCAGCCAATGGATCCAGAACATACTGAGCGACGATGAAAAGCGCGCGGATCTCGTAGCCCGACTCCAACACGTCAGCTCCCAACTCGGAGAGCCCGGCACCCACCGCCGCGCCGCGGAACGCGTTGTCGAATGGTTGGTGAAATAAAAAAATCGAGTTGTTTCAACAAGCTCGCTGCAATCAGTATCCCGCCATGCAAGACCACATCCTCGCCAAAATCGAATCCCTCGGCCTCAAACTTCCAGAAGTTCCAACACCCGTCGCCGCTTACGTAAATTGCGTGCGCAGCGGAAATTTGCTATTCCTTTCCGGCGGGCTCCCCATCGATGGCGAACGCAAAATCCTCGGTAAAGTCCCTTCCGTTTGCTCGGTTGAGGAAGCTGTCGAAGGCGCCCGCATCATCGTTCTCAACCGTCTCGCCGTCATCAAAGACGCCATCGGCTCGCTCGATAAGGTCAAACAAATCGTTTCACTCAACGGCTTCGTCAACTCAGAGCCAGATTTCTACGGCCACCCACAAGTCATCAACGGTGCCTCAGAACTACTCGTCGAAATCTTTGGCGAACGCGGCAAACATTCCCGTACCGCCCTCGGCGCTGCCGCCCTTCCGCTGAATGTCTCCGTCGAAATCAACCTGACGGTGGAGGTTGAATGATTTTCAAAAAAATCCTTTACCTATCGCCATTTACCATGAAGCTTTGTTCTCAAGAACACTGTTCAAAAAAGCCATGGCCACCAAACTCACCTCAAGACAAAAGGAAATCCTCGAGTATCTGCACAAATCCAGCCGCACCACCGGCTTGATGCCGAGCACACGGGAACTTCAGCACTACTTCGGTTTCGCTAGCCAAACCGCTGCCATGAGCCACCTCCGTGCACTTGAGAAAAAAGGAGTGATCCAACGCCTTCCTGGCAAAGCCCGCGCCGTGATCTTCCCTGAGGAGCTCGACCGCGAAGAAATCCGCGACATTCCTATTTACGGCCGTATCGCCGCTGGCTTCGGCGAAAGCACCGCCCCAGAGCCCGAAGGCTGCATCTCCATCGACATCACCTCGCTCGGCTGCCGGGGCAAAAACGAAACTTTTGCCCTCCGCGTACGTGGCGAATCCATGATCGACGCCCACATTTGCGATGGTGACACCGTCATCCTCGAAAAACGCGAACCGCGTAACGGCGAAATCGTCGCAGCGCTCATCGATGGCGATACCACTCTCAAACGTTTCATATCCGAAAAAGGCCGCACCTACCTTCACGCCGAAAACGCAAATTTTCCCGATCTCATCCCCACCGATGAACTCCTCATCCAAGGCGTCATGATCGCGTTGTTAAGAAAAGCGGCTTGAGTCTCTCTAACGCAATTATAGCTCATCGGTTTTTTCTCCCACGTCTGATCCACCATTCGGCGAAAATCAGGTTTGGGATAAACCCGAGCCACGCCACCAAGCGATAAACATCCATTGGCGGAGGCTCGAAAAGGAAAACAATCGCGTATTTCCATGCCCGTAACGTGATCGCAGAAAGCGTCAGTGCGTAACTGCGAATCATCCATTCTCGATGCTCCTGCCATTCTCTGTGTAGGACTTTTCTCCAGCCCATCCCCGTGGTGAAGAGCCATGAAAGTGCCAAGATCACAAACGCAATGCGCGAGGTCACTCCACCATTGGCATAAAACGCCATCACCAAACTTGCCGGTCCGGTCACGAAGCAGACAGAGAACACATACACGCGACCCATCATTCGGTGAACACTCGGCCATTTCGCCAAAACCCAAGGTGTAAATTGCGTAAAACCCGCCAACAACGGCAGCATACTGGTGAACACATGGACCCAAAATGCCACCTCCCAGTGCCGTATGCCCAAGTATTGCTGCTTGATCATGAGAAACGCGGCATCGCTGCGGATTGGCCAATATTCCAAGGTGATGCGCAGCATCAACCAACTAAAGAATGCCAATGCAGCTAGGCAAAGCAGTCCTGCGACCCGTCGATACCTTTCATGAAGTCGCATCATTTCCTTGTCTTGAAATCCTATTTCTGAAACATAAACACCAGTTCAAAAACACATTAAAAATGAGAAAAGTTCTTCCACTCTGTGCATCCATCATTTTCCTCGGAACCGTTTTCTCTTCGGCTGAAGAAACCGCAGAAAAAGCCGATTCCGATATCAGCGCACCAAATGCGGAATCTTCCGTGATGAAGGGAACCTTTGTCGGAGATTTTGGCGGAAAGAAAATCACCATCTGCATTGACCGCGTTGTTGGCGAAACCATAACCGGCTACAGCATCGTGGCTGGGAACGAACGCGCTTTCAGCGGCTCTTATCAAGTTCATGAAAAAGGTTTCGCAATCGCTGCTGCTGAACCCGGCGACCGACCCGATGATGGCGTTTTCAAATTGCTCTACACCAAAGAAACCGACGATCTAGGCGGAATCTGGACACCCAACGAACCGAAGCAAATCAAAGAGCGCGTCTTCGTCCTGCCACGCAAAGTTTTCAAATATGATGCCAAAGCCGGGACCTACCCGCAGTCCTCAAGCAAACTCCTTAAAGAATCCGATATCGAAAATATGCGCCCAGAGGAACTACGGATCATGCGCAACGAAATCTATGCCCGTCATGGATACGGCTTCAAATTAGTCGACATGCGCGAGCACTTCGAAAAACAAGGCTGGTACATGGCTCTTAGCCAAGACGTCACATCCAGCCTCACCGAAAAGGAAAAGAAAAACGCAGCGCTCATCAAACGTTACGAAAATTACGGTGCGGAATACTACGATTCATACGGGCGCTAGAGGTGGCAGAGGACGGTCATTTTTCGAAATGATCCTTCAGAACTGATGGATTTACTCTGGAAATTTCTTGTCCACGCCCCCAGCCTTCCGTCATGGATGATTTCGAAAAGAAGATCGATGACGCATTAGCGAACCCACAGAACCAAGGCGAGATGGCCGATGCGGATTCTGTCGGCACCGTTGGCTCACCCGATTGCGGCGACATGATGCGGATGTGGCTCAAGTTTTCTGAAAAAGACGGAAAGAAAGTCATCGACCGCGCATCCTTCCAAGCTTTCGGATGCCAGACGGCCATCGCCGTCGCATCCATAGCCACCCAACTTCTGAAAGGCAAAACCCCTGAAGAAGCCCGCCACCTTAGCGCCCAAGATCTCGCTGGCGATCTCGGCACCCTGCCACCCATGAAGATTCACTGCGGCCAACTCGTCGAAGGCGCCCTGCGCAACGCACTGGATTCTGATCACACACCTTCACTATCTAACAGACCTAAAAATACCCTGATCGGGGACATCCACTCCGCTAAGCCCAAGTCCATTAAAATTGTCCCGCTCGAAAACTCCATCGATCAGGCTTGAGTATCCTGCATGTTTTCAATAATCGATAGAACGATTGCCAAATCCCCGTTATTAAAAGTTAACTCAATTCACTGTGCTAGAACTCCAAGACGTTTGTTTCACGATCCGCAAAGACGGCGAAGATGTAAATCTCGTCGATCACGTGTCGATCAAAATTCCCAAAGGTCACTTCATGGCCATCGTCGGCCCTTCTGGCTGCGGTAAAACGACTTTGATGAAAACCATCGCCGGCCTGAATCCGGAATCCGATGGATCATTAATCTGGGATGGCCGGAACCTCTCTGAAGATGGCGATTTCTCACCCTCAGAAATTGGTTACGTTCCACAGTTCTCCATCGCCTACGATCCCCTCACGGTGGACGAATCCGTCGAGGCGGCTACCCGCCTCCGTGTAAAATCCAGAAACACCGAAGAGCTTGATCACAGAATTGATCGCGTTCTCGATGAAACCGGCCTCGGCCCGATCAGCGATCGCTTGGTCAAAGTTCTCTCCGGCGGACAAAAGCGCCGGCTCGGCCTCGCCATGGAACTTGTTTCCGATCCGAAAATTCTTCTCTGCGACGAGGTCACATCCGGACTCGATCCACGCTCGGAACGAGAAATTGTTAGACTTTTGCATGATCTCTCACGCAAAGACGGCCGCATTGTCATGTCCGTCACCCACTCCCTCGCTCACCTGGAGCTTTACGATTCCATCCTTGTCCTTCACGAAGGCAAAGTCGCCTTCCACGGTCCACCGGAGCAACTCAATCATTATTTCTCCGTCACCGACACCGAGGAAGTCTATCCGAGGCTCGCAAAACAACCTTCCGAACGTTGGCAGAGTTCATGGAACAAACACCGCGAGTCTTATTACAAAATGCTGGAAAAAAACCGCCAGCGACTCATTGAAAGCGGCGACCTCCGCGCATCAGCCGTTGCCTCTCACAAGTCCGAAGACGGAGAACAAAAAAAAGTAGCCGATCCCCTCGCAAAAGAAACCCAACTTCCCGGATTCTTTTCCCAGTTCGCTACCCTTCTTTCACGTCGCTGGCGCATTTTCTTCCGAGATCGGGGCCAAGTCTTTCTCCAACTCGCCATTCTCATCTGCTTTCCTGTTCTCGTTACGTTGTTCAGCGAAAAAGCATCTGGAAATATCCGCCGCTACTCAAACATGAAGCAAGGAATCATCCAGGAAATCAAAGAACAACAATCTGTTAGGTCAGATCAGGCGAAAGTTGGATCGGCCATTTCAGGGATCATCATGTTTCAAGTCGTCCTGCTAGCGCTAATGGGTTCTAACAACTCCGCACGTGAAATCGCAGGTGAACGCCCGATCTACGAAAAAGAAAAATTCGGAGGCTTGCGGCCCATGGCTTATCTCTGCTCAAAGATCGCCTTCCTCTCCTGCCTCGTGATTGCCCAATCGCTATGGATGGCATTTTTCGTAAACATATTTGGGACCTTCCGAGGTGAATTTGTCGAGCACGCCATCTTCCTCCTTCTGATTAATGCGTCCATGACTTCCGTCTGTCTTGCCATCTCCGCGTTGATGCGTACCGCAGAACAAGCCTCCCTCCTTTCGATCTATCTAGTCGGTTTCCAACTTCCTCTCTCTGGCGCCGTCCTTGCCCTTCCCGAACATATTGAGGTATTCACCCGTCCCTTCATCTCCGCCTATTGGTCATGGTCGGGTTCTGTCGAGGCGCTCCAATCCCAAGTTCATGGAGCTGTGAAGTCCGTCGTCGACACCTCACTATCCAATCAAAACGCCTGTCTTTTCACCCTCACCATACATATTTTAGCAGCTTTAGGCCTAGCTTGGATTGGTGCCCGCCGCCCTCAGTGGGATTAAGCTTCTCAGACAGAGCTTAAATACTTTAATTATCTTATTTCTAAGACATCTTGATCTGAACCCCAAATAAAAATGGCTCGTCGCGCAAGTTCCAGCACTAACCCCATCCTTCTCGTCGGTATCGGCGTTGCCGTCATTGCACTCGTCTTTGCGGGTAGATTTCTCCTCAATAAGAAGTCCGAATCTTTTGAAGATGCCTTTCCTCTCGACGTCAAAGCTTTCCTGGATGACGGCAATGCCTTCCGAGGAGATGAATTTTTTATCGAAGGCAAAATCGATGAAAAACTGCGCTGGACTCCTTCCGATGGACAGGTCGTCAGCATCCGAGTCAAAGTCCCAGGCGGCGAAGAAATTATCCCGATCCAAATCCCGGATAAATTCAGCAAACTCAACATTGACCGCGAACAAAGCTACGCTTTCAAAATAGACATCAAAGACGGTGGAATTCCCGTAGCGACGGCCATCAAACGCCTCTGATCCTTCAAGCCCCAAAAAAAACCCAAAAACCATGAGAACCTTAATTACTCTCCTATTTCTCGGTGCTTCCGTGCCGTTATTCTCACAGGTCTATACCCCGCCCGCAGCCCCTACTCAGCCTCCGGCCCAGCAGTTACCCACAGACGCAGGCCCTGCTCAAAAACCCAAAGACCCCTCATCTCCTTTGGGCCAGGAAATCCCCATGCTGGATCCCTCTGCGGAGACGGTCACCGTTGGCGGAGTAACCATTCCCCTTGGTGATAATCGTTTGCTCAAAGCTCGTTTCGAAAAATATCTCAACCAACCGCCCGAAAGCGACGCTGAGGCAAAAGCTTATCGCGAAACGATCGCCGAAATCCTGCAAACCATCTCTCCCCTGAGAAACGGCAAATCTCCCAATCTTAAAGAGGCCTTCTCAAAACTGCCCCGCGCCGCATCCTACCCCGGAGATGCAAATATTTGCTACACCCTCGCAGAAGCCGTCTACTCGGCTTTGCTGGCAAAAAAGGACAACAAACAACTCAAAGATCTTAACGAGTCCATCGAAACTGAGAAAAAGGCAATCATTCGTGAAGCCGACTGGGCTGCTCGTAATGAACGTGATTCGAGCCTCGGAAATACTCGCCCCACTGGCACGCCACAAGGTGGTGGACAAGGCGGAGCCCAAGGTGGCGGCACTAACGCCCCAGCTCGCAGTCAAGGCGCTGGCGCGAATTCACTAAAATACAAAGATACTTTGCGCCGCATTACTGAAATCGAGGCGCTCAAAAAACAAAACATCGTCCTAACAGAAGCTCAGACCATTCGCACAAAAACCCAATACCAAGTCAACATGATTCAGTGGTTCGGCCAGCGCCGTTACGAACATGTTGTCATGGCATCACGTTTCTATAACCAAATCTGGAAAGATGGAGACACTACCTTGCGGATCGATAAAAATTCCGATGTGTCGAAACTCTTCTCGGAATCAATCGGCATTTCCCCAACCGTTTCATCTCTTGATTCTTTCTCGAATGAAGCCATCCGCGAAGTCGATAAATACATCGAAGCATTCAACCATCTCTTAGCCCAAAACGAACTCCATTCCGCTTCCCAGCGCTTGATGGAAGCCTACGCTCTCGGCGAATATCTGGCACCCGTCGCCACTCTCTCACTTGAGAAAAAACGCCGCGTTGCATTGTATGTTCGCGATCTTCACGAACTCTACGGCGCACTCCAAGCTCGTGACTACGTCCGTGGAAAAACCCTATCCGACCAACTCAAATCAGCCGCAAAAGATTTTCCTTCTTCCAAAGTCGACTCGCTCATTTCTGGCTACACTTTAGCTTCGGACCTCGCCATCGAGGACGCGAAAGCCCATCTACTCGCCCGCAATTCCGAAAAAGCCGAAGAAAAAATCACCAAGGCGGCTCAGATCTGGCCAACCAATCCGAAGCTTCAGGAGTTCCGTACACTCGTGAATAACTCCGGTGCCATCGTCACCGCTCGTAACGATTTCGACCGCCTGCTTTCCGAAGGTAACTACCGTGAGATCGCAAAACGGCAATACGAATTTGCTCCTGCCATCCAAGGCGACGCGACTCGCGAAGATGCATTCAAACAAATCATGCAAAACTTGATCGCCATTGAAGCAGCTCTCGGCAAAGCCGTTGAGTTCTCACGCATTGGTCAGAACTACAGCGCATGGGAGCAACTCGCTGATATCCGCGAGCAATTTCCTGACGATCCAAAACTCGGCCGCGAACTGGAACTCCTCGCACCAAAAGTTGCCGACTTCACTCTTGCTCTCGACAAAGCCCGCCAATTTGAAAGCCGCAATCCAAAACAAACCGGATCCGCGCTCACATGGTTCCTCAAAGCCCGTTCTATCTACCCACAATCCGCTCAAGCAGAAAAAGGCATCCAGCGCCTGCTCGATGACATCCTTCCTGAGAGCTAACAAAGGCGACTCGCATTTGGCGAAATTTCTTACCCCAACGAAGAATGATTGTTAGTCATAAACACCGGTTCATTTACTTAAAAACAATTAAAACCGCTTCATCCAGCATAGAAAACCTTCTCTGCTCTGTGTGTGGGCCTGATGACATCGTGACGCCTACGGCCCCCCGCTTTATGGAGCTCAGGCCCGGAAAGTTAGCTCAAAACTATCGGATATCTCATCCCGCCGTCCCAAAGCGTCCTTTTCTCAAACGTCTTCTTGGGCGCCCTGAGCGCTATCACCACCCCAGTGTCGGATATTACGAACACATGCCAGCATGGCGCGTTAAAACCTATCTCGGAGATGAGATTTGGAACTCCTATTACAAATTCACCTTCGAAAGAAATCCGTGGGATCGCCAAGTGTCCTTCTTCCATTTTCGAAGCAAAGATAAGGATCGTTCATACGACTTCGAAAGTTTTTTAAGTAACAAAGAACGTGCCTTGGTAGATAACTGGGGGATCTATACGATCGACGGTGAGATTGCCGTCGATTTCCTCGGAAAATATGAAAATCTGGAAGAAGATTTCGCCAGAGCGATGAAGGAAATTGGACTGCCGAGTGATTTCAAATTACCCACGGTGAATAAATCCTCTAAGCCAAAAAAGGAATTCGCCTACCGCGACTACTACACGGATAAAACACGTCAATTAGTTCAGGATTGGTATGCTTCGGAAATAGATTATCTGGGTTACACCTATTGAAGTTCGAATCCCGCTTGTTTTGAAAATCGCCAAATGAGCAGGCAATTCTAACGATACGCCAGTGCCCAGAGATTATCACTCGTTGGCATCTTCCACACCATGGGCATGTGCACACGCGAGTATCCACACTCAAGCAACATCTTTTTCAAGGTGCGGGGCGTGAAGTAGTTTACGTGATCGGGATTGCGGATTCCCGGCCAGTTCGATCCGCGTAACTTGGAATTCCAACACGCAATATTCGGCACCTTGATGAGGACTTTGCCCTCAGGCAATAATCGCTCATGACAATTACGTAACGTCTCAGCAGCCATCACATCATGCTCCAAGAATGAACGCATCAAAACGAAGTCAAATGCCAAATCCTCCTTCAACTCTTTGAAGCCGAGATGGGAAATATTATGAATACAAAATCCGCCTTTCTTACGGAAAGACGCATCCGCTGCCGCATGCATAGTGGGCGAGGGCTCGATCCCATATGGCACCATTTCAGCAGGTAAGTCAGCAAGTATCCCACCACACCCACAACCCACATCCAGGATGTTTGGTCCTTCACTAAAACGCATAATGTAGCGCTTTTCTTTTCTGGCAGAAAACCCCCGAAAGAATGAGCGGATCTTTTTTAAACCATCACTGAAAAAATAATAGACCTTGCCCATTTTTTTCCGCCTGCGATCTCGCTCTTGGTTCTTCATGATGTCCCAATCCAAATCGGTCTTCAGTAATTCCGGAGGTGGTGGATTCCCTAAATAAACCATTTCACAAGATTTACAGGAAACAACCTCCCAAGGCTCCACCGACCATTTTTTCAGAATCACGGAGTCTCCCGCTTCACATACCGGACAACTTCTCCGGCCAGAAGATTTTAGATCCATCGTTTGGTCATTCATGGAAGTTAAAGTGATAGTTTGAGTTCAACAGGTCAAGCCAAGCGGGAAGTTAGTTAGGTGAAAATAGCTGAGTCACCCGCTAGCCTTGACCATGCCAAAGCCGTTGATACCAACGACCTGGAACACGACGCCCTTTTGGCTCCAATTTCGGCACTTTACCTTCCCTTACCAACGCTTCGATCCGATCAAGGCATTTCTCTAACTCACCAAAATTCAAATCCCCGACATACTTGCGATCTAACGTCCAGTCCCACCATTTCAATTTAAGTAACCGCTTCACCAAGCATTCATCAAACCGCATCCGTATCACGCGTGCCGGCACACCTCCGACGATAGCATAAGGCGCCACGTCCCGTGTCACCACTGCCCCAGCAGCGACGATACAACCATCGCCCAGTGAAACGCCCTGGGCAATGTAAGCTCGCGAACCGATCCATACATCGTTTCCCACATGTGTCGTGCGATGCCGCACAGTAGAACCACCTTGAATCCGAATCGCTTCATATTCAGGGACTCCTTTAAAACGATTACCTCCCCCACCAAATGCAAAGGGATGCGTGCTGAGTTGATCGATCGGATGCTCCCCGGGACCAATGACTACATCCGGTGCGATGGAGCAATAGCGACCAATTTTGGCATGAAAGACCTCACAGGCTCCGTTGAAATAGGTAAACGCTCCAACTTCACATTCTCCGTGAAAACGCGCTTTTGCTAACGATACAGGGACTTCGATAGTTACGGCCATTTCAATAAGCAGTTAGCCATTCCCCACCAATATGCCAGCCGAAAAAATATGCGGTTTATTTTCACGCATCATGCCGCATATTTGAAAGCTTTCGTTATCCTCAGGATTTATGATTCGTATCGATATCGATCAATTCTCCATCAGCCAGTTCCTTTTGAACCGCTTGATAAAGAGCCAGATCTTTCCCAATCAGCTGCTCAAGATCACGGGCATCAAGATTCTCTTCCTCCTGGGACGGCGCTTCTCTTGTTTTGTTTGACCAAACAATCGGTATCGGGGTCGCAACCTTTTCCGAGAGCCCCTTGGCGAAAAGATCCAATTGATCGAGCGTGCCGTAATGGAAATAATTTTCACGCAGGAATTTGTAAGGGTCCGCGGTATTGGTGCCTCCGGTCACGTAACCGACCATTGGATTGGCAAAACGATCACCGTACTTCACCAGATATTTAACATAATCATTCAAACTACCTTTACCCGCAACTTTCAGCCTCTGAGCTAAATACCATCTCCTCCATGGCGGATTATCCAAGTAACTTTGACGGCAATACCTGTATTCGGAGCTAAGGCGACCGACAGGATCCCGTAGCAGGGTAATATATTTCATTTCCCAATCAGGCAAATTAGGTGAGCCATACATGAAATGCCCCGATATAATGTCACCGGCAACAGCCTGCTTGTTAAGCAGCTTCCATGCTTCCGTATAATCAGTGACTTTGAATAGTTTGCGCAGGCGCTTTCTAACTCTCCGCGTTCGTCTGAAATCCTCGAAAATACCAACACCCATATCGGCAACGGGAGGAATCGGAGGCATGGAATAAAGGCGCGCTTGTGGCAGTGCCTTGACAAGCATGTTCACCAAAGATTGGCTGCCGGATTTTCTTATCCGGACAAGTGTGTATAAATGTGGCCTGACGTTATCGTTCATATGCTTCCGAAAACTGACTTAGGTAAGCTTGCAATGACTGCTTCTGCAAGGGCAAGCGATGGATCCCGAGCAATAAGTCTCCATCCATTCTCCGGTGTAGAACCAATCATATCCAAACTCTTGATGTTCTGTGGCAGCAGGTATCCGGCAGTAGCCAGTTCATCGATATTCCCCATCAAACGTGGGTTTCCGCCCACTTCGGGTCGTATCACAAATACCGGTCGTCCTGAAGAAACGGCTTCATGGGTCATCGACATGCTGTCTGCCGTGACGGCAAGCCGTGAACATGCGCCAAGCATGGCTAGAAGTGAGGGTGCCGACTGCTCCCGGCTATGATACCAGCACGCGCCTGCTAACAAACCTGATTTTGTAACCATCTCACGCAACTTAACTTCCACATGAACCGGGGTACGTCTGGAGGTAGCGATGCGGACCTGATTTCCCGAATCTTTTGCCTGTGTTAGAAATTTCTCCGTCATTTCCAGGTAGTCATCTTCTTTCCAGGCAATTCCCTCACCATCACCCCCCATAAGAATCCCCCAATCCCTGTGCAAAGGCAAACCAGCTTCATTAGCGGCCTGCTCAGCAGATTCAGGGCTTACCAGAGATGGAATGATGTCAAAATGATAATAGGGAGGTTGGTTCCTTGGTGCGTCATGCATTCCAATCAAAGTGAAAAGATCAGGGTTCATCTTTCTAGGCGATCCCAGAAAAACATTACTTTTATGGAATTGGTAAGCTAATGCCGCATTCGGCCATTGGGTGAGTCCACCCGCTGAAACGATCAAATCAATTCCTGACATGCTTGGGACATTTTTCAAAACCCAATGGATCGGACACTTGAAGCTTTTCTTTCCAAGGTATGACAACAACTGACGTAAACCCGGAACACGCCAAGCAATCGGAAATTCCACAACATGGATCTCGGTTATTTTACCTAGTGCCAGAAGCAATCCTTGAGCCTTGTTCAAATGCCCCGATTTGCGATCTTTCAACCACAAGACTCTCATTTTCAAACTCCTGACCTCCCGAATTCGTAACCCATGAGCTTTATTTCCCGACGGAATTGTTCGGCTACTTTTTCGCGCGTTTCATCATCGTAAAAATCCTGATAGATAATTTTTTCTTTGGTAATGTTGGTTTTCTCCCGGGGCATATTGCCATCGTAAGGAACATTCATCTTCTCGCATAGCTCACGAAATCTTGAGATGAAACCGTCATACTCCAGCACCTCGTCCATCAGACAGCCTTCACCATCGAAGTATAAGGAAGCATCCGTAGGGAGCCTGTGCGTCTTCTTCATCACCCATGTCTTGAAATCAGGCATTGGCTTGCGCTGGCCGAATTTCTTCCAGTTATAATAAGAAACCACTTTGTCCCATGGATTTCTCTCAAAACAAAATTTGTGATAGGAATTCCAGATCTCTTCTCCAACCAGTTCGCGAACACGAGTGGCGGGCATGTGCTCGTAAAACCATTTCCCCAGCAGGGGAGAATGACGGTCGACACACTTTCGAACCCATCGGGATTTTGCGTATGCACGGCCGAGCATGGTATCTTCATGGAAATTTCTGGGAATCCCGCTATCAGCGTTGGACTCCATGGGTGTGACGATATCGCCCGGACCACACACTGGTCCCAATCCCATCTCCATGCTGCTGCCCGCAGTCTTGTGGGTCTTGATGAAAATGAATTTGTATTTGTGACTAACGATCATTCAAAAGCGGGAGTTTAATGGCTTTTTCGTAAACCTCTAAAGTTGTTGCCAGCATTTTATCCAATGTGAAATCCACGGGAATATCCGGCTGGGAGCGACTCTCCAAAATCTCCCTTGTGCGGTCAACTGCCAAGGTAACGTCTCCCACCGGAACGAGTCCCTGTGGAAACGCGGCCAATAACTGCTCCTCCACTCCGCCATGCTGATACGCCACAACCGGTTTTCCCAAAGCCATGGCTTCCAAAGACACCCGTCCGAATGCTTCCGGATCCAATGAAAGGGAATACACAACATTCGATACCGACATGACTTCTTTGATATCGGAACGGTGACCTAATAATAACACGTCATTTTCCAAACCCAGTTCCCTGATCCGCTCTCTAAGTTCCGTTTCAAACTCTTTCTTCTGTGGGTGAGTCTCACCAACAATCAGACCACAGACGTTCAATCCCTGATTTTTTAGAGCTGAAATCATTCGTATAAAATCAAGCTGTCCTTTCCAACGAGTCACTCTACCCGGAAGCAACAAAATGATTTTTCCTTCGCATTGAGGAAAGTCCCCACTCCATTTTTTCAGCCAATCCCTGTCGGGCATATGGCCACGTTCGAAATGATACAAAGACACCCCACGATGAATCACCGTGATTTTCTCGTCTTTGGTTTTCGGATAGTTTTTTAAAATATAATCCCTAATGCTGTTAGACACCGCGATCACGCGCTCGCCCTTCGTCATGATGGCGGAGTATGCATTCACGGAATAAAATCCATGAACCGTGCTGACCAAGCGCGGACGCGTTGCAGTATCCATTTTCCGCCAAGCTAACCATGCGATCCAACCCGGCGCTCGCGAGCGGATGTGCAGGATATCTGGTTTTTCTATTTCAAGTAAGGCTCTGAAAGCTTTAACTTGAAACAATGAGCCCAAACTTTTGCGATGCACCGGCATGGCGATATGCCGGCCACCCATTTTTTCCAATGCCTTCACTTGCCGACCGCCGTTCGAAACCACCAATGCTTCATGGCCGTTTTTTATCAGGTAATCTGCGACTTCCAGCGTGCCGCGCTCGACTCCACCGGAATTCAATTCAGGCAATATTTGTAAAACTTTCATCACTCAAATTCGTCCGCTCGATAGCTACCATCCAATATGGATTCCCACCATGCTCTATTTTCAAAATACCACCTGACGGTGGATTCCAACCCGTCAGTAAAGTTCACCTTTGGCTTCCAACCAAGCTTTGAACGCAACTTTCCACTGTCTACCGCATAGCGGAAATCGTGACCCGGTCTATCAGCCACAAATTTCACTAACCGATCCGTTCCGGTAATTTCCGCACCATAATCCCTCGAAACCCTTTCGATGATACTCAATAACTCTTTGACCAAATCGATATTTTTAATCTCTGAGTTCCCTCCAATCACATATTCCGAACCCACTCGTCCGTTTTCAGAAATTTTCAACAATGCCTCGCAATGATCCTGCACATGCAACCAATCACGAACATTCTCGCCTGTCCCATAAACCGGAATCGGATTTCGTAAAATACCCGCCAGAATCACCATGGGGATGAGCTTTTCTGGAAACTGATAGGGCCCATAGTTATTCGAGCAATTCACAACCACCGTCGGCAAACCATAGGTTTGATGCCATGCGCGAACCAAGTGATCGCTGCCGGCTTTACTCGCAGAATAGGGTGAGCTCGGCTGATACCGACTTTTCTCGTCGAAGGCATCACCTTCGCCCGAGGATCCGAAAACTTCATCGGTTGAGACATGGATGAGGCGGAAATCATGATTCTTCTGCCTCCAAAATTCCAGCGCTGACTCTAACAAGCATGCGGTACCAAGGACGTTTGTTTTCACGAAATCCAATGGCTCTGCAATGGAACGATCTACGTGACTTTCAGCTGCGAGATGAAAAATCCGATCGGGATTAAACTCGGAAATCACATTACCCATTCGTTCGCGATCTGCCAAGTCTCCCAGCTCGAAATGATATCGCGGATGATTTTCCACATCACGCAGTGATCTCCGATTCCCCGCATACGTCAGTTTATCAAAGTTCAAAACCTCATGTCCCACCTCTAACAAACGTCGCACCAGATTGACGCCAATGAATCCCGCCCCACCTGTCACGATGACGCGCCTGAGCGGAGTTACTGCTTTCATATCCCCAGCTCTCTCTCCAAAGCCTCTTCCATCGCACGCTCGACCAAGCGAGCAGCAGCAGCCTCGGTTGCTTCGTCCAATGTTTTAACCGCAGCTTTTAAAGCGTTCGCATTACCCAGTGCTATGGCAGATTTCACCTTAGTAACGGCGTCTTCAATTTCCGCACGTTCCTGATCCTCTACAAAACCTTGTTCTAAAATCATTTCCACCGCTGGTAACAATTCATCGGCCTTCATCTTTGCTTCGGTGAAAATCCGCTCCGACATATCTTCAAAGGCAAACTCCACCGATTCCCCCACCATCTGCTCCACCGCCGCATCGTCCACATTCACCGCTGAGTTTTCGATCTTCACGACCACGTCTTTTCCGGTCGTGGTATCTCGTGCAAGAACCTCTAAAATCCCATCTGCATCGATCTTGAACTGCACCCCAACCCTCGCCTGACCTTTAGGAGCGCTTTCCATTTCCACATCGAAATTTCCTAGTTCCCAGTTGTCACGGGCCATCTCGCGCTCGCCCTGTAAAACTCGAACCCTCATCTTCCTTTGGCCATCGGCTGCATTGGTAAACATCTCGCCGGCTTTGCATGGAATCGTCGTATTTCTAGGGATCAACACATTCATCAATCCCCCGAAGGTTTCGATTCCGAGACTCAGCGGTGTCACGTCTAACAAAACCATCTTGCTCATCGCTCCGCTTAAAACCCCTGCTTGTATCGTCGCGCCAAGCGCGATCGCTTCATCGGGATGCTGGGTGACATCGACATTCTTTTCAAAAAATGCTGCGACAGCTGTTCTCACCGCAGGCATTCTCGTGCTACCGCCCACCAGAACCACGGCATCGAGATCCGAATTTTTCAAACCGCTGTCGAGCATCGCTTGCTGAGAACATTTGAGCGTTTTTGCAATCCAATCCCGCGTCATCGCGTTGAGCTCGGTTCTCGTGATCGTTTTCTCAAAACTACTAGATCCATCGTAAAACGGAATTCTCACGGTGTAGCTTTCTTCATCAGAGAGCAACCGCTTCGCCTTTTCAGCTTCTTCCAGGAAACGTATTTTCATTTCGGGCGACAGATCACCCAAGCCTTCGAGCAAGAGTCGGGATATCATTTGATCCACATCATCTCCGCCCAAGCGTGTGTCGCCATGTGTTGCCAATACCTGAAAAACGCCTTCCTGCATTTCCAAGATGGAGAGGTCAAAGGTTCCACCTCCTAAATCATAAACCGCCACACGCGACCGATCTTTCAATTTATCCAGCCCATAAGCCAAGGCTGCTGCAGTCGGTTCATTCAAAATTCTCACCACTTCCAAACCGGCAAGCTCTGCGGCCCTCTTCGTCGCGGCACGTTGGGAATCGTTGAAATAAGCGGGAACCGTCACCACTGCTTGCTTCACTTCGGTTTCCAATCGCCATTCTGCAATCCGTTTGAGTTCTCTCAAAATATCCGCGCTGACTTCTTCGGGTGTTTTCCCAACCGCAGCGAGCACGGGATCGTCAATGCGTCCTGCTCCCATCCAGCGT
The DNA here is from genome assembly GCA_040384845.1 of Verrucomicrobiota bacterium. Taxonomy (GTDB): domain Bacteria; phylum Verrucomicrobiota; class Verrucomicrobiia; order Verrucomicrobiales; family Akkermansiaceae; genus Luteolibacter. The sequence continues at coordinate 46,327 of JAZKIL010000015.1, read as the reverse complement.
TTTACACTGGTTACGACCCGCATCGGATCGGTCGCGCGTCTTCTCAACGCTTTGCGCCCGACCTCGACCTCGCCGCTTTCACCATACCAAACGGCGCTTGGTATGATGCGTTTACCGTCCTCATCCGCGAGTAAGATAGGGAAACCTGAATCCACCACACCCACCGCCGAGTGAGTCGTGCCGAGATCAATTCCAAGTATCATCATTTCACGGGCAAGATGCCGTAACTTAGTCTTTAGGGAATCCGGAAAACCTTTTGATTCGATGGATCTTTGGCAAGTTGTCCCGAACGGAATCCTTCTACGTTGATGACGTTGTATGGAGCATATGGGCTGATCACATGATTCGGATTCGAGGTGCGTTCGGCGACTGGATATTGATCTCTGGGCGTTGGCTGAGGGACCACTGGTTCATCATATCTACGATCTCCTGGATAAGGACGATCTGGCTGCGGCTGATGGCGATCTGGATAAGGCCCCGGACGGCGATGATCCGGATGAATCGGGATCGGTTCGCAAGAAACGAGTAAAAGTGCCGACCCTGCGGCCATCGTGAGTATGAGTTTGGTCATGGTTTTTCGGACGTTGTTTGAGAGAACCTATTCACTTCTAATCGCGTCTGCGAACAGAAATTTCAAAAGAATGAGGACTTTTCGGGCTTTGGAGACGGAATATCGCTGATGAAACACCTTAAATCCGCCCTCCTTCATCTTTTCAAGCAGGCATTGGTAAATCTCCGCCATCGCCCGCGCAGGCAGTAAGGCATGGCGATCCATCGGGTGAATCAGCGCCTCGGCCTCTCGGAAAAGATACTTCGCCCGTTCTGCCTGATACCTCATCATCGCGATGAATCGACCGTCGTAAACCCTGCCTATCAAGTCTCGCTCCGAGTATTGAAAACGGATGATGTCGTTTTCCGGCAAATAAATCCGTCCACCGTTGGCGAGATCCTCGCCGACATCGCGCAAAATATTCGTGAGTTGAAGCGCATTCCCAAGCATTTCTGCATAGCGATCCGAGCTCTCGTGCACGCAACCGAAAATTCTCGTCGAAACCAAACCGACCACCCCCGCAACCTTCCAGTTGTATTTGGCAAGTGCTTCCCAACTACCGAATTTCTGCGGCTGAAGATCCATTCGGCAGCCCTCGATGATTTCTAACAACCATTGGGACGAAATCCCGCGGCGTTCGGTCATTTCCATCAACTCATTGCCGAGTTCATGTTCAGCCGGAAATCCATGGTGAATCCCATCTTCCCATGCCTTCAAGCCCTCCGCACGCCGAGCCACGGAAACACCCAGCTCATCAGCGATGTCATCGACCGTCCTGCAAAACGCATAGAAAATCACCATATCCTCGCGTCTATCCTTCGGCAGGATTTTTAACGCGAAGGCCAGATTGGATTCCGCCTTCCGGGTGATCTCAGATGCGGCAGACACGGTTTGGAAACTATTTAATAAATCCCCAATGGCCTGTGGTGATCGGCCAGAGCGAGAACAAAGCAGGTCCAACGAGGTTGTATTCTTTTACGGTTCCCCAATAACGCGAATCCGAGGAGCTGCCCGTGTTATCTCCCATTGCCGCATACTCACGCATGCCTGGTTTGGCTTTGTCTCCTCTGAGTGTTAGAGTATCGCTATCTTCAACTAGATAATGTTTGAGCTTAGGGTTTCTGACTTCACCTAACCTGTAACCTCTATGCTCTTCGCTAAAAGGCGGCTCCCCCTCCGCCACACGACGTATCCCGGGCTCGCTCGCTACTTTCCCATTCACGATCAAATCTGGCTCCATGATGGAAAGCTCATCACCCGGTACACCCACTAAGCGTTTGATATAATGTGACCCGACACCTTCCGGTCCTCCGCTGTGTTCTTCGATGCCTTTGATGCCTAGTGTATCAAAAACAAATACCTCACCCCGTTTTGGTTTACGGAAGTGGTAAGAGAATTTATCCACTAAAACCAGATCGCCCGTGTCCACATAACCCTCCATCAACACTTGGCCTTTCTTTAAAACTCTATTATTTCGCATCGCCTCTCTATATGCGTCAGCTAGGCCAATGGCGAATGCTGCGCTTTTAGGACTAGGTAGCCTCAATGGCTTTTCATTCAAGCTAATCAATTGTGAGCGACTGAAAAAATGCAACCATTGGTAGTCTCTAACATCAAATTCCACTCCACCATCAGGAGACACTTCCATTTCTACTAGACGATCCCTGTCATTCACCACCTTTTCATAGCTTCTTCCGCGCAAAATACCCTCTACTACCCGTTGCGGAAATGATGGCCATTTCTCTTCTTCCAATGGAGTTCCCACAATCCCGTTCAACGTCGGCTGCATCGATCCGGTAGGAATGCGAAACGGCTGCAAATAATACGCACGCAAACCAAGTGCGATGACGATTGCCACAAACATGACTTCAACGTTTTCCTCAAACCAACCCTGTGGCTTCTCACGCGGGAGTGAGTTTTCACACGTCGCCCGCAACTGCTTTGAAGCCTCTTCTACTTTTTCCTTATCCTTGCCCTTGATCGCCTGGATCAAATCTTTACGCCGGGATTCAATCTCCGCCACCCGATCAGCAGTCAGCAAATCTCTTTTGTAATTGAGAAATTTGGTAGCTCCCTTCACCAGGTGATTCGCATTTTTTTTCCAAGCAGGCGTAAACATACGCGCAAACCCTGCACCTCGAATCGCCTCCCTGCAAGCCCTATGCAGCTCAGCCTTTCTCACATTTTCCTGATTCCACGGGGAAAACGACGCGCTAATGCCTTGCAGGAAAAAATATTCGCCTCCATTGTGTCACCGTGAATCACAAATTCAGCCCCTTTCTCTTCGCGATCGCCTTCGGGTTATCGGCTTTCACCCATCTCCATGCCGAAAAACCGAAACTCATGCAGAGCCAAATCAAAGGCCTGTTGGTGATCGAGTTGTCGAATAATGGTTTTGCGGGTAGTGCGACTCAAATGAACGCCACCGCAATTCCGATGGACGGAGAGCTGACTGACGAATCCTTCGACATTAGCTTCAACCAAAAAGTTGGAGAGCAGATGTATTCCGCAACCCAAGAGGTGGAAAAATTGATGCGTATCCGTCACGCAAACGATTTACCTAGCGGTTACCTCATCGAATTCGGATTTGCCGATAAACACACCATGAAAGACGGTCCCTCCGCAGCTGTCGCGTGCGCGATGATGGCCGAGTCCATCATTACAGGTGAAGAGATCCAGCCATCATTCGCCGTCACAGGAGATATCACAGCCACGGGCGAAGTTCGCCCCGTCGGTGGGATTGCAGCCAAAGTCCGTGGCGCTGCGAAACGGGATTGCAAAGTCATGGCTCTGCCAATTGGTAATAAATCGGATGTCCATGACATCTACGTGCTCGAGGGAATCAATTCCATCGTCGCCAACCAAATCATTTTGCTCGAAAATTTTGAGCAAGCCTGGGATATCGGCAGAGGTGAGCGATCCGAAAAAATCCAAAAAGCCCTGGATGACTACGAATTGGTAAGAACTTCCATCACCCGCACACCCGCCAACATCTCGCATCCCCAAGTTCGGGAAAAACTTAAATCGATTGTGGAGGTGATTCCAAATCACGAGTCCGCCCGTCTTATTGCTTTGCATAGTGTTGGCAAAGGCCCGAAAAAACTTTCTCTAGCAGGTTCTCTGCGAGCAATTCAAGGAGCCGCTAAAGAACTCAACAATGCCATCGAAAGCGGAAATTACCAAGGGAGCGGAGTGAACAGCCCGCTGTGGGTGAGTGTCTCAGTCCTCACTCGATTAAGGGACAATGTCGATCCGAGAACCAAAGGCTATCTCGATACATTTCTTGAAACTGCCACCTTACTCAAAGAGATTATCGCCAGTGGCAAAAAACAGTGGACCACAGAACAACAACGTGAGTTTAACTCCTTAGTTCTTCAAATTCAAACCGAGGAATCCAAGATCACCAATAACGTTGAACTTCAAGAGGAGCTGATGGAAAATTGATAGAGCTCTATCCACGCCGTGGGCATCCCCCATCGCTGCCGGAGTGTCCTATCCGTAGTCACCTCATCCCCATGATCGCAGGCGCTACGGTCGGGGAAGACACAAACCTCTTGATAAGACCGGGTCATTGTTCTAAGCCCTGCCTGTGAAAATTTTGGCATTACATACTGGTGGGCATGACGCGACAGCAGCGATCTTCGAGGAATATCAGCTAGTCGCGGCGATACAGAAGGAGCGAATTTCACGTGTCAAAGGTGATGGCGGGGCTTCACCCGATCTGATTGACGAGGCACTCCGAATTTCAGGATTTTCGCGCGCTGACATCGATGTCTTGGCGGTCAGTAATGGACTCTTTCCGTATTATTTCCTGAAAATACCGCTATTCCGCAAACTGAAGTATGATCTTTTGGCTCTGTTTGGCAAAACGACGGAACTCAACTCGCAGCGTTATGCATTCCACGCGGGGAAATTGCAGAAGTTACCTGCTTTCTTCGGATTGAAAAAAGACACTCAAGTGTTTTTGTGTGAGCATCACCTCGCACACGCCTTGTCGGCATTCAAATATACGGATTGGACGGATCAAGCCCTGCTTTATACCTATGACGGCACTGGCGATTCGGTATTTCACAGTGCTTATTATTACGATGGAAAAACACTGGAATGCCTTGAGGGAGGCGCTGATTCCAAGTTTGAGAAAAATGTCGTCGGAAGTTTGGCGTTTGCATATGCGTTTTGCACCAAGGCAATTGGTTTTCGCCCTAACCGACATGAGGGCAAACTGACTGGGCTCGCAGCCTATGGGCAACCTAGCCTTTACGACGTAATCGCGGAGAATTTTTATGTATCTGAAGGCGGATTAATTCGTTCGAAATTCGCGAATAAAAAAGCGATGCGTGACTTCTTTATGAAGATCAGCAACGGCGTGAAAAGAGAAGACGTCGCATGCTCGATCCAGAAAATCTTGGAAGATTTTATTTTAAAGTCCGTGCAGATGTATGTGGAGAAAACGGGTGCCAGAAAACTGGGAGTGGCGGGTGGCGTTTTCGCGAACGTTCGGCTGAATAAACATCTGAAAGATCATTTGGATCTAGATGAAATTTTCATATTCCCCGGCATGGGTGATGAAGGTGTTGCCGTTGGCGGTGCCTTGCAATTTTTACTGGAACGCGATGGGCTTGAAAAATTCGTCACGCATAAATCAAAATTGCAGGATGTGTATTTGGGTTATGATTATGATTCGGAAGTGGATGCGGTTTTCACCAAGTCTGACGCAATCGAACTGGTCGACGGTGAACCGGCGAAGAAATGCGCGGAGCTCTTGGCTTCTGGCAAGGTAGGTGCGATTTATACCGGTCGCATGGAATATGGCCCTAGGGCGCTGGGCGCACGCACGATTATGGCGAGCCCCGTAGATAATGGGGTAAATGACTCAATCAACAAGCGACTCAATCGTACTGAGTTCATGCCCTTCGCCCCATACGTTCTCGCCGAAGATGCGCGCGATGTGTTCGAAATTGACGATGTGAATTCCTACGCATGCAATTTCATGACTATCACAACCGATGTGAAAGAAGAGTGGAAGCAGAAGATTCCTGCCGTGGTGCACGTGGATGGCACAGCGCGTCCGCAAATCATTACGCGTGAACAAAATCCGCTTTATTATGATATTCTGAAAAACTTTAAGGAACAAACGGGAATCGCGGCGTTGGTGAACACGAGTTTCAACGCACATGAAGAGCCGATCATCAACACCCCTCAGGAATGCCTGCGGGCGCTGGTGAATGATAGGGTCGATTTCGTAGTGACTCAGAAAGCGATTTATCGAAAGAAAGCCGGGGCTTAATAACTCATCGATTCGCTTTTGGCGTCGCGAGAAACGCTTCGATCTCTTTCACGGAACGTGTGTTCAACACATCCTCTTTTCTAAGCCAACCCTTGCGCGCCATTCTAACACCTTGTCCCAGATAATGCAGTTGCGCGCGTGCATGCGCATCAGGATTAATCGAGCACAAGACTCCTTTGTCGCGCGCCCGTTTCAACCAGCGCCAATCCATATCCATCCGCATCGGACTGCAATTCAGCTCGATCACGGTTCGCGTCGCCGCCGCGCAATCGATGATCTTCGCATGATCCACCGCGTAAGCATCGCGTTTTAGCAGCAGCCGACCCGTCACATGCCCGAGCATCGTCACGTGTTCGTTCTCCATCGCGCGGCAAATCCGTTCAGTCATCGTTTGCTCATCCATGTTCATCGAGTTGTGAACCGATGCGACGCAGAAATCGAGTTGGGCAAGAATGTCATCGGAGTAATCCAAGTCGCCATCCTTGAGAATATCCACTTCATTGCCCGCAAAAATGCGAAAACCGTTCAGCGTTTTTTCTAAATTTCGTATCTCCGCAATCTGCGCCAGCAATCGCTCTTCCTCCAAGCCATTCGCCCAAACCGAAGATTTCGAGTGATCCGAAATTCCCAGATACTGGAGCCCCAAATCCATCGCTTCAGCGACCATTCCCTCAAGAGTATCCCGCCCGTCGGATGCGGTGGTGTGATTGTGAAACGTCCCACGAAGGTTCATCAGTTCCACCAAACGCGGCAACTGCTTCTCCGCCGCCGCTTCGATCTCACCACGGTTCTCCCGCAGCTCCGGCTCAATAAACTGCAAGCCTAACAATTGATAAATATCCTTTTCTTCTTCCACCTGGGGTCGCTCAACATCGTCACTCACAGGATTCAAACCGTATTCATTCAGCGACCAGCCCTTCTTTAACGCCAGTGATCGCAGCGCGACATTGTGCTCCTTGGAACCTGTGAAATACTGCAGCGCAAACGGAAACTCAGAATTTTTCACCGCACGCAAATCGCAATGTATCCCGTTTTTCAGACGTACCGAAGCTTTCGTGTCCCCACACGCAAGCACCGATTCCACCTCAGGCAGCGTTGTGAAATCTTCACAGACCAACGCACCTTCTTTTGTCGCCACTAGAAAATCCAAATCCCCCACGGTCTCTCTTGCCCGACGATAGGATCCCGCCACCGCCACTCTCGAAATCTCGGGATGCATCCGCAACATTTCTAAAATCCCCTCAACCACAATCCCGATTTTTCCTAACAGAAAACGATCCGCGAATTTTTCGTTAGCCGCGATTCCCTCGAGAATCTTGCTCTGGGTTTTTTCACCAAAACCGGCCAGCGTGGCCACTCGTCCTTCTAGACATGCCGCTTTGAGCTTCTCCAAAGAAACCACGCCCAGCTCTTCATACAAGGCCTTGATCTTCTTCGGTCCAAGGCCTTGTACTTCAAACAAATCAAAAATGGTCGAAGGAAACTCCTCTTTCAAGGTCTCGTAAAATTCCAGTTTCCCGGTCTTCGCAAGTTCTCCTAACTTATCACGCAAAGCCTCACCGATGCCTTTTACGCCCTTCAATCCATCGTTCTTCGCCAGCTCCACCACATCTTCTTCCATCGCCAGCACCACCTCGGCTCCCTGCCGATAAGCCCTCACTTTAAACGGATTCTCCCCCTTCAACTCCAGCAACAGAGCGATCTTCTCCAAAACCCCAGCCATCTCTTCGCGATTCATTTGAAAACAATCTGCCTGCCTATCCAGCGACGTGCAAGAGCTGAGGTTTATTTACCCGTCACGCGAACTTGGCCCGTTCCGGAAAAATAATCATCATTTTTATTTTTCGCAGAGGATGTACTTGAGCCATATGTCCCCGCTGGAAGCTTAGCTCCGCCATTGTAGGTCAATGCTTTAAGATCTTGAATTCCGCTGAAATCTAAATTGATTTTCGCGCCCGTCGCTATGTCCAGAGAACTCTCTCCAAGAGCCGATGTGCTCGAGCATGTGAGAGTTCCTGCAGTGATTTTATTGCTTCCCGTGAAACTGTTTTTACCGGAAAGCAGGAGCTCAGAATCACCCGTTTTAGTTATGCCGCCCGCTCCTGTAATTTCTCCACTAATGGTCAATTTATAGACGACATTTAGCGTTGTTTGGGAATTCACGGTAACGGCTCCAATCAGATTATTTCCAAAGCCGTTGTCAGACAAGATCGCCCCGCTGTTTAGGGTGAACGAATTCGCCAGAGTAACGCGATTGAGATACAACGTGCCGCCATCCATAGTGACAGGTCCTGTGCCGAGTGCGTCTTTGATGTCATCATCCAAACGCAATATGCCTTTTTTGATGATCGTGCCGCCTTTGTAACTGTTAGAAGCGCTACGTATTTCGAGAACACCTGGAGCATTTTTAATCAAGCCCCCATCGCCAGTGAGAGCACATGACGGATCAAAAATCATTTTCCCCGAGCCATCCCCTCCCAGTTCCGTCATCGCTGTAAGCACGGATGGAATTCGCAACGTTACCTCTTCACTACCGTTCTGAATGATTTGCGGAAGCAACCCGCCATTGGCATGGAACGCGATGCCTACGCTTCCGCCCAAAGTCACACCTCCCCCAAAATGGAGCTGATTGAGTTTGAATCCATTGCTCAAATCATGGCTTACGTTGTAGCTTCCGGGTGAATCAAAGCGAATCACAAAATTTGAAGCTCCAGCCGCAGTTGGAGCACTCGGGCTCCATGAACTTGTATCGCTCCAATTTCCCGAGTTGGCATTATTCCATGCGTAAGCCATTGGCTCTCCAGCTTTCACATTAATCGTAACCTTCGCGGGCTCTGATTTCGTTTTGCCATTGCTAACTGAAAAATCGAAGTGATCCAATCCACTGAAATTAGGGGTCGGTGTGTAAATCAAATGTGGCACAACTCCACTCAGTTTCCCGTTTGCCGGTGGTTTTGTAAGCGAATACTTTAAATTCCCTCCGCTCCCTGAAATCGTAATCGGTACTGGCTTGTTCAGAACCGTGCTCACGCTTTGCGAATTCGCATAAGCAGGTCGATTATCTATGCCCTTTCCATCATGCAGCCACTCTTTGCTGATGATCGCTCCATTCGGCCCCGTGAAACTAGGGCCAGACCACTTGAGTTTCGCAACTCCTGACCCGGTTTTTTTATAATAATCTATCTGGATATCGGCAACCTGTCTCGCCTTCAAATGAATCGGAGCACTATCAGTCCACACCGGTGCTTGATCCATGAAACGATCTAACACAAGAGCACCATTCACATACACCCGTATCCCATCACTGTTCAGCGCGGAAAAGGTGTAGTCCCCCGTCTCGGGCACGAGCAATAAACCGCTCCAACGCACACTGAATTGTTCCGATTTAATGAATTCGTCAGGCGTACCTTTGCCCCAATCAAAATTCACTTCAGGATCGGTTCGGGAGAGAACAGGGCTGGAGAAGCTAGCATCTTTAAAATACTCAGCTTTAAGGCCATTACCGCCCGTCCCAACGATGATTGTGACAAACGCAGGATCAGATACCGTCACAGCATCTTTTACCTGGAAGCTGAATTTCGTTACTCCTTTGAAACCAGTAGCAGGTGTGAATGTTAGATTCGGTGCAGTTCCGTTTAACTTTCCAGACGAAGGCTGGGTGATATTAACAAACGACACCTCGCCACGTGGAGATTCACCGCCCAGCTTAATCGCTTTCTCCTCCGTCGTCACAATCACCTGTGCATTAGCCAGAGGTAACCCAAGATTTTTCTTAGGCGAAACGCTCGCATTTTCGATCGAATCGATAGTTTTGAGCAAAGTGGCGTAAATCGAACTTGATGGATCCCATGTAGCCCGCAAAGCCCGTAGTTTTGGTAGTGTGTAGCGAGCTGCATCGCCGTAGGTCGCTAGTGCTTGGAGCGCAGCATCTTGATACTCCTCAGCTCCCCATCCAAAATCTTCCGGATATTCTAACATTGCATATGCCAATGATACCCCTTCACTAATTTTATAATTTGAAAGCATCTGTATTCCCAACGCGCGAGGACTGGCGCTCCACATGCGGTCCGCCTGACACTCCGTGGAAACCACTTCATACATATCTGGAATCAACGCCTGCACATCTTCGAGTGAGAGATTCAACTTACAGAATCTCGCAACGCCCGTGCGTGGATAGGAATCCGGTTGTTTCAAACCGATTTGAATCGCCCGATAAACCAGATCTTTCGGGGCTTTCATGAGGAATGCGCCAACATCATTCCCCGGAGAACCGTCCGGCACACCGTTTCCGAAAAGAGCTAGTGATAGATTGCGATTACTGATCTGTATTGGATCAATCCAATCAATCACATTTGGATCCGTGGCATTTTTGATGAATGCGGTGAGCATCTCCGTCACATGCGCGCTGGAGCTTACGGGGTCATAACTGCGTATCGCATTTGCTGCTTTAGCTCTTACCCACAGGTCTGGGTCACTCAGCCCCTGAACGATCATTGGCAAGGCCTTCGCATCTTGAAGAAGACCCAACGCTTGGCAGGCACCTTGACGCTCGTTGGAATTTTTACTGGTTAATAAATTCCGCAGGGTCGTGAGTTCAGCATCTGATAACTGACGGCTTCCTAACTCCACCGCAGCGTAATGACGCACCACGGGATCATATTCATTCAAAGCGGCAGTAAGTTGAGCAATGCCTAGTTTCGTTCGATCCAATTTAAACGTCCCGGCGGTAATCGCGTTAGCCACTTTTGATGGATCCAGTACGTATGCGGGATTTGCATTTTTACCGGTGATGAAAAGCTGCTTGAGAGGTAAACTAAAGGTCAGGAGTTGGTAAGCAGTTGCACTCAATCCACTGTAATCGGATCCACCCAGGTAGGTGCCATCCGCCGTTGTACCGGGTCCGTATTGTTCCTGACCGTCATAGGCAAATGAGCCATCTGTTCGACGAGATAAATCCAGGTGCCAGCGTATCGGCTTTATGTGTTCCGCTGCTGCAAGCGGGCCGCCCATCGCGGCACCCAGAGGATTCCATAGAAAGCTCAATCCTTGTCCGGTATGGCCATACTCACGACCTACAAAACTAGAGATGGAAACTCGGGAAAAATATTCCGTCTCCGCCCCACGATTGCTCTGTAATCCAAAGAAAACCGCCGCCGTGGAGTCCTTGCCGTTAGAGGCATGATTCGTGGCGCTAGGTTCGTGCTCCCCATACGGAATAGAGCCTTTATTCGCAAACCAACCAAAGAATTTTGAACCGCGCTCTATCGCCAAATCAATCTCCGGATCAACATTTTGTTTTGCTGCTATCAGTGCCTTTTTACCCATTAGCATACCTAGATTTGCAGCAAGACCCACCGCATTGACCGGACCATATCCAATGCAGATTCGGGAACCAGAACCATCGGGTTTAAATGCCGATGGACTATGCCCATAGGTTCCATAAATGCTCTGTGACTGAGCAAGTGCTAGCGTGAAATTTTTGATTCCGGGAATGACTTCCGCATCGCCTGTTATGAGATAATACTCGGAGAGAAATAAAGCGATATAAGACCAATCCCAAATCGGAATCGATACGCGTTGCGGTCCTTCGTTTGCGACTTGTCGTGCGTATGACTGAAGTCGCGCTTGAACCTCTTTGTAATTCGGGTCTTTTGGCGTCACGCTCGCAAGCAGCGCAAGACCACTCACCGCGCTTGCATAATCGCTCACTAAAAAAGACGGGTTCGCCAATAAATCTGCCACCATCTTATTTTTAGTAGCTGTTAGAATGGCGGCGGATTTCGGACAGTTGTAGGGAGCGGTATCGGAATAGTTTCCCAAAATGGGTAGACTGATATTGACATCCGACGTTTGACCGGCCCGCCAACGCTTGATTCGCAATGTCCCAGCCCCGGTTTTTTCCGCTTCACCAATCGCCGCCCCGAATGCTTTCCGGCAATCGCTACTAAAAAGAGGCACATCTCCTGTGCTACCTGCCATCGCTCCGAGAATCACATCATCTACTTCTAAAACGGCATCAGCTGGCGAGCTCACGACAGCAACAAGAATCTGCCGACTCTCATCAGTCATCAATCCATCATCTCCCACTCCGTTTCGATTCACATGAATCCACCCACGAAGTCCGGTGGGGCCAAGGTTATAAGTTTCCTTGGTATCAATCCCAGAAATCACCCCTGTCGCAGTCAGATCTGGTGGAGCTGAAAAAGCCCATGATGACGAAAGAAATAAGACGACTGCGGTAAGCAATGAGGGAAGCGTTTGCATCTGAGATTTGGGATTTCTGTGAAAGTATTCCTAACTCTCCGATTATGGGTGTGTTTGTGAAGCCAATTGTTTTTCGTTACATACATAAACTTTGCCTAGACGAGCTGTCATTTCTAGCACTCATCACTTTTTCTGAGAATTTCTGAAATTTAGGGTTTCCCGCTGGCAAGAAAGCCGCAATCCTCCCGAACTTATGAGCAATCCTCCCTCAGTTATGAGCAATCGTCTTATTGGAAAAGTTCTCGTCGCCCAAGGCGGCGGCCCCACCCCGGTGATCAACCAGAGCATCGTCGGCGTCGCACTCGAAGCCCGCAAGTTCTCCCAGGTCACTTCGATCTACGGTGCCGTCCACGGCGTTTCCGGAATCATCAACGAAAACTTCATCGATCTCACTCGCGAGACCACACACAACCTTGAACAAGTCGCCGGCACTCCGTCTTCCGGCCTGCTCTCTACTCGCGACAAGCCCGACGAAGAATATTGCGCCCGCATGTTTGAGGTCATGAAAGCTCACGACATCCGTTACTTCTTTTACGTCGGTGGAAACGATTCGTCTGACACCGTCCGCATCGTCAACGAGCAAGCCAAAGCGGCGAACTACGAACTGCGCGCCATTCATATCCCGAAAACGATCGATAACGATCTCATGGAAAATGATCACTGCCCCGGCTTCGGCTCTGCGGCACGTTTCGTCGCTCAAGCATTCATGGGCGTGAACCTCGACAACCGCGCCCTTCAAGGCGTTTACATTGGTTGCGTGATGGGTCGCCACGCTGGCTTCCTAACCGCCTCATCCGCCCTCGCACAAAAATATTACAACGACGGTCCGCACCTCGTCTATGTGCCAGAACGCCACTTCACCACCGAGCAGTTGCTCGCCGATGTAGACCGCGTCTATTCCCAATACGGTCTTTGCACCATCGCCGTTTCCGAGGGTATCTCTGACCCTGATGGCACTCCGATGATCGTGAAACTTCTCGGAAAAGAAGAGCGCGACTCACACGGCAACGTTCAACTTTCCGGAACCGGGGCACTCGGCGATCTACTTGCCGATACCATCCGCGATGGCCTGAAAATCAAACGCGTCCGTTCCGATACCTTTGGTTATCTCCAACGTTCCTTCATGGGAATCCAATCGGACCGCGATGCACGTGAAGCACGTGAGGTTGGAGAAAAAGCCGTGCAATTCGCGATGTGGGACAATGTTGATGGCTCGGTCGCGATCAAGCGTCCTGTGCTTGATTACTCGGTTGATTATGAATTGGTCGATATCAAGAAAGTCGCCGGAAAAACCCGCCACATGCCGGATAATTTCATCAACGAAGCGGGCAATGGAGTGACCCAAGATTTCATGAACTATTGCCGTCCATTGCTTGGCTCTAACATGCCAGAGCCGCATCGCCTGCGCGCACCTGCGGTGCCGAAAATTTTGAAGCGCTAGGCGTTAATGAGAAAAAAGATCCGAGGAATTAGACAGATCAGTCAGATTTTTTCTGTTTCGCATCCTCAGCAGCTTTCTCTTTAGCTTTCTGCTGTTTCTCGGCCATTAGTTTTTCGAAAGTTCCGTCGCCCGTCTGTTTAACATCTGAGGCCTTCGTTGTTTTTTCCGCTTTTGGCGGTGGTGGTGGTGCGTCATTATTCAGTATTGCGCGGGCGGTATCATAGAGAGTCACCATCCCGAACAACACCACCAAGTGAAAGATTAGCGACATGATTCGCTTTGCACCTCTACTGATTTTTTTAGCCATAACTTCCGGAAGTTAATCAGTATTTTGGAATCTTGAAACCTGTTTTTTCTCATGAAAAAAGCCCCCAGTTGATAATCAACTGGGGGCCTTAGAATAGTTGTGGTTAGAACCTGCAATCAGCAATTACTGGCCACCGGGGATCTGTAATCCTTCTGGAAACGCAGGTTGTGGAGGGGCGTCCTTGATCTCGACCAATTCAAGTTCGAAAACCAGGGTGGTGTTCGGCCCGATATCGACACTCGCGCGGCGCTCGCCGTAAGCCATGCTGCTTGGGATGAAAAGTTTCCATTTCGCGCCGACTGGCATCGAGGTTAACGCCTCGCGGAAACCTTCTACGACTTGAAGTGACATTTCGACAGGTTTGCCTTCTGGTGAAGCATCGAATTCGGTGCCGTCGATCTTGGTGCCCTTGTAGTTGACCATGAAAAGCTTGTCGCTCGGGGCTGCACCATCGGTTGGAGCAACGTATTTTTGATCGCCACCTTTAGCGAGAACCTCGTATTGAAGGCCGCTCTTGTTAGTGGTCACGCCTTCGCGTTTGCCGTTTTTCGCAAGAAACTCGGTGCCGACTTTTAAATTTTCTTCCGCGAGCGTTTTTTCGCGAGCTTGGACGAATTCGCTCAAGCTCATCATGGCTGCCTGAAGTTTCTCGGCTTCAAGCTCAGGCTTCTTGCCTTTTGCTGCTGCGGTAAAGCCCTTCATGAAAATTTCCATGTCGAAGTCGCTAAGCGCCACTCCGTGTGTTCCAAAGTTTTCAGCAAATGCGCTACCCGCGCTGTAACCCACCGCATAAGATGAATCTGGCTTAATATCCGCCGCTGCTGCTTTTGGGGCTTCTTTGGCTGCATCTTTTGGAGCTTCTTTGGCAGCGTCTTGCGCCATCATGAAGCCACTGGCCGAGAGAGCGATCAAGGCTGTCCGCGTGGCACGATTGAATAAGGAATGTCTCATAATTTCTTTTTTAAGTCCGCGAAACGTAGAGCCCTCCACGATCTATGTCCAGAACGGCTTTTTGAGAGTGGCGCCGCTTAGAAATGGGCTTTCCTTTGTATGATGAGTGATCGCTGAAATTATTAAGGAGAACTGAAACATCCCGCCTGAACGAACTGGCATTGGTCGCACTTAAGCGGGTATATTTCACTCCTTTGCAAGTTTCACATAGCCGAGAAAACATCCGGATTGCTTGAATTTTTTGAGCGCATCATCGCAGCTCATTTCCGTTCGATGGATTCCGTTGGTAAATATTACCTTGGAGTTTTCACTTTCCGAATAACCCATCGCGACCAAAGGCACCCCGTCAACTAACCAAACCGGAAGCACGTCTCTCGTGCCGAGCCCATAACTACTGACCGCCAACTTCGTTAAATTGAAAACCCCTTTCATCCGATCAACCTCCAAATCCTCGGAAATTACGCTCTTTCCTGTCTTTTTCAAAATAGCAAAATGGATTTCCGGATAGGAGTTCGAAACTCCGGTTTCTCCTGCAACTTTCTCAAGTTTTTTAGAAATGGCTGTTAGTTGTAAAAGGGTAAGGTTGATTTCCTGCTCTTTAGCCAGGTTTTCTATCTTCAGAAAATTTTGGGTCACACGGCTTGGCGCAGGAAGCGACACGAGATGATACGAACTGAAATATCGGTTTGTCTCTTCATCTTGCACCTTTGAGACACAGAGAATTTTGGATGCGAGTTCCTCTACTCGGATTGAAACAATACTTCCGGTTCTTGGGTCATGGTAATAATAGAGATCTTTGCGATAGGCGAGCAGCAGAACATTGTGCGGAACTCCCAGACTTCCCATGATACGTAGGGAAACGAACATCCCTTTATCGAGCGCAACGGCTAGATCTTGCGTCACTGTCGACTTGGCATCGACAAGCAATTCTCCCCTCGACGCATCTCGGTAATAAACTTTTACGCCGTTCGCGGGGATAGAAAAAATCTGAAAGAAAATTTCTCTGTCGTATGCTCGCATAAAGTCAAAATCTCCCCGCCTTAATCCATAGATGCTGGAAATGAATTTCTCCGAAGCCGCAGATCCATCCGCAATATTGATACCGCTAGACATAGTTACTAACGGCACGTTCGCAAAGAACGCACAGGAAAAACCGATCTGACGAGCACCCGGCGTAACGCGTGCTTGCCTGTAGAGCCGGCTACTCTCCTCTGCTGTTAACGGTTCAGTTGGAAAATTTTCGCCGCACACCTTGGCAAAGGGCGTTAGAAAAAACAAAACCCATAAAAGCTTCGCTCGCCCACAGCTGATGAATGATATCAAGAATTTACCGGCCATACTCCTAATTAAGTATCATAACTGAACCAGAATTTACACAGGTCGAGCAATGGAAAACTCATTCTCAGCTTTCATTCTGCACGATTCTGGTTTTTTGTATGCTCGGATCTCAGTCAAACATGAAACTCATCCTCCTTGCGCTGCTCTTACTCCCATCACTCACTTTTGCGCAAAACGCGAAGGAAGAAACGCAGCCTGCTGAAAAGACCAAACCCCTTGTGCCCTACAAAGTGGTGGTCATTCCCATCCGAGATCAGATCGCCCCGCCTGAACTTTACATCCTGCGCCGTGGTCTCAAGAACGCCATCGAAGAAGGCGCGCACATGGTCATCCTCGACATGCATACTCCCGGCGGACGCGTGGATGTGACGTTTGAGATGGTGAAAGCCATCCAAAAATTTCCGGGAAAAGTTTACACCTACGTCAACGATGAGGCCACCTCCGCTGGTGCATTGATCTCAGCCGGCACTGATAAAATCTACATGGCTCCCAGTGCCACGATCGGCTCCTCCGCTCCCGTCACGTCAGGTGGGGAAGACGTTGACGAAACCATGAAACTCAAAATCGTTTCCTACCTGCGTGCGAAGGTTCGCTCGATTTCCGAAGGCAAAGGTTATCGCGGCGATGTGGTTTCCGCGATGGTTGATGAAAACTTCGAATTGAAAATCGGCGATCAAATTCTCAAGCCCAAAGGAGAACTCCTCAATCTGACAGCTACAGAGTCGGTCAAAACATACGGCGACCCCGCGCAGCCTCTATTGGCAGCTGGCATTGAGCCCAGTCTTGAGTCGCTGACTGACAGTCTTTACGGAAAAGGCAACTATACCACGATTAGGCTTGAAGTCACTTGGTCGGAGAAACTCGCCCAGTTCATCACTGCCATCGCGCCACTGCTGCTTTCGGTTGGCTTGTTGCTGATTTTTATCGAGTTCAAAACTCCCGGCTTCGGTATGTTCGGTATCGGCGGAGGTATCCTCATCGCGATCTTTTTCTTCGGACACTTTTCCGCAGGGCTCTCTGGCCACGAAGCAGCGATCCTTTTCTTCATCGGTTTTATATTGGTCATCATCGATCTATTTTTTCTGCCGGGTTTCTTCATCCTCGCCATACCTGGCGGCATTCTCATGCTTGGCTCATTAATATGGGGCATGTCGGACATCTGGCCGGACCAACCTATCCCATGGCAGTCCGATTTCTTATTCCATCCCCTACTGAACCTCACCTTGGGAATCACTGGTGCGATTGCGTTATTCGCCATGCTGTTGCGTTTCATGCCCAAAGGCGGACTCTGGGGTCGGATGGTTCTTGAGTCCGCCATCGGTGGCGAATCCACCTTATCATCCAATGCTCGCAGCGAACCTTCTCTCATCGGTGCCATCGGCCATGCCGTCACCGCACTCTTTCCCTCCGGTGAAATCGAAATCAACGGCACCCGCTACGATGCCCGCATCAACCTCGGCACCATCCCTCCCGGAACCCAAGTCAAAGTCATCTCCGTCGGCGAATTCGAACTGAAAGTAGAAGAGGATAAGAGACCGTAGATCCTCTTGAGATTTGAAAATTGAAAAATCATGTCCTTTATCATCCTCCTGTTCTCCATCGGCCTCGTTCTTCTAGCTCTCGAGGTCATCATCCCTGGCGGGATTCTCGGTATCATCGGTGGCGTCGTTCTTTTCACGGGTTGCGTGTTTTCTTTCTTCCTCCTCGGCACTCTCCAAGGCCTCATCGCTATAGCCATCGCCGTCTTCGCGGGCATCTTGATTTTCTACATCCAATTCAAAATTCTTCCTAACACTCGCCTAGGGAAACGCTTTTTCCTGAAACGTGAAATTTCCGGATCTGCAAATTCTTTGGAAGAAAACACGCGAGATTTGATTGGCAAAACCGCAACTTCCGTCACTGTTCTCTCGCCTAGTGGATATGTGCTAGTTGACGGAACCTCTTACGAGGCCGTTTCCCAATCCGGCCAAATCCCAAAAAATACCGAACTTCTCATTACCGCAGCCAACTCCTTTCAACTCACCGTTAAAACCAAATCATAATACCTCATGGACATTAAAACCATACTCCTCGTCGTTCTCGGAATTGTCGGCCTCGTTTTCGTCTTCATCATTCTTTCCTTCTTCTCCGTCTGGCTACGCGCATGGCTCGCGGGTGCATACGTCGGTTTCTCCGATCTCATCGCGATGCGCCTCCGCCAAGTTCCCTACGGCCCTATCGTTGATAGCCGCATCACCGCCAAAAAGGCCGGCATCGAAATCGACATCAACGAAATCGAAGCCCACTACCTCGCAGGCGGTAACGTCCTTCCTACCATCCAAGCCCTCATCGCCGCACAAAAAGCCGGCATCAACCTGAACTGGAACCGCGCCTGCGCGATCGACCTCGCCACCAAAGGGTCGGAAAAATCCGTCGTCGAAGCCGTCCGCACCTCGGTCGATCCTAAAGTCATCGACTGTCCAAACCCCGCCACCGGCCGCACCACCATCGACGGCGTTTCCAAAGACGGCATCCAAGTGAAAGTCCGCGCCCGCGTCACCGTCCGCACCAACCTCGATCGCTTTGTCGGCGGTGCGAAAGAAGAAACCATCATCGCCCGTGTCGGTGAGGGTATCGTCACCACCATCGGCTCCGCAGAGACTTATAAAGTCGTTCTCGAAAGCCCGGACTCCATTTCCAAAGTCGTGCTCGCTCGCGGACTCGATGTCGGAACCGCGTTCGAAATTCTCTCCATCGATATCGCCGATGTCGACGTCGGCGAAAACGTCGGTGCCCAACTCCAGGAAGCCCAAGCCGAAGCCAACAAAAACATGGCCCAAGCCGAAGCCGAAATCCGCCGCGCCGCCGCTGTTGCTCTCGAACAAGAAATGATCGCCCGTGTTGCAGAGATGAAAGCCAAAGTCGTCGAGGCCGAAGCTCAAGTCCCACTTGCCCTCGCAGAAGCCTTCCGCTCCGGAAACCTCGGCGTTATGGACTACTACCGCATGGAGAACGTCAAAGCCGACACCACCATGCGGGACTCCATCTCGAAATCATAAAGCGAAGAGCTTAAAGCCTAGAGCTAAGAGAAAGATGTATTTAGTAGAACCGGCGGTCGAAAGATCGCCGGTTTCTTTTTACCCCACCCACACACTTTTCAGATACGGCTCCTCTGAAAAATCCTCCGGCATGTCCGCGCACTCCATCTTGGGTCGATGGATCATTCGCATAAAATCTTTTTCAGACATCCCTCTGAAATTTGTGCAACACAGCATCCATCCATCCTTAGCCAGCACCTTGCTTGCTAACTCCGCCAGCTCACCGAAATCTTTTTCCACTCGGAAAACCTTACCTTTATCATCCCGCGAAAACGTCGGCGGATCTAACACAATCCCATCAAACTTCCGACCCTGTTTCGCAAATCGTTTCAACCAATGAAACGCATCACCTTTGCAGAAATAATGTTTGGTATCGTCTAAACCATTGATTCGGAAATTCCGCTTCGCCCATTCCAAGTAGACCGATGAAAGATCGAGCGTTGTCGTCTCTCCACCACCCATCGCACCTGCAACCGAAAACCCACCCGTGTATGAAAATAAATTCAGCAGCTTTCCGCCGCCTGCCATGCGTCGCATCACCTCGGCCCGATTCCCTCTCTGATCCAAAAAGATTCCCTGCGAATATCCGCTTTCAAAAGAAACTTCGAAATTCAACCCGTTCTCTTTGATTGGAAAAGCCCCCACCACCGGATCACCATACAAATGCATGGGCGATTCTTTTTGATGCTGATCTAACCGCTTCCAATAAATGCTGCGGCCACTCGCCTTCAACCATGCTTTCACCTCCGCTTGAATCTCACCACCCGGAGTCATCGCCATCCATTTTCCCGCATAGTCCTCCATCGCAAATCCCGAAACCCCATCCCCCGCGCCATCCACCAAACGCAGGGCATTCGTCCCCCCATCCAACAAGCCCGAACGCTTCTCCACCGCATTATCCAACAACGTCGCAATCACCCGCGCATTAAAGCCACCATCGCCCATAAGCGGAACTTTAAATTTCATAATAAGTCTAAGGTCTGAAAGTCTAAAGTCGATGTTCCAACTTACCAATCGCACCAGCGATTCTAACCAAGACTTTAAGACTTTCGACCTCTTGTCCGCCATAATCCAGCAAAGCTCGACATCGGCGGATCGACCTTCGACTCTATAACGCCTTGCATCCACCCGGGTACCACGCCATCTTGATCACGTGCTGAAAGTATTCTGCCGCTATTTCACCCTATGTATCTTGTTCACCGCCTTCAACGGCTGTGCGCCAAAAGACTATTCCGTGCCCACCACACAGGGCGGTGAAATATTTGGTTACCGCACTTGGAAACGAGACCATTTCCAACAAGACATGGTCATCATCGGAATCCACGGATTCTGCGGAGCCTCCAACGATTACGCCAATCTCGGAAATTATCTGGTCAAGCGCCAAGCCAACACCGCCGTCTATGCCTATGAAGTCCGCGGCCAAGGCAGCGACCCCATCCACGAACGCCGAGGCGATATCGGCCATCCATCCCAATGGTATGAAGACCTGAACGCCTTCACCCAACTCGTAAAGAAACGCCACCCGAAAGCTAAAATCATCTGGTACGGCGAAAGCATGGGCGGACTCATCGCCACCCACGCGCTCGATTCCGCGCCCAAAGGAAACCCACCGTGCGATGGCCTCATTCTTTCCTCACCCATCGTGCGCTTCAAAGACGATATTGAACCATGGAAAATCGCCTTGGTGCAGGTTGCCGCCACCACCGCTCCCCTCGCTCGTGTCCCGCTGGATGCCATAACCGGCCAACAAGACGTCCAAGTCACCCAGACCACTCTCCACAAAGAGCAATCCAAGACTAACTCATACAACATCGAGAAACACACGCTCCGCCTGCTCGGAACCCTCGCCAAACTCATCGATGGAATGAATACCTGCGCGTCGAGAATCCAAATTCCCATCCTGGTGCTGCATGGAGAAAAGGACAACCTCAATACCGATTCCGATGTCCGAGGCTTCCTCGCCCGCCTCCCGCAATCCACCGACAGCACCTACCACAACTACAAAGGCGCCTATCACCTTCTGATGTACGATGAGAAAAAGGAAAAAATCTTCCGCGACGTCGGAAAATGGCTGAATCATCAGAGATCCGAATAATTTCTTCATTTTCCGCAAGATTTCGTCTTGACGCATCCGAAACGCAGGGCATCCTTCGCCCCCCGATAACCAATTTTTCACCATGGCACGTATTTGTAGCATCAGAGGCACCCGCGTCCGCTCCGGCGGCAAGATCCATCGTTCTGGCTTAGCCAAGAAAAAGGGCGGTATCGGTCGTCACGTCACCAAAGTCACCAAACGCTCGGTTTCACCGAACCTTCAGAACAAACGCATCTGGGTTCCTGAACTTGATCAGTTTATCCGCACCAAACTGAGCTGCCGCGCGCTTAAGACCATCAACAAAAATGGTGCTTACGTGACCCTCAAAAAAGCGGGCATCGTTAAGTAAGCTGCCATGCACGGCTTTTCCTACAAAGACGGAGAGCTTTTCTGCGAAGACGTTTCCCTGCAATCTCTCGCAGAGCAACACGGAACTCCTCTATACGTCTATTCGGCTGGAACGATCACGGATCATTTCAAACGTCTCGATAAAGCACTTTCCGGCGTCGATCACGAGATCGCTTTCGCCGTAAAAGCGAACTCCAACCTTTCCGTCCTCCGCTTGCTCGCCACCAAAGGCGCAGGCTTCGACATCGTTTCCGGAGGCGAACTCTTCCGCGTCATTAAAGCCGGTGGCGATCCATCCCACTGCACCTTCGCGGGAGTTGGAAAAACCCGGGAAGAAATCATCTACGCCCTGGAAAAAGGCATCTACTCCTTCAACGTCGAGAGCGAAGAAGAACTCCGCTACCTCAACCAAGTCGCTGGAGAACTCGGAAAAATCGCTCCCGCCGCCGTTCGCGTAAACCCGAACGTCGATGCGAAAACGCACAAATACATTTCCACCGGAAAAAGTGAGAACAAGTTCGGAGTCGATTTCGAAAAAATCCCCGAACTCTACGAACGCGCCGCAGCCGAGCTGAAAAACATCAAGCTCCGCGGTCTGCAAATGCATATCGGTTCCCAGCTTACCTCCATCGATCCCTTCATCGAGGCCGTCGAAAAAGTCATCCCGATGGTGACCGCCCTGAAACAAAAACACGGTATCGAATTCTGGTCCATCGGCGGCGGAATTGGCATCGTTTACCACGATTCCCTGCAATCCGGCCCCGCTGATTGGTGGCTCTCCAAATCCGAATCCGAGCGTCCCCTCACCATTGAGAAATACGGCGAAGAACTCGTTCCCCGCCTCAAGGATCTCGGGTTGAAAATTTTGTTAGAGCCCGGTCGTTACATCGTCGGCAACGCCGGAGTCCTTCTCACCCGCTGCCTCTACGAGAAAAAAGGTTCCGCCAAAACTTTCAAAATCGTCGATGCCGGAATGAACGACCTCATCCGTCCCGCCCTTTACGAAGGCCATCACGAAATCGTTCCCCTCACCCAACCGAAATCCACAGAGCTTATCAAAGTCGACGTCGTCGGCCCCATCTGTGAAAGCGGCGACTTCTTCTGCCAGGACCGTCCCCTCCCCGATTTCAACCCCGGCGACCACGTCGCCCTCATGTCCGCCGGAGCCTACGGCTTCGTCATGGCATCCAACTACAACTCACGCCCACTTCCCGCGGAAATCCTCGTCGAAGGCTCAGACGCAACAGTCGTCCGCAAACGCCAGACACTCGATGATCTGATTGAGGGTGAGTTGTAACGTGGCGGCGGATTTCATCCGCCATGCCCCGAAAGGAACCGCGATTTAAAATCGCGACTGCAACCGCCGCATCAGCCCCAGATATTTCGCTTGCGAGGTCGCGATTGGAAATCGCGGTTCCTTTCGGTTTCAGAATCCACGCGCGCCTCTGCGATGCAAGGGCTTGGATTTCCGCGAACTAACAGTCGCCCCTATCTCATCCATCACACTCGCGGACGTAATTTTGAAAAGCGGTTCAATATCCACTCCCCCACTACACAACGCCTTCGCGGTCCATTTATTGCAGCCATTGAACAAGTGATATTTCCCCTGACCTTCGTAAAATTGGCTGTCTCCATAGAGTCCATGACCTAACATATTTGGCCTGCCTGTTTCATCTCGTGCAAAACTGGAATCCACAAAAGCACACAGTCTCTTCATCCCCTCATCCGAAAGCAGAACATCATTTACTTTGCTGGTGCTAAAATACTCGACTGGATCGCCTTCCAATCCGACGAGGTGAATCACGGTATCGCTTGGTAAAAAGACCGCATTCAACGTGATTTTCGCGGTGATCTTGTTCGCCTGATAAAACCCCGCATCGCCCCAACCTATCTCGTAGTAATCAGCATGAGGGAATCGCTCCGCCAATGAAGGCATGAGATGATTCAGATTTTCTGGCTTCAATATAATTCCCGTATGCCAGCCGTGGCTTGCGACGTAGATTCGATTATCCTGTGCTCCGCTGGTCGCGAGCTCGCCCCTGTTCGCTCGCGGTAAGGTCGCACAGCTGCTAGCCATGAAGGCTATGACAAGAGCTAAGATAGGAAGAAAAATTCGATTCACTTGAAAATCATTATGCTTCGTGGTCTTGAAATACACCTCTATTTACCTTCTCTGCGTCCCTCTGTGACCTCCGCGCCTCTGCGGTGGAAATCCCTAAGATTAAAATTGGGCAGCAGAATGCCGCCCCTCCTTGTTGATTCCCTGCTTGGAATGGAATCTGCAGTGCGTAGGATGCTGATTGAATTTTGAAAACCGATGCCCGAAACCGCTGAAACCCCATCTGCTCCGAAGAGAAGTTTTTCTGTCCTTGAGTTTTTCTCCATAGGAATAGGTCCGTCGTCATCTCACACCGTGGGACCGATGCGGGCGGCGGCGAACTTTGCCACGTCGCTTGAAGGTAAGCCGGTGGCTCGGGTGGTTTGTAAGCTTTATGGCTCGCTCGCGGCGACGGGGAAAGGCCACGGAACAGATCGCGCGATCCTTCTTGGCCTAACGGGAAAACTTCCTGAGTCAGTCGATATCGATGCCATTCCTGCCATCTTGAAAGTCTGCAAAGAAACCCACACGCTCACCTTACCGAATGCACGGCAGATTGCTTTTGATCCGTCTCAAGACATGGATTTTAGTCGCATGAAAGCGCTACCGCGGCATCCGAACGGCATGCATTTCACCGCACTCAATCAAGCGGGTGAAATCATTGCTGAAGATGTGATCTATTCTTTAGGCGGTGGATTCATCATCAGCGATAAGGACTGGGATGCGGCTGCACATCAGCAATCCCAGACCCTTCCCTATCCTTTCGAAAATGCCAAAGAGTTGCTGGAACATTGTGCAGAGCAGCGAAAATCCATTGCAGAAATCGTTATGGCAAATGAATGCGCCTATCGACCCGAAGCTGAAACACGCGAACGTCTGGATGCGATATGGAGTGCGATGCGTGAATGTATCAAACGTGGTATATCGGTCAGTGGCACTTTACCTGGAGGACTCAATGTGGAGCGCAGAGCAAAAGATCTGCATCGTCACCTGCTTTCTATCGAACAGCAGCATCTTGAGGATCCATTGGCGATTCTTGACTGGGTGAATTTATTCGCGCTCGCCGTGAACGAGGAAAACGCCGCTGGCGGTAGAGTCGTGACCGCTCCCACCAACGGAGCAGCTGGGATCATTCCTGCCGTATTGGAATACGCAGTCCGTTTCAGAAATCCGGCCTATCATGATGGCGTGCATCGCTTTCTTCTAACAGCCGGAGCGATTGCGATTCTCTATAAGAAAAATGCCTCCATCTCCGGTGCCGATGTCGGTTGCCAAGGAGAGGTCGGCGTCGCTTGTTCGATGGCGGCGGGTGCGCTATCGGAATATCTCGGTGGGACACCGCAGCAGGTGGAGTTTGCGGCAGAGATCGGCATGGAACATAACCTCGGCCTGACCTGTGACCCGATTGGCGGTTTGGTTCAGATTCCCTGCATCGAGCGCAACGCGATGGGCAGCGTGAAAGCCATTAACGCTTCTCGCCTTGCGATGAACAGCAAAGGTTCTCATTACGTTTCTTTAGACAAAGTCATCAAAACGATGATGTCGACGGGGCAGGACATGAAAACCAAATACAAAGAAACCTCCAGAGGCGGCCTTGCGGTGAACATGGTGGAGTGTTGATGATTTGAAAATTTTCTCGCGCAAAGCCGCAAAGCCGCGAAGGAAGACTCAGGTTAACAATTCATTTTTACTTTGCGTCTTGGCGCCTTTGCGCGAGGTCCAACACAACCCCAGCAATCCCAACTAAGCAAAGATATCCATCACCGGTTTACCAACACCATCCTTCGTTGCGTAGAACGGGCGTTTCTCGATTTCGAATTCGGTTTTCGGGCTGATGCCCATGGCGGTGAAGATGGTGGCGTGCAGATCTTCGATCGTCACCGGTTTGTCAGCCAAGCATGGACGCTCATCGGCGGTTGCGCCGTAGAGGAAACCTTTTTTGGTGCCGCCGCCGAACATCAGGACCGATGATCCACCGGTGAAATGGCGATGTAAGCCGTAATGTTTCATCTCCTTGATCACATCGGTTTTCGCGCGGGACTGGTCTTTGGCGGACGATCCCGGGACTCCCTCGATCATCATGTCACGGCTGAACTCACTGGCGACAATGACCAAAGTCCGATCTAACAATCCTCTTTCCTCGAGATCCTTGATCAAACGCGCGATCGGTCTATCGATCTGCTTTTTCATTTTCTCAGCGGTGGTGTGTCCGTTTTCGTGAGTGTCCCAATGCAGGAACGGTTCGTATTCGGTGGTCACTTCCACGAAGCGAGCGCCATTTTCCACCAGCTTTCTCGCGAGCAAACAACCTTGGCCGAAGCGACCTGTGTTGTATTCGTCGAAAACTTCCTTCTTCTCTTTTGTTAGATCGAAGGCCTCACGCTCTTTCGATCCAAGCAAGCGATGCGCATTATCTAATGAACGCAGCATGGATTCCTGGTGATAATCGCTAAGATCGCCGGAGCGTGGCGAATGTTTGAGCAAAGCTTCCAAAGCTTTGTAACGTTTCGCGAAACGATCCGCCGACATTCCGCCGGGAGGCTGCACGGCTTTCGATGCTTGGTCAGGGTAAGGCAAATTCAT
Source organism: Verrucomicrobiota bacterium (assembly GCA_040384845.1). Lineage (GTDB taxonomy): Bacteria > Verrucomicrobiota > Verrucomicrobiia > Verrucomicrobiales > Akkermansiaceae > Luteolibacter. The sequence goes on along the minus strand of JAZKIL010000015.1, from coordinate 19,988 downwards.
CGGGCCGAATTCGCTGCCGAAAAATCCTGCGGTGGTAAATGCTTTGACCTCTTCGCTTTCGCCAAACCCTTCGAGCCGTTGGCCGATGTTGATGAAAGGCGGCATGACTTCGTTGCGCCCGCCCAAAACTTTGGCGATCCACGCACCGATGTGCGGAGCGGCCACGGTCTGTGGCGGAACGTAACCCGTGTGCCAATGATACTGATGACGCGAATGCAAAATACTGCCGAGATCCGCTTGGACGTGGGAACGTATCAATGTCGCGCGATCCATCACGCTGGCGATGCCTTCCAAACCTTGGCAAATTTTGATGTTATCCACCGCGGTATCGATCGCGGGGAAGGTGCTGATGATTTTCTCAACCGGAGTGCCAACCTCATAAGGCAGGTAAGCTTTCGGATCGAACGTTTCAGGCGATGCCATCCCGCCGGCCATCCAAAGTAGAATGCAGGCATCCGCTTTGGCTGCGGGATTTTTGATTTTATCCGCCGCCATCGCGCGAGGCGCGCCGCCTAAAAATGTAGCTGCGGTGGATGCGCCGATCATCCGCAGGAAATTGCGGCGGGATTGTTCGGGAAGGGTTTCGTCGTACCAAGTTTCGGAGTTCATCGTCTTAATTGATGTAGAAAAATTCGGGGAGCATGAAAATCGACCACAGCAAATCTTCAACCTGCTCGGGTTGTGGATCTGCGCCTAACATAATCAGTGAGACTTCCATTTCAGCGGCGGTCGGTTTGCGGCTGAGTGATACCTCGTAAATTTGTGTCACCCATGATTTTGAATCGGCAACTTTACCCATCTTCTGCGCTCCTTCGCGGATCAGACCCGCAAGTTCAGGGCCGTTGGCCAGATTGATCGCCTCAAGCGTGGTCAACTGATCGGGTCTTGAAGTGACGACTTGTTCGCGGTTGGGTCGGCCCAGCACTGCCTGCAATGAATCGCGCTGAACAAAGGCGGTGCGGAGCGGCCTGTCATCCCATTTTGGCAATCCATGGGTTTTCATCACGACTTCGAGTTGCCCACCTTGTCCGGTTGCGACTTTGAAAGCATTTTTGTCCGGCTGCGGCCAGACACCGACCACCGTGCGGACCGAATCGATGAATTGCTCGGCGGTCATGCGTTTGCGAACGGGACCATTGAAGACGTAAGGTTTGCTTTCATCTTCAAGGATATGAGCGCGGGCTTGGTAGATTTTGGAAGTCGCGATCAAACGGATCACAGCTTTCATGTCGTAATTCGACTCAACGAGATGGTTCGCAAGCAGGTCTAACAGATCTTCGTTCCATGGTTCAGTATTCATGGCATCGACCGGATGAACGATTCCGCGACCCATCATTTGATTCCACAGGCGATTCACGAGCGTTCGCTGCATTCTTCCGTTTTCAGGATGCGTGATCAAACCGGCGAGTTGCTTAAGTCGCTCAGGTTTGGGTTTGGCTGCGTCGATCTGGCCAAGTTCGGGATATAACCATGCGGCGACGGCTTTTTCACCAGTTGGCTTATCGCAACGAGTTAGCTCCAAAGGCTTCTCGGAATAAATAGCTGCCAAGCCGTAAGCCTCTTTCAAAGTCCAGCGATCCACAAAGCTATCGTGGCAAGACGCGCACTTCATGTTGATACCCATGAAAACTTGGGAAACGTTCTGAGAAAATTGGACGGCAGTGGTCTGGCTGGCGTTGACCTCACCGCGCCACTCAATGCCATCGATGAATCCTGCGGAAGTTCCACCAGGCGCGACGAGTTCGGTGACGAACGTGTTGTAAGGTTTATTTTCTAACAGCGCAGGATAAAGCCATGCGGTGACTTGCTTGCGACCTCCAGTGATGAAACCTGTTCCGGCGTATTCATTGCGCAAGAGGTCATTCCAAAATGTCATCCAATGCACCGCGTAGGCTTCCTTATTTACAAGCAGATCATCTACCACCTGGGTTTTATTGAAGGTCGAGGTTGAGGCGACTTTTGCCAATGCATCAGCGTTTGGCGGGAGGCCGTTTAAATCGGCATTCACCCGGCGTAAGAAAGTCGCGTTGTCAGCGGGCTCAGGGAATTTCTGCTTTTGTTTTTTGAAATGCTCCGCGAGGATGAGATCGATGGGATTGGCACCCGCTGGACCTTTTGGAAGCTGGACTTTGCGTGGCTTCAATGGCGGTTCGTATCGCTCTTTTGCAAAGGTGAATCCCTCGGTCCAAGGCACACCTGCGGAAATCCAGCGCTTCAAAACATCGACTTCTTTAGCGTTCAGCGCGACTTTCTTTTTCTCCGGTGGCGGCATTTTCTCATCCGGATCATCTGACGTGACCAATTCGATCATCAAAGATTTGTCTGGCTTCCCGAGCTCAATCACGTCCGCTTCGAGAAGCAGTGCTTTGGTATCCATCGAGAGTCCGCCTTTAGCTTTAGCGCCGGTGTGACATTCGATGCAGTGTTTCTGAATGAGAGGCACCACTTCATGCGCGAAATCTATCTCAGCCGCCAAGGGCAACGTGTAAGACGCGATCGCGAGAAAAAGGACGGAGCTGAAATGATTCATAGATACAAATGAGTGGTGTAGAAAACCATGAAGCATACAGAAATCAACCTGCAAATCTTGCAGCAGAAAGTCTTTTAGCCCTCCAGCCTCTTACGGAATGCTAAAAGTTTAGACCACCTTGAAATATCACTTGTTCTCCAATTTTTGAATCCATTTCTTATAGGCATCCACCGCGCCTTGGCTTCCTTTGGCAAGTGGATGGTTTTTCTTCACGCTCTCTAACGCCGTCGAGATTTTTGTTCCGCTGATGGTGATCTGCGTGCGGACTTCGGTGGAGTAGCGGTCCATTTGCAGTGTAAGCGAGCGATCTCCACTCAGCCAGTGGGCCACGAACTGCTTTCCGCCCGGCGAAGCCGCGTCCTGAGGGGCCTTCAATAGACTCGGTTCACCGAAAGCCTCCACCAGAGCAGATACCATTCTCAGGGCGGCGGGAAATTCGCCCAGATGAATCTTGGCATCTCCCTCCAACTTGATTTCCACGATCCTATCCCTGTTGTCCTTGTTCGATCCGCCGATATATTGGACTTCCCGGCAAACCGGTGTGTCGAACCTTAGGGTGAAAGGAGTGTCTTCCTTGAAATTTTCCCGGCTACCATCCAGGTTGGGGCGTTTGGCTGCCAGTTCTTCCTTGGTGATGCCCACTTCCAAATCCCACAGACAAGCAGGCAGCAACCAGCGGAATATGCCTTTGTCCACGGGCCTGCGGCACACCACGCCACCGTAAGCCTCCCGCAATTCCGGATTCTTTTTTTCGCCGGTTGGAAGGCAGAGGGGCTCAAAGTTGATTTGGCCTGGGATATTCACTGGGTTGTAGGGCTTTATGACAGAGTGTCGCACCACCACCGTTCCGACGAGCTTGCCGGTATCCTTGACATAGACCGGATAGCCTGGTTTCACGGCGGCATCCATATCCGGGGTATCCGTGAAGATGGTTAGATTGACCGGACCGAAGAAGGATGAATAATCCTCGCAGTTGGCGGGGTGATAATAAAATGCGCCTTCCACTTTTTTCCCATCGGGTGACACCACCACTAGGCGGTCCTTGGCCTTCAGTTTGAAATCAGGCGCGTAGGGCAGGGCTTTCGGGAAATCCACCTTCGGATAGATATGGATGCTTGTGGCGGGTTGCACGAAGGCCGTGGCCTTGGCTACTGGATACTTCTGTCCCGACGGCAAGGTGAACGCGCCGCCCTTTAGCTCCTGATCCGGCAGAATGGGAGTTACGATGCAGAGTGCTCCACGATGGCTGACGGCATAGCCGGTCAATCCGCCACCATCATGTGAAAAGGCATCATAGGCCTCCATGCCCATTGCCCATGTGGTGAAGAGCAGGAAGAAGGAGCCGAGCGCGCACGTCATCGATTTTTTAATGCCGGGAATTTGCTTTTTCACCTAGCGCGGAGAATACACTGGGGTGCTGGTCTGGGAAGGGGAAAAGGGGGTTGCGGGGAGGACTTTCCACGAGTCGTGCTGGTTTGGTTTAAGCCGACGAGGGCGGCGGTGAAAAAAAATGGGCGGCGCATAGCCGATTCGGCAAGCCTCAGATTTCTTCGTCCTCAAGCGGTGCTTTCGGCAGCTTGTCGACTTCTTCGAGTAGATTGACAATTTCCACACCCCGGATCGCGGAGTTATCGTGTTTGAAGCGCAGCACCGGCGTGGATTTTAAAACCACCCGTTTCATCACGGCTTTTTGGATAGCGCCGTGAGCTTTGTTGAGCTTCTCAATGATGGGCTCAGCAGAACCGCCGATCACGCCGATCCAAACCCGACCTTCCTTGAGATCATCCGTAACCTCGACCGCGCTTACGGTGACCATTTTACCGTGCCATTCGTAATCGTGTTGGATCACCGTGGAAATTTCACGGCGAAGCAGTTCGTTGACTCGATCGATACGGCGGGACATGTGGGAATAAAAGCTGAAAAACTAAAATACTGAAATGCTGAAATAAGAAACTGAAGAAGATTGGGCGGTTACTGAAGCTCTCTTAATTTCAGCTTTTAAGAATTTCAGCTTTTACCCTTTAGAGCGTCTGCGCCACTTTTTCCAGCGTGTAGCATTCGATGATATCGCCTTCTTGATATTCGTTGAATTCGCCGAGGCGGATACCGCATTCGAAGTTGGTTCTGACTTCGTCGACTTCTTCGTGGAAGCGGCGGAGGGTGGACATTCTGCCGTCGAACACTGGAATTCCGCCGCGGATCACGCGGGCGTGAGCCTTGCGGTGGACTTTGCCATCGGTGATGAAGCAACCGGCGGCTTTGCCTTTGTTGACTTTGAAAACTTGGCGGCACTCGGCGTGACCCATGATGGATTCACGTGTCAACGGATCGAGAAGTCCGAGCATTGCTTCGCGAACTTGATCGATGAGTTCGTAAACGATGGAGTAAAGTTTGATTTCGACGTCGGCCGCTTTCGCAGACTTCACGGCTTTGGCTTCCACTTTTACGTTGAAGCCGAGAATGATCGCATCCGACGAACTGGCGTAAGTGATGTCGGATTCGGTGATAGGACCCGCAGCTGCGGTGATGAATTGGCAATCCACTTTTTCGGATTCGATGCCTTCGATCGCTTTCTTGATCGCCTCAACCGAACCCTGAACGTCGCATTTGAGAATGATTTTAAGCTGATTTTTTCCGCCGCCATCATTGACCATGCTGAACAGGTCTTCCATGCGGTTGCGGTGTTGTGGCTTGAGACGTTTCAATCTCAGCTCTTCCTGACGCTCGGACGCGAGTGCTTTCGCTTCGCGTTCCGTCTTCATTTCAGTGAGGTGATCGCCGACGTTTGGAAGTTCTTCAAAACCGATGACTTCGACGGGAGTTCCCGGAAGCGCGGTTTTCACGCTCTCACCGAGGTCGTTGATCAATGAACGAACTTTTCCTGAGAACGGACCACAGATGAAAGGAGTGCCGACTTTTAAAGTTCCGGATTCAACAATGACGGTTGCGGTGGTGCCGCGGCCAGGTACGACGCGAGCCTCGATCACGCCTGCGCGTGTGGTGGCTTTTGGATTGGCTTTTAACTCAAGCACTTCTGCTTGGAGAACGATAAGTTCTAACAGATCGTCCATTCCGGTACCTTTTAGTGCGGAAATGCAGGCGAACTCGGTATCGCCACCGTAGTCGGTGGTTTGCAAACCGTTTTCGGCGAGCTGCGATTTCACGCGTTCGATGTTGGCGGAAGGCAGGTCGCATTTGTTGATCGCGACGATGATGGTCTTCTTGGCTTTTTGAGCGTGTTTGATTGCCTCCAGCGTTTGCGGCATCAGGCCGTCATTGGCGGCAACCACGATGATCGCGATATCGGTGATACTCGCACCGCGTGCGCGCATGTCCGAGAAAATGGCGTGACCCGGTGTATCGAGAAACGTGATAAGCTGATCGTTATGGTTCACCTGATAAGCACCGATGTGCTGGGTGATTCCGCCGGCCTCGCCGCTGACGACCTTGCTCTTGCGGTAGTAATCGAGGATCGAGGTTTTACCGTGGTCGACGTGACCCATGATCGTAACGATGGGCGGCCTAACAGTGAGTAAATTTTTCGGTTCGGCAACCGGAGCTTCTGGCTCGACGATGACTTCCTCGACTTTGTGGAAACCTTTTTCTTTATCGCGTTTTTCACGCTCAAAAGTGAATCCGTGAATTTCGCAAACCTGAGCCGCGATTTCCGGCTCAAGCGGCTGGTTCGGTGCTGGAAATACTCCCAGTTTGATCAAATCCGCCATCACGTTGAACGGCTTCAAGCCAAGGCGTGCTGCGAGATCCGGAACCAAGATCGGTGGTTTGATGACGATCAACTTTGAATCGGAAGGATCGGATGAATCGCTTGAGTCAGCCACGGAAACCGTTGCCGCAGCAACCGGAGCGATGTCCTGATTCTTGACGAAATTCGGATCCTCTTTTTCCTTATCTAACGTTTTAGAAATGCTTCCCAATACGTCTTTGCCAGTGCGAACGCTTTTTTTCGCCTTGGGTTTCTTTTCCTCAGTGAACAAGTCTAACGCATTCGCTTTTGCGGTATCCAGTTTACTCGGCGCAGTAGCGGTTTCCGCCTCCTTGCGCTGACGCTCTCTACGTGAAGGCTTCTTATCATCGATAAGATCGAGGACTTTTTTAGGCTTGTCTGAGGAAGTATCGCTATTTTTAGGCATTCGGCGTTCTGAGTATGAGAGTAATCGTTCTAAAGTTTTATCTTAATGGTTAGAAAAATAGGGAGAGTCGAAATCTTAGTTGGCAGCAGCTTCTCCTGAAGCGATGCTCTTTGCTCTTTCCAAGATGGATTCCGCTTCTTCCACACTGAGCTCAAGCGAGCTGGTGAGGAACTCCACTGGCATATCGACAATCATCTCAGCGCTGACTCCACCGAAGAGGGTGAGTTTTGCTGCAAGCTCATCGGAAATACCAAGTTGCTCGCCCAAGGTATGAGCGACGCCACCGATTTTTTCTTTAAATTGTTCTTCTTTGGTCTCGTCTTTGCGGACCTGGACGTCCCAGCCCATCAGGCGTGAGGATAAACGTGCGTTCTGGCCTTTTCTACCAATCGCTTTGCTGAGATCTTCTTCGCTAACAGTAACGAGAACGATTTTGTCCTCTTTGTTTACCGAGATCGAAATCAGCTCAGCTGGCTTAAGCGCCTCGCGGACCAATTCGGCCGGATCTTCACTCCAACGGATGATATCGACCTTCTCGTTGTTGAGTTCGCGGACGATGTTTTTCACCCGGGCACCGCGCATTCCAACGCAGGCACCGACGGGATCGACTTTTGGATCGTTGCTCCAGACAGCTACTTTCGTGCGGAAACCGGCTTCACGTGCGATCGCGCGGATATCCACCGTGCGGTCAGAAATTTCATTCACTTCCGCCTCAAACAAGCGGCGCACAAAGTTCGGGTGGCTGCGGGAAAGGATGATTTCCGGGCCGCGACCTTCGTTTTCAACCGCCAATACGTAGCAGCGAATCCTGTCGCCGATATTGTAATCTTCGCCTTGGACGCGCTCACGATTCGGCATGATTCCCTCGAATTTTCCGAGATCGATCATCACATCATTGCGCTCGAAGCGGCGAACCGTTCCGGAGACGACATCGCCCGCGCGGTCTTTAAATTCTTCGTAAATCATTTCCTTCTCCGCTTGGCGAAGGCGCTGCATCATTGTTTGTTTTGCAGTCTGGACGGCAATACGTCCGAAATCTTTAGGGGTGACGTTGAATTCCAGAACTCCACCGACCTCGATCTCCGGGTTCTTTTTCTGTGCAATACTGAACGGAACTTCGTTGAATTTGTCCGTTTGCTCGCCATCAGCGCATACATTGAGTGCTGCGAAAATCTTGGTCGTGCCTTTTTTCGTGTCCACTTCAGCACGCAGAGTCTCGATCGCATCAGCTCCGGGAACCATTTTGCGATAAGCAGAAACAAAGGAAAATTCGAGGGCCGAAACAATTTTGTTACGGTCGATTCCTTTTTCTTTTTCGTAATATTCGATGAGTGCGACGATGTCGTTGGTCATGGCTAGCGATGGACAGGCAGTTGGTGGAAAAATTTCTTTTTCCGGATGTGAATGAAGGTTCTGGAGACGCAAAAGAGTGGGTATATGACCCACTCTCCATGTCGCAGAGGTTGTTCGTTGCAGGCTTGTAATTCAGTTTAGTAGACCGTTGCAAGCCGAAAGTCTTGCTGGGAAACGGCTTCAGATCGGCGCCGGACGCCGATTTCTCGGGCTGTTTTTACTATTTCTCCCCTGAGATCCCCCGCCAGCGGATGTCTTTGATCCGCGCGGATGTCTGCCAAGTGGCTAAGCCGAAAGGCGCGCATTCCTCAATCCCGCCCTGCCTCAGCGACAGGGTTTTCCCCGTCGTATCGACATCGATGAGTTTCTCTCCATCAATCCACACCAGGATCTTTTCCCCGTCCCTCACCAATCGGATCTGATACCAGACGTCGGTCTCGAAGGTGTGAATTTTCTGAGCATCGTTTTCCGAGGCATCTTTGCCATCGATCGAGGAAATTCCGACCAAACTACCTCCCCAACCGCCCACAATCAAGGTCACGCATTCTTCCACACCTCTTGCGGGAAACGTCACCGCACAGAAAAAATCCGTTCCGTTGACCCGTTTCGCCTTCAACTCCAACTCAAATGGCGCTATTGGCACATCACCTTTCCAGCGAACATTCGTCAGTCCCTCACCCCAGCCGATGCTGAGTTCCTCCCCAACATCCACCTGCCCGCCGCTCACTTCCTCCCACTCGTTTTTTAACTCAGTCCAAGGCAACTCCACCTTACTGACAGCCATCGCCGTCTTTTTCTCCCCACATCCCACCAAACAAAAACCCCCGAACAACCCCATCCATTTCCGACGCTTCATTCCGCGACTCTATCAAATTATTTTTGAAAGTCTCCCCCTTCCTTGAAGTTTAAAGTTTAAAATTTCGAGTTTCCACTTAGCGTGCGCGCATGCTCTCCATTGAAAAACTCACTGGCTTCGCCGACGAAGCCTCCCGCGACATCGATAAACAAATCCAAGCGACCCGGGAGCTCGGTTGGTCAGCCATCTCCACCCGCATGGTTGGCAACACCAACATTCACGATATGCCGGAAGACGATTTCCAAAAAGCCGCGGACAAGCTCGATGCAGCAGGAGTCAGCGTCCCGGAATTTGGATCTGCCATCGGCAACTGGGGCAAAAAAATCGGCTCGGACTTTTCTATCACCCTAGCAGAAATCGAGCGCGCGATCCCACGCATGAAGCGTCTCAACACCCCGATGATCCGCATCATGTCCTACGCACAGGATCCATGGGGCACCGATCAAAACGAAGCCGAGCGTTTCCGTCGCTTGCGCGAAATCGTCAAACGTTTTGCCGACGAAGGCCTGACCGCCATTCACGAAAACTGCATGAACTGGGGCGGATTCTCTGCCGACCATTCACTGCGCCTCGTCGAAGAAGTCCCCGGCTTGAAACTCGTTTTCGATACCGGAAATCCTGTCTTTCAACTCGATCGCTCCAAGCCCGAACCTTTCCCATGGCAAGATCCCATGGAGTTTTGGCTGAAAGTAAAAGAGCACGTCGCTCACATCCACATCAAAGATTGCATCAACCCGCTCTCCGATGACATCGAGCCGGAATACACCATGCCCGGCCTCGGCCAAGCGAAGCTTCGTGAAATTCTAACAGACGCTCACCAATCCAACTACAAAGGCTGGATCGCTATCGAACCCCACGTCGCCACCGTCTTCCACGCCCCCGATCCCTCCGCCGTCGATTGGGATCAATGCTACAACTCCTACGTGGAATACGGCCGCCAATTCGTCCGCCTGATTGCCACCCTATAGGAGAGCCGGCCCCCGACCGGCTGCATTCAAAGGTCAGGTCACGCAACTGGCTCGCGATCCAAGTCGGAATAAGGAAAATGACCCGCTTCTTTGAATCGTTCTATCAGAGTTGCGGTAGTATTTTTCCTCGCAAATTGCATCTCTGATCGAAACACCTCGATCACTGCCAAGAGCCCGAATTTTTGTTTCGCCAGTCCAGCCATAGGCCTGAAAGATCAAACATTTTCCGCCCAAACCTTCCATCTCTGCAGGAAACTCACATGTCTCATTGTGATTCAAAGTAGCCTGTGCGCTGTATGGAGCGATGCAGTTCAAAATGGAATTAATGTTAGAATGAGCCTTACCAAATGCGGTCGACTTATCCTTCGCAATATCAAGATTGAGCTGATGTCTGGTGAACATCACCAGTTCGTATTGATCAAATTGTTTATTGCTGGATCCTTGGTCCGGCAAATCCGATACTTCCTTGGTTGCGATCCCAACGCCTTCAATCCCATTTGGGTAATAATACAAATCCAGTCCTCCTCCCACCGCGTAAGGAATGATCGCATGCATCACCATATCATGTTCCTTGCCTAGCACGGCTTCCATATAAGCGGACTTTTCGTCGTACCACTGACTTGCTGCCTCCTCGTCATGTTCGGGTGGCTCTGGTGCTTTCTTTGCTCCAAAAAGACTGAGGATTTTTTTGATCATAATTTTAACTTTATATGAATTTAAACGGCTAGATTATGGATATATAATTCAGATTCAAGCTATTCCATCACCACCTCATTGATTACCTCACGGGAAACTTCAGCTCCCGACCACACCACACTGTTGATGATTCTCGCTTTACTGCCAATCCGCGCACCTTTTCCGATGACGCTGTTTTCAATCACGGCACCGTCTTCAATGACCGCTTCGGCATGGATCGGTGCTTGCAACGCAAGCTGCTGATGCGCGGCGAGATAGGATTCCACATCGCCGAGATCCATCCAATCGCCTTCATCTAACAAAACTCCGCCGATCTTTCCTTCCTTCACCAAATCCAGGAAAAAAGGAATCACGGAAATTTTCTCGCCTACCGGAATGCGCCTTAAGAAGCGACTCTGCACACAGTAGATCCCACTAAAGACTTTCGTGCCGTCGGCACGACCTAATTTCCGGCTGATATCCGTGATTTTACCGTCAGAACCTAGTGCGATATGCTTCGCAATCCCATCGCTGCGGAGAGCGAGCGTCACCTCGTTGTCTCCTGCCTCGTGAACTTCCAGCAGCTTCTGCAGATCCATCGATGAAAAAATATCTCCGTTGTGGATCAGCAAGCTTCCATCATCCAGCCAGCTCTCGATATTTTTCAGACCGCCGCCGGTTTCTAACAGTATAGGTTCGTGAAAAAATGTTATGTCTCTCCCCGCACCAAATCCCTGCCATTTTTCCGGCAGGTGATGGGTATTGATCGCAAACCTGTTGCAACCCACCTCCTCGCAAGCCTCCACCGCCCACATTGCGAGCGGCTTGTGAAACAGCGGTACGAGTGGCTTGGGAAACGCATCGGTCAGGGGCCGCAATCTCGTGCCCAGCCCCGCGCCCAAAATAAATGCCTGCGTAATCATCTGGCGCTTTCTAATCACCAAATCCCAAACTTCCAAACCCCAAACGAGCCGCCACCATTTTTCTGAAAAAATCAGAGGAAATATTTGATTTTGCAGATATGTATAAGGATTCGCACCGCCATATCGGTGTTTTAAAGACCAACCTCACAACTTATGAAACCATTTATCACAGCCGCCATCGTCGGAGTTATCGCTATCACATCATCATTTGCCTCAGAAGTCGGCAAAGCTGCTCCTGCCTTCACGGCCAAAACCGCAAAAGGCACAGAAGTTAGCCTAACTGACTATAAAGACAAAGTGGTCGTTCTCGAATGGCTGAATTTCGACTGTCCTTTCGTCAAAAAGCATTATTCCTCAAAAAACATGCAAACTCTCCAAGCTGCTTACGCCGAAAAAGGTGTGATCTGGTTGACCGTGAATTCTGCAGCCGAGGGCAAACAAGGCTACCTTGCAGCCGATAAACTGCTCGAAAAAACCACCGCCGAGGGCAGCAAAGCCACCGAAATCTTAATCGATGCCGATGGCAAAGTCGGCAAAGCCTACGATGCGAAAGTCACTCCGCACATGATGATCATCGCTAAAGACGGCACGCTCGCTTACTCCGGCGCGATCGATTCGAAGGCAACACCGAAAGCTGAGGATATCGAGTCCGCCGATAAATTATTCGTCAACGCACTTGATGCCGTGCTCGCCGGCAAAGAAGTCACCAACGCCACCAACAAGCCTTACGGTTGCGGCGTGAAATACTAAATTTCTCGTCTGCGATTCGCGTTCGATCAAAACCGTCGCCCACAAAGCGGCGGTTTTTTATTTATGCAGTAAAGATTCCGGCTCACCGAGCTGCATGAATGTATTTCAGAACCGCAGCTTCATCGGTTTTGGAAATACCCGCGTTCCATGCCATTCCGGGAACCACGATGTGCCAGTCTTCATCAGAAATTTTCGAGGGCATCATTGGCGCATGGCAGCGGCCGCATTGAGTGACGTAAACGGCATGACCCCGCTGGAGGGTTTCCAGAGAATGGCCACTTCCCGCAGCCATCGCCGTATCGGGGACGGGGATCTGGGTTTTCGCAACGCATCCCGCCACCACAAAAACCGCCATTGTCGTTAAAACCCATTTCATAACGCCACTCAATCAAAGCAAACCCCCAGCGACAATCTCAATCCACGCAAGGAACGTTTTTGACAAATTCCCCACAATCCCCAACCCTCCCCGCACAGAATCTCTTTTTAGAAAAACACCATTCATGAGCTACATCCGCACATTCACCACAGGCTCCGGCAACGAAGGCAAACTTCACTCCCTCCCCGCACTTGCCGAAAAGGGTTTCCCGAATCTTTCCAAACTCCCCGTCTCGATCCGTATCGTGCTCGAGTCCCTACTTCGTAACAACGACGGCCTCAAAGTTTCCGACAAAGACATTCAGAACCTCGCGAACTACAACGCGAAATCTCCTGGTGATTATGAAATCCCCTTCGTCGTCGCGCGCATCGTGCTTCAGGATTTCACCGGTGTGCCGTTACTCGTCGATCTCGCAGCGATGCGTTCCGCCGTTCACGCCATGGGCAAAGACGCAAAAATGATCGAGCCACTCGTGCCTGTCGATCTCGTCGTCGATCACTCGGTGCAAGTCGATTACGCCGGAACAGGTTTCTCTTTGGAAAAAAACCTGGATCTCGAGTTCCACCGCAACCGGGAGCGTTACGAGTTCCTTAAATGGGGCGAACAAGCTTTCGATACTTTCAAAGTCGTGCCTCCGGGCATCGGCATCGTTCACCAAGTGAACCTCGAATACCTTGCGAAATGCGTGCTGGAAAAAGACGGAGTGTTTTATCCGGACACCCTTGTCGGAACCGACTCGCACACCACCATGATCAACGGCCTCGGCGTCGTGGGTTGGGGAGTGGGCGGCATCGAAGCCGAAGCCGGCATGCTCGGCCAGCCAGTCACTTTCCTCGTTCCCGAAGTGGTCGGTGTTTATCTAACAGGTAAACTGGCCACCGGCGTCACCGCGACCGACCTGGTCCTGCGCGTCACTGAAATGCTTCGCCAAACCAAAGTTGTAGGAAAATTCGTCGAGTTCTACGGCCCCGGCGCAAAAGCACTCTCGCTCCCAGACCGCGCCACCATCGCCAACATGGCTCCTGAATATGGCGCAACCATGGGCTTCTTCGGCATCGACGAAATCACCACCGGCTACCTCGAAGGCACCGGACGTTCACCGGAACTCTGCAAAACCGTCGAAAACTATTATAAAGCCCAAGACCTCTGGGGCATCCCTACCGATCGCGATGCACTGCAATTTTCCCAAGTCGTCGATCTCGATATTTCCACCGTCAAACCCGGCGTCGCAGGACCGAAACGTCCGCAAGATCGTATTGAGGTTGATTCCCTCAAATCCAAATGGGCATCCCTCCTTACCGGCCCCTCACCAGACGGCTACAACAAGCAGCCAGTCATCAATACGGAAACGCCAGAAGGTTTGCCCGATACACTCGATAGCGTGCCGGACACGGCGCCTGGCCTTGGCTCAGAGTTTGGAGCTTCGGTCGGCATCGTCACCGAGCCCAGCGAAGAACCGTCCTACCCGATCTGGGAAGTCACGGTCGATTCCAAAGAAGGCATCAAAGACACCATCACCCACGGCTCAGTACTTATTGCCGCCATCACATCTTGCACCAACACCTCGAACCCCAGCGTCATGCTCGCCGCCGGTTTGCTTGCGAAAAAAGCCAATGCGAAAGGTCTAACTGTTAAACCTTCCGTCAAAACATCGCTCGGACCCGGCTCGCGTGTGGTCACCGATTACCTCAACAAAACCGGCCTCCAAGAAGAACTGGATTTACTTGGTTTCCAAACCGTCGGCTACGGTTGCACCACCTGTATTGGAAACTCCGGCCCGCTCGATCCCGGCATCGAAGACGTCGTGAAATCCGAGGACATCGTCGCCGCATCCGTCCTTTCCGGAAACCGCAACTTTGAAGCCCGCGTCCATCAATCGATCAAAGCCAACTTCCTCATGTCGCCCCCACTCGTCGTCGCCTTCGCGATCGCAGGCACCGTCGATATCGACATGGAAACCGAACCCCTCGGCTACGGTTCCGATGGTCACCCCGTTTACCTCCGCGATATCTGGCCATCCTCTGCCGAGATCGAAGAAGCCATGGTTTCCTCGCTCAAGCCCGATGTCTTCCAACGCCTCTACACTGGCTTCGCCAACCAAAATCCCAAGTGGAACAACATCAAATCCTCCACCGGAAACGTCTACGAATGGGATCGCGAATCCACCTACATTCAAGAACCTCCATTCTTCGACGGCTTCACCCCGACCCCACGTGACATCCTCGAAATCAAAGGCGCGCGCCCACTCGGTATTTTCGGCGACTCCGTCACCACCGACCACATCTCACCCGCAGGCGCGATCAAGAAAGACAGCCCAGCCGGACGTTTCCTAACAGAAAAAGGCGTCGAGTTCTTCGACTTCAACTCCTACGGCTCACGCCGTGGCAACGACCGGATCATGACCCGCGGCACATTCGCAAACGTCCGCATCAAGAACCTCATGGTTCCCGGCATCGAAGGCGGAGTCACCAAGATCAATGGTGAAACGCAAGCCATCTACGATGCTGCTGCCGTCTACCAGAAAGCCAATATCCCAACCATCGTCATCGGCGCCGAAGACTACGGCATGGGTTCATCCCGCGACTGGGCAGCGAAAGGCACCAACCTGTTAGGAGTCAAAGCTGTCGTCACCAAATCGTTCGAGCGCATCCACCGCTCCAACCTCGTCGGCATGGGAGTCCTGCCCTGCAACTTCGTCAACAAGGACGACTACGAAAAAGTCAAAGACCTGGCAGATGCCACCTTCGACATTCTCGGAATCGACAACGACCTCAAGCCCATGCAACAAGCCACCCTGCGTGTGCACAAAGCGGATGGCTCCAGTTTCGACATCCCCGTCATCGTCCGCATCGATACGCCGGTGGAGAAAGATTACTACAGAGCTGGCGGGATTCTCCCGTATGTGCTGGCGCAGATTTTGGCTTGATGAACATCGTTGCACAACCCTTTCAGGGTTGGTGATATTTCTCGCCTTCACACCCGGGGTTGTCCCAACCCCGGGCTGGAATACAGAATCCCGCTGGGATTCAACTTATCCTAATTCAAATCCCAACGGGATTTTGTAACCTAGCCAGGGGTTGGAACAACCCCTGGACTTCACACGTAGATAAACCGAACGCTGAAGGCGTTCTGTAATCTCGACGCGTTTCAATCCCAAACGTATTTCTCATCAAAATCCACAGCGTGTTTTTTCAAAAACGCCCGATACTCATCCTGGAATGAAACCTTACGATGATGCTCTTCTTGGTTCGTGATATATTCCGTGACCGCATTGACGCTGGATTGAGAAACCGAGAACACTCCGTATCCGCTCTGCCAATGGAAATCTTTTACTGTTAGATCTTGCTCCTGTAGCCACCTAGTCGAAAGCCGTTTCGTTTCCTTCACGACATCGGCAACCGTCCTGGCGCGTGGCAATAGACAGAGAATGTGGATATGATCTTCCACGCCACCTATTTCCACGGGGATACAATCCAGTTGCTTCATCGTTCCAGCGATGTATGCGTGAAGTGATTTCCGCAACTCAGAATCGAGCAGGAAAGGCTGACGATCTTTGGTCGAAAATACGATGTGCAAATAAATACGGGATAGCGATTGAGACATGGGGGGATGAAACGAGATTTCACCAACCTTCCATTTCTGTCAAAGCATTCGGATTATGGTTCCCGGGGGTTGTCCCAACCCCGGACTGGGATACAGAATCCTGTTGGGATTCGCACCCACTTATCTAACCGTCGGCTTGAGAACAAACAATCCGTGAGAAGCCTTATAGGCATCGGACATTTTCATGCGTTTGGCTTCATGGCGGGCACCCCATGAATCGGAGAAGATGACTTCTTCGGTTTTGTCGTTGTAGCCGACGATGAGGCGCATGTGGCCGCCGGCGGTTTGAGGGCTGAGCTGTGGGACTTCGGGATAGCGGCCCAGTTCTAACGACCAAAGCAAGGGTAGGCCGCTGTCGATGTAAGTGCGCATTTCTTTGAAAAACTTGTGATCATCGACAGGTTTGCCGACATAGTATTCGCCTTTCTTTTCTTCCACTTCAGTCAAAGGCTGACCCATGCCTATGATATCGAGGCGGGTTTTAAAGCGATAATCGATCTTATCGAGCTCCTTAGCCATGGTGAGTGTGCTGGTGCCTCTGTTAGGATCCGCCTCAGAGATTTGTGCGATCTGATGCATGTCTGCGCCGATGCCGTAGTATTCAAAAACTCGCTGCACGGTTGCGACCACGCAGTAACCTTTATCGCCTTGATCAACCATTGGCATATTAAGGATGATGACATCGCCGTTGGTTTCTTTTTTGACGTTTTTTGGAAGGTCCCCGAGTTTAGCTGCCGCGCCACCACGAGTATGGATCATGGAAGCCGCCAATGGACCTGTTGCATTTGGCCGTGCGATGCGAAGCCTTAAAAATTCACGTTCCGCTTTTTCCAATGCGCCTTCGTTATGCTCTAACAACGCGACGCCGGTTTCTCTGGAGTTCCATGAGTAACCTTCCGTCAGGAGGCCGTTTTTCGCATCCGCTGTGCGGCGCTGCGGTTTTGCGATTAGAGTTTCACCCACCACTTTTCCGGCTATTTTAAAACGCTCGGCAAATTGTTCGGTGGTGATGGCTCCGCTATCCGCACGGTTGTAGATCGAAATCGAAATGAGGTTGAGTTTGCCATCCGCAAAATCAACGATCACTTCCTGCACGGGGACTTGCCCATCAAATGCGGTGAGATCGATTTCGGCATTTCCGTAAAGTTTACGGGTCAGCTTCGCACGGGTGCGATCCAGGGTCAGCCAGACGAAGAGTTTGTTGCCTTCTTCGGTAAAGGTTTTTTCAAACTCGTCCACGGTCATTTTCCAGCTCTCGGTTGCTTTGAGCAGGGGATCAATGGGGCGCGAGATCGACTTCGCTTGAACATTTAGGCCACTGAGCAGGACGATTGATACGAGGGCCGGGATAAGCGTTTTTGAGAACATCAGTCAGAAAACTAGTTCTAAAGTGAAAATTGCGCAAGGACTCAGTCGGTCGATTAAAAATCGCGTCGGCCTTGAAGTGCACGGATCAATGTTAGCTCATCCGCATGTTCTAGCCCACCACCGGCGGGAAGCCCTTGGGCGATGCGAGTGACTTTGGCTGATTTTCCACGCAACATATCCGCTAGATAATTCGAAGTTGCCTCACCCTCCACATCGGCACCCAAGGCAAGGATGATTTCCATGTTTCCGTCCTTGGAATCCACGCGTTTCAAGAGCTGCGGGATATTCAAATCCTCCGGTGAAACCCGATCCAAGGGAGACAATTTCCCACCCAAGCAATGATACTTGCCCTTGAAAACCCCAGCACGCTCAAGCGGAATGACATCGGTCGCTTGCTCGACAACGCACAGTAGTGACTCATCGCGTTTCTCATCTGCGCAGATATCGCAGATTTCCCGGGTCGCGAAAAACCCGCAGACTGGACACGGGATGATGGTCTCGTGTGCGTGGATCACGGCTTCGGAAAGCTTGATGGGATTCGCCTTTTTATTTTGAAGCAGCCATACCGCCATTCTCTCCGCACTGCGCGGGCCAACGCCCGGAAGCTGTTTTAGCTCCGTGACCAAATTTCTAACAGAATCAGGAAAATCAGCGCGGGGCATCGGTTTGTTTCGGTTTATTTTGATCTGATAGATCTGCGGGCATGTCGTGATTCATAACGTAAACCATCGCGCAACAACCCGACCACAGCAGGCCGACCAAGACCACGCCGATTTCTGGTTTGTGTGAAGCGAGCAGCAAGACCGGCATCCAAAATAAGGTGAGGATCAAAGCAAGGGCCCAAATCAATAAGCGCCGCCAACTACCGGAAATATTTAGCATCACAGCTGCCAAGCTAAGCGCCAGCAAAGCCGTCACGCTCCAGAGCAGAACCCGATCCACCGATTGCACGGGTGCAGAAAATCCGGGCTTTATCATCAAGGTCATGATCCAGCGATCAAGGCGCTCGATGATTCCTAAAAATCCCAGTCCAGCAGCAAGGCCAACTGCCATCAGGCCAATCGCAACCGTTGCGAAAGCGACATGTGCAGGATGTTTATGAGACTTGTGATCCATTAACTGAGAATTTCCGACAATTTCTCGGTATGAGTAAGGGGCGAAACTTTTTCTAAAACCGCTTCGATTTTACCATCCACGCCGATCACAAAAGTGCTGCGTTCTATACCCATAAATTTTTTGCCCAACATCGATTTTTCCACCCACACCCCGTAGGCTGTGACGATTTGTTTATCCTCATCCGCGATCAATGGATAGGGCAGATTTTTCTTAGAAATGAACTTCCGGTGACTGGCCACGCTGTCGGCACTCACGCCGAAGACTCGGGCTTTGCCTTGGATGTCGCCCCAATGTTCACGCAGCGAGCACGCCTGAATCGTGCAGCCTGGGGTGTTGTCCTTTGGGTAAAAAACGAGCACCACACGCTCCCCGCGCAGATCGGAGAGCGATACCTGAGATTCGGTTTTTCCATCTACAACCGTCGCCCGGAACTCCGGTGCTACATCGCCAACCTTTGGTTTCATGCCGCGAGCTTCGCCCTCTCCTTGCCGCAAATCAACTCCTGCTTTCCCAATTCATCCACACGCCCGTCTCCCCGGCATTTTACCATTCGTGAAAATCCATGATTGTCTCCATCTTTCGGCTCGCTAATCTCCCCCCATCTTATCAATTTCAGCCATTGATCTTACGCATTTCCATCCTCCTGCTCTCTGCTGGTATTTTACATGCCAAGGATCCGATTGCAGACGCGGCAAAAAATCCCATGGCTCTCCTGCCAAATGGCAGCGTGTTGCACGGCGTTCTGCTTCCCCGTTATGACAAAAACCGAAATCTTGTCGGCGATCTCAAAGCAGAAATCATGACCCTGATCGATTCTGAGCAAATCCAGGGAGAAAATGTCCTGATCCAATTTTACAAAGCGGACCGCACACTGCGCGGCAAAGTGCAGCTCCAAAAAGCGGTTTTCAATCAAAGCACCGCCCAACTCCGGGCCAACGAGCCCATTCAAATCACCACTGACAAGCTCGTCGCTAAAGGCAGCGGCCTGATTTATGCTTTCCAAAATGGCCAAGGTTTTCTCATCGGCCCCTCCACCACATGGATTTCCTATTCTGAACCCTCTACCTCGATGCGCTCAATCCCTACAAAAACCGCCGCTCTCCTCGCCCTCTGCCTTGCACCTTCGTTAGCCATCGCCGCTCCGCCCGCGAACGTGTCCGACGCTGAACTTGCTGAAATCAAAACCGCAGCCACTTCCGTCGAACCCCAGCTCGCTGCCAAGAGCGAAGTCATCGATGCGACACTCACGGCGGATCTAACTGAGGCAAAAAAAGCCTCCGACGCCGCCCACAGCTTTGTAAAAGCCGGCGAGCTAAAAG
>JAZKIL010000014.1:16969-123212 GCA_040384845.1 Verrucomicrobiota bacterium | reverse complement strand
AGCCATTTGATTATCCCTTGAAAGATCCTAAGCTTTCTCATTTCATACGGCGCCCTCGGCGATGGCGCCCTACCAAAATCATTTCTCCAATCTCTTCCATGGAATACCCGCTCACCTCCGCCACCCGCCTCACTCTCCCCAACGGCCTTGTGCTTATCCTCGATCCCGATCCCTCCGCCCCCGTCATTTCCGTACAGGCATGGGTCGCAACCGGCAGCATTCATGAAGGAGAAAAGCTCGGCTCCGGGCTCTCGCATTTTCTTGAGCACATGGTCTTCAAAGGCACCCGCGATTTCTCTGCCGATGAACTCGCCCAAACCGTCCAAGCGGGTGGGGGACATTGGAATGCCTACACCACTTTTGATCGCACTGTCTATTACATCGATGGACCCGCGCACTCACTCGACTCCTTTCTTAAATGTCTAACAGGTCTGGTGTTTTTTCCAACCATCCCCGAAGCGGATTTTGAAAACGAAAAAGACGTCATCCGCCGCGAGATCGATATGGGCTTGGACGATCCCGATAGCGCCTCCATCCGCTTGCTGCTATCTACGGCGTTCACCGTAGATGCACGTCGCCATCCCGTCATCGGTCATCGGCATTTGTTCGATGAAGTTTCCTACGAGGATCTGAAAAACTACCATCGCAACCGCTACACCCCGGATCGCATCCACATGGTGATCTCGGGCGATTTCGATCCCGCGCTCGCCATTGCAAAAGTCACCGAGCTCACCCAAGACTGCCGCATCGTTTCCGGTCCAGAGCCACACATCCAACGCGATTCCAAACAACTTGGCCCGCGCGAGGACTTTGAAAATTTCGATATCCCGACCAGCCGCTTGTGCTTGTCATGGAAAACTCCCGCCATCGGTCATCCCGATACTCCCGCTTACGATATCCTAGCGGCCATCCTGGGTCGCGGTCGCGCATCGCGTCTCCACCGCATCCTCCGGGATCAACGCGAACTCGCGCTCGAAATTTCCGCATGGACATGGAACGGCCCGGACGAAGAAGGCTTGTTCGCCATCTCCGCAGAAACTTCACCCGAGAAACGCGATGAACTCAAAGCCGCCATCCTTACCGAACTAGCCGAACTGCCATCCACCGCACTCGATGACGAAATCGCCAAAGCGAAACGCCAAACCGCCACCTCGCAATTCCGCACCCTCACCTCCGCATCCGGCCGCGCATCGGATCTGGCGTCCAACTGGCACGAAGCACGCGATCTCAATCACACCCGCGCCTACCTCGCGGAGATTCAAGCCGTGAGCGCTGCCGATGTCCGCCGCGTTTGTCAGATCCTAACAGAAAAACAACTTACCTTCACCTCGCTCGATCCATTGGGAGTCGCACCAAAAGCCGCCGGGAAAAAATCCGCGCTCAGCCAAACCGAGATCACCACCCACGTTTTATCGAACGGGCTCCGCATCGCGTTGCTTCCGGATCACCGCGTGCCGCTCATTCATTTCCAAGCCGCCATCGGCGCTGGCCTGACCTCGGAAAATCCTTCTAACAACGGCCTCAACCAACTCTTCGCCTCCACCCTTACCAAAGGCACCACCTCGCGTACTGCGGATGAAATCGCCCTCAGCTTGGAATCTCTCGGGGCATCCATTTCTGCCTCCGCTGGCAATAACGCCCTCCTCCTCCAAGCCGGCGGACTTGCGCCCGATGCCCCCGCCATCCTCGAAATCTTTTCCGACGTCCTACTCAATCCATCCTTCCCCTCAGATGCGATCGCTCGTGAAAAAGCCTCACAAATCGCCGCGCTCGAAGAAGCCCTCTCCGATCCACTGCACACCTGCTTCGCCCAGCTCCGCCGCACCCATTTCTCAGGAAACGGCTACGGGCTCGATTCTTTGGGCTCCATCGCTTCCCTAACAGAAATCGACCGGCTCGCCCTCTCCGCCCATCACTCTCTCCACTTCAACGTCGCGAACCTCACCCTCGCCATCGCGGGCGATTTTGAGCCAGCTCATCTCATCGGACTTCTCGAAGATCATCTCAAAAACCTGCCCACCGGTTCCGCCTGGACCGCACCGAAATCGGACATTTCCGCAGGGCAGTCTGCCGAAACAACCCTGCCGAAAAAACAAGCCGTCCTCGCCATCGCATATCCCGGCAGCGACATCGCCAGCGCGCAGCGCCATGCCCTCGCGTTTCTTCAGGAATACGCCTCCGATATGGCCGGCCCATTGTTCGGACGCATTCGGGAAGAACTCGGCCTCGCCTATCGCGTCGGTGCCAGCCAATTTCTCGGCTACGACACCGGCCTGTTCTTCTTTTATCTCGCAACATCTCCCGAGCAAATCGACCTCGCCCGCAACGAACTCCTTCGAGAAATCGAAAAAATCGCCACCCAAGGCATCCCCGATGAAGCCTTTGAACGAGTCCGCTCCACCGCCTTATCGGGCCTCGCCATCCAACAACAATCGCCCTCCTCAAACGCCCGCCACGCCGCCCTAGACCTCCTCTTCGGCAACCCCGCAAACACCCACCGCCTGTTACCGGAAATTTATTCTAACATTTCTGCACAGCAAGTAAGGGAAACCGCTCGTGAATTGTTTAAGGTAGCTCCGACGGTATCGGTAGTTCTAGGGGAAGTTCCTGGTTCCTAGTTCTTCGTTCTTGGTTCTCCAATGTTTAAGCGCGGTGCCCAACCAAGAACTAAGAACCAAGAACTAGGAACGATTTCTGCGCAGCTAAATCCATCACCACCAATACTCTCACTGTCGACAACCCCGTTCTCAACCAGTTCATCGCCACCAGCCGTTGCAGGAGTATTTCATTCCTCCCACGGCCCAATCGCAAATGCGCGGGAACGAACCACAGGAACGTCACCAAGCTGTTCGCCGCAAAAAGTCCAACGGAAGCAACCTGTCCCCATAGCTGTGACTGCCATCCTAACCAAAAGGATAAGGCGGCACACGAGCCTTCTAACAAAAATAGCGGAGCGACCAGCCAAGTGATCGCGTGGGTATGCCTTTCGTGGTAAGCATGGAAATCCTCAGCCCGCACTTTTACCATCTGCGGATAAACCACCACCTGCACCATCCATAACAAAACGCAGAACCCCGCCGTCGCCGCCAGATGAAAGAGGTGTAGATAAGTCATGGTTGGGTTGCAGGGTTCACTCGACAGTAGAATCAAATCCTTACGGTGCGATACATGAATCTGGGTCGTTAGGGACCGGAAAGCCGCAAACGGAAAAATTGGAACGGATTGTCACGATTTCCGCTGAGGGTGCGTTGCGTTGATGCCGCAGGATACGTTGGTACATTTCCCGGTATGTTCCAGAGCGACCAGTTCTGCAGATCGGTACTCGTTTCCACAAGCACGGCGCGGTTGGCGGGTTGGGTGAAAGTCATGGAAAATTGGCCGGACTCCGTACTGGTGACCGGCGCGTAAGGTGGATTTTGCACCGTCGGATTCCTGCTGAGAAGATATTCCAAGCCATTGCTCTGGCCATCGCCATCGGGGTCGGCAGTGCTTTGAGCATCAGGACTCGTGGTGCTTTGGAAATGGGTGGTTTGCCATTGAGAAAAACTTTCTCTCGCGGGAAGGGCGGAGTTGATCCAGTCGGTAAGGAGTTGTTCCGCCACTAGATCTCGCTGGTTCGATCCCAAGGGTGGCATGCGTGTGGCTCCGATTCCCGAGAGTCGTTTAAGAATCATCGAATGCGAGGTGTCGTTGGGCACACACCAACGGTTTGTGGCATCGCCTCCATCATTGATTAAAATGCCATTGATGAGCTGGGCGGAATCCGTTGGTGTCGTTGCACGCGCATCCCAATTGCCGGGAGCCGCACCGCTAGGCTGATGGCACTGAGCACAGTTCACTGCGAGATAAGAACGAACACGCCATTCGAGGGAAGTCTGCGCATCGCTCGCTGGAGCGTAGGCTGGTAATGTGGCGGTGGTGCTCGGAGCAGTGCCCGGAGTAATATACCCGGCGGAGATGAATGCATCGATCTGATTGGGAGTTTGCGCACCGTAAGTATGCGTGCGATTGAGTTGATAGGTATTGAAACTCAGGGCCTGCCCACCAACGTCGGTGTGACACACCCGGCACTCTGTGCGGCTAGGGTAACGCCAAGTTTGCGCGGGACTGCTCGCGGGAATCACCTCGCTCACCCCTTGCTCCGGGACCAGATCGGCATCGCTCTGGTCGGTTCGCCATTTGTAACTCAGACCATAAATTTCTGTCGCCGTTTTGACAATGATTCGTGTCTCGAGTTTGCGTCGCGTCGTGGAATCACCACGGGTGGTATCAATGTCGAAATGTTTGATCCAAGTCATGCCTGTCGGTAGAGTCCAGTTTCCATCTTGGCTGTATGCAAACGTATCGGTTAGATTTTTGATCGCGAACCAGCGGGACTTGATCGCGTAGTCGCTCCAGAACGGGACATTAGCGGAGTAGGGAACAACACCCGCTTGCGGCGTCAGCGTGCTGAGATTGGAGAAGATGCCGGTTTGAGACAAGAGTGCGGGTGGGGCGGTGCCGTTGGTGCCAGAACGAGCAAGACGTTTCACCTGACCTGCCGAGAGATCACAGAGCAGGGCATCTTGATTGCGCGGATCATAGCCCCAGCCGGAAATGTTAGAGTCCGTTGCAATCCGTGCACCCGTCCATCCACCGCCCGAACCCTCAGTCAGAGCGACAATGTAGCCCGTGTTGTAATCGCAGAAAAGATACTTGCCGAATAGCTCAGGAAGCCGGTCACCACGATAAACCACTCCGCCGGTAATTGAGGAGCCGTAGATGACGGCATCATTGCCACTGCCCGCGCCATCATTGCTGTGATCGTACTCGTAGATGGGCTCATCAGAACTCCAGCCTGCGGGCGGGGTGGTGGGTGAGACGTTAGGTGTGTGCGCATGTTTTCCCTCGCGCCAACTCCATCCGGCGTTAAAGCCTTTCGTGACGAGATTCACTTCCTCATAGTTATTCTGTCCAACGTCCGCCACAAACAATCGCCCGGTGAGCGGATCGAAACTCATGCGCCATGGATTGCGGTAGCCCACTGAGTAGATCTCCGTGCGAATACGGGTTTTGGCAAAGGTGTAGCCATTGTAAGTGGCATCGCCCGTTCCCTGTGCCAGCGTGACAAAGGGATTGTCGGGCGGGATGCGATAGCTATTGGCAGTAATGGCGCTATCGCCCACGGTGCCTGTACTGCTCTCGTCGTGAGGATTTGGCGCCAGAGAACCGGATTTGGAATCCACATCGATTCGCAAAATGTGACCGAGAAAATCTTTTGCGATGCGTCGTGCGTTATCACTGCCATCGGACTGCGCCCCTTCATCACCTGTCGAAATGTAGAGATAACCATCGGGGCCGAAGGCGATATCGCCACCGTTGTGGTTGTCTTGCTCATCCCGTTGCGTGATGATTGGCGCAAGAGTGCTGGCCTGCGCAGCAGTTGCCGCGTTGTAATTTCCTGCCGTTCCCGTGGCTTGGAAGCGTGCCACCCGTTGATAGGTCTGATTACTGATGCGCAAGCTGTAAAAAACATAGAAATACCCGTTCTGGTTGTAGTTCGGGTGAAACGCCATCGAGAGCAATCCACATTCACTGGAGGTGTAAGCGGCCAACGACATAAAAGTGGACTTGCTCATCGTATCGAGATTGACGATCTGAATCCCTGTGCCGCGTTCGAGCACGAAGAGTTGATTGGTTACGCTCGGTGGCGATGCCACATCGATGGGGGAACTGAAAGTAAGCGATCCTAAAGCATTCTCTGTGGTATAACCCGTTGCGATCGGCAGCGACGCCGGGAAATTTAGAGTGCTCGCTGCCTGTCGCACGAGTTGTCCGTGAGCAGGACAAACCAGGCAAAGCACAAATGTTAAACATAGCAGGCGCATATAATCAAGGTGAGGGGGGTGGCCACATTAAAAAACACTATGAACCCAGTATTTCGCGCTGTCAAAATGTATTCCGGCAACTGGAATGGGTTGAGTGGTTTTCGGTATTTTTCTTAACGCAGAGAGGAGGCCACGGAGGCCACGGAGAAGATTCTTGGTAGGGCGCTACATCAAATGAAAAATTGGACCGCGTAACTCCAGCCGCGCTCTTCCTTTCACAAGCGCGACTAGAGTTACACGGTTCATCACACCAAAACATTATGCGTGGCATCACACGCAACATCAGCTCAAATGATCAAAAATGCCCATAGACTTAAAACTTATGTTAGATCCCTTGCTCGCCAACTGGCCTTTTCTTGTGCCTCTCCTCTTGATTGGGGTATTATTCAAAATTCTCGCTTCACCCACTTTCAAAGGCTGGTTCGGTGAAAAAATGATCAACCGCGGTCTCCGCAATCTCGATCCCACACAATACCAACTCTTTCACGAACTCTATCTTCCGCATCCTACCGAAGCTGGAACCACCCAGATCGATCATCTCGTCGTCTCTCCCTTCGGCATTTTCGTCATCGAAACCAAAAACTACCGTGGCTGGATTTTTGGCAGCGAAAAACAACGCGAATGGACGCAGCAAATCTATCAAAACAAAAAACGGTTCCAAAATCCGCTTCACCAAAACAAATTGCACGTTAAAGCACTCATGCAATTCCTCGATCTTCCCGAAGATCATTTTCTTCCCGTTCTCATCTTCATCGGAAACGCAGAATTCAAAACGGAAATGCCCAATAACGTTCTCAATCGAGGGCTGAAGCACTGGATCAAAAATCACACCGTACTGCTGCTGGATCCGACAATCGTCAAACAGGTTTCAAACCGTCTCGATGAGCTGCACCGCAACACGGATCGAAGGAAGGCAGGGCGGGAGCATTTGGCTGCTTTAAATGCGCGGCATAAACCATAAAGGGTATTTATAGAATCTAATGCATGTAGGATGGCTGAGAGTAATACAGTTACACACTTCAAACTTGTGCGCTATGACGGTTTCATCTACTAAACATATTAGTGATTATCTTCCTCCGACAAGATTCGATTAATGTAGGCACATCCTGCGACTATAAACTGACATTAGCTGAAGCAGGATTCATCAAGGTCAGATTTATAGAAGTGTTTGCTGATCGAATCGAATTTCTGCCACTTGATCAGGATGAGGAACTCATGTTCATCGAGAAAGTTAGTGAGGACTGTTGGCTCGAGCCCATCACAGGCATCACTTACGAATATCTTTTTATATATCCCTTGGAACGTATTCAATTTTTTCCTCAGCATCTGGAAATTAAGCCCAGTAAGACCGAATTGCCGACCAAGCAGACTCTTTATATCCAAACCAACAATGCCTGAAATTACCACCTCTACTCGATCTGCATTCAGTGACCATCTCCATTACGGAAACAAAGATGGCAGTGGCAAAGCGAGTTCATACATCCGCGCGATTGATCTTCTGTCAAATATGCTGGAACTGGAACCATTCGATTTTAGCGACTGCATAAATATCTGGCAGGTAAACTCTTCTGCGCGACTTACGCAGCTGAGAGATTTTGTTCTCGGCGAACAAAGAAGATCCGATAGTCCATGGTATAACGACCGCTTTCCAATCAGCTATCTCCGCGACGGTTATTGTTCTGCAGCTCTAACACATTTGATCGATTTTCTTCCATTTCACAATCATGCGGAAAAGGTTATGGAAGAAGTTAACTCTCATCAGGGAACCGCTGATGAGTTAATATCCAAAATCAACATTGATCCCACAGTCATTATTTCTAGCAATCATGGTCAGGATCAGATGCGCGAATCCAAAATTCGTATCGGGCAATATGCATTTCGTAAAATGATTCTAACCTTTTATGCCAACGAATGTTGTATCACAGGACTCAACATTCCAGAGCTCAACCGCGCTAGTCACATTATTCCTTGGTCGGTAAATCGGGGAACTCGTATGGATCCACGTAATGGTCTCTGTCTATCTGCCACATACGATGCAGCGTTTGACAACCATCTGATCAGTTTCGATGATGATTACAGGCTCATCATTTCTCAAGACATCCGTGATCACTTCAAAAGTTCTTCCGTCAAAGAATACTTCCTTAAGCGCCAAGGGCAAAAAATGACGATGCCGTCCAATTATATCCCGCAACAAGAATACCTCGCAAAGCATCGCGAAGCGGGTAGCTTTTAGAATCCCGTCCACTGAACGATGTTGACTATTCCCAAACATATCAACGCTGACGGGTTGATTCCATTTCTGGAGCAACTTGCGGTTCATTCTGGCACAGAAGAGTTAACAGTTGATTTCAGCGATTTGAAAAGAGTTTCTCCCGCAGGATTGTCAGCGCTTACTGCATTCATACAGCGAAGAAAAAAATCACACTTGGTTACGCACGTCCACGGCTTGGAGAGTTGTAGTATCCGCGATTATTTGCGGCATATGAATCTCTTCCGGCTTCTAGATTGGGAGCATGATGACGAACCCTTTGAGCGTCATAATCCTGAAAGAAGGTTTGTCCCGTTAGAAGAAATTTCTCATCAAGTGGAGGATCTCGGCGATCGAATTGCCGCGTGTATCGCCCCTGGAGGCGAAGATTATGATCATCCCAACGCTGGCCTCTATGATGCAGCGTATTATCTTGTTACAGAGATGGCCAATAATGTCAGGCAGCATAGCGGAGGCATGGGATTTGTGGCGGCTCAAACCACTCTAACAGATGGATTTGTGAAGATTTCTATAGCAGATGGCGGTCGCGGAATTCACGGAAGTCTTGCGGATGCTGGCTTCGAGTGGGCGCAAGATTCATCGGATGAAGATTTAATTGAACAGGCGCTGGTTGCCCGGGTTTCTAGCAAAGGCCAACCCTCCAACGAAGGGGTGGGTCTGACCTTGAGTGCTCGGATCGTGGATCTCATGGGTGGGCATATCCTCATAGCTAGCGGCAGCGGAATTGTCATACGTAGCAATAGTTCGGAGCCCAAGAAAACAAGCTTTGTATCCAAGGCTCGCTTTCCAGGGACAGTGATCGCCATTACCTTCCTCAGCTCCAAAGCGGCCGATTTTCAGCGAAGATTAGGAGAAGCTAAGGAACTAGAGATTCCCTTGCGCTCCCCACTAAACTCCGCTACGTTTCGACCATGACACACGAAATTCATTTGCGTGAAGGCTTCGGTCTTCGTCTAAGCGATGGATCGCAAGCCTACAGTTTCCGGATAACTAATATCGATCCCTACTTGGCAATTTGTGACCAAGTGATCTTAGATTTTACAGGCATCCGCAGTGCCAACAGTTCCTTTATTAATGCTCTCATCAGTGGCTTATTTGAGCAACATGGAGTGGCCACGCTCAACAAACTTGTTTTTCGTGGTTGTTTGCCAACGATTCAAGTGCTGGTTCAGTCCGCCGTCGATCTAGGTATGCTTAAACACTCTGAGCGTGCGACCTCTGGCCAATGAAGGTAATTCATAAGAGAAAGTAAAAATGAATTAGATTCTTAATGATGGGATCAAACTTTAGAGTGCCAAGTGATAAGTGGCCAGTAGAAAGAGTGCGCTAGGTTCTTGGCAGAGGGGAACGGGGGCAACTATTCCAGCTACGGATGACGCTGCGGGACGCAGCTTGCACGGCCTGCGACGGGACGCCGCAGTTACATCAAATAACTCACGTTGCCTTTTTCATCGATCTCCAAGTCTTCTGTCTCATTTCCTACACCTTATCCGATGCATGGATTTCCCTTCCGCTTCCCATTGGATTTGGAAATCGGTTTTGGGGTAGAAGAAGGAATCGTCGTTCCAGGGTAGGATTTCGAACAAGCCGCTGGCTTGGATTTGCTCGCAGGCGTATTCGAAATATTCTTCATGATCGGTCATGAAGAGGAATTCGCCGTTAGGGATGAGTGCGGTTTTGATGGCTCCTAAAAAAGGAATCTGGACGAGGCGACGCCGATGATGTTTGAACTTCGGCCACGGATCCGGGCAGAGCAGGTGAATGCGCGAAATGGAGGAAGGGGGCAACAACCACTCGACGACATATTTGGAATCCAACCGAAGAATTTTCGCGTTGTCCAAGCCTGCGCGGGTGATTTTTTTCGATACCTTCTTGCATCGGCCTAACAGACGCTCCACGCCGATGAAATCCCGTTCCGGATGATGCTTGGCGAGGTTGATCAAAAACGATCCATCCCCACATCCCAAATCCATTTCCAACGGCCTCTCGCCGCGAACGATCTCGTCCCGCTCGAGCCGTTTGAAATAATGCGGAGGAACAAATTCCTTCTCAGAGATCGGGGTGCGAGTGAGGGTGTGCATGGGCTAAACTTCAAGTTTCAAGGTTCAAATTTCAATGAAGAAGAGGTTTAACCGCAAAGAACGCAAAGAGCACAAAGAAAAGATCATCAAGATGACTAAAATTTAATTCTCTGCGATCTCTGCGCTCTCTGCGGTTAATTGATCTTATCGTTTCGCTCGAAAGCATGTAGCCGCATGATCATCGACCATGCCGGTGGCTTGCATGAAGGCGTAGGCGATGGTGGAGCCGACAAAGTTGAAACCGGCTTTTTTGAGAGCTTTGCTCAGGGCATCGGACTCCGGGGTTTTTGAGGTGTAATCGGCCATGGTGCGGGGACGCTTTTTGGACTTTTTGGTGGGAGCAAAACTCCACAACCACTCGACGGGATTTTCCAGCGCGAGCCAGGCGCGGGCGTTATCGCGGACGGAGAAAATTTTCCCGCGATGGCGAATGATCCCGGCATCGACGACGAGTTTTTCTAACTGCTTGTCGGTCATCTTCGCGACTTTTTCCGGAACGAAGTTATGAAACACCTCGCGGTAGCGCTCGCGTTTCTGCAGGACCGTCCACCATGACAATCCAGCCTGCGCGCCCTCGAGACAGATCATTTCAAACAGATAACGCGGATCGTGCGAAGGAACTCCCCATTCCTCGTCGTGGTATTTAACGTATAAAGGTTTGTCTGCAGGGAGCCATGGGCAGCGGGTCATGAGCGATTGTAAAATGAGAAGTCGAAAGTCTGAAAGTCGAAAGTCTGAAGGTCCCTCCCACAATCGCCCCAGCGATTCTAAAATCGACTTTAAGACGTTAAGACCTTCGACTCCTAACGCCTCAGGTTGTATGAGCTTTTGTCCAAGTAACCATCGATCACGAGCCGTCCGTGCTCATCAACCGTAAGTGTCAGTCCGCCGGTTTTTTGGCGGTCGATGATCTTGAGGGATGTGTTGCGTAAACGTTCGGTTTGTTCGAGGCGTGGACCGTCCATTTTACTGCCAGCTAGGCTTGGGATGATGATGGCTTGCGGTGAGACGGCATCGATGAAAGGTTTTGTCAGGCTGAAATCACTTTGATGGAGGCCGGCGACGATGAGGTCGGCTTTGAGATCGATTCCGTTTTCTAACAATGCTTGCTCGCTCAAGCGTCCCGCATCCCCGAGCCAGAGCAGTTTCCAGCCTTTCCAATGGATCATGAAAACGAGGCATCGATCATCAGCGACAGCACCGACGGTTTGATCATGCGGGGAGAGCAGGACCTCGGCTCGTGCTCCGTTTGCGAGTTCTATCATCGATCCACGATGAGGTTTGATAAGACGGATGTTTGGATCGGTGTTTTCCCAATCCTGCGCGACAGATTTTTTGGTTAGAGGCATGCCGAGCACGACCTGACGAATGGGAAACATTTCCAGCATGAGCTGAGGCGGGGCGACGTGGGAGGCATCTGCGTGTGTGAAAATGACGGAATCAGGTCGCATCCCAAGCTTGTTGAGCGACATTCCGATCGCTCCTTGCAGGCTGAACTTTCCACCGGCATCGATCATTACCGCGTTGCCTTGAGTGGATGTGAAACAAGCGGC
Organism: Verrucomicrobiota bacterium; assembly: GCA_040384845.1. Taxonomy (GTDB): domain Bacteria; phylum Verrucomicrobiota; class Verrucomicrobiia; order Verrucomicrobiales; family Akkermansiaceae; genus Luteolibacter. The sequence continues at coordinate 111,442 of JAZKIL010000014.1, read as the reverse complement.
ATCGGCTCCGTAATCGAGATCGTAGATGATGAGTGTGTCTTGATCCGGAGCATTGGTGGTTGCCCATGCGCCGGGAATTTTTGCAAACGCGCCTGCGCTCCATGCACACGCATCGGCGACGATGGCGTTTTTGCGATTGAGAAACTCGGATCCATCCGGCCAGACCGGATGCACCAGCGCCGAGATCAGTGCGATGGCGAGCAGGATGAAAACTTGAAATACTAGAAACACCGTAGCTAAGACCGAAACCGGAGTGATGACTCCGAAGTGGAAGATGGCCAGAGGCGTTGAGCCCACCGAGGCAGCGAGAGAGACAGCCAGGCTGTTGGCGAGGTATTCGCGGAATTTCAGCCACTTCGTTTGTAGCCATGACAACTCGCTGTTTGGGAGTAACTCTTCTTTTTCTGCGATCCAATCAAAGCAACGCCGTGCAAGGGCGGTTCCCAATCCGATCGCTGCGACCACTCCATAGGACAACTGGACACCTGGAAAGCGAATGATTCCGGGATTCCACAGCATCGCAAACAACAGCACGGTGCCGAGCGAGTTGAGAAGATCGGGTCGGCGCCTAAGCATAAAAGCTCCGAGAAACACGGCGCTCATCCACGCAGCGCGCAATGCGGCTGGAGCGTTTCCGGTCAGCCATACGTATCCGAACATGGAGAAAATGATCACAGGGATCGCCCAGCGACGCGGGCATCTGAGTATGCTAAGCAAGGCCCAAAACATTCCACCAACCATGGTCACATGCAGGCCACTCACAGAAAAAACATGGAGTGTTCCGCTTTCAAAAAAGGCTCGGATCAACCCAAGTGAATCCGGAGATTTCTCGCCGATCACCACCGCGCGAATCACTTTTGCGGCCGTGCTTTCCGGATCGATTCCGGCGACGATGCTGTGATGAAACGATGTTTTGAACGCGGCTTTCTGTTTTGAAATCGGGCCGATCCAACGTTGCTCACGCATTTCACTCGCGCGAAAGCTGCCGATGACTCCCTCTGCGCGCATCATCGCCATCCGATCCGGCACACCGGGATTGCGCTCAGGTTCGAGTGCTTTGAAAACTCCATACGAGATGAGCTCGGTGCCGGCGGGCGGCGGATCGCCTGCGCCCAGCCACTGCACTTTGACGGAGTGCTCGCCGGGTCGGCAGATTTTTGCTATCGCGTGCCAGCGGTTGCTCGCACCTTTGGCATCTTCTAACAGTCTTGCCTCAACGCGTTGTGGTTCTTGTTTCGCAAGCCATGCTTCACCGTCCCGTTGCAGGGCATCGCGGTAGTGGGTATTGGCTAAAATTACAGCCGCCAAAACAAACGTTACTGCGGCCATGCGCCAATGGATCAGCCACCCGATCAACAAGGAAAAACAAAGCGCTGCGAACCACCCGAGACCCGCGTGTGCGGTATTGAGAGCAACGACCGCAACCATCCCCGCGGCAACGATGAACAAGGGCCGCTTAAGCCAGAAGCGGGAAAATTTTCCTGCGTGGTACAATCAGAGGGGGGGATGGAGAAGTGTGAAGAGTGAAAAATCCTAAACGCCGTAATGATGGAGCTTGGTGCGGGCGTTGGCGGAGTGACGAGTTTCCGGGAAGAGTTCGATGATTTGTGAAAGGACCGATCCAGCGGTGGCATGGTCGTGGAAATCTTCTTCGTAAATTTCCGCGAGGCGGAACATGAGAAACGCAACGTCGTCCACTTCCCAATCTTGGCTCTCGATGGCTTGCCGCAATGTCGCGATCGCGGCTGGTGGGTTTTCTTGGTGCTGCCGCTGTATTTTTGCAATCTCGGTCCATGTCATCCGATTGCTAGGATCTTTTTGCGCAGCGAGCTTGAACGACGCAATCGCGCCTTCCCAATCACCCTGTGCCATCAACACCCGTGCATCGTGAAAGGGATCCGCTTCCACTTTTTCATCACTGGAATAAACGGCCGTGGAAACTTTATTCGCAAGCATCGGCAGCACTTGCGTGACGAATACGATGCCGACCAGACCAGCACTTAGAAAGGTTAGTAAAATACCCGTAAAGATTCTTTCGCCGGCCATGCCGTTGAGTTTTTTCTTGAGCTCACGAGCTTCTTCTTCTGTGTCAGGATTGTATTCCAGCTTCTCGATTTTGGAGCTCAAGTCTTCCTCCGTTTTTCCAGATTGGTCGAACTTATACCAGCTAAGGGCGACGAGAACGGTGAGTATGGCGATGCTAATGTATTTTAACATGGTTCAATTGGGCTCAGAGATTTCTAGCAATTAGGAAGATCTTAGTCCTTTAGATGATCCGTGCAATACTCTTTACCATCTACCGACATGCGGAATTCTAATTCGGGATCGCTCAGGTCAGTGCGATCGCACGAGGAGCAGCGGTGAAACGCATCCCCATCCCTGGAGGAGTCTTTTTGAAATTTTCTACGACGTTGCACGGCTTGATAGACACGGGCTTGGCCACGCAGCGCGGGGATGCCGGCCCAGAGGAAGTAGTTTACAAAGGCTATCACGTGAAAACCCATCAGCAATATAGCAATAATTAGAGGAAATTTGAAAATATTGAATATGAGGTAAAGAGCGGACAAGATCGCGAGCCAACGAGCCTGCACGGGAATGATGAACATCATGAGAAATTCCGCTCTTGGGAACAAAGTCGCGAAGGCGAAAAATGAAGAAGCAAACAGCAACTTACCACCGCCAAAGGGAACTAAGCAGATAAAATTTGCGATGATTAGACAGAACCATCCAGTATACATAAACATACTGGTTCGGAATACACCCCAAGCATCTTCCAATGCATTGCTCATCATGAAAGAAAGCATCACCATGATGAAAAGAAACAATGTTTGAGGCGCATCTTGTCGGATCATAGCGCCATCCGCGAAAAGAAACGTGACCAAGCGCCATACTTCGCCAGCGAAAATTTTACTGGCGTCGAAAACTAAAAATGTCGCAATGGTCGGGTTCACATATTGCAGTAAATAAACCATCACGTGAAAAATCGCGTAATACCGCAGGAACCCCGGAAAGGAGATCCAGCCAAATTTTCTTTCCCACTTACCCAGAAATTGCATCGCGGGGACATTTCACCAGCTTCGCCTGATTGACAAGCTCGTCTCGTAGGGACATTTTTCCCGCGTGTCCGAAAACGTCCTGCATTCGCCCTTAGAATCCGCCCATCTCGCGCTTGGCGCAAAACTCATCCCCTTCGGCGGTTGGGCGATGCCGGTGCAATACACTTCCATCCTGAACGAGCACGCCGCAGTGCGTGAAAAAGTTGGGGTATTTGATATTTCCCACATGGGCCAAGTTTTTGTGACGGGCGAAAATCACCTCGCGTGGTTAGATCGCTTGCTGACGAACAATCTCTCCAAGCTCCTGCCAGGTGAAGGCCAATACACGATCATGCTCAATGAAAAAGGCGGCGTCATTGATGACCTCATCGCCTACCGCATTTCCGCCGATGAAACGTTGCTGGTCATCAATGCGTCGATGATTCCCGAAGATGTTGCGTGGATGGAAACTCATCTCGAAAGCGGCGTGAGCCTCCGCAACGAATCCGATGCATGGGCGGGCCTCGCGATCCAAGGCCCGGATGCGGTAGCGACTTTTAGCAAACTTTTCCCCAACGAAACCCTGCCACCGCGCAACGGGATTTCCAAAACCGCAGGCGGCGAAATCCTTTGCCGCACAGGTTACACTGGCGAGGACGGCTTTGAGTTTTTCTGCCCAGCTGCTCAGGGCATCGAGTCCTTCAACGCTTTCATCAACGCCGGCGCTGTCCCATGCGGACTCGGCGCTCGCGATACGTTGCGTTTGGAAATGTGTTATCCGCTCAACGGCAATGATCTCTCGCCCGAGCGCTCACCCATCGAGGCCGGACTCGGGTTTTTCTGCGATCTTGAGAAACCGGATTTCATTGGACGCGACGTTCTGCTCGGCCAAAAACAAAACGGCCCCGCATTCAGGCTCACCGCCATCGAGCTCACGGAAAAAGGCCCGCCACCGCGTCCGCATTACACCGTGCTCAATGCCGCAGGCGAAACCATCGCCGAGCTTTCCAGCGGCGTGCTTTCACCTTCATTAGGCATCGGAATCGCGATGGCTTATCTGCCCGCCCCCTACGCAAAACCTGGCACAGTTCTCAAGATCGATGTCCGGGGTCGGCAGTTTGCTGCCGTCAGCGTGAAAAAACCCTTTCTTAAATCCACTCAATCATCCAAAAAACCATCCGCATGAGCGCTTCCGAAATCCCAGCCGAACTCCTTTTCCAAACTTCCCACGAATGGGCACGCATCGATGGCGACATCGCCACCGTTGGAATTTCCGATCACGCTCAAGCTGAGCTGACCGATGTTGTCTTCGTCGAGCTCCCACCTGTGGGCAAAAAAGTCGATGCCGGAGATCCAACCGCAGTCGTAGAATCCGTCAAAGCCGCCTCCGATATTTACTCACCGCTTTCCGGTGAAGTCGTCGAGGTCAACCCAGCCGTCGAAGGTGATCCATCTTTAGTCAACACCGCGCCATACGGTGATGGTTGGATTTTCAAAATCAAAATCAGCAAGCCCGATCAAATCGCCGGCCTGCTTTCACCAAGCGCTTACGGCGCGTTGATTGGTTAGACAGTAACTTTTATCCAAAGGTTCATATCTGGCCGTCTGATTAACCGCATTCTGCGCCCATCTGGTTCATGCGATAATAATCAATCGACATCTGATAGGATCGAGCAGCAGAATCAGTCATGTTGACACTTCGTGCTTAGGGATCTGATGAGAGTTTCTATCGTCATTCCCACCTACAACTGTGCTGATTTGGTCGGGATGACTTTGCGTTCTATCCAGCAGGGCGGGCACCATGATATAGAGGTCATCCTCATCGACGGCGGCAGTAAGGATAACATCGCTGAGGTGGTTGCCTCTTTCGGAGATCTGGTGACTATCTTTGTAAGCGAGCCGGACGATGGTCAGTATGACGCCATCAATAAGGGCATGGGCCATGCCACCGGAGAGATCCTATGCTGGATCAATGGCGGGGATTTCTTTATGCCGGGAGCTTTGGAGAACGCCGTGGCGGTTTTCAGAGCCAAGCCGAACGCCCAATGGATCACGGGTATGCGTTGTATCGCAGAAGGCATAGCTCTGCGGCTTCAAGGAGCCCGCGAAATCGTTGTATCGGATTTGGAGATTCGTTATGGTCTCTGCTCGGGCGGGGTTATGGCATTTCTGCAACAAGAAGGAATGTTCTGGCGCCGTACGCTTTGGGAAACGGTTGGGGGGCTCGATACCCGTTACCGGCTCGCCAGTGATTACGAACTCTGGATTCGTTTTGCGGGCGAGACCCGACTGGTTCGCCTCACAGTCCCACTCGCTGCATTTTCCTACCACGGCACAAATCGATCCGTTTTAGAACGGGAGGCATACCTTGCGGAGGTTAAGGCAATCGGCGATGAATTCTCCGATAGGGACAAGCGCATCCGAAAATGGCTATTACACTTGCGCCAGATGGTGGGGATTATCCGCAAAGTGCCTGTCGTTAGAAGTTTATTACGCCTTATTCTACAGAGAATACCCTCTCTCAATATCGTGGTTGTGTCTTGGAAGAGATCAAATTCGGAGAGATTCAAAATCGAACTTTCACGGCGTCTTCCTTGGATGCTATAATTTAGAAAAATCATCTCAGAACTTTATCCTTACGAACTCGAGCATTTCGGTTACAAAGCTCCGGAGCTGAAGCCCAAAGAATTTTCTTCATAATGAGTGGTATATTTGGAAATCAAATCAAACGTCTGCTACGCAAGTTCAAGCACACGACCCATCCACCGGACGTTGCCAGCAATTACGAGCGTCGGCTCAACCGCTTGATCACAAGTGTGACCCAGACTTTTGAGGGTCCGGACAAGCCTGTCCTAGTTCATACTTACGGGAAAGTAGGTTCGACCGCGATCCACACTTCTATCCGCCAGCTTCCCGGGTTCGTTTCGTTCAAGACGCACTACATTTCCGAAGCGGGAGTTGACCAAGCCCGGTGCATGCTTCTCGAGCATGAGCGTGACCCCATCCATCTCCAACTCGGCGAAGCCTTGCGCGCCGCGCTAAAAAAACATCCGCAGAAAAAAGTATGGGTCATTACTTTAGTCCGCGACCCCGTCGCTCGGGCAGTTTCGGATTTGTTTGAAAACGCCGCCCACATTATCGCCGAGGGGGAAATCTCACGGATGCCGCTCGAGCGCGTCGTCGAGATCGCCGCCCAGCATGTTATCACCAGCCTCGACTACACGGAGCAATGGTTTGACCGTGAGCTAAGCGGTGTTCTCGGATTTGACTTTTTCGCACGGAGCTTCAATCAAGAGCAAGGGTTCGAGATCTTTCGCGAAGGTCGCTTCGAGTTGCTCGCCGGAAAACTTGAACTGCTCTCGAAAAACGGTGCCGACTTCCTCGGCGGATTCTTTGAGCTAGGTCATGATCTCCCCATCCATCACGCGCGAGAGAGATCCGCTACCCATGAAGCCTCACTTTATGAGGAGGTGCGGAAAAATCTCAAGCTTCCTGCCGCAGTCCTCGATCAAGTTTATGCCAGCCGATTCTGTCGTCATTTTTACACTAAGAATGAACTCGATGGATTCCGAGAGCGATGGGTTCAGTTTTAAATTCCGCCCAATAATCGGAAGAAAAAATTCCCAGCGCTCCATCGGCTCATCGTGTGCGCGCGCTGGCAATTCTAAAAACTAACACCAAAGGGATCTTAATTATTCAGCTCCTACTACTAAATATGCCGTAGTTTTTGAATTGACGCTACCATATCGTGATTTAACCTCGCCGCTGTTGCTTCACGATTTTCCTCATGCGTTGCGTCCAATGCGGTTCCCTAAAAGACAAAGTTCTCGATTCCCGTTCGTCGAAAGACGGGACGACGATCCGGCGTCGGCGCGAATGTCTGAAATGCGGATACCGCTACACGACATACGAGCAAATCGAACGCACCGAATTGCGCGTGGTGAAGCGCGATGGCACACGCGAATCTTTAAACCGCGAGAAAATCACCAGCGGCTTAATCAAGGCTTGCGAGAAGCGACCGGTCTCGATGGAGCGCTTGGATCGCGCGGTCGAAGAAATTCTAACAGACCTCCACAAGGATCACCTCAGCGAGGTTCCTTCGGCATCGATTGGTGCCAAGGTGATGGACAAGCTTCACGAGATCGATCCCGTGGCGTATGTCCGTTACGTTTCGGTTTACCGTCAGTTCGAAAACGTGAACGAATTCATCGCCGAGATCCAATCGCTCTCGCGCCGCGCCGCGCGGGATACCTTCCAGCGCCGCTTGTTCAAAGAATGACGCGCCGTTCAACTCATTTAGAAATCAACGTTTCCTTATAAAACTTTTGTGATCGCTTTCATCAACCAACGCCCCGCGATTCAGATCGGCCCCTACCAGGTGCTCGATTACGATACTGCGTGGTTGGAAGACGCGATCATGCGCGCTGCGAAAGCTGCGGATCATGAGAATTTCCCGATGGCGCAGGAAATCCGCTACGGAGTGGAGCTGTATTTGGAAAGTAAATGTTCTCTGCGCTTGTTGCAGCTTGAGGATTTGTTCGAGCGCGTGCGCAAGATGCTGGTGAAAATCGGCTGCGCACCAATCGCGGACAAACTCCAACCGCTTGCGCCGCCGGTGACGGTTTGTCTCGTTCACACCGCCACCAATGCCGGTAATGGTTTCGAGCTAGCGTTTTTCGAAACCCTACGCGCTGAAATTGCGGAGCTTCGCGAGGCTGGTGCAGAGAAAGTTCATTTCACCGGCCTCCGTGAAAGCACTCAGATCCTTCGTGGCGAATCGAAATGGAATAAACATTGCGATGCGCTGTTAGAAGAAATCAGAATCTTTCTAGCCGCCTGCGACCGCGAGGCAGAAGATTTTTCTCGCGCGCTGTCGTTGAGTGTGGAGGCGTAAAATGTCTGAATGTCGGCCTTAAGACCTCTACTCCACCTTCTTGACCTCCGTAAAATACGCGCCGTGTTCTTTTTCATCGGATCTTGTTAGCCAGGTTTGCAACATGGCTGGGCCAGCTTTCAGTTTGACCCGGAACGTAGCTTTGGTGGCGGTTTTCTCGATGGCTTGACTCTCATCGGTTTCACCGATGGTGAGTCGGGCTTTGACGCAATCCATTGCTTTGTTCAGATGCGACGGCCAGTAGCGGAGGGTGATTTCATATTCACCCGTTTCTTTCACATCGACCGCCCATGGTCCGTTGATCAGGTCGCCGCGTTTGACATGATTCTGGTTCCATGCCGCTTGTCCTTTGGGCATGAGCCAGTCATGACTCATCAGCATCATCGGATTTTCCGTACTACCCATGTAGAAACGTGAGGTTTGCTCCATGTCTGTTTTCAGCGACGCCCACCACGTTTCGTAATCGCTGCGTAGTTGTTCAACCACCTCGGGATGAGCGGCGGCGATATCCGTTTTTTGGCCGGGATCGGCTTGGATGTCGTAAAGTTGTTTTCCGTCGACCAAACGCCAGCGCTGGGTCATCACGGCGGAGTTGCTCCATTTCGGAGGGACAAAGGCGCGCTGGACGTGAACAAAGAGAGATCTATCCCCACGGATTTCTTCCACAACACCATGTAGTGGCTGGGTTAGAGGTATGCCATCGAGAGCCGGGCCTTCGGGCTTTTTCAATTCCAGCAGGTTGACCAGAGTGGGCAAGATATCGATGTGTGCGGAGAGCTCCGTTACATCGCGCCCGCCCGTTAGATTATTTTTCGGCCAATGCCAGAAGCACGGCACGCGATGTCCACCGTCCCATGCGGAGCCTTTCCATCCGCGCATCCCGGCATTGAAGTAGGGATATTTCGCCTTTTCATCGGTGTAGCCAGCACTCGTCCCGTTGTCGGTCATGAAGATAAGCAAGGTGTTTTCTGCAAGCCCGAGTTCGATTAGTTTTTCACGAAAACGTCCGAGGTTTTCATCGATGTTGGTGATCATCCCGTAATATTTTGCCAATTCATCGGGCATCCCCGCATCGCGGTAGGGCTTGGGATAAGCATCAGGCACGTTGTGTGGCGAGTGCGGGGCATTGGTGGAAAGGTAGAGAAAGAACGGCTTATCCTTTTTTTCCTCAACGAAACGCGCCGCCTCGCGGAACCAAACATCCGTGCAGTAACCTTCGTATTTTTTCCACTCGCCGTTGGTTAGATAAGTGTCGTCGAAGTAATCATTGTCCCAGTAATCCGCGCCGTTTCCAATGCCGCCGCCGAGGTGTTGGATGGTATGCTCGAAACCCTGATCCTGCGGGCGAAACGGGTAATTATCTCCAAGATGCCATTTGCCTATCATCCCAGTGGCGTAGCCGTTGGATTTGAAAGTTTCCGCTAAGGTCACTTCTTCAGGTTTCATCAGTGACCGACCATTGATCGTGTGCCACACGCCCGTGCGGGTGGAGTAGCGGCCCGTCATCAGGGCAGAGCGAGTGGGTGAGCAGGTGGGATCGACATGGAAATTGGTGAGTCGCACGCTCTCGCCGTGCAGCTTGTCGAGGCTGGGGGTTTTGATCACGGGATTTCCGTGCGCCGCGATTTCGCCGTAACCTTGATCATCCGTGATGATGAGGATGACGTTGGGTTTCTGTTTAGGTTCAGCAGAAGCAGGGACGATTGAAAAAATGGCAACAAACAGGCATGACAGGAGGAATGGATAGGGCGTAGGCTTCATCTAAGTGGAATTAAACCGCCAATGAACGCGAATGCACGCGAATAAAGACTCAGTCAAAAGCATCATGAATTCAGCCGACGAACCAACCGAAGATCATCCCTCACTGGACTCAGTGACTCGGAGTGTGATGTGGGGTGAGGACTCAGAAGAAATTCTAGAAAGTTTATCGGCCCAAGGCGTTCCGGATGACGATGCTGCACTTTTGGTTGATCTAGCCATGAGTGATCGAGCGCAGACGATTCGAGGGATTTTCTGGCCACGGATCGTATGGGGGAGCCTGCTGTTAGTCGCCGGAGTAGTTATCTTCTGGATAGGCTGCACGCTGACTGATTTTGACGCGGTCTTCAGAACGCGTAGAGCTACTTCTCTAGCTTTTACTTTGTTCTCTTTTCCAACCGCAGCGGCAATATACGGATTATGGATGTTCTCCAACGGATTGATCGGAGTGATCACCGCAAATTGCCGGACAGGGGCTATTGCGGATATAGAATAGAACGTGAGTTAGAGTGACCTCGCGAATAAAGACCCGCTAACTCACCCGCTGATTCAAATATCACGCGCGACGCGCTTGGGCTCCGATTTCAGTAGATCCGAGAGATCCTCCGGGCAGGCCCGAAGTGCGGCGGCCAATGATTTCCGTGGGGCGATTCTTTGCTGATATTCTTCGGCTGAAATCACCACCACCGCTGGCTTGCCATGTTTGGTGACCGTTTGCGCTCCGTCAGTCAGAACGGTGTTCACCAAATCGCTAAATCTGCTTTTTGCCTCCTGCAATTGCCAAGACTTCTTATTCATGATTACACACTAAACTTCATATCCTGACGTTTCTAGTCAGATTTGCCTCACTTCCAAACCGTTTATCCAGAAACTCCAGTAGCTCACGTCTGGTTGGAAATCCATGTCTGGCGGGGCTTGCCGGGTGGGGTGGGTGAGTCCAGTTAGATTCGAGACTGATGGAATGAAGTTTTTTCGTGGGTATGCCGAGAGCCAGCGCGTCCGTGAGGATTTCCTCTTCGTCATCACAACAAGCGCAGAGCAGTGCATCTGCCCATTCGAGGATGGGGGTGGCCTGGGTCGATGGGGGGAGGGGGTATTTTGCCAGTGAAACGCTGAGTAAATTTTCTAACAGCTTGCATTTTTCCGGATCGGTTTCGGAGATGAAAGGTTCATCGCTTGGTAAAAGCACGATGGTTGGGATGCGGAGTTCGATACAAGTGCGTAGAAAAATAAGATCCACATCCGTTCCCGCACCTGATAGGACGACCATGTTTGCGCCGAGCAAATCTCGCACGGCTTCCAGTTCACTGCGGATCGCCGCAGCGAAAGCGTCATGATCTGTCACCTCCGCAACTGCGGCGAAGCCGAGTAATTTCACGGACATCTCAATCTTCCACGACGATTTTGGCTGGATCCCAATCGACTTTTGGAAGCTTCATGTTCAGCCGCTTCATCGTATCCACCATGATCCGTGCGACGCAAAGGTTGCGATACCACTTGCGGTTGGCGGGGACGACATACCACGGCGCCAGTTCGGTGGAGGTTTTTGAAAGTAGCTCCTCGTAGGTCTTCATGAAGTCGTTCCAAAGCGCCCGATCTTTCAGGTCATCTGGATGAAACTTCCAATGTTTTTCTGGATTTTCCAGTCGGGAAACGATGCGGCGCTTCTGCTCATCTTTGGAAATGTGCAGGTAGATTTTCACAATCGTGGTGCCTTCCTCGGCGAGCATGCGCTCAAAATCGATGATGTGCTGGTGACGTTGTTTCCAAACTTTATCGGGAAATAACTTTTTCACCTTCACCGCAATGACATCTTCGTAATGGCTGCGGTTGAAAATAACCATTTCACCGCTGCGCGGGACTTTATTGTGCACGCGCCACAGAAAATCTCGGGCTAGCTCGTCTTCGGTCGGTTTTTTAAAAGAGCGGACGTGAATGCCTTGCGGGTCGATCCTTGAAAACACGTGCTTCACGCAGCCGTCCTTGCCGCCGGTGTCCATCGCTTGCAGGACTAACAAAATCTTATGCTTATTCTGTGCGTAAAGCACCTTTTGAAGATCCTGCAGCTCGTCCTGCAGCTTATCAAAAGCCTTATTGCTCTCGTCTTTTCCCCCAGTTTGGAAAAGTGTCCGTTCATCCGAATCGATCTTCGAGAGATCCACCTTTGCACCCGGCTTGACCAAGTATCGTTCTAAAGCTCCGCTAACAGGCATACTGCTTTATCTATCGATGGAAACGATGTGACAAGCTTCGTCTCTATATTAGTCGCTCCTGTCACACATTCGGCATTGTAAAACTGTCCAATCGTATCTGATATCGGGGATGGCGCTTGCACGGACAAAACGTTCCCTTCCTTCAGTAGATAAGACAACTTTGCTCACGGCGCTGCATATCGGTGCGAGTTCGGTCTCTATGGTTATCGCAGAACGCACCGATGACGGCACATTGCTGCCCATCGATTTCCTCGAACAGCCCGCTCCTCTTGCCCACGATGTTTTCGGCGGAAATGTGGTCTCGAACGCGACCACAGAGCGAATTGTTTCCATCATCCGCGGTTATCAAAAAACCTTATCCGAGCTCGGCCTTGATCCACATAATTTCAGCCGCGCCGTCGCCACCAACGTTTTGCACGAAGCGACCAACCACGAGGCCGTGCTGAACCGCATTCGCATTGCGTGTGGGCTTCCGGTTTCCATGATCGATGACGGAGAAATGACGCGTTTGATTTATCTCAAAACCCGCCGCCGCATTCAGCACCTCCCCGCGATGAGCGAGCGCACCGCGTTGGTCGTTCACGTCGGCCCGGGAAACACGCGGGCATTGCTTTTCAAAGAAGGTCTGATCACGCGATACACAAGTTACCGCATGGGAACCCACCGCACTCGCGAGGCAGTCGAGGCATCACTCGCCGAGGGGCCGACTTTGTTGCGCGTCATTCGCGAACACGCTTCGGGAAATCTCGCGCAGCTTCGCCATGATTATTCGGACGTATCCATCGATGGTATCGTGTTGATCGGATATGAAATTCAATCGGTCGCGAGCTTTGTCACGAAAACCAACGAAGCCTGCTCAGTAAAAAAACTGCGCGCCTTCACCACCGAGACCTCCGCGCTCACCGACCTCGAAGCGGTGAAACGTTTCCAACTCGATTACCAAACCGCCGAGGCATTGATCCCCGCGCTTGAGCTCAACCTCGCCATCGCAGAAACCCTCTCACTCAAAGAAGTTCACATTCCTGTTAGTGAATACGAGCAAGGCCTGCTTAATGATCTCCTCGCCTCGCGTGATCTCACCGATACCTTCGCCTCCGAGGTGCTGCGTTCCGCCAGGATTTTGGCAGAACGCTACCAATCCGATCCCGGCCACGGAGAACACGTCGGAAAACTTTGCGAACACTTCGTGGCGAATCTCAAAGATCTGCACCAGCTCAACGAACACGACATGTTGTTGCTGAAAGTCTCCGCCATCCTTCACGAGGTCGGCACCTACGTAAGCCCGCGCGCGCATCACAAGCACTCGGAATACATCATTCTAAACTCGGAAATCTTCGGTTTGGACCGGCTCGATGTCACCATCGTCGCCTTGGTTTCGCGATATCATCGCCATTCCGGCCCGCGTCTCGATCATCCGTCCTACGCAGCGCTCAGCGTGGAAGACCGGATTCGTGTTTGCAAACTCGCGGCCATACTACGAGTGGCGGATGCGCTCGAACGCACCCACATCCAGCGCGTTTCCAAAATCGAAATCACCCGTTTATCTAACAAGCTTCACATCCGTTTGCATGGCCTCGAAGACGCCGCGATCGAACGCCTCGCCATGGACGCAAAAGCGGATCTCTTCGAACAAGTCTTCGGCCTCACCGTCGTCATCGACGAGGATAACTAGTTTTTCCACTGATCACTCCACACTTTCCACTTCTTCCCATGCCCGAATACAACAACCGCGAACTCTCCTGGCTCGAATTCAACCAACGCGTCCTCGACCAGGCGTTGAAGGAATCCATGCCTTTGTTAGAGCGAGTCAAATTCCTCGCCATTACTGCATCGAATCTCGATGAGTTTTTCCAAGTTCGCGTCGGGTCGCTGATGCTTCAAAAACGCAGTGGTCGGAAAACTCGCGACAACTCAGGCTACACGCCCATCCGCAACCTCAATGCCATCCGCGATCGGGTGCTAAAAATGAGCGCAGATCAATACACGCTTCTCAATGACACCTTGCTTCCCGCATTAGCGGAAAAGGGAATCGTCATGCTTGCTGCCGATCAACTCACGGACGCACAGAGCGCCCAAACCGCAGCGATTTTTGAAGACAACATTTCTCCGCTGCTCACGCCGTTAGCCGTCGATCCTAACTCGCCGCCGCCAAATATCCCCGCGCTTCACATCGTACTCGCATGTCGTTTGCTTGATCCAACCGATCAATCTTCACGCCATGTGTTGATTCCGATTCATGAAAATTTGCCCCGTCGAATTTCCGTCCAGACCGAGGATGAAACGCATGCGTTTATCTTGATCGAAGATCTCGTCGCACAGCATGCGGGTCGCTTGTTCCCCGGTGAAACCGTCACCGCCACCACTGCTTTCCGAGTGACCCGGAATGGCGATATCGCCGTCGAGGAAGAAGACGCCACGGACCTCGCTGATGAAATGGAAGACGTGCTCACCGCGCGTCGTTTCGCTGATACCGTGCGCCTCGAAATCCGGGACGATGCGCCGCGCGATCTATCACAAATGATCCGCACCGTGACGTCATCGACCTCACAGGAAATTTTCCGTCACGAAGGCCCGCTGGGTTTGGCGTCTTTCATGGAGCTCGCGTTTTTGCCGGCGTTTGATCACCTCCGCGATGAAGAATGGCCCGCGCAAAACAGCCCGGCCATCGCGCCGGGCGCATCGATGTTTGAAACCATCGCCGCCAACGACGTGCTGTTGTTTCATCCCTACGAATCGTTCGATCCGGTCATTCGCTTGATCGAAGAAGCCGCCGCCGATCCGGATGTGATCGCGATCAAACAGATCCTTTATCGCACCGCTCGCCAATCGCGCATCATCGATGCCTTGATCAAAGCTGCGGAAAACGGCAAGCACGTCACCGCCTTGGTCGAACTGAAAGCCCGCTTCGATGAAGCCCGCAACCTCACCCGCGCCGATGAACTCCAACGCGCGGGTGCACAGATTGTTTACGGCGTGAAAAACCTCAAAACCCACGCGAAAATCTGTCTCATCGTGCGCCGCGAATCCGGCAGACTGCGCCGCTACGTCCATCTGGGAACGGGAAATTACAACGAGACCACCTCGCGCCTCTACACGGATCTTTCCTACCTCACCTGCAAATCCGAATACGGTAACGACGCATCGTTGCTTTTCAACGCAGTGACGGGCCGCTCCAAACTGCTCCGCTTCCAGCGCCTCATTCCAGCGCCATCCGCGATGAAGCCGCGTCTGTTAGATCTGATCGCCGGCGAAACCGAACGCGCCAAGCAAGGCTTGCCCGCAAAAATTATCGGCAAAACCAACTCGCTCCAGGATCCCGATATCATCGCCGCTCTCTATAACGCCTCCGCAGCGGGCGTCGAAGTCCAACTCAATGTCCGCGGTATCTGCTGCCTGATCCCGGGTGAGAAATTCTCAAAAAACATTGAGGTCGTTTCCGTAATCGATCGCTTTCTCGAACATGCCCGCTTGTTCTACTTCCACCAAGGCGGCGAACCCGAAGTCTTCATCGCCTCTGCTGATTGGATGACGCGTAACCTCGAAAAACGCGTGGAGCTGATGATCCCGATTGAGGAAAAAAGTATCAAACGGCGCTTGGTGAAAATCTTGGAAACCTATTTCCAAGACAACCAAAACGCTTACCGCATCCAAGCCGATGGAAGCTCAAAACCCATCACCGCAAAAAAAGGCGAGAAACCGTTCCGCGCGCAAGAGCATTTCCACATCCAAGCCAAACGCGCCGCCAAGGCTCGGGAACACGAACGCTCCATGACCTTCGAGCCCCACGTGCCGCAGGATTGACGTGGCGGCGATCATTGGTCGCCGTTCTTAGGGTTTGCACATGTTCCATGCTTTTGAAATAGTATCAATGTGAGCCGTATTTTATCCCTCTTATCACTGGCTCTTCTCTCAATCCTTCCAACGGCAGCGCCTCGGAGAAGTTATAAAATCACTCCGTAATTCTCATGTAGATCTTAACGTTTTCCATCATGAAATCCATTTTTTGCACCATCATCCTTGCAGCAATTTGTTACGCCCGTCTATTTGCCGCAGAGAGCGTCATAAAAGACTCACAAGACATGGATTGCTTTATTTACACGCCGGACGTTATCGATCCCGCTAAAACCTATCAACTCGTCGTTGGGGTCCACGGTGCCGGAGGAAAAGGCAACGGCGCAGCCAAAATGAAAGATTGGGCCCAGCGCGGAGATGTGATTGTGATCGGGCCGTCATTTATTTCAAAAGGGGATCGCCCTTATCAAAATGGCGATGGTGTACATGCGGAAAAACTCATCGCGCTTTTTGAGACGCTCAAAAAAACCTACAAGCTGCGCGATCAAATGTTTCTCCACGGTTTTTCCGGCGGCAGCCAGTTCACGCATCGCTTCACCATGCTGAATCCCCAATACGTTTGCGGGGTCTCTTCACATTCCGGCGGCTCATGGGCTACCGATAATTACGGCCAGATAAACGCAAAAGCGAAAAAAATTCCCTTCGCCATTTCATGCGGAGAAAAAGACACTGGGAAATCTTTCGACACCGCTCCCTACACCCGCCTGCAGTGGCACGAACGCTTCCGCGAGGAGATCGATAAACAAGGTTTCTGTTATATCTCCGCCACTTGGCCAGATGTGGGTCACGGGATGTCAGATGGCGCATGGGATCTCGCGAGACAATGTTTCCAACTCGCCACCGGCCTGCCAGGGGCATCCGCCACCGAACCTGTGGTCATCAGTGATGCTTGGAAAAACCTGGATGAAATTCCGAAACAATCCACCGCTGCACCGAAGCCTTCCGCTTCTAACAACGTTAGCCAAGCCGAGGTCGATAAGATGGTTCCGGCAGCTTTCAAAAAAGCCGACACCGAAAAAATCCCGGACGATTTATTAATCGGTTTCATGAAAAAATATCCACCGGCCATGTGGAAAGATAAACCCGGATCGGCCAAGCTGTTAGAACAATGCACAGCCGCCGCGAATGCATGGCAAGCTGCGGCAAAAGGGAAAAACATGTGGAACGATTCTCTGAAACAGCAATTTTCCCAATTCACTGCGGGCTTGGATTTAAAAGCGGATTAGTCGCATAAAATTTACAGCGTCTTTACACAAAGCCGCTGCTTCATGGTGCTAATCTCGCAGCGTCATTAAAACATCCATCCATTTAAAACTGCTCTGCGTCCTTTCCATCGGTTTCAGCTCCGCCTTCGCCGAAACGCCAAAGAATCCACACGTCGATATCCAAGCTTTCCTAAACGATGCCCACACCGTCGAAACCCAACGCATCAACCGCGTGATCGATCAGGACGCCTTTCTCAAGATGGCAGCAGAGAAGGACACGATCGTCCTCGATGCCCGTAGTGCCGATAAATTTGCCATGCTGCATCTGAAAGGTGCGGTGAACTTGCCGTTTACCGATTTCACCGAGGAAGCCCTCGCGAAAATTTTCCCCAATAAAAACACGCGGATCCTCATCTACTGCAATAACAACTTCGACAAGGCACCCGTCTCTATGCCTATGAAAAGAGCCGGTGCCTCGCTCAATCTCTCCACTCTGATTTCACTCCAGACCTACGGCTACACCAACGTTTACGAACTCGGAGGCTACATCGATGTTAACCAATCCAAATTGCCATTCGCGGGTAGCGATGTGAAAAAGTGAGGATAGATCAAAAGTGCAGGGTTTGTAATTTGACCTAGGGTCGCTTCGTAGTTAATTGCTCATAAAGCATTTCTCTACTCTGATCCGCCCATGCCACGCACCCGCCTTATTCTCACTTTATCCGCGCTTTGCATCACCAGCTTGATAGGTGTGTTAGTATGGCTCGGGATGGGTGAGCGCAAATCCTCTCAGGCCATCTCACAGTCGCCGACCCAGTCCACAACGTCCAGCATTCCGGAAACCGTCAGCTTCAACGCCCACATCCGGCCCATCCTCTCCGATAAATGCTTCTCCTGTCACGGTTTTGACTCCACCACACGCGAGGAAAATCTTCGCCTCGACACGGTTGAGGGCGCTTACGCTGCGCTCGAAAGCGATAAGAAAAAACACGCCATCGTTCCCGGAAATCCCAAGGATAGCGTCGTCTGGCAGCGCATCCAAACCGCAGATCCCGATGACATCATGCCGCCGGAGGATTTTCACAAACCCCTTTCCGATCAGGAAAAACAGCTCATTACCCGTTGGATTGAACAAGGCGCGAAATACCAAGAGCATTGGGCTTTTGCATCGATCACGAAACCCAACGTGCCACAAACCGACACGAAAAATCCCATCGATGCGTTTGTCCGCAGCAACCTCGCCAAACACGGACTGAAACCTTCGCCTCCTGCGGAAAAAGCCATCCTCCTGCGCCGCCTTTCCCTCGACCTCATCGGCCTCCCTCCCACACCTGAAGAAATCCAATCCTTCCTCTCCGACGAATCCCCGAACGCATACGAAAAACAAGTCGACCGCCTCCTGGCCTCCCCGCATTACGGTGAGCGCATGGCCGTCACATGGCTCGATGCCGTCCGCTACGCCGACACCGTGGGTTACCATGGCGATCAAAACGCCCGCATCTTTCCATTCCGTGACTACGTCATCGATTCCTTCAACTCTAACAAGCCCTTCGACCAATTCACCCGTGAACAGCTCGCAGGCGACCTCATCCCAAATGCCACTGAGGAACAAAAAACCGCCACCGGCTTTCTTCGCCTCAACCTCATGACCCGTGAAGGCGGTGCTCAAACAAAGGAATATCTTGCGAAATCCGCCAGCGATCGTGTCCGTGCGATTGGTGGAGCATGGCTTGGACTCACCACCGGCTGCGCCGAGTGCCACGACCACAAGTTCGATCCCTTCACGATACGTGATTTCTATTCGCTAGCTGCCTTCTTTAACGATGTTCGCCAATGGGGTGTTTATGCCGATTACAACTATACTCCCAATACGGATCTAAAAGGGTTCAACAACGATTCTCCCTTTGCTCCCGAGCTATTTGCCAAAAACCGCGCTTCGCAGTGGCGCCTGGAAAACGCCCGCCAAGCATCCGTTGCCGCCGTGAAAGGCATGTCTTACGATCCTGCAACTCTGGAAGCTTGGAGCAAATCCACCGCTGCTTTTTATCAGGCGAATCGCGATGGCTGGCTGCCGCTGAAAGCCACTACCATCACCCGTGGCGGTGGATTGAATCCGCCCAGCCAATCTTCAGACGGCACTCTTCTTATCTCCGGCCCACCTGTGGATAAGGAAGCCATCACCGTCACTTATTCTGTTCCCCTAGGAGTTCCTATAAAAACACTCCGCCTCGAAGTCCTCCCCGACGCGGCGAACAACAACCGCATCGGCCGTAGCCCAACTGGTAAATTCACTGCCACTCCAACTTTTGCAATCAACGCCGATCCCCTGAGCTTCGCCTACCAACAGGCCGATCGCCGCACCCCGAAAAGCTATAACAATGGTTTTCAATCGCCGCTGTTAGAAGAAACCTGGCAATCCGCCCCCGCGACTTTCGAAGAGCCCTCGGATGCCGCAAGCATTCCTCATCACGCTCATTTTCATTTGAAACAATCCGTTTCCCCAGCCGAAAACTCCACGCTGACTCTCACCCTTGCTTCAGCGGATATCGGAAAATTCCGTCTCAGTGTCAGCCCGTTTGCCGATCCTGTCCCCGGAGAAAAAGATGCGCTAACCCCGGCACTCGCTTCCGCTTTCAACACCGGCAATCCGCTTCATCCGGAGATCGAAGCCGCATTCCTGCTTGCCACCACACCGGATGATAAACTTCCCGCCAACTACAAAACGGCCCGCACCCAAATGCTCGCCGCTCAAGCCGGATACGCTCATACCCTGATCTCGCAAGTCCTGCCTCCGGATAAAATCCCACAAGGGCACCTGCTTCCGCGCGGCGATTGGATGAACCCCACCGAGAAGGTCGAGCCGGCCTTTCCTGCCTTTCTAACAAAAGATGCGCCAACACCCGGCAGACGCCTCAACCGCATGGATCTCGCGGAGTGGCTGCTCGCTCCGGAAAATCCGCTCACGTCCCGCCACTTTTCGAATCGCCTTTGGAAACAATTTTTCGGCAAAGGACTTTCTAACATTCTGGACGATCTCGGCAACCAAGGCGAGTGGCCCTCGCATCCCGAACTCATCGATTGGCTTGCTATGGAGTTCCAAAGTTCCAAATGGGACGTGAAACACATGGTGCGCCTAATCGTCACTTCTGAAACATACCAACAGGTCTCCGCGAAAAATCCACAGCTCGCAGAAATCGATCCCGCCAATCGCTTGCTTTCCGAACAATCCGCACGCCGTCTGGAAGCCGAATTCGTGCGCGATAACGCCCTTGCCATCTCAGGCCTGCTTCGCGCCGAACAAACCGGTGGGCCATCGATTCTTCCCTATCAGCCAGAAGATTACTGGGCGAACCTCAATTTCCCTCAACGTCAATACACCGCTTCCATCGGGTCCGATCAATACCGGCGCGGACTCTACATCCATTGGCAGCGGACGTTTATCCATCCCATGCTCGCCGCTTTCGACGCTCCTTCTCGCGAAGAATGCGCCATTGATCGCTTCCAATCGAACTCTCCCCAGCAGGCACTGACCCTTCTCAACGATCCCACATTCGTGGAAGCTGCCAAAGGTCTCGCCGCCCGCCTCGAAACCGAACTTCCTAACAGTTCAGACGCGGAAAAAATCAACCGCGCCTACCTCCTCGCCCTATCGCGCGAACCGACCCCGCAAGAAAGAGACAATCTCATCGCCTTTCTTGAAAAACTCCGCAAAGAGGATCCAAAAACGGATGCGACGGGACAGCTCTGCCGCGTCATCCTCAACCTGCACGAAACGATCACGAGATTCTGACATGAACCCCCATCACCTCCAACAAGCGCTCCAAACCGATTGGTCCCGCAGAACTTTCCTGAAACGAAGTTTCGCCGGGCTCGGTGGAATTGCGCTCTCGCAGTTCGCAGGCGGCGTGTCTCTACCACGGATTTATGAACAAGGTGGTTTGCATTTTCCTGCCAAAGCAAAACGCGTGATCCATCTTTGCATGGCCGGTGGGCCTTCGCATTTGGAATCGTTCGATCCGAAGCCCGAGCTCAATAACCTCAACGGCAAACCCTTTCCGGAATCTTTCACCAAGGGGCAACAACTTGCGCAACTTCAAGGCAGTCAGCTCATCGCTCGCGGTTCTTTCACGGGCTTCAAAAAATACGGACAAGCCGGCATCGAGATCTCGGATATTTTTCCTAACATCGGTTCGATTGCAGACGACATCTGCGTGATCCGTTCCATGGTCACCGAGCAGATCAATCATGATCCGGCTCATGCGTTCATGAACTCCGGCTCCATCCTGAAAGGCCGACCCAGCATGGGTTCGTGGCTGCTCTACGGACTCGGCTCGGAAACTCAGAATTTACCTGGATACGTCGTGATGGTTTCCAGAGGAAATTCTCCGGATCAGCCGATTTCCTCGCGTCAATGGTCCTCCGGCTTCTTGCCTTCCAAGTTTCAAGGAGTGCAGTTCCAGTCGAAAGGCGACGCCGTTCACTATGTCGGCAGTCCGGATGGCGTTTGCCAATCCACCCAGCGTCAGGTCATCGAAGAAGTTCAGCGCCTCAATGGCATGTTGCGTGAACATCATTACGATCCTGAAATCGAAACCCGCATCGCCCAATATGAAATGGCTTTCCGCATGCAGTCATCCGTGCCGGAACTCACCGATATGAAAGGCGAGCCCAAACACATTCTCGACATGTATGGGGTGAAAGAAGCGGGCGATGGTTCGTTCGCATCAAACTGCCTGCTAGCCCGCCGGATGTTAGAACGCGGCGTGCGTTTCGTGCAGCTCTATCATCGCGGTTGGGATCACCACGGCGGGATCGAAAAAAATATGCCCGACGCAGCAAAGCAAACCGATCAAGCCTCCGCCGCTCTCATTAAAGACCTGAAACAACGAGGTATGTTAGAAGACACATTGGTCATTTGGGGCGGCGAATTCGGCCGCACGCCCATGGGCCAAGGAACCGGTCGCGATCACCACATCCGCGCCTTCTCCATCTGGATGGCCGGCGCAGGAATCAAGCCCGGTCACGTCCACGGCGCAACCGATGAACTCGGCTACAACTCCGTCGATCAAATCGTCCACGTCCGCGATCTTCACGCTACGCTGTTAGATCGCTTCGGCATCGACCACGCCCGCTTCACTAAAAAATTCCAAGGCCTCGATTACAAACTCACCGGGGTCGAGCCCGCGAAAGTGATCGATGGGATTATCGCTTAAAACGTGAGGGGGATCGCTCAACTCCTAATTTAGGAGAAATTAGGAGTTAATTAGGAGTTGGGATGTAATCCATTGATAATCAATGACTTGCCGATTACTGATTACGCAATCACCTCGCTGAAGCCCTTCGCAGCCTGTCCATGATCGCCACCCCGAGGCCCACTTCGCTGACTGGCTCGGCGATGATTTCGTCGAGACCCATCTCATCCATTTCACGCATCGCGTAAAACAAACGCACCGCCGCTTCGGAAAGTTTTCCGCTGCCGGGACTGAGCGCGACCACGCTATCCCAACGATGCATTCGAACAAATTCCCCGCCTTCTTCTCCGGTGTAACTCAGCAGTCCGTATTTTTTGCCAATCTCCGGTGTGAAATCGCCGGGCTTTTCAATCAGGCGAAACGGCGTGAGCGGCGCGTAATGGCTCTCTAACTGACCGGGCGATTGCAGTTTGTCGCCGGGCTTCACCGCCTGCACTTTTCCAAATTTCTGCAACTGCTCCTTGCTGATCGGGCCCGCGCGGTGGACGTAAAAAATCGGCTTCTTGCCTTCACGGGTCTCAATGCGAATGATCGTGCTTTCCAAACCTTCGTTACACGCACCGGCATTTACGATCAGTGGAATCCGACCGCCGAGTTCTTTCATCACTGCGGAAGCAGATGTGGGAGAGATCCGCCCGAAGCGATTCGCACTCGGCGCGGCGATGGGATTTCCGAGAGCTTTATTGATCGCCCGGAAAATCGGATGACCGCTTTGCCGCACACCGACCGTGGGCAAGCCGCTGGTGACGAGATCCGGAACCTCGGGTGTTTTTGGTAAAATCAAAGTAAGCGGTCCCGGCCAAAATTCGTTGGTGAGTTGGTTCACGATGTGGCGGATTTCCTCTGGCACGATCGCGACTCGATCCAAATCCCGCGCCGATGCAATGTGCACAATCAAGGGATCGAAATCCGGGCGCTCTTTCGCGGCGAAAATTTTCGCCACAGCCGCTGGATTGAACGCATCCGCCGCAAGCCCGTAAACCGTCTCCGTTGGCAAAGCGACAACCTCACCCTGCTGCAAAAGCGCGACCGCAGCATTCTGCGCATCCTTCATCCCGTCGTCGGTGGCTTCTATGATCTGAGTTTCAAACACGCCGTGATCTTTAAACCCTGCCCAGACAATTGCAAGCCGGAGGGCAAGTGGGCTTTTTTGACCACAGAGTCACGGAGGAAGAGGGAGGACACGGAAATATTAAAATTTATAACTTCTTCCAGTGTCCTCCGTCTTCCTCCGTGACTCTGTGGTAAGCTTACGTCGAATTACCAACCATCACTACTTGGCAATGGGTGGCTTTGGCTTCAATGTCTCGCCAAACATGAGTCTGAAATTGATTTCCGCCGAGCAAGTCCATGCCTCGCTGCATTACCCTGAATTCATCGATGCCCTGCGCGCGACCTTTGCCGCCCCGCACACCATGCCGCCGCGGCAGGTGCTGTTGCTTGATGCCGAATCCGGCTCTCACGATGCCTTCGCCATGCTACCGAGCTGGAATGACGAAGTGATCGCGCAAAAAGCTTTCACCTATTTTCCTCACAACCAAGCACCCGCGCAAACGCTCTATTCGCAGATCATGTTGTTCGATCGCAAAACCGGCACTCCACTTGCGTTGATCGATGGGGTAAGCGTCACCTGCTGGCGTACCGCGGGAGTTTCAGCACTCGCTTCTCGTCTGCTCTCTCGTGAAAATTCGGAAACACTGTTGCTACTCGGCACTGGTAAACTCGCCCCGTTTCTCATCCGCGCTCACGCGAGCGTCCGTCCGTTGAAACGGATCTTGTTATGGGGTCGCTCCGTTCAGAAGGCCGATGCGCTACGCGAAAAAATGTCGGTCGAGTTTCCTGAAATCCTTTTCGAAACCACCTCAGATATCCCGACAGCCTGCAGTCAGTCCGACATCGTCGTCTCCGCCACCGGAAGCACGGAAATTCTTGTTAGAGGCGAGTGGATCAAACCCGGAACCCACACCGATTTCCTCGGTAACCACCACAAAGACAAACGCGAGTGCGACACCGAACTCGTCACGAAATCCAGCGTTTATGTCGATAGCCGGGAAAACTGCTTCCGCGAAGCCGGGGAAATCCTCGTTCCCGTTTCCGAAGGAAAATTCTCGTTAGATCAAGTCAAA
The DNA here is from genome assembly GCA_040384845.1 of Verrucomicrobiota bacterium. Classification (GTDB taxonomy): domain Bacteria; phylum Verrucomicrobiota; class Verrucomicrobiia; order Verrucomicrobiales; family Akkermansiaceae; genus Luteolibacter. Next base: position 87,107 of record JAZKIL010000014.1, on the reverse strand, counting down.
GGCCAGCTCGCCGATCTCTGCCGCGCAACCCAACCCGCTCGCCAAAACGACAAAGAAATCACTCTCTTCAAATCCGTCGGCTGCGCATTGGGGGATTTGTGCGGGGCTCTGGCGGCATGGAAGGTAAACTAATCCCATGCCAACCTCATCTCTCTTCCCAAAAATAACCGCCTTCTTCATTGGAGGCGTGTGGATTTTCCACGGACTTTACAGCAAGATTTTCGACGGTATCCCGCGTCACAAAATGATTGTCGAGCGCATCCTCGGAGAGTCGGTTGCGGATGTCGCGACGGTTTGTATCGGGACCATGGAAATTTTGTTAGGCTGTTGGGTGATCTGGGGGAAACATCGTAAACTCAACGCTTCCATCCAAACGCTCGGTCTGATTTCCATGAACACGCTTGAGATCATCCTCGCTCGCGATCTGCTGATTTCCGCCGCAGGCATGGTTGCGCTGAATCTATGTTTCATCGCCCTGATTTGGTGGTGGGCTACCCGCGAAAATCACCCGATCCAGTCCAATTGAACCGCCGCACATGCGCCGAATAGAGTTGTTAGGGATAGCCAGATCAGCGCGAACAAGAAATGCACCAACGTTTCCAAACGTTTCCCACGCCAGAGATCCGATCGGTAGACAAAGAATTGGAAAAACAATCGGGTTCCCCAAAATACAGCGAACGATCCCGACGCCCATAATCCAGCAGGGCTTTTCTCCAGAAACATGGATGGCATCAGCAAACACGGAAGCCCCATCATGAAAATGATCAAGCAGACAAAAAACGTATGAACATGAAAGACCTGTTCGTTCACCGGACTCAGTTTTCGCCCGTCCTCTTTCCACTTCAGCATCTTGCCGATAGGAATATGAACCAAGGTCAGCAGGATTAATCCTGCGCCTGCGAATCTCAGCAGTAGGCTCAAAATTTCATTCATGATTTTTCAAGAACTACCACCCGTATCCAAGGCGTGATCGGAAAACTTTTCACCTCACGAAGTTCCGCTCGCTCCCAGCTTTCCTGCCAGGCTCTTGCGCTGTGGAAATGAAGAAATCCGGGCCCGAAAGCTAAGAAATTCGCAAGATCCCGCTGATGCTCCACGAGGACGATTTTACCGTGAGCACGTAAACAACGCTTTGCCTCACCGAACCACGCAGCCCTTTCTTCGACGCTGCGGAATTCATGAATCGCAAGAAAACCAAACACCACATCCGCCCAATCGTCGTCGACCTCCCAACGGTCATGCGGCACAGCAAGCGTTCCCGCCGCAGGTGGAGCCCATCTGCGGGCCCGTTGAATCGATGCCTCGGTCATCGAAGTCGGATCGTAGTGATCCAACACGCACCACTCCGTTTCAGGGGTTTCCAACTTCAATAAATCCGATCCATCATCAAAGCCCGAGTGACAGAAAATCATTCGAGCCCGCTCCGTCCCTTCCAATGCTTCCGCAAGCCACTTCCAACGGTAGAGATCGGATCGATCGTAAACCCAATGCGACACCCCAAGCGAAATGAAAATGAAATAGGATGAGCCTAACAGAATCAAAGTCGCAGCTATCATTAGCCACGTTTCACGAAATACAAAAAGCGCAATGATCGCTGAAACCATGATCACTGCCGCCAAAAGATAGAACGGCCAGTTGAACCGCGCGATCGTTACCATTCCTTGCCACGGCGTCCTATGTTTCATGATTTCCCTCCCGGATACACGATGCGTCCGCGTTCCCAGCGATAGTCCACATTCTCGACGACAAAGGCATTGGCTAGAATCGGATGCGCATCGCGTAACGGTGTTTCATTGAACAAACCGACTTTCCAACTTTTCACTTCTACGGGTCTTGGCTTCCACGTTTCTCTGCTTCCCTCCACCACGATAAATGAACCGTCCGCTCGCGGGCTGAAAGTGAAAGGCATCGGCCCCGCAAATTGTCTGGCAGTCCTCCAATCCGGAAACGGCGTGCCCTCAGGTAAAGATGCGTCAGGATGGCTATCGTTGAAACATAGATCCAACGTTACTTCACCATCAGCCAGCGTGGAAATAACCCGTGTGCCGGCAGCTTCAGCTTCGATCTGCACCCGCACCCATCGATAGTTGTAACCGGTAATCAAATTCCCTGACTGAACCATCCGTCGTTTATCCGTCTCGCTACGAATGATTTTCAACCCTCGCAAACGCCGGCCATTCTCATCCTCCAACCGCGTAAAGATGCGATAACCCGCGAGAAAGAAATCCTGTCCAAGAAAAGCCGGAAAACCTGCGGGCTTGAGTCCGCGAGTCCATACCATGGCCACAGTCACAAATCCAAGACCTTCATACGTATCCAATTCCAATCCCACCGGAACCATGCTTTTCAAGACTTCCGCCGGAAAAGCGAACGACACCGCAACCACCCGGTCAAAATGTGCGACCACTGGAAATGGATGCTGTCTGAATGAAATCATGAGGTTCGGAAGTCGGCTGAGCTTGCTGTCATTTTACGGAATCTCAACACAGATATATTCGAGTTTAACTTTCCCGCAATCAGTAGTTGATCCCCAGTGCTGCTCTGGTAGTTATTCATCCATGATGAAACGTCGTTCCCTGTTTACCATGATTCCTGCCGCATCTGTTTTGTTGGCTCTCCGTTCAAAAGGCGCGCCTATTCCGCAAGCGGCGGTGACAGCGGCAGGTTTCGGAATCACGGTGCAATGCTGGTCGCTCAAAAAATTCAGTTTGTTTCAGGCGATCGAAATGGCCGCAGCTGCCGGTGTCGGTGGAGTGGAAGTGTTTTCCGGCCAGGCTTTAGGCGGCGCTCACGATAAGGTGAATTTCGGTCCGGGCATGCCGGAAGACAAGATCCAAGCGGTCATCGAACATCTCAAAGCAAACAACATCGTCGCTCAAAGCATGGGCGTGATTGGGATCCCAAACAACGAAGCGGGAGCTCGTGCCGTGTTTGACTTAGGCAAAAAGCTCGGACTCTACAGCATCAACACCGAGAGCATCGAATCCATCGATCTCATCGAGAAACTCGCTGCCGAGTACGATATCAAAGTCGGTTTCCACAACCATCCCAAGAAACCGAACTACAAGCTCTGGGATCCGGATTTCGTTTTCAGTGCAGTCAAAGATCGTCACGCAAACGTTGGCATTTGCGCCGATATCGGCCACTGGGCCACCAGCGGGCTCAATCCTTTGGATGTGATCAAAAAAGTCGCGCCACGGGTGGTTTCGTTCCACATGAAAGATCGTGAATCGATCGAAAAATGGACGCACGACCGCCCATTCGGCACCGGCATCATCGATAACGTCGCGATCCTCGATGAAGTCCGCAAACATGGTTTCAAAGGCAACGTTTCGATCGAGTATGAACACAACTGGGACAGTAACTTGCCGGAAATCGCACAGTGCGTGGGCTACTTGCGCGCTTACTCGAAAATGCGCGCCTAACAGACTTAAGCTTTCGCCCCGAGGCGATAAAACGCCCAGCGGATTTCCTCTTCGTAAGCATTCATGCTGGAATAAGTGTGATCCATCGATCGCTCACGTACGCTGGTGTTTGTCCGATCCGGCGGTAACAAGGCATGAAGATCGGTCATCAGGATTTTTAGATTCAAGGTATCCTTCAATCGAATCGGCCGAGTTGCGTAAAACAAGACGCTTTCGTGATCAATCTCTAACGAAATCCGATGTGGCTCAGTGCTAAAGAATAGATCGATACGGAAAAAGATTTTGTCGACTTCCTGTTTGTATCGCTTCTCAGCGAGAGCATCGTAACGGCTTCGCCCCATCTCTCGTGTCTCGATCTCAAGCTTAAACTTGGTCATTAGTTTCTGTTTCTCCACGACTCCCGCCGCAGCGAATACCAATTCATTCCGGGGTTTGTTCCTACTTCTTCCCATTGCATCGCTGAGCAGGATCCATTGATCCGTGAGCGCGATCCGTTGGCAGCGGTAGTCCGAATGCAGTGCGGGGACGTCTCGATCTAACACAATGTCGGTTTCATAACCCGCGCCGCGCAGTGCGGCTTGAAATGCTTGGGCATCCTGGAGCTCAAGATTTGAGGCGACAATCCCACACCAATGTTCTAAAAATCCCGCGCAGTCCGCTTTCGCGATGCCTGGGACTTTTAAGGATAATTCCTCTAACATCTGCCTTGTTGGCGGATGCTCAATTTCGTGAAGCAGCAGGCTGAAGCTCATGGACGTGAATCTCTATGGCTTCGCAAAAATCTCTCGAAGACCTAGTAAGAGAAAATCTCGCCTTCTTTGAAGAAGCGTTTGATTTCTGCGGCGGCGGCTTCCGGTGAATCGGAAGCGTGGCAGACGTTGCGCATTTTCGAGTCGCCGGATTTGTCGCCAAAGTCGCCACGGATCGTGCCTGCGGCAGCGGTGGTCGAATCGGTCGGGCCAAGGAGATCACGGACGCGGGAGATGACGTTATCTCCTTCAAGCGCAAGAGCGATGACCGGGGTTTCCTGCATGAAACCACGCACGGATGGGAAAAACGGCATGGCAGCGATGTGGGCGTAGTGTTCAGCGAGGATTTCGTCACTGAGGGTCATCATTTTGATCCCGCGGACCACGAAACCTTCTTTCGCAAAACGGGCAAGCACCTCGCCAGCAAGGTTTTTGGTGACAGCGTCGGGTTTGAAAAGAATCAGCGTGGTTTCGTTAGCCATGGGCTTGAGGTAGGGTGGCAATCGTCCCGGCGCAAGTCTTTTTAACCAAGGAGCGGCTGCATCCTGCTGCCTAGTACGGGTAGGGTTGGTGAAAATTGGTACAGCTGATAAAATTTGAGGAAATGTTGGTGGAATATCAATCCTTCCATCTCCGCTGCGTTCAAATCGCCTCCACCAACACATCGACGTCCATCTGACAGTGGGCGGATCCGCGGTAGGTGCCACGGATGGGGGCAACGTCTTCGTAATCGCGGCCGACGGCGATTTTGACGTAGCGAGCATCGGCGAGGGTGTTGTTGGTGGGATCGAAGCCGATCCAGCCGACGACGGGGAGAAATACCTCTGCCCATGCGTGGGAGGCCTGGGCACCGATAAGATGATCGCGCGGGCCGTTGTAAAGATAGCCGGAAGCGTAACGCGCGGGAATATCAGCGGCGCGGCAAAGTCCTAACATGACGTGAGTGAAATCTTGGCAAACTCCACGTCTCTCGGTGAAACATTGATCGAGATGAGTCGTGACATCGGTGCTGCCGGGTTCGTAGCGGAACTCGGAGTGGATCCAATTCATGATCTCAGTCGCTTTGTCGAAATAAGCAGGTTGAGCAAAGGTGAGATCGAGAGCTTGGCGCCAAATTTCCGGGCGGAATATCACGCGCGCGCTTTCGTTGAGATAAGGCCAACTGCGATCCTGCACAGCGGGCGTGCGGTAAATTTCTTTGGTTGCGGCGCGGGCCTCGTCTGGAATTTCCAGCGGGAGGTTGTGGACGCGAATCCGGCTTTCGATTTCGAGATGTTGATGGCTTCTCTGAATTTCGAAATGATGCGTGGTGTTTTGAAAAAGGTCTTGGAATTTACTCAAGCGAGTGGCCGGTAACACACGGATCAACGACGAAAGCGTTTTTTGAAACGGAAACGTACGTGGTTCGAGATGCAGCTCGTTCACGCTGTCAGTGACAGGCCCCCCGTAACGGAAGATGGTGCGGTGAACAACGGAGAGCTTCATGCGATGACAAGGATGATGATCAATCTGGCAGACGGATTACAGATAACGAATAACCCATAACGAATCACCAACAACAACTTCATTGTTGTTGCTGTTGTTGTTCCTGCCATGCGGTGACGGCATCGTGCCCCCGCTGTTGCATGCTGCGTTGCGATTCGAACATTTCTGGCATGAGGACAAATGTCTCGAAAACAAGTTCACCGATGCGGTTGAAGCGTTCCTGCAATCCATCGAGGTAAGGATGCAAGCCAAGCGTCATCGCTTCTTCGGCGGTGCCGTAGCTGAGATCGGCGAGAAGCATGCCGCTTTCGCGTTCGGCTTCGTTGAGGAAACCACCGCGTGGACTTCCGGAAATTTGGTGGATGCATTCGTCGACCCGATCCATGCAGTAACGAACCGAGCGAGGAAAGTTTCTGGAAAAAACCAGAAAACCAAGTGCGCCTTCGGCATCGAAGCGATGATGACCGGCACGAAAAGCGCCGAGCGCACCGCAGGAACCCAAGATCGCATTCCAATGCATCATGCCAGGTGCGCTGCCGCTTCCTTGGCTGACTTCGGGTAGGTAAGAAGTCGTATCAAGGAAACGCGTGGTTTTATCCGCGCGTTCGAGGTGACGCCCGAGTTCCATAAACTCCCAGCCTTCATCACGGGGATGTGTGGTGGCGGAAATCCCGAGGAAAGTGGCGACCGAGCGGCGAATGCGTTCATAGTAGCGCGGCGGTGCTTCATGCAGGAGATTGGCGGCTTCGTCCGAGCGCACGAAAAGATGCAGGGCGTTGATTTCCTCCCACATTTCATCGGAAAGCTGATCGCGAACCGTGCGTGCGCTTTCGCGTGCTTGGGCGATGCAGGAAGCGATGCTGCTCACGTTCCTCGGGTCATCTGTTAGAAATCGGATCACGTCTTCGCCGTATGTTTCCGGGTAAAGCGTGTGGTATTGTTCCTCATCTCCGGTGCAGAGAATGATGGGTCTCCAGAAATCCGCGATGCGATCGCTGCCAAGCGTTTCGTTGTCTAACAGAAGGTGGCGATTCACATCGATAAGACGCGCGAGGTTATCCGCACGTTCGACATAGCGGGCCATCCAGTAAAGAGTGTTGGCGACACGAGAGAGCATGGTTCTTTAAAAAGTGATGGGTTTTCTTAGTGGCGGAGGACCCAGGTGTCTTTGCTGCCGCCGCCTTGGGACGAGTTCACGACCAGTGAGCCTTTTTTCAAAGCAACACGGGTGAGTCCACCGGGAACGATGCGTGGGGTTTCTCCATAAATGATGTAGGGCCTGAGATCAACGTGGCGGCCTTCCATGGTTTCATCGCACCACGTCGGGCAGCGGGAGAGTGAAACCACGGGTTGGGCGATGTAGTTCGTGGGATCCGCGATGATGAGTTTGCGGAATTCAGCGATTTCCGATTTGCTGGCCGCAGGCCCCATGAGCATGCCGTATCCGCCGGATTCATTGGTGGCTTTCACGACGAGCTCCGGCAAGTGATCGAGAATGTAACGCAAATCGTCATCCTTCGCGGCGAGATAGGTGGGGACGTTTTGTAAAATCGGCTCCTGCGCGAGGTAGTAGCGGATGATGTCGGGAACGAAAGCGTAGATCGCCTTGTCATCCGCCACTCCGGTTCCAACCGCATTCGCGAGCGCGACATTTCCTTCGCGGTAGGCATTCATGATGCCAGGGACGCCGAGCACGGAATCTTTCCGGAACACCACGGGATCGATGAAATCGTCATCGATGCGACGGTAAATGACGTCGACGCGCTCCAAGCCGCGAGTCGTGCGCATGTAGACCACATTGTCGCGCACGACCAGATCCCGACCCTCAACAATCTCGATCCCCATTTCGCGCGCGAGATAACAATGCTCGAAATAAGCGCTGTTGTGACAGCCGGGAGTGAGCAACACGCAGACGGGGTTGCCGGATTTTCGCGGCGCGATGTGGCGCAGCATTTCCAACACATCGAGCGGATAGGAATCGACCGAGCGCACTGACGAAGTATCGAACAAATCCGGGAAAACCCGTTTCAGCGCCTTGCGATTTTCTAACAAGTATGATGCGCCGGAAGGGCAGCGGCCGTTGTCTTCGAGCACCAGCCATTCGCCTTTGTCGTCGCGGATGAGATCGCTGCCGCAAATGTGAATGTAGATATCGCCAGGAACATCGATGCCACGGAACTCGGGGCGATAATGCCTAGCCCCCTCGATGAACGAGCGAGGGATGATGCCGTCTTTGAGAATTTGTTGATCGTGATAAATATCGTGAAGAAAAAGATTGAGTGCAGTGATCCGCTGGATCAGGCCGGACTCGAGATGTTCCCATTCATCCGCAGGAATGACCCGGGGCACGGGATCGAAGGGGAAAATGCGTTCGCTGCCTCGCGAGTCGTGGTAGACATTGAAGGTGACGCCTTGGGTTAGGAAATACAGCTCACAGGTCGCCTTGCGCGCCTCGAAATCGTTCTGATCCAGTGCCGCGATGCGGTCGAAGAGTGGCGCACAATGTTGCCGGACCTTGCCGTCCGATTGAAACATTTCATCGAAAAAAGCGTCTGGCTGGTATCCGTTTAGCATGGGTTTTACGTGATCGCCTAACTTTAGCAGTTTGCGAGCCAAGCCATGAGGGGGATTGATTTATAAGCCGCTTGAGGGTGAATGAGTTTGTTAGGATATCCAAAATAGGGTCACGAAATGCCTCTTGAACTTTCGAAAAATTCACACCAGCCTGCACGAGTCAAATTATGCAAACCACCGAATCACCTTATACCTCCGCTCCTAAAACATCCGGCTTGGCAATTGCCAGTTTGATCACAGGCCTAACATGCATTTCCCCACTCGCCGTTGTTTTTGGCCACATGGCGATGTCTGGCATTAAAAAATCTTCCGGTCAGCTGACGGGATCTGGCTTGGCTCTTGCCGGGATGATTTTGGGTTACATTGGCCTTTTGGTCACCATTGTTTCCGTCATCGCGATGGTTGCAGTCGGAGGAACCGCATGGAAAATGGGCTCGGATGTCGCTAAGTGCATGATGTTGCAGATCAAAATCGATGAGGCAGTAAGTGAATACCAAGCTGAAAAAGCTCTCGAGCCGGGAGCCGCACTCGATGTTGAAGCTATCAAGCTGAAACTTGGCGGTGCTGCCGCGCTGAAATGCCCAGCTGGTGGAACGATCACCATTCATGAGGTCGTGCCCGCAGCCGGTGAGCCTGCGTGCGAGTGCTCGGACAAAAAACACGCTAGAAAGTAGCCCCAACGGATTTTCCTGCTCCCAGTTAGGGATCACTTCTTGCCCAACTCGAAATGTGTTGGGCATTTTCTTTTTTCATGACAGCAGGAAGATATGAAGCAGACTTCCTGAAATGAATGAACTGCGCGGCGACACACATAGTAAAACGATAGGGTATCTTTTGTGGATTTTCGGTTTCACCGGGGCACATCGATTTTATTACGGAAAGCCGATCACCGGGGCGATCTGGTTTTTTACCTTGGGTCTGCTTGGGGTTGGTTGGTTGATCGATTTATTTCTGATTCCCGGGATGGATCGTCGTGCGGATCATCGCTACACCACCGGGAACTTTGATTATTCGGTGGCGTGGATTCTCCTCACCTTTTTAGGTTTGCTCGGGATTCATCGATTTTACTTAGGAAAAATTCTCACCGGTTTGCTTTGGTTAGTGACGGGTGGTGTGTTCGGGATCGGTTGGCTTTACGATTTCTGCACGCTGAACCGCCAAGTCAATGAGCGGAACCAAGGGATTTAGGTTTTTTCTCAAAAACTCCATGCATCACAGATGTTGACGTGAGCGGGCGGTGCGGGCAATCTCGCCGCTTATGAGTGTTGGCATCATCATGGGAAGCACGTCGGATTGGCCGACGATGGAGCATGCGGCGCGGGTGCTGAAAGATTTCGGCGTGGAGTTTCACGCGGAGGTCGTGAGCGCACACCGGACGCCCGATCGTTTGGTCGAGTATGCGAAGCAGGCGAAAGGCAAAGGTTTGAAATGCATCATTGCGGGCGCTGGTGGCGCGGCGCATTTGCCCGGCATGGTTGCGGCGATGACCGAACTCCCCGTGCTTGGCGTTCCAGTGGAATCAAAAACTCTCAAAGGCGTGGATTCCTTGCTCTCCATCGTGCAGATGCCGGCGGGAATCCCGACCGCGACGTTTGCCATCGGCCACGCAGGCGCGACCAATGCTGGGCTGTTCGCCGTGGCGATGTTGGCGGTCGATAATACGGAGTTGGCCGCGAAGCTAACGGAGTTTCGTCGCAAACAAACCGCGAAAGTTTCCGAGGCGGTGTTGCCTGAGTTGGATTGATTTTTTGTTACCATGTCAGCTTCGGTTTTTTTCCCTTTGGACAAGCAACAGGTCGTCGGCGTGATCGGCGGAGGTCAGCTCGGGCGCATGCTTGCGCTCGCGGCGCGGCGGATGGGCGTGCGTTCCGTCGTCTGGACCGGTGGGCTTGAGGCTCCGGCGGTTGAGGTCGCGGATGAAATTATCGATCTTCCCTTCGATTCTGCAGAAGCACTGGAGCAGTTTTGCAAACAAGCGACGGTTGCGACCGTGGAGTTTGAAAACATTCCTCTAGCCACTCTCGAAGGTGTTAGAAAGCGTATCGCCATTTTTCCATCACCGGAAGCGGTGGGGATTTGCCAGAACCGCGAGCGCGAGAAAAATTTCCTCAAGCAACACGGCATTCCCTGCACGTGGTTTCGAGTGATCGAAACCCTAACAGATCTGCAATCTGCCATGGCCGAGCTCAATGGCCCGGGCGTCTTGAAAACCGCAGCCTTTGGATATGATGGTAAAGGCCAGTTGAAAATCCAAGGCAACGAAGATCCAGCAAGCGTCTGGGAAAATTTCGGAGAAGAACGTGCGATCCTTGAAGCCTGGGTTCCCTTTGAAAAAGAGATTTCCGTGATGGTCGTGCGCTCAGCGGCTGGCGAAGTGCGGACTTACGATCCTGCGGAAAATCGCCACCGGAATCACGTGCTCGATGTTTCCATCGTCCCCGCACGGATTTCCGAAGTGACATCCAAACAGGCCCGTGCGCTGGCGGAAAAAGTCGCCGTAGCTCTTGATTATCATGGCATCATCGGCGTCGAGTTTTTCGTGAATCACAATGGCTCCTTGGTCGTCAACGAAATGGCCCCGCGCCCCCACAACTCCGGTCACCACACGCTAGATGCCTGCGCCACCTCGCAGTTCGAACAACAACTTCGTGTCGCCCTCCAACTTCCTCTCGGTTCGACCCGACTCGTCTCGCCCTGCGTCATGCTAAACCTGTTAGCCGATTTCTGGCAGGACGAAACCACACCTCCGGATTGGACGCCATTGTTAGAAACTGATGGCGCCGTCCTTCACCTCTACGGAAAACGCCGCGCCCCTGGTATGCGCAAAATGGGACATGCGACGCTCTTGGGTGAGGATCCGGATGAGATTCTGAAGCGGGTTGAGAAGCTGGCGGCTGGTTGGCTCAATAAAACTGCGAAGAGTTAACCGCGGATTGCACGGAATGAGTGCTGAAGCACTGATAATGCGAGCAAGAAAGGAACCGCGATTTTAAATCGCGACCTGGTGAGTGCAAGAGAGTGTTTCTTTGAGTCGCATTTGAATCGAATGACTATAATCAACCGATGTTATAGCCAGCCATACAGGAATCACGCGTTTCATGTTTTATCGCGCAGGATTTGAGAGCGGAGCTCAAGAATCACCCTTCGCCGGCTTGCCATTGGGGTATCTCCACCAAACCCATGCTTTTCCTAACAGTCCCCGGATTTCTTCTGCGGCTAGGTATGAGCAGGGGATGAGAAAGAGTGTGATGATGGTGGCGAAGAGGATACCGAACGCGAGAGAAGTGGCCATGGGGATGAGCATTTGAGCTTGGAGAGAGCGATCAAATAGCAGGGGCAGCAATCCGACAAAGGTGGTGGCCGACGTTAGGAAAATGGGGCGAAAACGACGGGTGCCAGAATGGATGACGGATTCGTATAGGTCTTCTCCGGCTTGAAGTTTTTGATTGATGTAATCGACCATGACCAAGGAGTCGTTCACGACTACTCCTGCGAGAGCGAGGATGCCGAAGACGGAAAGATACGAGGGGGTGATATCCATAATGAGATGTCCGAACAACGCACCGATGGCGCCGAAAGGAACGGCGAGCATGACGAAAAACGGTTGGTAAAGGGAGCGGAACGGAATGGCGAGCAAGGCGTAGAGTGCGAGAAATAATGCGATGCCACCGATGATAGAACGCATTTTGGTTTTTTCATGGTCTGCGATGTATCCCGAGTAACGCCATGTTAGATTGTGGTAGCGATTCAGGATGAGATCGAGATCGTCTTGTAGGGCTCTGGAGATCGCCACGACATCGACCGATTCATCCGCTGGCTGGGCCATGATCTCGATGACTTGTGAACCATCGATGCGTTCGATGCGGGAGCGGGCTTCGACATATTTAGCGGAGGCGATGGTATGAAAAGGAGCCTCGCCGCCGGAGGGGGTGCGGATTCTCAGATGATCAAGAGTAGCTAGCGATTGCCGCAGCTCCAGCGGCATACGCACCATGACGCGGATGTCATCGCGACCGCGTTGCACGCGTTGGGCTTGTTCACCGAAAAACGCGCCACGCACTTGTCTTGAGAGATCTTGTTGGGTCAGACCAAGTGCTTCGCCTTCCGGGCGAATGGTAATGAGAAGTTCATCATTTCTTCCGCTGGAATTGCTGTAAGCGCTTTCGATGCCTTGATAAGATTCTAACAAACTTTCAACCTGCCGGACCGCTGCTTCTTTTTCATCGCCATCCGGGCCGCGGATTTCAACGGTAAGGGATTCGACTTCATTATCTCCACCCATGCCCATGCCACGATCACCGGAGATCCAGAAATCCTGCACTTCAGGCATTTCACCGACCAGTTCTGTCCAGCGCTCAGCAATTTCCGAGTTCTTTGGTCCGGGCTCGCTGCGATCCGCAGGATCTGTGACGGAGACGATGACGTTGCCTGTGCGTGTATCAACGATGTTGCGATGAGGAAATCCGCCAGCAGATGTTAGAACATGGTTCACCAAAGGCTTTCCGGTGCCGGGATCGACGAATTCCTTTTTGATTTGTTCGAGAGCTGCCGCCACTTGTTGCGTGCGCTTTTCGGTATCTTCGACTTTAGCTTCACGCGGCATGCGCAGCGAGGCGACGATACGGTTTTTATCGATCGAGGGCATGTTTACAAAACCCATTTTCCCTGATGAGAAATAGCCGATCGAAGCTGCGCCGGCCGCGAAAAATAAGGCCAGGGTGATATAGCGATGTTTGGTGGCGAGTCGCAAAACGGGATCATAACAACGATCCACGAATTGCTCCATTCCATCGGCAATGCGTTCTTGAAAACGAGCGAAGATGTTCGTTCGTTTGCGCATATTTAGATGCTTGAGGTGGCTGGGCAGGGAGAGTTTCGACTCGATCAGGGAAAAAATCAGGACTGCTGCGACGATAGGCGGGATTTGATTGGTAAATGAACCATAGAAACCATCGAAGAACATCAGTGGGATGAACGCGACGATGGTAGTGATCGCTCCAAAAGTAACGGGTGTAGTGACTTCGATGGTTCCATTGATGGCGGATTCTAACGGGTTATCTCCATTTTTCAGCCTGTAATAAACGTTTTCTGCAGTGACGATGGCGTCGTCGACAACAAGGCCGATGACAATGATGAAGCCGAAGATCGACATGACGTTTGCGGTCATTCCGAAAAAAGGCATCATGATCAATCCGCCAGCAAACGAAACGGGAATGCCGAGCGTGACCCAGAATGCAAGCGCAGGGCGAAGGAAAATACCGAGGACGATGAGAACTAACAACCCGCCTTGCAGCATGGAGGTGAGTAGTGTCCCGAGCCGGCCTTCGAGTTCTTCCGAGGAATCGTCCCATGTGGTAACTTCGACGCCTTCTGGAAAACGCTCGTGTGCTGTCGCCACGTAAGCTTTGGTTTTTGAAGCGATATCGAGGGCGTTTTCATTTCCCAAGCGTAAGACTTCAACCAGCAGACAGGGCTTGCCATTAAAGCGCATGATTTTTCTGTTTTCCTCAAAACCATCGGAAATTTTCGCGACGGTCTTCAACTTTACCTCCGAGCCGTTTTGGTTGCTGATGACAATTTCTTCAAAATCCTCGCGAGTGTAGGCCTGCCCTTTGGAGCGGATGGTTATTTTCCCTTCATCGGTTTGGATACGGCCAGCAGGGATATCGATGGATGAGAGGCGAATGGCGGCGCTGAGGTCAGAAAATGTTAGGCCGTAGTCGCGGAGACGACGCGGATCGGCTTCGATGGAAATTTCCAACGGTGAGTTTCCTAACACACTGGCTTGGGAAATGCCGGGCATGGCGATGAGGTCATCTCGCACGGTTCGCGCTGCGCGTAGCAAGTTGTCTTCATCCATTTCCCCTGAGATCGCCACTTTGATGACGTCAAACCACATACTACTGTCGGGAATGGAAACCTTCGGGGGTTCGATCTCATCAGGGAAACTGCTGATTTGCTCAACCCGGGTTTTCACCTCATCACGGAGTTTTTCAAGGTTGCGCTTGGATTGTGCATTCACAAGGACGCGCGCATAGCCGTCGTCGGCAAGAGATTCGATGGATTCGATCCCCGAAAGACCTTCGAGCGCCGACTCGATGGGTAGCACCACAGCTTTTTCCACATCTCCGGGACTACCGCCGCGGTATTCGACCTCGATGTAGATCCGATTGGTTTCAAGTCTGGGTTGAACTTCGAGCGGAATTTTATAGATCGCCGACCAAGTCCCCCAGGCTAGAATGCCGAAGAGCAAAAAATTTGCAGCGATGTCGTTTTGGGCAAACCAGCGGATCATGAGGAAAATTGGATACGGGAAGACTCTTTGGTTTTTTCCAACCGCGGGAGTTTAGATATAGAACATCGGGTCAGATGACGGGCTGGCAAGGGCTTCCAAGGTGATTTCCTCGAGATTTTTGGTGAGTTGGGTGGAAACGTTTTCCCATGCGCGGCGGACGGAAACGCCGGATTCGCCTTGATCCAGGGCGGTATTTTGCAGTTGGGACGGTTCCACGGCCTCGACGATTTGGCGGAGGGTGATCTGGTTTGCGGGGCGGGAGAGCAAATATCCGCCAGAAGCGCCACGGCGGGAATCGATCATACCGCCGCGGCGGAGATCATTGAGAATTTGAACTAAAAAGTTCGCAGAGATAGCTTCGCGTTGCGCTAACTCGTCCAGGCGAGTAAGACTTTTGCCGTCATAGGTTTTCGCGAGTTGAGCGAGGGCTCGGCAGGCGTATTCTAATTTTTGGGAAATCTTCATGAGCAACAAACAACAAACAGCGGTGCAAGAGAGTGGAACGAAGTTGTGCGGTGGGGAAGCCGCGAATTTAGAAAACCTCTGGGCGAAACTCCGCACGGAGGCCGAGCGGCTGTATGAGGAAGAGGAGGGATTGCGGGCATTGGTTCACGATGTCGTGCTTTCGCGCAGCAGTTTTGCCGAGGCGCTCTCGGTGCGTTTGAGCCGCAGGCTGGCGCGAGAAGACATGCCGCGCGAGACGATCGAGCCGCTGATTGAAGATATTTTCAAAAAACATGAATCGATCGCCCGAGCATGCAGCCGCGATCTTTTGGCGATGTTTGAGCGCGATCCCGCCTGTTTTTCTCCGCTGGAGCCCTTGTTGTTTTTCAAAGGTTTCATGGCGTTAAGCACGTATCGGGTGAGTCACCAACTTTGGAAAGATGGTCGCCGTTGGTTGGCGCTTTATTTGCAGAGCATTTCATCGGAGGTGTTTTCCACAGACATTCATCCGGCCGCGAAAATTGGTTGCGGCATTTTGCTCGACCACGCGACTTCGTTTGTCGTTGGCGAAACGGCGATCATCGAAGACGACGTATCGATTCTCCACGAGGTCACGCTGGGTGGAACCGGCAAGGACACGGGTGCGCGGCATCCGATCATTCGCTCAGGTGTGTTGATCGGTGCGGGCGCGAAAATTTTGGGTCGTGTCGAAATTGGCACACATGCAAAGGTCGGTGCCGGCAGTGTGGTGTTGAACGATGTTCCTCCGCATACGACAGTGGCTGGCGTGCCGGCGGTGATTGTCGGTGAGGCGCGTGAAAGCAATCCGGCACTCGAAATGAACCAAAAGCTCGACTGCTTAGGCGGTGGCATCTAACATTTTTTACACATGGAAACCGATACACCCGAAGGAGAACCGACCAAGCGGCAATGGCTGGGTTATTGGAGCATGATCGTTCAGCAGACGCAGAACGCATTTAACGATAAGGCCGCGCAATTCATTCTTATTCCGTTGGGCGGTGCGGTGGGCTACGCGGTGGAGTCTTGGGCGGGACTGATGATCGCGTTGCCGTTTGTGTTGTTTGCTCCGCTCGCAGGTTGGATGAGTGATCGTTTTTCAAAACGCGATGTCTTGCTTGGATCTGCGATTGCGCAGATTATTATATTGGCCCTGATTGCCGCCGCGGTTTGGGTTAAAAATATGCCGCTAGCGTTGATTGGATTTTTTCTGCTAGCCACGCAAGCCGCGTTTTTCAGTCCGGCAAAGTTTGGGATCAACAAGGAATTGGTCGGGTCAAGACATCTCGGGTTTGCCTCCGGCGTGCAGCAAATGATGGCCATGTTGGCGCTTTTGGTGGGTCAGATCATTGCGGGATGGTGGTATGATAAAAGATTTATCGAATTAGGTTCGCAGTCCGAAAATGCCTGGGAAGCGGCCTTTTTCCCGCTGTTTCTCCTGACGTGCTTATCGGTTCCAGCGATAGGCACAGCACTTTTGATCCCCAAAGTTTCGGCACAAGGAACCACACCCGTTTCCGGAAAATTGTTGTTCAGCCATTTCCGTGATATCGGCGAGCTTTGGAAAGAACAGGGGCTGCGTCGCGCCTCGTTCGGGGTCGCGTTTTTCTGGGGCTTTGCTGCGTTCGTCAATTTATGGTCCGTCAAAATTGCTAAAGCGATGACCGAAGGCGGAGAAGGCTTCGGAACTTTATCTTCGATTTTTATGGCTGCCGCTTCACTGGGCATGGCGATAGGTTTTGGCTTCGCTTCATGGTTGTTGCGGAAAAAAATCGAACTCGGTTGGGTGCCGCTAGCGGGATTTTTGATGACAATCAGTGCACTGGCTCTTGCGTGGTTTCCGATGGGAAAAGCTTCAGCGTTTCTATCTCTGTTAGATTTCAAGCTGCTCAAATTTATCACCGACTCTCCGCACGAGGCGTTGTTCTTGCTGACTCTTGGCTTGTTGGCGCTTTCCTCCGCGCTGTTCCTCGCCCCGCTCAATGCTTGGATGCAGGATCGTTATCCTGCCAATAAACGCGGCGAGCTGCAGTCCGCCGTAAACCTACAGGATTGCTTCGCTGGCATCGTCGCCGTGGTGGCAATCGAGTTGATGTTTTTGATCTCGAATTCGCTCGGTATGTCCGAGCTCGCGGGTTTCCGTATGCAGCTCATCGTGATCGGCTCAGCTTGCGGAATCATGACGATTTATGTGCTGCGGATTTTACCTGCGGACTTCATCCGCTTGTTCGTCGGCTCGTTGGTGAAATCCATTTACCGCATCAAAGTTAGCGGACTGGAAAACATCCCGAAAAGCGGCGGTGCGTTGTTGCTACCTAACCATGTGACCTTTGCCGATGCCTTTTTCCTCTCGGTCATTTCTGATCGCCCTGTGCGTTTTGTGATGGATGAAACGTTCATGGTGAACCCAACCATTCGCCTTTCCGCAAAATTGTTCGGCACGGTGACGATCCGCCGTTCACAACCGTTAGAAGCGATCCGGACGACGATTGAAGCTCTCGCCAACGGGCATCTTGTGGTGCTCTTTCCAGAAGGCCAACTGACACGCACGGGTGGCTTGTGTGAATTGGAAAGGGGATTTGAGCTCATCGCAAAAAATGCCGAAGTGCCGATTCTTCCAGTTTGGGTCGATGGTTCTTGGGGTTCGATTTTCTCCTTCGAGCGCGGTAAGTTTTTTAACAAAATGCCTTACGGGATTCCTTACGGTTTATCTGTCGCGGTTGGCGAGCCGATTACGGCTCCCAAGCCGAATCGCCAGATCGTACAGGCGGCTATGCTGAAAGCCTCAGCTCAAGCCATCACACATCGTATTTCTAACAACGAAAACCCGCAAACCCGCAACGCGTATCAGCTCATGCAGTTTGGTGCCTTGCCTCGCCGCACAACTTTCCACATCTTGGAGCACGATCCGGAGATCGATGCGATTCGCCCGGTCTTGGAAAATTTTGTAAAATCCTCAGGTGGAAAACTGATTCGTGAGAAAAATTTCATCTCGCGTGACAATGCATTATGGATCGGAGCTGCTGAGCTAAGAGCGCAGATCGAACGCGAAAGTCGGAGTGATGCGGAATGTTCCTTCTTTGATTTCAGTAAGAAGGCCACCGAGGCGTTAGCAGTTTTTAAAATCACGCACCTGCCATGCATGGCGTTGAACGGACAAGTGGTTTCCATGTCGATGCCGCATCCGCCATTGCCTAAAGAGGACAGCTTTTTCCAAGCTGGTCACAAAGCAGGATCGTTAGGAAAACTTTTGCCGGGGTGGTATATCGAAAACGGGCAACTCATGCCGTTTGAGACTGCTTGGCCGGAAGAGTTAGAAATCGATGCCGAGAGTTTTGTGGTCTTAAGAGAGAGGTAGGGCGCCGCGTGAAGCGAAAGGTACCCGATTCTCCCTTGAAGCATCATTTTCTTCCTCATTCCATGCGGTGCCCTCGGCGATGGCACCCTACCAAACTCAATGATTCAGCTTCAACTTCTTCAGCTTAGGCTCGACCACGAACTGGCAGTAACTATTGCGGGTCTTGTTTAGAAAGTAATAGTTCTGATGATAATTCTCCGCAGGGAAAAATGTCATGGCTGGCACGATCTCGGTGACGATAGGTCGATCAAAATTTTCCTGAGCCGCTTGCTTGGATTGTTCTGCTAGATTTTTCTGTTCCTCGTTCTCGTAAAAAATCGCCGAGCGATATTGCGTGCCGACGTCGTTGCCTTGGCGGTTGAGTTGCGTCGGGTCGTGCAGATCCCAAAACCACGCGAGGATGGTTTCGTAATCGATTTTCGTTGGATCAAACACCACCTGCACCACTTCCGCATGCCCGGTGTTTCCGTCGCAAATTTGCTCATAAGTCGGATTAGCCACCTCGCCGCCCATGTAACCCGAAATCGCCGTATGCACGCCATCGATCTGGTTGTAAGCCGCTTCGACACACCAAAAACAACCCGCACCCAACGTAAGGACCTGCGCACCTTCAGGAATTTTCGGTAAACTCGCCATCGGTGATGTTTCAGTATCGCTCATGATGGGCGTAGCTTAATTCCATTTTTCTGACAAACAAGTCGCAGAGTTTCATAAAGAAAACCGATGATCAGGAGCGAGTAAGTGTACCGCCTAAAATCCGATCGATCTGTGTGCGATGGATACTCATGTGGCTTCCTGTGAGAGCATGCCAGCCGTGCGCATCCATCTGTCCGAACCATGGGTGGGCGTAGCGTGCCTGCGTTTTGAAATTTTTCACGGCAGCAAGGGTTTCGAGTAGGGCATCACATGATACCTCGTATTCACCGATAACAGCCAGACCAACCGCCGGATCTGGCTTCACCGCAGCGGTGCTCGCTTCTCCTTCCGGAACATGCTCGTTGGCCAGCGATCCGATCGCTCCGATGAATGCATGATTAACAATGCGGAGGTGATCGAGAGTCATCAATATCGACCAGTTTCGGCTACTGTCCTCCAAGCCTCGTGGTCTCTGAATTAGAACTCGGCGAGAGAGTGTGTTTTCATCAACGCTGCCAATCAACTCGGCTATTGCCGCGCGTTCGCTGATGAAATGGGCCGTTAAGTCCGCGCTGTTTTTCGTAAGTCGCTTCAGTCCCAGCAGGCAGCGGGCGATGAGGTTCTCAAGGAATGGTAGTCCGGCGCCAGGTGGGGCGAGCTGCGGTGGGTTCATAACATAACTTCCTTAAATATTTGTTAAATGCAAGTGCAGGGGTCACTTTTTAATATCGAAATCTGTTAGATATGGAAAATTAACCTCAGAGATCGCAAAGCGGTTAAGAAAACACACAGAAACAAGGGGTTGTTCCTGATTGCATCAGTGCTGTAAATGTTGTTTCTTAGATCATGCAAGAAACCCGTATTGAACACGATTCCATGGGCGAGCTGGAAGTTCCGGTTGATGCGCTTTACGGAGCCTCCACCCAGCGCGCGGTGGAGAATTTCGCGATCTCGGGACAGGCCATGCATCCTGCGTTGATTCATGCCTATGGCTTGATCAAAGAAGCTGCGGCGCTTGCGAATCAGCGGATCGGCGTTCTGGATCCTGCGCTCGTTAGCTCCATCGCCGAGGCTGCACGTGAGGTTGCGGAGGGGAAACACGATGCTCATTTTCCTGTCGATGTTTTCCAGACGGGTTCAGGGACTTCGACCAATATGAACGCGAACGAAGTGATCGGCACGCTCTGCCGTCAGCGCGGGGTGGAAGTCCATCCGAACGATCACGTCAATCTCGGCCAATCTTCCAACGATACTTTTCCGACGGCGATACACATCGCCACGTGTCTGCAAATTCGAGATACCCTGATGCCCGCGCTAGATCTGTTAGAAATATCGCTTTCGGGAAAAGCATCCGAGTTTCACGATGTTTTGAAAATCGGACGCACGCATTTGATGGATGCGGTGCCGATTCGGCTTGGGCAGGAATTTTCCGGCTATGCGAAACAAGCGGAACGCGGAGTCGACCGTTGCCACAAGGCGATCAAGGCGTTGTTAGAAATACCGCTTGGTGGCACAGCGATTGGCACTGGCCTGAATTGCCATCCGGATTTTCCCGAAACGGCCATCTCGCTACTTAATGAACGTACGGGATTTCGTTTTCACCGGGCGGAAAATCCTTTCGAAGCCCAAGCCGCGCGCGACGCTATCGTCGAGGCGCACGGCCAGCTCAACGCCATCGCGACTTCGCTTTTCAAAATCGCCAATGACCTCCGTTTGCTCGCCTCAGGTCCGCGTTGTGCGATTGGTGAGATCAACCTTCCAGCGATCCAGCCGGGTTCATCCATCATGCCAGGAAAAGTGAATCCGGTTCTCTGCGAGGCAATGACGATGGTTTGCGCACGCGTTTTCGGAAATCAAACCACCGTGACTTTCTGTGGCGCGAACGGTCATTTCGAGCTCAACGCTTTCATGCCCCTGATGGGACAGACGATGTTGGAGTCGATCCAACTCCTCGCGAATGGCGCGAGGGTGTTCGCAGAAAAATGCGTTTCAGGAATCACCGCCAATCGCGAGCGCTGCGAGGAACTGATCGAACTTTCCTTTTCCATGGTCACCTCGTTAGTTCCGCTAATCGGCTACGACCAAGCAGCAGCCATTGCGAAAGAAGCCAAAGCTTCCGGAAAAACCATCCGCAGCCTGTGCATGGAGAAACTAACCGCTCTCGGCATTACGGCGGAGCAGCTCGGCGCTGCTTTAGACCCAATATCGATGTCCGATGCCCGAGTATAAGAAAGGTTGTGAATCTCGCGGGGAATCTGTAGGAAATCGGTGCGATGAAATATCCTACCCGATTTCAACAGAGAACCATTTGGAGCGCGGCCACCGGCACAGCAATGCTTGTGCTCGGCTCCCTCCTCGTAGGCCTAGTCTGGCTGGTCGGTCAAATTTTCGGATTTCTCCAGCCAGTGCTCGTTCCGCTCATCGTCGCCGGCATCGTTGCTTATTTGTTAGATCCCGTCGTCCGGCTGCTTGAAAAACGCGGGCTTAGTCGCTTGTGGTCGGTGATCGGCGTGTTTATCGCCATTCTTTGCGTTGTCACTTTGTTGGTGGCTGCGGTTCTCCCTGCGATTCAGGGCGGAAGAAAATTTTTCCGACAAATTATCACTATGCCGGCCCCGATAGAATCCGTGGAGACGGTTGAGATAGTGGACGGTGAAGAAGTTGAAATCCCAGAGCCGGAACCCAATCTTGTGCCCGCACTCGCGCGCTCATTGCACAGGCTTCGCAATGAACATCACAATGACCCCATTGGATGGGGGCTGACGGAAATTAAACCTGACGGCGAAGCGATTCCCATTGATACCGAAGCCCAAAGTCCTGAGTCCCTGGACTTTTTCTGGCAAACCCGCGCGGGCAAAACCCTCTACACTTACAAAGACGAGCTTATTCAAATGGGCACCCGCTGGCTCTCGGTGGGATCCTCGAAAATCATCGGGTTTCTCGGCTTGGTTCTGGGTATGATCATGGTGCCGGTTTACTTGTTCTTCTTTTTGAAAGACTCGGTTTCCATTCGCGAGCACTGGCATGATTACATGCCGCTGCGTGATTCACGGTTTAAAACGGAATTGGTCACTACTCTCCAAGAAATCAATGGCTACTTGGTTTCATTCTTCCGCGGCCAAGTGCTCGTTGGTATCATCGATGGCATCCTCGTGGGGATCGCCTTGTTTTTCTTCGACTTGCCGTATGCGCTTTTGATCGGTGTGTTCATGGCGATCCTTGGGATCATCCCTTACATCGGCAATATTCTCTGCCTGATCCCAGCCTGCATTATCGCCTACCTGCATGCCCAGTCCGCGTCCGATAGCATTAAAATTCCCTTTGATCTTGAGCCTTGGCCGTATGTCGGTTGCGTGATCCTGATTTTCGCCGGCGTGCAACAAATCAACTCGCTGGTCACCGCTCCGAAAATTGTCGGGGATTCCGTCGGCCTACACCCGCTCACGGTTATTTTCTCGATGCTGTTCTGGTCCGTGGTGTTGGGTGGTTTCGTGGGTGCTTTGCTTGCGGTTCCTCTCTCAGCGGCGGTGAAAGTCATTTTCCGCAGGTATTTCTGGGACAAAAAGATCCGGGAATCTGAAACCGAGTCCGTATCAGAGCCAACACCTGCCTGAAATTAGGATTTTTGAGGAAAGACAAGCCCAGTAAGAGATGCTAGATATCACCGCAATGTCCGAGGAAATCGACAAAGAAGCCTCACAAGAGGACCCAATCATTCAACAAGCCTATGCGAAAACCCGCAAAAGCCTGATCGCTAGGCTTGATAATTGGGAAGACCAACGCACCTGGGATGAGTTTTATCAAACCTACTGGAGGCTGATTTATGCCGTCGCCATTAAAGCCGGTCTGCGCTCCGAGGAGGCTTTTGACTGCGTCCAGGAAACCATTCTTTCCATCGCCAAGCAGAGTAAGAAAAAACTCTACGATCCCGAGCAAGGCTCATTCAAAACGTGGTTGATGAATATGACGCGTTGGCGGATCAACGACCAATTCCGCAAACGCAAAAAAGACACCGCGATGATCGAAGGCGAGTGGGCAGACGATCGCAAAACGGCGGTGATCGATCGCGTGGAAGATCCGAATGGAGATGTGTTAGAACGTCTGTGGGATGTGGAATGGAAAAAAGGAATCGCCGATGCCGCTCTATCTCGTGTGAAGGCGCAAGTGTCTCCGAAACAGTATCAAATTTTCGACTATTACGTAATTCGCCAATGGGATGCGGACAAGGTTCAGGAAAAACTGAATGTCAGCATGGCGCAGGTTTATTTAGCGAAACACCGGGTGGGAGCCGTGCTCAAGAAAGAGCTGGCGAAACTCGAAGAAGAGACAGAGTGAACCATGCCAGCACCGAAACGCAGCCACCCGAGCATACCCGATCACGACGTCCTGCGAAAAATTGGTGGTGGCGCTTACGGGGAAGTTTGGATGGCGCGGGGTGTCACTGGTGCGCTGCGCGCGGTGAAAGTCGTCTGGCGCGAGGATTTCGATGATGAAAGAACGTTCGAGCGCGAGTTCGAAGGCATCCTGAAATACGAGCCGATCTCTCGCGATCACCCAGCTCTTGTCAATATCCTCCACGTTGGCCGCAGTCCGGATTGCGGTGCATTTTATTACTACGTCATGGAACTGGGCGATGACGTCAACGCTGGCCAAGACATCAACCCCATCGAATACGAAGCACTCACCTTGCGCGCCGATGGGAAAAAAAGCGTTCGTTGGGATACCTCGGTTTGCATCGCTGTCGGTTTGCGTCTCGCAGAAGCGTTGAATCATCTTCATCAAAACGGATTGGCGCACCGCGATGTTAAACCCTCGAATGTCATTTTCGTAAACGGCAAGGCCAAGCTCGCGGATATCGGTTTGGTTGCTGCGCGTGATCAAAGAACTTTTGTCGGCACCGAGGGTTTTGTCCCTCCCGAAGGTCCCGGTTCCGCGCAGGCAGATATTTATTCTCTCGGCAAAGTTCTTTACGAAATCGCCACAGGAAAAGACCGCTTGGATTTTCCTGAACTTCCCGATGAGTTGCCCACGGGTCTCGAGCGCAAACGTTGGCTCGAGCTGAATAAAATCATCTGTGACGTTTGCGATCCGCGAATCAGCAAACGCAAAATTTCCACTGCTGGTGAACTCGCGGAAGTGCTTCAATGCCTTCAGCGCGGCACACGCAGACGTCGTCCCGGGCTTTCGATTTGGGCAACCACAGCCATTCTTTTTGGCTTCGCGGGTTGGACAACATGGAGCGCATTTAAAGACAGCGATTGGTTGCCATGGAATCAAATCGAGCCCCTGAAGCCGAGGATCGCAGAGAGACAGATCCGCATCGTCACCACGCCGGAAGGAGCAGAAGTTTACAGTCCAGACGGTGAATTAATCGGAAGCACCCCGACATCTATCGGAACCTTACGTGCAACTGTCGGCAGCCAATTGGATTATGTCATTCGGAAAAATGGTTATAAAAACGTGGTGGTTTCGGAAACGGTTATGCCGGGCACGGATTCAGATCCGGTGCTGATTTACCGCGAATTACAAAATTTTTCCCCACCACGAGTTGAAGAAAAATGGCAGGATCACAATGGCCTGACTTACCTGCCAGTCGAAGATAAACACGTCACTTCCCGCTACATCCCTAAAGAGATTTGGAACGACTTCCTTAAATTTTCCAAACGCCCGAAAAGTTCCGTCGAATTCCTGCAGATGACGGAGAATGGCGAGACTACACACATCGTTCTCGCGCAACAACCTGACATCATCGCATTCATCGACTGGGTGCGGGTGAACGGCGTTCAACAAGGATTTTTCAGCCAAGACAATGAAATCACCGCCGAGGTGGATCAGAGTTTCACGCATCCAAATTTAAGCGACCGCGCCAAGCGCGAAAATCTCAGGCCGTTTCGATTGGTCGTCGGGGAATATAAATACGGTGAGGTGCAACTCGTGAGCGAGCCACCCGGTGCGGAGGTTTATATGAACGGTATCCATTTCGGCTCGACCGCTGAAATGCTGCTTATTCCCAAAGTAAAACCGGGGCCTGTCGATCTGCTCATTATTTTGGAAGGATACAAGCCGCTCACGCTCAACGCGAAGGTGAAGGAAGGTGAAAACCTCTCGCTCACTGCCATGCTGCAGCCGAGCCAAGGAGTCGTTTTTGGAAAAACATGGCACAACGGAATCGATATGCGCTTCGAGCCAGTCGGGCCGGATCTCATGGCCTCCGTTTACGAAACCCGGGTCATCGACTACGAGGAGTTCACGAAAAGCGCCAAATATGAAACCCCGCGCGAACCGGATTTTCACCACAGCAAACATCATCCCGTTGTCTATGTATCACGCGATGACGCCAAAGCTTTTTGTAATTGGCTAACAGAAAAAGAACGGGAAGAAGAGCTCATCGGACAAACGCACCATTACCGTTTGCCAACCGATCTTGAATGGAGCCGAATCGCTAGCTTGAAAAAAGAAATGGGCGATGGCCCCAGCCAACGCGATGCGAACAAATCCATTTTCTATGCATGGGGAGCTTATTGGCCGCCGCCGGATTCATATGGAAATTATGCGGATACCACAGCCGTAGATAGCGAGACTTCCTCAACACGCATCATTCAAGGTTACTCGGATGGTTTTGCCAGAACCGCTCCTGTGGGTAAATTTTACGCTAATAGATTCGGCCTTTACGATTTGAGCGGAAATGTTCACGAATGGGTTGAGGACGACATTTCCCTTGATGAGGAAAATTCCCTCGGCGTGCTTCGTGGCGGTGGCTGGAATACCTATCGCGAAGAAAATCTTCTATTAGGTTGGCGCAATCCTGTGCCGCCAAGCGTACGCACCGGCTATTACGGTTTCCGGGTCGTTCTCGCAAAAATCGATCCAACGACAGACTCCACAACCCTCAACGAATAATCTTACCCCATGGTCACCATCCAACTCACCTATCAAGGCGGACTCCGCTGCTCCGCAACTCATCTTTCCTCTGGCAACACGCTGAGCACCGATGCTCCAGTCGATAACAACGGTAAAGGCGAATCCTTTTCTCCCACCGATCTTCTCGCCACCGGTCTCGGAGCTTGCATGGCAACCGTCATGGGCATTGTCGCCGAGCGGAAACAAATTTCCCTGGATGGCTTGAAAGTCGAAGTCCGCAAGCACATGTCCACCGACACCCCGCGCCGTATCGCGAAACTCGAAGTCGATATTGACATGCCGCTCGCCGCCGATCACCCAGAACGCGCGTTATTAGAGAGTGCGGGCCGCGGTTGCCCTGCGCATCATTCGCTTCATCCGGATATCGAAACCATCTTCAACTGGACCTGGAAGTGAGCAAAGCCTCGCTCCCCCCAAATATTTTCTAACACCTCCATGCAACGATTCTTCATTTTCATCTCCATCCTCATGGTCACGCACGTCGTGGCATCTCCAACTGAGGCGGAGCGCAACAAACGCACCTACGAGCTTTCTCAAGAAAGTTTTTTGCTGAAACTCAAGATCGCAAAGACAGCTGCGGAAAAACAGGCACTCATGGAAAAGCGCCCGTCTCCCGAAGCCACAGCCACAGAGATCTGGAAAAACATTGCCCGCTCTCTTCATCAGGATTGGACCATTCCTTATGCCGCGTTTTATCTCCATCTCACCCATCACGTGGCGGCAAATCATCCGGAGACTTCCAAGCATCGGAAAGAAATCCTGGATAGTTTTGAGGAGCACCATTTTGGGAAACCCAACATCGGTGCGTTTTGCATCGCACTCACCCAAAGCGGTTCTCCACGTGCATTGCCGTTGTTAGAAAAAATTATCAGCAAAAACCCCGATAAGAAAACCCAAGGCATCGCAGCTCTCGGCGCCGCGCTCTTGCTGAAAAACTTGGGCGATAGTCCGGAAATTCTCGAAAAGCGTATCACTCATTTGCGCATGGCCATCATCCAAGCCGTCGATGAAAAAATCGGCGACCAGAGCGTCGGAACACTCGCCTCCGATGAGCTGTTCATCATTCGCTATCTCATCAAAGGCCGCACCCCACCCGAATTTTCAGGCACGGACGTAGCTGGCCGGATCAACAAGAGCAGCGAGTTCAAAGGCAAAATCACCGTCTTATTGTTCTGGGATTCTCAATCACCCGAGATTCAGAAAGTGATCGAACTTACCAATCGGTTGGTCGATAAATACGCTGGAAAACCCCTTTCAGTCATCGGCATCACCCCCGAACCCCTCGCCAGCGTCCGGGAACTCCAAGCCAAAGACTCGATCAAATGGAACAACATCATCGATTCCAAAGATGAAATCTCCACCCTCTACAAGATCCGCAGCCGACCCGCCGTCTTCGTTATCGATGCCAACGGCAAACTGGAATACTCAGGAGTTCCGGGCACCTTCGTCGAACTCACCGTCGATGCACTCCTACAAGGAAAAGCGAATGGTAAAAAGTGAATGGTGAAATTAGCATTAGGAATTTCCTAAATAAAAAGGGGCGATCTCGCAAGATCGCCCCTTTTTGGAACCTAAACTATGAAAACAACGGCTCGGGAAATTATTTCACGCCTTTTTTGGACATGCGGGTTCCTTTGGTCGCGCCTTGGCGGGCTTTGAACTTCGGATTGGTTTTGCAGATCACGTAGTTCGTGCCTTTGCGGCTGACGACTTGGCAATCAGCGTGACGGCGCTTAGCGGAAGCTAGTGAAGAAAGTACTCTCATGACAGAAATTGGTTAAAATTGCGCAGCCAACTAGGCGGCGGGGCGCGGAAAGTAGAAAATAAGGTGAATTTGTAAAGTGATTTCTTCATTTCGGACGCACTTTTGCCACGGGGGAGCCAGAGCTGCTGGATTCACTTAATCGTGAAATGGAAAATGCTGCCATGTTGGGTGGGGGGACAATGCTTGGGAGAGTAATGATGGTAAGGGCCGGGATAGTAACCGTAGTTGCCGGGGGAAGCATATCCGCTGCCGTAATAATACGCGCTTCGGGACGGGTTGTAACGCCGCGTGCCGTAAAGAACACCGGCTCCAGTTCCATTGACTATGGGCAAAGTTGGGATTTCCAAGGTGGAAACGATTTTAGGAGCGATTACCACCTGCGGAGCCTTTGCTGCCGCCAAACGTTCTGCCTCGATTCGCGCTGCCGTTTCTTTGGCTAGAAGCTCCCGTTTGGCTTTTTGCTGCTCCGCAACTTTCGCTTCGTAAGCTGCTTGCGCCTTCAATTCTTGTTCATAGATCTCAGTAGCGCCCTCCTTTGTGATCCCGAAATGTTGTCTCTGTTCAGGGCTCAGGTGTTCAAATCTCAGCCGCGCTGCGCCATCGGCATGGTTGATATAAATCCCTGCATCGTCGATTTTGGTGACCAGAACGTCTTTATAAACCCGCCCAGCAAGAGTTTCATATTGAGCGTAACGCTTGCCTGTCTCTTCCGCGCGGCGCGTCTCAACATCATTCGCGGTCGCTGAAATCACCGCAAACCCGAAGATAATAACGCTACACAGTGTTTTCATGACGGTGAAATTTACCGCAAAAATTTGAATTAGACCATAGGATTTTACGGCTCCTAAACTCACCTACTCAGCTTTCGCAGTTTCGATTTTCCAATCCTTTCTGCTTTGCAGGATACTCAAACACGCCTTGTCGAGGTCGGCTGGAACGTTCACTTGGGTGACAGACTTTGCGGATAGCATCGCCTCGCAGATTGCCCTGATTTCTTTGGGATCTTCGATTTCGGATATCAACTTGGATACATCAATCGCCTTGAGTTGGATCATTAGCGGAAAGGCTTTATGCCAAAATTGACTGCCTAACTCTCCTTCTCGAAATTCCTCTCCTAATTTGATCATTTGGCTTTTTTCGTCGAAGGCAAGTCTACCCCAGTATCGAAATTCTGAACGATCAATTACCATCTGCAGTTGGCTCAGGTAATCCACCGCTTCCATCTCCTCACGTGAAATTTTCATATGCAGCACTTGCCATGCGATTCTTGGTTTCAGAGTCAGTGATTTTTTATCCTGCGCGACGCCGATGAAACCCGCGCGTATTCGCATGGGTTTGGCTTTGCCAAAATAATTCCAAACAAAATCGGTATCGAGCGCACCTAGTAATTTATAGGATTTGGAGTTTAAAGCCACAGGCAAATTGGATGCTCCAAGATCGGTTTTTACAATGGGAGCCGCAGTCCATGTGAAAGTTGGCTCAAGAACGACATCGAGCAACTTGTCGGATTCTGAAACAAAAAATAGATTGATCCATCCGCTCACATACGAGCCACCGCTTTGGGAACTGAATTTGTAGAAACTTTTCCAAAAGGCTGGATTCGCTTTGCCTTCGGAGGCAGCGATGAACTCGTCGAGCACCGGAATCAACGCCTTTGTTTTGCGATCCATGTTGAACGTTTGCAGGATTGTGACTTTTTGCCGTATCCATCGCCAGTCATCGGGTGTGCCTTCCAACTCGATCCGCGGAATTCCACATAAGGTTGAGACGTGGTATTCAAAAAATGGTGATGCGGCAGCAAGTAAGACGACCTGCCGTGCCGCGATTTCGGTCGATGTACTGGTGCTAAATGCGTGAGAAAAACTTGCGGCTGGGGAGTCGGGGACATCTTTTAAAATTTGTGATTCAAGTTCCGCAAATACACCTGGCCAATCATTCCCGGGCTTGCCGAGTTCGAAATTATCCCGACTCACGCCGAGGGTTCGTTTTCCGAATTCATGTGCTGCAAAGTGTTCACGGTATTTTTCCGGACTCTTCCGCACCTCTTCCGCGACTTGTTGGCTGAGCAGCAACCAAATCATATCCGGGCTGATTGCCATGGGTCGGTGGCCAGCGAAGGCAAGGTGTGCGGTTGCTAGAAAAGGATGTTTCAGAGGTAATTTTGATACCCATTCCTCTTCCTTATTCATCGCCGAATACGCTTCGAGTTCATCGCCGGCGACTTGAGCGAGCATTTGATTTGCCGGACTTGTCTTCAATGGCTTTTCCGCCAAAGCCTTTTCGCACACTGTTATGATCACCGGTTTATGTGTCGGTTCTTGCGCAGGCTTTACGTCAATCTCCGCAACGCCCATGGAAATTCCAATTCCCTGTATGAACAAGCAGTGCAAAAGTTTCATTAAAACAAAACTAACCTGAAAAGCTTCAGCACCGCCATAGGATTTTACGCCCTCCAGAGCGCTCCTTAAAATGCTCAAAGACGGTTTGCCAACTCGTTCACTTTGGTCAATCATCGCCGCCCGATGAACGACGAACAACGCCCCTTTTCCAGTTTGATGCTTGATGGACCCGACCGCGCCCCAAGCCGCGCCATGCTTTATGCCGTGGGTTTTGAAAAAGCAGATTTTGCCAAACCCCAGATCGGCATCGCCTCCACATGGAGCCAGGTCACACCTTGTAACATCCACATCGATAAGCTCGCGATTGAGTCCTCAAAAGGCGTCGACGCCGCAGGCGGTAAGGGCATCATTTTCAACACCATCACCATTTCAGACGGCATCTCAATGGGCACCGAGGGGATGAAATATTCGCTCGTTTCCCGTGAAGTGATCGCAGACTCCATCGAAACTGTGGTCGGCTGCGAAGGCATGGACGGTTTCGTGGCGATCGGCGGCTGTGACAAAAACATGCCCGCCTGCGTGATGACGATGGGCCGGATGAACCGCCCAGCCGTTTTCGTCTACGGCGGCACGATTCTGCCCGGCTGCGGCAAGATCAAAGGTGAGGAAAAAGATCTGGATATCGTTTCCGTGTTCGAGGCGGTGGGTAAACACGCGAACGGCGAGTTCACGGATGAAGAGTTGGATCACGTCGAGTCCTGCGCGATTCCCGGCCCGGGTTCTTGCGGCGGAATGTATACCGCCAACACGATGGCCAGCGCGATCGAAGCGCTCGGCATGTCGCTCCCTAACAGCTCCGCGCAGGCGGCGATTTCCGATGACAAGATGCGCGATTGTTTCGACGCCGGTGCAGCCGTGCTGAACCTCATCAAGCTCGGTATCAAGCCGCGCGACATCATGACGAAAGAAGCTTTTGAAAACGCGATCACCGTCCTCATCGCTCTCGGCGGCTCCACCAATGCCTGCCTTCACATCCCTGCAATGGCGCACTCCGCCGGCGTGGAAATCACTTTGGACGACTTCGAACGCATCGGCAAAAAAACTCCCGTTCTTGCCGATCTCAAGCCATCCGGCAAATACGCGATGGCGGATCTCGTCCGCATCGGTGGCACCGTTCCGCTGATGAAAATGCTGTTAGAAGCTGGGCTCCTGCACGGGGATTGCATGACCGTGACAGGTCGCACGATGCGCGAGAATTTAGAGAAATCTCCTATCAACTACCCAGCGGATCAACAGATCATCCGTCCGGTTAACAACCCGCTCAAAAAAGACAGTCACCTTCGTGTGCTCTACGGAAACCTGGCAGAAGGCGGGTCCGTGGCAAAAATTTCCGGTAAAGAAGGCGAAGTCTTTAAAGGCAAAGCCCGAGTCTTCAATTCTGAACCAGAAGCGATGACTGCCATTCTCGCCAAGAAAATTGAGAAAGGAAACGTCATCGTCATCCGCTACGAAGGGCCGAAAGGCGGACCCGGGATGCGTGAGATGCTTGGACCTACTTCCGCCGTAATGGGCATGGGCCTCGGCAAAGACGTCGCCCTCATCACCGATGGTCGTTTCTCCGGCGGCAGCCACGGTTTCGTGGTCGGCCACATCACTCCGGAAGCTTTCGAAGGCGGCACCATCGCCATCCTCGAAGATGGCGATGAAATCGAAATCAACGCCGTCGAGAACCGCATTTCCGTAAATCTCCCCGACGCGAAAATCGCCGCCCGCAAAGACAAATGGGTGCGCCCGGAACCGCGTTATAAATACGGAGTCCTCGCCAAGTATGCAAAACTCGTCACCAGCGCCAGCGAAGGCGCTGTGACGGATAAGAATCTTTAGGAGTTGCCGTGTCTCACGGCATGAGGCTGAACGGCGTCTCACCGTGTGTTTCATATTCGACTGAGGGTGATGACACCCTCAAGCCTCAAGGGGTGATGACACCCCTGCTCCAAAAGGGTGGACAGGTATGTCGGTGAGTTCTAGGGTCTCCACGCTCATGAGTCATTCCGAGAAAATCATTTGTAAACCCACTCCGTGGTTTCTGTTTCGTGCCGGTGTGATTTTGGCGATGTTCAGTGTGTTCAGCGTGTTGTTTTACCTCGACGGCACGACGGGATATCGGAAAAAGAATTTCGAATACTACGTTCACGCGACCTTTGAGAAAGCGACCAAGACCTTTTCGAAAATGGACGCTGAGACTCCGTTGACTGAGGAAACTTGGCGTGAGTTTGCCTCCAAGCAAACGGTGGATTTCCCGAATGATCCGGCGCTCCTTCCCTCTGGCCTCAAGCTCCCCATGCCATGGCCGGAGGTTCTCACGGATTACTCCCGTGTCAAAACCCTGCAACACAACCATCTATGGCTGGAATACTCGGGAAAAAATCAGCTCAACGAAAAGCCTGCGGAAAAGGCCTTCGATGCAGAAAAAATCGAGCAGCAAATCCTCGTTTTTTACATCTGCGTTTCGCTATCGGTCATCACCTTGTTTTTCCTCATCCGCACGGTTCGCCGCAGCATCATTGCTGATGAAAAATCTCTCACCACCGCCGACGGGAAAAACATTCCATACGAAAACATGCGCGTCCTGGATCTCCGGAAATGGGACGGCAAAGGCATCGCCTTCATTGAGCACGAAACACCTTCCGGTATGAAGCGCTCCAGAATCGATGGCTTAACTTACGGCGGCTTCAGCCAAGAAAAAAACCAACCCGCCGAACAACTCATGCGCCAAATCCGCAGCAACTTCACCGGAGAAATCATCGATTACTGCGTGGTGGAGAAGAGTGAAGGGTGAAGGGTGAAAGCTAGGGTTCAAAAGAAACTCAAACGGAGGATCGGAGAAAACGGAGTGAGAAAGCAGAGGTTAAAAGATTGGAGTATTATGAAGTAAGGAAGGCGAATGAGTTAAGTTTTCCTCCTCTTCTCCCGATTCTCCTCCCTCCTTGTAGCAAAAAGCTGGGACCGGATTTTGACCCTTACAAACCCCCGTTTTCTCCCCATCCTCCGATCCTCCGTTTAAAAAGTCGAAAAAGCACGTCTCCCCCCAAAATCGTTTCCATTTTTTCCTATCGCTTTCTGAGTTTTCCGCTTTTCATATTGCCAACCAAGGCGCCACCGCGTTAACCGTTTCTCACACCAACACACAACCACTCAACACATGTCAGACAAATCGATCGAAGAACGCGTCAAGGAAATCATCGTAGACCAGCTCGGCGTCAGCGCCGACCAAGTAACTCTAGAAGCCAAGTTCGTTGAGGACCTCGGTGCCGACTCACTCGATACCGTCGAGCTCGTTATGGCTCTCGAAGAGGAATTCGACGTTGAAGTTCCAGACGACGAAGCTGAGAAACTCCAAGCGGTCAAAGACGTCGTGACGTTCATCACCAGCAAAAAAGGCTAATTCGTTAGACTTCAGTTTTCCGAAGGGTGGTTGTCGCAAGGCATCCACCCTTTTCTTTGGGAGCGACCTTCAATTTTCTAAATGTAGTTGCTCTAGTAAAAATCCAATGGACACTCATGTAAATAAATCAGCGCTCTCTGTTTTCAGCGTTTCAGTATTTCAGATTTTTAGCTTTTACTTCAGACATGCCCACCCAAGACGACATTCAGTATGCCATGGAAACCACTCGGGTTCTTCATGAACCGGATCATCGCATCCAGACGTTTGGAGAAACACGTTTTGAATTCCAACTCCTGAGCGAGCCGATGGATCAGGTTGGGTCCGTGCGGATTCGCACCGGAGAGGTTGAGGCGATGAAGCCGCGCATCTTGCGCCCACAGCCGTATCGTGAAATCGAACTCGAAGGGTTTGATGACAACGCCCGCGCTCGTTTCGATGCATTGGTGGACAAACTCAAGGAGCAAGGCCGTGACCTCGCATTTCTCCAATACGGTTTCCGCTTCAAACGCGGCGCGGTCAACGAGGAAATCGTCCACGACACCATCGACGCAGTCCGCGAGCGCGTGCTCGCAGACATCCGCCGCACCGGCAATCCCTCCCGCGCCATCATCGAAGGGGTGGATGACGCATGGGAAGTTTCCATCCTGAAATTTTCTTTTGAGATGATTCTTCGTTCGCATGAAATCAATGCCTTCGATCTACGTAGAAAAGGCCTGATCTAGTGAAACCCCGCACACGCATCGCCATATGAGAATCTGGCTCATCATCAAAATCATCGCCGGCATCGCCGTCGCAGTTATCGCGACGTTTACCGGTATGCTTTCCTATCACATCGCCGTCAAACCGTTAGGTGGCGTGTTCGCAAAAATTATCCCAGAAGCAGGCACCGTCTTGCGCGATACGAAGGAAGAAGATTTCAGCAAAGTGTTAGACGCCGCGGAAATCCCGGACTTCGAACCCGGCGACCGCGCGTTCCAAAAAGCCCATGAACTTATCGCGCTCGGTAAAATCCGCGAAGGCCGCGAAAAACTCATGGCCATCATCAATGTATTTTCCTCGTCTCCCGCCGCGCCTCAGGCACGCCGCATTGTCAGCATGATGAATCTCGATGAAGTGCTCTCTTCCGATTTCCGCACCGGAAAAACCACCTACAAAGTGAAATCCGGCGATTCCTATTTCGCCATCGCAGGCCGCAACGAAACTTCGCTGGATATGATCATGCACCTCAACAACATGATGGAGTTGCAGAATCTAAAAGTCGGGGATGAGCTGACCTTGATGCCGCTCAACTACCGCATCGTCATCGATCCGTTACGCAATTCCCTCTCGCTTTGGGAGGATGCGAAATTTATCTGCGACTACCCCATCCTCAATACGCAAGGCGCAGCTCCGGCCGCAGGCACCACCGTGATCGCATCGCGCCGCGCGGATCTCGATGGAAAAGTCGTCGCCCCGACCGCGATCGAATACCGGTCCACCTCAAAAAGCCTCGCCCTCAAAAACCCGGCCCTGCAGATCCTTCCCTTCAACAAAGACGATGAAACCCCACCCCGCGGTATCTTCCTAAAAGAAGCCGACATCGAAGAACTTTTCCTCCTCACCCGCACCGGAAACGTCGTGGAGATCCGGTCGTCGAAGAAATAGTCAGGGATGCCTATCCCTAGGCGTCCATATCTAGCGGTTGTTATCGCATAAGGGAATTGATGAGTATTTCCGAACCGGAAAGGTCCCTGCCTTGCGTCTTGCGTCTTTCTTTTTAACCCTTAAACTCTCGGCAGTTGAACCTCTGCTCCGCGCTCGCCATTTGAATTTTTCCTATCATGCAACTCCTAGAATTTGAAAAACCCGCCGCTGAACTTGAAAAAGAGATCGATAAACTTCGCTCTAAATCTTCGGCTCAGAATCTCGATTTATCGGCTGAAATTGCCACGATGGAGCGTAAACTTGCTGAAACGCGTTCCGCGATTTATCAAAACCTGACTCCTTGGCAGCGTGTGCAGATCGCCCGCCACACCCAACGCCCTTTCATGCTCGATTATGTTTCACTCGCCTTCACAGATTTCAGTGAACTCCATGGCGATCGCCACATCGGGGATGACGCATCCATGCCCGGCGGGTTCGCCATGTTGGGTGAACATAAATGCGTGGTATTGGGCCACCAAAAAGGCCGCGATACGAAAGAAAATCTCAAACGCAACTTCGGCTCCGCGCATCCGGAAGGTTATCGCAAATCTCTCCGCTTGATGAAAATCGCCGAGAAATTTTCCATGCCCATCATCGCACTCATCGACACCCCGGGAGCCTTCCCTGGAATCGGTGCAGAAGAGCGTAACATCGCAGAGGCCATCGCCTTCAACCTCCGCGAAATGATGCTGCTCAAAACTCCCATCATCGCCGTGGTCATCGGCGAGGGCGGATCTGGTGGTGCACTCGGGATCGGCGTCGCGGATCGCGTGTTGATGATGGAAAACGCCTACTACTCAGTGATCTCACCCGAAGGTTGCGCAGCCATTCTTTGGAAGCATCGCAAACATGCACCAGAAGCCGCAGAGGCCATGAAGCTCGTCGCGCCAGATCTGATGAAACTCAACCTCATCGACGGAGTCATCCCGGAGCCCCTCGGCGGCGCCCACCATGACCACGCCTCAACCGCCCTTTCATTCCGCGAACATGTCTCCAAAGAACTCGATCATCTTTGCTCTCTCAGCACTGAAACTCTTCTCCAAGAACGCTACGATAAATTCCGTAAGTTCGGCGAGTGGAATGAGGCGTGATGAAAGGAACGGCGATTTTCAATCGCGACCTCGCAAGTGAAGCAAACATGTCTAACGAAAATTCGGAAAACCCGACTGAGTTCATCGAGAGCAAAAGCTTCGATGGCCACACTGTTGAGTTGCTAGATACATGCGAAACCTCAATGGGAGGGGCTCGGATTGGGCGCTTGTTTATTGATGGGAAAAAAATCAGAGGAAATTTTGGTGGCCCCTTTTTTGGTAAAGGAGATATGCTTTATATTCCTAAATTGAGACTGAAGATTTTCGAGGGCAGAAATTTCGATTTATTCGTTTTCAATCTATCAACTGGAAAGAGCCGATGTGTGGTGATGAATTCGACTGGGTTTGGGGTTTTGGATGCAGACGAAAAAAGCCTCACTATGATAAGCGGGTTAGGAAGTAGTTCCGTTTGGAAGCTTCAATTCGTATGGTAAAAAATTCACGCATCATGAGTGGTAACCATTTTTCAGACAACACACATCGTCACGCTGGGATTTATTTTAAGTTCCTCAGGGCTTCATAGCTTCTACTTTTTGGAAGAAAGTTCCGAAGTCTCCGCCGGATTCTTCCAGCAGTTTTTGGAAAGTTGGCATTTCTTGGTTGTATACGGATAAGGCAAGTATGTGAGCGTTTGTTAGATCAAGCTTGAGCCATTCCGTGAGCTGCTTTCCTCCCCAGCGTTTTTGTAGTTCACGAGCGCGGGATTTGAGTTGATTGAGGATTTGTTGTTTCTGGGTATGCATGGATTCTTCGGATATCTCGGATGCATATAATTTGGTTAGTTCGGAGCGAGTGATTGCGATTTGTTGGTAGAAGTCACGCCGACGTTGGAGAAGTTCCTCGTAGCTAGCGAGGTCCGCATGTCGTCCTTTGGAAGTCAGCCAGCGGCGCATGCCTTCTTCGGCCACGACATTGGCGAGGGATTCGTTGAATGTTGTATCGCCTTTGACGAAGTAGCGGATGTGAGTGAGTTCGTGAAAAATCGTTTCTGTGAAGTGCAATTCTGGGTAGTCGATGAAGGTGTTTAGTAGCGGGTCGTGGAAGACTCCAAGTGTGGAGTAGGCATCGGTCCCGCCGAGATAGACTTCATAGCCTTTCTCGCGGAGGGTGGAGGCATACGTTTCGGCATCCTGTTCGTTGAAGTAGCCGCGGTAGGCTTGATTGCCGACGAAGGGGTAGAACCATGTTTTTGGTTCCATCGAAAATTCGGGTGCTGCATGGAGGACGAAGACGACGTGGTTGCGTTCGAGATCGGCATATTTGTGGTAGGCGGAATTTCCGGGAAGTGCGAGTTCACGGGTTGCGAATGAGCAAAGTTCTTCGGCTAAGATCAGACGTTCTTTGAGGGAAGATGAGGTATCAGGAGAAGCGATCAGTTTTGCGTTGGGTTGAGATTTGGCTAGGATCTCGATTTGGCCTCTGACGCCTTGAGTGTAGAAGTGTATCGTTTGACAGCCTGTGAGCAGAAGAAAAACGGTAAATGGTAAGAATGCTCGCATGCTGCGTTACCATCCGCGATTCAGCGGAAGAATCAAGCCAGTCTCGATCATTCAAATCCTGGCGCGAGGACTTCGCTAATCCAGTTCGACAAACCCACATCATTTCGTAGGCTTCTCTCACGATGAAAATCTTTTTCTTTTTCCTGATCACCCTTCCGATCTTCGCAGAGGAAATCAACACCCTCAGCCCAGAGGAAAAAGCCGCCGGCTGGCAGCTCCTCTTCAATGGCAAAGACCTATCCAACTTCCGTAAGTTTCGCTCCGATGCGGAGCCCGGTCGCTGTTGGAAGATCGAGGACGGCATCCTGAAAAAACTTAGCATAATTCCCGGCGGAGATATCATCACCAAGGAAAAATACGGAGACTTCACCCTCGCTTGGGAATGGAAAATTTCTCCCAAGGGCAACAATGGAATCAAATACCTCGTGCTTGAGGATCGTGGAAATTTCTCTGGCCCCGAATATCAAATGCTCGACGACACCGGTCACCGGGACGGCAAGATCGGCCCGCACCGTCAAACCGCCTGCCTTTACGACATCCTTCCTCCCGCCGATGACAAGCCACTCAAGCCCGTCGGCGAATGGAATAGCTCTAAGATCGTGGTTAAAGGCAAAAGCGTCGAGCATTGGCTCAACGGAGCCCGTGTCCTCGCTTACGAGTTAGAAAGCGAAGAGCTCAAGGCCGCTATCGCCAAAAGTAAATTTGCAAAAGCCAACGGCTACGAAAAAAAGATCGAAGGCCACATCGTGCTCACCGACCACATCGATGAATGCTTTTTCCGGAACATAAAAATCCTTCCCGGAGCAGCTAAGTAACTGAGGAGAAGGGACATTCCTGTCCCTTTATCTTTCCTCTTCATTCAAAAACTTGTCCGTCGTAGCGGCGATCATCGGTCGCCGTCTCATGAATTATCACACCGTAGCTGCGGCATCTTGCCGCAGGCCGTGTGAGTGGCGTCTCGCCACGCTTTCCATCAATCCATTCAGTTCTTCATCGAAAGGACTGATTACTCCTAACCCATGGCTCATCGTAACATGAAGATAAATCTCTATCCTAAACCGGCCGCAAATTACCATCCCGTCCACTAAAAACTGGGGACTATCAGCAAAGGAAGTTTTGGAAAAATGAGCGGCTTAAAATTTTCTGATAGTACCCACGCCACCTAACAAATTCCTTGTCGTTATTGATAAATTTCGATTGAATATAGAAGTCAACCGCGTCTGATATACACACGTGAGACTCTACTAATAAATACTGTTAGCCAGAAAATGAATACTTGGAAACCCACGACCGAAGTCGAGATTTGGGACATAATCAATTCAGCATGGGACAAGATGAGCTTGGCGCAGCGTCGTGTATGGGAAGTAATTAAGATAGATCCCGTCAAGTGGGAAGAGAACACATACGGCGTGATGGGTGGTGGTTTCTGGGTCGTCGCAATCTATGGCTCGACGGTCATCTGGTATAACGATATAGAAGATGGGTTTAATCATTCTACCTGGTCCCGAGCTGGAACAATCGATGAATACTGGTGCAATCAGACTCCACTTCAGGATGCCATTGGAGAGTCAATTGGTGCGTGGTCAGGAGGTCAATGTAGTCCACCACAATGAATATCAAACAAACGGCGAACAAGGCGCTCCATCCAACGGCGGACAACGTCCTTCTTTGAATTCGGGCTTCCATCCCCGCCGTGGATGAGCTAGACGTTCTGCTAAGAAATGATGACTTGGGAAGATCGCTTTTTCGCCTTCAATAAGGATAGCGAAGTCGAATTCAAGGGGGCCTGCTTCTCCAATGTGTTTCGCGGGATCGGCGCGTTAGGGTTGAAGCTGGAGGACGAATTCTGGGCACCGGATTTGCAGGTATCTAGATTCCTTCGTGGCGAGGGTGAGATCTTCGTAATTCAAGAGACCTATTTCGATCCCAAGTTGACCGGTAGCGAGCAAGACATCGAAGCCCTGAGGACATTCATATCCGGGATCGATCCGAATGAGGTGCTCTATGCTGGGGCAAGACCAATCGAACCAAATGAAGAAGCAGAACAAGTCAGTGGTGGCAACGGCGGGCAAAGTCCCTAGTTCGCTTCGCTCTGGACGCCTTTCTCCCGCCGTGCCACACTTCTAACATTAGTCAAAGAATTCATATGCTGCCCAAGAACCAACAAGTTGTATCGCCTGATCAGTTCGATGAGTTGTTTAGGGAGCAGGCGTTCATTGCAGAGTTTGCGACCGAGAGCGAGGAATCCGATTACGAGCGAAGGGATTCATTCCTCATCCACCTGATTCGCAACGAAGCATCTAAGCAATTCGGCTCTGAGTCCGATGAGTCACCGTTCGTGGGTGATGACTGGTGGCCTGATCACACTCGCCACTTGGAGGTTACTCCCGACCATTGTACTCCGGAGTTTCTTGCTGGGCTCCGGACATTGCTGGCAGACGACTTTAGAGACTACCGCATCCAGCTCTGTGTTTATGGAGACCATTCTGATGGGAATTCGTATATCGGATCCATGGCTCTTTCGGCAGATCGTGTCCTTATCGAGCAGAAGCTTCGGGACCTCCTATGTCCAGACAAGCGCGACTAACAAGCCGCATCGTGCAATCACTACCAGCCGTTCACTTTCGATGATTTATCCTGACTACAACCTCAACCCCGTGACCGACGCGCGCTCCCGCTGGTAGTGGTGCACGTGCTCATCGTTCGAGAATAAATGAAAATCATTTGCTTACTATCGCTAATATTTTTGATCGGGTGCTCTTCGGATAACCGACCATCTACGGAGGATGCACAATCCCAAGCCACCTCAATAGTGATTTTACAGAATCTTGTGTATTTTGATGCATTATCCGCTGGAATCCAATATCCCCTCGTCTGTGGAGCACAGGGATACTATCCAAATGGCAGAGAGCTTACCTTCCGAGCACCTCAATCGACGGATATGATTCATGCGGTATTTCCAGCAAGCGATTCTTCACCGAAGTTACTAAATGGAACATTGGACTTGCACGGTCAGTTTTAATCCATCCAAAGAAGGAGCGAGGGAGATTTGATTAAAAGACCAGGAGAAGACTATCAGTATTTTCTTGTACAATCATGGAAACAAAATTAATAATCTCGAACAAGATGCTCCATCCAACGGTGGGTAACGATCCAGTTAGAATTCGGGCGTCCACCCCGCCGCGTATGATGCCCCCTCCTTGTATTACTCGTGCCGTAGTGCTTCGATGGGATCCAGTTTGGCGGCTCGGCGGGCGGGCATGAAGCCGAAGACAATGCCTATGGCAGCGGAAAACACGAAGGCGATGACATTGATTTTGACATCGAAGATGAACGGCGCACCGACTTCTTTCACGAGCATGGTACAGACCCCATAAGCGAGGATGATGCCCGAAAGTCCGCCGATGCAGGAGAGAGTGACTGCCTCGACAAGAAACTGCAGTAGCACCTCCCGAGCACGTGCCCCGATGGCAAGGCGGATGCCGATTTCGCGGGTGCGCTCAGTCACCGAAACGAGCATGATATTCATGATGCCAATGCCGCCAACGAGAAGGCTGACACCTGCAACCCAAGCCAACAACGATGTCATGACCTGTGTGCTGGAGCTGAGGACCTCCGAGAGTTGCTGAGAATCGAAGACATTAAAGTTGTCCTGCTCATTAGCACGGATACCACGGCGCTCACGCATGAGAGAACTGACATCGGCCACGATATTGGCGCCTGGGTAGCCGTCCTCGCCTGAGATCATGATTTGATTGATGTTTCGTCCGTCGCCGCGTCCAGTTAGCCGGAGCTGCACGGTGGTATAAGGGGTGATGATATTGTCGTCCAGATCATCAGAAAAGCCGCCCTGCCCCTTGGCAGCGGTAACGCCAACAACTTCAAAGGCAATCGACTTCGCACGAATTTTACAGCCGATGGGATCCACGCCTGCGCCGAAAAGCTCTTTGCGGATGGTTTCCCCGATAACGCATACCGGAGCAGCCTCTTTTACCTCCTCTTCCGTGAAAAAGCGGCCGAGGGCGATATCCCAGTTCCCGATAACGAAATAGTTGGGGGTGGTGCCTTGAACATCCGTGGCGCGGTCGTTTTCCTGATAGACGGCGGGCACATTGGTGCGGATGAAGGGGGCGATGCCAGAGATCCCGGAAACCTGATAGCGGATAGCTTCCACATCACTCATGGTGAACTGCGGTGCTCCCCAGGAACCCCAACCCTCGCCGGAGCGGAGCACGAGCAGATTGCTGCCCATTTTTGAAATCTGGTCCTTGATACTCGCTGTCGCACCGCGGCCAAGCGTGACCATGGTGATGACCGCAGCAACACCGATCACAATCCCAATCACTGTTAGAAACGAACGCGTCAGATTCCGACGGATCTCTCGAATGGCGATGAGTAGAGCGTTGAAAATCATAAATCAGTGCGCGGCAGAGTGGTTGGTGGAATCCTCGGAGATCAAGCCGTCGATCACATGGATGATACGTTTTGCATGTGAGGCAACATCGACTTCGTGGGTGACCATGATGATGGAGATGCCGCGTTCGGTGTTGAGTTGGTCGAGCAGTTCCATGATTTCGCGCGTGGTCTTCGAATCCAGATTCCCGGTTGGCTCGTCGGCAAACAGGGTGTCTGGATTAGTGACGATGGCGCGGGCGATGGCAACGCGTTGTTGCTGCCCGCCGGAGAGTTCGGCGGGCGTATTGCGCTCCTTGTTGATCAGTCCCACGCGGGCGAGCGCCTCGCGGGCGAGTTCGTGTCGCTCCTTGCGTGAGTAACCGCGATAGAGAAGGGGGAGCTCGACATTTTCCAAGGCCGAGGTGCGAGCAAGTAGATTGAAGCCTTGGAAGATGAAACCCAGTGCATGGCGGCGGATCAACGAGCGTTGGTCTTTGTTGAGAGTTTCCACCTCGATGCCTTTAAAGATATAAGAGCCGGAAGTGGGACTATCGAGACAACCTAACAGATTCATCAACGTGGATTTTCCCGAACCGCTGGGGCCCATCACCGCGAGAAATTCTCCACGACGTATATCCAGATCTACGCCGCGTAGGGCGAGGAACGAGGCGTCTCCGCTGCCGTAGACCTTGGTGAGGCCGCGCAGTTTGATGAGTGTTTCCGTGGTCATTCCGCTTTTTCAATGGGCTTGATGCTTACGATGATCGGCGCTTCTTCGGAAAGGGAGTCTCCGATGATTTCGGTCCGTAATCCGTCGGTGATACCAGTTTTAACAATCACCATTTCAGGTTTTCCATTTTTCAATATCCAAACATGCGGCTCTTCCGTCCGCGTACCGCTCTTAGGCGCAGAAGGACTGCGAAAGCGACCGCGACTCGGCATAAGAGTCTCGACGATGGTGCGCTTGCTTTCGGTAGGCTTGCCGATGGCTGCGGCAACCTCCGGATCAAACCTCAATGCGGTGTTAGGAACCACCATGATGTCTTTCTTGTCTTCGATGGCGATGTCCACAGAGGCAGTCATCCCTGGACGCAGGGACAGGTCGTCATTGGGGACATTGAGCTCGGTGCTGTAGATGACGATGCCGGTGGCTGCAGCCGAGTTGTTTCCATTGTTGTTAGATCCACCATTGCTGTTCGTATTGTTGTTGGCCGATCCGAATGCGACTTTTTCCACTGTAGCGGTGTAGGAACGTGTAGGCCAGGCATCGACGCTGAAGGTTGCTGTCTGACCTACTTGGACACGGCCAATGTCCGCTTCAGACACGGAAACTAACAATTCCATTTTCTTAAGATCCTCTGCGATCGTGAAAAGCGTGGGAGCAGTGAATGAGGCGGCGACAGTTTGGCCGACCTCGATCGAGCGGGAAAGGACAACTCCATCTACTGGCGAGCA
Source organism: Verrucomicrobiota bacterium (assembly GCA_040384845.1). Lineage (GTDB taxonomy): Bacteria > Verrucomicrobiota > Verrucomicrobiia > Verrucomicrobiales > Akkermansiaceae > Luteolibacter. The sequence goes on along the minus strand of JAZKIL010000014.1, from coordinate 43,530 downwards.
GATGATGGCTTTTTTCAAATCGCTTTCAAAGGCACGAACATCGGCCTCGGCTCCTGTGACGGAGGCTTTCGCGCTTTGCAGATCGGCCTCGGCTCGAGCAACAGTGGCGCGAGAGGTCTCCATGGTGGCTTTCGACGGGGTTTTACCTTCGCTGAGTTTGAGGAGTTCCTCCTGCCTCGCGAGCGCGGCCTTACTTTCAGCAAGCGTCGCTTCCGCTTGGCTAACACGTGCCTGTGCCGCGAGCCGCGCGGCGCGACTGCGTTCGGTCTGTTGTTCGAGCTTTGAAGTATCCAGCTTGGCGAGGGGCTGATCCTTTTTTACTGTGTCATTGGTGTCGATGTAGAGTTCCTTGACGGTACCAGAAAGTTCGCTGCCGATGATCACTTGGTTGGTAGGCGCGAGGTTGCCCGCGGCGGTGACGATGAGTGAGATACGGCCTCGCTTTACGGGCTCGGTGATAAATTTTGGTTCGCTGTTTTCATTATCGTTGCGGTTGAAAAAATACCAGACGCCACTGCCAAGGAGAGCGATGACCACCAGCATGATGATGCTTTTGCGAACCGGCTTGGAAGCGCCGGCGCGGACAATTTTAGCGAGATCTTCGTTCGGATTTGGTTTTTGCATAGAGAAACGGATGAGAGTATGAAAGTTGTTAGGATGCAGATGACCAGCCACCGCCCAGCGCCTGATAAAGACGGATATAGGATGTAGTTCGGTCAGCACGAGATGAAATCAGGCTGTCTTCAAGGCCAAGCAATGTGCGTTGGGAATCGAGCACCGCAAGAAAATCAATTTCACCAGCCTCATAACGCTGACGGGCGAGTTGGTCAGACTCACGGGCTAGCCGGGTAGCTTTTTCGAGTATTTCGAGACGTTCTGCCGATCGGCGGCAGGCGATAAGCGCGTCCTCGACCTCGGAGAGCCCTGTTAGAACTGCGGAGCGGTAAGTTTGCACGGCTTGTTCCTCGGCCTCGCCAAGCGCCTCAATATTCGATTGGATGCGACCGGCGTCAAAGATTGGACTGGTGATTCCAGCGACGAGTCCCGCACCTGTGGTCTGTGGATTGAAAAGTTTCCCAGCGCTGAGAGCGTTGATCCCGAGATTTCCTGTTAGGTTGAGAGAGGGAAAGCGCTCTGCTTCGGCTGAGCGGCTATTGGCTACTGCCGCAACAAGCTGCCAACCAGCGAGGCGGACATCTGGACGTTGCCGAATGGTGTCCGCCGGAATGCCAATGGCTAGGCTACGTTCAGGATGAGGAATATCGGACTTGCTAGATTTTAGTGCGGAGTCGAGCGAGCCGGGCTCGCGTCCGCACAGCAATGACAGCAAGTTTTTCCCCTGAGCAATGGCTTGTTCCAGCGCGGGAATGCCGGCACGTGCTTGTTCGAGACTGCTGAGCGCTTGGCTGGATTCGAGTGAATCCGTCTCGCCGGCTTGTTGCCGCCAAGTCGCGAGTTGTGCGGTTTGCTCACGGCTTTTGACGAGGCTGCGCAGCACCGTCATTCGCGTTTCATCGGCGCGGAGGTTCGTATAAGCGGTGGCAATTTCGGCCGCGAGCGAGGCTTGGACCGAATGAAAACTTTCTTCCGCAGCACCGATTTGAGCGGATGCTGCTTCGACGCTAGAGCGGTTTTTTCCAAACCAGTCGACTTCCCACGACGCGTTGAGATCTGCAGAATAACGCGTGTTGGAAACCTCAGACAGACCGCGAGTTTTCAGCCAACTAGAATTTGACCCCGCGGATCCGCCGATGAATGGAAAAAGCGAGGAGTTCACCTCATCTCGGCGGGCCCGAGCTTCCCGGATGCGCGAGGATGCGGAAGCGATGTCCGGACTATTGGCCAGGCCGTCAGTAATAACGCGGTTGAGTGTGGGATCGTCAAAGCGTTTCCACCAACGGCTGAGGTCGCGCTGGGCGGAAGCCGAGGGGAACGAGACGGCATTTTTCCAAGCAGCCGGAATTTCGGGCAAAGCATTTCGAGAATCTGTAATGGCACAGGCGACCAGCCCGAAAGGGATGAGACAGTAGATGAAAGAGCTTCGAATAGGGTTCATTCAGGTTATTGGGTGCGCGGCACACCTTTCACCCGTATACTGTTCTGTCAAAGCACGGATTTCAAAGGATTTGGGTGGTTATGCCCGGCGTTAGAAGTCCCGGGGAACCAAATAGGCTCCTTCGGTGCGATAACCGAGGGTTACTACTTATAGCGGAGTTTCCATCGGGCGATACTCTATCCGTATATGTCCAGCTCCTTACCCAAACTGCCCACAACGATTCTTCTCCTCGCATCCTTATCTTTCGGAGCTCTCGCGGAGGAGGAAAAAAAGACCGAAAATCCCGTCGCCGGCGAAGCGATCGAAGCCGTGACTCGGCTACAAATTTTTCTCGATAAAGCGGAATTCGCTCCTGGAAAAATTGATGGACGCATCGGGCAATTCACTTTGGAAGCTCTAGCTCTATACCGTCAGGCGCAGGGAGGGGCGGTCACTCCAACGACTCCGGATCCCAAAGTGAAAGTTGAGAAAGGCGATGCACTACCGGATCTGAGTGATCTAGATCTAACAACTGCAGATCCTTTGTTTCTAACTTACGAAGTGAGTGAGGAAGATCTAAAGCAAGTGGGTGAACTTCCGAGCGAAATCCCGGAGCAAGCCAAACTCAAAGCATTGCCGTATCGCTCCGCAGCAGAGGCGATCGCTGAGAAATTTCACATGGATGCGGGTTATCTGGAAGAACTCAACCCAGGCAAAACCAAGAACATCAAAGCGGGAGATTTGTTGAAAGTCGTCAACGTGGTGCCATTTGAAAAATCCGCCATTGATGCACTGAAAGAAAAGTTCGCCCAGGATAAGGATGAAGCCGATTCTAACAAAAACGATGATGCTGAAGCCAAGAAGGAAAATGATAGTAAGCTGATCGTTCATATCAATACCGAGATCAACATGCTAACGGTGTTCGAAAACGATAAGCTCGTCGCGGCCTATCCTGTAACCGTCGGCTCCGGACAGACGGAATCACCCGTGGGAAAATGGAAAGTGACAAAAATCTCTACCATGCCGAATTTCCGCCACGATAAATCCATGCTAAAAGAAGGCGTCCGCAGCGACGACTTTCACATGCTGTCACCCGGTCCTAACAATCCGGTTGGTGTCATGTGGATTCAACTCAGCAAAGACGGCATAGGCATCCACGGCACCAATGATCCCGATACCATCGGAAGAGCCAGCAGCCATGGTTGCATTCGCTTGGCCAACTGGGATGTGGTGCGCTTTGCAGAGAAGATCGGGCTCAACGTGCCAGTGACGATTCAGGCTGGCCCGCGCTGAAGGTTTTTTGCTGAAATAGCCGTGCAACTATTATTTCCGCATCCACATCAATATTTGCGGTCTCATCTCAATTTGAGATGCGCTTTTGCTAAAAAAATCAACGTTTCCAGCTATGTGACAAAATTTTCGCACAAAAATAACATTTTTATCTTGTCGGGTGATTATTTGTTAGAATAAACATCCAGCGTGATTTCCCCCCCGGAATTGCGTGCTCCTGAGCCGCTAGTTGAACCATGTCGTTTAAACGACATGCTTGTACTATTGACGGCCATAGATGCACCGATTGTTAGATATGCTTTTAAAGGATTTAGCAGAACTCGAATGGAAGGGGGATTCGCATGATGTTTTCCCGTTTTCTTGGCTTTGTTGTCACTGCATCCTTGGTTTTATTGGCATTTTCTGGATTCGCCACCGCTAAGGATGTCCCAACTATCCAATCCGCGTTCGCATCAACCACGGTGCAAATCATTGCGATGCCAGATGCGGTGAATGTCCCGGTGGAATGGATCTATACCAATCATTGGAATAATCCCTTGATGGTGGAAAAATTTGACGAATCTTGCGGTTGCTTAAGTGGTCAAGCGAAGCTCGCAGAAACATCCGCTGTCGAGCCGGGTAAAACAGGCGTGATTCACGCCTCTTTCACTGCGGGACAGTTGCGTGGGTTCGTTCGTAAATCCCTTTACGTGCGCTTCGTCGGTCACGAAAAGCCTGTCGAACTCATTCTTGAAGCGAAAATCCCCAAAAGCGTTGAGCTGTCTACCCCCGAACTCGTTTGGAAAACCTCTTCAATCGAAGCAAAAACCATCGATGTCACCACGGGCACATCCGCGGATTTCTCAATCACTGGTCTAACCGGTCTGAGCGCGGATCTATTCGAAGTTTCTGTGGAAACGATCGCTCCCAAGCGGCACTACCGCCTGACGATCAAGCCAAAGCAAGCATCCACGATCGCGCAACATACTTTGCTGGTAAGCACAGATTCCAAGGACAAGCGCGATCAAATGTTTGCGATTTTTCTGAGCGCTCAAATTTCAGCTGCTGAGGGATCAGCTTCAGCCACCACTCGTTAGAATCATGAAGCAATCCCCCCCAACTAGTTCTAGCAATCGGCGCCTTCCATGGCTGTGGCTTTTCGGAGTTACTGGCCTGGTTGCTATTACGGCAATCATCGGATTTTTTCAGTGGATGAGCCCACCTAGTGACGCTCCTGGAGTGATTGTAAACTCACCATCTCTCTCCCGCGCGCCAGCTCCTAACATGCAGGAACCTGCGGAAGATTATTCAACTTTTCTTTACGTCCTCCAAACAGGTGGATGTGCAATTACCCAGCCGGCAGCTCTCGCGTGGCTGGATCGTTACACACAGGAAAATAAGACCATGCCCGAAGAGCATGTCACAAAACTGTTGGAAATGATGCGCGATGGGAGAAACCCGAAATGGGAAAGTGGCTACCGCCAGCACATATTCAATTCCACATTTAACGCCTTGCATCTGTGCGCTGTCGGCGAACCGTTTACGCGCATACTCCAAGACCTCACTCTGCATGATGCTGATCCCGTGATACGCCTCTACGCCATGCAGCACCTCGGTATGCAACGCAGTATCGGCCATCTAACAGGCGAATTGGCGGATGAAATCCACAGCTTGATGGAAACCCTCGCTAAAAAATCTGGCGAAGAAGTTTCCGGCACCGCCATCCAAGTGCTGGCCTCATGGGATGGCGCGGATAACGCCGAGAATGATCCCTCGACCCGTCAAATCGCCCTCGCCACAGCTTCGGATAGTAACCGCCCTGTGGATATTCGTGTGACTGCGATCCACGCCGCCGGCTCCTCCGTTTTACCACTGGCGCGGGATTTGGCAAGAAACCCCTCCGAGTCAGTCATGCTTCGCAAAGCCGCCATTTCACAGATCGGTCAACACGGAGACATGCAGGATGTCATCACCCTCAACACTCTTGCTGGTGAAAGCTCACGTCTCGCTCAAGCCGCCGAACCCGCTTTGGCCGAAATACGCAAACGCCTTTCTGGTAAAATCACCGCAGAGCCTATCCCATACTAAATCCGATTTTCTAACATTTTTTATTTTTCATATGAAATCATCCGCCCGCTACCTCTTGTGCCTTTTTGGTTTGTCGTTCGTGTTAGGAAATTTGGCCCACGCGTTTGAAGCCGAGCGCTGGAACAATCTCCCGCTCAAACCATCAGTGCTGACATTGCAACAGGAGGGAATAGCCAAGCGTGTCAAAGACAGTTCCAGTTCTGCCACCTCCGCAAGCATCACCGCCATTCCCGCAGGCACTGGGCTTCGCCTCCGCGCATTGCTGACTCCCACCGTGACGGGCAATTACAACCTCTATATTTCCGGATCACAAAACGCCGCGCTGTGGTTGTCAACTGACGCCTCGCGCTTCAACAAGCAGCGTGTCGCATGGCATTACGATACCACGACTTCCCAGCAGTGGACGAAATTCACCACTCAAAAATCTGCAACCATCCAGCTTACTGCGGGCACAAGTTACTATCTGGAAGCCCAAGTAATGAGCGGAGTTGCGAACGGTCACATAGCACTTGGGTGGGCGATTCCGGGCAATGCCACCCCAACACTTATCCCGTTCACTAGCCTCTCAGCCCTGCCCGCAGATCCTCTCGATGCGAACGACAACGGATTGTTAGATTCATGGGAAATGAGCACTGGCCTCGCCCAATCCACCATTCCCAACGCTCTTCGCGAAACTGCCGATCCTGACAATGACGGCATTATCAACAGCGCCGAGTATGCCCTCGGCTCCGACCCACTTACTAAAGAATCCATCGCTAACGGCATCACGCGTGATACATGGGCTGCTCTTACAGGCGTAAACGTTACCGATCTGACGCACTTCCATCGCACTCGTTTCCTCAGTGCCCCAAGTGAAATCATCCACGCCCCCGGCATCGATGATCCGGCACTTGGCAGAAAAATAGGCACGCGCTACCGCGGCTTCCTCGTTGCTCCTGTCACAGGCGACTACCGCCTTTGGATTGCCGGAAACAACATGTGCGAACTCTGGTTTGCCGACGGCACGGTCAAACACCCGGACACCAACGCGGCACTCACCAACCGTTTCGGCAAACAACGCCTTGCTCATAACATAGGCCCTGCCGATTGGTATCCATCGTCTTATCGAGGGTTCGACCGTCTCGTTAGTCAACGCAGTCGCGTCGTACACCTCGTTCAAGGACAATCCTACTACATCGAAGTCCTTCAGAAAGAGGGCGACGGGCCTCCAAGCCATATCTCCCTTGCATGGCAAATTCCTGGCCAAGTTCGCAGCGTCATTCCTGCCACCGCTTTCCTCAGCGATACTCCTGACGACGGCGATAAAGACGCGGATTTCCTGCCAGACGCATGGGAAACCGCCAAAACACTCAGCCCAACCGACAACGGTTTCACCAGCGCCCTTCAAGGACAGTATGGTGACCACGATGGTGATTCTCTAACAAACCTCGACGAATTCCAATACGGCACCAATCCGAAATCCGCCGATACCGATGGGGACGGCCTTTCCGATTTTAAAGAGATTTTTCAATACGGCAGTAACCCGAAAGTTTCTAACACGCTCAGTCCTTTCACTGCGGCCACACCAAATTTGCATCTATACTCCGCCTACACAGGCGCATGGAACGCTAATGCCAACGGCTCACTCTCCGCTGTAGATCAACGGGGTGAAATCACCTACACCTTTACCATCACCGAGCCCGGCGTGCATGAAGTGATTCTCAAAGGTGCAGCCATCGGAACCGTTCGCAGTGTTGAGCGTCTTCCCATCGTCTTATCGCTCGACAGCAAAGGTCCATTCGCTCGCCAAGAACTGGTAAGTAACAACGGCGGTCAAGGCACCATCACCGGAGTCACTCCATGGCTCGACGCAGGCACGCACACCCTCACCATCTTGCATGACAACTACCGCGCAGCTCGCCGCTTACGCATTGATGAAATCAAATTCTACCACCTCGGCGGTCAGGATCTTGATGAAGATGGCGCCCCGGATTGGATTGAGCAAAATGCGGCAACCACCAACAAGCTCACCAGAGTGCCGGCAGAAAGCCGCACCTCACCGGTGAGCATCGAAGGCATCACCCAAAACCTTCCAACTGCGACTCTGAGCTACAACCCGATGGGACAAAGCGGAGCCATCCCACTCGTCCCACAGGCATCGATCAACGATACGTTTTATGCCGACGTCCCGCTCTTGACCACGGGCGCGGTCGCCCTCAATGCCTCTTTCCTCAGTGGCCTTGTCGAATCTTCTGCTTCCATCACATGGGTCCCAACCAACTTGTTCGAGACTTTCACGGACGACACCCTGCACATCCGTAAAAATGACTCCTTGCGCTTGGATGCATGGAGCACCGCCTCTGCGGATGGCCAACCATTTACCGTCACTCGGAATGGCAATCTGTTAGCCGATGAAAATCAGAACACAACCCACACTTCCGGCCAACCTTTTGTGGCAACCTTCGGCACCGCTGGCACTTACACGCTGGTTGCCACTCATGGCGGCAATACCGCGACCGTTACCGTTAAAGTTCACGCTGCCGATTTTGGTTCAGCGCTTTCTGTTCGCGCTTATTCACCCCGCGCATGGACACCTCCAAGCCTCGGCACGCTGCCGTTAGTTGAGCCCGACGAACGACTCATCTTCGCGGAAACCACCGCCAATCCACAAACAGGCCCGCGTAGTTTTAGCGCAGGCGTGATTGAAGCAGGTGACCGCCACGTCATCGCTCGTTTGCCAGCAGATCTTGATGGCGCGCCATCAGCCATCCTCGCCCGCGGCACGGTAAACGGCTTCTACCTCGCTTATCTCAACGACACAGGCGACGCGCGCTTCGTCCAACAATACCCAGACGGCACATGGCTGATGTCCGGCACATTGATCACGGTCAACCTACCTCCCGATGTCCTCATCAAATTGCGCACCCACTACCAAGGCAACCTCTTAATCAACGGCAGCAACATTCTCTGGCTCTCCAGCGATGATTTCAACGCCAACGGCATCGCCACTATCTACTTCGAGTGGGCGGGCAGCGGAACCCCAAAGATCTGTAACCACCTCGAAGTCTTCGTCGAGCAGTAAGCCTCAGTAGCCCCCTTAACCATTCTCTTTTACCCCCCATGAATTCCTCACTCCACGCCATCATCGGCTCCCTCTTGCTCCTCACTTCGCTGCTGACAAACGCAGCCGATACTGCCATCAGCAATTCCAACCTCTACAACAACGAGCCAGAGGCTTGCTGCTCGTGTATCCACATGACAGCTAACAGCTCGGATTTAGGTAGCGATCAGCGTTTGCAGGTGAAAACCGATGGAACTTATGACGCGAAGATCACCGTCACCTATCGCAATACGCCTCCTGCGGATCACATTTGCCCAGCTAACGTTCCATTTAAAGTCACGGCAAATTTCATGTCAGGAAATGCAGTCATCAGTTCCCAAACGCAAAGCGGTACGGTTTCAACTACCGCAGACCTAACGTTCACTCTCAGTGCGGCCGATGCCCGTTCTGGAGATCGTTGGGAATTCATCCTCTCATGCACCGAGAGTGTGTGTGAAAAGGCTGTGCTTCGAATCGGCCAATGTGAATCGTGTGGTGATAAATGCGCATACACAGGTGAAGGAGAGGGTGGCAACGGGCCGCCAAACGATGATATTTCCGAAAATAGCGGCGGTGGGTTCTTCTTTGAATTACCCGCCGGACGCTCCAATGGTGGCCAAACAAGCGGCAGCCTGACTTTCTATGCGCCGGAATTTGCTAATCCTGGGCGCGCACGACTTCTTGCCAGTGTGCCATCGAATTTCACCGTCACGCGTAATGGAAATGGTTTGATCACCTCCATTAACACCGGTGCTGGCACTGTCGGAGTCACAGCTGCGGATGCTGCTTTGCTTTCCGTCGATCCGAACGCATTTGTCGTCACCCACAAAGAACCCGGCGGCGCGGTATATCGCAGCACCACAATCTCCTTCGTAACCGACGGAGGCGCGCCACGCATTCGTGTGGACACCATCTTTGAAGGCCAAACCACCCGCTTCGAACAAACTCAACCTACTGCCGGAACTTATGTCCTGCAAAAAGGCCGCATCGTGGGCGGCACCTATGAAGCCTTATCCCAAGAAACCTTTACCAAAAACCAAACCACTCCCGGCAGACGCATTTACCGCCGTATTTCCGCGGATCGCGCCACCGCATCATCCGCTTGGGTCACCACTTCGGATATTGAAAGCACATGGGAAAAACAAATCTATCAATGGGTGCAAACCAAACAAGTGATTGATCCCACAGGCGCAGCTCTGACTTCAACTTGGTCTTACTACCAACCCGGCGACGCCACTGGCCCTGGCGGTTCCACCGATGGACTCGGCAGACTCAAGCAACACACAAGTTACGATGGTTCAACGGAATTCCATACCTACACCCTCCACGGCCAAACCACCATCAGTGCCTACGCAGGAGACCCGGCAGGAAAAACCACGACCAGCAGTTGGAACCCCACCACAAGAACGATGACCGAAACCACCAGCGTTGGCGGCAACATCATTTCAAAATCCACGGTCACTTACGGCACCACCACAACCACCTCCGTCCAATATACCTCGGCCAGCGGAACTCTAACCACCGTCACGCATTTCAAACCCTCCGGTGAAGATTTTGGTGGCAAGCCCATTCGCACCCTTTACCCGGACGGAACTCTAACAACCTACGCCTACACCCGTAACGCTGGTGGCGGTTTCACCACTGTCACCCAAACCGGTGCCACCACCAACGGCACAACGGTTTCCAAAGGCATGCGCAGCATCTCCACCACCAACTCACGCGGCACCACCATCCTCAGCAAAACCGAAGCCATTGGCTACGGCGCTGCAAACGGACTCGTTTACAATCTCACAGCCGTCACCTCCATCGACAACCTCGGCCGTGCCCTCACCACCGCCTATCATCCCACCTCCGCAACCGTGACAGGCGAAGTCGCTTCCGCTTCCTCACCTGCATGGACAACGACAAAAGTTTATTCCTGCTGCGGCGTTGCCAGCGAAACTGACATGTATGGCGTCACGACTTACCACGCCTACGATCATCTCCAACGCCAGATCAAATCAAACCGCCTAGGCGTCACCACCGAGACCCATTACAACGGCCTGACCACAGAAACCCATCGCTATGCGGAAACCGTCTCCGCATCACTTTCGCCCGCTTTGCAGGGAACTAGCGCAACACGCGTTTCGAAAAGTGTTAGCAATATCACCGGCACTCTCCAGGAATCCTGGTCACCTCATCCAACCTCGCCTACCGCTGGCGCACTCATAAAATCCAGCACCACCTCTACCACCTACCAGCCTGCTACTGGATTGTCTTCACGCAGCGTCACCACCACAGCGGATAACTTTTCTCAAACCACCGACTCCTTCTTGGACGGCCGCACCGCCTCCACCTACGGCGACCTCAGCCCAGCTATGGTCTACGAGTATTCAGTGAACACAACAGGCGAAGTATCAAGTCAGTCTTACCTGAACACTGAAAACTTGAAACTTGAAACGACTTCCACTCAATCCGATTGGGCTGGCCGGACATTACGCATGGATTATATGGACGGAGCTTTTGCCACCATGGGATACAACAACAAAGGCCAAATGGTGAAATCCACCGACCCCGATGGAGTCGTCACACTGATGGCCTACAACACCAACGGTGAACAAACCATCAACGCCATTGATCTCAATAGAGATGGTGACGTAGATTACGGATCCGATACCGTCCAATTTTCTGAAACCATTCCTGCTCTCGATACCAACAGCAACCCAGCCTGGAGATCCATCAGCAAAGTCTGGCAACCCGGCGACACCAGCCCGACAGGTGGAACGATTGTTTCCACATCACTCAGCAGCACAAACGGCTTGTCATCGTCTTCCCAATCCATCGGCGTCGCCAATCCATCCACACAGCTAACAGTCCTCAGCGGCAACGGTAGCTGGACCACAACCAACACCTCTCCAGACGGAACCAAATCCCTCAGCACTTACACCGGCGGAAGAATGGTTTCTATGGCCAGCCTCGCCACCAACAACGCAGTCATCGAGTCCCAATCACAGGCTTACGACGCTCTCAATCGCCCCATCACCAGCACCCACTCCCGCACCGGCGCAAGCACGACTAACTATCTTTCTAACACCTCTGATGTTGTCAAAAGTGTGTCAGACGCAGGCGGCCGAACCACAGCTTTTATCTACGATGTTCGCGGGAGACAAATTTCTGTAGATGCTCCTAATACCCCAGTTGATGAAAATAATCCCAGTGGTCCGAAATTTAATAACGTCACCACCACCACCTACAACCCCGACAGCACCGTCGCCGAAACCAACGGCGATCAAACCTACCGCGTCAGCCATACCTATGATTATGCAGATCGCCAGATCAGCATGACCACCTACGGAACCACGACGGCAACCACCACATGGCAATACAGCCCAACACGCGGTTTCCTACTAGCCAAACGCGACGCCGCCGACAAAGGAGCAACCTACACCTATAAAGCCTCGGGACGCCTCGCGACCCGCACATGGGCAAGGGGAATCACTACAACTTATTCTTACGATAAGGGCGGAAGAATGATTTCCAGTAACTACTCTGATTCCACCCGAGACATCTCCATGAGCTACGATGCTCTTGGACGCCAAACCACCCAATCCAACGGAATCGCCACCAGTGCATTCGCCTACAATGCAAGCAATCTCCAGATCGACACCGAAACCGTCACTTACAATCTCCCTGGAAAACCCGCCTTCACCCGAGTCATCGACCGCTCTCAAGACACCCTAGGCCGCGACACTGGCTGGCAACTCAAAGGGAGCGCGGGCGTCCCGCCCACATCCTTCGTAGAAAACAGCGCCGAATATCAATACTCCGCGACCAAAGGTCGACTCGAAACCGTAAGGAGGGGGGACATTCCTGTCCCCCAAGAATTCGACTACACCTACACAGCAAACAGTAACCTCATCGCCACCATCAACAGCCCCGCCCACACCGTAAGCAACGTCTACGAAACCGACCGCGACGTCCTAGCCTCCAAAGTAAACAAGAAGTTGGACACCACCACAGTTTCGAGCTACCTCTACACCGTGAACAACTACGGTCAGCGCACAAGAGTGAACACCGGAGGCACAGCCTTCACCGGTTCGCCTTCCTGGGCATGGGGCTACAACAGCAAAGGTGAAATCATCAAAGCTAACAGCAGCCAAGCAGGGTTCGACCGCTCTTACCAATACGACGGAATCGGCAACCGTCTGAAAAAAGCTAACAGCCTCACGCTGCCAGCCAGCAATAATTACACAGCAAATGCGTTGAACCAGTATTCAGCCATCGGTTCCCTCACACCAGTCCACGACGACGACGGCAACATGACCAGCGGCCCACTTCCCGCGAACGTCAACGCGAACAGCACTTTAATCTGGGACGGAGAAAATCGATTGATCCAAGCGCAAGTCAACAGCGGTGCAACCGTCAGCTACGTGTATGATTCCCAATCCCGCCGCATCGCAGAAACCGTCGGCAGCGCAACCACTGTCTACATCTACGATGGCTGGAACCCTATCGCAGAGTATACCATTCAATCTTCACAATTCACTCTTCACTCTTCTTTTATTTGGGGCTTAGATCTAAGCGGTTCCATGCAAGGCGCAGGTGGAGTCGGTGGTCTTCTTCTGATCACTGATCACTCGGCACTCGGAACTCCATCCTACTATCCGACCTACGATGGCAACGGTAACGTCAGCGAGTATCTTGACTCTACAGGAAACACCGTAGCTCATTACGAGTATGATCCATTCGGTAGGACAGTTTTTGCTACAGGTTCAAAATCGAATGATTTCGCGCACCGCTTCTCAACAAAGCCTTTGGATGTAAACACCGGCCTCTACTACTACGGTTACCGTTACTACGATCCGGAAACCGGCAGGTGGCCATCTAGAGATCCGATACAAGAAAGAGGAGGAGTGAATCTTTATGGGTTCGTGGGGAATGATGGGATTGGGAGAGTTGATTTGTTGGGTAATCGATGGACTGAAGAAGATGCAAACAGTGGTATGTGGTATGGCTCTGCTCCTCACGAACCTTTATTCGGATTAAATAAAGAAACCGCAGAACTTAGGCGTACACTAAAAGCGGAATTACAAGGCGATTGCTTAGCTAAAAACTCAAATATCTTGGAAGTTATTGATAAGTTAGTGAATCTTATTAATAATGGAATCACACTTGCTGATGGAGTTAATGACAATATGTATTATCCATTCAGAAATGTGCTGTATACCGACAGAAGACCAGCTGGCACGTTACACGAACTTACCCATGCGTGGGTTGATATACACACGCATATTAGTAACGATTACTTATACAACAGGGCTGATGACAGATTAAACGAAGGTATGGCATATGGCATGGGGACTCTGTATAAATTTCTAGTAGCTACGAATGTACTTGAATCCGATAATTATAAATTGATAAATTGTGCGCAATTTTCTAAAAGACTAAAGTCGCGCTTTTTAACTGGAGCTAAAGAACTTGATTCCTACTTTGGTCAGTTGAATGATGATGCAGCATCTAGTTTTTATGGAGGTGAATCAGATATTAAGAGACTGGCAACCACACTGGGATTAAAAATTGACATGAAACAGTATCTTTATTGTTTACAACAATCTCGACCAGACTGTTCATGTGAGCTTTATGGTGGTGTTGACGCTATTGATGAAAATGATTATCCTGCATGGCTTAATAAACTCAAATAAATGACCTCAGACATAAAATTTTTCGCATCCATTGCGATCTGTTCTTCTTTGCTGACCACTGGATGTTCAAAGGGAAAATCTTATGAAGATAAGAACATAGAACGTATGAGCGCAATCAAATCTGTGCTATCTACTGATGTAAATTCTGATTGTGTAGATTTTTTGAATGTCCTTGTATCCAAAAATGAAGAAAAAGTTAAATTCTACTGTGAGCAATATGGCATAAGTAGCGATATTGTTGCCGGAAATTATAAAAAAATGTGGGAGGATGCATGGGGGAATAGTTATCGCTTTACATGGGCAGGAGACTATTCTTTAATTTTGATGTCTAGTGATGGCCCTAATCGTGAATTTGATGCAAATAATGGCGATGATATTGTTTATATTATTGAACGAAAGAAATGAACTCAAACTATGAATAGTTTCAAAATGAACCCACGCGCCAACCAATAGCGTTGGTTAATTCCCTGCACTCTTAATCAGTTTAGCCAAGTCCGCGCCCAGTGCATCAGCTACGCGCAACAATGACGCGAGTGTTGGGCTGGTCTCTACAAATAAACTGCCAGGCATAAAATGAACATCTTCAAAAGATTTTTGGATTTTTCTTATGGCAACAATGCTTAAAATCAAGATAAACAAAGGGATGGATGGGGTAGGGATGGGTGGTCTTTGTGAGAGTGAAGGAGATCAAAACAAGGCGGCATTTTGGGCAGATTTGATACCATGATCACATTAGCGTACAGTACTTGGGTGAAGATCTGGTTAATAAAGTCAATAAAGTAAAATTAAAATGAAACATATTTATATATTAATATTTGTATTAATAACAGCCTCTTGTTGTCAGAAAATTACAGTGTATGTTACAAATGATTCAGGTTTGCCAGTAGTTGGTGCTAAGCCTATACCAACCTCTATAATCTATTCTCCAACTTCTGACAATAAGGGTAAAATTAAAATGTGCGCCAATTCCGCGACTGGAATTATGGCAGACGGCTATATTTCTTTTCTTAAAAGGCAAGACGGTAGTCATAGCAGCCTTATTGATGGTGAACGTATAACTTTGCACAAAAAATAAATGAACCCACGCGCCAACCCATAGCGTTAGTTACTTCCCCGCACTCTTAATCAGCTTAGCCAAGTCCACGCCCAGTGCATCAGCTATGCATTGGGGTCATATGCATCTGACCCCAAAAACAAAAAGATATTTGTAAAAAGGGATGTGATTTATGGGGTAAAACGAAGTCCATCAGGACGCTAAATTTAGGCGCTAAAGTGATCAAAATGCAAATTAAGCAAAATGAAGCAATCTTTCATTGGGGTCAGTTTCATTGGGGTCTCATTGGGGTCATCATTGGGGTCAGGTGTCTCATTTTAACATTTCTCATTGGGGTCAGGTGTCTCATTTTAACATTTAGCTTTTCAAACACCTGACCCCAAAAAAAGTAATCCGTGGATTGCAGAGCGGCTGCAAATGGGTCATACAGGAGCGCTGAGCCGTTTAATGGGAGACCTAAGAAAAGATAAGAAAGCGATGAAGGAAGTAGAGCAGTTGAAAGAAATGTTAAAACGAGACACCTGACCCCAAAAAGACCCCAAAAAGATGGCTAATATTAGCAATGTTTTTAAAGGAGTGCCAGGCGATGGAAAGTTTTCCTTTGCTTCAGAATATCTACCTCTAACTAGTTATAATACTGTGAATAAAGATGGAAATCCGAGAAATGGCTTAAGGGACTCTCCGCCTACATAATTGTTAGCGATATTAAAAAGGGCGAAAGTATATGCCAAAAATCGTTTGTAATTGTAAGTCCGAAATATATTAGCACAAATTATTAGAAAAAATGAAATATAGAACGATATTAATACTACTTTTCTTATCCGTAATTGCGCAAGGCAAAGAAAGTAAATTTACGATTAAAAGTTTTTCAACAAATGATGATGGAATGATCGATAAGATTTCGATTATTTACTACCAAGATATAAATATTACGAAAAATCCTGTTCAGGTTATTCTTGATGATAGAACACACAGTCACAGAGTTTTCAGTGATTTAAAATTGATCGAAACTAACTCTGATTACAAAGTATTTTCTTTTACACTGACTTTGGATGATTACGAACTACAACTAGGACCTAGTCCTGTAATAAGTACAGTAGAAAATTTCACATGGCCTTATAATTTGGTAAAAAAATCTGGTGCTTTTATCCCAATATTAATTAGTGATAGATGTGTTATCGGATTTGCAAATGATGTAGTATCAAACGATGAATATGTTAAAAAATGGTTTGAGTCAAAAAGGCTGAAGAGTGAGTAAATGTTAATTTCCAAATTCATTTCGTTAAGCGAAAGTGAACAGTACAAGCCAACCAATAGTATTGGTTACTTCCCTGCACTCTTAATCAGCTTAGCTAAATCCTCTCAAACTAAAGACTTCACGAGACGGAGAGGGGTTGCTCGAAACCTATGGAAATTGATGAAACGCCTGACCATACTAAAAGTTCATTCCAACGTTTGCGTTTCCAAGTTACCAACATTGTGAGACTTACGGTGACTCAAAACCGCATGTTACTTGGAACCTGGCAGCAGCTTCGATCTTTCGCCAAGGCTTTTTGATCACCTCAACCCACGCAGCAGAAACTCCGCATTTGTCTTCGTCGGCTTGAGATTATCTAACAATGTCACCAGCGCATCGCCGATTGGCAGGGCGGCGAGTTGTTTGCGGACGTCGATGACTTTCTTGAATTCGTCGGGGTGGTAGAGACGGTCGTCGTTGCGGGTACCGGATTGGGGGATGTGGATGGCCGGGAAGACGCGGCGTTCGGCGAGTTCGCGGTCGAGGCGGACTTCCATGTTGCCGGTGCCTTTGAATTCCTCGAAGACGACGTCGTCGAGGCGGGATTCGGTTTCGACGAGGGCGGTGGCGAGGATGGTGAGGGAGCCACCGTTTTCGATGTTGCGAGCGGTGCCGAAGAATTTGCGGGATTTCTGGAGAGCCGCAGGGGAGACGCCGCCGGAGCCGATGGGGCCGCCTTGCATGGCGGAGTTGTGGCCGCGGGCGAGGCGGGTGAGGGAATCTAACAAAAGCACGACGTGTTTACCGAGCTCGACCATGCGTTGGGCGCGGGCGATGACGAGATCGGCGACCTGGGCATGGCGTTTCGGGGTTTCATCGAAGGTGGATGCGTAAACGGGTGCGTTGACGGTTTCCTCGAAGTCGGTG
Source organism: Verrucomicrobiota bacterium (assembly GCA_040384845.1). GTDB lineage: Bacteria > Verrucomicrobiota > Verrucomicrobiia > Verrucomicrobiales > Akkermansiaceae > Luteolibacter. Next base: position 26,160 of record JAZKIL010000014.1, on the reverse strand, counting down.
ACTTCTTCCGGGCGCTCGTCGAGGAGGAGGATGACGAGCTCGATGTTCGGGTTGTTGGTCTTGATCGATTTCGCGATTTGTTTGAGCAAGATGGTTTTTCCGCCGCGAGGAGGTGCGACGATGAGGCCGCGCTGGCCTCTGCCGAGTGGGGCGATGAGGTCTATGACGCGGACGCCGAGGTATTCGGTGCCTTCGCCTTCGAGGTGGATGCGGGCATCCGGGAACATCGGGGTGAGTTTATCGAAATCTTTCGGTTCCTCCCATTCGGCGGCGGGTATGCCTTCGATCTCGATGATCTCGGCGGTGGTGAGGTATTTGTCGCGTTGGACGGGCTGGCGGACTTTGACTTTGAGGAGCTGGCCGTTGCGAAGTTTGGCGTCGTTGAGGACGGGGCCGCCGATATGGATGTCGTCTTGGGACGGGCGGAATGAGCGGCGTGGATCGCGTATCATCGCGAAATGCTCTTTGCCAAATTCCAGCACGCCCTCGCAGGTGACGTTGCTGCCGTTCATGACGTAGAAGCAGATGATTTCGTAAATCAACTGGGTCTTGGTGATGCCACCTTGGATTTTCCGAGGGAGCTCGGCCGCAATTTTTTGGAGCTCGGCGAGGGGCTTGAGTCGGAACTCATTGAGATCGATGTTTTCAGGAACGGGGTAAGGAACGCGCTCTTCTTTGACTGGTGCTTCCTTGGCTTGCGGTGCGGATGGTTCCTCAGCTTGCGGGGCTGGGGTCTCGTGGACGACAGCGATAGAGGGTTCCGGTGCTTCGGTTTCGGCAGCTACGGAGCTTGGTTCGTTTGGTTCTGACATGGAAAGTGAAGGAAAAATTTTGCAGAATCGCTGGATTTGCGCTCTGAGGGTATCGGGTTGGCCGTCGTTCCAGAAGACAATGTCCGCACGGGAAATTTTTTCGTCGACGGGGAGTTGGGCGGCGAGCACGGACTCGATCAGTTCGTCATTCCAGCCATTGCGGGCTTTGAGTCTGGCGACTTGGGTGGCACGGGTTGTGGCGATGGTGATCGCTTGATCGTAGCCGAAATCGAAACCGTTTTCGAAGAGTAGCGGGACATCGGCAAGGAAGCACCGCGCCCCCTGTTTAATGGATTTTTCTTTTAGGGCAAGACATTCCTCACGGACGCGGGGGTGGAGGATGCTTTCCAAGAGCTTGCGTTGATCGGGATGGCCGAAGACTTCTAGGCGGAGTTTCTCGCGGATGATTTTCCCTGATTCAGGATCGATGATGGAGTTGCCGAAATGTTCGCTCAGGCTGGAGATGATTTCCGGAGTATCGAGCAGAGCTTTGACGGAGGCATCGCAATCAAAGACGACGATGTCCGGAACGAACTCTTGGAAAAGCTGAACGGCTGTGGATTTACCAGAAGCGATTCCGCCTGTTAACGCGAGGGTGAGCATGGGAAGAGAAGAGTTAAAAGTTATGAGTTATAAGTATTAGGAAAGAGATTCGTTTATGAAAACCAATAACTAATAACCCATAACCAAGAACGAATGGCGGCGACCGAAGATCGCCGCTACATCACCCACCCGTGCGCGGGGGGCGTTTTTTCTTTGAGGTGTCTGGGGTGACGTTGCGCATCTTGCCGCCGGATTTGGCGCGTTGCGCTTGGAGCTTTTGCATCTCGATTTGTTTATCGGCCATGCGCTGAACCCATGATTTTTTGCCGCCATCTTTGCGAAGAACCAATTCCGGCTCTGGCAATTTGTTCATCAGGTAGGTTTGGCCGATGGAGAAAATGTTTTGGACGGTCCAGTAAAGCGCGAGGGCGGAGGCGTAGTTATAACAAAAGAAGAAGAACATCAGCGGCATGAACATCATGATGCGCTGCTGCATTTTATCTCCGGTTTTAGGCATCATCGCCATTTGCACAACACTGGTTGCGGCCATGACGATGGGGAGGATGTTGATCGGGATGCCGAAAACGATGGCGAAGGTGTCTGGCTGTGAAAGGTCATCGACCCAGAGGAAAGGTTGGCCGCGGAGCTCGACGGCGTAGTCGAGCATGCGGAAGAAGCCGAAGAAAATGGGAATCTGGATCAGCATGGGTAAGCAACCGCCGAGGGGGTTGATGCCGTATTTGCGGTAAAGCCCCATCATCTCGGTATTGAGTTTGGTGGGATCGTCTTTGTGCTTTTCCTTTAGCTCGGCCATTTTTGGCTGGAGCTTGGACATGCGTTTCATCGAGCGGGTCGATTTCGCATGAAGCGGCCAGATGCAAAGGCGCACGATGATGGTCAGGCAGATGATCGCGAGTCCCCATGACTCGGTGGTGGAGAAGTTATCGATGTAGCTGTGGAGAAAATTGAGTAGCGCATTGAGCGGGCGGGAAACGAACCAGAACCAGCCGTATTGCATGACTTCACCCCAGCCCTTGCCGACGCCATCGACGTTATCTAGTTTGCGTAGGGTGGTGTTTTCCTTCGGCCCGGTGAAAATTTTGTATTCGAGTACAGTGGGCGCTGCGGGTGCGAGGCTAGTTTCAGGAAGTGTGAGGGAGGCTCGGACAGCAGTGAGTGATGCGCCGTTTTTATTGAGGCGGATTTGTTTAGGTTTGCCCCACACTTGGGTCAGTTCCGGTTTTTTCGGGCGAACGACGGTGGTGAAGAATTGGTCGGCTACCCCTGCATACACGATGGGATTTTCGTTGTCGCTTCTGATAAAAGATTTTTTGGAGCCAAACCACCAAGTTTTGAAACTCGCATCTTGGAAGTGCATTTCGTTGTTTTCATACCAGAAAAATCCGGTGTGAGTGGGCCGCTCTTTTTCGTAAAGGGGCGCAGCGGATCCGAGGTAGAGGGCGTATTCGGAGAGATCGAAGTTGGCTTGGGTGGTGTTCTCGAAAGCGATCGAGAGATTCATGAAATACGCTTGTCCGGGGATTTTGGAGGTCTCCAGTGCGTAGGTTTTTTTGACGATGACACCCGTCGGGAGCTTGGCGATGTAGACGGCGGTTTCACCCGGAGTCGATTGATCCGCTTTGTAGGAAAATGAGGTGGTATCGAGATTTTGGTTAGCGTCTACCAAACCGCCGATCGGGCCTCCGCCGTGGCGGTTGATACGGACGTGGGTCGTTTTATCGGCAACGTTTTGATGATTCTTGAACTCCGCGTATTTGATGCCGGCGCCGATGTTGGTGAGGGTGAAAACAACTTCTTCGTTTTCTAGAATGATGAGCTCCTCAGAAGTTGGTGGCGGTGGGGTTTCAACACTGAGGCCAGTAGGCGAATCTGTGTCGGGGATGATATTCTCACCAGCTACGCTTTTTTTTGCGGGAGCAGGCGCGTTCTTAGCCGTGTAATGGATGTTGAGGGCGATGAGCACCCCACAGATGGCGAGGACTACCCAGGTTTTACGGTCGTACATGGAATTGGAAATCAGTTGGTGATTGGAAAGTGGCGAAAGACCGCGCGCTGCTTAGGCGGTCGGGAGGTTGTGGTCAACCTCAGTAGTGGACTTCAGGGTAAAAGTTTCAGGCGTTTGCATTGGGTGAGCCAATCGGCTTCGAGATCGGCGAAGCTGGCTTCTGCGGCACCGGGTCGCGCGATGGTGACGAGGTAACGTTTGGGATCGGTGAAATTTTCCGCATGGGCTTGGAGACAGGCGCGGAGCCGGCGACGGATGCGATTCCGGTCGTGAGCTTTTTTCGCGGCGCGTTTGCTGGTCACAAATGCAGCGCGGATGGCTGGTAATGCGGGATCGGCCAGGGTGCTGACAATGACAAACCGGCCTGCTTTCGCTTGGCCGGTTTTTCTGATGCGAAGGAAATCCTCGCTTTGGTTGATGCTCTGCTTTCGCGGGAGTCTCATGATGAGTGACCGGTGAAGCTGGAGCGGCAGAAAAAGGGGCGTTAAGCCCACTCGGATTATCTGCCGTGCTGCGTGATGTGACGCTTGAAGTGAAGCTCGGCGCCTTTAGGGATCAAGCGCTTACGGCCTTTTTGACGGCGGCGTTTGATGCAATCGCGTCCAGCCTTGGTGGCCATACGGGCGCGGAAACCGTGTTGCTGTTTACGGGTACGTTTGGTGGGCTGGTAAGTGCGGAAGCTCATGGCGGATTCTGTGGTGAATGGTTAGCACCTTTGAAGGCGCGGGGGCGGGACTTTAGGAATATGAGTGCGCTTGTCAATGCGGCAGTGGGAACTTTTTTAAAAAAATTTACGCCTTGTCGGTGGGAGGCGGGCTTGGTTGCCTGTATTTACAAGATGGCTGCCCCTCAAAATACGATCGCACTGGTTTATGATTACGACCAGACATTGAGCGCAAAATACATGCAGGACGATGTGCTTTTCCCGAAATTCGGGATCGATCCCGCGCAATTTTGGAAAAAATGCAACAGTTTGGTGAGTGACCAGAAATGGGATGGGGAACTGGCCTATATGAAGTGTTTGCTGGATTATTTGGGAATGGATCGGGTCACGAACACGATGTTGACCGAGTTGGGCGCCGGTTTGACGTTTTTCCCGGGATTGCCGGAATTGTTCGAGGCTCTGCCCAAAGCGGCGTTGCGACCGGAGCACGAAATGGCCGGAATCAAGGTTGAGCACTACATCATTTCCTCGGGTTTGAAGGCGTTGTTGGATGGCTCGCGATTGAAGCCGTATGTGAAAGAAATGTTCGGCTGCGAGTTCGGCGAGGACGCGGAAGGCCTGATCAGTTTCCCGAAACGCGTGATATCTCACACCACCAAGACCCAATTTCTCTTCCGCATCAACAAAGGCATGCTGCGTTATGATCAGGATGTGAACGATCACATGCCCGCAGACCAGCGGCCGATCCCATTTGAAAACATGGTCTACGTCGGCGATGGCCCGACGGATGTGCCGTGTTTCACAGTAGTGAACCGAAACGGTGGCCACGGGATCGCCGTTTACAATCCGGATGACACGACTGGGAAATCGTTCCGCAAATGTTTCGATCTCTGCACGCATGCGGGACGAGTCAAACACATCGCTCCAGCCGATTATCGCGAAGGTTCGCACTTATGGTTGCTGATGAAAGAGATGGTCACCGAAATGGCGGACCGCATCCTGCGCAAGCGCATCGAAGAACGCGATAACGCAACTGTCGCAGCCCCCACTTTTTAATTTTTATATTTTGTTAGAAAAATATGATCAACCTCAGCTTTGACTCCACTTCGTTACGTCCAAGCCAACTCGCTTCGCCAAAATATAAAATTCGCTACAGCTCATTTTGCTTTGCGTCCCTTTGCGACCTCCGCGCCTCTGCGGTGAAAAAATATAACCCCAGCTGCTTTATTTAAATTTATGTCACATAAAAATCATTTTCATTTCACAGGAATTTGCGGAACCGCGATGGGCGCGGTCGCAGCAGCGATGAAGCGCCGCGGTTTCGTCGTCACCGGTAGCGATACCAACGTCTATCCGCCGATGTCGGATTTCTTGCGTGGCGAGGGTATCGAAATTTTCGAGGGATATCGCGAGGAAAACATTCCCGCCGGAGCTGATGTGGTGGTGATTGGAAACGCGATCTCACGTGGCAATCCGGAAGCCGAAGCCGCACTTGATAGAAAGCTGCTTTATCATTCGCTGCCAGAAGTGATGAAGGAACATTTCCTGCGCGGGAAACGGAATTTCGTGGTCAGCGGCACGCACGGAAAAACCACGACCTCTTCCATGCTCGCATGGCTTTTCATGAGTGCGGGCAAGGAACCGGGATTCATGATCGGCGGACTTCCAAAAAATCTCGGCTGCGGAGCACACTTTCCCGATACGGAAATCAATGTGTTAGAAGGCGATGAATACGACACGGCGTTTTTCGATAAGCGTTCCAAGTTTCTCCATTACCTCCCGGAATGCGTCATCGTGAACAACATCGAGTTCGACCACGCGGACATCTACGCATCCATCGATGAAATCAAACTCACCTTCAAGCGCCTGCTCAACATCGTGCCTCGCAACGGTATGGCATTCGTCAACGGCGATGAACAAAATTGCTTGGACGTCAGCGTGAACGCGCCATGTCCCGTGACGACGATAGGCTTTGGTGAAAACAACGCGATCCAAATCACCGAAGTTGGTTACGACGAATCTAGTAGCTCGTTTTTCCTCGGTAAAGAATCCTACTCTGTGCCGATGACAGGCGAGTTCAACGTTCGCAACGCAGCCATGGCTGCTGCAGCAGCAAGATTCGCCGGGCTGACCATGGAAGAAGTGCGCGATGGTTTCCTTAGTTTCGAAGGCGTCGCTCGCAGGCAAGAGCTTAAAGGGGAGAAAAACGGAATCAAAGTGATTGATGATTTCGCTCACCATCCAACAGCGATCCGTCTGGCGGTGCAGAGCATTCGCCAGAAATATCCGAATTCAAGATTGTGGGTGTTGTTTGAACCGCGCTCTAACACCACTCGTCGCGCCGTGTTTCAAAAACCCCTCGCCGATGCCCTCGCGCTGGCCGACTTCGCCGTCGTCGCCGCGATTCCGGATCTGCACAAAATCCCCGAAAATGACCGACTCGATCCCATCAAGCTCTCCGCCGACATCGTTGCGCTGGGAGGGATCAGTCACTATCTCGCTGATAACGCAGCCATCATCGCCGTCGTGAAAGCCGAGGCGAAATCAGGCGACGTCGTCGCCGTCCTTTCAAACGGAGGCTTCGGCGGGATTCATCAGCAACTGCTTGAACAGTTGTAGACGATTGTTCGCTTTACAAATCCCCCTGCATCACGCAATTTTCGCGCCCCTGCAAGGAGAGGTGGTCGAGTGGTCTATGGCACCCGATTCGAAATCGGACGTGGGGTAATACTCACCGAGGGTTCGAATCCCTCCCTCTCCGCCATCACCCCAACCCAGATTTTCTGGGTTGGGGTGATGGCGTTATAAGGCAGGGCCAAGAACCCCTTGAGCGCAGCGAAACGGGGTTTGACTGCCGAGTTTTGCGAAACGCAAAACATTCATCACTACCGCGTAGCGCATTCTGCAGGGACGGAGCGCAGCGTAGTCAATCCCTCCCTCTCCGCTCGATTCTACGCTTACGTTTCGGATGCTACGAATGGCCAGCCATTGAATCAGTTCTCGGAAGCGTAGCTAATTTACGTACTTCCTTTCAGAAAACACAGAATCATCTACTTTATTTCCAGCAAACCGCCTTACACGCCCCGCAAAACCGCCCGTCTTCCTCATCCACCGTCAGGATACTCGATTCCGCATCCCGCATGACGCAGCCTTTTGTCGGGCAGTGAGGCAATCCCATCACGTGACCGACCTCATGAATGGCGATTTTTCTCATCCGTTCGCGGAGCTTCGCCTCATCGGCACCACGTGCGTTGAGTCGGAAAGTGGACACCACGCAAACGCGGCCGCCCAGCTCACCGAGCCCGAAAATTCCCCAGTCTTCATGTTCATCCTTGGTGGTTGAAATGTCCTTGGAGGTCAGCCCGATGACGATGTGGTATTTCGCCGCGGTTTGATCGCTTAGGAAATCGAGAAGCTTATCGGCGCGATAACGACTGCGCGGCTCATACCATGCTTCTTTTGGTAAAGGCTTGGCCTCGAGGGTTTCAACTTTAAGCCCGAAAGCATCCTCCAAGCCTTTCTTCACGATATCGAGTCGCACTTGTTGCACCTCCCCCAGCGGTTGGATCGCGATGATCGTCTCCTTCTTGGATTCCGCATGAGAGATTATTGTAGTTAGAAACAGGATGATGAAAAAGCGCATGACTTTCCATGACAGGTTTTACCAAAGTGTCCATGACTAGAAACTCATAGCGTTCAGTCGTCGCGACCGAAGACTTCGTTAGTCGAGGCGCGCCAGACCAATGCCGTGCTCACCAGCGACCGCATATAAAAGATATCTGGCGCCGTCATGATCTTTGAATATCTCGGGGTCCCGAAGTTGATGAACGGGGTGAGGGGTTTTTCCATACATGGATGGCACAACGGGCTGGTTTGCACCTTCCCAATCAAACTCGGATCGCATCACTTCCTGCGGCGGGCCAGCGCGCCATTTGCGCCAGTCGCCCATGAGATCAAGGCGCGACTTAAGGATGATTTCCGGAGCGTCCCCGATTCTCGTGTAATAGATATCGGCATATTCGGCAAAAACTTCGATCGATACATGGCGGATGCTACCCTCCATTCCATAGGTTTTGTTATTGCCCGGAACGATGGGAAAAAGATCGGGTCCAGGTGTAAATGCGGATAAGCCATCACTTGATCGAAACAAGCGCCCGCCCTTGGATAACGCATACCACACGTCTTGGTGGGAAAATGCTCGAAAATAAAATGTATCAGCAAGATCTGTTAGCACCTCGAAATCGATGCCATTTTTAGATGTTGCGACAAAGGCACTCATCTCTTTTTTTCCTTGGGAGTGAGCGTGGCAATACATAAGAATTAGTTTTTTCTCGTGATCGATATGAACATCCGGCGCGTAAATATGATCGCCGATACTCGGCACCTTTGATGCGTGCAAAACCCCATCCTGATGGATTCGCCATGGACCTTCAATATGGTCGGCGATGGCGAGACGGATATAGCGAGGCTTAATGTGGCAGGAAAAATAAAGATAGTAGCGACCTAACGGCTGCTCAACCCAATCAGGGATACGGATGATCGAGGGAATATTGATATTGGCTCCATCATCGCCCGGCAACATGTCTGGCTGGATAATGAGATGCCGGCAAAGTGGCGGTTTATCAGCAGGAAGCGGTGTAGCGGGAGTAAAGGCGGGAAGAAAAAATTTGTAACTGTTAGAAATGAGTGCTTTGGTCCACTTGGATGAAACACGAAAGCCTCTCCGCATGAATCGATAACATTTATTGGGGATTTTTAATAAAATATAAAATTTCGAATGAGCCAAGGTGACATACATAGCCGCGAGATTCGCGAACCTTGAACTTTTCATGTTGGCTGGCTGAAAAGATTCAGGCCAGCAGCTTGGGCTTAGATCGGGTTCAATCCCTTCTAACACTTGTTCCCACTCGCTGTTTTTTTCGTAGCCATAAAAAATCAAATCATCTGTGATAGAGCCATATTGTTGAAGCTGGCCTGCGATGCGCGGCAAGTGATTGCGCCAATTTCCAATGCTTGATGATGAAATGGGCCTTACCTCTCTCAGCGCGTTTAGCGATTTCTTCGAAGGTTTCGCCAACTCGTGATACTGACTAAAGTCGGCCTTCTTTTTTAAAAACGGCAGCCGTGCCATCAAATCGGCCTGCAC
>JAZKIL010000014.1:0-16959 GCA_040384845.1 Verrucomicrobiota bacterium | reverse complement strand
CGCAAAAAGATTGTGCAGAACCACATCCAGCAGGGTGCTGCGCTGGGTGCAAACATCAGTGCCGCTGGCCCCTGACTTGTGCGCCAAGCGGATGCGGTGTTCCTCCTTTTTGAGGAAACTGCGGTAACGTTTGATCAAGTCGGCCTGCACCTGATCCGGTTTTGTTACCAGATCTTCATAACAGATGGTCATGAAGCGTGGATGATTTTCAAGCGCACGGCCCCATGGAGTATAGGTTTTCCAAAACCTAAGTCCTGACCAATAACGACTGGGATTAGAATTGTGACGACTAACCACCATGTCGCGGGGATCTCTGACCATGTAAATGACATGGAGGTCGCTCATGACTTTTAGAACGGATCCAACCCGAAGGATATCAGATGGGTTTTTTGTAAGATAGATGTCGGATTTTTTCGGAGGTAGCTTGTAAATGGAATCTTCATGCTCCGTGAATTGATCGATTTCAAAGCATGTGCACATCAGCTCCGTGAGGAGTGTTGTGCCCGAGCGAGGTCCGCATCCTACAATGTGTATTCTTTTCATTTACCGATCTCAGATTCCAGCATCATCAGTTGTCTTCTGCTCAAACCGCCTACGGAGGATGTGGAAGGGCAGGGGAGGAAGTAGCAAGAAGGCCAGGAGGAAAAGACAAAACTGCCAGCGTTGGGAGGCGATCACAGCGGCTGCTGGACGGCAGCAGAGATGATGAAACCCCTCGTTCGTAATCGCCGCATGCAGTTCTTTGTTAGACAGCATGGGCTGGCCATCTTTACGGGAAGCCAGGGTTAAACTATCAATCAGCCAGCGTTGTTCATCACCGATGGTATTCTCCTCTTTGCTGGCGCAAATGCTGACTAGTAAATCTAACAGATAAGGTCGCATTTCTGTATAAACGGAAGATTTTAGCAGCTCCGGATTAGAAGTGGCCAATCGTGCTTCAATCACCGGAAAAAGTTTTTCAATGACCGGGCGAGTCAAGTTGCCGAGGTGCTTGGAGAGCAGTTGTGGGTCGAGGTGGTGCTCGCCCTTTTCGAAAGCAGCGATGGCCTCGTTAGCAGCGGTGGGAAGCTGCTGTGCCGATGCAATATCTTTCAACCACGCGGGATTTTCGGCCAATATAAGAGAAGTGCCGATCAATTGGCCAGCAGCGGCACTCATTGGGGCGAGTTTTTCCTTCAGGAAAGGCGCTTCGTTCACTTGTATGGCAAGAAGCTTTTTCTCTGCGGCATGGCAAAAGCCCCAGGTCGCGCCGCTCAAGCCAGCGATCGATGCGAAAAACAGCCCAACTAGAATGAGTGTCGCGAGCCTCCAGCCACCATTCAGACGTGGATGAGCCCAAGTCCCGAACTTGGCCAAGCCCAGAAAAACCATCAACCCTAACACCAAGCCAATCAACCCGCCGAGTAAAGTCCCCACGAAGAGGTTGGAGAACCAGCTGAAAATGATGTCCGGTAACATATCGATCTATGAGAAAAGTTTAGCATTTGCGACAATGTGATTTCGCTGGTTTTTAGGAGAGGTGAAGGGCCTTGGCCAGTAAATCTAAGTTTCCATACACCGCTCTCGCTCTGATGGAATCAGAAAGTTGTTCGATTATGAATTTTTTTGTAACGTTTGGGACATCGTTTGGAAATCCCCTTCGGCCATGCTTATACAAAACGACCAAGAACACTTTATACGCCTCTGGCTGGCGAACCAGTCTTCGGTCGTGAATTACGTTCACTCTCTGGTGCGGGATCGGTCGGCAGCTGAGGATTTGCTACAGGAAATCGCACTGCACACTTTTCGGCGCTTTGAGGAATATGATGTCTCTCGGCCGTTCGTGGCATGGGCGCTGGGTGTCGCTCGCTTTAAGGTGCTGAGTTTCCAACGTGATGCATCGCGGTGCCGCCTGGTCTTCGATGAGGAGTCAATGGAGAAGTTTACCGAAACTTGGATAGAGCAAAGCACCGGTCAATCTGAACGCGCCGCAGCACTTGAGACTTGCATCGATAAACTCGCGGATCACTCCCGTAGCTTGCTTCAATTGCGGTATGTTGGTGATCTAACATCCGATCAGATCGCTCTTAAAATCGGATCTAAGGGAACTGCTGTCCGCGTCGCTCTACAACGCATACGAAATCAACTGCGTGAATGCGTCGAACGAAAAATTCGAATGGAAGGAGAAATGTCATGAAAGATCCCAAGCAACTCATTAAGGACTATTTGAACGACACTCTCGACGATTCCGGGCAGGCAGAATTATCCATCTGGCTTAAGGAAGATGCGGCCCACATGCTGCAATTCACCCAAGCGGCCATGTTTGATCAGGAAATCCGGGCTGCGGTTCATGCCAAGGTGGCGGCGGATACGGTGGATCGTTTCACTGGATCGGGATCTTCGATCCATCTAACAAATTCATCCTCCACGCTCCCGTTCAAACCAACTCCAATAACCTCTCACCGCCTCGCCCGCGCAGCCGCATGGCTGGGGGCATTCGCCTGGTTCGGCAACAAGGCTCAAGCGGCTGGAACCGCCATGACCGCCACTCAACCAGCCGCCATTCTCACCCAAACCACCGCCACCATCGTAATGACCAAAACCGCAACAACCGCCATCACCGCAGCCATCCTCATCGCTGGGGGAGGATCCGTTTTCCTGATCCATCGCAGCAATCAACAGACTGCCGAGCGCATCTCTGATCTACAAACCCGGGGCCTCCAGAAGAATGAGGCAACGCCATTTCAGGATACGGCTCCGGCCCTTCCGCGCACAGTTGAGTCCAGTGTGGTCCCAACCAATCTCACTGTCCGCGAACAGCTCCTGGATTGGCGAAAGCTGTTTGACGGCGAGATGGATTCCGGGTCTCCAGAATATAATGCGAAATATCAAAGCTACCTTAACAACATTGGTAACTTAGACGTTTCCGAATACAAGGAAATGCTTCTAGAGGCGGAGCAGATGGGAGATTTACCGCTTGGACTATTGCAACATCTTCTGGAGCATTTGGCCGCGCATTCGCTCGCCGATGTTGTTACTTATGGCGCACCATTCGCCGCTTCGCACAGTTCGATTAAATCAGATGTCGGTAACGCTTTTAGAAGTTGGCTCGATACTGATCCCGCCGCCGCCAATGCATGGTATCTTAAGGCTGTGGAATCCGGCGAACTTCTCCCAAAGGGCATTCCTCCTAAAGGAGAAGGGGCTTTCACGCCCGATCGATATTTCGCACGGGTTCGCTTCACCGCTCTTTTGCAGTCCGATCCAGCGGGCGCGGAGGCCGTCATGGCCAGCATGTCAGCTAGGGATGTTATGCTCGCCGTAAGGGGCCTTGATAATCCCGAACTTGTGGGACGCATCACTAAGCTGCTGCCTCCCAGTCAAAAGGTCAATGCGGTCGCCCCTCACTTCTTTAACATGGCGCAAACGGATGCCAATGCGGCGCTCGAATGGGCCGAGTCCTTGGGGATAGGGGAAGCAGAGCGCGCCGCCCTAATGCGGAGTAATGGTCCCAACTCGTTGAATACATTCCCTATGGATTTACATGATTAGAGGAAAAAGCAAAATAGACCCGCGAGAGCAAGTCCCACTAACAAAAGCAACAACTGTAAGCCCGAACACTCCATGAAACGCATTCAACTTATTCTGGTTATCTCCTTCGCCATAGCCGCCGTAGTTTTACTCTGGCAGAATAATCAGCTCCGTGGGCAGGAATCCTCGTTGCGCGAGAAGATGGCCGGTAACTCAAAACCCGCAGCCACTGGCTTCGCAGCAGACGGCTCCCGCGAGACCCGTCATTCCAACAGGCCTTCCCGACCCAGAGACGTTGCCCTCGATCCGGACCGCTTAATAGCTGGATATAACAAGCTGTTAGATGAACGAGGGTATTCAGTCGAGGGCATCCGTGAGATTGTGCGAGACCAAGCCGGCTCCGCGTCTAATGCGGAAATCCTGAAAGTTTGCGAGAGGATCAAGGAATCCGGTCTGAAAGATATGCCCCAGGAACTAGTTTTAGCAATGTTGCTCAGCCACATCGCCAAATCCGATCCGTCACTGGCGTTCAACGAATTCGATAAATTCAAAACCGCGCAGGCCCGGAGAGGAGCGGGAATCTATCACCAACTCGCAGAATTCAGGAAAGATAGTGAGATTGCGTATGGAAACTGGAACCCGGAGTACGCCGCCGCTTTAGGGGAATGGCTGGACTCCGCTCAGGAGGCCGGCCGATTGAAAGATAATGATAAGAAGCTTGCAGCAAACACCCGATGTGACATCGCAATCCTCCTTGGGGACTTGTCAGGTGCCGCTGAGCAAATCGCCATGCTGCCGCCTGACGAGCAGAGTGGAAGGTCTGCGCAACTAGCAAAAGCTGCGGTCACGCCTGAACTACGTCGCAATCTAATCGAACAGCTCAACACTCCCGCCGGATCATCGGCCATCCAAGAAATCGCCCTATCATTTTCTCGGGATGCTGGTTTCGAGGCGACGCGAGACCTCATCGAGCAAGCGAACCTCACCCCCGAAAACCACGATCTCGCAGCGGGAGGTATCGCTGCCGCCAATTTCGGCCCGGAGGCCCCGGCGCGTGCGGCTTGGCTTCTGGAATCTCTCAAATCCGAGAAAACCGGAGTTGTATCGAATTTCGCTTCGTCATGGGCGCATGCCGACCAGATGGCGGCAACGCAGTGGTTGAACTCCCTCCCCACGGGGAAAAACCGGGATGCCGCCGTGGCGGGCTTTGCCCCTGCCGCCGCAAGGCTTGACGGAGCCTCTGCCGTGGATTGGGCGCTCACCGTTTCCGATTCCGTACAGCGCGACTCCACCCTCAAAGCGGTCATTCAAACATGGCATAGAAAAGAGCCGGAAGCGGCGTCCGCTTATCTCAAACAGAAGGGTATCGAGCTTTAATAACTGGAGACTCATGAGGCTCTGATTCGTGTTGTCATTGGAATTGTCCCCACAACATTTCTCTATCGGACACCCTTGCGTGGAAAGGAACATGGTTTAGCTTCGCGGCGTGAATGCGAATAAAACGGTAATCATCAAGGCGCTAGCAGTGTTGGCGGTGATATGGGTGGTGGTTTTTGCAGTGCGTTCGATGGCGGCTTCGAAAAAAATCACCGCCGAGCGTTTGGACAAGGAAATCGGTGGATTGAGGCTTGAGGATTGGTCGGAATCCAATGGTTCTGGCGGTGATGTGAAAGAGCGTGAGGAGGAAATCCGCCGGATTGCCGGGATGGTGAATCGGCTGGATTTCACAGAACGGGAAAAAAACCGCGAGAGCCGCGCCACGGAAGATTTTTTCCGTAAACTCAATGCGCGGGAGAAGAACTTGTTTATCGACCTAACCATTGTCGAAACGATGGGTCGGTTCATGGAGGCGCTCGATCAGATGCCACCGGAACAGCGAAAAGATTTTGTGGAGCAGGGCTTGCGTGAAATTCAAGAAGGCCGGACCGAAGAGGAAATGGCAAGGGCGCAGGAGCTCGACGAGCAGTTGCTGACAAAAATCAGCCAGGAAGGCATGCGCGCCTATTTCAATGAAGCGAGCGCGGACACCAAGCTGGACCTCGCTCCTTTGATGGAAGCCATGAACGAAGTCATGCAAGGATTGAGAGGAAACGAATTCGGACAAAGATGAGCGCGATACGAAAAAACGGTTTCACCTTAATGGAACTGCTTATCACCATCGCTGTGATCGTGGTGCTGAGTGGGATCGCCGTTCCGGTTAGTATTTCAATGATAGAAAAAAGCCGGCAGACAAAATGTTTAGGAAACTTGCGCCAGATCGGCGTGGGTTTGCAGATGTATTTGGCCGACAACGCCGACTACTTGCCGGAGCTTGCTTTGGGCAGATCTAGCAAAACCTCGCAAGAACCTGTGCTTGAGACGGTTTTATTGGGATATGTGGAGAACGAAGAAGTGTTTCACTGCCCTTCCGACAAAACGGAATTCCGAAAAAGCGGCTGCAGCTATAACTGGAACATCACTCAGAATGGTCGGCACATTGACGATCTTTCATTTTTCGGAAACGATAACCGACCCGAGCGCATTCCTTTGGTGAGTGATAAAGAGGCCTGGCATAAAGAGAAAACCAATTTCCTGTACGCCGATTCTAGTAGTTCGGACAAAGTTCGCTTTGTGTCAGATAAGTGAAAGTTCATCTATGTTGGAAGCGAGAGATCTAAATAAAACGTTTGGCGGGAAACCCGCTCTTAAAAACGTGGGCTTCACGCTGGAGCGTGGGGAGATCTACGGCTTGCTTGGTCACAACGGCGCGGGGAAAAGCACGACCCTTGGAATCATTCTCGGGATGGTCGCACCGGATCAAGGCGAGGTCTTGATCGATGGAATTTCCGTCCAAGAACATCGCAGCAAGGCCTTACGCAAAGTCGGCGCAATCTTTGAAGCTCCGGCTTTTTACGATTACATGACAGGCTGGCAAAATCTGAAAATCCTGATGAGTTATTCGGGAGGCTTTGATGAAAAGGCTGCGCGCGAAGTCGTCGGACGTGTGGGACTGGAACAACGGATCGGCTCCAAAGTCCGCACCTACAGCCACGGAATGCGGCAGCGTTTGGCCCTAGCTCAGGCGTTGTTACCGGAGCCGGAACTGCTTTTGTTAGATGAACCGACCGATGGGCTCGATCCCGAGGGGATCAAATGGTTTCGCGATTTCATTTTGGAACTACGTGAGCGGAAAGGCATGACCGTGCTGTTCAATTCCCACCTGCTTTCCGAAGTCGAGCTGATGTGCGACCGGGTTGCGATCTTGCGCGAAGGAGAACGAGTGTTCGAAGGATCCGTGAAAAATCTCGCCGATGATGTCCCTGCGTATCAGGTCGATCTAGAAACATGGTCGGCGGCTGAGCCGGTCATCGTACGCTTTGGTGGTAGTGTCCTTGAAGCGGGGCGCATCGCATTGCCAGTATCGGTCGATTCCGCCCAAGTGGTGGAAGAATTGGTGAAAGCGGGAGTGCGGGTTCGCGGGTTCGCGAAAGTCCGTCGCTCGCTGGAGGATGTGTATATGGAAATTCTCGACGGTCGAGGCAGCCCTAACTGATATGATTTTTCTTCAACAACTTCGTGGTGAGCTTCGCAAATTGTTTGCGCGTCCGAGGACATGGATGGGATACGGAGCGTTTTTGGCGATGGAGGTGTTGATTCTGGCGGTTTACAAACTTGAAGCCAGTCAAGAAAAGGTGCGTGGAATGGTTGAGAGAAACGGCTTGGAGTTCAGCTCTTACTACAGCTCCCTTACTATCACCTTTATGATCATGTTGCTAAGCATGGCTACTCTGGGTTCGATTTATTTCGCCCTTGTCGCGGGTGATATCGTCGCAAAAGAAAACGAGGATGGGAATTTGCGGATGGTCTTCGCGCGGCCGATCAGCCGCTTTCGATTGCTGCTAGTCAAATATACAGCCGTGTGTCTTTACACGTTCAGCTTCGTATTTTTCGTAGGCATCAGTGGGTATGCAATGGCAGTCGCGGCTCTGGGGTGGGAGGGCGGGCTGTTTGTGATAGAGCCGAAAATGAAAGTCTTCGCCGCGTATCCGGATTGGTGGGAAGGAGCGGCGCGATTGGCTTTATGCGCTGCGGGTATCGGCATCAGCATGATCACGCTGTCATCGATCGCGTTCATGTTTTCCTGTTTCAAAATCAAACCCGCCGCAGCGACGATTATTACGCTGACCATCCTGTTCATCGATATGATCCTGCAGGGTTTCCCGTTCTTCAAACCCTACGAAAGTTACTTCGTCACATGGCGCATGAGCGCTTGGGTATTTCTGGTAGAACAATATTTGTCATGGCCGAAAATCATTGAGAGCTACGCCTTTTTGATGGGGCTAAACGTGAGTCTTTTTACGATTGGCTGGCTGGCGTTTCAGACGCGTGACTTTAAGACGTAGTGTGGAAATCACTGCGCACTCGCGAGAAAAGCTTTATCTAACAGTAAAGCCCTTGCTTCTCCGACGAGAAACAATGAACCGGCAACGAGGATGCGATCCTTGTATTGTTTTGCTACCGCGAGCGCTTGGGGAAATGTGTCGTAGCACTCCGCTGTGAGTTGTTCATCGGCGGGTAGGCTTTTGATCAATTCGGAAGTCGGCAACCCCCGAGTAGTGCCGACCTTGCAGAAGATGATTCGCTGATTCAGACCCCGCAGCTCGCCGAGAATACCGGCGATGTCTTTAGATTCCACTGCGCCGAAAATCAACGTTCCCTTGCCAGCGCCGATCTCATCGATCCATGTTTCGCGTAAGACTTTTGCGGCGTGTGGATTGTGCGCGCCGTCCAAAATGATTTCGAATTCACCGCTGGTGATGCGCTCGAACCGGCCCGGCCATTTTACTTTTGCCAAACCCTCAGCCACGGATTCGTAATTCAACGTCAACCCCAACGCATGCAATGCGGCCAGGGCCAGCGCGGCATTCCATTTCTGATGTTTGCCGGGCAGAGCGATTCCATAGCCTTCGAGCGGCTGATCGATGAAACTCAGTGGCGTGCGTTTTTGGTTCGCTTCTTTTTCGAGAGCCTGCCGCGCTTCTTCGTCTTGCGGGGAGGAAAACGCTGGCACGCCTTCGAGAAAAATCCCGGCTTTTTCCGCGGCTACTAATGCCAAGGTATCGCCCAGCCATTGCGTGTGATCCAAGCCGACCGGCGTGATCACACAAACATCCGCAGGCACAGCAGTGGTTGCATCCAAACGCCCGCCCATTCCGGTTTCCAAAATAATCAGTTCGCATTCCATCTCACGAAACCAACGCATCGCGACAGCGAGAGTGATTTCAAAAAAGGTCGGATGCACTTCGAGTCTCGCACAAAGATCACGCGCATCAGTAAGCAACTCCGCACATCTTTCCTCAGAAATCATTTCACCGGACACCCGCATTCTTTCGCGGTAATCGATCAAATGCGGCGAGGTAAAAAGCCCAGTGCGTTTCCCACAAGATCTTGCGCAGCGATCCATGATCGCACACACGCTGCCCTTACCATTCGTCCCCGCCACATGTGCGACCTGCACCCCGTGTTTGGGAAACGCGAGAAATTCCTTGAGCAGATTCCGCGGGCCTTCCAAGCCCAGCTTGATCCCGAACTGCTGCGTCCCGAACAACCACTCTATCGCGTCTTTGTAATCCATGAGTCTGTTAGAGCACCTCAGCCACAAATCGTTCTTTCTCAAAAATCGAAAACGCTTCGGGTTCTTCGCCGGTCCCAATGAAACGCGGCGCGACACCGATTTGATCAAAGATCGTGAAAGCGATTCCGCCTTTGCCTGAGCCATCGAGCTTGGTGATGATCAAGCCATCGAGCGGGCTGGCTTTATGAAATTCCTTGGCTTGGTTCAGTGCGTTCGAGCCAGTTGAAGCATCGACCACAAGCAGTGTGAGATGTGGTGCGCCTTCGTCTTGCTTGGCGATCGTGCGACGGATTTTTCCGAGCTCTTCCATCAAGTTGTGGCGCGTGTGAATCCGACCGGCCGTATCGCAGATGAGAAATTGGGTTTTCTCGGCGATCGCCTGTTGGTGCGCTTTAAAGCAGACGGATGATGGATCGGAATTCGCTGCTCCAGTGACGACTGGGATGTCGAGTCGATCGCCCCAACGCTGGAGTTGCTCGACTGCCGCTGCGCGGAACGTATCGGCTGCTGCGAGCATCACGCTGTGTCCGCGTTTTTTCAGCCACATGCCGAGCTTGGCGGAAGATGTGGTTTTCCCCGTGCCGTTCACGCCGACGACAAGAATCACAAATGGATTGCCGTCCGTGCGAGGTTGCAGCGGCGGGCAATCATCGGGAAGGATTTTGGAAAGACGCTTGCGGGTGATGTCCACGACATCTTTAGCCGTCACGGTCCGCCCGAGATCGTAAAGCTCATCGACAATACCCGTGCTGAGTTTCCCGCCGAGATCGGCAGCAATGAGATTTGCCTCGAGATCGTCCCAATCGACCTCTGCTTTATCGATGATTGCGTTGAAAAGTTTTTTGAAAAAGCCAGCCATGAATGCGGGCAGGCTAGTCGTCGGTGGGAATGGGTCAATTGAAGATTGCTGAAAGCGGATCGTGAGGACTAAATCGTGGCGTGCCAGTCGTCCGCGTTTTACCAGATATCTTAGCCAGCCAAGTTGCGGCAGGTGAGGTCGTGGAGCGCCCGGCGAGTGTGGTGAAAGAGTTGGTGGAAAACAGCCTCGATGCCGGCGCGCGGGAAGTCATGGTGGATATTGAAAAAGGCGGGGTGAACCTGATCCGCGTGAGCGATGACGGGTGCGGTATGGCGCGAGAAGATGCTTTGCTTTCGCTGGAAAGGCACGCCACCAGCAAACTGCGCACCGCCGCAGATTTGGGGTCGATTTTAACTTTGGGATTTCGTGGTGAGGCTGTTCCAAGCATCGCGAGCGTGGCCAAATTCCGCATGGTCACGCGTCAGGCGGATTCGTTGACCGGTACCGAGATCATCGTGGATGGCGGAAAACTCCGCGATGTGCGCGATGCCGGCGGCGCCCCCGGCACAGTGATCGAGGCGCGGAATTTATTTTTCAACATGCCTGCACGGCGCAAGTTCATGCGAGCGGAAAGCACGGAGTCCGCTTACGTCGAGCAGCAACTTCGCCTGCACGCACTCGCCGCACCGGGCGTGCGTTTCCGTTTCAGAAAAGATGACCGCATCATTTTTGATCTCCCCTGCGTCGTCCGCAAGGCGGATCGGGTGCGGCAATTGTTAGGAAATGAACTTGGTGGCGAGCTGGTGAAAATTCCTGATACGATGGGTGCAGGTATGCAGGTTAGCGGATTCATTCTTCCCGCTCAACACGCGCGCAAAGGCCGACGTCATCAATTCGTTTTTCTAAACGGCAGGCCGATCGAAGACGCGGCGATCTCGAAAGGATTGGTCGAGGGCTTTCGCGGAAACCTTCAAGATGGGTTGTATCCAGCGGCGTGGTTGTGGATGGAAATGGAACCGCATTTGGTCGATGTGAATGTCCATCCTGCGAAGAAGGAAGTGAGGTTTCATCGTCCGCATGAAATCCGGGATTTGATTTCCCAAGCCGTCGCAGATTGTTTGAAGCCGCGTCCACGCAGCCCGCTGCCACAACCTACAAAGGATAACGAGTTCATCATCGAGCGCGAAGAAAAAGTTGTTTCACGTGCCGCGATGTTTCATCCGTCGCAGCAAGAGTTAACTATGATCGCGTTGGACGATTCGCAAATCGCGGCAAATAGGGAATCGCGACTCTCCAGAGCTCCACAGTTCCGCTTGGTAGGGATGTTGCAAGATCGATATGTCATTTTCGAAAGCGACAGCGGTTTGGTCTTGTTCGATCCGAAAGCCGCGCGCGAACGAATCATTTTCGAGCAACTAGGCAAAGCCCAGAAAGAAGGCATGGAAACGCAGAATCTGTTAGTTCCGGTTTTGATCGAGCTGGATCCTCGCGATCTCGATCATTTGCTACGCGAGAAAAATGCGTTGTTAGAAGCGGGCTTGGAAGTCGAGGCGTTTGGTGGAAACACCTTGCAACTCCGTAGCCTCCCAGCGTTTCTGGAAATGGCAGACCCGAAACTTTTTCTCAGCGAGATTTTAGAAGAAACTCTGCACGGCCCGGCTTCGGCTGGAAAATTCACTTTTGATAGGCTCGCAAGAATCATCGCCACCAAAGCTGCAAAGCGAGTTATCCCACGCATCGTGGAGGCGCAAAGTCTTTTGGAAGAGCTGTTTGAATGCGATTTGCCTTATTGCGCTGCCGATGGTCGGCCAACTCTAACAGAATTTAATCGCAAGGATATCGATAGACGCTTCGGAGTGGGTAGGGGATAGATGTTTTTATGAAAATCAGTGTCCTTCATGTGACGAATTCTTTTCACGAGCACGCCTTTATAATTTTGACAAGTCTCTCCTTGGTAGGCTATATGCCCATATGAATTTGCCCCCCCGCACTTCAAGGTGTCTCTTTTTGTGGTCTAATTTGAGTGTGGTCGCCGCTTTGGCTTGCTGCTCTGTCGCTCTCGCCCAGAACACTTCAGTCTCGGGAAAATGGCAGCGCCAATCGTGGAACGGGATTACCGGTTCGAATGTGGCTCATTTGACCGAGTCTCCTTTTTTTTATCAGGCACCGAGTTCCACGTTATTGGTGGATTCCTCATACTCTTTGTCGGGTGATCATTACGGTGCTCGCACCCGAGGTTACATCACGCCCACCACCACGGGGGTTTATACATTCTGGGTGGCCGGTAATCATGAGGCGCAATGGTTCGTTTCTCCCAATGCTTCGAAATGGGACGCCCGCAAACTCTGCGGCAGTCTCTCGGTGACCCAAAATAATAACTGGGATCAAAGTTATGAGCAGCGCTCGGCGCCTCAGTATATGAAAGCTGGGCAATCCTATTATGTGGAACTTCTCCAGAAGATTGGCACGGGTGGAGGGCTTGCCTCGGTGGCTTGGGCGATGCAGGGAGTGGATTTAAGTGTGGAGGAGAATTGGGCCACTCCCAGCAATGGCGCGGTGGCATCGCAATCCTCCAGTCTTTCCAATAGCTACCCCGCTTCCCATTTGATCGATGGCGATATCGAGACATCTAACCACACTGGCAATACCGCCGGATCTTCGGTGCAGGTGGATTTTGGGCAAGATCGGCTTGTGGAGAGAGTGGAAATGATCAACCGGCCGGATTCTATCAATAATCGTTTGTCAAATTTCCGGGTGACGGTGGAGGATGCGAATGGAGCGGTTGTGGCTGCGCAGGATTTCTACACATCTTCAGGCAGTGTGGGTCTCTCAGAGACGTGGACATTGTCAGAAACCGTGGCGGGATGCCGCGTGAAAATTCAGTTACTCGGACCGAACCGCGATAACAATTACTACCTGCATCTCGCCGAGTTGAGGGTTTTCGGACCGGATACGACCCTCAAAAACTGGTCACATGAATCTTCGGTGGTGGCAACGCAATCTTCCAGTTACTCAAATAGCTACCCCGCTTCCCATTTGATCGACGGCAAGATCCATACGTATAACCACACTGGCAATATAGCCGGATCCTCGGTGCAGTTGGATTTGGGCGCAGACCGACTTGTGGACAGCGTGGAATTGATTAACCGGCAGGACAATATCAATAATCGCTTGTCGAATTTCCGGGTAAGCATTTTGGACTCGGCGGACGCGGTCGTGGCTTCCCAAGACTATTATCTCACCAGCGGCCACGTTGCGGGCGCTCTTCGCTGGCAACTGCCAGAGGCGGTGACCGGCCGCAAAGTGAAGGTTCAACTGCTGGGACTAAACCGGAATAACAACTACTATTTGCATCTTGCGGAATTGAACGTCTGGGGCCGCACCAGTTCTAACCAATCCGATCGCGGCCTGCGCACCTTGGTTTCTTCCGATGTGATGAGTTCCTACGACCCCACACTCACTGATGACGTTGACGACAATGGCTATGAAGATGGCTGGCAAAACGCCCATGGCTTTCCCGCCGGTTATCAGACAGGTAACCGTAGCGCCTTGGCGGATCCTGATGGAGATGGCCGGACCAACCTCGGAGAAGCCCTTCAAAATCTCAATCCCTTTGTGGGCGATGGCGTGCCGGGATGGCTGACCCGCTTTTCCTACAACAACATGTCTTACTACAGTCTGGGAGAAACCCGGAAAAAACACCGTTATTTCGGTGCGCCGAATTCCACCGTCCTCCATTCCAGCTCCCTCATCGCTGGCATGTCTAACTATTCCGCTGGGCGGATTCGCGGCTCGGTTACACCGCCGGAAACGGGCTACTACCGCTTCTGGATTTCCACCACCGAGAGTGCCGAGCTGTGGCTTTCCACAGAACCGGAGAGCCGGTTTCACAAAGAACTTCTTTGCGCCATGTCCCCCGAGTTAGGAACCGGCCACGGGATTAAGTTCGATTCGATCGCAAAATGGGACAGCTTTTTCTGCCAGATGAGCCATGAAGTTTATCTAGAGGCGGGCAAGAGGTATTATTTGGAGGCGGATTATCAATTTGGCCACGCAGGTGGCCCCCACGTCAGCATCGCTTGGGCCAAACGCGGTGGCCCTCGCACGGCCCTCTCGGCGGAGGCGCTGAGCGCCTTTTTTCCCTCACCTGACGATCTTGATGACGATATGTTGCCGGATTCCTTCGAGCAAACCTACGGCCTGAGCACCACCGACGCGGGAAACCTAGATATCGAACGCCAAGGTGAATTCGGCGATTATGATCAGGACGGCCTTACCAACCATGAGGAGTTCATGCATGGCACCGATCCAACTAACTCCGACACCGACGGCGATGGCGTCAGTGATGGGGAGGAAGTGAATGGGTATGGCTCGGATCCATTGGCGGTTAATGCTTTCACTGATACCCTTGTGGGCAACGTTAATCTCGCCACTCCTGTTAGTTCATCGACCACTTGGACCATGACTTCAGGCGGACTCCTTGCAGACAGCTTCCGTGGTGAAGCCACATGGAACATCACCGTCCCACAGGCTGGAAACTGGCTGCTGCGCCTCCATACCGAACTCATGGGTTCCAGTTACGGCAACGAGGAAGTTCCCATCGTAATCAAAGTAGATGGGAAAATTATCATCCGCCGCAATGTGCGTTACGGCACCGGAAAACTCGGCATGCTTCAGGCTCTTACCCCATGGCTTACGGCCGGAAATCACCAAGTCACCGTGCTCGTGGATAACACCATCGCCCGCAGGACCGTAAGGCTCATTTCCTTGGGAATCTATGCTCCCTCCGATGCCGCTGGGATTTTTGCCGAAAACAATTTCCTCATCACCCAGCCTGCCTCTAGCCGCACCTCACCCGCATTCATCGAGGGCTACGCTCGGGACGTGAGCACCGTGAAGGTCAATGGAATCCCGGCGACCCATGGCACCGGCAAAGGTCATTGGTTTATCAATTTACCGCTGAGCCATCAGCCTGAACTGCAATCCTACGCCGTCCATTTCGAGCAAGGTAGCGCAACTTCTGGCTCACTGACCTGGGAAGCCACCAACGTGATGGACGCGGAAACCCTGACCATTCGCCGCGGAGATTCCATCCGAGTTGGGGCTTGGTCTGCGAACCCGGCCATGGCTTCCACCATCACATCCTCCTCCGGCGGATCATGGAATCTAACAGGCTCTCAAACCGTCGCGCTACCTTTCCCTAATGCGGGAACTTTTACCGTCACTGGCAGCTTGCAGGGCGGAGCCGCTGCCGTGCTCACCGTGAAAGTGATCGGCGCGCCAAATTTCTCAGCCGGCATCGTTGATGTGATGAACAGCTGCACCCGCACGCTTAACCTCACCGCCTCACCGGAAGTGGCCTTTGATGCGCCGGAAAGTCTTTGCCGCTTGTTCCACAGCCGTAACGGTTCCACTGCGGCAGTTGGCATTTTGGCCGATCGCACCGAAGAGTTCAGTCTTACTGCGCGTTTGACCGAAGGAGGCCCTATCCTCGCCGTGCAGCGCATCAACGTCATCGGAGTATCGGACGCATTGGAAAACGACCTCACCTCCGTGAGTGCGGGGAGCTTGGTGGGCTACAAGATTTACACCTCACCGCTCACCGTGCTCAATCTTCCGGAGGGAGGCCGCATCGATGTGGTCATCTTCCGGGCAGGAGTCATGTTCCCAAATGGCAGCACGCTCAAAACGATTTATCCCGCTAGCCTCACCAACGGCTCGGTCAATTTGCAGTTTCTTTTCCCCACCAACATGGCCGGTGGCTTTTGCCATCACATAAACGTCTATGACCGCAACGGCACCCTTCTGGGCACTCGGTGAAAATTGCCGATCTGCTTTCTAACTCATTCTAACCGCTGCCCCCCATGACCTCCTTTCTCAGGAAATCACTGCCTTTTCTCGGATTCGCTTTTCTTGGCGCTGCGGGAGTTTGTGCGTGGAAAATGAGAGCTCCATCAGCACCTGCCAGTGTTCAAGTTGTTGAGCCGTCCAAGCCGAAATCCAGCTCGCGGCCTCGTTCTTCTCGCCCGCAGCTGGCATACCTTAACGATCCGGGACAGCCATGGCAGGTGCGCATCGAACTTCTCCGTCAAGCCCTCAGCGAGGAATGTGGCGAACCTGAAATTCGCGAGCTTTACCATTTCATGGCCAAAGGCGCACCTGAGGGAGAGCTTCCCGAGCACGGCTATGTTATAGCCAACGAAATCATGGAGCAGTTGCTCCGTCACGACCCTAATCCTCAGCGCTTTTCATCCAGTCTGCTTGAAGTGCTTCATGACTCAGCCCAGCCGTTAGTCGTAAGGGACTACGCCATCCAACATCTCGTGACTTGGCTGACCCTCCATCCGCCGAAAGCTCAGAAGGAGTCTCCAGATTCGTCCCATCTCTCCTCTACTGCACCTTCCCCGGAAATCACTGCTCATGTTTTCCAATCCCTCGTCGTAGCCGCCACAAACCCAGAGCTTGAACAAACCACCATCCCCGGCACCACCCTAATGATGTTCATCAATCTCGCTCGTCAGCCCGGGGGCGTCGATTTCAGCGAGGCCACCGAAACCCTCAAGCCATGGCTCTCCCGCGCCCTTGAAGACGGTTCCATTCTCAGTACTCCCATCCGGGTTTCCGCCATCCAAGCTGCCGGAATTCTTGATCCCGAAGAGTTTCGCCCTGTCATCCGCAACATCGCTTACGCGGAAAACGGCCAATCCTCGCTGCGCCTTTCTTCCATCGCCGTGCTCGGCCAGTGTGGCGAAACCGCAGATCTCGAAAAACTCAGGCACATCGCCAGTGCCCATCCGGAACTCTCCTACGCTGCCCAAGAAGCCATCACCTCCCTGACTTCCCGCCTCGCACAAGGAAACTCTAACTAATTTCCATTCTCTAACTCCACCCCCCATGACTCCATTACATCGCCTCCTGCCCGCCACCGCCTATCTCTTTACCGCCACCCTCGCGCTCGGTACCAATCCGCCGGGCGGAACGTGCAGCGGCTGTGTTGGAAGTAGTTCCGGCACCGGCACCGGCGGGACGGATATTC
>JAZKIL010000013.1:202197-208308 GCA_040384845.1 Verrucomicrobiota bacterium | reverse complement strand
GCGACCTTACTCCGCTGGAGAATCTCACTTCCCTCCAGTCGATTGATTGCTCCCACTCGCAGGTGAGCGTCTTGAGTACGCTGGTTAATCTAGCGTTCCTGCAGTCAATTGATTGCTCCCACTCGCAGGTTAGCGACCTGAGTGCGCTGGTTAATCTAGCGTCCCTCCAGTCTATTGATTGCTCGAGCACGCAGGTGAGCGACCTTACTCCGCTGGAGAATCTCACTTCCCTCCAGTCGATTGATTGCTCCCATTCGCAGGTTAGCGACCTGAGTGCGCTGGAGAAGCTCACTTCCCTCCAGTCGATTAATTGCTCCCACTCGCAGGTTAGCGATCTGAGTGCGCTGGAGGGACTCGCGTCCCTGCAGTCGATTGATTGCTCCCACTCGCAGGTGAGTGACTTAGGGCCGCTCATCAATATCCCTTCACTTAAGAGTATTTACTCACATTCGATCCCTATCAGATCAATTCCTGCGAAATTGGTTAACAAATCGGAACTGGTAGGGCTTTATATCTCTGATATTCCCATGACTGGAATTCCACCCGAAATCCTTTCGGGTAACTCTCGAGGATCCTGCTTGGAGAGCCTTCGCTCCCACTACACTGATCTGAGCGTGGGTTCGGTAGCTTTACCAGACATCAAGTTCATGGTACTCGGCAATGGCAGGATTGGTAAAACCCAGATCTGTCGCCGCTTGCGAGGTGAGGATTTCGAAGAGGATGCTGACAGCACGCATGGTATCACGGTGACAAGCGCCCGGTTTCAAAGAGGCAGCGCCACGGCCAATCCTCCATTGCTGCATATCTGGGATTTCGGCGGGCAAGATATCTACCACGGCACACATGCTCTCTTCATGCGCAGCAAGGCGGTGTTTTTAACCGTCTGGACACCTTCTTCTGAAGAGCGCAGCGAACACGAACATCGTGGCATGGTCTTTCGCAACCACAGGCTCGACTACTGGCTTGAAATGGTGCGTCAGCTCGGTGGCAAAAACAGCCCTGTTTTGGTCATCCAAACTCAATGCGATACGGTAGCGGAGGAACTGCGTCAGCCGCCGGTGCCGGATTTAATGCTGGATCCGTTCGGATTCTGTAAAATTCTCCATTACAGCGCTAAATTGGATCGAGGACGTGCGGCTCTTGACGAAGCCATTGACGAGGCGATCCGGTGGGCCAACCAACAGCAGGGCGATTTGAAGATCGGAGCAGGTCGCCTGCGAGTTCGCAGGCGTTTGGAGACACTGCGAGAAGAAGATACGTTGCGTCCGCCGGGTGAACGCAAGTACAGGGTAATTAAGAAGGAGTTTTTCGTCCAAATCTGTGCGGAAGAGGGTGGCGTGAGCAATCCCGATCATCTAATCGACTATTTGCATGAGTGCGGCGTGGTCTTCCACCGATCCCATGTTTTCGAAAACGCGATCATCCTGGATCAGGAATGGGCCTTGGAAGCTATTTACACCCTGTTCAATCGGGAAAAGTGCTGGCGACAACTCCGCCAGCTCAAAGGCCGCTTCACCCAGTCCCTGCTGGCCTCTCTGGTCTGGCAGGAATACGAAGAGGACGAACAAGCGCTTTTCATTCATATGATGAAGAGTGCCGGAATTTGCTTCGTTCACCGTGAAGCGGACGCGGGCGCCGGAATCGAAGCGGAATATATTGCTCCTGATCTTCTTCCCGAACTTGCCACTGTGCAGGAGGAGCTTGTCGCTTACTGGCAGAACGAAGTGAGCGAAGAAAAAATCTTGGATTTTCCATTCGAATATCCCGGTCTGGTTCGCAGCGTGATAGCGAGGATCGGGGCGAATGCAGGAATGAACGCCTTGTACTGGAAGGAAGGCGTGTGCGGTTTCGATCGCCGCACCCAGAGCGCCATCCGGATTGATACTCTTCCTCCCAAGGACGGAAAGCCCTACCAACTTCGTCTTCGCATCCGCACCCAACGGGGAAGTGCGAAGGAGCTTTTGGAACAATCTCTTGAATGGATCAGCCAACTGGCGCGGCAAAGCGGCTGCGAGAATATTGATAAACTCGTTGAGCCAGCCGCGCGCCAAAAGAAAGAGCGGGTGGCCAAGGAAATTCAATATTACGAGGATAGGGAAAAGCCCGGAAACAAGGAACTCGATTTCGGACCTCCCCCTAGCTCGGTTGCGAAGACCTATTGCGTTTCCTATGCGTGGACGAAGGAAAGCTCGGAAATTGTAGATCAACTCTGTGCAAATGCAGCAGCGCAGAACATCGAAGTCATCCGAGATAAGACCCACTTGGATCTCGGCGAGCGCATCAGTAAGTTCATGAACCGTCTCAGTGAAGGAGACAGGATCTTCATCATCCTGAGCGAGAAATATCTAAGTTCTCCATTCTGTATGTATGAGCTGTTCGAGGTCTGGAGACAAAGTAAACGCGATGACGAGAGTTTTCTGAAACGAATCCGCATCTACCGCCTGCCGGATGCAAAGATCGGCACGTTAATAGAGCGGCTCGAAATAGGAGTATTTTGGAAGAAGCAATACGAGCAAGTTGAAGCACTCATCAGGGAACACGGCCCGGAAATCATCGGCGGCACGGACTTCAACCGCTATAAACTGATGAAGGATTTCGCCCTGCACGTCGGAGATCTCATCGGGCTGGCCATGGATACGCTACAGCCGCAGACGATTGAGGAGTTAGAGAGCTTCGGTTTTGATTTGCCAGAAAAAGATTAGTCAGATTCTTGGTGAAAGTTCTGCATCTTAATCGATGAATCACTAAATGGGGTCAGTCCCCGCTATCTAACATAGTCTATTCTTGTCGCCCGCCTTATCTGACCAGGCTTGTGACATCCTAAAAATTCCTAAGCATTTCCAATACTTCTTCCAATTTCTCTGCTGGCTTTATCTTCATCAGCCTTGGATACCGCGAGCCATCCAATAAAATCGGACTTCCGTTTCTTTGCAGGATCAGTCTCTGTCCGGAAATCTCCACGGATGAGACGTTGTTAGCTGCGGCGGAGCGGGGTGTCACCACCCCCTGAGGCGTGAGGGTGTCTTCACACTCAAATTCAAGAATCGAACGGTGAGACACCGTTCAGCCTCATGCCGTGAGACACGGCAGCTCCTAAAAGTTCCTTAGCATCTCCAACGCTTCCATTAGTTTCTCCTCCGGCTTCGATTTTATCAGTCTTGGGTATCGAGGTCCTTCTAACGATATCGGACTGCCATTTCTTTAAAGCATGAGAAGAGCGGTGGCACAGTAGCAAGGCTCGTGTTCAAGGGCTGATTGCAGGAAGCGAAGCGATGGCGGTCAAGGCAGCGACCAGCACTATGTATTCAATGAGCGCTCTCTTGTCACCGGAGGCCTCGGGGGTCTTTTCAAAAAGTCGGAAGACTCCAAATCCCAGCACGATAATCAAAATTCCATGCACATCTTCTTTAGCGAAAAAGAGCGCACCGAAGACAGCGGCGATCGCAAACCCCCGTTGTTTCTTGGTCAAAGCACGAAATGCACGCGAACCATCCAGTTGCCAAACTGGGGTGAGGTTGAAAAGATTGATCCAAGCCCCAACCTTCGCGATAGCGATCGCGAGAGGAAGGTGAAAAAATTCTCCAATCAGCCATGCACATACTGCAGCACCCAAACCCCATATCGGCCCCGCCAATCCCACACGGGCATCCTCGCGAGCTGTTGGTAAATTCTCTCTCAGTCGAATCACCGCACCTAGACCCGGGATAAACATCGGCGCGCTCGCACGCACGCCCAGACGGGTAAGCATCGCGACGTGGCCCATTTCATGTATGTAGATGGAAATAATGAAACCTGCAGCAAACTTCCATCCCCACAGGCTCCAATAAAGGCCGAAGGACAGGAACATGGAGAACAAGGTGCCTACTTTGGTTAGGCCAATGGCTAGGAACTTGAGCTTAGTAACGATAAAAAGCAGGACGAATTTGAATTTCACCAGGAAAAGGGCAACAGCTCCTGCTCCAACAGCGATTTTGCCTTTCACCGAAGCCGTCTTGGCATGCCTTGGCTGATCCACGATGGTAACCAATTCGTCGATTTTCGCAGCAACTAGCGATTGTTGCCGGGTGCCGGCTGGTAATAGCTGATAGGCCTCACGCCATTGAGCTAAGGCATCTCCCGGAGTTTCTGCTAGATCGACGGCGGCAGCCAACTGAGTCAGACGCTCGGCGTGAACCAAGGCTCCACAAGCCGGACAGGCAAGCAGCGCGGTGGCCAGTTCCGTGCCACAACTGAGGCAGTTGGACACAGGCTGCACGGTCAGGAATTCATCATATTCCGGCATCGGCAGACGGTGAAGGCTGGGGTGGCGGGATGGAATGCGGTGCTATCAAATGCGGCCCGGTGATCTCCAGTTGGAGCGGGCGGTTCATCTGCCACGCCTGCCATACGCCGAAACCGATGATGAGAAGGCCTATGATGTTTTCAGCACCTCCCAGAAAAGGAATCGCGTAGGCCATGATAATGAGACCGATCAAGAACTCGACGGAATGTTGGTCGGGTGTTTGAAACCAGCCCGCCACCGCATAGGCGGCGCAAATGGCAGTATATGTTAGAAAGACTGCGAGCAGTTGATAACGCCAGCCACCGCGCCCCATTGATCCACGTCTTACCGCAGCTCCCACTAACCAGCCGAGCGCGATGGAAATCAGAGCCCACTCGCTATTTGCCATAATCATAACACCCGCATATACCGCCATTCCCAGCAAAGCAGCACCGAAACCAAACAGAATCGCTTTCAAAAAGCGTACCGCACCGGAACCCTGCCCGCCAAGATGATTCCTTAACGTGTCAGCGCACTTTCCACAAAAATGCTCTTGGTTAACAGCGAAATACTCCGCGACGAGGGGAGATTTGCAGGAGTTACATGCCATGGTGGGGGCTTCAGTAAATTCCGCACGATCAAATTGCAGGTCTGGATTCATACCCGCTGATAGTAGGCACTCGCGAAAATGGACAGATAAAAATCCGGTCGTGGAAATTTATACATATTATGTGGGATCTTTAATGCTTGTGGGAGCGGACGCAGGTTACCGCGAACCATCTAACATAATCGGACTCCCGTTCCTCTGAAGCATCAGCTTCTGTTCGGAGATTTCTACGGATGAGACATTGTTGGCAGCGGCGGAGCGGGGGTGTCACACCACCCCCTGAGGCTTGAGGGTGTCTCACCCTCAAATTCCAGAATCGAACGGTGAGACACCGTTCAGCCTCAAGGCGCGGGGACGCGCCTGCTCCTAAAAATTCCTTAGCATTTCCAATGCTTCTTCCAGCATCTCCGCTGGCTTTATCTTCATCAGCCTCGGATACCTCAAACCATCCAGTTAAATCGGACTACCGTTTCTTTCCACGGAGGCAGTTCGAATAGTGAATTCTGAAGAGTGGATGGTGAAGAGGAAGAATGATCCACGTGCACCTGCTAGATGCGCAGGAAACACTTCTCTTCATAAGAAGGCCGATGAAACCGGTTATCGGATGCGTAGTCACGCATGCAGAAGGTAGCTAATCTTTAGATTTGGAATCCGTTTGGTTGTCTGAATGATCCACTTCCATTCTTTGCTCCGGTTCATCGGCCATAAGTAAAGCGCGCGCGATGCCTTTGGCGGTTACTGGCTCATCATGGCGAACCTTGCCGAGGTCTTTTTCCTTGATGACCTCTTTTTTCTCATGCGTATCTTCAACGGATTTTTTTGGTGGAATGCTATCGTTCATCATCTTGTTTGTTCGGTATTTTTGACCGGGATTCGGAAGCCTCAGCAGACTCCATTCCTAGTCTTAGGTAGTTTCCTCTATCTATCACAGAATCTCGTATGGCGCGACCGATTAATTGCCAGAAAAGACAGTTCTTCTATGTGCGCTTCGCTTCCATTGCATTACTTGGAGACCCGATTGATCTAACAAAATCGGATTGTGGAGCAGGGGCGCCCTCGCCCCTTGAGGCATTCGGGCGTCATCGCCCGTTTTGGAACGCTAATGAATAGGGGGCGAGGACGCCCCACCGACTCAAGGCGCGAGGGCGCGCCTATTCCTCGCGGGCGCGCGCCTACTCCTTATATGCGTTGATTTTCTTCGCTTGGTCGCTTTCTGGAGCAGGGGCGCCCTCGCCCCTTGAGG
>JAZKIL010000013.1:198426-202097 GCA_040384845.1 Verrucomicrobiota bacterium | reverse complement strand
TTGATTTTCTTCGCTTGGTCGCTTTCTGGAGCAGGGGCGCCCTCGCCCCTTGAGGTATTCGGGCGTCATCGCCCGTTTTGGAATGCTAATGAATAGGGGGCGGGGACGCCCCACCGACTCAAGGCGCGAGGGCGCGCCTACTCCTTGTATGCGTTGATTTTCTTCGCTTGGTCGCTTTCTGGAGCAGGGGCGCCCTCGCCCCTTGAGGCATTCGGGCGTCATCGCCCGTTTTGGAATGCTAATGAATAGGGGGCGAGGACGCTCCTCCGACTCAAGGCGCGAGAGCGCGCTTACTCCTTGTATGCGTTGATTTTCTTCGCTTGGTCGCTTTCCCAAAGGGTGAAGGCGTGTTGCGGGAGATTGCGTGGGTTTCGGCGGATATAGCGGACGCAGTTTGCGAAGTGTTTAGGATGACGGATTAGGGTGTCGCGGTATCTATCCTGCCAGATCGAACCTTTTGCAAATTTGTGAGAGAATGTGCTTTTCCATGCTTGGATGATTTTTTCCAGAGGAGTGAGGGGTTTGAAAAGCAGATGGAGATGGTTGGGCATGATGACCCAGGACTCATGAATGTATTTTTCGCCATGGAATTTCATGAGGATACCTTCCATCAGATCGCGGGTTTCCGGTTTTCGGAAAATACAGGAACCGGCACCTTCATCGAGCCATTCTTCGATGCGTTGGGTGAAGCGTCGGCGGAATTCGAATTCTGTATCTTCGTTCCATGGTGTTGGATTTTGTTCGAGGAAGATTTTTCGGCTTTCCCTCCATTCCGTAAGTTTGGATTGGGGTAGGGAGTCGCCGAGTCGGAAGGTGACAAACTGCATCACACCATCCTGCTGCCAATGAGGGAGTTTGGAACCGTGCTTCTGTATTTCTCCGGAGGGGTCGAGAAAATCGGACATGTGTTAGAAGTGATTGAGGGGATAGTCAGCAGCAAGCGAAAAGAGAAGCAGTGTTATGGGTGGAGTACGGGCGTCATCGCCCGTTAAGGTGCTCGGGCGTCATCGCCCGATATGTTAGTTCTTGGTGAAGAGGGGGCGAGGACGCCCCTATGACTCAAGGCGCGAGGGCGCGCCTACTCCTAAAAGTTCCTCAGCATTTCCAATGCTTCTTCCAGCATCTCCGCTGGCTTGATCTTCTTCAGCCTCGGATAGCGCGATCCATCTAATAAAATCGGACTGCCGTTTCTTTGTAGCATGAGTCTTTGTCCGGAGATTTCCACGGATGCGACGTTGTTAGCAGATGCCTCGGCTTTAATCCGTGAAATAGTGAGGAGGTGTTTGACTGGCTCGGGCAAGCGCCCATGGCGGTCGATCCAGTTTTTCTCTAGGGTGTCGATGGCTTTGGAGGTGTTAGATTCAGCCAATTCGCGGTAGCTATTGATGCGAAGTTTGGCATCACTGAGGTAGGCCGTTGGGATGAAAGCGGGGAGAGGGGGAAAGTTTGAAGTTTTCAGTTTCAAGGTTTCAGTATGGGAAACCCATTGGGTTTCCGTTGATATGATGAAGTCGGCTTTGAAGGTGGTCTCTTGCAGTGAGGGATCCTTCTTGCCTTTGAGTCTGTCGATGGATTGGCGGAGGAGTTGGCAGTAGAGATCGAAGCCGATTTGGGCGATGTGGCCGGATTGTTTGGTTCCTAACAGGTTTCCGGCGCCGCGGATCTCTAGGTCGCGCATGGCGATTTTGAAGCCGGAGCCTAGGGCGGTGTATTGTTTGATGGCGTGGATGCGTTTGCGGGCATCGCCTTGGGTGATCATTTCGCGGGGGAGAAGAAGAATGGCGTAGGCTTTTTCTCCGGCCCGGCCGACGCGGCCGCGGAGTTGATAGAGATCGGCGAGGCCGAAGCGATCGGCGCGGTCGATGAGGATGGTGTTGGCGTTGGGGATATCGATGCCGGTTTCGATGATGGTGGTGGCGAGCAGGACATCGGCCTCGTGATTGACGAAGGCGTGCATGACGTTTTCGAGATCGTGTTTTTCCATCTGGCCATGGCCGACGAGGACGCGGGCTTCGGGGACGAGTTCTTTGAGTTTCTTATGAACCATCTCGATGGTTTTCACCCGGTTGTGCAGGAAGAAGACCTGGCCGCCGCGTTTCATCTCACGACGGATGGCATCGCGGATGATGCGTTCGTCGTAGGCGGTGACGGTGGTGGAAACGGGGAGTCGGTTCGGGGGCGGGGTGTCGATGGTCGACATGTCGCGCGCGCCCATCAGAGCCATGTAAAGCGTGCGCGGGATGGGAGTCGCGGAAAGTGTTAGAACATCGACCTGACGGAAGAGCTCTTTGAATTTTTCCTTATGCGCGACGCCGAAGCGCTGTTCTTCATCGACGACGGCGAGGCCGAGGTCTTTGTAATGCACATCGCCGGAGATGAGCCGGTGCGTGCCGATGACCATATCGACCGAGCCATCGGCGAGGCCTGCGATCGTGGCGCGGACTTCGGCGGGTGAGCGGAAACGGTTGAGGAGATCGACCCGGATCGGGTAGTCGGAAAAGCGTTCGCGGAAGGTGCGCCAATGTTGTTCCGCAAGGACGGTGGTTGGGCAGAGCAGGGCGACTTGTTTCCCGCCGGTGATGGCTTTGAACGCGGCACGGATGGCGACCTCGGTTTTTCCGAAACCGACATCGCCGCAGATGAGCCGGTCCATCGGGCGGGGAGCTTCGAGGTCGTGCTTGGTATCGAGGATGGCCTGTTTCTGATCGGGGGTTTCGGTGTAATGGAAAGATTGCTCGAACTCGAACATCCAACGGGTGTCGGGCGGATGGGCGTGGCCTTGGTCGTGTTCGCGCTCGGCTTGAATGCGCAGCAGGCGGGCGGCGTAGTCGAGGATGGATTTCTCGGCGGACTTGCGGTTTTTCTGCCAAGTGGCGTTGCCGAGTTTGTTGAGGTCCGGAGTCCTGCCACCGACCCCGATGTATTTTCCTAACAGGTGCGCTTGTTCCAACGGAACGGAAAGGATGGAACCGTCCTTGTATTCGATCTGCAGTTCCTCGCCTTCCTCTTCTTGAACGATGCCTTTGAATTTTCCGATGCCGTATTCGTAGTGGACGACGAGATCGCCGGGTTCGATGTCATCGAGCGTGGCGCGGGCGCGGATGACGCGGGCTTTTTCAACGGTTGAGCGGCGTGCGGCGCCGGGTGTGCGGTATCGGCCGAAGAGTTCGGAAGAGGAAAGCACGGCGAGTTTGGTGACGGGGAGGGTGAAGGAGGAGATCAGCTCGCCGATGACGGGGGTGAGGCCGAGGTCGCGTTCGAGGTCTTTGCCGGAGAGTTCGGTGAAACGTTCGAGTTCGCCTTTGGTGGAGAAGACGATGCCGATGTCCCAGGCATCGCGTTGCCATTCGTTGAGTTGTTTGAAAAAGGCCTCGCGGCGGAGTTCGTCGAGGATGAAGTCACCGGCATCGAAGGTGCCGAGGGGAGAGCCGTAGGTGGCTAGGGTGAAGTTTTCTTCTTCTGTGGAGGTGTTGGGGGTGATGATGAAATTGGGGAGAGGGACTGCAAGTCCCTCCGACATGCTGGGACTGCAAGTCCCAGCCACTATGGAGATGATGATGTCGTGGGGTTTTAGATAATCCGCCACCGTCGCAACGGCTGGTGGCTCTGTTAGGAGAAGATCAATTTCCGTGATCTTGCGGGTGGAGGCTTGGGAGTTGAGATCGAATTCG
>JAZKIL010000013.1:195052-198416 GCA_040384845.1 Verrucomicrobiota bacterium | reverse complement strand
AAACTCCAGGCGCAGGGGGCGGGCGGATTGGAAAGGGAAGAGATCGAGGATGCCGCCGCGGATGGCGAAGTGACCGCGGGCGGTTACAGTGGGGAAACGCTCATAGCCGTGTTCGGTTAGAGTTGCCGCGAAGGCGGTGGGATCGAGAATGAGTCCGGGTTTGAGATGAGTGCGGTTGGAGAGCAGGGATTTCGCGGACGGGGCGTATTGGGAAAAGGAATCGGGCCCGCAGATGACGGCGAAGGCGTCTGAGGTTGCGAGGGTTTCCAGGATGGAGAACCACTCGGCGGCGGTTTCGGGATCGGCGATTTCGTGGGGTAAGTCGGATGATTCATCAGAAGATTGGCGACCGGTGATCGCCATCACTTCCGGCAAGACCATGGCGCTGATGCCCCAGAGTTCGAGTTCGGTGGCGAGGCGTTCGCGTTGGCGGGGAGATTCATGAACGATCCATTGGCGTTTTTTCCCCAGGTCTTTGGATGCGATACAAGCGAGGGCGACGAAGAAGGAATGCGAGGCCTCATCGGCGTGGTCGAACACGATTTGCCCTCCACCAGTGGCGAACGGAGCCAGGTGTTGAGTGAATTCGGGATTGGTTAGAGCCTGGCGGAGCCAGCTTTTTGGGTTAAGATTCAAATCTCAGAGGCTTCATTAAAAATAGAGGAATCGAACCGCAGATGAACACAGATGGACGCAGATGGAAGAGTGATTAAATGCTTAAAAAATCCAATATTTCCGGTTTCTTATTTGTATTCCTATCTGCGATCATCCGTGTTTATTTGACGAGGAGATTTAATTTTCGTGTTCGTCCATGTTCGCTTCGCTCCCATTGCGGTTAAATTTTATTTCCCCTAATTTTTAAGACTGTCTTTTAGAAATCGAACTGGAGGTTCGTGGGGGGAAGCGAGTTGATGGAAACGGCGGCCGTTGAAATTGCCTGGATGATGGCTTTTTTGGCAGTCTCCCAGCGCAGGGGTTGGGATCTCATGAAAAAGGATTGGGAAACGGTGATGCGGACGATGCCGATTTTTCCCGGAACTTCTTTTTGAAGCATCCATTCCAGCATGGGGCTGATTTCCTTCATGGGTTTGGTGGTGGCGGCGATTTCAGGAATGGTTAGGTTTTTCATCGCAGTCATTGAGAATTTCTCGGCCAGAGAGTCACCGGTAAATTCGAAGGTGATTTTTCCATCGGCGATGGGCGCGGTGTGGATGTCGAGATGGATGACGGAATCGTGGCGTTTGAAATCTTCATCCAGCTTCACATCGATGGCGTGGTGGAATTTTTCATTGTGTCTATCAGCGAATCTGGCGCGCAAGGCCTCGGGGATAGCAATGGAAATTTCACTCCATTGCGCGTCGCCGATTTGCTCGACGTCAAACAGGAGCCGGGAGACATCGCCGTGGACGAGGGGGGTAGAGAGTTTCATAGCAAGGCCTTGGGCGAGGTTCAGGGCACCGGGCTCCCAGCCTTCGGCAGAAGTGACGCGATCTTCGAGTCCTCTAAATAGCTCACGCTGTGCTTCTGGAATCGCACAGGTTGCGTGGCAGCAAGTGATAAGGAACGAGGTCATAGCTGGAGGTTGTGCGAAAATGATGAAATCCCAAATTCAAAATTACGGAAATTGAAATTTTAGGGAGATTGCCCTTTGACGGGATGGGGGTACGGGTGTCTAGGTTAGCGCAAATACATGACCGATCCTCTTTTAGAACCGTTGAAAGCCGGAGCCTTTGAGCTCCCGAACCGTGTGGTGATGGCACCTTTGACCCGTTGCCGAGCCTCGGAAGGCCGCATTCCCAACGAGATGATGGCGGAGTATTATGAGCAGCGCAGCGGTTTCGGGATGATCCTCTCGGAAGCGACCTCAGTGGACGCTATGGGCGTCGGCTATCCGAATACCCCGGGGATTTGGTCGGATGAGCAGGTGGCGGGTTGGAAAAAAGTGACGGAGCGGGTGCATGCGAAGGGCGGGTTGATTCTCAGTCAGCTCTGGCATGTGGGTCGGATGTCGGATCCAATCTATCTGGACGGTAAGCTGCCGGTTTCATCGAGTGCGATCGCTCCGGCGGGGCATGTGAGTTTGGTGAGGCCGGAAAAACCGTTCGTGACGCCGCGTGCTTTGACGGTTGAAGAAATTCAAGAGGTGGTTCAGCAATATCGGCGCGGGGCTGAGAATGCGAAGAAAGCCGGATTCGATGGGGTGGAGATCCACGGAGCGAACGGCTATTTGATCGATCAGTTTCTGCAGGACTCCACCAACCATCGTCAGGATGAGTATGGCGGCAGTTTGGAAAACCGGATGCGATTTATGTTAGAGGTTGTCGATGCGGTGGTGAGTGTGTGGGGTGCGGATCGGGTGGGGATGCATCTTGCTCCAAGAGCCGACGCACATGACATGGGCGATTCGAATTTGACGGAGGTGTTTACGAAAGTGGCTACAGAATTGGGTAAACGCAAATTGGCGTTTTTGTGTGCGCGTGAAAATTTTGGGCAAGGTCCGCTCGGTCCGAAGATGAAAGC
Source organism: Verrucomicrobiota bacterium (assembly GCA_040384845.1). Classification (GTDB taxonomy): domain Bacteria; phylum Verrucomicrobiota; class Verrucomicrobiia; order Verrucomicrobiales; family Akkermansiaceae; genus Luteolibacter. Next base: position 195,896 of record JAZKIL010000013.1, on the reverse strand, counting down.
AGCGTTCGGTGGGGTCTATATTGCCAACGAAGGTTTCAGCGCTGAAACCGCACGTGAAGCAATCTTGCATGGCAAAGCCGATGCGGTCGCGTTCGGAAAATCCGCTATCGCAAATCCGGATTTGGTCGAGCGTTTCCGGACAGGGGCAGCTCTCAACGAGCCTGATCCATCGACTTTCTATGGCTCAGGGCCGAAAGGATATTTGGATTATCCAACTCTTTAATTTTTCCTAACACATATCATCATGAAAAAAATATTAGCATTCAGTGGCAGCTTAAGAGCTGAGTCGTTCAATCAGAAATTGCTCAAAATCGCCGCCGAAGGTGCGCGTGAAGCAGGGGCGCAGGTGACAATCCTTTCTCTAAAGGATTTCCCGATGCCGCTCTATGATCAGGATTTGGAAGATGCATCCGGAAAGCCCGAGAAGGCGAAAGAGTTGAAGAAGCTTTTTCTGGAGCATGACGCGTTGTTGATCGCTTCGCCTGAATACAACAGCATGATTACCGGTGCTTTGAAGAACGCGTTGGACTGGGTGTCGCGTGCGGATTCTCCCGATGAAACCATGCTTTCGGCGTTCATTGGTAAAACCGCTGCGATTCTATCAGCATCGCCGGGAGGTTACGGCGGGGCGCGGAGTTTGGGTTTCCTGCGTCCGTTTTTGGAAAACATCAAAGTTACCGTGATCGAGGATCAATTCAGCCTGCCGAAGGCGCATGAGGCGTTTGATGCGGAGGGAAATTTGTCTGACAAGGAGGCCGAGGCGAAGGTGAAGGCGATTGGCAAGGCTTTGGCGGAGGCTTAAAATGGTAGGGCGCCTTCGCCGAGGGCGCCGCATGGATGAGGA
>JAZKIL010000013.1:150281-195042 GCA_040384845.1 Verrucomicrobiota bacterium | reverse complement strand
CGTAAACACTTCGCTAGGCGCGGCGCCCTCGGCGATGGCGCCCTACCTTGCCTCACTTAAACAGCGCATCCATTCCCATCGCGGATTTTCTGAGTAGCTTGGGGATTTTCTTTGGATCGCGTGGTTTGAAGATTCGGTAGGCGAAGCCTAAGAGATGGAGGGTAAAGAGGTGATCGACGATGCGGTAGCCACGTTGTTTACGGAGCAGGATAGATGATGCCCAAGATAGGGTGCGGCGTTTGATGTGGAAGGCGATGAAGGATACTTTGATCCGGTAGCGCTCCCGTTCGATGGAAGGATAACGTTTCTTGTAGGCTCTTTTGGCGATGCGGATTTGTTCTGCTAGAGCTTCATCGAAGGGAAGAAAGTAGTAACGGCGTGCGAGTAAGATGATACCGAAAAAGTCTCGCATGTGTTCGATGTCGCCCGCGGGTAGATCCGCCTTGCGTGCGAGGGAGATCATTTTTGGAAACAAGAGCGAGGCCGACTCGGCGGAGCGTAGTGAGAATTCAGGATCGGGGACGAAGTGGCAGAGAATTTTTGAGACAGCGTGATTGATGAAAAGTCCGTCCCAGTAGAGATGGAGAAGGGGAGGAATGCGCACGCGGCGGAAGAAGATTTTTTGGCGAGCGAATTCCTCGATGTAAAAAATTTGTTTGATGACGGTATCGGCGTGGCGCAGGAGTTCCAAGGCTGCGGGTGCGCGTTGCGAGCCGAGGGTTTGTTCGATGGATTGCTCGATGCTGCGTTTGTAACGAAAGACATGGATCGCGACAGCGACGTTGAGGCGAATCCAAATATCCGAATGACGATTTCCACTGAGGAACGTGAGTCGGCGAAAGCGGTGCCAGCCGCCGGTTTGGCACCAGATCGACATGCCGACCACGTTCTCAGCTTTTTCAAGCTCGCGGGCGAAATGTTCACAATCGGCTCCGATAAAGGATGGGAATTCTCCCGCTCCTTCGTATTCCCGGCGAGCTTGCAGCTCTATGATCTTGGCTTGTTTGACGTGGAAGAATGCCTTGTTGAGCGGGATGTGGCGGAAGAAATCGCTTTCGCCATGTTTCATGGAAACGATGAAATTGGGAGAATCGATTCCAGCCAAAGTTTCTGTTAGAGTCCCACGGTGCCAGATGAGATCGCCGATGCGATGTGCGCCAACCGTCCAGGTGCGGAGGATGAGTTTTTTGTTCCGCTTCTCAAACTCAGGGAGGAGTTTTTTGATGAGGTGATTGGTTTCGCGAGGATTGCGAAGGTGGAGGCGGGTGCGGATGGGATCTTTAACATCCACCCCATCGCTCTCGCCGATGCGGAGGATGACTCCTGAGAGTTGGGGGAAATCATCGAGTGTGTTTTGGATGAGGGAGAGGTAGTAATTTTCGAGATCGGAGTTGTTATTGGAGATGGATGCTTCGATCGCCGGGGTGAGCGGGATGACATCGCTGGTGAGGAAAACTTTGAGTCCGAATTCCTCGGTGAGGAGGTCGAACAAAGACGAAAATTGTTCACGAAAGAATGCGATGTTGGCGGCGATTTCGGGTTCGTGCAGGGGATGGCTCGCGAGGTGGGCGAGGTCGTCAAGTGTGACAGCGTTGTAACCGAGCGATGAAACTTCACGTGCAAAGTCACGCATGTCTTGATGAATGCGCCGCCATTGTTGAGTGGCCTCAGCGCCAGAGGTGAGAAGATGAGAAAAGGGAATCTTCGACCAGTTGATACGGTTCTTTTTATAATTCCGAAAAAACGGACCGATGGCATCGATGAGAAATAGCTCCATGTAACGCCTTAGATAAAGCGTTCTGAGGGCGAGGTTTGCGAGCGGGTGGGTGTGACGGGTTTGTCACTTGGGGGTGGTAGCGCCGCAGTCTTTGGACTGCTGTTTCTTCCAAATCAAAAATCAACATTCGTCACTCATCAATCGTCCATCCATTTTTCAAAAGGAGCGGTTTGGTCATGCGGGTTGAATGACGATTGATGATCCGCCGTCGCCAAAGGCTATGGCAGGACAAGTTGTTGAGGTTTGATCCGACGTCGCTAAAGCTATGACGGACAGAGTTTTCGAATTAAGAGGGAATCAATCATCACCAACCAAACACAACAGGCGGCACGATGATTTTCACGTTACCGGGGCCTTTGTCTTCCATTTCCTCCAGGGCGCTGACTGCGCCGTCTTTGAACTCGACCGTTGTCTTGCCGGTTTCTTCGCGGGTGACGTGGGAGAGTTGGCGGTAGGCTTGTCCTGAGGATGGATCGACCTGAGTGATGTAGTGTTTGACCTCATCAAACTCGATGTATTCCCATGTTCCCGATTCCCCAGTGGGTGTGACGCGCATGGTGGTTTTGGTGGGTTTTCCGCGAGAGAGTTCGACCTCTTTGGTGGACATGCCAATGGCGAGGCCTTTGTTTTTGATGATCTCGTTGACGGAGATTTGGCGTTCGTAGATTTTTTTCAGTTTCTCGACGAACTCGGTGTCGCTGTGAGAAAAGGCTTTGGGTGAGACCCAGCCAGCGATGCCATCGTTGGTGCCTTTGCCGCGGACGCGGTAGGCTTTTTCGGTCATGCCTTCCAGTTCGACGACTTGATCCGCTTTTAAGAAACCCAAGCGATGCTTGCCGTCTTTATCGGAGAAGACTTGTGCTTGCTCGATGACGTTGAGTTTGAGGGGTTTTTCGAAGACTTGGTTGAGGTAAACGACACCGGGTTCAGATTCCAAGAGCGATTCTTTGTCTTTTTTGATCTGGCCATGGGAGGTCAGAATAAGAGCAAAAGTGAATATGACGGAAATTGCCGTTTTCATGATTTCAAAATAGGAGGCGTGCGGAAAAAGGAAAGGGGTAATTCCTCGCTCAGACGGGTAGAGGTGGGATGTATTCAAATGAAAATGAATTTTTTATGAACGGGGAGAAACGGTGTGATGCTGGACCTCGAAAATAGGTAACGGAGTGATGGGGCTTTGGGATTCCATCCAGCCGAGATGGGTGGTGGTGATGAATTTTTGGGCGTTCGCCGGGAGGTGGTGAAGCAGGGCGTTGCGGCGGGCGGGATCGAGTTCGCCGAATATATCATCTAGCAGATAAATGGGAGTTTTGGTGCAGCGCTGTTGGAGGAGGTCGCCTTGGGCGAGTTTGAGGGCGAGGGCGATGGTGCGTTGCTGGCCTTCACTGGCGTAATCCGAGGCGAGCATGCCGTGGAGTCGGATAGAAAAATCATCGCGGTGGGGACCGACGACGGCTTGCCGGGTGCTGGTTTCGCGTTGGCGGGCTTGAAGGATGGACTCTTTCATCGAAGGTCCTGAGGCGGGGAGGTAGGAGAGGGTGAGCTCTTCGTTTTTCCCTGAAATGTCGATCTGAGCTGCGGCGGCGAGGGGTGATAGATCAGCGATGAGTTGTTGGCGGGCGCGGGTGAGGTATTCGCCGTGCTCGATGAGAATGTCCTCGTAAGCAAGAAGTTCGGGGAGGCGGAGTTTGGGTTCTTTGAGGAGAAGGTTTTTCGCTTTCAACGCTCGGCGGTAGCGAGTGTATGCGGTGCGGTATTTGGGATCGAGCTGGGCGCCGAGGAAATCGAGGTAGTTGCGTCGCGATTCACCGGGGCCGCGGATCAGTCCGAGATCTTCATTTCCCATCCAGACGATCAGTCCGCCGTCGGCCAAATATTCGGTGCGCGAGTGGCGTGGTTCGCCATCGGTTTTTAGCAGGAGGCCTTTGGAGGTCTGTTGGATTTTTCGTTCCTGTCCCCATGGGTTTCCTGCAATGCCGAAGCCGGGTGCGGAAATTTTGGTAAGGGTGTTGAGTCGGTTCGTGCGCGGGGATTGGAGCCGGATCAGGGTGCAGATGGCTTCTAACAGAGAAGTTTTGCCCTGGGCATTTTGACCGGTGAAAATGGCACCGGAAGGAGATGCGTCCAGAGCGAGAGAGCTGAAGCAGCGGAAGTCCAGGAGGCGGAGGTTTTGAAGCACTTGGTTGGGATTGAAATAATGAACCGCAAAGATCGTAGAAATCGCAAAGAAGATTTATGTGATGTTCTTTTACTGATCAGGGCTTGTCGAGAATTGGGATGGGGAAGTCTTTGTGCGGGATGCGGGCTTTGTCGATGAGCTTGAGCAGATCGGCGGTTTTTTTCGGGTATTGCGGTATTGTATCCTGCGGATTTTGCCATTTCCCCGACTGTGATTTCTTTATCGGGTAGTGAAAATGATATTGGGTTTTGCGAAAAGCGGGGTGAGGAGGAGTGATAAGGTGGTTTTAACGTTTGCCGTTACGACGACTGAGTAGTTCACATAATAAGTAGATCGGGAATGCTAAAATCATTATGAGAATGAATGCTTCATGTCGCGAAATCCCTTCCGCCCAATTTTGGATTGTCTGCCGCTTTGCCTTCAAGCCAACCGCAATAATGGTGAATCCTAATAGTGGTAATACGATGAAAAGAACGTGCGCCCATCCAGGCCACTCTGATGCTTCGTGCCCGGATTTTACCCATATGATGACGGCTAGAGAAATGAGCGCTAGTCCAATGGTGATGAGATAACAGCGTTCATAGGTCACCCAGGAATGAGGATTTCGCTTTTTGCTCATGTTGCTAGTTAGGCTAGTGGGTGATGCTGTAGTGAGGATTTTTAAGCCCAATAGCCTCACTTCCGCAAACGACTCACTGGGGCTTCACGGGTGCGGCTTCTTTTTTGGCTGTGACGGGATTGCGGATGAGAAGATCTTTTTTGAAGGAATCGATCTCACCGGAAATTTCCCATGTGCGGAGCTTTACTTGCTGCGGTTGGCCTAACAGTTCATATATGGATGGATCAATCCATTTCACTTGTGCTCCAGTGATGTCTACCGGACTTGAAGGCACCTTGAATGATTCTCTGGAAATTCCGATGGCGTCTTCTTTATCGAATAAAATGTTCGTGAGAATGGAGAGTGAGACTTTTGTGCCTCCTTTCTCGGTGCGGGTGATTCGCATCGGATAGTAAAGCTTGTCAGTTTTGAAACGAATTTTTAGCGGAGTCTTCTTCGCGGCTTCTTGTTTGAGGTCTACCACATCAAACAGGAACCATTTGTAGCCGTCTTTTACATACTCATCGATCACTTCAAGTAAAGGAGCGGGGATCTCTAGGTCTTTATTCTCGGTACCAAATTCAGTGGTGACCCACGCAGAGAAGCGTTTTGCATCGATCAACTCAACGATCCGAATGTCATGGGCACCGATCAATTTTCGTTCCACCACATTTGCAGCAGGTGGAGCAAGGGGTGCACTGAATGGTCCTGCTTTGCCACCGCTTTCATATTCAACTCTCACTTTGGGGAGTAAGGATTGGCAACGTTTGAAGACTTCCGGTTTTGCTTCATCGACCGTCGGTTTGTTCGGTAATGGCATGACCTCGAGAACTTTGGTCTCTTCGGATGCTGCAAGCGTTGTCTGTAAATACAAGAGCTGCTCTTTGCCATTCCATGCAATGATCGCATCTTGATTCGGCTCCGTGATGCGGACCGTTTTTTTAAACGGAATACTTCCCATGTCACCATGGCCCGAGATGGAGATTGCAACAGATATGAGAAGAATCGAGTAAATGGATTTCATCATGTTGCAGACGTTAGAGAGAACGCGTAGTTGGGGCAAGCGTCTATGCGACCCCTGCCGGGGTCGGGGAGGGTGGGGTGTGGTTGTCCCGGGATGTCGCTGCGCTCAATCCCGGGCTAATTTCTTTGATCCCGTTAGATCGAATATAAGACGGCGACCGATGATCGCCGCTACTTTGGGACATCGACCCAACATCCTTTTTCGTGGGATTGGATGGAGAGTTCGGCGAGTTGGACGCCTTTGGCGCCTTCACGGAGGGTCCATTTGAAGGGGGTGTCGATGGCGACGTGTTTGAGGAACATTTCCCACTGGATTTTGAATGCGTTGTCGAAGTTGAGTTGGTCGGGGACTTCGGTCCAGTTGTCGTAGTAATTGATCGGTGAGTCGATGTCTGGATTCCAAATCGGGCGTGGGGTGACGGACTGATGTTGCGCCCAGCATTTGCGGAGGCCTACGATGGCGGAGCCTTCGGTGCCATCGACTTGCATGGTGAGCAAATCATCGCGGCGGACGCGGACGTTCCATGAGGAGTTGAATTGGCAGGTGACGCCGGTATCGGTTTCGAAAAGGGCGTAGGCGGAATCGTCGGTGGTGCACGCGAAAGGTTTTCCTGCTTCGTCGAAGCGCTGGGGGATATGGGTTGCGGCTTTGCAGAAGACGCGGGTGACGTTGCCGAAGAGGTTATCGATCACATAGCGCCAATGGCAGTGCATATCGACGATCATGCCGCCGCCGTCTTCGGCGCGATAGTTCCATGAAGGGCGTTGGATGGGTTGTCCTTCGTGTTCACCCGTGAAAACCCAGTAACCGAACTCGCCGCGCACGGAGAGGATTTTTCCGAAGAAACCTTGTTCTTTCAAAAGCTGGAATTTGCGAATCCCCGGGAGCCAGAGTTTGTCTTGAACGGTTCCGTTTTTGACTCCGGCTTTCTCAGCGATTTCAGCAATACGTATGGCTTCGGCATACACGGTGGCGGTGGGTTTTTCACAGTAAACGTGTTTTCCCGCAGCAATCGCGCGCTCCAGGAACGGTATGCGGTGTGGTGTGCCGGAGGCGTCGAAAAAGATTTCGTTGTATGGATCGGCGAGGGCTGCATCGAGATCGGTGGAGAAACGCTCGACTCCGTATTTTTTTGCGAGATCGGAAAGTTTGTTAGAATTCCGCCCGGTGAGAATGGGATCCGGGATGAGGCGAGAGCCGTCCGGGAGAAGAACGCCGCCTTGATCGCGGATCGCGAGGACGGAGCGGACAAGGTGTTGGTTGGTGCCCATGCGTCCGGTGACGCCGTTAAGTATGATGCCGATTTTTTTCATAAATTTTAAATTTTAAACTCTAAACTTCAATGAAGGGTTAGAGGTGCTTGGTGGATGTTAGGATCTTTGTGAGAAAGTCGTGTTGGTTCATGGCCCAGTATTTACGGGAAAAGATTTCGACTTCTGAGTGGCCGGTGAAGTTGGTGGCACGGATCATGTTAAGGATGCGCGGGGTGGCGTTGACACCTTCGCCGGGAAGGCCTCGATCTAACAAGGGATGATCAAAATCAGGTTTGAACTCGCAGATATGGAACGCAAAGAGGTGGCCGTTGTTGGCACAGGTTTGGATTTCTTGTTCGAGATTGGTTTCCCACCAGACATGAAACGTATCAACCGCGATTCCGACGAGCGGGTGATTGATGCGTTGTGCGAGGATATTGGCCTCGCGCAGGGAAGCGACGGCTGAGCGATCTCCCGCATACATGGGGTGGAGCGGCTCGATGGCGAGCTTGATTCCGCTGGCCTCGGCACGTGGAAGGAGTGCGCGGATGCCGGCTTCGATTTGTTCGAGGTTTTGCTCAGGGGATTGGCCAATCGTTGCGCCGCATACCAAGACGATCATCGGCAATCCAACCAGCTCGGCTTCTTCCATAGCCTGGAGGTTTTGGGTAATAGCTGTTTCGCGATCCGGTGCGGAAAGTGCGGTGAAAAATCCGCCACGGACGAGGGAAATGGGAGTGAGTCCGCTATCGGCGAGATGGGCTCTAACTTTTTTAAGATCCTGGCCAGCGATGGTTTCACGCCAGATAGAAATTCCTCCAATGCCCGCACGGGAGTAATTTTCGATGCATTCACCAATCGACCATGGCTGGTTGGTGAATGTATGGATGGCGATTTGTTGGGGAGTCACAGCTTTTGTTAGAATGAATTATGAAGATTCACCGATAATGAATTTTCCTACAACGCGGTGGAGCGGTTTTTGAGGAATCTGATTGATGATTTCCTGCTCAAGTCCAGTTGCTGCGGCTCTGGCGAGCTCCAGGATAGGCATGCTGACGGTGGTGAGAAGCGGGCGAGATAGTTGTCGGACGGGGGAATCGTCGAAGCCGGTGACGGAGATGGCCTTGGGTACGGCGACGCCGAGCCGGTCTAGCTCGCTGAGAACGACCGTGCCTATGATGTCGTTGATGCAAATGAGGGCGTTGTATTTGTTCGAAAGGGTGAGGACTTTCGCGTTGGTAACGCTGTTGATGTTCGGAAAAGCATAGGTGTCTTTGTTGGGATTGAAGACAATGCCAAGTTGCTTGCATGCGGCATCCACTCCGTTCAAGCGCTCTTCGTGAATTTGCCCAAGTCCATCAAGTGTGACGAAGGCAGGCTTGAGTTTTTTTCCGCGACTATTGAAAAGATGCGAGACGATCTCGTTCATGCCGAGGCTGTTTTCCGATGCCAAGCAGGGAATGCCTGGGATGTCGCGGTTGAGAACGACGAACGGGGTTTTGTTTTTCCTGAGCTGCTTGAGCGTGTCTTCGGAAGGACGATGGAATGCGAAGATGAAACCATTGATGTCCCCCCCTTTTTTGTGTGGATAGGGTTTGTAATCTTTGCTGCTGGTCTCACAGACAAGATTGATGCCGCATTGTTTGAAGCCGGATTGAATCCCTTCGATGAGTGAGGCGAAGTCGTAGAACAAAGAACGCTCCGGCTCGATGTGGCGGGGGAGAATGAGTTTGATGTTTAAAATCGAACGTCCGCGGTGCTTGCTGATCTTGCGCTTTTTATACCCCATCTGTTCTGCTTGATGATGGATTTTTTCCACCAGAACTGGGTCGACCAAGCGGGACTGATTGAGCGCACGTGACACGGTGGCGCTGGAGATCCGCATTTTCAGAGCAATGTCGGCAATGGTGGTCATAAGTTTGATGATTGGATGTTAATATCCCAAGCGAGCCACGCAGTCGGCGAGGATTTCGCTTTCCCATTCCGGACGTTTCGCCGACTTGGGATGAGTGAGTGGGGAAGGGCAGCGGCCAATGAGATTTTGGAAAATCGCGCAGGAATGTTTGTAAGCAGGCACCGGCGCACGGAACCCGATGTTGCCCAGATATTGGATGTTGTCGGTGAGTTTCGCATAGCGGTCATCGCCTTCTAACCAATATTTGTCGCGCAGGGCAAATAGTTCAGGACAGAAAGCGGCAAGTCCCAGCAGATAATCAGATCCGTATTCGGTCATATCGATGGCGAGGTCATTCCCGGTGAAGATTTTGAAATCGGGTCTGACTTCATCGCGGATTTCAAGGCGGCGTAACTCAATGTCGCGCTCCAATGAGGAATGCTTGATGCCTTTGAGCGATGGAATTTTAATGAGACCTTCAAAGGTTTCCTCATTAAAAATCATTCCGTTCGGTGCGAACATGGCACCGAGTTCAAAAGCGACTACCGACTCGTAGCCATCGCAAACTTCCGCGTAGAGGTCGACGATTTGTGCGGGGCTCCATTGATGAAAACGGGTGGTTTGGAAGAGGATGGGGGTCCCGCCGTGTGAGACGATCTCGTCCATCTGGGTTTTATAAAGCTGCACGAGATCGCCCTCAAGACCTTCGACAAAGGCACCTGCGATGAAGTCGCGTTGCCCGGCAATCGTTTGATTGGTCAATTCCAGCATGCGGGTGCGCTCGGCGGAGGTCAGATAATTCGCGTAGCCCGTATCCATGTTCACTGCGCAGCCAAGACCTGCATCTGTTGTGCGGGCAACGGCGGCTTGGAAACTATCCTCCGCGATGGTGCCATCAGGGTTAAAGGGTAACAAACAAGCGGCGTAGCCTGTGGTTTTACGATGCAGTTTTTTTGCTTGGTGACGTTTCGCGAGGGCCATAACTTCGTGAGTCATAACCTCCATTTAATTTACATGCAAACTTTTTTATGCGATTGCAGGATTTTTTGTCATGACATCCGGGAGGGTTTGCGAAAGATCAAGCCATGTACGAGGCAACAGGTAAAATTAAGGTGATCTATGATACGCAATCTTTTCCGAGTGGATTTTCCAAACGGGAGTTTGTGGTGACGACAGCGGACAGCAAGTATCCGCAGGATTTGAAATTCGAGGTGGTGAAAGACAAGTGCTCGATTTTGGATAACTACAAAGAGGGTAGTGATGTCGTGGTGAACTTCGATGTCCGTGGAAACGAATACAACGGCAAATACTACGTGAACTTATCCTGCTGGAAACTTTCCGGTGGGACCGGTGGTGGCGGAGGCGGAGGTCGTAACAGCGAATACTCTCAAGACTCACCTGCAGAGCCTTCTCCGGAAGATCTCCGCAAGACGGATGATTTCGATGACGATATTCCGTTTTAGGATTTCTCAGCCATCTGACTCCCGATACGTGCGTAGAGCTCGATTTGCTTGCTGGAATTTTCTAGCAAGTCTTTCGCGAGGCTGGCTTTTCCGGGTTCGAAAATCGTGATGGTGGATGAACCTCCAAACGCGAAGTAACCTTTCTCTGCTCCTTTTTCAACGGGCTGGTTGGGAGTGAAGGTTTGATGGATGGAGCCAACACAGGTGGCGCCGATTTCCATGAGCAAGATGGTTCCGAAATCCTCGGTTTGGAGATGGGTGATGGTGCGCTTGTTGGTCCAGAGGTAGGAGAGTTTTTTGGCAAGGGCGATGGGTGAAACGGAAAACAGCGGCCCTGGAATGGTGCGGGTTTCCGAGGGGATTCCAGCGGCGGGAAAATGGAAGCGATGGTAATCGACCGGGCACAATCGCGACAATACGAGCGAGCCCTTGGCGTATTTGGCAGCGAGGGCGGGATCGCCGAGAAGCGCGGGGAGGTCAAAGGTTTGACCTTTCACGAAGAAGGAATCGATTTTCGAGATGTCGGGAAAACCGAGGTGCCGACCATCGGCGGGGAACACGATGGGAGCAGAGTCGATGGGACGCGCCTGAGGGTTGAGTTTGCGGAAGAAGAACTCGTTGAAGCTTTTGTAGGAGTTGGGGGAATCAAGGAAATCGGCTGGATTCATGCCGTAATGCTCGATGAAGGGCTGGACGCGGCTGGCGGATCCGGGTTTTGACATGCGCGTGCCATACCATTTGGAAAACCCATGGCGCTTCACAAGGGCGTGAAGCGAGAGTTTTCCGAGAGGATTTCCGTAGGTCCAACGAAGGAAAGATTCGCCATATACCTGCTCGGTTTCTTGCTGTTGGGTATGGCGGTTGAAATATTGGATGGTTTCCACGTCAGCAAGAAACCCTTTGTGGATATGAAAGTCAAAGAAGTATGAAAGGGGAAATAAGTGGGGGCGGGGCGACGTAGTATCGTCGAATTGAACTTGCGGGTGTTACGATCCGCGTCTATCTCCCCGAAAATGAAAACCTTCTCGATTTTTACCATCATGATCTGTCTGTGGCTAACTGGCTGCGAGAAGAGCGGCGAGCGGATGTTGGTTGAGGAGACACGGAAGGAGACGACCAAAGACGTTGCACCGAAAATGTTCGCGACCAGTGATGAGCGATTTCGGGATATCCAACCGAGTCCGGTTCAAGGTGAAGTGCCGCAAAATTGGTTGGCTTTACCCGCTAATCAGTTTCGGTTGCTGAATTACCGCTTCGGCGAGTCTGGGTTGGGAGAAGTTTACGTTTCCATTTCCTCCGGTGGTGTCATGGACAACGCGAACCGCTGGCTGAAACAGTTTGGACGTGAAGCAATGAGTGCGGATGCATTCGCCGGGATGGAAAAAATCCCTGTCGCAGGGGTTGAGGGGGTTTGGGTGCAAGCCGAGGGCGAATATGGTTCCGGCATGGGTGCGGATGCGAAACCGGGTTATGGATTGGCCGGTGTGATCGCCGAGGTGGAAGGTCAAATTTTAACCGTCAAAATGGTCGGACCGAAAAACGAGGTCGATGCCCAGAAGCAGGCATTGCGTGCCTATATCGGAACTCTCCGGATGACAGGTAACTGATCAGAAGATTTAAAATTTAGAAATGGATAACCAAACTTACACCAAGGAAATGCCTCGCGAGAAATCCGTGTTCCGCAAGATTTATGATTTCCTCTCGGGATTCGGACTTGCGACGGCACTGCTACTAATGCTGTTGGTGCTCACATGGTTGGCAACGCTTGAGCAAATTGATGAAGGTTTGTATCAAACTTTGAACAAGTATTTCAGTTGGAAATCACTTTATTTAACTCCCAAAATCAATGGTAAACCCATACCGCTTGTTCTCCCAGGCGGTTATTATGTCTGCGCCCTGTTGCTGGTGAATATGATTCTCGGCGGTGTGATCCGTATCCGCAAAGGACCGAAGCAGATTGGAAACCTCATTGCTCACTTCGGAATCGTTTTCATGTTGATTGGCGGAGGGGTTGCGCATCACTTTGAGGAACGTGGAAACATGGCTGTCGGTGTGGGGGAAACCAGTAACGTCGCCCAGGATTATTTTGAATACGTGATCGAAGTCGCTGAAGTGAAGGATGGAAAGCGTGAGGAATATCACGTGATCCGGGGTAAGCATCTAACAGGTCTGAAGGACGGAAATTACCGGACCTTTGATTTCAAAGGGCTGCCATTTTCGCTGAAAGTTTCAGGTTATTTGAAAAACGCACAACCTGTCAGTGTCGTGGAACGTGCGCCACAGAACGGTGAAATTCAATCGGACGGATATTATTTGTATGAGCGTCCTTCAGAAGTGAATGCGGAGGGGAACATGGCAGGTGCCTATGCACAGATTGTTTTTGAAGATGGTGAAAAATCGTTACCGTTTATTTTATCGGGCGCGAGTTTCCATCCGTTCACCGTTCGCGATGGTGAACGCTTGTTCACGGTCGATATGCGCAAGCGCTTATGGCCGATGCCGTTTGAGGTGAAGCTTGATAAATTCCTCGCAGATTTCCATCCGGGAACCTCTCGCCCGGCGAAGTTTATCAGCGACATCCGCCGCGTGGAAAACGGTCAAGAGGCCAAAGTGCGGATCCAGATGAACGAGCCGATGCGTTATGAGGGGTTCACGTTCTTCCAAGCCAGTTACGGGCCACCGGATGCGAAGCCGGGTGATGAAATGTTCTCGGTATTCGAGGTGGTGAAAAACCCCGCCGACAAGTGGCCGGAATACAGCCTCTACGTCGTGGCGATAGGAATGCTTGTTACATTTTTAACGAAACTGACCGATCACGTGATGATCGCTTCAAAAAAAAGGAAGAAACATGCAAAAGAAATCTAAAACAGGCAGTTGGATTTTCGCGATCCTTGCCGCCATCGGTTTGGTGACCGTGTTGGTGAACCTATTCATCGACAACATGCCAAAGGGCGAGGTTCAAAAGGTAGAAGGCTACAAACCGTGGGATAAAGAAACTATCGCCCTACTATCAGCATTGCCAGTGCAAGATGGGGGACGGGTTAAACCGTTTTCAACGCTGGCGGGATTCAAAATGCTCGGACTTCATGGTGCTCGCTCGATGAAGGTGCAGGGTGAAGTCTCAGAAGAAGATGCTAATGCCCCTGCATTTAAGCGATTCATCTGGAAGTTAAGAGGTAAAAAGCCAGGACAATATAAAATCAAACCCACCGAGTGGTTGATGGATACGGTGTTTCGCCCGCACATCGCGATCAATTTGCCTACGTTCAGGATCGATAACTCCAAAGTGTTAGAGGCGATTGATGTGGAACAGAAAGGTCGCCGTGACCGTTATAGTTACCAAGAGATTGTGAAGGGGCGGCAAAAATTGATCGAGCTCGCTCAATCCTACGAGCCGATCGCAAAGGACGATCGCGATCCCGTACAGCAGCAGACGATTGATCTGGCGTACAACATCAGAAATTACGAAGCGCTGTTAGGATATTTCGGGTTCGCTCGTGTCGGAATCATTTTGAAAGGCTCTGGGGAGAACGGTGCACCAGATAGCCGCCGTCCTTTCAGTGAGGTGATGGCGTTGGCTCCAGGTTTGATGCCAGAGCTTGAAAAAATGAGATCACAAGAAGGCCAAATTCCTGAACGCCTTCTCTCACTACTTCAACAGGTTGAAGATGGAGCGAACTTTTCCAAATACGGATTGTTCATGCTGCCGCCCGCCGATGCTTCGGAGGAAAATTGGTTAACCGCCGGAAATGCGATCATGGATGTCATGACGCTGAAGATGAAAGATCCGCAAGTGGGGATTGATGACATCAAAGCCATTGAGTTGGCGGTGTTGGAATTGGCGCATGGAGAAAAACCCTTTCGTGAGGCGATAACAAAATTGAAAGATCGGACTGAGAGTCGTGCCAAAACCCGTGGCGAACTGAAGTTCATTTCCATGGAGGTGTTTTATTTCAAGAAGGACCTCTTTCTGAACGCACTTGTGTTATTTCTCATCGGGATAATCAGCGCGCTGGCCATGTGGGGCCTGAGCCAGTCCTCTTTAGGAAAGGTCTTTTATTGGCTGACGATAAGCACGACGGTTATAGGCCTGCTATATTGTGTGGCCGCGATCACCATGCGTTGCATCATCATGCAGCGGCCCCCCGTCGGAAATTTGTACGATACCGTTATCTTCATCGGAACGACCGGAGTGATCTTGTCTTTGGTGATTGAAGGCATCAGCCGGAATCGCTTTTCTTTGGGTATTGCGCCTGTGGTCGGAACGGCACTGATCATTCTTGCGCGACGCTACGAAGTCGGTGATGCGGGGGATCACCTCGATCCATTGGTTGCCGTGCTGGATTCGAATTTCTGGCTCACGACTCATGTGATCACCATCACGCTGGGGTACTCCAGCGGGCTCCTGGCGGCGATACTTTCCTGTGATTATATTCTGATGCGTGGGCTCAACCTCGATGGAGAAAACAAAGAACTGCGTCGTTCCCTTACCAAAGCGGTTTATGGATGTATTTGTCTAACCGTTTTCCTTTCACTTGTCGGAACCGTCCTCGGTGGGATCTGGGCGAACTATTCATGGGGCCGATTCTGGGGCTGGGATCCAAAAGAGAACGGTGCACTCATGATCGTGCTCTGGACGCTTGCGATCCTCCATGCGCGTCTTGGCGGGATTATCAAAGATTGGGGTCTTCATCTTGCTTCGATATTCACGGCCTGCGTTGTGGCGTTTTCATGGTGGCACGTGAACTTCCTTGGCGTTGGTCTTCACAACTATGGTTTTACTGCGGGCAAAGGCACCATCTGGGTGTTCTATCTGGTCATGCTCGCCTTTCTGCTGTTCGGCTTCATGGTCATGCTGTTGGAAAAATACTCGGTAAACCCAAAGAATCTTCAGCCAGTGGACAATAAGGAATTCGTCAAATCCCCATGAAGCTTTTTCTTCTGATCGTGTTGAATGGCTTGTTGTTCGGTTTCCACACGCATGCGGAAAATACCAACAAGCCCAACATCATTTTCATCATTTCAGACGATCAAAGCTACGAGACGATACGAGCCCTGGGTCACACCGACATCGATACACCCAACCTCGATCGCCTAACAGCTAGTGGCACGACTTTCACCCATGCTTACAACATGGGTGCATGGAACGGAGCGGTTTGTGTCGCGAGCCGGACCATGCTCATTACGGGACGCACCGTTTGGCATGCCAAGGCCATGGAAGATAAACTCAACACCGAACGCGAGGCAGGTCGGCTCTGGCCACAACGCATGGCGAAAGCCGGTTACGAAACCTACATGACTGGCAAATGGCACATCAAAACAGATGCGGCGAAATGTTTTGATTTCAGCGCCAGCATTCGTAGTGGAATGCCGCGTGATGAATCGATTACCTACAACAGGCCTCTCCCCGGTAAGCCCGATCCATGGAGCCCGAGCGATTCCAAATTGCGCGGCTACTGGGATGGCGGCAAACATTGGAGCGAAGTGGTAGGGGATGAGAGTGTCACTTTTCTCGATCAAGCCAAGAAATCGGAAAAGCCGTTCTTCATGTATCTCGCATTCAATGCGCCGCACGATCCCCGTCAATCGCCCAAAGAATACGTTGATCGATATCCGTTAGATCGCATCAAGCTTCCGGAAAATTATCTTCCCGAGTATCCCCAAAAAGAGGAGATCGGTGCAGGCAAGGATTTGCGTGATGAAAAGCTCGCACCGTTTCCGCGCGATGAACATGCGGTGAAAGTGCATCGCCAGGAATACTATGCGATCATCACCCACCTCGACGCCCAGCTCGGCCGGATTCTTGATGCGTTAGAAAAAACAGATAAGGCCGATAATACATGGGTCATTTTTACATCCGATCACGGACTTGCTTGTGGGCATCACGGGCTCATGGGTAAACAAAATATGTATGACCATAGCGTGCGCGTGCCATTCATCGTGCGTGGTCCCGGTGTGAAAGCCGGTGCGAAAACCGATTCCCCGATTTACCTCCAAAGTGCAATGGCTACCGCCCTTGATCTTGCAAGTGCGGATCGCAAAGACATCGAATTTCAAAGCTTACGTCCGCTGCTAGCAGGGGAAAGCAAAGGACTCGATGCCGTTTACGGTGCCTACCTGGAATTGCAACGCG
Organism: Verrucomicrobiota bacterium; assembly: GCA_040384845.1. Lineage (GTDB taxonomy): Bacteria > Verrucomicrobiota > Verrucomicrobiia > Verrucomicrobiales > Akkermansiaceae > Luteolibacter. The sequence continues at coordinate 178,721 of JAZKIL010000013.1, read as the reverse complement.
CCGTGACCCATGAGGGCTGGAAGCTAATTCTTTACCCAGAAGCCAAAGTCACAAAGCTTTACGACCTCAGGAAAGATCCTCAGGAAATGAAAGACCTCGCAGCCGATCCAACGATGGTCGAACGGAAAAAAGCGCTCTTCACTAAGTTGCGCGGCTTGCAGGTAGATTTTAGTGACAAGCTGGATTTGGAAGCGGCATTTCCTGAGTTGAAGTGATCCGCTCCGCGTGTAATTTCGGCGATGAATGCTGATAAAAATTACGAGGTCGTAGTGATTGGTGGAGGTAGCGGGGGGTATTCAGCGGCTTCAAATCTGGCTGAACTGGGAATTTCGACGGCATTGATCGAGAAAGCGGATCAACTGGGTGGACTTTGTATCTTGGAAGCTTGCATGCCGGGTAAAGCCATCATCGAATCCGCAAATCTGATGCGGCGTATGCGTAACAGTAAAGAGTTTGGAATCACTACAAGTGATCTGAGCATCTCGATGGATCAGGTGCAGGATCGCAAAAATAAGCTGATCGGAGAATTTCAGGCGTATCGTTCGAAGCAACTCGAGCAAGGGGATTTTGATTTGATTCGGGGCGAGGCGGTTTTCATTTCCAATCATGAAATAGAAGTGAGGATCGGGAACGATACACAGAGAATTCGATTCGATTACGCGGTCATTGCCACAGGATCGGTTCCGCACATTCCCGAGCTCAAAGGTTTGGATGGGGTGGATTTCTGGTTAAGCCATGACGCGCTGAATAGTCGGGAAATCCCTGAACATCTCGTGATTATCGGTGGCGGAGCGATTGGTTGTGAAATGGCTCATTGCTTTGAAGGTTTGGGAGCAAAAGTGACAATACTTCAACGCAATGGCTGCTTGCTGAGTGATTTCGATGACGATATCGGCGGGGTTATCAACGAAGTGAGTCGGAAACGCGGGATACGAGTGTTATGTTCAATCAAAACACTTAGCGTCAAGCAGGAGGGCAAAGCGGTGATGGTTGAGATCGAGCGCGATGGGATTAGAGAGGAAATCGTTGGATCTCACTTGTTGTTGGCGACGGGCCGTAAGTCGGCCACGGAGAATATGGGATTAGAGGTGTTAGAGATCGCGACCCATCAATTGCGAATTAAAGTGGATGAGCAATCGAGATCAAGTTGCCGGAATATTTTTGCGATAGGTGATGCGAGCGATCGACAGGCAGTGGTGCATCAAGCCGTTTTGAGCGGAGAAATTGTTGCTCGTTCGATTGCGCAGGAGATGGGTCGGTTGAATGAATCACAACCCAAAACTCTTGGAGTCGATTATGAGTTTTTAGGAATTTTCACGCATCCACAATGTGCCCGCTTGGGGATGACCCAGAGACAGATTGAGGAAGGTGGATTGCTAACAGAATCTGTCCGTTATCCATTTAGAGATCACGGAAAAGCGCAAATCCTGGGTGAGACCGAGGGCTTTGTGAAAATCGTCGCGGAGGAAGGCACGGGCCGGATTTTAGGCGCTTCAGCCGTCGGTCCGCATGTGATTGATTTGATCCATGAACTCCAAGTGGCGATCCATGCCGGGTTGACTGTGACGGAATTTGCCAAGATTCCTCACTATCATCCCACCCTCGCCGAGATTTGGACGTATCCGGCTCAGGAGTTGAGCGAGTTATAAAATTTCATCCGGATCTGCATATCAGTGTTCTGTATCTGACTTTTTAAGTGAAGGCAGCATTGCGATCCATGTGCTCAAGAACGCGATAAGAATGGGACCTCCGATGGCTACGATTCCATGCTCCACGAGTGATGAATTTTCGATTTTGGTGAAACCCAAGATTCCAATTATACCAGTGATATAGACGAGGATCGTAATAATACCGAATACGATCCGACCTTTGAAAGAGCCATTGGTGAAACACATCGAACTTGGAATCGCAGCAATCATCAGCATAGCACCTAACAATATCATTACATCTTGTCTGAATGTCAGTCCGAAAATTCCGAGAATAAGACCAAGCATGAAACCGCCGCCGACGACTAAGCCATCAAGCTTTTCGCTGCGATCCAATGAAAGCCTGGCCGATTTATCGCGCAAAATCATGAGATTGGCGATACCGCTGGAAAGCCATGTGCCAAAAATGAAGACATAAAATACAACAAATAGAGGTGGAAGCAGAGCCGGGTTGATTTCTTGCACCGCTTTGCGAAGGAAACGAAATCCGACCACAATGCCGATCATGATCCACATCTGGTTTTTCTCGTTAAACCGCTGCATGAAGAAGACCCAGCGCAGGAACAGGCGATAAAATGCAGAGCGGGCGCGGAAAGATTCTTTCAGGCCATCACGGGCGTATTCGCATTCAGGATCGATTCTGAGAGAATCTCTAAAAAGATTTTCTGCTTGTTCGATTTTACCACTTTGCAGGGCAGACCAGCCGGCGTTGGCAAGAGATAGCGGATTTTCTGGATCACGTGCGAGACGGCGTTTTGTTTCATCGTTCGATTCATCAAGCCGATTCTGCATGCGCAAGGCAATGGCGAGTAAATTGGATGCGGTTTCGCCATCTGGATCTAACTCCAGCGAATGAATCAGTGCTTTCTCAGCATCTTTCCATTCAGATAAACCAATCAGAGCTTCACCTTTGCTTACCCAACAAAAGCCATTTTCCGGATCAAGTGCGATGGCCCTTTCCGCTGCGGTGATGCCCTCTTTGAATCGATCTAACTGATTGAGGATGCGCGCGTGCAGTGCATGGATATGGCCGATGTCAGGTAATATCCCGATGGCTTTCAGGATGTAATCATTTGCCAGCACACGTTGTCCGGGCATTTGTAGATGATTGAATGCCAGTTCGACGTAGGCTTCGGCATCGTCCGGCTCATGTGCTAGATGCTGGTGCAATAACGCCACTGCTTCTTCGTGCCTGTGGCATTCGCGTAGATGTTGTGCGCGTTGGAGAGATGAGCTCATTTTTTTAGTCCCAGATAAATTAAAACGTCGTCATAAAACCCACTTTGGTTTGCGTAAAGCGCATGATTTTTTGCGCTCTCAAACCATTTCCGCGTCGAGGGTTTCACGTCTTTGGCTGCTTGAATGAGTGATTTACCGCTCATCGGGACCATTGAGCCGCGCTTCATCGCCTCCGCCAGTGCCTGCTCGGTCGCGATATCGAAAACCGCACGCAAATCTGCACCTGAAAACCCCTCGGTTTTTTTCGCAAGCTCTTCGGGATCGAAGTTGGCTAGTGGTTTACCACGACCATGAATCTTGGCGATTTCAGCCCTTGCAGCTGTGTCCGGTGGGGGAACGAAGACAAGTCGATCAAACCGCCCAGGTCGCATGAAAGCACCATCGACATGCCACGGGCCGTTGGTTGCGCCGAGCACCAGCACGCCATCGTTCGCGGCTTGGGCACCATCGAGTTCTGCTAGAAATTGATTGATCAGGCCGCGACCGGCGGAATGTCGCATGTCACGGCGGTCTGCGGCAAGCGCATCGATTTCATCGAAAAACAGAACCGAAGGCGCCGCCTTGCGGGCGAGTTCGAAGATCTGGTGAAGGCGTTGCTCGCTTTGGCCGATATACATATCTAACACCTGATGCAGGCCTACGGAAAAAAACGACGCGTTGATTTCACCGGCAGTGGCTCTGGCGAGCATGGTTTTTCCACAACCCGGCGGGCCGTAGAGCAATACGCCACCACCTGCTTTTTTGCCATAAGCCGCAAACAGCTCGGGATTTTTCAGCGGATGGATGATCTTCATTCGGATATCATCTTTCACTTTATCCATGCCGCCGACGTCGTCGAATTTGATGTCCGCTTTCAGTCGGAATTCGAGATCAAGCTCGCGGGCGGCTACGGCGTCCATTCCTTCAAATTGATCGCTTTCGTTTTCGTCTTGCTCCTCTTTCCAGCCATGGCTGGTCATCGCAATTTTACGATTGCCACCACCAGCATTGAGAATTTGGCTCAGCAATTCCTCATCGGCGATGCTGGGATCGATGGCCGCGGCGCGGTCGTGAAATTCACGCGCGGATTTGGCATCGCCTTCCTCGAGAGCTATGCGAGCCCGCAACAACCATGCGGGCGCGTAATTCGGTTGAGAGGCGCACAAACTTTCCAAGCGAACCATCGCTTGCGAGGTCTCTCCCGCGAAATCCAGTAAACGCGCCATGCCTAACAACGCAGCGGCATTCATCGGGTCGGTTGCGAGCGTGCGTTTGTAGTAAGTCTGCGCCTCAGCGAGCTCGAATTGATCTTCGAGAGTTTTGGCAATAAGGAGAAGCAGCGGAACGTTGTCAGGTGATGCCGCTAATGCTGCTTTAAGCGCGTCGATGTCCATAATGGCGCATGCTAATGGCAGAGCTGGGGGCGGCAAGCTCGGATCTTGTAAGGCGCGTGTTTTGCCCTTGGAAAGGAACCGCAATTAAAAATCGAGGTTCCTTTCGTTAAGATTTCAAATTTTCTAACACCCAGTGGTATTCTCCGGCAATTTGTTCTTCGACGGGGCGCTGGAGGGTTTCTGGGAGGACGCCCCAGGTGTAGGTTTCGATTTCGAAATGTTGGCAGGCGTTGGGATGTTTGACGCACCACTGCAAAGTTTCCTCGACGTGAGCATGGGTGGAGCCGAGCGGGTTGGCGGGTTTGGCATCTAGCGGAATGTGGAAATGCACGCGTGCCTCGCAGAAATCGCTGGGTTGCAGGGTTCCGGAATCCACGGCTTCGAAGAACACGGGGAGATCTCGGAAGCGTTCGAGCGAGCCATTGGTCCGACGCGCGATGACTTGGTGGAAATACGTCGGTTCGTTGAACTTACGGATCGCTTCCAGCGCAGTGGGATCGGATGGGTTGAGGCGCAGGGCGTTGGAGAGATGGATTTTCGACAGGCGGATGTTCGCATCGACTGCGAGGGCGTTGAGCGACTCGTTTGCATCGTCAAACTCGATCGCGAAGTGACAGCAATCGTAGTTCAGCCCGATGCGTTGTTGGATGATGGTGGGGCTGGCGGCATCGCGGTGGAGTCGCTCGAAAAAGGCCAACGTTTCCGCGGTGTTTTCAAAATGGCCGAGCGGTTCGGGCTCGAGCCCGAGGTGGAGATCGACCTGATGTTTTTGTGATAGATCCTCGATGAAATAGGCCATTTCGATGAGGTTTTTGCGGATGATCGATTCATCGGCGTGGAAGGATTTGTGGGAGCCGGGCAGGGTGGAAATCGATCCACCCGAGCTTTTCGGGGCAATTTCAGCGATGATTTGGAAAAGATTTTGAGTGTAAACCACTCGCTCCGGACTGGTCCAATCGGGCAGGAAGACTTTTTCCTTCACGGAAGTTCCGTGAAACGCGCCGTATGGGAAGCCGTTGATGGTGAAAACCATGCAGTGATTCGCTGCGAGCCAATCTTTGAAGCGCTCCAGTTGATCTCCCTCACGCAGCTCAGCCGCCGCGCGAGCAGAAAGCCGCAGGCCGATGGGATAAGGTTGGTTGGCGGGTTGGTGACCGGAAGCCAAAAGCCGATCGCGCACCGCAAGGACATGCTTTTCAAGAGCATGCAGAGTTTCCAGCCAGGATTCGGCGGGGTGGATGTTGGTGCAGTAACCTAGGATCATTGGGAAACTCTAAATTTTAAACTTTAAATCTCAAGGAAGAGAGGCTGGGGGTGGAAAGGAGTTATCCCTTCAGAATTTACAGGCTTCGATCGCTTTTGCCACGCGCAGCATCATGGCCTCGCCGAAGTTTGGGGCCAGGATTTGAATGCCTACGGGGAGTGCTGGAGCCCCGTCGAAGGCGGTGGTTCCGCAGGGGACGGAAATGGCAGGGATTCCGGAGAGGTTGGCGGCGATGGTGAAGACGTCGGAGAGGTAATCTTCCAACGGGTTTTCGGAGCACGCTCCTATGCGGCGGGCTGGGGTTGGGGTAACAGGGGAAAGGATCGCGTCCACTTTTTCAAACGCCTGTGTGAAATCGCGGGTGATAAGTTTTCTGACCTTCTGAGCGCGGGTGTAATATGCATCGTAGTAACCGGACGAGAGAACGTAGGTTCCCAAAATGATACGTCGTTTCACCTCGGGGCCGAAGCCTTGTTCGCGGGATTGGTGATAGACATCAATGATATCCGAGGCACCAGCGGCACGATTTCCGTAACGAATTCCATCGAAACGGGACAAGTTCGACGACGCTTCGGCTGGGGCGATCACGTAATAGGTAGCAACCACGTGTGCAGTATATGGTAAAGATATCTTGATTATCTCAGCTCCTTGACTTTCAAGGTGTTGGATACATTTTTCCACGTTTTCTCGAACCCCCGGATGGATACCGTCGGCAAAGTATTCTGCGGGGATTCCGAGTCTTAATCCTTTGACCCCGTCGTTAATCGTCGCCGAATAGTCTGGGACTGGGGTGTTGATGGAAGTGGAGTCTTTTGGGTCATATCCAGCGATCGTTTGAAGGATGAGAGCAGCGTCATCGACGGACTGAGTGAGCGGTCCGACCTGGTCGAGGGACGAGGCAAAGGCGACTACCCCGTAGCGGGAAACGCGTCCGTAAGTGGGTTTGAGTCCGACGATTCCGCAGTGGGAGGCGGGCTGGCGGATAGACCCACCGGTATCTGAGCCGAGGGCGGCGTAAGCGGTGAGATCGGCGACCGCTGCCGCGGATCCCCCGGATGATCCACCCGGAATACGAGTTGGATCGTGCGGGTTGCGAGTGATGTGGATGGCAGAGTTTTCCGTGGAGGAACCCATTGCGAATTCATCCATGTTCATCCGCCCAAAAGGAATGGCTCCGGCGTCTTTTAATTTTTTGATCACCGTCGCATCATAAGGAGAGAGGTATTTGCCTTCTAAAAACTTAGAACCGCAGGTGCAGGGTTGATGCAGAGTGTTGATGTTGTCTTTGATTGCTATCGGAATGCCGCCAAGTGGTTTTGAGAGATCGGCGTGGGCGGCTGCTTTGAGCGCAGTTTCAAGGTTGTATGAAACGTATGCTTGAGTTTTTAAGTCCCGCTCAGAAATAGCAGCAGCAAGGGATTCTAGAGCTTGGGTTGGGGTGGATTCACCAGAGAGAAATTGCTGGCGGAGCTGGGTGAGAGTCATGGAAGATGGAGAGTGGTTAGTGCCGAGTGATCAGTGATCAGTGGAAGAGGATAGAAATTAGGCGTCCGCCACGACTTTTGGGACGCGGATCTGAGATTGGGACTGATCTGGGGCGTTGCGCAGGACGAGTTCGGGATCGAGACTCGGGATAGGCGTATCATCGCGCATCAGGCCGAGTTTTCCGTGATCGTCGAGCTCAAGATCGTCGGGCAAATCGATGGATGATAGGGATTCGACGTGCTCAAGAATCGCATTGAGTTGGGACTGGAACGTGACGACCTCGTCCGGAGTGAGATCGAGACGCGCCAATTTGGCAACGTAGCTGACATCGATGTGTTGATGGGGCATGGGAGAGTTCGTGGTTCTTGGTTCCTGATTCTTAGTTATCAGGAACGGCGGGGGATAATTTAGGGAAAATCCAGAAATGAAAACCACGAATTACGCGAATTACACGAATGAAGAGGGATGCGATGTCATTGATTCCATTTCAATTTTCCAGATTCGTGAAATTGGTGAAATTCGTGGTTCAAACTCTTAAACATCATGCGAGTTAGGTGCCTGATGGTAATCGTTGGTTGAAATCATTTGAGTGGGATTTTCGTTCCGCCTTCCAGCGATGCTGCAGGCAGAAACATTCGCAGTCCTTCTTGGTTCACGCGTCGAAAACCATATTTAGCGTAAAATTCGATGATTTGCTCATTGGCTGCATCCACCACCAGGCCGATTCCCCCGGTTCGCATGATGGTTTCTCGCGCCAGTTGGCGGGCTGTGGCCAACAACATTGAACCAATGCCTTTGCCATGCGCGCATTCAGACACTGCCAAGCGTCCCAATAAAACCGCTGAGACGTTTTGTTTAGGTAATCCTTTCGGAGCGCCTGGCCATTCCTTGGCTTCAACGTTAATCATCGATAGAGTGAAAAACCCCAAAACGGCTTTTGGTTTTAGAGCGTCTACTTCGACCAGCACACGGGTTACGCTTACTCCTTTCTCCAAATGACCACGGGCGGTTTCTTTGAAATAGCGATCCACCGATTCGAGACCACTGCAGAATCCTGCTCTATCATGGCAGGCGTCCAGCAACTCAAGAGCGTATGACGACATGGCGGGCTGCGCGCTTCGCTGCTTGAAGCATCTTCTGGTTCGGTTTGGGGGGCTTTGCGATGAGAGAGGCTAGGTTCGAAGACTCCTGTCGAGTAAGTTGCCAGTGGGATTCCGCTTCGATCACTCGATCCGCCCTTTCCGCCACTGCCTCTTGAATAAAAGCTGCTACTGCAAGACCCCTCAAAGCAGCCGCATACTCTATTTTTTCGGCAAGTCCTGTTGGGAAACGAGTGTTGATGCGCTTCGTCGCCGCTCCTGTGGGGCGACCTCTTTTGAAAGTGGCGGATTTTGTCTTCGTTTTCACAGATGAAGACTAGAGCAAGAAACGAACACGTTGCAACTTATTTTTCGGTGCTGTTTTGGCACCGATTAAAGCTGCGGATCATCGCAGTAGTCCAGACGTAAGAGGTCTGACTTCTAACCATTATCTCAGCCCTTCACCGCAGCCAGAATATCGGATATTTCCGCTAGTCTTCCAATGCCTTGGTATCCACAAGCCAGATCGCCGGTGGCGGGTTGGATGAAATGGCAGCCATCTTTTTGGAGTTGTTGGACGTTGCGTTGGGTGGCGGGGTGGAGCCACATTTTTCCGTTCATGGCTGGGGCGATGAAGACGGGGGTTTCTCGTGGGAGAGCGAGGTAGATGGATGTTAGAGGATCGGGTGCAAGGCCGTTGGCGAGGAGGGCTAGGGTGTTGGCGGAGGCGGGGGCGATGAGAAAAAGATCTGCGGTATCGGCGAGTTCGATGTGACCGGGTTTCCAGGATTGTTTTTCATCTTCCAAGGAGACCAACACGGGATTGCGGGTGAGGGTCTGGAGGGTAAGCGGTGTGATAAACTCGCAAGCGGATTGGGTCATGACCGCATGCACGTCATGCCCAGCTTTGACGAGCTGAGATGCAAGATCGGCCGCTTTGTAAGCTGCAATGGATCCGGTGATGCCGAGGATGATTTTCATCTAAGTTTCAAATCTCAATTTTCAATATTCCAGGAAGGAGAAAGATAGTGGTCAGGTGTATCACTGTTTGGAAGTTGAAATTTGAAGTTTGAAACTTCAGCGCAGCATGGCTGCGGCTTTGGTTAGGGCTTGGGCTAGGGAATCGATGTCTTGTTCGGTATTGTAAAGGGCGAAGGAGGCGCGGGTGGTGCCGGTGATTCCGAAGCGGGCCATGAGGGGTTGGCAGCAGTGGTGGCCGGTGCGGACGGCGATGCCCATTTGATCGATCAATGTCCCGAGATCGTAATGATGGACGCCTTCGATGGCGAAGGAGAGCGCGCCGATCCGATCGGCTGGACCGTAGAGGTGGATACCGGGGATTTCGGAAAGGGCGGCTGCTGCCTGGTGGATCAGCGTTTCCTCGTGAGCTTGGATTTCCGCGAGGCCGATGCCGTGAATGTAATCGAACGCCGCGGCGAGAGCGATGGCACCTTCGATGTTAGGAGTGCCGGCTTCGTATTTGAATGGGAGATCGTTGTAGGTGGTTTTTTCAAAAGTCACCTCTTTGATCATTTCGCCACCGCCACGCCATGGCGGGAGTTGTTCTAACAAACTTTTCCGACCCCACAACACGCCGATGCCGGTGGGTGCGTACACTTTGTGACCGGAGAAGACGATGAAATCTGCCCCGATTGTTTGCACGTCGACTGCGAGGTGCGGGATGGCTTGCGCGGCATCGATCAGCACCGTGGTGCCAAATTTCTTGGCGGCGGCGGTCATTTGCTGGACGGGATTGACGGTGCCGAAAGCGTTAGAAACCCAGGTGAAAGCGAGGATTTTGGTTTTCTCGGAAAGGAGTTGTTGAAAAATTTCTTGATCGAGAATGCCGTGATCATTGCAGGGAATGACACGCAACGCTGCGCCAGTGCGCTGAGCCAGCATCTGCCATGGGACGATGTTCGAGTGATGCTCAAGGGCGGAAATGAGAATTTCATCGCCAGCAGAAATCGGCAGGATGTTGGCGACGAGGTTGATTCCATCGGTGCAGCCGGAAGTGAAAATCACTTCGTCAGGTGAGCTTGCGTTGATGTATTTCGCGATGGTTTCTCGCGCATGCTCGTGGGCGGCGGTGGCTTCCCGGGCGAGGAGGTGGGTGCCGCGATGGATGTTAGAATTGATCTTCTCGTAATATTGCCGCGAAGCATCCAGCACCGCGATCGGCTTCTGGGTGGTGGCGGCGTTGTCGAGGTAGACCAACGGCTTGCCATTCACCTTTTCCGAAAGGATGGGAAAATCGGCTTTGAGAGATGGAGTGAGCATGGAGCGTCAGAGAAGAATCGATTTACGATTGATGATTGTTGATTTTGGATTTTTGAATGAAGAGGAAGATTTTTAAACCACGAATTTCAGGAATGACACGAATGGTTGATAGAATAGAGCCTCAAATCATTGAATTTCCACTTTCCTTTGTGATCTTTGCGTTCTTTGCGGTTAATTTCTACTTTAAGAAAGCAATTCAATGGTGGCTTCGAGGGAAGCTTGGTCTTCGACGGAGATGATTTTGGCTTCGGGGGCGATTTTTCCGACCAGGCCGGCGATGACTTTTCCGGGACCGATTTCAATGAATTCCGTGTGGCCTGCGGCGACGAGGTGTTGGATGGATTCGATCCAGCGCACGGAGCCAGTCACTTGGGAGGTGAGGGTGGAGCGGATTTCTCCTTCAGAGACGACGGGCGCGGCGGTGAAGTTTGCAATGACGGGGATTTTTGGGGAAACCATCGTGGTGGTGGTTAGCTCGCCGGCGAGTTTTTCCTGCGCGGATGCCATCAAAGATGAGTGATAGGCACCGGCGACATTGAGTTTGATCGCACGGCGGATGCCGAAATCTTTGGCTTGGGCGACGGCATCGTCGATGCCTGCACTGGTTCCGGAAATGACGATTTGTCCGGGGGCGTTGAGGTTTGCAACATCGACTCCGGTGGCTTTCGCGAGTTCACGGATTTTTTCCTCATCACCACCGATCAGGGCGGCCATCGCTCCATCGGTGGCGTTACAGGCATCTTCCATAAATGTGCCACGTCGTGAAACGAGGCGCAGTCCGTCTTCGAAGGAAAATGTTCCAGCGGCAGCATGGGCGGTAAATTCACCGAGCGAGAGCCCAGCAGCGGCGACTGGGTTGAAATTTGGTAAGCGCGATTTCAGCAGTGCAAGGCCGATCAGGCCGTGAAGGTAAAGGGCGGGCTGGCATTTTGAGGTTGCAGTGAGCGCATCCTCTGGGCCGTTGAACATGATGTCGGTGAGCGAATAACCCAAAGCGGCATCGGCTTTGTCTGCCAGTTCGCGAGCGATGCTTGAGGACTCGATCCAATCGCGAGCCATACCGATTTTTTGAGCGCCTTGTCCGGAGAAGAGAATAACGGGTGAAGTCATGGCGGGGTTTTAAACGGCTGAAATCGTCTTGGCTAGTCTTTCGATGATGTTAAGTGGCTTAGCGAACGGTAAATCTTCCGCAGGATATGCGGGGTTTATGGTAGAAATGGGGTGTGCATGGTGCTCAACCTTGCGTAACATGATGGTGATGAGTTTTCATAACCGATTACTGAAAATTTTTGCGCTGAGCCTGTTTGGGGTTCAGTGCGTTTTGGCGCAGGGGAAAACGGATTTTTGGGATCTGGAGCCGATCCGGTATTCGGATACATTACCGACGGATCGTTTGGCGGTTTTGGCGAAAAAGTTGGAGGAGAGAAAATTGGCGGGTCAGCCGAGACAGGGCTTGAAAGCTTTGGAGTTTGTGTTGGCTGAGCTGAATGTGCCTAAAGAGTCGCAGGTTCTGGTGTTTTCCAAAACGAGTTTGCAGAACAGCCGGATCACTCCGCGAAATCCGAGGAGTTTGTATTTTTCCGAAAACGCTTATGTCGGTTACGTGCCGGGTGGGGCGGTGGAAGCGATAGTGCACGATGCGGTGTTGGGTCCGGTTTATTATTTAGTGGAACCGGATAAAGACGGCGCAATGCGGATCGAGCGGGATACGAATCGGTGCCTTTCATGTCACGCTACGTCACGAACAGAAAATGTTCCTGGGATGTTGATACGGTCGGTCTATGCGGAGGAAAGTGGGCATCCGATCTTGCAGTTAGGGACGCACGATGTGGCACATGAAACGCCGTTGGCGGATCGATGGGGTGGGTGGTTTGTGACGGGAAGGAGCTCGCTGCCGCATTTGGGAAATCGGGTTTTCACAGAGGAATCCGATCTAACACCTTCCACCATCCCGATCAAATCGGTGGCGGGGATGGTGGATGTAAAAAATTACCTGAGACCGACCAGTGATGTGGTGTCCTTGTTGGTGTTAGAGCATCAAGTGAAGATGCATAATTTACTCAACGCAGCAGCCATGAACTACCGGCGTTCGGTGTATTTCATGCAGACATTGAATCCCGATGCGGATCCGGCTCAAGGTTCAGCGGGTGAGATCGCGGACAGCAGCGCTAAAGACATTGTGGATTATCTGTTTTTCAAACACGAGGCAGATCTCGGCGATGGGGTCGAAGGTGATGCAGGATTCCAACAGACATTTGTGAAACGTTTTCCAAAAAGCAAAAACGGCGAGAGCTTGGCAGAGTTTCGATTGTATGGACGAATTTTTAAAAATCGCTGCTCTTACATGGTTTACTCAGAGGCGTTCAAAGGTATGCCTCCTGGTTTGAAACAAAAAGTGATTGCGCGAATGAAGCGGGTGGTGGCTGGGGAAGAAGAAGGTTTTGAATATTTGAAAGAATCCGAGCGAAAACGGATCGATACGATTTTGAGTGAAACTCTCAAGGATTGGAAACAAGCAAGTTAAAGAGCAAATCATGACAAGTGTTACCGTTCAACAAATGAGAGCGATCGAGCAACGAGCGATGGACTCGGGAATTTCTGAGGCGGAATTGATGGATCTTGCGGGAGTGGCGCTGGGTCGGGCCATCGGAAATCAATATCGCGAAGTGGGCACGGCTGTTGCGTATGTTGGAAAAGGACATAACGGCGGCGATGCGTTGATCGCTTTGCGAGTTCTGCAAGAAGAGTTTGGCTGGCAGATCGGTGTGCGGTCTGGTTTTAGAATCGATGAATGGGCATACCTCACCCAGGCGCAATGGGATGAGCTGGATGCGGAAGGTTTGTTAGAAAAAGGGTTTGAGAAACACGTTCATGGGCAGTTGTTGCTGATCGATGGCTTGCTTGGCATAGGCGCAAAAGGTGCGTTGCGGAATTCGCTGCTAGAAACGGCTAAGGAGATGAATCGGTTGCGAAACGAATGCGGTGCGACGGTAATCGCGGTGGATCTGCCTTCGGGGGTCGATCCCGATTCAGGTGAGGTTTTTCCGGGAGCGGTGCTGGCGGATCGGACGATGATGATCGCTGCGGTGAAGCGTGGATTGCTATTCGCACAAGCGGCGAACGCGACGGGTCAGCTCGCTTTTGTGGAAGTTGATGCTTTGCGCGCGGATGGAGGTGGTGAGATGGAATTGATCTGTCCGCAGAGCATGCATTTTGGAAGATCTCCCCGCACCTTTGAATTTCACAAAGGCATGGCGGGTCGGGTGGGGATTGTTGCGGGATCACTTTCGTTTACGGGTGCGGCGTTGTTAGCCGTGATCGGCGCCATCCGTGCAGGGGCTGGGTTGGTGACCTTGTATACGCGGCCACAAGTGGCTGAAGCGATACTCTCACGGTTGCCTTTTGAGGCGATGTTGAAGACTAATGAGAATCCTGCGGAGCTGTTAGGGGATCATTTGGATGCAATCATCGTTGGTCCCGGATTAGGGCAGATGGATGAGGATTTTGCGGATGGCTTGGCAGAGCTGATCCAAAAAACACATGTGCCGATGGTGATAGATGCGGATGGGCTGAATTTTATGGCGCAGCGCGGTTTGAAACCGAATGCAAATCATGTTCTAACACCTCATCCCGGTGAGTTCGCTCGTTTGGCAGCGGAGCTTTCAGGGCTGGATCGTGAAGAAGCGGCTCGGAAGTTTGTGGAGAAAAATGATGCGGTGCTCTTGTTGAAGGGCGCGCGCACGATTGTGGCGAAACAGGTTAGTCCATTGCGCATCAATTCCACGGGAACACCTGCAATGTCGAACGGCGGGCAAGGGGATTTGCTTTCAGGTGTCATCGGCGCGCAGCTTGCAGTCGGAATGAATCACTTCGATGCAGCGGCGTTCGGTGCTTGGGCGTGCGGTCACGCGGCGGAACTTTCCCAAGCAGTTATTGGCGATGTGTGTATCGCAAGTGACACGGCTGCGAGGTTAGGGGAGGCGATGCTGAATTGGCGGCGGGGTGGGAGGTGAAGATAATATTTCAACGCAGAGCCGCAAAGGTCGCAGAGGGACGCAAAGCGGGGAAGATGAAAAGAGAAGAGGCGAAATTTTTGAACTAAGGAGGTAGCTTTTGATCACGATCCTAAAATCATCTTAAAATAGAAATAGATAAAAATTGCGCTAGTCACCATAACGGAAGACCAGAAAGAACGAGGATTTTTAGTCCGCGATAATGGGGAAGTTGAAAACATACCGATAAAGGTATACCCGGTGAGCACCTGAACAAGGATCATGCTGAATCCAAAAATTATCCACACAGAAGCCAAGGCTTCTCTCGCGAAGAGAATTACGAGAAGAGTGGCTAAAAGAATTAGTAGGAGGATAATCGTGGAGTAATAACGAACCATTTTAGTCGTATAGATAAATTGATATTATCCAGCCAGTTAGGTTTGTGGGGTGCTTGCCGACCGGTCGGAGTTCAAGGTAAAAGGCGAACCGGAAGGATAGAATTCTAACGCCCTTTTCATATTTATTTTCTGACTGAGTTGCAGAAAATTGCCAAGGTCTAAGTTCTTTGGCTGGTGTAGTGAGATGGATTTACGGCGAGTAAAGTGGCGGCGGATTGTATCCGCCATGCCTAACAATTATTTCAATATATGGCTGGGCGGATAAAATCCGCCGCCACGTTTACCTACGCTTCTTACCACCAACCTTTTTCTTACGAATCGGTTTGGAGGGTTCGTCGTCCAGGAGGGCGGTGTAGGTGTAGTTGAAATCTTCCAGCTTGCGGCGGGGGATGGTTTGGTTGACGTAGATTTCAACGGATTTTGCGAAATCGAGTTCGTCGGCTGTTAGAATGGTGAAGGCATCGCCTTCGGCTTCGGCACGGCCGGTGCGGCCGATGCGGTGGACGTAGTCCTCGGCGTTTTCCGGGACGCGGTAGTTGATGACGTGGGTGACGCCCGAGACGTCGATGCCACGTGCCGCCACGTCGGTGGCGACGAGAATTTCGAAATCACCGCTTTTGAAACCTGCGAGCGCTTTCATGCGATCCGTTTGATTAATGTCGGAGTGCATGGCGGCAACTTTGACCTGGCCTGTGCCTTTGATCATACTGGTGACTTCATCGGCCTCACGACGCGTGCGAGTGAAGATCATGACGGAATGATAATCGGTTTGCTTGAGCAGGGCGAGAAGCAGCTCGTCGCGTTGATCAATGGAGACGGGATAAAAGGCGTGGGAAACGGTGGAGGCAACTTCGCGGCGTGCGATTTCGATTTTCACGGGCTCGACCAAGCACCATTGCGCGAAGGTTTGGATCGCTGGTGGCATGGTGGCGGAGAAGAACAAGGTTTGGCGTCCTTCCCATGGACAGAGGTTGACGATCTTGCGGACTTGCGGGAGGAAGCCCATGTCGAGCATGCGGTCGACTTCATCGAGGATGAGAATTTTCACTTCACCGAAGCGCATCGCGGCGCGGTAGAAGCAATCGACCAAGCGGCCCGGTGTGGCGACAACGATATCGACGCCTGAAAGGAGTTGTTCCATCTGAGTGCCGAGGCCAACGCCACCGTAAAGCAGTGCGACTTTCATGCCGGTTTTTGCACCGTATTTTTCAAATTGCTCGGCGACTTGGTGGGCGAGTTCACGAGTGGGTTCTAACACCAGGATCTGGGGTTTGCCCATTTTGGTGATCTTGGAAAGCGATGGGAGCGCGAAGGCTGCGGTTTTGCCGGTGCCGGTTTGCGATGCTCCGATTACATCCTTGCCCTCCAAAATCACCGGGATGGCTTGCGCCTGAATCGGTGTTGGATTGGTGTAGCCCGTTTCTAGAACTGCTTCGAGAACGGGTGCGGAGAGGCCAAGTGTGTCAAATCCCATGAGGCGCTGGGTTTAGGCGCGTGTAAGGGCAGGGTCAAGGATTTGATTTGATCCTAGAATCTATGGTTTGGGTAAAATTTTTCACCGCAGAGCCGCAGAGGTCGCAGAGGGGCGCAAAGCTGGGTAAACTGGGTAGATTTATGGTTTGGCATGGCGGATGCAATTTGAGGGAGATTTCTAATTTTAGTCCCTCCATCTCCGCTTCGCTTCGATTGCCGCCACGGTTAACTCACTTCTTAATCGTCACTCGCTCTCTCGTAAATGGCAGGTCCCTTGCGGTAATCCAGGCGGTGGGTTGGAGTTCTTGGCCGCCGCCTTTCATGCCTAGTAGCACGACTTCGAGGTCTTGATTGAGCATAGAGTCGTCCAGTGGGATGTAATAGGTGTAGCCAGTTTGCTTGTTGGAGACGGGATATTCCCAGGCATTTGAGGGATAGGAAACGGCTCGGTCTGGGGCTCCGATCAGGCGATCCCCAACACGGAGGGCGGCGTAGCAACCCTCGAGTCCGTGTTTCCCTTCGACAGCGACGCAGAGATAGGAGGTCGGGGTGATCTCGTCGATTTTCACTTTGGCCGACCATGTTCTCTCAACTGGCACGACTTTCGGATGGGCAAAGAAATTGCTGCCTTTCCAGTTTTCCCGAGGCAGTTGGGTTTTGCCCTTCCATGCCTCGACCTCGGCGATGCGCTCGGGGGAGGTTTGCATGCGGAAATAGCGCCACTCACCAGCAGGCGGGTAAATGTTCAGGGTGTTGCCTTCGATGATGGCTTCCTCGGATGGGGTCCAAGTGATGAGATCGCGGCTGAATTCCGCGCCACGGTTTTCGTTGTCGATGAGTGTGCTATCAAACGCTTGGGTGTGGATGGCGATGCGGTCGAAACTTTGCGGTTTGGAAAAATCGATACGCAAGCAACCGGTGGCGATGCGCATGTCTTTGTTACGGACGACTGAATCCATCACGGTTGATAGATCTCCATCAAACATGAACTGATCGGAAAGCGCGCGGGATTTCATGAGCGGTTGATCGAGGAAAGCTTGGCGTGCATTTTTCACTGCGGGAATCTTGGTTTCACCCGAGCGTTTCAAACTGCGGAGTTCGAGCGCGTTGTTGTCGGCTGAGAAAATGGTGGTTTCGTAGAGAGCTTCCCAATCCGTTGAAAGGGTAGATGGCGTTAGATCGGCGAGGTTACGGTGCCATGGTTGCTTGAGAGCAATGGGGGTGAGTTTGTCGATTTCGACCGGCTTACCCTCGACGTTCTTGACGACTTGGTAAGCGCCTTTTTCGAGAGAGGGTTCGGTAATCTTGTCAGTGCTTACCAAAACCAACACGGCGCGGAAGGGGTGGACGGTGACTTCGACAGATCCGTTAGAATCGAGGTCTTTACCGATGATTTCTTCGTAAGGATGGAGCAAGCGGACTTCGCGTTTATCGGTGCTATTGAGTCCGATGGCGGAGTCGAGCGCGATTTTGTAAGTGATGGGTTCCCATGTTAGATTGCGGAGGGTGATGAGTCGGGTTTTGTCATCGCCACGGGAAACGGCATTTTTTCCGTAAGCTTCTTCCGGAAGGACGATGCCTTTGGTTAGGATTTCATTGTATTTTCTGTGGATGTTGAAAATACGGGCAAGCTTCGCGTATTCGTCATCGCGCAACAACCACGGGCTTCCGTAGAGTTGAGGCGCGAGGATCATCGAGCGGTTGAAGCCTTGGAGGATGAGATCGTCTTCCCAGAAATCGAGGCATGAAGAAAGGCAGACGCCGTGGTCTTCAGCCAAGCGCTTGAGCTCTGGAGGAAGCCCGCGAGAAAGTGCGGTGGCGCGGTTGTGGGGTGCGGTCGCGCTATTCGCCATGTGGACGTCGATGTAGGTTTCCGCGCCTTCCCAGAGGAAAGTCGTGGCGTGTTCAACTCCCTCGCCGAGATTGAGACGATGGTTGAGAAGGATGAGATCGGGACTGTGTTTGCGGACTTCGGTCATCAAGCGGATGAAGGCGTCTTGTTTGTCATCGCGGAGTTGTCCGCACACCGCATCCATTTTGAAAAGTTGGAAGTTGTGGTCTTTAGCGAGTGAGGCGAGGAAATCGATGCGTTCTATTTCTTCTTCATGGGTTTCGCCAAAACCATCGGGGCCGAGCCAGACTCCGAGTCGGCCTCCAAAACCTTTGGCTTGTTTTGCGAAGGGACCAAAACCATCCGGGAACTGACCTTTGAATTTTCTCGTGTCCGGAGAGCCGTAATAATTTGGCGCATCGACCGCACCGGCATCGAAAGCGTAAATGTCCAAGGTCATTCCGTATTCATCTTTCAACCACTGGAAAAATTCCAGGTTGACCTTGGTCTGGTCAGCAGTTGGGCCTTCGTTGGTGTTGTTGATCCAAGTGAAGTAATGTGCGTGGGACGGTGAGTCTTCGGTTGCGCCAGGAATGATTTTTTCCGCAGCGTTGAGGGTGATGGGGGAGAGCAGGATGATAGGAAGAAGATGAAATTTCACGAACGGACTAGAGCGGTTGGGCGGGGAGGGTTCAATGTGTAAATTTGGGGGGCTTATTGGGGCGTGGTTCAAGTGACTAGGTGTGATCGGTGTATGTTCGTTTTTGCGCGGATCACAAGGATAAGAGTTATCGCGAGTAAGACGAAGTGTGTGATGAGGCCGATGAGTACGATTTCTCCGTAATAGTCGAGATCAGCAAATATCGCTACGGGATCATATCCTCCATGATCTATTGTGTAGGCTGCGATATTTTTTACAGCAACGATGAAGGCTACTATACCTCCAATTACAATTTCTAGTGCGCCCAGAACTTGTAAAATGACTGCACCGTGGATGTTGTTTTTTCGAAAGCACCAGATCGCACCCGCAACCCAGATGATTAAGCCGGGTTGCATGAATAGCATGTAAACGGTCTCCCATGGTTCGATGTGACCACAAATGATAGGATTTTTGATTACTGTAGCGTCCATTGGAATTCTTGGGAAAAATGAAATGAAGAACCAACTAGAGCGTTATGGCTGGAGCTTTCAATGAGCAAATCTTTGGGAGTCACTGCTCATTGGCTCTCTCATGTGCGGCAGAAAGGGATTGACTACGCTCCACTTCGTTCCGCTCCGTCCCTGCGGTTAGCGCTTCGCGTCTTTAATGATTTTTCGCCATAGGCGAAATCTGCAGTCAAACCCGTTTCACTTCGCTCAAGGGGTTCTCGGTTCTCTCTGCCCGCCATTCCTCGCTTCCAAAAACTCATTCAATTGGCTCTTCATCAAAGATTGGGGACATGAGGCAAAGAATGAATCATGAGCCCCATGACCCCACCTAGTGAGATAGGAATCAACGGATACCGAATCATCCGGTATCAGAGCAAGCAAATGATGGAACTTATTGTCAAACCAAGCGAGCTAAGGCCCAAGGCCTGCCCTTGCTGTGGAGGCGGCAGCCTCCACAGCAAGGGACACTACCGTCGACATGCTCGGCACTTGGAATTTTTTGGTAAATTTTCCAAGCTGATTGTGGAATGTCGGCGCTTCCGTTGCATCGACTGTAAGAAGAGTTTTGTGCAACCACTCCCAGGAATTTCACCAGGAAGGCATTCTACCGAGCCCTTCCGTGAGCGTATCTACCTCGATCATCACGAGGGAATCTGCGGCAAGCGTCTCGCCACAAGGACTCAAATCGGCAGTGCTACGGTAGAGCGGATTTACCAGCAATTCACACACCGCAAAGCCAAAGAACGACTCTCTCGAAAATGCCCCGAAGTCCTCGGTATCGATGAACATACCCTTCACAAAGGTTGTCGATTTGCCACCACCTTTTGCGATCTCAAAAGACATCGTGTCTTCGATATTGCCGAAGGGAAAAGTGCTCAGGACCTTGAATCCTTCCTTAAATCTCTGCAAGGCCGCGACAAAGTCCGTATCGTTTGCATGGATCTGAGCGCCAGCTACCGAGCGCTGGTTAAACAATACTTTCCTCACGCACGCATCGTTGCGGACCGCTTCCATGTCATCCGTATCGTTCAATATCACTTCATGGATCTTTGCCGCCAAATCGCCCCTTCGATCAAACAACACCGCGGCTATCTTGCTGCCTTACGCAAACATCCCCAGCGATTGACAGATCTACAGCGCTCCCGCCTCGATCAGCTCTTCTCCAACCATCCGGCACTGCGAGCCATTTACGATCAGCTCCAGCGGGTCTGCGACCTCATGCGTAAAAAACATCAACAAGCTATCCATTGCAGGCCACTTGCTCATCACTTCATTCATCTCATCTCTCAACTCGCCCATAGCCATTTTACTCCTCTGGTCACATTGGCCAAAACTCTTAATAGTTGGCAGGAGGAAATTGCCTGCATGTGGCGCTTCACCAAAAACAATGGCATCACCGAAGGCTTCCACCGAAAAATGAAACTCATCCAACGCCGTGCTTACGGCTTTAGAAATTTCAATAACTACCGCTTACGTGTCATCGCTCAATGCGGATAGTCCTTAACTAGAAACAAACCACCCAACCATAACCACAAACCAAAAATTACCTCATCCCCCAAACTTTGGTGTAGACCCATTCAATTGCTTGCCGTTCGTAGCTTCCGGAACGGAAGCGAAGAATGGCGGGCAGAGAGGGATTCGAACCCTCGGTGACGTTACCGCCACACACGCTTTCCAAGCGTGCTCATTCGACCACTCTGACATCTGCCCTTGGAGGGCGGGACGCTAGGTAGGGTCGGATGGGTGGGCAAGCTCATTTTTTGATGAAAGGACTTTTTTACCAACTATCCAACCCGGTGGTAGGTTGCAGACCGTGCATGAGGTTAAATGATTGGACGGCTTGTCCGCCTGCACCTTTACCGAGGTTGTCTTCGGCTGACATCAGGATCAAACGATTCGTGCGTGGATCAATCTCGAAACCGATATCGATGAAGTTGGTGCGGGTGACCATTTTCGTGTCCGCAGCTTTGCCACGTCCCAGCAAGCGGACAAAGGGTTGATTCGCGTAAGCATTTTCGAGGGCAGCGGAAATTTGCTCGGTGCTGACATTTGGCGCGAGCTTCACGGTGGTGGTGGTGACGATGCCGGAGTTGACCGGGATCAAATGCGGGATGAACGAGATCGTCACAGTCTGACCTGCAGCAAGGGAAAGCTCCTGCTCGATTTCTGATAGGTGCCTGTGTTTTGGAACGCCATACGCGCGGGCGGATTCATTGCATTCGCAGAATAGCAGTGAGACATCCGCTTTTCGTCCGGCTCCGCTGACGCCGCTCATGGAGTTCGCGACGATGGTTGATGGATCGATGAGTTTCGCTTTCAGCAAAGGAATCAATGGCAAGATGATGCTGGTCGGATAACAACCCGGCGATGCGATGAGCCGTGCCGATTGAATGGCTGCTTCTCGGATTTCCGGAAGTCCATAAACCGCTTCATCCAGAAGGTCAGGCGCAGGATGTGGGTGGCCGTAAAATTCCTCGTAAACATCCGCCGACCTCAATCTGAAGTCCGCGCTGAGATCGATGACTTTCATGCCGCGTTCGAGCAACGCTCTGGCGATTTCAGCTGCGACTCCGTGCGGCAGTGCGAGGAATGCAACCGTTGCTCCGGATGCTGCAATGAGGTCGGGCTCGGGTTGGGAAAACTTCAGGCTAGCAGAACTGGCTTTGGCGAATCTTGGAAAAACTTCGTCGAGTCTATTCCCGGACTCAGTGCGCGAAGTGACGGCGGTGAGTTCGACGGCTGGGTGACTCAGAAGAATCCTGAGTAATTCCATGCCTGTGTATCCGCTGGCTCCGATGATCGCTGTCTTGATTTTGTTCACGGCGAAATTCTTCACATGGTTTTACGTGCTTGCCAACATGGGAATCCGCTGCTTTTTTAAGCGCCTTTCCGGAAACGGGCTATAGCGCAGCCTGGTAGCGCGCTACACTGGGGGTGTAGAGGTCGTGGGTTCGAATCCCGCTAGCCCGACCAAACCCCACCATCCAACTCGTTGGGTGGTGGGGTTTGGTCTTTCCAGTAAGTGAGCCCTTGCCTCCGGCAAACGGGTTTGACTGCCGAATTCGCCCATAGCGAATTTTTCATAAAACCGCGAAGCGCAAACCGCAGGGGCGGAACATAGTGTAGCCAATCCCGCGGGTTCGTTCTAAAACACCCGATCAACTAACCAGCAACAAACCCAGCAAAATGCTCCGCACCATCATCCTCATCGCCCTTTTATTCAGCCCCTCCGCATTCGCAGCAGAAAAACCCGTGAAACTTTTCCTGCTCGGCGGCCAGTCAAACATGGACGGCTGTGGCAAATGGAATGAACTTCCGGAAAACCTGAGGGAAACTCCAGCCAATGTTAGAGTTTGGGACAATCACAAAGAGGAGTGGAAGAAAATTGGAGAGGACACCACGGCGATTGCTCGCAAATTGCAGTTTGGTCCCGAAGTGGTTTTTTCCCACCGCCTTGCATCCGCCTTTCCCGATCACGAGATCCGACTCGTTAAATTTTCAGCAGGTGGCACATCGCTGGCGGATAGCTGGTTGCCGGAGAAAAAGAAAATGTATCCGCGCTTTATAACTAACTACCGCAATGCGTTATCGAATTTGGAAAAATCCGGCCATACAGTTGAAACGTCCGGTATGCTCTGGATGCAAGGTGAGGGTGATGCGGAGAAAATCGAGAGAGCAAATGCCTACGAAAAAAATCTCGAAATCCTGCTCGCGGACGTTCGCACCCAAACCGGAAAAGCCAACCTTCCTGTGGTACTGGGTCGGATCTCATCGAGCTTGCTCAAAGAAACTCCTTGGAGTTTCGATCACACTGCCATCGTTCAAAAAGCGCAGGAAACCGTTACAACCAAAGATCCTTACTCCTGGCTCATTCCCGCGGATGATCTCACGATGTTAAAGGACAATACTCATTTCGACAGTGCTGGCCAAATCGCTCTCGGTGAGCGCATGGCGAAACAGATGCTCGAAGCACTTGCGCCTGATAAAAAAGGAGCCGCTCCAAGCGCTCCCAAAGCCCCTTGATTGTCACCGAAGCTAACGGTTTAAGCGGTCTTTATCATTTTGCAGCCATCCTGTTATGGCTGTGCAAACTTGCTTATTTTTGTCCCAAGTTGTCACGACTTCTCCTCGATTTTTTTATTCCTCTGCCAGGCACTTGAGCTAGGATTTCCAAAGCTCGAAAAAACTCATTTATTCATGATCACAGGCAAATCACCCATCATCAGAATCACAGGCGCATGCGTGGCCTCGATCGCATTAACGTTCGGCTCAAGCGCATGGGCTCAGAAGAAACCACCTGCAAACAGCGGCCCTGCCTACTACACCGAGGGAAATACTCCGATTTTCAATCCTTTCCCCAATATCACCGATAAGGGCGCATGGCTTGTTAGAAACCTGGGCCCGGTCGGTATCGGTATCAACCTCACCCGCCCGGGGATGACCATGCAGATCAACAATGTCGAAAAAGGCTCTCCAGCGGAAGCAACCGGAAAACTTCAAAAAGGTCAGATCATCGAGAGCATTAACGGCGTCGTTTTGAAAGATAGTGATCCGCGCGTCATTCTTGGCGATATCGTCACCGAAGCCGAAGCCAAGGACGGTAAAGTCATTTTGAAAATCAAAGATGTGGGTGACGTGTTGGTGCAGATTCCAGTGATGGGAAGCTACAGCAAGACGTGGCCGTTAAATTGCCCGAAATCCGATAAAATTGTTAGAAATTTAGCTGATGTTATCGCCAAACAAGCGGAGCCGAAATGGGGATCGGTCATGTTCCTTCTCTCCACAGGTGAGGAGAAAGATCTCGAAGTGGTTCGTGGCTGGATGAAAAACATCAAGAACATTGGCGGAACAAACTGGGAGAAAGGCTACAGAGGCCAGGGGGTTTGTGAATATTACTTGCGGACGGGTGATCAAACTGTGTTGCCATTCATCAAACAGGCGACCGAAGAGCTTAAAGCTCATATGTTCAACGGTGGATGGAGTGGTCGCGGGGCCCCTGCGGCTTTCACTTATTCCGTCGGCACAGGTCAGGTGCACGCCTCTGGTGTGAATTGTATGTCTTTCTTACTGATGGCGAAATTGTGTGGTGTGGAGGTTGATGATTATATGTTCAAGGAGACTTTCGCCCAATTTTACCGTTATGCTGGACACGGCAACGTTGCTTACGGCACCAATCTTCCAGAGGGTGGTTTTCGAGACAATGGTAAGTCCAGTGGCTTAGCTTTTGGCTTGGGAGCAGCTGCAATGATCGCACCTGAGGGTGAAGCTTCTGTTTTTGCTAAGGCGCGTGATAACACTGCGATGAAAGCCTTTTATGCGACCAACTGGTTCCATGCTGCCCATACGGGCGGCGGAATGGGTGAAATCTGGCACCATACTGCGGTCAATCAGGTGCGTGAAAAGCGCCCAGTGCCTTACCGTTCATACATGGACACCAGACGTTGGGTGATGGATCTTTCTCGCCGATTCGATGGTAGTATTGGCATCGGAGGTATGGATGACCGTTATGACCGATCTGCTACAGAAGACAATATGGATTGGGGCACTTTTTTCGCTCTAACCTACACCTTGCATCGTAAACATCTGCAACTCTTCGGCGCACCGCGCAGCAAGTGGGCTAAGAGTATGCCACTGCCACGCCCATGGGGTAATGCGACGGACGATATATTTCATTCCATTGAGCCAATTCCAGGAGGACTTCTCACGATGGAGATGCTCATGAATGAAAAGGTTGAGACGGATGCATCATTGGCTGTGATCTCTAAAATGAACGACCCGGCTCTTACAGATGCAACAATCCAGAAATACATTCATCATCCAGAATACGACCTGCGTAGTTTGGCGATGGATCAAGTCGTCAAACGCGGCAAAGTGGAGATGGTTCTTCCTCTCCTGAAATCCACGGACGCTCGTCTCCGTCAGGCTGGGCTGCTAGCTCTAACAGGAATGTTCAAAGGCAGCCCTTTGTCGCAAGACAAGGTCACCCCAGAAATGTATGAGCAGGTTGGTAAGATGCTAAATGATCCTAATGAATCTTGGTGGGTTGCGTTGCATGCGATCGAAGCACTGGGTCGTGCTGACAATGCCTTGATCGCTAAACACCGCGATCGTTTGATTCAACTCTCAGATTACGACGACGTTTGGATACAAACTGCTGCGGTTTGCGCACTCGCCAAGATTGCGGCAGAACCCGCACAATATAAAACTGTGTTGCCTGTGATTGTGAAAAAAGCGGCTTCTTTTACAGTGGACTCATCTTCAGGTAGATCTACGAAAGCGATTGCAGATGTGCTCAAGACTGCGAGTGCGGAGGTTAAGACCTTTGCGGATCCTCTGCTAAAGAAAACCTACACCAGTATGCCCGATGTGCTGGCGGAACCTAATACCGGCGCGGTCATGGGTGGTGGAGCAAAAGTGGTTCGTTCGCGTGTTGGATCGATTGTGCAAGGATTGCCTGGTGGATTGGAATTCGTTCAGAAGATTCCCAAAACGACTTTGGCCTCATACATCAGCGGTAAAGACTCGGACCTCTATACCTACAGTGGAAAATTTGAACCGAATAAGTCTGTAATCGGCACATGGGCATGGGCGATCTATCCTCAGCCAGCTACCCCGCAGGAAGTTGATGCCAAGATCAACGCATTTATGAACCCTAAGAAAGGAGCTCCTCCGGCTAAAATCGATAAGCCTAAAGATGTGATTCAGATCATCGATGGGGGGAAAGTAGCCAAATCAGGCTTTTTCGGTGGTTATTTTTGGTCAGGTGACATGCTGATTGGCGTGAACGATGACCAAGCTCTCAAGATGGAAGTTAGAACCGTCGGTGGACGTGATTTCCTCATCATCGAACGTGGTGGTTTTAACGCCCCGCCAGAAAGTGATGAAGTCGTAAAAGTTTCAAAAGACTACCACTGCGGTTTTCACGTTTACGTGAAGGAATAGGCGTTAGTGATTTGAGTGACAGACCATCTCTGAACCAAACGTTACTGAGAGGCACATTCATGGCTTTCGCACCGGATGCGAAAGCCACAGCTCATATTATATTATCTCATGAATCTAATACCCTTGAATCTTTTGTCGGCAGTCGCAATGGCTGCGTTGATCACCACTGGCTCAACCCTACACGCCGCGGAAAGCGGGAAAAAGCTGTTGGTCTATGTTTTAGCCGGCCAGTCAAACATGCAGGGTCATGCCGAGGTGTCCACCTTGGCTTATTTGCCCAAGCCTGCGTATGTACCGACCAAAGAAGAGTGGATCTCATTAACCGGATGGTTGGAGCGCGATATTCGAGTCAAAATGGAACCTTTAATCAAAGAGAACCTGATGAAAGATCCGGCTAACGCGAAGCTTCCGAAAAATGAATTCGGAGTATTGGTTCAGAACGCTTTGAAGGAAGAAACGGATAGGGTGCGCAATGAACGTTACGAAGAATTCAAGAAACGCCAGACTGATCCGACTCGCGTGGCTCGCGATAAAGAACTCGCCGCGATTTTCTCGCCGGGTCTTACCGATCAGAAGGTTCTAGATACTGTCGCAGCTGCTAAAGGCTTAAAAGGCTCATTGGAATTAGCGAACCTGTGGGTTGAGAAGACGGGAATTCCAGTCGGAAAGCGCACATACATCGCGGCGTATGGTGGAGTGAATCGCGGTGCCGAGGCAGGTGTTGCCTCCGGCCCACTGGCGACAGGCTATGGCGCGCGACCCACTGCTTTCGGTCCCGAGTATGCATTCGGAATCATGTTAGAGAAAACTCTCGATCAACCCATTTTGATCATCAAGACCTCATGGGGTGGCAAATCGCTCCACTACGATTTCCGTCCACCATCCGCAGGTCCTTATCAATCGACAGCCAACGAGAAAGAGCAAATGGAACGCTGGAAAGTGAGCAAAGCCGCATGGGATAAATACCTTGCCGAAGGCGGAACTCCTGCCGCGATGGCGCAGATCGAAAAAGACTGGAAAGCCATCGAAACCGAGAAACGCGACTTTCAAACATCCCTTGGAAAACTTCCTAAAGAAGAACAAGCGGCTGCACAGCAAAAGCTCGCCACGATGAACCAAAAGAGCAAAGAACTCCAAAAATCCTTAATCCGCAATCCCGGCGAAATGCCAAGCCGTGATGCGGCTGGTTTCTATTGGAAAGAGATGACGGGTTTCATCAATAAGGTTTTGGCAGACCCGAAAGCCTATCATCCCGAATATGATCCGAAGGCAGGATATGAAGTTGCGGGCGGTGTGTGGTTCCAAGGTTTCAATGATCAATTCGATCCCGAATACTACGGCAACTATGCCGGCAACATGGTTCATTACATCCAAGATCTGCGCAAAGAAGTCAAACAACCCAACATGCCTTTCGTTATCGGAGTATTGGGAACACCCGCTTTCCGGGAAGAAGCTCTGACAAACCACGTCGCGAATGGACAACGCGAGTCAGTGAAAAATCCTGCCCTAACCCATGTCACCGCCATCGAAAGCTGGCCACTGACCACGCCCGAAGTTGCGCTTTGGAAAATGAAACGGGATATCACCCCAAAAACGAATGCCGCAGAGTATGAAAAAGCCGAGCAACAATGGATTCTCCACGGCAGTAACCTCGGTTATCACTACGATGGCAGCGGCCGCTTCTTCATCCGCCTCGGTGATGAATTTGCAAACGCTATGTTGAAGCTGAAGAAATGATTCTCCATGGATAGCTACAACACTCCGCTTGTTTCAGATAAATCTAACATTCAGCTACTGAAGCGGGTGGGGTTGGTGATCGAGATCCGACCCGAATGCATTGAGGAATATCGTAAACTTCATGCTCAGGGTCATTTCGGAATCCGCGATTTGTTGGTGAAATATCACCTGCGGAATTTCTCGATTTTTCTGCATCAGATTGACGATCGCTGGTTTGAGTTTGGTTATTACGAGTATGCGGGCCGTGATTACGATGCAGACATGGCTGCGCTTGCAGCAGAACAGGGAAATCAAGAGTGGCTAAATATTTGTAAACCGATGCATTTGCCGCTTAATGGTGAAATCGGTTGGGCAAAGATGGAGCAAATCTTTTTCAATCCATGATGTCGCTGCTTCAGCATAGACATCGGCCATCTCACTTTTTAAGCTTTGGGAATGTTCAACATCGTATTGGTCGAGCCAGAGATTCCCCACAACGCCGGAGCCGCGGGT
>JAZKIL010000013.1:0-150271 GCA_040384845.1 Verrucomicrobiota bacterium | reverse complement strand
CGGGTCGGCTGGCACTTGCCACGGGATCGGCCCTGCATCTGGTGAAACCTTTGGGATTTTCACTCGATGATAAATATGTGAAACGAACCGGCTTGGACTACTGGCAGGATGTGGATCTGCATGTTTGGGAATCGTTTCAGGAATTTGAAACGGCTATGGCTGGCAAGAAGATGTGGATGCTATCCACCAAGGCTGAGAAATCACCTTGGCAGGCGCAATTTTCTCCGGGTGATTGTTTGGTTTTTGGTAAAGAAACCAAAGGCCTGCCAGTCGAAGTGGTAAAAGGGGCGGGGGATGCTGCTTTGAAAATTCCCATGGTGCCAGGCGGAACTCGGAGCCTGAATTTATCGACCGCGATAGCGATTGTTTTGTATGAGGCTGTTAGGCAGCAAGCACCGGCATGGTGATTATAAAGTTACTTGGGAACAATAGAGATCTGGTTCAGATTAAAGATTTCTATCAAAAATGGATTCTGCTTTCCGTCATTGAAGATCACGCCATCTAGTAGGATTTCTTTTCCAATGAATTGATCGAAAGACTTCAGATCGACTGAATCTTTAAAATTCTTTTTATAGGCAATTCCGCGAAGTTGATCCTTTTTATAAGGCTCGGAAAATTGAAAGACGAAGGCGCTTTTACTCTTGTTATTTTTAACTCCTGTTAAGGTTCCTCGAAGTTTGACTGGGGTTTTTACGGGGAGTTTTTCGATTAGACTTAAATCATCTGGTGTATAAATCACGCTTTGTACTTCAGTAGTCACCTTAGTATCCGCTGAGGCGGGATTAGAAGTTGTTGGGTTGATTGTATGAGTGATGGAAGCTTTTTTGGAAGCTGCATCTTCTTTTGCTAATTTAATTTGTTTCTTCTCCGTGATTTTTACGAAGGGTGGCCTATCATGAAAACTTTCTGTGTAAACTGTTCCGCTGAAGACTAAATTTTTTCCTATAAGATTGGCAAATTCTTCTTCAGTGAAAGCTTTTCCATCATATTCGTTTCCATGAATTACGACGCGGATATCGGTTTCAACATCGGGATCGGAAAAGGAAAGATAGATGCTTTTCCCAGTACTGGATAATTTTACGGCTCGAACGATTCCCTGAAGTACAACTGGGTCACCGACTTTGAGGGTTTTAATAGTTTCAGTATCACCGGATGTCAGGATGGATGGAATAGGCGCTGATAATTTATATGGGTGGTCTGCTGGAAGTTTCTCAACAAGACTCCACTTATGGGCGAGGTAACCTTCGATTTTCTGGCGTGTGGCATCATCCACCGTTCCATTGATAATAATGAACTCACCGATGGTTGTATCCTGATAAACTGGTCCAAGGCCTCCAACTGAGATGTTGCCAGCGGTGCTAACTGCATGGCCTGAACTGTCGCCAACAAGGAGACTCCCATTCTTGTATATTTGCTGCAGATTATTTTCTGTGGAGGTGTAGAAGCTAGCAAGCACCACATTACCTACGCTGACTCCGTATGGAGTGCCAATACGATTGGGCGCTAAAGCCCCACCGCAATCGAAATAGATACTTCCATCACTCCAGGGAACATGGCCACTCCAACGATTCGCGTGAACATCAGATCCCGTTAAGGAGAACAGGATACCATTTTGTAGCGAATCCACTTTGTGCACTGCTATTACAAAGGCGTTGTTTATGGTGGCCCCGAATGGATTGCTAGCCGTTGTCATAGCATCGCCAGTGAAATTCAAGGCGTTGCGGCCGTTGATCAATGCTCCTGTGGCGGGTTGATTTGCAGCTGTGACTTGGTCCAAATGCAGGCCATTCCCACTCTTGTCCCGCCACTGGCTGACCGCGTCGGATGTGGCGGTGAGTGTGCTTGTATCTGCGGCATCATACCAAGCGGTAATGGAAATATCGTCTGGCGACCACATCCGTATTTTTGGCGGAGCTGTCTTTAATTCCTGAGTCTTCGTCTCTTTTTTCGGCAGGTTTACGAGAGTTTCCGGCTTTGAAGATGATGAGTCTGGTGATGATAACTTATATGGATGATTCGCTGGAAGCTCCCCAGCTAAATCCCATTTGTGGGCGAGGTAGCCTTCGATTTTCTGGCGGTCTGGCGTGCTCAAGTCCGTATTGCAAATGATTGTTTCACCAAAGTTTCCATTCCAGAAGGGTGGGGCAATAGCCCCTTTCTGCCAGCGTGCGCCGAGGATCACTTTATTCGCATTGAAACTGTCCGTTGATACAATGGCAGCGGAAGGAGTTCCGTTAAGATATAATGTGTGAGTTGAACCATTGAAGACTGTAGTTGCCAGAAATCCAGTCGTTAGAGTGCCAGTTGAAGAAGAAAGAGAGTTAACTCGATGGGTATAGATAGAATTTACTAATGTATCATTCTGGCTGAACAAAACCGCACTGCTGGCATTGTTCCAGTCATACATTTGGCTATTCTCCCATATAGACATTATACCGGCAAATGGTGCTTGGTTCGTGTTTAATGATTTACCGACAAAGAATACCGTCAACGTAGTGCCCGTGTTAGTGCAATCGCCGGTCAGATACTGATTGGTTCCGTTGAATTGAACCGCTTGAAGATTGCCGATTCCCTTGGTCGCGATTGATGCAGGTCCGCTAATGGCACCACCATTGGTGCCAGCGTTAGCGATGCTGACCGTGCCGTCTTTGATGGATGCTGTTGAGGCATCATACCAAGCAGCAGTAGAAATTTCAGCAGGAGACCACAACTTTTGTTTCGGTAAGATTGTCTCAGTTTTCTTTGGGGTGGTCTCGGTTTTCTGCAGGGTGGTCTCGGTTTTCTGCAGGGTGGTCTCGGTTTTCTCGGGGATGGTCGTCCCTGTAACCGCTGCGGTCGTTTCTGTTTTCGGTAATATTTCGGGAGCCTTTGGCGGATGCTCGACTATGGAATTTTCATCCATGGGAATGGTTGCGGCAACATCCGCTGTTTTGGTGCCCTGCTGATAAAAGAAAAAGATCAAGGCACCAGTCAAGCAAGCTGACAATGCCATGATGCTGATACTCTTTTTCGTGAAAACAGATTGATTAGCGCTAGGTAGAATGTAGGGCTGCGGGATGGTTCTGTTAGAAACGTCAACTATCGGTTCGGCGGTCAGTTGAGTGGTGGGATCCGGCAAGGACAAGAGGGCATCTTGAAGTCCCATTTGAGGATTTTGGCGCAATAATTTGAGCCAACCTCCCAGTCCGAGGCCTGCCTGGTCACTGACGAGTTTCGATTTCCAGCCCATCAGTGATTCGACCAAAGTAACAATTCCCGTTAGGTTTTTTTCATGCGACTGGGTTCCTAACCATTTGAACGGGCAAATCCTAAAACTGAAGCTTGGGTTTTCTGTAGGATTACTGACGATGATAGATTCTAATTTGGTGTCGATCCATACCGCCTCGTTTTCGAGAGTGTTAGAGAGAGTCACACAGACATCGAGTGCTTGGCGAACCAGATCGATGATCATTCTCGGCTCCATGGTGTTATTTCCAAGAACATCGGCAAGTGATTCACCCTCGATCCACTCGGTCACGAGAAATGGCATTCCATCGACTGGGTCAGTATCGCCGAAAATGGTTTTTCGGAGTGCAGGATGGTGAACTCGGGAAAGTTTTTGGCAGGCGCTTGAATAGGCTTTGCCTTCCTGTGGATCTAAACCTTCTCCGCCTTCTTCGTCCTGACCGAAGGGAAAGAACCGACGCAGGGAGACGATTTGATCCGTCGATTTATCCAAGGCACGGAACGTGACACCATCCTGATTTTGGGAGGCAATGTCTTGGATTTCGAAGCGTGTCATGGAAGTGTGAAAAGAAACGTACGGCGTTTAATCAGAGTGTAACGGGGTGAACGATACGGTCAGGAAATTTATGGGTTGGTGAAAATCTGGCTGAGCTCCAGGAAGTTTGGAAGCACTAAGATATCGCTGCGAGGGCGTGTCGCTTATAATGGTTATATTTGCAGCAGTGATTACGCCAAAGTCTATTTCCTTTTTGAGAAAATTTAAGGGAATTTCGAGGCCGGCCACGCAGAGATCGGCTGAAGCGAGGTCATGGTGGGAATGAATGTGCGTAGTAAAATCGGGTTGCTCAGCGGAGGGCTTCCGTACGGATGAGAATTTCGAGGCCCACCAAGCACCGTTAGAAGTGAGGTTGAATTCCAAATATTCGCCCGTTGCGGGGTTCGCCAAAAATAACTCGGCTACATCATATTTCCACAGTTCCGGGGTGAACTGACTGGGCGAAGCAGCTGGGTGTATATTGGCTGTGGAAGGGAAAATGCCAATAAACCAAAGGGATTTCGGGTCCATTGCGAGGGAGAATGTGGAAGGTTTATCAAGGGGCTTTCCGAACCAATCCTCAGTCAGTCCGCACAAGGGGAGGTCAAGTTGTCCCCATGACAAAGGCGTCTCTGAAGTGAAAATCTGCATGGCAGCCATTCAAGTTGAAATGACTCAAAAGGCGAGAGGTCATTCATTGCGATTTGATGCATTCAATAAATAATTCAGGATTCAAATAATTTTATGGTCTTTATGTATGGCGTTTGCTTTTAATGTTCATAACTTTTCACCTACTAAATGGCACGTTCAGGATATTATAGCACGATCGAATACATCGGTCCGCGTCCGAAAAAACCCAAAAAACCTAGTCTTTTCGGCGGGTGGGTGATTGTCGTGATTGCGCTTACCGCGGGAGTTTTCTTTGCAAAACCTTGGATTGGGAGCTTAGTCGCCGCACAAAACGGCCCGACCGAAGCTCAGAGCGAGTCGCTCATTAGGGAGTTAGAATCATCAGATTTGGTAGGAGATCGCCTCGCTGCAGAGGCTCTCAGGTATGCGAACCGTGGGGTTTCGTATGATTCCACATACTATAAAATCAACTATCCCAATGGCGATATTCCCACGCATTCAAAAGGAATGGCGGCAGATTTAGTGGTGCGTTGTTACCGTGAAATTGGGCTGGATCTTCAGCAACTGGTTCATGAAGACATGGAAAATGATTTTCGGGTCTATCCGCAGCTATGGCAGGCGATGAGTCCGGATCGAAACATCGATCATCGCCGAGTTCCAAACTTGCAGCGTTTTTTCAGCCGTAAGGGACAGGTTTTGAAAACCAACCGTGAAGAAAAAGAATATCTAGTGGGTGATATTGTGGTTTGGGCACTTTCGAATGCGGAAATTCACATTGGAATCGTGGTTCCAGGTCCAGAAGGTAAAAATGGCTCCCCCTGGGTGGTGCATCATCCGGCTTACGACACAGTGAAATGGGAAAATGCCTTGTTTGATCACCAAATTCTGGGGCACTTCAGCTACCCAGTTGGAGCTCAATAATGATTTTTGAATCGGTTTGAGGTTGGAGTGGACGCGATTGTGTGGTGAGTTCGTCACAGGATTCTTTCAGCATGTCGACTTGGCGCCCCATCAGTAAAACGCAATTTTGGAGAAGATGGCTTCCCGCGTGGATGCATACGCCGGTGGTTATGATGTTCTGGACATCAGTAACAATGTTTCTCGTCGGTCTCGGGGTTGTGTTTTTTTATCATCAAAAAGCATCGGATTTCGACCTCAATGAGGTCGGCAAACTCCCGCGGCAAAATATTTTTTATGATAGAAATGGAAAGTCCATCGAGGTGCCGGACGAAGGCGGTAGGAAGATCATCGAGCGCTCGGATATCCCGGATGATTTAGTGAATGCATTGATTGCACGAGAAGACGCACGGTTTTTTGAACATGGTGGAGTGGATGTTAGGGGGTTGGCACGGGCAACGGTGCGGAACCTCAAGGATAGAAATTTCACTCAAGGAGCATCTACACTGACGATGCAGTTGGCACGGAACACATTTGAAATGCGTGCGAAATCGCTTGATCGGAAAGCTTTAGAGATCGCTTTGACGCTCAGGATTGAACGGCAGTATTCGAAGGATGAAATTCTAACAAATTATCTCAATCGGATTTATTTTGGATCAGGTGCGTATGGAGTAGAGCAGGCAGCGCAAACGTATTTTGGAAAGCCAACAGCTGAGTTGCATCCCGGCGAGTGCGCGATGATGGCCGGGATCATACGCGGCCCGCATATTTTTTCGCCGTTAAGAAATTTGGACGGGGCGCTTGAACAACGCAACCAAACCCTAGCAAGGATGGTGGATGCTGGGCTTATTACCAAAGCGCGCGCGGAAGAAATCAAGGCGATGAAAATCGTTTTGAATGAAAAATCTCAGCAAAATGACGTCCAACGATCTTATGCCTTACTGGCGGTGAAACGAGAGTTGGAGGCTGTGATGGAGAAAGAAAACATTCTGCTCAACGGCCTGAAAATCCATACCACTCTGGATATCGGTTGGCAGGCTAGGTTGGAAGCAGAATTGAATCTTGCGGTGAGGGCGTTGGAAAATGAAAAAGGTTGGGAGCATGTCACCCATACGAAGCATGAAAGGGGAACTGAAGCGAATTACGTTCAGTATGCAGCAGTCACCACTGAGACAAAATCCGGTGAGATTCTCGCCTTGATCGGGGGCAGGGATTTTTCTCATTCGACTTATGATAGGACACATGCAAAGCGCGATCTTGGCTCAGCCTTTGAACCCTTCGTAGCTGCCGCAGCGGCAGAGCGTGGAAAGCTAGTTTTGGCCGGGAAGCCTGTTCAAACAGGTCGGCAAATCGGTGCATTGGAAGTGCAACGTTTGGCGAAACGCTGTGGAATTTCCGGGCCTTTTCTCGATACAGAAGATCTGTTCCGTGGCGCAGTTTCGGCGACGCCGATGGAGATGTCAGTTGGCTTGGCGACACTGGGGAACAAAGGCAATAAACCCCGTCCGCATTTGATTCGTAAGATCACCGACAGCGATGGCAATGTGATCTACCAAGCAAAATTGAAATCTCAGCCAGCCTTATCGAAGTCTGCGGCCGAGGATGCGGGAAGTGTGTTGAAAAATATGTCGGGAACTCGTTCGTTCACGGGAGCGACCGGATCTGAGCGTGATGCCTGGGTGATGCGACTGGGCCCAAGTGGTTCGACTGCAATTTGGATCGGTTTCGACACCCCAAAGAAGATCGCTCCAGAGCCACGGCTCAATGCACTCTTGGAAGAATTTGTCAGGCGTTTAGGGATTTAAACAAGGTTGGATATTGACGGCTGACTTGTGGAGGGGCATGGGTATGACCATGAAACGTTGGTTCTTGTTATTAGCGATTGCAACGCGTCTGTGCGCTCAGGATTTAATTGCCGAAAATGTGCCAGAGGAAATTACCAAGTCTGCGGTCACCGCTGTCCAAGCTCTCGGTAAAGAAGTGGTGCTTGGAAAATACCAAGTAGCGATTGATAAGATGTATCCGCATTGGAAAGAACGTGCTGCTAAGCGGATGGGCGGAATGGATAAACTGGAGAAACAATTGGAAGATGTTTCAAAAGAAATGCTCAAGCGTGGAATTTCGATTACCGATTTCAAACCACAAGGACAGCCACGCGGATTTGAAGTTTATCCAGGTAAGGCTGTTCAGATTGTAGACGGCAAGGAGACCGAAGTGATGCGTTACACAAAATGGTTGGTGTTAGTGCCAACCGTAACTCGCGTCCGTATGCTGATTAAAGGTGATCCAGTAGCGGTGAATTACGAAAGCACAGGATTTCAGGTCGCGATATGCGACAAAGATAGCGACGAATGGTATTTCATCGATGGCTCCGGGGTCACAGTGAGCGAATTGCGCAGTTTATTTATTACCCTGCCGGAAAACCTGGAGCTGCCACCGCTGGAAAAGAAACAGATCAAATAATTGAACCGCATGTCGAAATCTGAGAAAAAACATAAAAACAAGCTCAACGATCAAGAGCTTTATAAGCATCTCATCAAATTCTGGAACAGGGCCCAAAGTGATCTTTGTGAAGTGCGTGGATCATCGATTCATGGTCGAGGAGTTTATGCAACGCGCGACATCGTGGCTGAGGAAAGAATCATCGAATATGTGGGTGAACTGATCAACAAAGATGAGAGTGGCAAGCGGGGAACGGTCCAGCACGAGCGTTCTATAAAAAACGGGGATGCCGCAGTTTATATTTTTAATCTAACGGATAAATACGACCTTGATGGCAATGTGCCATGGAACACGGCACGTTTGATCAATCATTCTTGTGAACCAAATTGCGAAGCATGGATGACTGGCAAACGAATTTACATTCACGCATTACGCGACATCAAAGAAGGCGAAGAACTGACCTTTGATTATGGTTTCGATGTGGAGTGCTATGAGGATCATCCTTGTTTATGCGGACGCGACGCATGCGTCGGTTACATCGTTAGCCGTGAGCAATGGACGATTCTTGAAGAAAAATTAGGACGTGGAAAACATGCTGAGAAAGCGAGCTGAGCTGTGGGCCTGATTGCCAAAGAAACGATTGAGCAAGTATTGGCGGCGACAGACATCGTCGACCT
Organism: Verrucomicrobiota bacterium; assembly: GCA_040384845.1. GTDB lineage: Bacteria > Verrucomicrobiota > Verrucomicrobiia > Verrucomicrobiales > Akkermansiaceae > Luteolibacter. The sequence continues at coordinate 141,865 of JAZKIL010000013.1, read as the reverse complement.
CATCGGATCTTACATCCCGTTGAAACGGGCCGGCACGAGTTACAAAGCGAACTGTCCTTTTCACCACGAGAAATCACCTTCGTTTAACGTCAGTCCGAGCAAGCAGTTCTTTCATTGCTTCGGCTGCGGCAAGAGCGGCAACGCTATTGGCTTTGTTATGGAGCATGAAGGCTTGGTCTTCATGGATGCATTGAAAAAATTAGCTGCGAAAGCCGGTGTGCATCTCGAAGAAGAACCCGACGATCCACAGGCACGTGCGGCGAAAAGATCGCGCGGTAAGTTGTTAGATCTGCACCGCGAGGCAGCGGCGTTTTTTCACGAACTCCTGAAAACCGATCCGAAATGCCAGCACGCGCGCGACTATTTGAAGAGCAGGGGATTCGGAAAGGAAATGGCAGAGCGTTGGGAAATCGGATGGATGCCGGACAATCCCCAGACATTTCTCGACTGGGCACGGAGCCGCAATTTCACAGGTAAAGATCTGGTTGCCTCGGGGCTAACTTCTTTGCGTGACGAAAACAGACCGGCAGCCGGATTATATGTTCGTTTTCGTGATCGCTTGATGTTTCCGATCCGAAACGAAGTGGGCGATGTTATCGCGTTCAGCGGACGTCAGCTCAAGGATGATCCAAAATCAGGAAAATACATCAACTCACCAGAAACGGATATTTTCAAAAAATCGAATGTGTTGTTTGCATTAGACAAAGCTAAGAAATCCATTCTCAAGGAAAAGACCGTCATACTATGTGAAGGCCAGATCGATGCGATTTCTTGTCATGAAAGAGGTGTGGAAAACGCCATCGCACCGTTGGGTACCGCGTTCACCTCACAACATGCGCGTATTCTCAAACGCTACGCACAAACCGCCGTGTTGTGTTTCGATGCAGATTTGGCAGGCATAAAAGCTTGCGAACGCGCCTTTCGTGAACTCACTCCCGAAGGGCTTTCCGTGAAAGTGGTCGAGCTGCCAGCTGGTGACGATCCAGATACATTTCTCAAAGCACACGGTGTGGAAGGCTTTCGTAAAGAAATAGTCAAAGCTCGTGATTTCTTCGATTTTAAAATTGAGTCTGGAAGAAAAAAGGGTCGCTTAGAAACTGCGGAAGGCCGAACCGAGATGACTCGTGAGTGCATTGAATTACTTGCTGTAATGGGCGATCATGCGGCGCGTGATCAACAGATCAATGTTGTGGCATCGATGCTTGGTGTCGGTTCTTCAACACTCAGACAAAATATTGGTCTCGCTACCCTAAAAGCCAAAGCCATGGCTGAGCGGTCGCTTAGTCGTGATGACTCGAATCAACCCGAGGAAGTTGCCATCCAAGCCGTGCCGCTGGATCGCACTGTCGGATATCTATGTCACCTCGCCATGACATCCGCTCCAGCCCAACACTTTTTAAATGAACAATTCGAAACCCTCCACGAAGCGAAAGCCTGGGTTGAGGGAATTGGATTGTTAGAGAAAATTTTAGCCGCAGCCCCAGATCCCGAATCGAATGCTGCGGTTAACGCCTTTGTCTCGAGCCTACGTAAAAGCGAGCAATTAGCGCTCCACAAAGAAATGGGCAGCGTCGATATCAAAACCGAAGATGGAATGCAATCCGCCGAACAAGCACTTGGCATGTTGTCTTCCATTGTTCTTCAAAAACGCGATGCCTCAGTCAAAGCCGCTCTAAACGAACCCGGCTTATCAGTCGAACGCATGAAAGAGCTCCTCGAAGAAGCCAAAGAGATCGCAGGTCTACTCCGTTGGACCGGGCGCTCGCTTTACGACGATGAGCTTCCCCAAGAAACCAAAAAGACTGAGAAGAAACCTTGGGATAAGTGGAAGAAGTAAAGCGGCCTAGGCACACGCGTGCTTATCTCGATTTTACATATTAGTAGTGGTGACTGGGAAAACAGCACCGATTTGCACCGATGGGCCATTTCACGACAAATAAACTTATTTGTCGTGAAATTGAAATACGCGACAAAATAAATCATTTTTATGTCGTGTAAATGGATTTTGCGACATAACCTGTGGACGTGCCTAAGGAAATTTCAAAAGAAGAACTGGATGAGATTGTTGCGGTTGTCGGGCGATATCCGCGGGGTGTAAGCATTCAGCAGATTAAGGAAGGATTGGCATTTGTACTCCCAGTGCGGACCTTGCAACGGAGGATGACTCGTGTTGAAGACGAGGGTTGGATCACCAGTCGGGGGACAGGACGTGGGAAGAAATATATTCCAGCGACGAGCGATCAAATTCAAATTGGCGACAAAACCGGTTACGCGACACATGAGATCGAACATGCCGATAGATATTCCCCAAAGCTTAGCAGTCGGAGTTCGGATCATGGGGGCTATGAAAACAAGACCCACGCGCAGGCGAGTTATTTCCGTGAAACACCTGCTAGTTTTGATGCATCTGGGAAAAGTGGAGCGAAGATAGAGCTTTCCAAAGAAGCTCGCGAGATACGGGCGATCGTCCGGTTGCCGTTATCGGCACGGATACCCGTCGGGTATGATGCTTCGTTTCTCATGAGCTATCAGCCAAATCTCACTTACTATCTTCCGTTGGAGACAAGGCAGAAGCTTGCCGAGATTGGCAAAGTTGGTATTACCGATTTACCTGCTGGCACCTACTTGCGCCAGATTATGGATCGATTAACCATCGATTTGGCATGGAACTCCAGCCGGCTTGAAGGCAATACCTATTCTCTGTTAGAAACCCAGAGGTTGTTGGATCTTGGAGAAAGCGTGGATGGAAAAGCTACGCAAGAAGCGCAGATGATTTTGAATCATAAGGCGAGCATAGAAATGTTGGCCGATCAGGCGGAGGAAATTGGTTTCAACCGCTACACCATTTGCAGTTTGCATGCGCTTTTGTCAGACGACCTCATGAGTGATCCGGCGGCATGCGGGCGTTTGCGGGATCGTCCGGTCGGGATTTCCAGAAGCGTTTTTCATCCGTTGGAGGTTCCTCAGCGGATTGAGGAATATTTTCTAACCATTCTATCCAAGGCAGAAGCCATCAAAGATCCGTTTGAGGCATCGTTTTTCGTAATGGTGCATTTGCCATATTTGCAACCCTTTGAGGACGTGAACAAACGCGTCTCGCGCTTGGCCGCGAACATTCCCTTGGTGAAGCATAACCTATGTCCGCTTTCATTTGTGGATATGGAAACCGATGACTACCTCAGCGCATTGTTAGGCGTTTATGAGCAACAACGGATCGAATACCTCAGTGATGTGTTCGTGTGGTCTTATACGCGGTCAGCGCAGCGCTATTCGGCGATACGCCAATCATTGGGTGAACCCGATCCGTTTCGGATAAAATATCGAAATCAGATCAAACTCACCGTGCGTGAGATCGTGCAAAGCCAACTCGCTGATGAAGCAATCCATCGCTGGATTTCAGACAACGCTAACACGGGAATTCCAGAGACCGATCAAAAACAATTTAGGCGGACCATAGAAATCGAACTGCGCTGTTTGCATGAAGGAAACATCGCGCGGTTCCGTTTGAGACCGACGGAGTTTTTGAATTGGAAAAGCAAACAGGTTTGATTTTTTGCAAATCGCAGTTCAGATCAATCCAGCAAGGTGCTGCGCGTGAAAAGGGGGATCACGTGGATGCCGCGGGCTTCGATGGCTTGGCGGCCGCCTTCTTCGCGATCGACCAAAACAATGGCGAATTTGACGTGACCACCTTCGCGTTCGATCGCGTCGATGGCTTTCAATGTCGATCCGCCGGTGGTGATGACATCATCGACTACGATCACATTTTGTCCGGGGGCGAAATTACCTTCGATTTGTTTTCCGGCGCCGTGACCTTTGGGTTCCTTGCGGACGGTGAAAACTTGGAGTGCTTCATCGGGATGTTGGCGGGCGGAGGCCATGCCGATGGCGAGTGAGATGGGATCTGCCCCAAGGGTCATGCCGCCGATGGATTGGATAGAGAGCTTTTCCGAATGGATTTTGGAGCGAACCGCGTGCCAGCCGAGGTCGCCAATCATGGCTGCGCCGAAAGGATCGAGAGCTGTAACGCGGCAATCGATGTAAAGATCCGATTGTTTTCCTGAGGCCAGGGTGAAAGTTCCGGTGCGGACGGATTTCTTGAGAAGGAGAGCTTTGAGGTCGGCGGTGGTTTGAAGCATGAGGGGAGAGTTTCGCTTTCTCGGAAAAGATCAATCGCGAATCGGATTTTTAAGGGAATTCTGGCAAAGAAAATCGGTTTTTTTTCATCTCCAGCTTGCCACGGGACTGGGTAAGCCTAGGTTTGTGTCTGAGACACACATGAAGATCTGGTTAGACGGCAAGTTGGTAGATGAGCAGGACGCGAAAATTTCGGTTTTCGATCACGGTTTATTGTATGGTGACGGAGTATTTGAAGGCATTCGTTTTTACAACGGACGCATTTTCCGTTTGGAAGAGCATATTCATCGATTGTTCGATTCCGCGAAAGCGATTTTGCTGAACATGCCGTGGACTCAGGAAGAGGTTTGCAAGTTCACTTGCGAGACTGTTGCGGCGAATGGTTTGAGAGACGGATACATCCGTTTGGTGGTTACCCGCGGTGCGGGCGAGCTGGGATTGAATCCTTATCTCTGCCCGAAAGCATCGATGTTCATCATCGCATCGACGATCAAACTTTACCCGGAAGAGCATTATCAAAATGGCTTGGCTTTGATCACTTGTGCGACACGCAGACCCGCTCCGGGAGCGATGATGCCGCAAGTGAAGAGTTTGAACTACTTGAACAACATCATGGCCAAAGTGGAGGCGATCCAAGGTGGCGCGCTTGAAGCGGTGATGCTCAACGAGCAAGGCTACGTGGCCGAATGCACAGGGGATAACCTTTTCATCATCAAGAACGGAGAACTCATCACGCCTCTCATTTCCGATGGTGCGTTGGATGGGATCACCCGCTCGGTGATTTTAGAGATCGCTCACAAGATCGGCGTGAAAGTCGTCGAGCGTTCGATGAGCCGCTACGACATATTCATTTCGGACGAATGTTTCTTAACCGGAACCGCCGCAGAAGTGATTCCTGTGGTATCCTTGGATCGACGCGTGATTGGCGATGGAAAGCCCGGACCGTTGACGAAAAAGTTTCTCTCGGAGTTTCATGAGCTTGCCAACAACACCGGTACTCCGTTTTGATGTAGATATTGGATTAGATAAACCATGAAGTGTGATTACTGCGATAGTAAGGCGACGGTGTTTCTCACCCAGCTCGCGGAAGGACAGATGAAAAAAGTCTGTCTCTGTGAGAATTGTGCCAAAGAGCGCGGTGTCACGGATCCAACAGGATTTTCCATGGCGGAAATGTTGTTGGGGAATTTTCAAAAAGCAGCGACGGGTGCGGTGTCGGCGCCAAACGCAGTCAAGCCGATGGGCTCTGGAAAGAGTTGCTCGCAGTGCGGATTTTCCATGGAGGATTTCCAAAAAGTCCGGCGCTTTGGTTGTGCGAATTGCTATAAGGTTTTTGCCAGCGAGTTAACGCCGATGCTGAGAGGCATGCACAAAGGGGCGACCCATGTCGGGAAAGTTCCTGAGGGTTTGATCGAAACTCATTTCAGGATCCAACGTATTGAAGAACTTCAGGGAAAACTTGAAGAAGCGATCGCATCGGAGAGTTACGAAGAGGCGGCAGATATCCGTGATGAAATCCGCAAGCTAGACGAAACGGGGGTGGTGAAATGATGCGGTTTTCGACATTGTTGAAACATCCGGCTGACTGGATGATCGGCTCGGATGAAGCTCATAGCGCCGTGATCACTTCTCGAATTCGTCTTGCGAGAAACCTGCGTGGTCATCCGTTTCCGGGTTGGGCGAAAAAAAGCGAGCGCGCTGCGATTTTGGATATCATTCGTCCGGCGGTGGAAGATTTGCCACCGATGAAAGATGGTTTTTCCCGTGAGCTCAGCGAGTTGAGCTCAGTGCAAAAGCAGGTCTTGGTTGAGCGACATTTGATTTCTCGGGAACATGCAGCGCGAACCGACGGCTCGGGCGCGGTGATCGAACGCAGGCAAAGTTTTTCGATCATGCTCAATGAGGAAGATCATTTGCGGATGCAATCGATTCGTCCCGGGCTGCGGCTAACGGAAGCTTATCAGGCGCTCAATGATTTAGACAGCGAGCTTGAGCAAAAACTTGAATACGCATTTGATCCGCAACTTGGATATCTCACAACTTGCCCGACGAATCTCGGGACAGGTATGCGCGCATCAGCGATGTTGCATTTGCCGGCATTGGTGTTGAGCGATCAAATCGGACAAGTCCTGCAAGCGGTAAATAAGATCGGACTTGCTGTGCGCGGCTTGTATGGGGAGGGGACAGAATCGCTCGGAAACCTCTATCAAATTTCCAATCAATCGACCCTTGGTGAGAGCGAAGAAGCGATCATCAGTCGGTTGGAGCGAGTCATTTCACAGGTCGCGAGCCACGAGCAAAACGCCCGCGAGAAACTCATGGAAGATGATCCAGATATGGTAGCGGACAAAATCGGTCGTGCCTACGGGGTCCTGCGGCATGCCTATCTCATTGATTCCAAAGAGGCGCTCAATCATCTTTCACTGCTACGTCTTGGGGGAAATCTTGGATTTTTTCACAAAGAAACCGTAAATCTGTGCGATTCTTTACTCATGGATATCCAACAAGCGCATTTGCAACTGCATGCGGGGATGAAACTTTCCCCGGAACATCGGGATTCGATCCGTGCAGAAATTTTACGCTCTCGTTTGCAATCCCTAAATTCTCCAGATAACTTTTCATCAAATCACAAAAACCTCCGACCTGACGAAGGCGGTAACCCAGATTAAATCATGAATAATTTCACTCCTAGAGCGCAACAAGTCCTGGCCTTGGCAAGAAAAGAAGCGGATCGATTCAACCACGCATACGTCGGCACGGAGCATCTGCTTCTGGGTCTGATCAAGCTTGGCCAAGGTGTCGCGGTCAATGTTCTCGAGCGCATGGGCCTTGAGCTCGATGCCGTGCGGATGGAAGTCGAAAAAGAAGTGGGTTCAGGTCCTCCACAGAAAAGCCCCGGCAATATTCCTTACACGCCGCGCGTGAAAAAAGTTCTGGCCTTGGCTAATAAGGAAGCGAAAGCGCTCAATCATTCTTACGTCGGAACCGAGCATCTTCTGTTAGGTTTGCTCCGCGAAGGAGAGGGCGTTGCCGCTCGTGTTTTGAAACGACTCGATGTCGATATTCAACGCACTCGCAATGAAATTTTGGCAGAGATCGATCCTAACTTCTCACCCGAAGACATGGATGACGATGATGACGACGACGATGATGACATGGGCGTCTTCGAAGATGAGCCTGAAAATCAGACTGAAGCAGGTCCGCAAGAATCCGCCGAAGCGAAAACCAAGACCCCAGCTCTCAAAGCTTTTGGTCGTGATCTAACCAAGCTCGCACAAGAAGGCGGACTTGATCCCGTGATCGGTCGTGAATCGGAAATCGAGCGCGTGATCCAAATTCTCTGCCGTCGCACCAAAAACAATCCGGTGCTGATCGGTGAAGCAGGTGTGGGTAAAACCGCAATCGTCGAAGGCCTCGCGCAAGAGATCGTCACTGGAAATGTTCCGGAGCTGCTTCGTGATAAAAAAGTGATCACTCTTGACCTCGCACTCATGGTCGCAGGTACCAAATATCGCGGTCAATTCGAAGAGCGCATCAAAGCGGTCATGGATGAAATCCGCAAAGTGAAGAACGTCATTTTGTTCATCGACGAACTTCACACCATCGTGGGAGCTGGTTCTGCGGAAGGAGCCATGGATGCTTCCAACATCATCAAACCCGCACTCAGCCGTTCCGAATTGCAGTGCGTTGGCGCGACCACACTCAACGAGTATCGCAAATACATCGAGAAAGACTCCGCTTTGGAACGTCGTTTCCAACAGGTGAAAGTCGACGAACCATCGGTCGACGATGCCATTCTGATTTTACAAGGCCTGCGTGATAAATATGAAACTCACCATAAGGCAAGTTACACCCAAGCAGCGATTGAGGCTTCGGTGAAACTCACTTCTCGTTACCTGACCGCACGTTTTCTCCCTGATAAAGCGATCGATGTGTTAGACGAAGCAGGTGCCAGAGCACGGATCGGCACCATGACTCGTCCGCCTTCGATCAAAGAAGCGGAGCAAAAGATTGAAGAAATCAATAAGCTCAAAGTTGCTGCGATTGCTGAACAAGATTTTGAAAAAGCGGCTGCGCTGCGTGACGATGAGAAGAATGCGAAAAAAGCACTTGAGGATACTCTTAAAGATTGGCGTGCATCTTCCGAAGAAAAAATCGTGGTCGTGGATGATGAAGACATCATGGCGGTCGTTTCAAAATGGACGGGCGTTCCATTGAAACGCATGGAGCAGAAGGAAACCGACAAGCTCCTGAAAATGGAGGAAGAATTGAAAGGTCGCGTAATCGGTCAAGACGAAGCGGTCATTGCGATTTCCAAAGCACTGCGTCGCTCACGTGCGGACTTGAAAGATCCCAAACGTCCGATTGGTTCATTCCTTTTCCTTGGCCCAACCGGTGTTGGTAAAACCTACCTCGCGAGAAACCTCGCGGACTTCATGTTCGGTGACAAAGAGGCGTTGATCCAAATCGACATGTCCGAATACATGGAGAAATTTACCGCATCGCGTTTGATCGGCTCGCCTCCAGGTTATGTCGGTTACGAAGAAGGCGGTCAGCTTTCTGAGGCGGTGCGCCGCCGTCCTTACTCGGTGGTGTTGTTCGACGAGGTCGAAAAAGCGCATCCGGATGTTATGAATCTTTTGCTCCAAATTTTGGAAGACGGAACCGTGACGGATTCGTTGGGACGGAAAATCGATTTCCGCAATACGATTATCATCATGACCTCCAACGTAGGAGCATCGACCATCAAACGCCAGACCACGCTTGGGTTTGGTGCGATGAATGCGGATCAATCGGATTTCGAAGGTATGAAGGAAAAGATTCTCGAAGAATCGAAACGCTACTTCAAACCTGAGTTCCTGAACCGTTTGGATGATCTCGTCGTGTTCCACATGTTGGAAAAAGTGGATCTCAATCAGATTGTCGATCTGGAGGTTTCCAAGCTGGTCGCCCGTTTGAAAGACAAAGATATCCACATGACACTTGCAGAAGACGCAAGAGAACTGCTCAGCGAGAAAGGTTTCGATCCGAACTACGGTGCCCGTCCGATGCGCCGTGCGGTGGAACGTTACTTGGAAGATCCGTTGGCTGAAGCCTTGCTGCGTGGCACGGTAAAAACCGGCGACCAAGTTCGCGTCACACGCAAAGAAGGCACCGAAGAGCTTCTCTTCGATACCTCTAGCACAGACGGCGAGCAGGGGAAGGATGCGAAAAAGGTTAAAGTTAAGTAATCATGGAGAAGCATTGTTTCACTGCGAATGCAGATTATGAGGAAAATAATACCCTCGCGATCCGACTCGAAGCCGGCCAGGAAGTCACCAGCGGACCCGCTGACAAAACATGGCCCGGCTGGATCTGGGCGACCGATTCATCGGGTCGGAATGGTTATATTCCTGCAGAATTTCTGGAACCTCTCGGTGAAGATCGTTGGGCAGCTATGAAAGATTTCGACCCAACTGTTTTGAAAATTATACGTGGCGATAAACTCACATCCATCCAACAAATCCACGGCTGGCATTGGTGTGAGAATGAGTCTGGCAAACAAGGCTGGGTCGCCGGGTATTTATTGAGACCCGTATAGGAGAGCCGCGCCTTCGGCCGGCTGAGTTCAATATCAAATCCAAGGATTTGGATATTAAGCCGAAGGCTTTGGACTGCTGCGCTTCTTATCCGCAGCTCTCAAGGGGGATGATTTCAAACGGAGGTTTTCGGTAACAACTCATCACTCCGATTACCAACCCGTAACCCAGAGCTGTGAAGAATCACAGCAGTCCAGAGCCTGCGGCGCGGCTGTCTCCAGCTTTCATCTTGAACTAACAAGCCGTCACGAACTTCCAGTTCAGCGACACGGTCACCATATCCCCATTTTCTCCGGTGATTTGGATTTCCGTTTCACTCACAGGAACAATGGATTCCACTCTTCCGAATTTTTCGGGGACGGCTGCGACGGCTTGGATGTTTTTCAAGGTCACCGGTTGGTCTTTCGAGAAACTGCGGGTGCAGGGGACGCCGAGGCTGTGGAGCAGGTCTTTGCGGGAGACATCGATGCTGTCGCAGAAATGAGAGCAAACGTCCTCGATGCCGATGCGTGCTGTGTGGCGGGAGCTCCATGGTGCGGCTGAGCGGCCGCCGTTGGAAATCCAGAACATGGTTGCGGGGAAGTCGCTTGGATTTTTGAGTGCGAACCAAACGTAGCCATCGAACACACAAGCAGACCATCCGAAGGGTTGCTCTGCGGTGCTGGCTTCTGAGATCATCATGACAAGATCGTCGCTGTTCGAGCTTGATGGATAGAAACTGAGGTCGGTTGTTCCTCCATCGGCCAGTGGAACTTCTGATAGATCAGAAAAGATTGCACCGATTTTAAGTTGTTGGTGCGCACCGTCTGCGGGATTGGAAAAGTATTCCGGATAAACCGATGCCCAGCGGAAAGGAGAGACGCTAAGTCTGGCTGAGCCGGGAGGTAAGCTGGAGAGATCCAAAATAGGATGGGTTCCGTAGGACCAATCGCCTTCGAGTCCATCAATGCGATGTGTCAGGTAAATTGCGGTTTCGCCCGAACGGAGGGAGAGGGTTTTGGTGATTTTCGCGGAAACATCGGAAGCTTCGATTTCAAGGGTGAGTGATGATGAGTCTTGGGTTACAAGTTTCCAAGGGCTGTTTGCGGTTTCACCATGAGGAAGACCATCAGTTTGTGGGCCGAAGGGAAGGCAGATGAAATCTCCGCGCAGGTTTTTCAGAAGGACAGGTAAAGTAGGATCGATCTCATCCGGCTGCCAGGGTGAGAGTGAGTAAGGAGAAACGATGCGCTCATCCATCTTGAACGTCACCGGAGCCAAGTGGCCGCCGTCTTGCGTGACGTGCAGGGTGACGAGATCAGAAGATAGGGAATACGAATGCGCGCCGTGGATGGATTTCATGTTTAAAATGATATTAGGTATGTTTACGAACCGCTGTGGTTGAGCTCGTTGATAGATCGGGTGTAGTGGCGTGCAGCCATAGAAGTAAAAATGACGAAGTAGACGAGGTTGAAGAGAGCTGTAGCGATCATTACCGCATCATCGTCGATGCCGCCGACTTCAGACATCGCCATGGACACTGGGGGAATCCAAACGAAGAGCCAGAGGAAACCTTTGCTTGAAAGGGATTCAGCGATGCCAAGAAGAGTCAAAGAGATGACACCGCAAGCCACACACATCAGGATGTAGTTGGAAACTCGTGCGGGTCCGTGCATTTTGAAGAAATTCACCAAGATCGCAGGAAACATCATACTGGAGATGATTCCCATGCCGACAACGATGGCATCGCTATTTATGTAAGTATCATGAATAAAGAACAGAGATACAGCTGCGATGAGCGCGAGCAGATAGCAGAAGAAAACTCCGGTTGCCCAAGTGGGAAGCAGGAAAATTCCAAGAAGTTTTCCGATCGCACCGTAACGGGAAAATTTACTCACCACAGGTGGAACAAGTATGCCGAATTCTGTGAGACTGATGGTGAAGATGGGAGCAAAGATCATGAAATAAACGGCAATCATGACTTCGATATCATCGATATAAATCATTCCGATAACAGCAGCTGCTACGGTGACGATTAAGGAAATTACGCGGCGTGCAGTGGAATAGTTTTCTGCATAAGGAGCGATGAGCGATGTGCCGATGGATAACAGGAAGAAGCTATAGTAGAGGCATGTGGTAATGTAGAGTGCGATAGCGACTCTCGATTCTGTGGTTTCGAGCGAGAAGAAGTCGAATGAAGATCCTCGGCCGTACATCATGTTATCAACAATCATTCCGAAGAGTCCGATTGCGAGCATGGGAATGCCGATCAAAGGCAATATGGAACGCAGGATGACGGATGTTGAAGCAGAGAGGCCAACGGTGATGGCGGTGAGAGTAGCGGATGTGATAAAAATCAATAAGAGCATGACTACCTCTCCGACAAGATTCATTCCTCCGAAGAAATACCGTAGGATGAGGTAAGGGATAATGGTGATGAGAATGAGAGCGGATTGGCTGACAATGGCTGACCATTTTCCGGCGACGATGCGCCAAGCTGATAGACGGGTAAGCACCATCATATCGATGGTATTGCCTTTGATTTCAGAAGACAGAGCGCCCATGCCGCGCATGGGTTGGAGGATAATTACCGCAATGGCAAAGAAGATGAAGATGATGTTGGAAATCGTGCTGCCGGCTTGATCGGAAGAAGAAGCTGTGCCGGCACCGAGGAGGATGATACCGAGAACAATCTGAAGTGTGAGGAAGACGCCGATAAACGCACGAGTGCGGAGACCTTGGCGCAGCTCTTTCACCAGCATGGGTGACAGGCGGTCTGAGAAATCGTCGGGAAATGCAATTTTCATGAGTTAAGTATTTAGCAGTTGGGAAAACTCAAATCAGAGCCTCTGGTTCTTCTTCGGGAATTGGGATTGGCAGTGGAGGCGGAGTTTTGACTGCTTGATTGCCGTTCTCGATGTTAGAAAGCATGTCGATGAATGCGTCTTCGAGATTGCGTTGCTCGCGGTGGAAATCGATCACGCGGAGGTTGTCTTTTACCATGCGTGATAGGACATCTGCGGCTTTTGCCGGATCTTCTGTGTCGATGCGGATGCGTCCGCCCATTTTCCGAGATTCAAGCAGTTCGACGTTCGGTTGGAGAATCGCCCAATCGGAGAGTGCCTGCGGATCGCCATCTAACTGCACATCATAAAGCACGCCGCCGAGGGAGTCGGACGAGCGTTTCAGGGACTCGGAATCGCCGTGGTGAACGATACGGCCGTTGTTGAGGAATAACAAGGTGTCGCACATTTCGCCGAGCTCGGAGAGAATATGAGACGAGATGAAAATAGTTTTACCTTCCTTCGCGAGAACACGGATCAGGTGCTTGAGTTCGACCCGCGCTTTAGGATCCAAACCCGCGGCAGGTTCATCCATGATGAGAACTTGCGGATCATGGAGGAGAGAACGGCCGAGGCAAAGACGTTGGGTCATGCCTTTGGAAAGTTTGTTAGAAAATCGGTCCGCAAGCGGGACGAGGTCGGTGAAGTCCATGACTTCATCGATTCGCTGGCGCCGTTCTTTGCCTTTGTAGCCAAGGGCACGCGCATAGAAGTCGAGGTATTCCAAGACTGTCATGTTGTCATAATTTCCGAAATGATCCGGCATCCAGCCGATCAAGCGTCGCACTTCGGCGGGATGGTGAATGACATTGATGCCACAGATTTCCGCGTGACCCATGGTTGGGTAATCCAGACTCGCAAGAATGCGCATGGTCGTTGTTTTTCCGGCGCCGTTCGCTCCCACAAATCCACAGACCGAGCCGTGAGGAATTTCAAATGAAATACCGTTAACCGCCTGCAGCGGACCAAAAAATCGGTAAAGGTTGTGAACTGTAATTGCTGAGTCGCTCATGAAACTTTAAACTTTAAATTTTAAACCTCAAGGAAGAGGGCTTTGTGTGGACTTTTTACGAATGATGGAGGCGAAAATTTTGACCAACTCATTGGTTTCGGAGATAAGGGAGTCGAGTGAGACGTGAACTGATTCGTCGATGGGATTGCTATCACTGATAAGTCGTAACCAAAGTCCGGTTTCACGGGCTTCCTTTTTTGAAAGACGCAGTCGGTAAAGCGCATCCGAGTCGCTAATGGCTTCGATCGCTTCGATATAATTGGCAGCGATGGAACCAGAAGAGCGCAGCACTTGCTTGATATCCGGCCAGGAAACCGGGTCCCATTTGGTGTTACGTAAAAACATGCGAATATCGAGTGCAAATGTATAAGTGCGTTGTTCAAGATCATAAGGTTTAGGTTTCGCATATACATCTGTCATCGGGCTCTTCCTTGAAATTTGAAACTTAACGGACGATTGGTCCGGTGATGATGGTGGTGGTTTGCCAATCGATGGATGAGTGGGTTTCGATGCCTGGGGCTTCGGAGGTGACGGCGATGTAATGGCCATTGCGCTCTTGGACTTTTTTCAGGAACGATCTGTTGCGTGCGGTGAATTTAACATCGAGCTTGTTAAGAATTGGCTGAACCATGGTGGGGTCGATGGAGGTGAGCTTGGCTGGCTTTCCTTTTGTTAGGTTTTCGGCGCGGTGCCATTTGCCGTCATCATCGCGGAAGAGAAGGGTTTTGATGGGGAAATCAAAGTTTGAAACTAAACGACCGGCTTCTTTGGTGAGTTCGATCCGACCACGGGTCGGCACCACGGCGGTGAGGAGTTGTCCTTGTTCTGAGCGACTTTGAAACCAGCTACCTGACGCGAATAATTTTCCGCTCGTGGGTTGGAGATCGTAATTTCCGGAGCTGTCATTGGTGCTGGTGAGGCGTGACCAACGGCTCGATTTGATAGGCACAGGGACGAAGAGTGCTGAGGCGTCGATGGAGAAACTAGGAGAAGTCATCACGCCAGTGCGTGAGAATTGTTCTTGGTGGATGAACGCGGCGTTTTGATTTTCATCGGGCCGGACTTCCATCAGGGCTAGGCGTCTGCCTTCACCACCGAAGCCGTCTTGAAAAATAATCAAGACGATGAGAATCATGGATGTGGCCAGCGAAATGATGGGAGTCGTAATGAACAATCTGTGTCTGCGCCCCGACTTTGCGAAAACGAAAAGGTTTACCGGCCCGACGATGATGCCGAAGGCAATGAGGATGAGAATGAAGATAACCGAGTTGAATGACTTTTCACCGAGTGAATTTTGTAGCGGCCAGGTTGTATCGAAATCACTGGTGATTGCAGCGAGACGAGTTTTGTGGGTTCGCATATAAACGAGATCAACCGTGGGCTTAGGATCGAGGCGATCTCCGACAATGGGTTTGATTTCATATTCACCGAAACTGGCGTCGCTGGGGAGTCCGAGTGCGGTGGGGTTTTGTGAGTTTTGAGAATAGATGACGAGTTGTCCGCCAAGGCGCATCCATGCGGTGATGGCATTGCGAGGTCCCGGAGGAATGGCCATCCAGTCGTTATCGGTCATCAAGATGGAATCGTATGCGGAGAAGGCACGCCAGTCGTCTGGAAGTTGGGAAGGGGTGAAGCGAGAGGAAAATTGTCCGCTCATTCCCCCGTGACTTGAGATCCGTGATCCGACTTCGGAATTGAGTGCTGATGCATTGGGAGAGTACAGCGATTCGCTCAGGAGCACCATGGGTTGGCCGATTTCGAAACGGATGTTATCGTTATGGCTGTTATTGCCCATGGTTCCGGTGAGCGTGGCTTTAAATTGACCATAAGAGCTTATTCCATTTTGTGCACAAAGGGGAACAAGGATGTCGTAAGTGGCGGATTTTCCTGATGCTACATCGAAGGAAAAAGATGATGAGGTGGATAAGGCACCACGGTAATCTGTGCTGTTCTGAAATTTCAGATAAATGCTGTGAGGGATCGTATGTTTGTTAGAAATGAAAACCCTAACCGGGAGAAATCCACCAAGGCCTGGATCGGAAAACAGGGAAGTAACTTCTACGTGAGTATCTGTTTTCGTATCAGCCACCTGCCGGAAGAGGACTTCTTGGGCGTTGGCAATCGTGAAGCTGCAGAAAACCGCCGCAAGCTTCAGGACGGACATGAAAAGTTTCCGGAAACCGTTCCGGTTCGCTAGGTCATTCATTTAGGCTGGGGTGAGATTTTTTGGGGTAGCGTTACCTTGGAAAGGAATTTGATTGAGGAGATTTTCGATGACGGAATTGGTGGTGTGGCCGTCGACTTTGGCATGGTAATCTAACACGATCCGATGGCGCAGGACGGCGGGGGCGATGGCTTTCACGTCTTCAAAGGAAGCATTGGAGCGGCCATGAAGGAGGGCGCGGGCTTTGGCAGCGGACGACATGGCAAGCGCGGCACGTGGGCTGGCACCAAAACGGATTTGTTTCGCTCCTTCGTGTTGGCCGGGATGAGTGGAATCGACCAGTCGCGCGATGTAGTTAGCGACGACATCCGGAAGATAGATGCGGCGAACTAAGGCGAGTAGGCCATTGAGAGTTTCCGCAGTCATGATGGCGGAAACTTGGGGTTCTGTGCCGAGCTCGCGGTGCGAGACGATGCGTTGCAGGGTGGCTACGTCGTTACGGGTGATTTCTAGTTTGAAGAGGAAACGGTCGAGCTGGGCTTCCGGAAGCGGGTAGGTGCCCTCGAGCTCGATGGGGTTTTGGGTGGCAAGAACGAAGAACGGCAGAGGCAGTTCGTGGGTTTTTCCGAGAACGGTGACCCGGCGTTCTTGCATGGCTTCAAGCAAGGCTGACTGGGTTTTTGGCGAGGCGCGGTTGATCTCGTCCGCTAGGACGATGTTTGCAAACAACGGACCGGGTTGGAAAACGAACTCACGGCGTCCGTCGATTTCCTGAAGGATGGGGTTTCCGGTAATATCTCCGGGAAGAAGATCGGGAGTGAACTGGACGCGTTTGTTTTCGAGTTGAAGGAGTTTGGAAAGTCCTTTGACCAACTCGGTTTTTCCTAAGCCGGGAAGACCTTCGAGGAGAATATGACCGCGGGCGAGGATGCCGGTAATCACCAGACCGATGATCTGTTCTTGTCCGAAGAGGATTTGGTTGAGGCCTTGTTCAAGGGAGCGCAAGTGCTTCGCGGCTTCGGCAACTTCAGTTTCGGTAGCATGATCCATACATGAACCATTCAGGAATAGGTTAGAAAGTGCAAGTGCGGAGGTGAGAAGATTCTTGGGCTGGAGAAATTTTCATGCAAAAAAAATGGAAATAGTGCTTGCGGGTTGGGGCGTCTGTCGTTGGAGTCTTTGCGATCTTATCACCAAAACCTTATGTCGAACTCTGTTGAAAACTCCCCGAATTCCACCGGTAACTGGTGGTCACAACTTCAGCCTTACCAACGCCTCGTGTTTATTGTGGCGACTTTAGCTTGGTTGTTCGACTGCTTGGATCAGCAATTGTTTAACCTGGCACGCAAACCCGCGATGGATGCTTTGCTGGGCGGTAATCAGGATCTAATGCTTTTTGATAAGTTCCCGATACAAGCAGGTGCACTCGCAACTTCGATTTTCGTTGTGGGATGGGCAACCGGGGGCATGATTTTCGGCTCCTTGGGAGATCGTTATGGCCGTGCCAAAATGCTGTCGATCACGGTGCTGCTCTATTCCATCGCCACGGGTCTATCAGCACTTTCCCAAAGTTTCACGGATTTTGCAGTTTATCGTTTCATTACCGGTCTTGGTGTGGGCGGTGTTTTCGGTCTGGCAGTTGCGCTAGTGGCTGACACCGTGCCGGGTCATGTGCGTCCACGTGCGCTCGGTGTGCTTCAATCATTCTCCGCAGTGGGTAACTGCGCGGCTGGTTTCATTGGTCTTGCTATCGCCCTCACGTTTCTTGGTGAAAATGAAAACTATTGGAAATGGCTTTTCGTGATTGGCGCGCTTCCAGCCTTTCTTGTTGCGACGATTCAGCTTCGCATGAAAGAGCCGGAATCTTGGACGCAATCTCGCGCTAAAGCGATATCCGAAGGTAAGCGCTCTGGATCTTATCGTGATCTTTTCGGTCATTCATTGTGGCGTAGGCATGCGTTGCTCGGCATGGTGTTGTCTTGCGCGGGTGTGATCGGACTTTGGGGAATTGGCGTATTTTCTTCTGACCTTGTTGGCGACATCATCGCTCACAATTTCGCTCAGGCGGGAGGTTCGGTTGAAGAGATTAGCAAAGGTAAACAGCTATGGATGGCTCTCAATCTTCTTGCCTTCAACGTTGGTGCATTTGCCGGAATGCTGATCTTTACACGTGTTGCAGTGGCTCTCGGACGAAAAAAAGCATTCGCGATATTTTTCACAGGCGCATTGTTGGTAACTGTTTTCGTGTTCCAAATGATCGGTAAAATCAACGGTCGCTGGGATATCCTTTGGATGGCTCCGCTCATGGGCTTCTTCCAGCTTTCAGTATTTGCTGGATTCTCGATCTATCTGCCGGAGCTTTTTCCGACCCGCCTGCGAGCTACTGGAGTGTCGTTCTGCTATAACGTCGGACGTTACTTCGCTGCACTCGGTCCGTTTACGTTGGGTGCACTTGCTGCAGGCTTCGGAAAACAGGCTCAGAAATTGGCTGAAGATACCGCTCCAGAGGGAATCAGCGAAGCCGCTCTGGGCGCACTCAAGACAGTCGCAAAAATCGACGCTTTCCGCGATGCGGCTTCATGGATGTGCCTCATATTCCTCATGGGCATCATCGTATTGCCATTCTTACCTGAAACCAAAGGCAAGCCACTTCCTGAGGATTAAGCAAACGCAGCACGGAGATGTTTCATGCTCTCCGCTGCCAGGGTTTCAGGACTGATGTTCGTATCGAAAACTTCGACCGAGACCCATTTGTCGTAACCGCCTCGGATGAGCTCGGCGGCGATGGATGGGAAATCGATATCGCCCATGCCCGGTCCGCGGAGGTTGGGATCGTTGGCATGAAAGTGCGCGGTCCAGGGCAGGGAATCGCGGACAATTTGCGGGATGGGTTTGGTATCGGCTGACATCGCTTTCACGTCGAGGTGAAGTCGGACGTTGGGCGAATCAATTTTCTCTAACAACTTTATCGTTTCTGCGGCGGTGTTGATGAAATTGGTTTCAGATGGGCCGAGAAATTCGAAAGCGACTGTCACATCGAGCGCCGCGAGGTGAGGGGAGAGGCGTTGGAAGAAATCGATGAAACGGGTTTCGGCCTCGGGCCGCGACCATTCGGGCGCGAGAGTGCGTTGCTGCGGGCTACCCCAGACCATGATCTTGCCGCCCATGGCGGAACAAATTTCCGCAAGACGCCGCGCGTAATCAAAGGTGCGTTGGTGGATCGCTGGGTTGGGATCGGTGAGGTGATAGCCTTCCGTTTTCGCCAACAACCAATGCAGCCCGACCATTCCCAAACCATGATCGCGGACGATGGAGCCGTAGTTTTCCGCTTCGGACAGAGAGAGGGTTTCCGGATTTCCCAAAGTGAACGGCGCTATCTCTAGCCCCGTGTATCCATGGCGGGCAGCCTCTGAACAGGTTCCGACGAAGTCGTGATCTCGAAAAGTCTCATTGCAAATGGCAAAACGCATATAGGTAATTAGCGGAAAAGAGCGAAAATTTGAAGTTATTTTTGGAAAGGAGACAATCGATGACGCCGGAGTGAAGGGGGATGGTGCATTGACTCAACATCTTCATTGTGGCATTGCCGCGTTCTGAGGAATTTTGGTTCTATGACAACCGATAGCAGCCAATCCAACAACAACTGAGAACAAGTTGCAGATGGCGACGCCGAGAAGTCGTCTGATTAATTTTGGACGTGCAAGTCGGCGACGCCATTACTATGACGTTATTCAAAGAAATGAAGAGTTCTGATGCTAAATCTAGATTTGAGGTATTACTATCCCAGCGCGACAACAACGAAACTCCTGCGGCCATCATATCGTGCATGCTAGATTTTTACAGAGATGAGCGGCTCGATGACTGCATAATTGAAGATGATGGCGATATGCTACTTTACCAGTGGGGAACCTATGATTGGGGACAAGGCCGTTGGTTTGATTTCAACATCACAAGGCAGTATGTACCCGGTAGCGGAGAAGATGAGGATATTTTTCAGCTTTCCGTTACAGCGAAGTATTCTCCAGCACATGAACTAGATGCCCTTGGATCAGGCAACAAGTGGTGCGGATCACCTAAAGAATTACCTCAATTCAACGAGTTTATTTACAACTCTCCTCCACTACAATTTCTACATCAGAAACCGTGTGATAAGGTCGATGTCTCATCTAATCAAACCGGATAACAAGTTGCAGTCGCGACGCCGAGGAAGCCATCCGGTAAGAGATTAGGAAATACGTAAACTCCGTTAATCTTTCTCCGGAGGAGAGGAAAGTCCTTGAGGATCCGGGCCAAGAGATTGCATTGATGGATGCCGAAGACAGAATTAATACCGTGACATTCATCACCGTCCTTGCTTGTGATGCAAAGTTCGGGCATGGCGGAGGTGCAATAGGCATCTTGGTTGGAGAGGCTTTGAGAATAGCTTTCAATGTGAAGCGAACGGACTTCGACAAAGATAACTCAGTCGACCCAGCCCGCGCTGGACATTAGTCCATACGAATTAAGAAGCTTCTCTATCTAAAAAGCCATTCGCTAAAATATGCCTAAAACCTACTATTGTTGGCGATGCGCCATGCCGATCCCAATGCTTACTGAGGTGGAGTGGGAAGAAGTGTGGCCGATTTTGAGCCATGATACTCAGCGTATTAAACACTATCGTGAACAGCATCATGTTGGCATAGGTGAAGCGATTGAGGCTCTTCGGTTTGAGTCCTGCGAAAAGTATTACGAGCTCACCGGATTCCGCGAGACGAATCATGCCGCTATTTGGCATCATCGGCTTTCTCTTTACGGTCCGGAATGTTTGAAGTGCGGTCACTTGCTAAGGACGTCCAAGGCTTCCTTCTGCGCGAATTGCGGCAACAAGACCTTTGCTGTAATAACAGAGGGATAATAGGGCTAGGGGTTTGATGGGATATGAAGTGCCGTCAGATATGGACCTTTAGGATAAAGGTCCCTGCCTAATTTGGGAAATCATCACAAGCGGATAGCCGGATTTGGCACTTGAGTCTGAGTCTGCGTTGTTGTTGGTTATTTCCATGAATGGATCTTTCAAACTGTGGCCGTTTCTGGCGGTCGGGTTGTTAGGTCTGGCGGTGGCCAGAGGGGAGGAAGCGGGGGACTGGCGTCTGGAACTTTTGAAGGACAAAGGGCTTTCGGCTGAAACTCCGGCTTTGGAAAATTTTCAAAAAGGCCTGAATGTTTCAGAGGAAAAGCTGGCGGATGCGGTGCAACGCCTGGCTTCGGAAGAATTTGCGGAGCGGGAACGTGCGCAGAAGGAGATTGTGTTGATGGGGAGGAACGTTTTGTCCTTTTTGCGCAAGCTCCCGGAATCGGATGATCCAGAGGTGCGGATGCGTGTGGGAAAAATCGAGCAGTCTCTGGAGGTGGGCGGACGTTGGGCGGAGGATGTTTTGCTGATGCGGGCGGTGGCCAGCTTGCTGCATGAACGAAAGAACCCCGGCATCGCCGATCCGGAAGGGAAACTTTTCGTGGAGCGTTTCAACAAAGCCAAACCCTCGCTGACGGATGGATACGGAGGGCTGCGTTTTGTGGCGGATGCCCAAATGAAAGGATTTGTGGCGGATGGAAAGGCTCGCCTTGATGGGAAGCATAACAGCGAGGGCGACCAGCGGCTGCTGCTCGATGCCAAACACTTGGTCGGTAAGGAGGAATTTCCCGATAGGTTCCGGGTCGAGGCAAAACTCTCCGGTGGCGCGGAAGGGGGCGGTGGTTATCACATCGGAATTTCCATGGGCAATGTGCGTGCCCTTTTTCATCCGGCTTACGGCAACGGCGCGTTCCGCTTTGAGCGGGTCGACGGGAACGTCGCAATCACTCCGAATGCGGATATGGGCTTCAACCCACCGGCCGAGAAGCTTTTATCCATGGGAGTAGATGTGAAACGCCTTCCCAATGGCGACGTGCAACTCGACGTGCTGATCACCAGCGACGGCGATACTTTCCGGTCAAGCAAGACGGTGGCGGCGGGAGAGATTGGAAAACTGGATCACCTCGGTTTGGACCGCAGCGGCAGGACTGGCGGTGACGCGATCTTCGACGACTTGGTGGTGGAATGGAAGCCGTGAAGATTCAGGGATTAAGAGCAGGAATTTGTAATAATTTAAGGAAGTTGGGGATTTGGGTGTAAGGTTCGGGATGGGAAATGCAGCTTCCCATGCCACACATCGGACTTCTGGACTTGACAAGCTGGGGGCGGTTTGTTGTTCTCCGCGCGCGGGGATTTAGCTCAAGAAACTTGAAAGTTAAGAAAACTTTAGTTTTTCAGACTTTTTGACGAATCCCTATGATTTGCCCCGTAACAAGCTCACTTTTTACTCCTATGGACCTTACTTCTCCTCTCTGGTATTTCGCTTACACCACCGTTTTGATCGGCCTTGCGGGTTACGGTTCGCATCGTTTAACGATTATTTTCCTGTATTTGAAGCATTCCAGAAAGCGTCCGGAGCCTTTGAAAAACTTCGCTGAGTTGCCGTTGGTGACCATTCAGTTGCCAGTGTTTAACGAAATGCACGTGGTGGATCGCTTGTTGGATTCGGTTTCCAAAATCGATTATCCACAGGACAAAATTCAGATCCAGCTTTTGGATGACTCGACGGATGACACGGTCTCGATTTGTAAGGCCGGCATTGAGCGCATGCGCGCATTGGGTTTTGATGCGGAGCACATTCACCGTACGGATCGCACGGGTTACAAAGCCGGTGCGTTGGAAAACGG
Source organism: Verrucomicrobiota bacterium (assembly GCA_040384845.1). Classification (GTDB taxonomy): domain Bacteria; phylum Verrucomicrobiota; class Verrucomicrobiia; order Verrucomicrobiales; family Akkermansiaceae; genus Luteolibacter. Next base: position 119,413 of record JAZKIL010000013.1, on the reverse strand, counting down.
CACCCAATATGCAAAGGGTGAGTATCTTTTCATTCTGGATGCGGACTTCGTGCCCAACGCGGATGTGCTGTTGAAAACCATTCACTATTTCTCCGATGATAAAATCGGGATGATCCAGACCCGTTGGGGACATTTGAACCGCACGTTCAATGTTTTGACCCGCATTCAAGCGATGTTCCTCGATGGTCACCTTGAGCTTGAGCAAACCGCTCGCAACCGTTCCGGCCGATTCTTCACCTTCAACGGCACCGCTGGTATCTGGCGGAAATCCTGCATCGCGGATGCGGGTGGTTGGGAACACGATACCCTCACTGAGGATATGGATCTCAGCTACCGTGCACAGCTCAAAGGCTGGCGCTTCATTTTCCTCAACGATGTTGAAACTCCTGCCGAGCTTCCGGTTGATATGGATGGCTTCAAGAGCCAACAACATCGCTGGACCAAAGGTTCGATCCAAGTTTGCAAAAAAGTTCTACCTGCGATCTGGAAAAGCAAAGTGCCTTTGTTCGTGAAAATGGAAGCGACCGCGCACCTTACTTCGAACTTCGCTTACCTGCTACTCATTCTCCTGTGCTTCTTGATTTACCCAAGCCAGCAATCCCAACCCAAATTTGGTGAGTTAACTTACTACCTCGTCAACGTGCCGATCTTCTTCTTCGCATCGGTTTCCGTGATTCTGTTCTACCTTACCTCGCAGAAAGCCCTTCGTCCTAAAACCTGGTGGAAAGAAATTCCTTACCTGCCTCTCTTGCTCGCACTCGGTATCGGCATGTCGATCACCAACGCGAAAGCGGTTATCGAAGCTATTTTCAACCATCAAACCGCCTTCATCCGTACCCCGAAATATGGCATTGAACAAAAGAACTCGGATTGGAAAAAGAGCAGCTACAAGGCGATCAAAACTCTTACTCCAGTGGTCGAGTTGCTGTTTGGCTTCTTCTTCTTATTCGTCGTTGTTGAAGCAGCGATGAAAGGCAACTGGTCCTCCGCGATTCTTCTGCTTCCTTTCCCTGTCGGATTCTTCTATACATCCTTGAGCTCGATCGCACGCATGATGCCTGCTTCTTCCTCCAGCCCGAAAGAAGAAGTTCCTGTCACTGAATCAAATAACAGCCACTAATTTTTCGATGCGCCACCGGTTCGCAAAACCTCTCATTTTAGCAGTAGGGCTCCTCGCAGCCCTGAATTTCAGCAGCTGCGCGCCCCAAGGAGATCATCGTAATAAGATGGTCGTGAGTGTGCGGGATCAGAAAATGGTGCTGATGCGCGATGATCAGCCGATCAAAACTTACAAGATTTCCACCTCGAAATTTGGCGTAGGAGATACACCTCGCTCCAACCGCACTCCGCTTGGACGTATGGAGGTTGCAAAGAAAATCGGTTGTGGCCAACCAGCGGGTGCTGTTTTCAAAAGCCGCAGGCCGACAGGTGAAGTTCTCAAACCGAATGCACCGGGTCGGGATCCTATCGTGAGCCGCATTCTTTGGCTCAAAGGAACGGAATCCCATAACCGCAACGCCTTTAACCGCTACATCTACATTCACGGAACGCCAGAGGTGAACCGGCTCGGCACTCCCGCTTCTTATGGCTGCATCCGCATGGGAACCAAAGATGTAATCGATTTGTATAACCGAGTGGGAGCCGGCGCGGATGTTTATGTGGTGCGCGGTTCTTTGGGGAACATTGTCACGGAAAGAAACCTCGTCGCTCGTTAATCGATATCTGAAATTTCCCTCGGAAATACGAAACATGAGCTTGACAGATCAGGGTTCTGACAACTAATTTCCCGCCCCTGCAACGCAAAACGACTTTTTAATTCTATAAATCATGGCCAATACCAAATCAGCAATTAAGCGCAACAGACAAACCGAGACCCGCACTGAGCGGAACCGCGCTGAAAAAAGCCGCCTGAAGACCATCCGCAAGAAGACTCTTGTCGCGATTGAGTCCGGCAACAAAGAAGAGGCTTCGAAAGCCAGCGACAAATTGGCCTCCGTGCTCGATAAAGCTGCTAAACGCAATTTGATTCATCCAAATAAAGCTGCTAACATTAAGAGCAAGACCGCAAAAGCGATCGCCGCGATTGGTTGATAGTCGACAAAGAATGTTTCTTTCCAGTCAAGCGGTCCGGTCTTCCGGTGCCGCTTTTCTTTTTAACCCATGCAGACCCCACCCCCAAACCGCGCAGAAACCGCCGCAAAAATCGCTGCTTCGCCTTATCAATACAAAGTATGTGAGGGTTGCGATTCGATCGTAGGGAAAACCACGGCGCTTTGTCCGAACTGCCACAGCTTCCGTTTCGACGACGCGCCGGAGGCGGTGACGAAACAGGCGGTGTTGTTAGGGAGTCGGGAGCAACGCTCGGTTACAGCTGACGATCTTGCATAAGGCCATGGCGACCGCATTCAAGGAATGGCAAGTGGTCTGCGATGCGTTGGCAAGCGGTCGACAAGCGATCCTGCTTCGCAAAGGCGGAATCCACGAGGGGCGTGAGGGATTTTCCTTCGCCCACGATTCCTTTTTTTTGTTTCCCACCCGCTTTCACGCCCAGCTAGATCAGGTGCGGGAAGGGGATTTCCAACCGGAAAAGGAATGGGAGCCCGGGGACCTGATAGAAATTCATCATCATGCGGAGGTGTTATTTGCGGTGACTTTGGAAAACTGGGAGCAAGTGGCCCGGCTTTTGCCTTATCACATCTACACAGAGCAGACGATTAAGGAGAGATTTGATTGGTCAGGAAAGGGGATGGCTGCGGGCAGTATTCACTTGGCGCTCGTGAAAGTTGCGCAGTTAGAAACTCCATGGCGGCTCGAATACGAGAAGCGTTTCGGCGGGTGCCGATCCTGGGTCGAGCTCCCAGAACCGCCCGAAGGGTTGCTTTTGGGCTCCATTCCGGTTATCGAAAAGGTAGGATTTAAGGAAATTTTCCGAGAAATTGCCGATCTGGCCGGGGTCAAAATCCCTTGATTCTATCATGATTCGGCCCGATTTCTGACATTTTAGGGCTTGAAGCGAGGTTTTTTAAGTTTGCGCTAATGTCTTTCCGAGGGTTTACTGCGCAAGTTTTTTAATTCGGAACGAATCTTTCGTTCCTGTTAACTATCTCACCGTTCGTTAACCCATACTACCCCTATGCGATCCTTCAAATTCTCGGTTATCCTCTCACTTGCAATCCTTCCGTTTATCGTCAGTTGTAGTTCTGACATTAACACAATAGCAAAAAATGATATCCGTGGAGTTTCTTCAGCAGACTTCAACACGGTGCCGACACCTTCGCAGACTTTGGTAGCCGCAGCTTCCTCGAAACCGAAGGACAAACATAAGATGCCAGTTTACAGCTACAGCGAGCGTCATCGCGTTGTCCGGACCACGGCTTACACCTGCTCGGAGTCGGATCATATTCAATACGGTAGCAAAAACGCAGCGGGCACGAATCTTCGTTTCTCTGAAAAAGTTAGAAGCGCCGCGGCTGATTGGTCGTTCTATCCAGTGGGCACCGTTTTCCGGGTTAAAGGAATGCCCCAGCTCTATGTCATTGATGATTACGGTTCCGCCCTCACCGGAACGGGAACGATCGATATGTATCAGCCGAGCCGTGATATGATGAACAAATGGGGCCGCCGCAATGTGGAAATCAGTGTCGTGCAATGGGGCTCGTTCGAGCGCAGCGCGGAGATTCTGAAAGACCGTGTCAAATATCCTCATTGCCGCCAGATGCTTTCGAACATCACTCGTCAGCGTCCTGACTTGAATCGCGTTGCATTGCGCTAAGCGCTGCTCACTGCAGTGGCGACATCAAGCGCGCAGCACGGCAAGCGATTTTGAATAGGTAGGATTTATCGGTAAATTCCTCCACTTTTGCTGCGACGCATTTTGAGAAATCTTGCTCAAGCATGTGCTTCACCTCTTGGATGAAATCCGCATCAGTAACAAATGCGGTGACTTCGAAATTGAGTCGGAACGAACGGTTATCGAGGTTGGCCGAGCCAACAGTAGCCATACGTTGGTCGATGAGCATGACCTTCTGATGTAAAAACCCATCTTGAAAGCGGTAGAGTTTCACACCGAAGGGAATTGCTTGTTCGTAATAGGTGTAAGAAGAGAGCCAGACGAGAAGGTGATCAGGGCGCTCGGGAAGCATGATTCGCACATCGACGCCACGCATCGCGGCGAGTTGTAAGGCGTTGATAACCCCTTCGTCCGGGACGAAATAGGGGCTCGTGATCCATAATTTCTCTCGGGATGAATTCGCTGCTTCGGTGACTAACATCTGCCATGACTCAAGCGGATCCGCAGGGCCAGTGGGGATGATGGCGCCGATTTGATCTTCGCGCTGTTCGTTCGATTCCCAGGAAAGGTGAGGGACCTCCTTGCATGCCCAATACCAATCTTCCAGAAATACCAACTGCACGGACTGCACCGCCGGTCCTTGGAGGTAGAGATGCGTGTCACGCCATGCACCGAATTTTTTACTGCGTCCCAGATATTCGTCTCCGACATTGAGTCCTCCGAGATATGCTTCGATTCCATCGACAATGAGGATTTTGCGATGGTTGCGGAAGTTGAGCTGCAAGCGCGACCACCAATGACGATTCGCACCGAACGATTGGCACTCAACGCCGGCGTCTTTTAGCTCTCTGAGAAAAGTCGACGAAAGCTTATGAGAGCCGATTTCGTCGAACAGAAAATAAACTTTCACACCCGCGTTTGAACGGTCGATCAGTGCCTGTTGAAATTTTTTGCCGATCTTATCATTTTTCACGATGAAGAAATTCACGCAGATGTATTTCTCCGCGCGATTCAGTGCGGAGAAAATTTCATCAAAGGTTTCTTCTCCGTCGATGAGGAGATTGAGTCGGTTGCCGCGAGTGAAAGGCAGGCATCCGAGTTCCTCGGCGCAGCGCTCGAAGAAATCTTCCTCAGGGAGATCGATTGCGAATTTCCTCAAGCTGACTCTCATGTCTTTGGCGATTTTTCTCAGCTCGGTATCGTTTCCACGTCTGGCCCGGACGTAGCCCTCGAACTTGCTTCTGCCCAAAAGCCAATAGAGCGGTATGGCTAAAAACGGCATGAACAACAAAGAAACCACCCAAGCGATGGTTCCCTGCGAAGTGCGGGTGTGCATCAATGCATGCAGGATGTGGAAAAAACCGATCACATATAACAAACCCAACCCAAGCAGTCCCCATGAGGTGGAGAGGTCTAATTTCATTCCGAACATAGGCAAAATATGAATGGGAAACTGGGTTCCGACAAGAAGTCCTCATATGGGTGATTTTCCGGTTTCTACCGAGACAGAGTTGCATATAGGATCTGCCCATGAGCCAAACCGCAGTCACACCGAAGAACATCGTTCTGATCGGCTTCATGGGCAGTGGGAAATCCACAGTGGGGCGCGAGCTCCATCAACGCTTGGGTTATCCTCTAACAGACATGGATCGATTGATCGAAGAAACGATGGGAAAGAAAATCACCGAGATTTTCAAAGAGGAAGGTGAAGCCGCGTTTCGCGATTTCGAAACGTTGCAGCTTTTGGAAATCGCCAAGCGAACGGACAGGAGCCAGATTGTTTCAACGGGTGGTGGCGTAGTGATACGGCCAGAAAACCGCAGCTTGTTGCGCAAGCTCGGATATGTGGTGTGGCTGTCAGCGCCGGTAGACGTGATTTATGATCGGACCTCGCGCAGTCAAGATCGGCCGCTGCTCAACCACATGGATGCTCGCGAGAGAATCTCGACTTTGTTAGAGGAACGTGAGCCATGGTATCGAGAGACCGCCCACTTAAAAATCGATACCTCAGGGTTGGATTCGAAAGAAATCGCGACCGGAATTTTGGAAAGTGCTCGGTATTATTTCACTCATCCTGAATGAACGATTTAAACTCGAAAGTGAAAGCGTTGGCCGCTGAACTTGGCTTTGACGATTGTCGGATCGCTCATGCCAAACGTGCGACCCATGCCGACGAGTTCGAAGCGTGGATTGAAAACGGCAGTCATGGCGAGATGCAATGGCTGGAGCGGAATCCCAATCGCCGCTGCGATCCACGGGAAGTCCTGCCGGGTTGCAAGGCGGTGATTTGTTTGGCTGTGAATTATTACACCGGTGACGATCCGTTTCCGGAAGGTCACGCCAAAAATTATCGGATCGCGAAATATGCCTGGAATGATGACTACCACGATCTGGTGGAGAAGCGCCTTGCGGAATTCAATGCGGCTCTTGTCGAGCTTGGTGGCACGCAGCGTTACTACGTCGATACCGGACCCATTCTTGAACGCGATTTCGCAACCGACTCCGGACTCGGCTGGAATGGGAAATCCACCGTGCAGATCCATCGCCAGCTCGGCACATGGTTTTTCCTTGCTGATATTCTAACAACCCTAGATCTCTGCGCCGATCCCGAGTTCGGGGATCATTGCGGGAAATGCACGCGCTGCATGAACGCCTGCCCGACCCAAGCCATCATTGCTCCGCACAAACTCGATGCGCGTCGTTGCATTTCCTATCTGACCATCGAAAACAAAGGGCCTATTCCCGAAGAATTCCGCCGCGCGATCGGAGATCGAATCTATGGCTGCGATCAATGCCTGGAAGTTTGTCCATGGAATCGCTTTGCGAAAGAATCGCGCGAAATCAGCTTCCAAGCCCGAACAGACATTTTCGCTCACAGCCTACGTGACTTTCTCGGAATGGATGATGAGTCGTTCAGGCAAGTGTTCGCGAAATCTCCCATCAAGCGCATCAAGCGTCCTAGGTTTTTAAGAAACGTATGCGTGGCTCTTGGAAATACCGGGACGGATGCGGATCTGCCCGCGCTAGAGATTGCTGCTAAGGATTCTGATCCACTCATTGCAGAACACGCGGAGTGGGCGGTGAGGGAGATTGCTAAGCGTAACGCAGCTCCATCGTCTTAAGAAAGGAACCGCGATTTTCAATCGCGACTGCAACCGCGCACCGAATCCGAGATGTTACACTCACAAGGTCGCGATTAAAAATCGCGGTTCCTTTCGGTTTAACCCACAGGCTTGCCTCCGTCTGAGATGTGCGGCTTGGCTGGAGCGAGTTCCATTACTCCGAGCGCCGCCTATCAAAGGATTGAATAATCGATAGGCGAGCTTATGGTAAGTGACTTGCATTTTGCTTCCCTGTTCGATAAACCCATTAACTCTTTCATTTTATGGTAGTCAGTATTTTCAACGATGTGATCGGTCCGGTGATGCGTGGGCCTTCGAGTTCGCACTGTGCTGCGGCGCTGCGGATTGGGCGTTTGGCGAGGGAGTTGATGGGAAATGAATTCACGGATGTGCTGGTGGAGTTCGATCGAAATGGATCGTTGCCGACCACCCACGATACCCAAGGGTCGGACATGGGTTTGTTCGGGGGCTTGATGGGTTGGGATGCGGCGGATGAGCGTTTACCAGGTTCGATGCAGACTTTAAAGAATACGGGAGTCAGAATCGCCATCGAAACGGTCGATGCCGGAGATCCGCATCCGAACACGTATCGGCTGACGCTGCGGAGTGACAAGGAAACGCACACCCTCCGCGCGATTTCCACGGGCGGCGGGATGATGGAAGTGATCGATATCGATGGCTTCGCGGTTTCCCTTTTTGGCGACTGCCATGAAACGTTACTTTGGTCGGAAGGCGATACGACGGATCTCGTCAATGCGCTGAAAAGCGAATTTGAAGCTTATGAAATTCTCGTTCACAAATCCGAAAACCGCCGTTTGATCGAGGTCAAGGCGGGTCGTTTTATCGATGAGGCGATCATTTCAAAACTCCCCAACGTCCGCTCCGTTAAAAGGCTTTCGCCGGTGCTTCCGGTGACTTCTGGGAAAGTGACGAACGTTCCGTTCACGACCTGTGAAGAAATGTTGGCGTTCGATGCAGGCAAGGGGACTCCGCTGTGGAAACTGGCGGTGGCTTATGAAATGGCGCGCGGTGGCATCAGCGAGGCAGAAGTCATCGCGAAAATGGTGGAGATCGTGAGAATCGTGCGTCGCTCTATCGCAGAAGGTATCGCAGGAACCGTGTACGACGATCGAGTGCTCGGTCATCAATGCGGACGTTTCGATGAAATGATGCGGGCGGGTCAGTTGTTAGATGGTGGCGCGCTGAATCGAATCATTCTCTACGTCACCGCACTCATGGAAGTGAAAAGCTCGATGGGAGTCATCGTCGCAGCCCCGACAGCGGGCGCCTGCGCGGCCTTGCCCGGAGCGGTGGTGGCGATGGCAGATTCCATGGGCTTGGGCGAAGAGGAAATGGCGAAAGCCTTGTTGGCGAGTGGCATCATCGGCGTATTCATCGCGACCCGTTGGACGTTTGCCGCGGAAGTCGGTGGATGTCAGGCAGAAGGCGGTTCCGCCGCAAGTATGGCGGCCGCTGCTCTCGTGACTTTGGCAAACGGCCCGCTCAATCAAGCTGTAGCCGCATCTTCCATGGCATTTCAAAGCATGATCGGCCTGATCTGCGATCCGATCGCGAATCGGGTCGAGGCACCTTGCCTCGGCAAAAACGTCATGGCCGCAGCCAACGCCCTGTCCTGTGCGAACATGGCGCTCGCGGGATACGATCAAGTCATCCCACTCGACGAAGTCATCGAAACCGCCAAGCAAGTGGCCAAGCAAATGCCACGTGAAGTCCGCTGCACCAACCTCGGTGGACTTTCCATCACCCCAACCGCAAAAGCGATTGAGGAAAAACTCGCCGCGAAACGGGCAAGTTCGTGCGGGAGTGGATGTGGTTGCGGGTGAGAATTCATTTTTTTCACCGCCGAAACGCAGAGGTCGCAGAGGGACGCGGAGCTGAGTAAATCTAATCATTAAGTTATTTAAGATATGCGCTGCGCGTGGTTCAATTAGACTAAAAATTTCTCTCATTTTCTTCTCTGCGACCCTCCGCGACCCTCCGCGACCTCCGCGCCTCTGCGGTGAAAACTGAACCAGAGCCCGATTCCATCTAAAATTCAGGGTTTGATTCTTTTTTTTACGCACAACAGTATCCGCGCATGTCATCACCGATTCGCATTCTCTGTGCAGGCGCGGGCCACATGGGCCGCTCACACGCTCTCGCTTACCACCGCCTTCCAGGATTTGAAATTTGTGGCATCGTCACTCGTTCACCAAATAGCCGCGCGGCGCTGAACCAAGAGCTCGGCGGGGGTTATCCTGAGTTCGCGGATTTCTATGAGGCACTCAAAGCCACCAAGCCGGATGCGGTTTCCATTTCCACTTATCCCGATACCCATGCCGAATTCGCCGAGGCAGCATTCGATGCGGGTTGTCATGTATTTATCGAAAAACCTTTGGCTGAAACGGTCGTCGAGGCTGAGCGCATCGTTGCCAAAGCCCGTGCGACGAATCGCAAGCTGGTGATCGGTTACATCCTTCGCCATCATCCGAGCTGGATCAAATTCATCGAGGTTGCCCAAACCCTCGGCAAGCCCTTGGTAATGCGGATGAATCTCAACCAGCAATCGTTTGGGGCGAACTGGAAGACCCATAAAAACCTGATGTCATCCATTTCTCCAGTGGTCGATTGCGGTGTGCATTATGTCGATGTCATGTGCCAAATGACCCGTTCCAAACCCGTGCGGGTTTCCGGTATCGGTGCGCGTTTATCGAACGAGTTACCTGAAGGGAAAATCAACTACGGTGCGCTGCAAGTCACCTTCGAAGACGGATCCGTCGGTTGGTACGAAGCGGGATGGGGCCCGATGATGAGTGAGGTCGCATTTTTCGTGAAAGACGTGGTCGGACCGAAAGGCTGCGTATCCATCGTTGCAGACAAAGCCGCGGCCGAGGGCCAGAGCTCGAATGTCGATGCGCATACCCAAACCCAAGCCCTGCGCTTGCATCACTCCGAACTGGATGCGGAAGGTAATTTCTCCAAAAAAGACGAGACTCTGCGCCTCGATGACGAACCCGATCACGATGGCCTCTGCTTCCGCGAACAGGAGTTTTTCCTCAAAGCCATTCAAGAAAACTTGGATCTTGAAGATCACATGGATGATGCGGTGGCATCAATGCGCATTGTAGAAGCGGCGGATGAAAGTTTCCGCACCGGTAAAACAGTAGACCTATAAATTTATGAAAAAGCTTATCCAAATCATCGTCTTGTCGGCCCTCGCGAACGGAATTGCCAACGCGGAGCAGGAATTGAAAATGCGTTCCTTGTTCAACGGTAAAGATCTAACAGGTTGGAAAGGGGAGGGCTACATCGTCGAAGATGGCGCGATTGCCTGTACTCCAAATGGCGAGAACCTGATTACCGAGGAAACCTTTTCCAACTACGTTCTCGAATTCGATTTCCTGCTCACACCGGGCGCCAACAATGGTCTGGGAATTCATTATCCGGGAACCGGTGGTGGCGCATACACTGGCATGGAAATCCAAGTGCTCGATCACACCGCAGAGAAATACAAGGATCTCAAGGACTACCAATTCCATGGCAGTATCTACACTTTGGCTCCTGCCAAGAGGATCGGGCTCAAACCAGTAGGCGAGTGGAACCATGAACGCGTAACGGTGAATGGGTCAAACGTGCAAGTCGTGCTCAACGGAGAGACCATTCTCGAAGCCAATCTTGAACAGCTCAGTGAAAAGGATCCGAAGCACGAAGGTGTGAAACGTCGCTCCGGACACATCGGGTGGTTGGGTCATGGCGATAAGGTTTCTTACAAAAATATCCAAATCGCCGATCTGCCACCGACCGTGAAAGCGGACGAACTCAAGGGCAATGGTTTCACCGAGATTTTCGATGGAACGACGCTCAAAGGCTGGAAGCACGAGCCGGAAACCAAAAACTGGGTCGCGATCAACGGGGTTTTGAAGCACAACGGCACACCTGAACCCACCCGCGATCTATGGACGGAAAAATCCTATACCGATTTCACCATGCAGGTCGATTGGCGTTGGGCAGGTCGTGGGCCGATGGTGATGCAACCTGTGGTGAAACCCGATGGCACTGACGATGGCAGGATTGAGAGAGAGGAGCTCGATAGTGGTGTGTATCTTCGTGGTAATAACAAAAGCCAAGTGAATTTCTGGAACTGGACGGTTGGATCCGGAGAAGTTTATGGCTACCGCACCAACAAAAAACTATCTGCGGAAGTCCGCGCCGGTGTCACTCCGAAAATGAATGCCGATAAACCGCTTGGCGAATGGAATCGCACCATCATCACCATGAAAGGCGACCGCCTCACCGTGAATCTGAATGGCCAGACCGTCATTGAAAACGCCCAGCTACCCGATGTGCCGAAAGAAGGTCCCATCGGTTTCCAATATCACGGCAGTCGGATCGACTTCGCGAATGTTTGGATCAAAGAACTGTAATTTTTCTCAATCTTATCTAACAAAAACCCAAGTCTATGACGCCTAAATCCACTGCAATTCGACTCTCTGTCATGATGTTCCTCCAGTTCTTTGTCTGGGGAGCATGGTTCGCCACACTTGGACTTTGTCTGGGTAGTAACGGACTTGGAGATTTTTCAGGTGGAGCTTACGGTTCAGCTCCGTTGGGAGCGATGATCGCGCCGCTTTTCTTGGGACTCATTGCTGACCGATTCTTTCCCTCAGAAAAAGTTTTCGGTGTGCTGTTTTTGATCGGTGGGGCGATGCTGTTGATGATCCCGAATGTGGCAGCAGATGGAAATGGCCAGATGATGGTCTGGCTGATGATTGGCAATATGCTGTGCTTCATGCCTTCGCTCGGATTGGCGAACACCATTGCCTTTACCAATGTGGATCACCTGACATTTCCTAAAGTTAGAGTTTGGGGAACCATTGGATGGATCGTTGCCGGACTGGTCGTTGGAATTTTAGGTTGGTCCGCAAAATTTGAGATGTTTTATATCGCGGGCGGGGCTTCTCTATTACTCGGCATCTATGGATTTTTCCTGCCTCATACACCTGCTCCGAGCAAAGGTCAGCCCGTAAACATGCGTGCCTTGCTCATGGTGGATGCCTTCTCACTCTTAAAACGTCCCGCGTTCTTTGTCTTCATGCTGTGCTCGATGCTGATTTGCATACCGCTGGCTTATTATTACGGAGTTACTTCGAACTACCTCCAAAACACCGGATTCTTACAACCCGCCTCCACCATGACCATCGGTCAAATGTCGGAGATTTTCTTCATGTTGTTGATTCCGTTCTTCTTCAGGAAACTCGGTGTGAAATGGATGATTCTGATAGGTATGATCGCGTGGGTGGTTCGATATGTGCTTTTTGCCTACGGTGCACCGGATCAAGTCGTGTGGATGATATTCCTCGGAGTTGCCTTGCACGGGGTTTGCTACGACTTCTTTTTCGTCACCGGTTTCATGTATACCGACAAAGAAGCGGATCCTTCAATCCGCAGTCAGGCGCAAAGCATGCTGGTGTTTTTCACTCAAGGCGTGGGGATGTACATCGGTTACGCGATTGTTTTTGGTATTCTCTATCAGGTGCCCTCGTCGCTGTTCGGTATCAAGGTGGACTTCTCAGGCTTGGGAGATGGAGTTCCCGGATTCTTACCTTTGGAGACTGCAATCAAAGAGGCACGTGGTAGCACCGATCTGAGCTTCCTTCAACAACTCGGACAAATGTTTTCCGTATCGATGCCTGAGGGAGTTAAGGAGGTAGTCATTACAAATCCGGATGTAAAAGCTGCAGAAGAGAATTTACTTTCTGTGACAATGGACCAGTGGAAATCCTACTGGTTATTCCCAGCCAGCATGGCAGGGGCGATTGCGGTTCTTTTCCTAGTCGCGTTCCGTGATCGGAAGAGCGGAGCGAAGGATGGGGAGTGATTCGAGAATACAGCCCCTACTTGTGACCTTGGAGTGCTGGTGGGGTGGAATTGAGATTTGGAATTTGAGATTTGCTCTAATTGGTCGACGGTTTCCCTATGCAACCACCCACACGCAGCCGCAGTTTGCTGGTTTTGATCGGATTTATCCTCGTTACGTTTCTCGCGCCTTTGTTTGGTGCGATCTCTCCTCCGGGTGAGTGGTATGCATCTTTGAACAAGCCTTCATGGAATCCGCCTGCTTGGTTGTTCGGTCCGGTTTGGACGCTTCTTTACCTGATGATGGCAACGGCAGCATGGTTGGTTTGGAAAAAATGTGGCTGGGTAAAGGCGTTGGGATTTTATGGGATTCAGCTCGCTTTAAATGCCGCGTGGACGCCGATCTTTTTCGGGGCACAACAACTGGGTTGGGCGCTATTGGATATCATCGCGCTGTGGGTGGCAATTGGAGTGACGACGCTTGCGTTTTTCCGTGTGAGTAAAGCGGCGGGTGGGTTGATGGTGCCGTATTTCGCGTGGGTGAGTTTCGCGATGGTGTTGAATTACACGTTGTGGCGGATGAATTAGGCCGGGATGCGTATCTTTACGCGTCCATATCTTGAGCTGTTAAGAAAGGGACCAATGCGGAAAGGTGATCTTGCGGTCACATATGGACTTTTAGGGATAAAAGTCCCTGCCTTAAGAAAGGTGGTCGTTGTCCGGGAGCGGCTGGAATTGACTTCGCTGCGAGCGAAATCTGCAGTCAAACCCGTGCTTCGCAGGGGTTTCTCATCCCAGCCTGCTATTGTTTGGTGTGCGGGGGTGGAAACGAAAAACGCACCGCTGATTGGCGGTGCGGGTGAGAAAAAGTACGCAGGCTGGGATTCGAACCCAGGACCAATTGGTTAAAAGCCAACTGCTCTACCAACTGAGCTACCTGCGCGTTGGAATTTGGTTGTGCTGTCTTTCGACGGCGGGGCGGCAAAGTAGTTGACGGCGGCGGAACTTGGCAAGCCCATTTTAGGGAAAATATGAAAGTTTTTTAAGAAAGCTGAAATAGTTCTATGGTGGGTAAGACCCTAGAAATTTCCATCCATCAATTTATCCCGTCGCTCGCGGACCAATCGCACCACAAGTGCGGTCCAGCCGGTTTGGTGAGAGGCGCCGAGACCTTCACCGGTTTCGCCGTGGAAGTATTCGTGGAAGAGGATGAGATCCTGCCAATGTGGATCATCGGAGTAGCGTTTTGAGATCTCGCTGTTGCCGTAGCAGGGTCGATAGCCTTGTTTGTTTTTGGTGAACAAGGAGATGAGTCGGTCACAGAGATCGATGGCGATTTCGCGCAGGGTGCATTCTTTTCCGGAACCGGTTGGGTATTCGATTTTGAAGGAGTTTCCGTAGAAATAGTAATAACGCTCCAGAGCCTCGATGAGGATGAAATTGGTGGGGAACCAGATGGGGCCGCGCCAGTTAGAATTTCCGCCGAACATATCGGTCGTGGCTTCGCCCGGGGTGTATTGGACGTGGTGGACGGCACCTGCGTAATTGAAGATGAAAGGTTTTTCCTCGTGCGCTTTGGAAAGAGAGCGAATCCCGAAGTTGGAGAGGAATTCTTTGGGATCGAGCATGTAGGCGAGGCTCTTGCGCAGACGTTGTTTGGAAGGGATGGCGAGCAGGACTCTTCCGGAAGATTTCTGGCCGGGGACACGGTTGGCGGTGACGTATTTGAGCAGGCCGGGTTTGTTGACCAGGAACCAATCCATGCGTTTCCGGAAACCGGGTAGGGCATCGATGGTTTTTTGTTTGAGAACGGTTACCGCACAGAGTGGCAGCAGTCCCACAAGCGAGCGGATCCGCAACGGGATGGGAGCTTCGTGGTTGATGATGAGCTGATCGTAATAGAAGCTGTCTTGCTCATCCCAAAGGCCGGTGCCGCCGAGGCTATTGATCGCATCCGAGATATTGACGAAATGTTCGAAAAACTTGGAGGCGATGTCTTCGTAAGCCGGTTTGGTGAGGGCGAGTTCAAGTGCCATCGAAAGCATGGTGAGGCAGTAAAATCCCATCCATGCGGTGCCATCGGCTTGATGCAAATGTCCACCACCCGGAAGAGCGTGGGAGCGATCAAACACTCCGATGTTATCCAAGCCAAGGAATCCACCGCCAAAAACGTGTCGACCATCGAGGTCTTTGCGATTCACCCACCACGTAAAATTCAACAAGAGTTTCTGAAAGGCTTTTTCAAGAAAGAGGATATCACGTTCTCCTTTTTTATTGGCGATTTTATAGACGCGCCAAACCGCCCAAGCGTGGACGGGTGGATTGACGTCGGAAAAATTCCACTCGTAAGCGGGCATCTGACCATTCGGGTGCATATACCACTCGCGCAGAAGCAGCAGGAGTTGGTGTTTGGTAAATTCTGAATCGACGGTACAGAACGGCAGCATGTGAAACGCGGTGTCCCATGCAGCGAACCATGGATACTCCCATTTATCTGGCATGGAGAGGATATCCTTCGCGTGGAAATGATGCCAATCGTGATTGCGTCCGGTGAGTCGGCTAGCAGGTGGATGGGGAATTTCTTTGTCGCCTTTCAACCAGTCAGCGACGACGTAGTGGTAGAACTGTTTGCTCCAAAGCAAGCCAGCGTAGCCTTGCCGGCAGATCATGCGTTCCTGCTCGGAGATGCCGGTGGGAATGATTTCCTGATAGAATTCATCGGCTTCTTGGATGCGTTCCGCAAAAATTTCATCGAACTGATCGAGTCCGAAAACATCGTTGTGTTCTTCAAGATGATGAAGCCTGCCCATCACTGTCACACTCTGACCGGGTGGAATGCGGAAGGTATAATGAGCAGCAGCTTTTGTGCCCGTTGGATCAGGTGAAACGGCACTGGGTTCCTGATGAATGATGTAGCGGTGAAACGCATCTTTGGTGTAAGGCGTGGTGTTTTTTGTCTCACCTAACGATTCATGATTCGTTTCGTTTTCGGTGAACAACCATTTCACCGGACGCGCCGGAGTGTCTGCTACCCCGATGTGGAAACGAAATTTCCCAAGTCCTTCGTGTTCGATGAGCAGGGTGTTTCCTTCTTGGGAAATGTTAGGTTTATCGATAGGTGACTCGGAATCCATTCCCCAAGTCCATGTGTTTCTGAACCAAACGGTCGGCAAAAGATGGATAGGCGCAGCGACCAAAGCGCGGTTGGTAATCGTGATGCGCCAGAGAAGGTCTTGTGAGCTGCGTTTCGCGACTTCCTGAACGACATCGAAATACTCGCTGTTATCAAACATTCCCATGTCCGCGAGCTCGAGCTCCGGACCTAATCGGCCAAGTCTTTGGTTTTCGACGCGGATTTCCGTGTAAGGAAATTTTTTCTGCGGATATTTGTAGAGAGCCTTGGTGTAAGAATGTGTAGGTGTGGAATCGAGATAGTAATAACACTCTTTCACGTCCTCACCGTGGTTGCCTTCGTTTCCGCCGAGTCCAAAGAGGCGTTCTTTTAAAATCGTATCGTTGCCGTTCCAAAGAGCGGGAGCAAAGCAGAGCCTGCAACTGCGATCCGACCAACCCTGCAAGCCATCCTCGCCCCAGCGGTAGGCGCGTCGGCGAGCCTGGTCGTGAGGGAAGGCCGCCCAGGAATTTCCGTGATCTGAATAATCCTCACGCACCGTGCCCCACTGGCGCTCACTGAGGTATGGACCCCAGCGTTTCCAGTTTTTGGCGCGGTTTTCTTCTTGAGAAAGTCTGATGTGCTCTTGAGTCATGAAAGGGATGTGGCATGGGTAGCACGATTCGTGCAGAATGCGAAGCTTTGCGAACAAAGAATTATCCCTGTAATTTCAGGGGATAAATGGTCACATCCAAGGGTTTTGCGCAAATCAGGGAGACGGGCGGCGTTTCGGGCTCGGGAAATCCATTGAGAGAAAAGGGCCGGGTCGAGCACTCGCCATGGGTCATGGGCTCGATCTCATATGGATCGTGGTGAACACGTCCGCTGTGGATATGGCCCTTGGGATCGGTGGAAAAAAGCGTGTATCGCTCAACCAGAAACCATTCGAGCGACCCCAAAACGGCGGGTTGTGGGGCGACGGGGCGCGGGTATTTGAAGGTGGCTTCGCCAGATGGATCATTTTTTCTCTGGCTGAAATATTCCACAGAACGGTTAGAAATGTTCGAGCGCATTTTCGCGTGCTGATAGGGCAGATGAAAAAAGCGTTGCGCGATTTCCACAGCGAGAGGCTGATTGCAATCGAGCGAGAAAAACCAAACCCCGGGAGTTCCGGCATCGTCATAAACGTAAGTGCGGAGGTTGAGTTCATGAAACCACGAAAGCCAGGGCAGGGGCGGCAGGCCGATGGGACGAATCCGCTGCATGAGAAATGGGACGATACCTAACCATGCTTTGCCATCAAAGGTATCGACATGCAGACCTTTCGGTAAACGCGGTGTGATGAGTTCGGGCGAGACGGTCCAGTGAAAAAACCCAAGTTCCGCCCAGCGTTGTTTCATCACAGGAAAACCGTCGGGCTTTTGCTGTTGGGCGAGGCGTTGGGAGGTGGTCGGCATATTGATGAGTTGGCTAGTTTCAAGTTTTCAGTTTGAAGTCCGGCTTATAGGCTCGATCAAAATCAGGTGCGAGTCAGGTGGCAGGAATGTGCAGCGAATCCAGCACCGAACGCGGTGAGCCAGAGTGAACGGCTTTCGGGATGCGTTTTCAAGCGTTGCTCTAAGGCGAATAAAACCGATGGGCTGGAAAGGTTGCCGTGTCGGCTGAGAATTTCACGGGTTTCAGTGAGTTCGTATTCTGGAATGACGGCCTCGATCGCATCGATCACATCGCGACCTCCGGAATGGGCGAGGATTTGTTCGGGATCGAATTTTCTGCGTTGATAGAGAGTTGAGACAGCTTGCGCCGCTAGGCCGGGAACGGTGCGGTGAAGCTGGTTTTTGAGTTTACCCTTGGAGTTCGTGAACCGAATTTTTTCGCGTTCGATTGGAACGTGATGGGTGTCGAAGTCATGAAATTTCAGATCGGTTTCGGAGGATGGTTGTCCGCTAAGAATTGCCGCCGCTGCGCCATCACCAAACAAGCAAAGGGAGATCAAAACTCCGGGATCGTTATCTATGTAAAAGGCCGCAGAAGAAATTTCCACAGCGATCACGGCGACCCGATGTGTTGGGTTTGCCGCGAGGTAACCGTGCGCAGCGCGGAGTGTGGGAATTGCGGCCCCACAGCCCAGTCCGACCAGATCCGCGAGGTAGGTGTTAGAACGGAGGCCGACGATTTCTGCAACATAGCTCGATGGCCCCGGGCAGAGGTAGCCGGTACAGGTGCAGAGGAATAGCGCATCGATTTGATCGGGTGCGAGTCCGGCTTGCTGGATTGCTATTTTCAGAGCTTGGCTCGCGAGTGCTGGTGCGTGCTTTTCAAAGGATTGATTCAGAGCCTGCGCATCTTTCGCGAATACTGCCTGTAAATCGTCCGAGCTGAATTGGCGGGAATGGATTCCGGAATTTGTGTGGGTGAGAATCTTTTCTAAAATCGCCAGCGAGCGTGGCTGGAGTTGGTCGATTTCAGGATGATTTTGAAGAGTGTCCCACGTTTCTAACTGTGTGAAGGGATGGGCTGCTTGAGCGGTGCTGATGCTGTTGAGATACATGGACGTGTTAGCGAAGAAGGCTGAGGATAGGAGTGATGGGGGCGTGCTTGAGGAGGTGACGTGAGGCACTGTGAAAAAGCAGAGGATGGATGAAACGTGATGCCGTGAGGCGTTTACGGAAATGTTTGTGGAGGTTTTTATCTGTTAGGGCACAAGCTTGTTCCCATGAAATTCGATCTGCTGAATAAGCCGTCAAATGCGGCAGCGCGATTTCTGCGGACTCGAAAGCCATGGTCATTCCGTTTCCGGTGAATGGCGGAATGATTGCATGTGAGTCGCCCAAACACATCATTTCCGGAGTTGAGGGTTGGTTGCCGAGTGAAAATCCTGCGACCGCAGAAAACGAATCTTCACGCCACTCCGCGAACTGCAATTGATCAGCGAGAAGATGATTTCCGTTTTTTCTCAAATAAGCAGGAAGCAGATCTTCTTGCTTGGCTTTGATGGATCGGTCGATGCGGAAGAGTCCGCAGGCATTGTGCCAACCATCTTCGACTTGAGTGATGCCGAGATAACCGATTGGTCCGCTGTGCATTTCTAAATTGGCGGAAGGCTTCAGGCCTTTGATGTGTGCTTTGAGTCCGATCCATGAGCCCGGGCTGGGAATACGACCGCTGGCACGAACCGTGCCGGGTGTATTGGTTTCGGTGGGTTGGCGAGAGTGGGTGTGGATGACCGCGCCGTTAGTAATCGCCATTTTGTAGAGGCGTTGATCGAGGAGAAATCGGGATATCGCCAAAGCGGGTGTTTGAAGTTTGGTCTGGCGTAGTTTCTGGTCGCCTGAAAACCAGGAGACGCTCTGGTGAGTTAGAGCATCTGACAAGGCGTTGCTGATGCCGAGATTCGCTAAAGTTTCACTAGAAACGCCTGAGATGAATTCACCACACACGCGATGCCGCGGATAGATTCCGGCTTCGTGCAGTTGCACGGGGATGCTGTGTTTGCGCAGGGCAATCGCGAGGGAAAGCCCAGTGAGTCCGCCGCCGATGATGGTGATTTCCTGATTCAAACGCTCCAAGCTAGCACGCGTTGTGAGCCGCGCCATGTGTAAGTTTCTTGGAAATGAAATCCATGCTTCTCCAATGCTAGAAGTGAAGGGATTTCATCTCGGATAAATCCAGCCTCGATGCTGACCCGCATGTCGTGTCGGGTGATAGGGTGAACGAAGGGAGTGGCGAGTTTTGCTAGAAAAGCAGGTATCTTGGCGCGCAGAGGTTCGTTGATGATAATGCGATCGAATTCTTTGAATTTCTCACCGAGGGCGATGAGTTGTGCGTCGGTGAAATGATGCAGGATGAGATTGGCAATGAGAGTCCCGCCGGTTTGGGCGAGGGGTGATTCTAGGAAATCTCCCTGGTGCCATTGAATCGACTCTAAGAGCCCTGACGGTTTAGGGGCGAGATCGTAGCCATGGATCGCGAGATCGGGGTATTTGTTATGGATTTTAGAAAGCAGGGCACCATCGCCAGCGCCGAGTTCGCTGATGGATGAGGTTTCCGGATGGAGATTTCGCATGATCCAGGCTTCGTTTCCCATGAAGCGGTTGATGCGCAGAAGATCGTTGCGGGAGCGAAGCGCGCCCGGGTCGTCGTGAGGGAGGTGGTCTAGGAGTTCAGGAGTGAGTTTGCGCATGGCGGGAGATTGGATAAATTGGAACAAGTGACTGTTTGCAAAAAACATCAATTTGTTGGATAAGCAGATATGAAAATTTCCACATACACTGGCGGAATGGTGCAGACAAATGGTTATCTCGTCGAATCTTTGAACGGAAACTATCTGGTGGATGCTCCGGAGGGGATTTGTGAATGGTTGGAAGGGAAAGGCGTGAGGGTGGATGCTCTATATTTAACGCATCAGCATTACGATCATGTGGAAGATGTTGCTGAGCTGCAAAAGCGTGGCGTAAAAGTGTTCGGCTGGGCGAATTACTCAAAAGATCTGACATTGGAAACCCATGGAGCGAGCTGGGGAATGCCGGAGGTTGTGCCGTTCCAAGTCGATGAATTGGTTCCGGAGGGACAAGGGGATTATTTCCATATGCCGACCCAAGTGAGCCACGTGCCGGGACATTCTCAGGACAGCATTGCGTTTTACCTGTGTGATGCGGGAGTGGTGTTTGTGGGCGATGCGTTGTTTGCAGGTTCGATCGGCAGATGCGATTTGCCGGGAGGGGATTTCGATCTATTGATTTCCGGGATCAAAGAGAAACTTTTGATCCTGCCTGATGAAACGCGGGTGCTATCGGGTCATGGACCGGAGACGACGATCGGTCATGAAAAAATGACCAATGGATATCTTCGTTAAGCTCCGGCTAATCCACAGCTTTTGCCTTCGGAGGGCTTAACAAGATTTCTTTTTCTTTATCCGGTGGAGAAGTGAAATGCACATTTTCCCACACAGGCTTTTTCAGAGGACCTGTTCCCCGGAATTGAAATAATCCATAGAACGGGCGAAGCGGGATGGTTACCAAACTAAGCAATCCGCGAGCATTGAGTCGGATGGTGAAATCAATGGTTTGAGCGGATATATCAATGCTCCCATCACCCGTGAATTTCACGGAAGTCGTGGCTGTTTCGAAATCTCGAATTTGTGCAATGCCCTGCTGAATGGTGAAATTACAGAATGCATATTTGGCTCTCTCGTGACCCAGTCGTTTATCGTTCACCACTTTCGAAGCCACGGTCGAAAGCGGTCCAAAGATAGGAACGGAGAAAAGCTCACCATCTTCCATGGCGATCAAGCCTTCACCGCTCATCGTTGAAATGTCTCCACCCGTTATGCCGAATTCGATACGACCTGTGAGATTCCCCCCGGTTTTCATATTGAGCTCATAGGCATTTGAAAGTTCTAAAACATCAAGCTTTGTCCAACTGAGCTCACCTGAAAGTTTAGATCCTGACTTGTTCGAAAACTTACCTTGAATTTTCCCACCCACGACATCTGAAGTCAGATTGGTAACATCAACCTCTTTGTTTCTAATATGAACTGTGGCGGATGGTTTTGTAAGAGTGAGGTCTTTGCCGAGAAATTTGTAATCCGCTTTATTCTTTGTGCTGAAGTTCACAGTTAGATCGGTGCGACCCTGTGGCGTCACATCGACCTGGCCGGAACCGCTAATCGTATGCGGACGATGGAAGCGGTAGGTTTCAATGTTATCGGCTACTTTCGGAGCGAACATGCGAACAAGTGGAGCGGCCCAAAATACACCGGATACTTTTTCGATTAGGACCAACTTGGCTTTGCTATCGTAACGAATGCGTTGAATCGAAGCTTTCCCCGATGTCGGGCCTTCAAACCGTTTGCGCAGCTCATAATTCGTGTAATCAAAATCCACCTTACCATCATAAAAATCCAATTCGTTGGTGTTCAGAGCAAACGAACAAGTTGCGGAATGAAATGGGACACCGCGATAGGCTACGTTTGTGATTTTTCCGCTACCCGTATATGCCCACGCAAACTTGTTCTTCGTATCAAACGATCCCTCAATCGATAACTCACACGAAGCCTTTGAATTCTCCGTGAAGTCACCAATGATTTTCTCAAGCGGCTTACCTTTGAAAAACGGTTTGTAGAGGGTGACGGGTAGAGTCGATTCGACCTTCAGCCGGAAAAGATTACCTTCCTTGAACATTTTTCCAACTGCATAACCATCTGGGCGGGTGAGTTTGGCATCGCGAAAAAAGAGCCTCCCTTCCTGATAAGAAAACCATGTCTCAAGAGTGTCAAAAGAAACGCCACGAAACATGATCGATTCACACATCGCTTTACCTGTTAGGTTTATATCGGGTTTCTTGGGATTCGAGAGATCAAAGTCACCATTGAATGAAAGCTTCTGGGTGCCGCCACTAAGAACATCAATCTGGAAGGGTGTGGAAAACCAAGCACCAAGCATGCGGGTGATATCGATGGATGATTCGAGGTTAAATCGGCCTTCCTCATTGGTAACGAGGTAATCGGCGTTTCCAGTGAGGGTGCCGCGAGAATCCGTTGCGGAAAAGGATGTGAGAGTAATGAGATTGAGGGAGAGATTGCCGTTGGCAGTGATGTTACTGATTCGATAATCATTTTTCTCAATGGAAGCCGCCTGAACATAGAACTGGCCTTTGAGGGTTTCTTTTTTGGAAATGTGACCTTCCATATCGATTTGAACTTTGGGTGTGCCTTCGGGATCAAATTTCCATCGATTTAATTCTCTGAGAATAACCGCAATCATCTCACGGCGCTTTCCATTGTTCTTGAAATCATTCTTACGCCCGTTGCTTTGATTTTTCGTCTGGAACCGAGCATTCATCGTTACATCGATTCCTCCGACTTTGCCCCGGGTGTTTCGAATCTCGATGGACTTCTGATTCGGGATTAAGATCGTGCCGTAAATTTCCGTGAATGCTAACGCATCGCCCGCTGGATTATTCGGATCGACCGCAATGGAAAGCTCCGCATTTCGAAGTTCGATTTTTCTCAGGCGAAATTTTCCGTTAGCGAGGCTTGCGTAATCCAGAACGAGTTGGACGCGCTCTAGCTTGGAAATTTCATTAACGCGTTCTTCTTCGGCGTAGACGCGGACTTTTGAAGCGACGAAGCCTTTAAGCGGTATGTATCTGAGTGAGCCGATCTCGATATGTATCCCACGTTTGGAAATTTCCTGCTCAATCGCCGTGCGCCAGGTGCTGGGGAGGCCGGTTTGGTTCGCCCAATACAATCCCAAAAGCGTGAGTGGAATCAGCGCGACAAAGAACAGCCATACGACGGTCTTAAGATTGCGGATGATTTTAAGGTGAAGCATAAAACGCCTTTAAGATGGTATTGTTCCAGCAGAACGAAAGGAAAAATATGGGTCTCTTCCGCCGGATGGTCGACCGATGATGACATGATCGATAAAACGGATCTGCATGATCTCCGCGGCTTTGACCAGGTTTTCAGTGATGCGGAAGTCGGCTTGACTGGGGGAGGGATCGCCGGACGGGTGATTGTGGATGAGAATGAAAGCGAACGCGTTTCGAGTGATGACCGGGCGTAGAATTTCCCTCGGATGCGCGTTTGTTTCATTCACGGTGCCCGCCGAGATCGTGGTGGTGGAGGTATGGCATAAGCGCGTATCCAAAGTGATCACTAACGCGGTTTCATGCGGCAAATTATTCAGCTGATGGGAAAAATGATCAAAAATAAGTTGGGGAGCATCAAGCGGAATGCTGGACAGGCGTTCTTTGGATAGGCGGGTTCCCAACTCAAAAGCTGCGGCGAGCTTGCAGGCTTTTGCCAGACCGATGCCTTTGTTGTTCATGTATTCGGAAATAGGAAGGCGACCGAGCTCTTGCAGGCTTCCGTATTTTTTAATCAGGTCATCAGCTACTTGGATAACATTTCGTCCTATCGTTCCTGAACTCAGGAATAAAGCCATCAGCTCCGCGTTACTTAAAGCGCCGGGGCCGTATTTATCGATTTTTTCACGGGGTAAATCCCGCGCTGAGCTGTTGTTGAGTAGGGGGGGCATAGTGGATTTGTTAGGGGATAACTTATTGGATGTTCTGGACTTGTTCTCGGATTTTTTCGATCTCGGTTTTTGCCTCAACCACCGTCTGTACGATTTGCGCGTCGTTGGCTTTTGAACCGATCGTGTTGAACTCGCGGAACAGTTCTTGGCAGAGAAAATCGAGTTGGCGTCCGGTTGCTTCCGTGGAGTTCAGGTATTCGTTAAACTTTGCGAAATGCGAATCGAGTCGGGTTAGCTCTTCGGAGATATCACAGCGATCCGCGAACAACGCGAGTTCTTTGCTGAGTCGATCATCGTTCTCTTCAAGTTTGATGCCGATTTCAGAAAGGCGTTTTTCAAGAAGCTCGCGCTGGCGTAGGGGACGGTAGGGCGCTTGTTGGGAAATTGATTTCGTGAGCTCTGAGAGGGTTTGAAGCCGTTGGATGAAATCCTGTTTCAGATGATTTCCCTCAGCACTTCGCATTTCTTTCATGCTCAAGAGGGCTTGGTTCAGTGCGGGTTCAATCGTTTGCCAGGAGAGATCAGGATCCATTTGATCGAGATCATTCGTCTCAAGAATCCCTGAATATTTTGCGAAATCCGCAGCCATTGGGAGAACTTCGCGGTCTATGGTTTTCGAGAGTTCGGTGAAAGCGGATTCAAAAGATTTCGCAAGAGCATGGTTGATGCGGATTTGTGAACTATCCTCGACGCCGGATTTTTCCAATCGAATGGTGAGCTGCACACGACCCCGAGAGATGTGGGGCAAAGTGAGTTGGCGAACATTTGACTCGAGGCATTGCAAAGCTCGCGGCAGGTTCGTGACAATTTCTACCTGCTTGCGGTTGATGGATGATGCCTCAACGGTGGCTTGCCAATGTTCTGTGCTGTGAGTTCCTCGGCCAAAGCCGGTCATGGATTGCATGACGCATTCAAATCTGCCGGCCCTACTTTGTCGATGGCGCAGTTATCTCTTGTGCCTGAGCAATTTGATGGGAAGCCATCACATCTTGGATCGTGATCTGAAGTGAGGTTCTTCCCCGGAACGTATTTCGATCAATCGTGAAAGCGATGTCCCACGGCGGCTCCGGTAAGTCGCGCTCACCACCTCCGAAGAAGACTGCGGATTTCTCGTGATGGCCCTGCCGCAAAAGCAGGCGCAGGTGATTGTTTTTCATCTTATATGGCGGGGTGCTTAGTTCCACCAGGCGGCTTACAAACACGGGTTGCGGATTGCTGTTTCCAAATGGCTGCAGCAGCTCGTAGCTCTCGAGGAAATCTAACGATAGCTCGGAAAAATCGATTTCCGCATCATAGACGAGGCGCGGCATGCGATCTTCTTCACTCGAGTTTTCGATGACGTATGAGGCGAATTTTTTACGGAAACGTTCCAGCGAATCTTCATGAATGGAAAGTCCAGCTGCCATCGCGTGTCCACCGCCACCTAACAATTCGTCTTCACAGGCACGGATCGCTTCGACCAGAGAAACCCCATCGATGCTGCGTCCGGAACCTTTGCCAATTCCATCTTCATCGATCGCGATCACGAACGTGGGTTTGTAGTATTGCCGCATGAGGCGAGAAGCGACGATGCCCACCACGCCGTGATGCCAGGTTCTGGATCCAATCACGATGACTGGATCATTGCTGGGATCGAAATTTTCGCTGAGTTGCTTCATCGCATCATCGCGAATGTGTTTTTCAAACGCTTGGCGCTGGCGGTTGTAATCATCGAGTTTCAGCGCGAGCTTGCCCGCCTCGATTTTGCAGTTCGTGTTCAGAGTCGCGAGCGCGTCCTCGGGGAAATCCATTCGGCCTGCGGCATTGATCCGTGGGCCGATTCTGTAACCGACATCCATCGAAGTCGGTAAATCTTTTATTCCAGCAATTTCTTTCAGCGCGTGAAGTCCTGGATTGTTAGACGATGCCAAACGTTTCAGTCCGTGGCGAACTAAGATGCGGTTTTCTCCAATCATCGGAACGATGTCAGCAATTGTAGCCACGGCGGTGACGTCGAGCAGATCTTTGAGCTCCAGATCGGTGGAACGTGTTTTCAACAATGCATGGCCGAGTTTAAAAACCACACCTGCTGCGCAGAGATAGGTAAAATCGGATCCGCATTTGGGATTCACTAAGGCACAGCAATCGGGTCGACCCAACGGGCTAGGCTCGTGGTGATCAACGACGACGACATCGATTCCCTGCGTGCGGAGATGCGCGATTTCCTCGACGGAGACCGTTCCGCAATCGACGGAAATGAGTAGGTCAGGTTTCGCTCCTTCAGACATGCATCGCTCCAAAGCGGCAAAGCTCAAGCCGTAGCCCTCGGTGCCACGGCGGGGGATGAATGTGCGGGGTGACATCCCATAAGCCCTCAGTATTTTCGCCAAGAGAGTGATGGAGGAAACTCCATCGACATCGTAATCGCCGTAGATGCAGACCTTTTGATTTTGATCGATCGCCTCTAAAATCCGCGTCACCGCGAGCTGCATTTCCGGTATCAGGAAAGGATCGGCCAGATTTCGTAATTTCGGATGAAGGAACGATTCGATCTCGTCTTCGGGAATTCCGCGTTGGGTCACGAGGTTTCTCACAATCTCCGGATATTCGGACGGATTGTCATGGGTGGTTAATAGAGGCTTACCACGTAAAACCCATCGGAAAGCCATTGCACACATATTTCACGGGGATCTTGTAGACTGGTGATTCACGGCACAAGAACGGAATGTGACTCGATCAGCCTTTCAGCGTCACTAGCTCATCCGTGTGAATGGTCTGTCTGGCGCGGTAGAGAGCGACGATGATGGCGAGGCCAACCGCGACTTCCGCTGCGGCAACGGTGATGACGAAAAACACCAACATCTGGCCGTTGTAGTCCGGGAGGCCGTTTTCCGTGACCTTGAATCGTGAAAAGGCAACGAGGGTGAGGTTCGCTGCGCTGAGCATCAGCTCAAGGCACATGAAAACGATGATGATGTTGCGTCTAAGCACGACACCGGCGAGACCGATGGAGAAAAGCAGGCCGGAGACGAGAAGGTAATCGTTAAGTGATGCCATAAAATTCAAATTTCAACTCTCAAGATGGAGTGTTATCAGATGCGGTTGATTTCTTAGAAAGGACGACCACGCCAACCGTGGCGACGAGAAGCAAGACTCCGAGGATTTGCAGTGGAAGATTGTATTCCGTGAAAAGGGTGTGGCCGATCAGATGGACATCCGGGAGTTTGCCTTCATTGAGTGCGGTGGCGATTTTGGTTCCTTCAGGATATTTCTCTGCGGAGGTCACGGCAGCTGCGGCGAGGGTCTCAGCAGTTAGCGGTGGTGCGGATTGATTGGGAAGTTTGTGTCCTAGAACGCCGACGAGTTGGATGAAAAACACCACCACCAACGCAAGTCCCGCAAACAATGGAGCACCATTAGAGGCGCGCTTCTTCTCATCTTTCAAATCTAGCAGCATGATGATGAACAAGAACAACACCATGATCGCACCGGAATAGACGAGGATTTGGATGATGCCGACAAAGAAGGCACTGAGTCCAATGAACAGAGCCGCAAGCCCAACGAAGGAAGTGACCATCGCCAGAGCGCTCGATACAGGATTACGAAATGCAATCACCGCACATGCGCCGATGAGCATGATGGTGGAAAAAAGCCAGAAAAGGTAAGAGGGCATAAATTTTAAATTTTAAATTCGAAATTCTAACATTTCTCTACTTCAACTCATTCCACTTGTTGACCAAGCCGACGCGGACGCCGCCGATTTCGTAAAGTTTCTCTTTGTTGTGGACCATTTGATCGCGGGAGGTGCCGGTGATGAGATAGTCTTTACGGAGATAGATCGCTTGTTCTGGACAGACTTCTTCGCACATGCCGCAGTAGATGCAGCGGATCATATCGATATCGAATTCTAACGGACGTTTCTCAACTTTCGCCCAGGGATCATCAGATGGAATTTCAGAAGGAGTGATTTTAATCGCTTTCGGAGGGCAGATGAACTCACAGAGTTGGCAGGAAACGCAACGCTCGCGCCCTTGTTCATCGGTTACCAGAGTCGGCGCACCGCGGTAGTATTCGGGCATGTGATCATCCCAACGCTGTTCAGGAAACTGCATGGTCACGCCGAGGCCCGACGAAGCGAGACCCTCCGCACCAGCAGATTTACCACGTAACGATTTGATTGCGTGGGTCAGGGTGAGGAAAAAGCCTTTGAAGAGAGCACCGAGATAAATTTTTTCTCCGGCGTCGAGTTTCGGGCGAGTGAGCTTGATGGTGGGCATGGGAAGAAGTTTGCTAGTTTGCTAGTGTTCAGTTTTCAGGAAAGAAAAGCTGATTAAGCGCGGAGGATTTTGGCTGGGGGTTCGGAGACTTTCGCTACCCAGATGACGGCTGCGGTTACGATGACTAACAGTACGGAGCCGGTGGCGATGATGGTGGTTGTGAACTGAGGAGCGGCGATGATGAGTGCTGCGAGAAAGACGTTGATGAGTGCGGCTTCGAAAAAGATGACCCAACCGAGTTTCATCAATTGATCGTAACGGAAACGTGGGACGGTCCAGCGGACGAGGATGAAGAACAGGATGAAGGCGAGAAGTTTACCAAGGAAAATTCCAACGTGGAGCAGGCCGCCGATTTTGAAACTGCCGAGGTGGAAATTTTCGATTGCGGTATCGAGTCCGAAACCGAATGACCAGCCACCGAGGAATAGAGTGATGATGAGGGCGGAGCCGATCACCATTGCGGCGTATTCACCCATGAAGAACATGGCGAATTTCATCGATGAATATTCCGTGTGATAACCACCGACGAGCTCGGTTTCGCACTCGGGAAGATCGAAGGGCATGCGGTTGGTTTCTGCGAAAATCGAAATCGTGAAAATCAGGAAAGCGATGAAAGCAGGGATGAGGAACAACCATGCTGCGTAGTTACCACCGTTGTTCCATGGTGCTGAGTCACCCCATAATGGCAGTAACAGCCAGCCGTTCTTCGCTTGTTCTTCAACGATGTTGCTGAGGTTGAGTTCGCCAAAATAAAGCAACACAGGAATGATCGAAAGACCTAGGCAGATTTCATAGGAAATCATCTGTGCGGTCGAGCGGACGCCACCAATGAAAGGGAATTTCGAATTCGATGCCCACCCGGCGAGGGTGATTCCGTAAACGGTTAGAGATGAAATCGCAAAGATGAATAGCGGTCCGACATCGATGTCAGCGATCACTAGTTTTTCATTACGGCCAAACAAAGTCACATCTGGACCAAAAGGAACCACACAAACGGTGATGAGTGCGGGAACTACCGTAAGCGCAGGAGCAAGCCAGTAAAATGCTTTGCGCACATGGTCGGGAGTGAAATCTTCTTTGAGGAAAAGTTTGAGACCATCGGCGATGGGCTGAATAAGACCGAAGAAGTGAAAATCTTTCTTCGCGCCGAAAAGTGTTAGGGGAATTCCCACCCGGTTCGGGCCAACCCGATCCTGAATAATCGCAGAGAAACGGCGCTCGAAATAAACCGAGAGCGGCACCAAAGGCAACACCACCAAAAAGGTGAAGGTGACAACCTTGATGATGATAACGAGGAGGTTAATGGCTAAATCCGGCATGTGTTCTGAAATTTGAAAAGTATTTTAAGGACTAACGGAATCACCCATTAATGATTCCGGCTGCTTTACGAGCGCGTTCGTTTTCGAGGAGGGCGATTTTGTATCCGGTTTCCTGAATGACAACGCCTTGGGCTCCGATTTTGGAAAGCGTTTGGCCATCGAATACTGAAATGGTGGAGGCTAGTTTTTTGAAAACGTCTTCGATGCTGTGAAGAGCTGATTTTTCTCCAGTGACAGCCGTAATGAGATCGCGGAGCATTTCCCAATCATCGCGGGCATTAATCGGTGGTTCGATCGCGCGGTTAAGACGTTGCAGGCGGCCGCTGAGGTTGATCATCGATCCGCGTTTTTCGGCGAAAGCTGCACCAGGTAGAACTAGATTGGCGTGGGCGGCGGATGGATTGGCAAGCAGGGCGGACTGAACGAAGAAATCGAGTTTGCTGAGATCATCGGCAGAGAAGCCGGCATCGGTGATGAGATCTTCGTTGAAAGCTAACAGAGCTTTGATTTTTCCGGATTGAATTCCGCTGCGGATGGCTGCGAGCGATTGATAGGGATCGTCTTGTTTCAAAACTAGCTTGGCGCCGGTGGTATTCGGATTGCGATCCGCAGCGATAAGGAGTTGGTCGGCCTCGCCATTGCGAGCGACGAGAGAGAAGTTTTTCACACCGAGTGTGCTGCGGAGCTCTTCTAACAGGATCAGTTCTTCGTTGGTCATCCGAGCAGAGCCGATGATGGCAATCTCATCTGCGGCGAAGTTTTTGATTTTCGTAGAAAAGGTTTCCAACGCCTTCTTCCATGTGGTGCCGACGTGCTGTGCGTTTTCACGAACCAAAGGCTCGGTGAGTCGAGCTTCGCTATCGATGTAATGGAAATTCAAACGATGGGAATCGGGCATCCAGTTGGAGTTCACGGCATCGTTCAAGCGCGGAGTGATGCGGTGAATGGTGTTGCCGCGAGTGTGGATGACGATGTTTGTTCCCGTGCCGCAGTTGACGTCGATGGATGGGGTTTCTTTAAGGAACCACACACGCATCTGGAAACGGAAATCGTTTGAGGTCAGCGCGCCGACTGGGCAGATATCGGCGGTGTTGAGTGAGTAGTTAGAATCGAGCAAACGACCCGGATGAACGGTGAGAGTGGTGTGGGTGCCGCGTTGGGTGAAACCTAACACCGCATCGCCAGCGACTTCGTCCATGAAACGAATGCAGCGCGAGCACATGATGCAGCGCTCGTCATCGAGACGGATGCGCGGACCGATATCGACGTTTTTCGGTTTCTTCACTTTCATGTCCACGAAGCGCGAAACGCCACGACCGAAGCCGACGGATTGTTCTTGGAGGCGGCATTCGCCTGCTTGGTCGCAGATCGGGCAATCGAGCGGGTGATTGATGAGAAGAAATTCCATCACACCTTCACGACATTTTTCAACGAGCTCGCCAGTCGTGCGGATGCCCATGTTTTCGGCGATCGTGTTTGCGCAAGAAATCGCAGGGCGCGGCATCCAGCCGATGATTTCGTAACCGTTTTCATCACGCACCGGTTCTTGGCCAGGAGCTGGGCGAGGTGGCATTCCCATCTGAACCATGCACATCCGGCAGTTTCCGGGCACGCTGAGCTTGGGGTGATAGCAATAATAAGGAACGTCCTTATTCACTGACCGACAGGCTTCGATCATTCGAGTTCCTTTGGGGAACTGGTACCAGACACCGTCGATCTGGACGTTGACCATGCCTTTTTCGGCAGCAATGTCTTTGGGTAATTTAAGTTCCGCGGTGGACGATGCAGTGTCGCTCATGAGTCGTGATGGAAAAGCAGATTGAAAAGGGCAGGAAAAACCTGCGCGGACTATGTAGGCACGAGGGCGGCGCGGCAAGTGTGCTTTGTGAAATTTTTCACAAAGTCGGGGATTTAGGTGAAATGCGGTGCTGTTTGGAAAAGAAAATAGGTCCTATAAGACTTATAGGACCTAAAGCTTGCGCAAATTTTCTCAATGAACTTACAGGTTATCCAGAGCGTTTCTCTTCGCTGCTTTTTTTGCCGCCTTTTTCGCGGGCTTCTCAGCTTTGGCGGCTTTGGCTTTTTCCTCTTCCATTTCATCTTCATCGATGCTGTGGGTGAGGATGAACTGGAGGTCGTCGATACCGAGGTTGGAGGCGAAGCCTTCATCGCCGAGCACGTTGGTAACGAGCTGGGTTTTCTGATGCTGGAGCACGCGGATTTTCTCCTCAACCGTGTCGCGGGTCAGCAAACGATAGGCGATAACCTTGTTTTTCTGACCGATACGGTGGGTTCGGTCGATCGCTTGGTTTTCGACGGCGGGGTTCCACCATGGATCGTAAAGGATGACGTAAGAGGCGGAAGTGAGGTTCAGACCAGCGCCACCGGCTTTGAGTGAAAGCATGAAGACGGATGGGTCTTTGGTGGTTTGGAAACGCTCGATTTCGCCTTTGCGGTCCTTGGTTTGACCGGTGAGGTAATGGAATGGACGCGCTTCGAGTTCGAGGCGGGCCTTGATGAGGTCGAGCATCGAAACGAACTGCGAGAAGACAAGAACCTTGTGACCCTCGTCATGTAGCTGATCGAGAAGGTAGAAGAGAGATTCCATTTTGGCGGATTCTTCCTTGAGGTATTTCGGATCGATAAGGCCGGGGTGGCAGCAGATCTGACGCAGGCGCATGAGGCCTTGAAGGATCGCGAAGGAATTCTTTTTGACGGCTTCATCGGAATCGAGTCCGAGCAGGGCTTTTTGGATGCGCTTGAGTTCGTTTTTGTAGAGCTCGAGCTGCACGCCTTCCATTTTCGAGTAAACTTCTTCTTCGGTCCGTGGCGGCAAGTCTTGAGCAACTTGCAGCTTGGTGCGGCGCAAAAGGAACGGGCGCAAACGCGATGCAAGGCGCATTTGGGAAAGGGGATCCTTGCGTTTGTCGAAGCGTTTTTTGAAGTAAGCACGTGATCCGAGCACACCCGGCATGGCGAATGCCATCAGCGACCACATATCGAGCAAGCGGTTTTCGATAGGCGTTCCTGTTAGAACGAGGCGGTTTTGGGAATCGAGTTCGCGGGCGCATTTCGCGGCTTTGGAATCCGGGTTCTTGATTTGCTGACCTTCGTCGAGAATCGTTGTGAGCCATTTGATTCCGGAAAGCTCTTCACCACAAACCCGGAGCTGGGCGTAGTTGAGAACGAGCATGTCGATATTGTTCTGGATATGATCGACGTTGATGTCATCGCGGTTCTTGAGAATTTTGACTCTAAGCTGCGGGGTGAACTTTTCCGCTTCGCTATACCAAACATCGAGAACGGATTTCGGGCAGACGATGAGTGCGGGTTTGTGCGAGCCGCCGGTCTTTTTGTGTTCTTCAAAGAGCCACAGAAGATAGGTGAGGGACTGGATGGTTTTTCCGAGACCCATGTCATCCGCGAGAATACCGCCGAAGTTGTTTTCGGAAAGGTAAGCGAGGAATTTGAAACCTTCGACCTGGTAAGGGCGGAGGGTTGCATTGAGTCCGTCGGGAAGATCTGGATTGACCTCGAGTTTGATATCGTTGGCGCGGTTTTTGATGCGCTCCCAGGCTTTGGGATCGAACACCTCAGCGGCTTTCGGATCGGCAAGCTGAAGGGCGTGCATGCGGTGGGTCTCGCCGGAAAGGTCGAAGGGATCGAGTCCCAAACGGGTGACGGCTTCGCGCTGGTCGGCATCGAGTTTGATTTCGAGGCGCATCCATGAGCCATCATCCATGCGAACGTAACCACCGCGAGCGGCGACGAGTTGGCGGATTTGTGCTTTGGAAAGATTAACCCCTTGAACATCGATGACGATGCGTAAATCGAACCAGTCGATATCCTGCCCGACGACTTCGAAACGTACCGCAGCAGTGACGGGATCGTTGAGAATGGATTTCAGGCGGAGATCGATATCGAGTTCGATTTCAGGAGGCATGGAGCGGACCCATTCAGCAAATTTTTCCGGGAACTGCTTGGTGATGCGCGATTTGAAAGAGATGAGTTTCTCGTCATAGGCGAGAGACATTTCATCAAGGATCGCCGGGATCGGATGAAGTGGCTCACGTGCGAAACGCATGAGTTGATTGCCTTTGATGGTTTGTTGCTCGACGAGTTCCCAACCATCTTTGGTGAGGCGCTCGGTGCGCAGGCCTTTGGTTTCAAGGGCTGTGACGTCGACAACGAGGTGCTCGGTTTCAGCGGCTGTTAGACCGGCGATGAGTTTCATCTCCAGCTTGGGCTTGAGTTCGAGATCGACCACGCGTTTGACGAGTGATGCAGGAAGCGATGCTCCGATCTTGCGGAGGAACTCCACGCCTTCGAGCGAGTCGATGACTTTTTTCGGAATGTGATAACGCGGCATCACTTCGGTTTCTTCAAGCCAGCGTGGTGGACCTGGGAAAACTGTTTCGTCGGATTGATAGAGAACCTTGCGGCCGGGTAGGAGTCTAACAGAGTGAGAAACATTTTCACCATGGGCGGTGATGAGCTGGAGCGCAAATGAGCTTGGATCGTAAGGCTCGTCTTCGCAGATCCATGAAAGACCTTCTTCCACCACGCGGAACGGTTTGTCGTCCAGGTTGACGAGGTAACCTGTTAGGGCCGGTTGTTGGAACACGCGGTTCATGAAACGGCAGGATTCCTCCTGATCGAAGTCGAGTGTGGTATCGCCGTGCTTGCGGTAGAAGGCGAGGTAGTGCTCCCAGAGAGTTTGGGAAGACGCATCCATCAACAGCGCGCCTTCCTGGTGAAGAGCGACGTAACGTTCGATATCGACCTTTTCACGAAGTTGCATGTATTGCGCGTTCGGGCGATCCTCGCGGACTTCCATGCGTGCTTCGTTGATCGTTGCGACCAAACGGAACTGAACGGTGAGAGGAGCATCTTGTGGCGGGCGCTCGTTGACTTGTTCAATGCGGTCATACCAAGCAGCGATTTCGCGCTCTTGTTCCCACTCGGCCATTTTCTTCTGAACCGAGCCCAGATCGGTGATGACCGACATGAATTCAGGGTAAGGAAGTTTGCGTTTGTAGAAGGCGTAGGCGAGGAAGTTCCAGAACTCGAGGATATCACCCGGCGGGACGGGCCAGAGTTCAAGTGGCTCGTAAGTGGTGATGTCCCAACGTGGGTTGATACGGACCATGTCGTGATCGTGGAGCTCGCCTTCGATCACATAACGACGATATCGCTTTTCAATTTTCGTCACGTATTCCGCTTCTTTGTCATCCAGCTCGCGACCGAGTTTTTCCTCGATGATATCTAAAACAGGGGTGTCATCGAACTCGTTGGGAGATTCCGGTAAATCTTCGCCACGGTGCATGCGCTCCATCATGGTGGCGTATTGGCAGGCACCAGAAATGAGCTCGTCTTCTGCCGTGCAATTACCGAACCAACGGTTTCCTTGAAGGCGAAGGGAGGTGCGATGGGTGCCCGACTCGTCCTCTACGCGGCCTTGGATAAAAAGGTGATTTCCGAAGATTTGTGTGACGGCACCGTCTTTTTGAAGCATATCACCGCGTTTGCGTGCTTCTTCGGGAAATGAATTGAGGAAATTTAATGTAGCGCGATCTGGATTCATAAGCTTGTTCGAGGAGTCAATCGATCAATTGGCAAGGGGGAGGGATAATAGGCCGCAATTTGGGTTTTGTGCAATAGGAAGTTTCATTTTAGACTGAACACAAGCCTTTGGGGTGTTTCTCTACCCAAACATCATTTGTCAGAAAAATCATTAGGATAACTTGGTAAATGAGAAAGCGCTTGATGGCGAGGATGTGGGGAGATTGGATGCGTGAAGATTTTTGATCGTTTCCTCTATGAGTCTCCGAAAGCAACTGAACGACGTCCTGCCGACCCTACTACCATCTAACCCCACAGATGCGATTAAGGGCACTGAATTGATTCGTTTGGCGCGACTGAGTTTGAATGGAAATTACTCCGATGCTTCGTTGCGTTATCATTTCTCGATCATGTCGTGCGATCCGACCTCATCGATCGCGAAAGTGGAAAAAGGGCAAGGCTACTATCGGCGCAGCGAGCCTTTACCCGCGCTATCCGGTGCGCAGGAGTTATTGGCGTGGACGCAGGGTCGGCTCGATGATCTGAGTGGCGATGAAACCACTGTCGACAATGCGATGCTGCGGATTCGAAAATTCCGGGCAGTTGTGACGCGTTATTTTGAAATCAACGGCCGCTTTCCGTTTATTTTCCGTGATCCTTTTACCACCGAATCGCCGCTGGGGAATTTGTGGAAATTTCCGGAGTTGGTGCTAGTGGACTGGGAAACCGGTGGCTCGCCTGATGAAGAAATGTCTTTGGATGCGGAGATGTTGGAATTCAAGCAACGTCTTGGGATCACGCCATTCCGTCTGCATTCGGCCCGGCTCCGGTTGTTGCCTTCGCTGATGTCGTATCGTGAGGATTTTTTCCAAGCGCTTTCTGTTTCCCAATGGGCCCAGGGTGGGGAACTGATTTATGCGGGTCCCATCGAAGATGAGGCGCTGGCTGATGGTTTGCGGAAACTTTCTGCGAAGTACGGGGTGGGCGTGACTTCGTTTGGCCTGACGGCTGAGGTCTTGGATGATTTACCGCGTCCGGCGCAGATTCTGAACGCCCATCCGAAAGAGACGGAAGCGATCATGTCCAAGCTGGATATTCACCGCATTGCCGGGGTGCAATCCCGCGAACATCTCGACTGGGTTTCGCTGATGTCGATGCGTTCCGAATCCAAAGAGGCGGAAAAGCTGGTGGCTTGGTTGAAACGTTGCATCGACGAGAGGCGCGCTGAGGCTTTTAACCCATAAATCTGCGGGATTTATGGCAGTTATGGGTTCCTGTAGATGAAGTCATCGCATAAGCTTGAAATCGTAAATCCTCTAATAACCCATAACTTTTAACCGATAACTCCAAGAGTCCGCACTTTTGACCACGAACTATTGGATTATTTGAGAAAACTGCTGGAGTTATAGCGTAACTCTGGCACATTGCGCCTACCGTATTCTTCACTTTTAGTGTCATTTTAAGATGTTATCCAACTTACCCGATGATCGTCATGCGATTCCCGAGAGTCTGAAAAGACAGCTGGAATCCTTCCGCAAGCACTTATGGCGGCGCAAAGTCATTGAAATCATTGCCCTGGGTTTGATCGGGCTGTTTTTATCGTTCCTGCTGCTGTTTGGTTTGGATCGGGTTTGGCAGACGCCTATTTGGGCTCGCCTTTTGATTCTCGTCAGCGGGGTTTCACTATTTGTCGGTTTTGCGCCTTATTGGTTGCACCGCTGGGTTTGGGGACATCGCCATGAAGGTCAATTGGCGCGTTTGATCGCGAAAAGATATCCCGGGCTGGGGGATCGCCTGCTCGGGGTCATTGAACTTCAGGCACAAGATGAAAACGGCGATACCCTTTCACCGCGTCTCCGCGAAGCAGCCATGCAAGTGGTCGCAGCAGAAGCCCAAAAACGCGAACTCGATGAAGCCCTGCCGGTTGCACGTCACCGCAAATGGGGTTTAGCGGCCATCGCTTTGATGCTCCTGGTCAGCACCGCTTTCGTCTTCACTCCAAAAGCGGGTTTGAATGCTCTCGAGCGTTGGTTGAACCCGTTTGCAAATGTTGAACGCTACACCTTCACCCAGCTCGATAAGCCGATCACATTTCTAGCAGTTCCCTACGGCGAGGCTTTCGGCGTTACTCTGAAATTAAAAGCCCAGTCTGAGCAGAAACCGAAAATCGCCATCGCGCGTTTCGACAACCAACCGGAGGTCACGGTTTCCATTCAAAAAGATCGCTACGATTTTAAATTTCCCGGCCAACAAGCAGAAGGACTCATCACGTTCCGACTCGGCGACCTCAAACATCAACTGAGAATTTTACCCAAGCAGCGCCCCGTCGTGCTTCACACCACGGTCACGGTGAAACCGCCGGAGTATTTACAAATCCCTGAGAGCAAAGTGGCGCTTAGCATCGGTGAGATCAGCGCGGTGGAAGGCAGCAAACTGACTTTCAACATGGAAACCAGCAGCCCGCTCAAAAAGGGAGCGTTCGGCCCGACTGAAATTTCTGGCGAGTTGGTTCAGGCAGAAGGTTTCAAATCCGTCGGCGGTGAGCTGAAAATTTCCGATGTCGAATCTAGCTTCGGTCCCATCGAAGCAGGCAGCACACCGTTTTCCATTCCGTTTTCCTGGATCGATGAATTCGGCTTGGTCGGAGGCAAAGGATTTAAAATCCGCGTGGATGCGGTGAAAGACGGCCCGCCCGTCGCCTACATCCAGGGCTTGGATAAACAAAAAGCCATTCTGCCTGAGGAAGTGTTGGATTTCGAAATTCTTGGTGAAGATGACTTCGGTATCCGGAAAGCAGGAATCGAGTGGGGGAGCTACGGCACCCTTCCCGGTGAAAAACCTGCGGCCTCAGGTGAAATCGTCATTTCTAACGGAGGCCCGGAAGTCGAGCGCATCAGCGAGCCTACTTCATTTTCCCCAGCCGCTTTCAACATCACTCCGCAACGTTTGGTGCTTCGCGCATTCGTCGAAGATTATTTTCCGGAACGCGGCAGGATTTATTCCGAGCCGATTCTAATTTATGTCCTCAGCGACGAAGAGCATGCGCAACTCAAAAAAGCCGAGTTCGACCGCGTGATCAGTGAGCTGGAAGACCTTGCTCGTAAAGAGTTGAACTTGCTCGATGAAAATCAACGTCTCGAAAAACTCAAAGGCGAGGAACTCCAGACCGAGGAAGGCAAGGAAAAGCTGGCCGACCAAATGAAATCTGAAGAGGAAAACATCCGTGCCATGGAAGAGCTGACCAAGCGTATGGAGCAGTTGATGAAGGATACGGCTCGCAATGAAAACATCGACAAAGAGACTCTGAAGAAAATGGCGGAAGCCCTGAAGTCGATGCAGGAACTCTCCGACAAGGAAATGCCGGAAGTCAGCGAGAAATTACAGGAAGCCGGTGAAGCTTCTAACACTCCTGAGAAAGCCAAGGACGACGTCAAAAAAGCGGTCGAAGAACAAAAAGAGGCTGTTGAAAAAATGGATAAGGCCCTCGCACAAGCCAAAGATGCGAACAAGAACTTCGAAGCCAGCACGTTTATCACTCGCTTGAAAAAAGCCGCTGAAGAACAAAACGGAATCGCTAACAGCTTGATCGCCAGTTTGGCCAACATAATCGGCATGCGTGAACACGAGGTCGATCCTGCGGATAAACGCAAACTTGTAGAAGCCGCCAAGCAACAAGTTCTAACAGCCTCTGACATCCGCTGGATCCAAGAAGACCTCGGCCACTACCACGCACGCACCAACGAACCCGTTTTTAAACAAGTGGTCGATCTTATGCGCGACAGCAAAATCAACGTTTTCGAATATAAAAAATCTGTGGACGTCACCATCGATGTCGGACTGGAAAAAATTCACGACAAGCTTGAAACCAATCACGCATACACCGCGATCGAAACCTCCAAAAAGTCGGCCGAAAAACTCAATGAATGGGCGGCGCTCCTCGAAGGCGCGAAAGATGAGGGTGGCGGCGGTGGCGGTGGCGGCGAGGGTGGTGCACCAAACTCAGAAGACGAAGATTTCGAGTTCATGCTGCGCGTGATGAAAATGATCCAACAGCAACAAGACTTACGTTCGAGAACTCGTGTTCTTGAACAACTCAAACGTGATGCCAATTCAACCGTAGCTCCGAAGCGATGAAAGCCATTCCCATCTATTTACTAGCAATGCTTTCAGCATCTGCACTGCACGCTGAGCCGGAAAAAGTGAGCAAAGCGGAAATTCTGAAACAGCATGCGGAAGGCGCGGGGAAAGTCGCAGACGAGCAGGATGAACTCTCAGCAGATGTTCAACAACTCGTGATCGAGCAGACCCTTCCTGAAGTCATCGAATTGCTTTCCAAAGTGGAAGGCATCATGGATGAAACGACCGATTACCTTTCCGAACCCGATACGGGTGGTCGCACCATTGCCGCGCAGACCGAGATCATCGAGGCCATTCACCAAGCAGCAAAAGCCAAGCAGCAGAAAAGTGGAAAAGGCGAGCAAGGAGCCGGCGGCGCGATGATGGACATGATGGAAAAAATGATGGGAGAGGGCGAAGGTAAGGAGGGTAAAGGAAAAGGCAAAGGTAAGGGAAAAGGCGAGGGCGAAGGTGAAGGAGAGGGCGAAGGTGGTGAAAAAGGCGGTACTGGCAAGAAAGGTGGCGAATCCAACTCGGATAACGATACCTTCAACGGTAACGGCAATGGCAGTTCATCGGAAAGACGAGTTCCAAAAGCAGCCGGAAACACCGGCAAAAGTTTACCCTCAGAATTTCAATCAGCGTTAGACGCATACAACCGTGGCATGGAGGAATTAGAAAAATGATTTATCGGCGCTCTTTTATTACCATGCTGTTGGGCTCTGTTGCCGTTGCTCGTGCACAAGGCATTCTCGATCGCAGAGATGATCTTATTCCCTCACAGGTCGATATCATTTATGGCCGCGGCCTGAACTATCTGGCAAAAAGCCAAAACGCAGAAGGTTCTTGGCCGGATGGTTCAGGTGATGAGCCCGGCGTCGTTGGTCTCTGTGTGGCATCATTTCTGGCCCACGGAAGCGATCCTAACAACGGCGAATATTCCCAGGTGATCAAACGCGGAATCGAATACATCATTTCCAAGCAGAACAAAGTCAAAGACAACGGATACATCGGCACGAGCATGTATACCCACGCCTTCGCGACAAAGGCATTGGCAGAGGCTTACGGTGTCGTCAATAATCCCAAAATTGGTGAGGCGCTCAAAAAAGCCGTCGATTTGATTTTGAGTTCCCAGAAACGCAATCCATCTGGCGCATGGCGCTACACGCCTGATGCGAAGGATGCGGACACCACCGTTGCGGGCAGCCAGATCGTGGCGTTGTTTGCTGCTAGAAATGCAGGATTCCCCGTGCCTGATGAGGCGATTCGCAAAGGCCTTGCCTATCTTTCAAGCTGCCGCGGCAGTGATGGCTCATACGGCTACACTTCGTCCTCCGGCGGCAGACCTACTCTAACAGCAATCGGGCTGTTATGTTTCTGCCTGAATAAAGAATCGAATTTAAAAGGTTCTCAGGCGAGTCTTGAATTCCTGAAGAAAAATCTCAACTACCGGGACAAGACCTATCCTTATTACTTCGAGTATTACATGTCACAGGCACTGTTCCATGCGGATGAGACGGTTTGGAAAGATTGGAACGATCGAAATATCCGTTACATCGGAACCATCCAGTCCGCCGATGGATCCTTTCCTGGAAATCAGGGCCAAGCCTTCAGCACAGCAGGTGCACTCCTTTCTCTCGCACTCAACTACCGTTACTTACCGATTTACGAAAAATGATTTCCCGACTGTTCATTTCAATTCTTGCGTTGTTTCCGCTCCTTTCAGTAGCCGAAACAACCGATCTGCTGCGTTTCGATAATGGCGATCAACTCCATGGTCAGTTTCAAGGATTTGGCGAGGAGAGCTCCGTTCTCTGGAAACGCAATCCGCCGGAAGGCGAAGCCATCCCATTTCAATCACCTGATATCCGCCAAGTCATTCTCAAATCGGGCAAACCCGATGAATCAATCGGCAGCTTGGCGTATGTCGGCACCAGCAATGGGGATCGCATCCCCGGCGTGGTTCAAGAGCTCGATGATAAACGCGTGTTAGTACAAACCGATTTCGCCGGACTGTTAGAATTTCCCAGAGACCAAGTGGGTATCATCGCCCCAAATCCCATGGGTGGCCGCGTGCTCTATCATGGCCCTTTCGATAAAACCGAATGGATCCAGAAAAATCTCAAACATCCAATTGGGATTCCCATGGATAAGAATGAGGTGGAAATCGAAAAAGAATTCCCCCTATGGAAATTCTCCGGTTCCGCATGGTATTGGAAAGATGCCCGATCAGGCACGGCTTTGACTCGCGAGACCGGCATGACGGATCGCTCGATTTTACAATTCGATATCGCATGGAAAAACCGTCTCTCTGTAACGGTTGGCTTCCATGCGGATTTTAAAGTTCCTGCAAACGCCAAGCCTCAACAGGAACAGTTACAAAATCCACGCAACAACAACATCGCCGATCTCCCATACCTTTTCGGTTCCAGCTACGTTTTACATATTTATTCGAACTACGTGGTGCTTTATCGCTCGGGATTCAACGAAGAGGGAACTGCCATCATGGAGCGCCTCCAGTCGAAAAACTCCACCCTGCGCCTATCAAACTCCGGATCTGCAAAGTGCGAGATTCGCTGCAATCGCATCACCGGAGACATCCTCTTATTCGTCGATGACCAATTCGTTTCGGAATGGAATGAAAAGCCCGTCGCTCCTGCCGACCAAGAAAACCCCAACGAAGGCTATGTTGGAAAAGGTGCCGGCTATGGTTTCATGGTTCAGATGGAAGATTCTCCACTGCGCGCTTCCGATATCATCGTCGCAGAGTGGAACGGAATTCCGGATTCGGCTCGCAGCTTGATATCGGATGACACCGATATCGTTCTGCTAAACAACGGCACGGATCGTTTCTCCGGAAAAATCACCAACATGAAAGATGGCAAAGTGAATCTAACCGGACGCTTCGGCAACTTTTCATTTCCCCTCACGGAAATCGCCGAGATCCGTTTTGCGAAATCCCAACTCAAAGCCTTCGATGAGGCAGCTCCACCGGAATTCAAAGTTCGTTTTCATCCACTTGGCACCATCAGCGGACAAATCGTCTCGGGTGATGCGAAAAACATTCGCCTGCTCAACACCGCTGCCGGTGAAATCAATATCGAACTGAACTCCGCAAGCATGCTTGAATTCAAATCGATTCAAAACTACCTCGATGACTGGAATGTGGAATTTTAAATTCAGCCTGTGCTGCCTATGTCTCGCTACTTTTGCAAGTGGTGCAGAAGTTTCGTTTTTAGGTGATAACAAACTCACGGGTGAAATCATTGCGATGGATGCGGATGGCACCATCAGCATGACTACCGCGCCTTCGGATCAATCCATTCGACTGAACGCGGATAAAATCGTCAAAATCGACTTCGGGAAATCGGATCAAAAATTCGAAACTCCCGCCCAAAATATCACCCTAATCAATGGTGATACATTTCCGATCGAAGTTCGCGGATTGGATAACAAAGTTTTAAAAGTCAGCACACCGTTTCTCGGTGAACTGGACATCCCTC
Organism: Verrucomicrobiota bacterium; assembly: GCA_040384845.1. Lineage (GTDB taxonomy): Bacteria > Verrucomicrobiota > Verrucomicrobiia > Verrucomicrobiales > Akkermansiaceae > Luteolibacter. The sequence goes on along the minus strand of JAZKIL010000013.1, from coordinate 76,735 downwards.
GGGAGATGATCGACTCGTTGGACATCGGCATGTTTTCCAAGAAATCCATCTATAGCGGGCCCAAGCAAGTCAGCGAATGGCAAAGTAACTCCGACGAAGTGAGCAAATGGCAGATGGAAGAGGATCGCTTGGTCACCGATGGCTACGACCTCCTTTACCGGGATATGAAACTCCCTGAAAACTACTCGGTGCGTTTTAAAATCAGCTGGGACGCCCAACCGAACTTCCATTTCTACTTCGGCGATCCCATGGACTACTCCGGCAAGGCCACGAATCGATATTACCTTCAGTTTGCAAAGGCAGGCATGGAGATTAAGCGCGAAACAACAGGTAAATTGCGCTACAAGCAGATTGCTGTCATCACGCGCTTACCTCAGGAGTTTACCACCAAAGAATTGTGGATCGAAGTCCGGGTGAACCGTAAATTAGGTCGCGTGGAACTTTATCTGAATGATCAGTTAGAGGGACGCTGGACCGATTCAAATCCGGATATTCCAAGTGGAACGGGAATCGCTTTTTCCGCGCAGGCAACAGAAGAGAATAAACTCCGCCTTTCGGAAATCGAAATATCCGAATGGGAAGATCGCGGTGACAGACACCGTTCAGAGGATCGAGGCGATGGAAAACAAGATGCCTTGATCGGTCGCAACGGAGAGCGTTTTGGAGGCAGCTTGATTTCCATTACCAGTGCTGAATCCGGAATGGTCTATCGTTTCAAAAGCAACTTCCAAGAGGAACCACTCGATCTGCCGGACACTGAGGTTTCCTCTATCTATTTCGCCAAAGGGCCAGTCGCGAAAACTGAGAAATTTGATGGCTTGAGTTTATTCTTCCAAGGACGGGGTTCCATACAAGCGTCCAAATGCGTGTTTAATGAAAACACACTCAGCGTCACTCATCCATTACTCGGAGATTTGCAATTGAATCGCCCCTCCGTCTCGCGTTTGGAACGCCGCATGGAGACCAAATCTAACCCAACCAAAGACGAATGAAGACCACCCTCATATTCCTCTTTCTGACAAGTTTTTGTTTTGCCGCGCAAGACAGCGCAATCGTTCGTTTCGCGAATGGTGATAAACTTAGCGGAAATGCCATCGCTCTCAATATGGATACGCTCACATGGGAATCCGAGCTTCTGAAAGACCAAGCCCGGTTCAAATTGAACCAAATTCTGGATCTTCAGTTGCCATCAAAGATGGATAACAAATCCGCAGAAGAGGCCGGCCATGAAGCCATTCTTGAACTAACCAATGGCGATTCAGTCAAAGGGTTGCTCGTCGGACTGAATGATAACGAAATCCGCATCAAGACATGGTATGCGGGAGAATTGGTTTTCCGCAGGCTGAATGTGAAATCGATCGCGATCTCTAAAAACAGCAGGGTGCTATACCGTGGCCCTCTTGGTATGGATGGATGGACGCTGTCTGGAGAAGAAGGCACTTGGACTTTTGAAAACAATGAGCTCTTATCAAAAAGCACCGGCAGCATCGGCCGCGAAATCAATTTCACGGATGAAGTGAAAATCAGCTACGATGTCAGCGGGAAAGCAATGATGAGAACCAAACTCATATTTTTTGCAACGGATATCAAAACCGCCACTCCTAATACGGGTTATGAAGTTCTCTTTCAGGGAAGCATGATCCGTATCAGACGTCTGTCCGATAACAATTGGTTGGATACGAAACGGATCTCAAGACAGTTTCAGGCTAACGAAAAATCCAATATTGCCATTCAAATCAGCCGCAAATCCCGAAAAATCATGATTCTTATCGATGATCAACTTCAAGGAATTTGGGAAGAAGATGCATTGGAAACATCAACGGGCAAAGGTCTGCAGTTCCTGGCGGAAGGCACTACTGAAATGGCTGTTTCTAACATTCTAGTCACTGAGTGGGATGGCTTTGTCGATGAGTCATTGGCTGAGGAACTGGAAGTCCTGGACCCACGAGTCAGAATGCTGAATATGCAAATGAATCGCGGCGGCATGCAGATGGAAACTCCTCCGGAGCCCGCAGAGCTTCCGGAAGGTCGAATGATGCTTTCCAATGGCGACACGCTCGAAGGCGAAGTCCTCGGGATCGAAGGGGAGATGATCAAAATCAAAACGCCGTTCGCCGAGGTCGTTTTTCCCGTGCATCGCATCAACAACATCGCACTCAAAAAAGCCAATTTAGAGACACCCAAACTTTACAACGGCGATGTTAGAGCTGTGTTGGCCGATGGCTCGAAATTCGTTTTCAGACTGGATGATGTGAAAGACGGTAAGCTTATCGGCTTCAGCCAGAACTTCGGTCGCGCGGAGTTTGTTCAATCTGCGTTCAAACGCATTGAATTCAATATCTATCCCAAACCGAAAGCGAATTAAGATCCGCACCGATGAGTTTTTCGGGGGAGTGGAATTATCCGGCGGATCTGCCAGTCGTAGGCAAACGCCGTGAGCTGATTGATGCGATACGCAATCATCAGGTCGTGGTGGTGGTTTCTGACACAGGTTCAGGCAAGACCACGCAGTTGCCGAAGATGGTCGCGGAAGCTTTAGAATCCAGAGCCCGGAAACCAGAAGCCAGAAGAAGACTCATCGGCTGCACCCAACCACGCAGGATCGCGGCGGTGTCGGTGGCGAAACGGGTGGCGGAAGAACTCTCGGTGCCACTGGGGGATTTTGTCGGTTATCAGGTGCGCTTTGACGACATGACCTCGCGCCAAACTCGGATCAAGTTCATGACCGATGGCATCCTGCTCGCCGAGACTCAGGGCGATCGCGACCTCAATCGCTACGACGCACTCATTCTCGACGAGGCACATGAGCGCTCGCTCAATATCGATTTCCTACTCGGCTATTTGAAATGTTTGTTAGAACGCCGACCCGAGATGAAACTCGTCATCTCCTCTGCAACCCTCGACGCCGGTGCGTTTGCGGAATTTTTCGGAGCGGGGACTCCGGTCATCGAGGCCGAGGGTCGGATGTTCCCCGTAGCTGAATTTTTCCTACCGGGAAAAGACGATGAAGAGATCGCCTCACACATCGCGCGGGGAGTGGATTACCTCAGCGATATCGATCCTCAAGGCGACGTCCTGATTTTCCTGCCCGGTGAACGCGAGATCCGGGAAGCCACGGAATTGTTAGAAGTTCGAAATTATCGAAACACCGAAGTCCTGCCCTTGTTCGCGCGGCTCGGCATGAGCGAGCAGCAGCGAATTTTCCAACCCGGAAACAAACGTCGCTTGGTGCTGGCAACCAACGTCGCGGAAACCTCGCTGACCATTCCACGCATCGCGTGTGTGATCGATTCCGGCCTGGCTCGGGTGAGTCGCTGGAGCCCCGCTCGCGGAGTACAGCGCTTGCAGATCGAGCCCGTCAGCCAAGCCAGCGCGCGTCAGCGCAAAGGTCGCTGCGGTCGGGTGCGGGATGGAATTTGCCTGCGCCTTTATGAGGAAGGCGACCTGTTAGACCGCTCGGAATTCACCGATCCGGAAATCCGCCGCAGCTCCTTGGCGGGTGTCATTCTGCGGATGAAAGCGCTCGGGCTGCCGGAAATTTCCGAGTTTCCATTCATCGATCCACCTAACCCAAAAGCCATTTCCGAAGGCTACCGCGCCTTGCGTGAAGTTGGCGCGCTGGATCATGAAAAGCGCCTCACCGACATCGGACGCGAACTGGCGAAGTTACCGGTCGATCCACGGATGGGGCGGATGTTGATTGAAGCCAAGCACGAGCGCTGCGAATCGGAAGTGACTATCATCGTGGCCGGACTCGAAACCAGCGATCCCCGCGAGCGTCCCGCCGAGAAAAAACGCGAGGCCGATGCCGCACATTCCCAGTGGAACGATCCCGACAGCGATTTCATCGCCATGCTGAATCTCTGGCGCGATGTCTCGAAATTCTACGACGGTCGCAAATGGAAGTGGAACCAACTGCGGAAATATTGCGGCAAACATTTCCTCAACGCGAAACGCGTGACCGAGTGGGGGAACATCATCGAAGAGCTGGCGGAAATTTCAAAATTCAAAATTCAAAATCCAAAGGAGAGTTCTGACTATGGTGCGATCCATCGTGCGCTGTTAGCGGGCGCGCCGAGACAGTTCGGCCTTTGGGATAAGGAGAACAAAGCTTACCGCAGCGCATCGGGTGGATTTTTCGCCGTGTTTCCCGGATCGGGTTTGTTCGGTTTGAAGAAGCGCAACGAATGGGTGATGGGTCTCGAACTCGTCGAGACCACCCGGCTGTGGGCCAGACGTGTTGCGATGATCGAACCGGAATGGGTCGAGACCGTCGCTCCGCATCTTTGCCGCAGTCGCTATGGCGAGGCGCATTGGGATGAAAAGCAAGGCGCGGTTTATGGCAAAGAAACCGTCATCTGCGGCGGACTGCATGTCATCGAGGGTCGGCGCGTGCATTACGGTCGAGTCGATCAAAAAGCCGCGCATGAAGTGTTTCTCCGCGAGGGGATACTTGGTGGAGGACTGCGACGCAAAACCCGTTTCCTCGATCACATGGAAGCCATGCGGGAGGAAATCAAAGGGCTCGAGGATAAGTTGCGCCGGGTGGGGATGTTGTGGAGCGAGGACGCCGTGGTGCGGTTTTTCGCCGCGCGGATTCCCGAAGACATTTCCACTGCCGCAGCGTTTCACAAATGGCGCGAGCAAAACGAAGATTCCCTCATGCTCGGCATGGCCGATGTCGTGTGGGAGGATTTGTTAGGCTTGGAACATTTTCCGAATGCCCTGAAACACGAAGGCGAGGAATACCCGCTCTACTATCACTGCGCGCCCGGCGAACGCGATGACGGGGTCACCATCGGCGTGCATGTCGATCAACTCCCAAAACTGCCCGAGTGGTTGCCGGAGTGGGGAGTCGATGGCAACCTCGAACAACGCGCCGAATTCCTCATGCGCGGCTTACCGAAAGATTACCGCAAATCCTGCCAACCCATTTCAGAAACCGCCGCCAGTTTTGCGGAACTATGGTCCGGTGCACCGAAGGAAAAGGGGATACGCGAAACGCTTGCTGAGCATATTCACGAACGCAACGGCGCACACATCCCGGCTTCGGAATTTGATCTAACCAAACTTCCCGAGGAACTCGTCACCAAAATCTGGGTCTGCGATGACGAAGGAGATGAGCTCGCCATGGGGACCGATGTCGCGCAATTGAAACTCCAACTCGCCGATCGGATGCGCGCACGTTTCGAAGCCGCCGCCACCGCCGATATCGAGCGACGCGGCATGAGCGCATGGGACGGCGAGAGCCTGCCCGAACAAGTCATGACCGCCGGTGGTCCGGCATTTCCCGCCCTCGTGGACGAAGGCAAAACCGTCGGCGTGCGAGCTTTCACCAGCCTTCACGAAGCCCGCGAATCCCACCGACGCGGCGGCGCACGCTTGCTATTGTTAGGGGCCGAACGTGAGGTCGATTATCTACGTAAAAAATTCCCGCTCGGTTTGTTAGGAAAAGTCGAAATGCCACGACTCGGGATCGAGCTCGATGAACTGATCCTGCTCACCGCCGAGGGCGTCGTCGCAGGTGATTTTCCACGCAGTCCGAAAGATTTCGCCATCGCCCACGAGAACGTAAAAGGTAAATGGTTCGATGCCGCGACCCGGATCGCCCAAGCCCTCGATGAAATCGTCGCCGCCGAGCGCACCGTCCGCGCATGGATCACCTCCCATCAAGGCGATCGCAACTTCGGCGAAATCGCCACCGACCTCGATCAACAACTCTCCTGGCTCATGCGTGAGGGTTTTGTTTGGAAAACCGGATTCCAACATTTCATCGATCTCCCCAGAAGATTCCGCGCCATCCGCTCCCGCCTCGGCCGCATCGAGAGTTTACCCCTCATCAAAGACCTCGAAAAAATGAACCTCATCCGCCCGCTGTGGGATGAGTGGTTTCAGAGATGGAACAAAAATCCTAACAACCCCGCGCTATGGGAAATCGGGTGGTTGCTGGAAGAATGGCGGATCCAAACCTTCGCGCTTGATGTGGAGCTGAAAACCAAAACCTCCGAGAAGATCATTATGAAGAGGTTGGAGGAATCCCAAACAAGTTAGGGCGGCATTGATTCATTTGGGTTGCGCCCTAGGGCGTTGCCCTAGGCTACCGGGTTATGCACCTTTGGTGCGGGTGCTTTTTGCAAATGATTTCTTACGCGCCCTTAGCGAAGAAGAAATTGATACATTACATGCACCAAAGGTGCAAAACCCGATAGCCCAGGGCAACGCCCTGGGTATATATCACACCCCATCATGAGCCCTGAAGGGGCGTAACCCTCCTCCGTAACCCTCCTCCGTAATTCTCCTAAAATGAGATTTTATTTTTCCGAAACATGATCTACTAAAGATTCCATAACGCCACCCCCCACGTTTTCCAATGCCTCAATCTCTATCTAACATTCTCGTGCATCTGGTATTCAGCACCAAAAACCGTGAAGCATTGATTTCCAAAGATATCCGCCAAAGATTACATGGCTACATGGTAGGGATTCTTGATCATTTGAAATCTCCTTCGATTCAAACAGGTGGTGTGGAAGATCATGTTCACATTCTTTTTTCGCTAAACCGAACCACGACCATAGCTGAGGTTGTGGAAGAGGTAAAAAAGGGTTCATCCAAGTGGATGAAGGCAGAAGGGGGAGTGAAAGAGTTTTCGTGGCAGTCCGGATACGGCGCGTTTTCGATTGGCGAGTCGCAAGTGGAAACAGTCGTGCGCTACATTCAAAATCAGGAAGAGCATCATAAAAAAATCACGTTTGAGCAGGAATACCGGAAGTTTTTGGAAAGATATAAAGTCACGTATGATGAAAAGTATGTGTGGGATTAAAATTGTGTTTGGCTTACGCCCCTTCATTACCCAGGCCGTCGCCCTAGGCTATCGGGTTTTTGCACCTGGGGTGCGGGTGATTTTTCCAAATGATTTCTTACGCGCCATAGGCGCATCACTCGATAGCCCAGAGCAACGCTCTGGGTAATGAAGAAGCGTAACCCTTTTCTTTAATTTTCTCCCTTGCCACGTGCGTCACCCACTTCATCAGAACGAGTGCCCTCGGCAGCAGACGAGTTGGAACTAGGAGATTCTGCTATGGGTGAAGAGTTCTGCCGATCGCAGTCTATCTGCAAAAGTGTGAGGCCGATAAGTATTTGAATGATTTTCATCTGATACTTGTTTTGTTTTTTGCCGTTGCCGGTTCTTGGTTGGTCAAACTGAGCTTTCCTCTAGTTCATTCATGTTAAGGTGAGTGGTGGTGACTTCGGGGATATATGCTTCCAACATTTCCACCATCTTCCGCTCGTCCTCTAAAATTCGATCACACATCTCCGCGATCTCATCCAAGCCGACAGATTCGCAGGCCGTCTTCAACGAAAGATAGCAAGCAATCTCAAAATGCTCTGCGCCGTAATTGGCGAGGACGATCTTGACCGGTGCGTCAGAGGCCATTCCTACCCCGGCTTGGCCTACCATTCCCGTAAATTTCGCGAATCCGTCCTTGAGAGCACTCGTGCTCTGGCCGATGGATTTGAGCGCGTCCTCGACCAGTAATGCATGGGTTTTGGACTCTTCCGCGTGTGCGGCGACGCTCTGCTGGAGTTCCGGATAGTCTGTTAGCCGCGAGACTTGCTTTTCCAACATCGTGACAAGGTTGGATTCCATGGCATGCGCGTCACGCAGCCAATCTGTGATTTCTTCAATGGATTCTTTCATGGGGGTGTTTGGTTTGTTTCGGTATAACTGGGTATGGGTTCATCGCAGCCGATAGCCGTTATGAACTCAATGGGGTCAAAGTAACACAGACTAAGAACCGATCTATGGGGTGTGACCCTAAGATTTCTAAATTGAAATGTGACCCGCCCCAAAGGTGCAAAACTCTATAGCCCAGGGCAACGCCTTGGGTATGTGCCACGCACCATATTGAAACCAACCTCCCATCTCCGGGAAGAAACAACTGAAATATGGCGCGCACCAAAGGTGCAAAACTCTATAGCCCAAGGCAACGCCTTGGGTATGTGTCACACACCATATTGAGCCCTGAAAGGGCGTCACTCACTTTGCAATGATACGCAAAGCATCGCTTATGTTTAAAATCTGACTTTTCTTTACAAAAATCTGATTTTAGGCATCCTTATTTCATGAAAATCACAGTCGAACTTCCTGATTCTGAATTACGTGAAATCTGCAATATCACCGGAATACGTAAAAAAGGTCCAGCCATTCGTAAGCTTTTGAGTGATTCCTTAATGCTCCAGCGCCGCGCAAAGATCTCTCAGAAATTTCTCACCGGTGAGTGGTCTGCGGAACTCAAAGGCTACGAAGCATCGAAAAAATCCGAACGTCAGGAAGCCACAACCCTTGCTGAACAATGGCGCGATTGATTGAAACATCGCTGTGGATTGATTTCACCCGCGCGAACACTCCGACCACTAAGAAGCTCGCGATTCAACCTTGGATACTCGATCCTGAGGCCTGTTTGTGTGAACCTGTAGCCTTCGAGGTACTACGCCACGCTACACCAAAGGAACGCAAAAATATTGAGGCTCAATTCGCCACCTTGCCGCTTCTTGCAACACCCCCACAACTTTGGCGGGACGCCGCTCGCCTCGGGCAACGATGCCGCGACAAAGGCCTAAACGCCGGATCACTTGATCTCATCATTGCTGCCCTTGCGATACACCACAATGCAGAACTAATTACCTCCGACGCGGATTACGCAGCGATAGCTAAATTCTCGGATCTACGAATTCAGCTGTTGGAATAACGCCGCCATACCAACCAGGATTTTTAACCACAACGCCTCTGCAGCTAACGCTGCCGAGGCGTTGTGGTTCTTCTGAATTCCCAACCAAGAACTAGGAACGAAGAACCAAGAACTCCTAGAAACCACAGTTCTAACTGCGGTTTCTAGGTCTCATGACCCAGCCATCGGGACAGGTGTTTGAAAGCCCAGAAGGGTAGGATTTGGACCTACGACCTGCTCATTACGAATGAGCTGCTCGACCCATGGCAAACCCATAGCCCAACATGAACATCCCAGAATCTCACCAATAACGAACTTGTCCTCCATAGCTTACAGAGCGACGGAGGAGAACTGAAAACCAATAACTAGGAACAAAAAACCACGAACTTCTAGAAACTACGGTTTCTAGATCAAATTCCTGGCATTTTTTCCTTCCAGAAAACCATTCTGCGGTTAGAAAAGGATAAATGATGCCGAATAACGAATCCAAATCCTTTCTCAGTGAGTTAGACAATATGCTCTAGCTGAACGATTATATGTTCTCTAGAAAAAATAAACTCTCACATTGGAGACTATATACACACCATCTTGCTTCGAATGAATTTGGTATTTCTATTCACCCAAATTTTTAATTTATGACTAACTCATACGATTTAACAAACCTTGATACTTCTAGTTTTGAGCAGCTTGTAAACATGCTGACAATTACGGTGTTAGGATCTGGTCATACTGGATTTGGACCAGGAGCTGATGCTGGTAGAGACGGATTTTTCGAGGGTGTAGCTTTATATCCAAGTGAAGAGGAAAAGTGGTCAGGGGTATGGTATATTCAGTCTAAATTCCACAAGCCGCATCTATCAAAAGACCCACAAAAATGGTTGATTCAACAAATAAAAATTGAAATTGCGGAATTCAATAAGGGAAATGGCCGTAAATGGCCCGATAATTGGATCATCGCCACAAACATAGACCCTAGTGGAAAATCGGAGACTGGGGCATTTGATATGGCAAGAAAGCTAGTTAAAAAAGCTAATCCAAAACTTGCTGAAAGATTTCACATATGGGGAGGAAGAAAAATTATTGATCTCCTGGTTATTAATTCAAATGTTGCAGATTACTACTCGCATTTCTTAATGCCTGGGCATGTTTTAAAAGAACTTTATGAATCTTTGAATGATGAAAAAGCATCGATAAAAGATATTATAAGGTTTCTTGTTATTAAAGAATTTGATGCACATCAATTCACAAAATTAGATCAAGCAGGATCTGAGTCCGACGCGAGACCTGGAGTTCATAAATTATATGTAGACTTGCCGTTTGAGAGCGAGGTGCATCAACTTAGAAGTCTTGTAGCACAAGAACTTTTAAAAACATCTGCAAAAAATCATAAGTATACGTTACCTCATGAAGGAAAAGACTGGTATAAATGGGGCACTTATCCAAGTAGGTCGCGTATATGGTTTATACAGGGCGGACCAGGTCAAGGAAAGTCAACGACCGGACAATATTGTTCGCAACTTATGCGTGCATCGCTAATTTTAGATTGGGATGGAGATCCAATTCATTCAAAATATAAAGAGGCTGCCACCGAAATTAAAGATATATCATTGAAAAGAGATCATTGGAGTAGTATTTCTCGTATTCCCATTAATATCGAACTAAAAGACTATGCTCAGTGGTTCTCAAAACAAGCCAATGGGAGCGCAAGGGGCGTACTTTCTTATTTATCACACAGAATACATTCGTATGTGGAAAAGAAGGTCAGTCCTATGACTATTAAAAGAGCTCTCAGTAATCAGAGATGGTTTGTTGTATTCGATGGTCTAGATGAAGTTCCTAGTGACGTTAAAGATAGTCTTGCAACATCAGTAAAAGAATTCATTAATGATACAATAATTGAGTGCAATTCAGATACACATTTTGTTTGTACTTCACGGCCACAAGGATATTCGGGACAATTCGATGAGCTGGAGTGTAGTATAATAAAGCTCAGAGAGCTATCTCCGACGAAAGCCCTCGAATGTGCTGAGCCAGTGATAAAAATCGGGAGAAACGATATAGAATCGGCTAAAGGAATAGCCATACTTCGTTCTGCAATCTTATCTCCTGCTGTAAGAGCATTGATGACGACTCCGTTGCAATCACATATTATGGCAGTCGTAGTCAGAGATGGTAAGAAACCACCGGAAAGGCGATGGCAGTTATTCGAAAATTTTTATCAAGTTATTAAACGACGTGAAGCGAATCGGGACTTGCCAGAGGAACGAATTGCTAGGCTTTTGCGTGAAGAAGAACAACTACTTCGAACTGTTCATAATCGACTTGGTTTTGTTCTACATGCAAAAGCTGAGACTAGTGACGGCGCTCAGACTAATCTCTCTCGCCAAGACTTTAAAAGTCTCGCTCTTCGGGCTGTTAGTGAAATGAAATCGGCCTCCACTGATGATACTGTTGATGCTTTAATGGAGGCAACAGCTACGCGTCTTGTATTGGTAAATACTCCAGATGACGGAGATCATTTACGTTTTGATATACGACAGCTACAAGAATTTTTTGCTGCAGAGTTTATTCACGATGCTGTCACTCTTGAGGAATTTAGAGAGAGAATATCAGTATTGACAGGTGATTCTCATTGGCGCGAGGTAGTTCACTTTCTCCTCAGCGCAATGGTTGAGTCACGCAGGCTTACTGAAATTGTCGAGCTAGTTCAGGTATTGGAGGAAGTCAATGAAGGAGGTGATGATACTAATAAAAGAAGTCTCCACCGTAGGCTATGCAGAGGAGCGCTCCTTGCGGCAAGATTACTACAAGATGGAGTTTTAGAGCAGGATAAGAGAATTCGTAATAAATTTCGTAATGTAATAGAACCTCTTACGGCATCAATTTTTTTATCCGACCTTGAGCCAATATATCAGCTTGGCTATCCCGATAGCTGCAATTGGCTTATTGATTTTTGCATCGAACGACTTAGAGAGGCCGATTATGCCGAATCTGTAGGAGCGGCAATTTTATTGACACGTTTATTACGTGATGACGATAATCGATGTCGTGAATATTTAGATATTATTAATTCTAAACCTGCTTCATACAAGTCTGAAGTTTTGGGTAGTTGGAATGATCCTGCAGATGAATCAAGAATAATGGCACCAAAATGGGTATGCCAAGTTGCTTTACAAAGTTTAGTTTCTGAAAGTTGGTACTTACTTGGATCTCATGGAATTGACGGATCCTTAAGTATTATAACTACATATGCGAGAACAGAACAAGAATTTATAGAGCAGGAAATTGAACAAATAAATGCACCTAAGTTCTATAAAAATTTATTAATAATGCTTGGACAAAATGTGCGTAAAATCCACTCATCTTCTAACACTCAAGAAGCAGAATTTGAAGAGGGAGAAGACTTTGGGATTATTTCTGATTATTATACTAAATATGATTGGAAAGGCGGATTGTTTATTGATGAAAATTTGTCCGCGACTCTAATTCCAAGCGAATTTAATGATAAATTTGGACTACTTAGTTTGGCAGATTCTGTATGGAGATTTTCTCGTGAAAACACCTATAATAATCTTAAAAATATTATAGATTTAATTATTGATAATAAATTAATTTTAAATTCTATACCAAATTCACTTTTTGATTATATTCCATTTGTATGTAATCAATCCAATTTTAACAAAATATCTAAAATTACATCTTCTGAATTTGATTCATGGATTTCTTCTGCGCCACGTAGCTGCAGATTCAAACCGATTAAAAGTGATTATGTACCCACTAGTAATCAATGGAATCGTTTATCTACTAAGCACCCTCGGGTTTCAGTTCTCCTAACAATAGAAGGAATTCTTCAAGAAGATACAAAACTTATTCAATGTAATAAATATTTAAATGTAGTCGCTTCTGTAATTAAAATCAATCCATCTTTATTAAATAATTGTAGTATTCTAACATGGGGAAAGCTTTTAAAGTCAAATTTTAGTGAGGAGGAAATCCGATCATTTTTTATCGTTGCTGCTAAAAACAAAGACATAACTTATAGTAGAGGTTATCACGGGGTTGAATTTTTTCCATTTCTGATTAAAATTCCGGAGGAAAATGTATTATTGCCGTTACTTCTAACTTCAGTTGTTCGATATACTGATAGTAAATTAAGATTTCATACAAGCGTAAACATTTCTCGATCTGATCAAGTGGATGAGACAGGGGCTATTATTAAAGAATTCTTTCCAAATGTTTCAATAATTCCTAATGTTGACGTTCATGCAATTAATCCTACATGTGAAGATGGTTATTTTCTAATGCTGCATTTGTTGCACCCCGATCTTGCAATTAACTTTGAGGATTACTTCGAATATATACCAAGATTATTCGAGATCACTCTAGATAAGATTTTTCTTGAGATTCTTTTGTTTTATGTGTCGATTCGTTACTCGGAAAGTAGCGAAGGTGTGGGAATATTAATTTCAAAATTACTAGAGCTATCAAGAGAAGACTTTGAATTAAGAAAGTTATTTGAAGATCTTCTACTTAATTGGCGTGAGGTATCTCATTCTCCAGTATCAAAAATCCGCGCGCTCGAATTATGGTTATGATTTAATCTAGTTAATTAAATTAGAGCGTGTCTTCAGCTCAAAACCTCCACTCCACCCCCGCGAAAACCGATCTTCCATCTCCCGGAAGAAACTGGCGTTGGTCGACTCCTCCGGCGTTGTCTACGACGCCGTGGGTGGGGGAGTGGATTTCGTCTGTTAGGTTTTTGGCTTCGACAAACCATGAGAAGCCGTCGCTGACGCGTCGGCCGAACTTGAAGCCGAGGAGAGCATAGGGATCTGCGGCAAAAGTGTTGCGGTGATCAATGAACGATTTGACGGGGACCCATTCGAAGGTGGGTCCGGCGTAGTAGCCTTGGGCGTTTTCCCAGAGCAGTTCGCCACGCACGAGGTGAGGGGGGAGGCCTGCGATCTTGTTGTCGCCGTAGGTGGGGTCGTTGTCGAAGGTGAAACTTCCGTAGGTGTAGGCGCCGCGGAAGACGAGTCGGTTTGCGGGTGTTTCGGTATCCCATGCGTTTCCTAACAAATCCAGCTCTGTTCCGAATTCGATTCCGTAATGGATCGTGTCGTCGGCGTTTTGGGTGGTGGAGACGAGGGTAAGGGGATCGGTAATGGTGAGGAGTTCGTCTTTCACCATGGAGTAGAAAAACGTGGCGTCCCATTTCGCGAAGGAGCGTGTGCCACGGCTACCGATTTCGAGGGTGTTGGCGGTTTGTGCGTCGCGGGCAATGTTCGCGGTGACGGCTTCGGAAAACGATGGCGGCTCGAAGCTGCGTGAAACCCCCATGAAATACTGGATGTCATTGTGCTCATGTAATAAGCCGAGGCTCGGGGCGATGTTGGCGAAGGAGTCGTCGTAGCTCGTCAACGCACCCGGAGCGGGTGGTGTGTAGAACGGTGGGGAAGCGACAGGATTTGAAAATTCTCTATCGTTCTCGCGGGTGGAATAGGCAGCAGCCAGTGCAGCCGTGAAACTCAGCTCATCGGTGAGGTGATGGCGATTTTCGATAAATGCTTCGAGGTTCATCGCGTTTTGTTCGTCGCGCTGACGGAGGGCACCGCGAGTGCCGCTATTGTTCATGAAACGGGAATCGGTGGTGTTGCCGTAGATGAACGAAAGACCCGAGCGAAATTGATTTTCACGTCCGCCTAGTTCGCTGTGGTTCATAAATGTGATTCCGGTGGCGAGGTCGTTGGAGAGTTGATCCAGGACGCCAGCGAAAGGTGTGATCGGGTGATCGAGATCTTTGTAAGTCCATGCGGAATAGAAATCCCAGGTGTTATCGCCATCGTGCAGGGTGGTTTTGTTAGCGACGCGGAGCAGCTCGAAGTCACGGCGGTTATCGAAATTCAATGCACCGAATATCGATCCATCGGCTTGGCGTGGATTGGCTTCGAGCTCGGCTTTGGTTAGTGAGCCCGGGAGTTCGGAATCGGTATGGACGGCGGCGAGGTAGAATCGGGTTTCCAGATCCTCACGGAGGCGGATGCCGAAGTTTGAAAACAAACGTTGGGCGGATTGCTCGGCGTGATCGCGGTAGCCGCTTTGCGAGGCGTGTGAGAGGGAGTAATAAAGATCTTTCGATCCCTCGGTGTAGCCGCCTGCGTAGCGGGTGCGGAGGTAATCGTAAGATCCCGCTTCAATCCGTGCCGAGTGACCCGGAGCGGTGTGGCCCGTGTGCGAGAGGTAATCGATGGCTCCACCCAAAGTCGTTGAGCCACGCGACAAGGCGTTTCCGCCACGCCAGATGTTGATGTGAGAAGCGGCGAGGGGATCGATTCCTTGCATGTCAAATGCGCCATCGGCGAGGTTGATCGGAATGCCGTCCTGCATGACGCGGATGCCGCGACCGTGGAAGGTGCGCTGCAAGCCGGAGCCGCGAATGGAAATCCGGGCTTCATCAGAACCGAAACGTGATTGCGCGACGACTCCTGGAGAGAGAGCGAAGGTGTCCGCGAAAGTGGAGGCGCGACCTGTTAGGAAACGTTCAGCAGCTATGATCTCCGTGCCGCCCGGGATTTTCGCGAGATCGAGTCGATCTTGTTCAAGCGTAGGTTGGGTGAGAGTGCGGATAGCATCGGCTTGGACGATAGCTGGTGCGAGGGTTTCTGGTTCGGCTAAAAGGATGGGTGAGGTGAGGATGAGAAATAGATATGGTTTCACGGAGTGAGATGGGAAAAATTAGAAGGGAAAGAAGAGAATTCGAACCGCGGATGAACGCAGATGGACACAGATGAAAGATTGGGATTTATGTCTCAATAGAGAATCGAATACGTTTCGTTCTCAGAGCTTTGAGATATAGACTTTTAAGGATAAAAGTCCCTGCCTATGACGTGTTCGCCGGGATTCAAATTAAGTAATAATTTACCTAATCTTATCTGCGTTCATCCGCGTCCATCTGCGGTTTTCATTTCTTGTATTGAAAGGCAGTTTTATGAAGCAATGCTAAGCTCGTGGAGGCGGAGCTAGGGGGCCGGTTGCGGCGCGGTCGTGCGCATCTGCTACGGCTGGAAAGGTGATGGGCGGGAGAGGGGAGGAAAAGGGATCGTGCAGACCGACTAGGGTTGGCGTGAAGAGATCCGGGAAAGTTTTTTGGGAAAGCTGGATGGGCTTGGGTTCGTCGTTATCGGGAGCGGACGATTTCGCTTCGCTGATTTTATCGCAAAGATGGCAGGGCTTTTCACCACTGAAAGTATCGACCACTGCCTCGGAAATGGATGTCTCCTGCGAGTAGGTCACCAACATGTTCGCCCATGCATAAAGCTGCACGACGGAATAGGGTCCACCGACAAGGTGGACACAGCCGATGGCGACGAACAGGTATTGGAGAATACGTTTCAGGAAACGAGATGTTAGATTTCGATTTCGCCTTCGAAGACGAAGTCGGCTGGGCCGGTGAGGGTGACGTTTTTGAACGATTGATCGCCGGTTTTCTCGAAACCGATGGTCAAGGTATCGCCGCCTTCGACATCGACTTTGATGGGCGATTCCGCGCCGGTGAGCAAGTGGTGCACGAGCGCGCAAGCGACCATGCCGGTGCCGCAGGCGAGGGTTTCGTCTTCGACTCCGCGTTCGTAGGTGCGGATGGCGATGTGATCGGGAGCGAGCACTTTGGCGAAGTTTGCGTTGGTTCCGCTCGGTGCGAAGTGTGAATGGAAACGCGTGGCGCGACCGACATTGAAGACATCGGTATTTTCCAAATCGTCCACAAAGCTAACGACGTGAGGCACGCCGGTGTTGAGGAAATGGAGGTTGCCGGAGAAGCCTTCGATTTTAGCGGGGGTGTTGAGCGCGAGATCTTTCGGTTCCGACATGGCGATGCGGACTTCTTCGCCGACGATTTCCGCGGTGAGGGTTCCGGCGATGGTTTCAAAAGAAACGCTGGAAGGAAGTTCTTCATCTTCGTTGCCAAGGTGTGCGGTGAAGAAACCAAAGCAACGCGCGCCGTTGCCGCACATTTCCGCTTCGCCGCCATCGGCGTTGTAGTAACGGAATTTGTAATCGGCTCCTTTTTCCGCTGGCTCCACCGCCAACAATCCATCCGCACCAATCCCGCGATGACGATCGCAGAGCGCGGCGATGGTGTCATCGTCGAGGGAGATCGAGAGGTCGCGGTTATCGATGACGATGAAATCGTTACCGGCGCCATTCATTTTGTAGAAGTGTAAAAGCATAGGAAGAGTGAGTGATGAATAGTGAAGAGTGAAGGTAGGGAGCTATCGCCGAGAGCGCCGCATGGAATGGAGAGTAGTTTGTGAATCTGCTGAGGAAGTATAAGCTCTGAGGCTGATAATCAAGAGCAAGAAAGCGTTTTCTCTGGACTCTGGGCTCTGGGCTCTCAGCTCTTCGCTCTAATCGCATCAATCAGCGGTTTTGCGAACTCCCTGACTGCTTGGGCTGGGTTGGAGAGATTTTCCTCGATGCGTTTGACGATGGCGGAGCCGACGATGATGCCGTCGGCGGATTTTGCGACGAGGATGGCTTGTTCGGGATTGGAGATGCCGAAACCGACACAGACGGGGACTTTGCTGTGTTGTTTGATGGCTGCGACTTGTGCGGGGATGGTGGCGGCGGGTGCGGAATGGCCGCCGGTGACTCCGCTGCGTGAAAGCGCGTAAATGAAACCCTCGGCTTTTTCCGCGAGCATTTTGATGCGGTCCGGCGGGGTCGATGGCGCGATCAGGCGGATGTGGGAGAGGGATTTATTTTCCGCAAGCTCAGCGGAGAGTTCGGCTTCGTCGGGGGGAAGATCTAACAATAGAATCCCATCGGCGCCGGCAGCGACTGCATCTTTTTGGAAACGGGAAAAACCGTAGGTGAAAATCGGGTTCAGGTAAGTGAACAGGACGATGGGGGTGGTGTCGTTTTTTTCGCGAAACGCTTTGATCAGCTCCAGCGTGCGCGCGGTGGTCATGCCTGATTTCAGAGCCCTGTCTGCCGCCATCTGGTTGACGATGCCATCGGCCAACGGATCGGAAAACGGCAGGCCGAGTTCAATCACATCTGCGCCGATATCCGCCAGCGTATGCATCACCTCCAAACAAAGTTCAAACGAAGGATCGCCAGCAGCCACGTAGGCAATGAAGGCTTTTTGATTCTGATTTTTGAGTTTGGCAAACGTATCGTCGAGACGCATGCGGCGAAGCTAAGCTTCAAATCTCAATTCCTGCAATACTTACCACAGAGGAACAGAGGAAGAAGGAGGACACGGAAAGAAGTTAAGTTTATAAATCCCCTTCAAACTCAAAAAACAGAAGGTTATGAGTGTATAGATCTATCCAAAAGCCAGAAATTTCATCTGTGTCCTCCTTCTTCCTCCGTTTCTCTGTGGTATAAAAAATGCCATAAAGACCAAAAGGCCTTCTCTATTTCAGGAACTCCAACAGATCCTTCCTCGATTTTTTGAGGTCGGCTGGGTTGGTGTAGAACATGTGGCCGGCATCGTAGTAGGTGTATTTTACCTGATTCAGCAGAGCGGGCGATGTTCCGGTTAGCTGGCGGAACGAGTAGGCGACGCCTTCGGGTGGGGTTGCGAGATCGGTGTGAGCACCCATGACCAGAATACGCAATTTCGGATTATCGCGCATGGCGGTGGCGAGGCTGGCGGTGAGATTGACGATGCGGTTATCGGAACCGTATTTCCATGGATTCACCTCAGATGTTAGAATTTCGTAGGGCTGGTCTTCTTTCCAGCCGAGTTCGTCGCCGAGGTAAGCCAGCATGGCGGTGGAAAATGCCTGATAGGCCAAGGAGTAAGACGGATCGTATTCAGCCAATGCTGAAGCGGGATCGGTGACATCCCAAGCGACCCGGGCATCGAAGCGGCCGATCACTTTTCCTTCAGCTCTCAGGAGCTCGGCACGGAAGGTAAACGGATCCAGGCAAAGATGATGTTTTTTCCAAATCTCCGTAGAAATTCCCGTAAGCTCCGCCAATTTTGCAGCAATCTTTTCAAATTCCTCAGGCTTGATTTCGTTGCCTTTCAACAACGCCAGCGCGTAATCGCCATAAGCAAATTCCTTGGCTGCTTGGTAAACCGCATCGCGTTCGCCTTTGATTTTTCCGTGGTGCAGGGCCGTGGTGGCAAAGGTCGGCAGGAGAACTTGATAGGAAAGCTGGCTACCCTGAGCTGCCACGAGAGTCCGATAATCGAGCAACGTTGAGAGCATCACCACGCCGTTCAAGCTCATGCCATATCGATCCTGCAAGTGATCCGCCAAGCCCGCCGCACGGATGCCACCGTAGGATTCCCCGCAGAGATATTTCGGCGAACTCCAACGATTGTTGTTGGTAATCCACATCCGGATGAAATCGCCGACCGATTCGATGTCTTCTCTCAATCCGTGAAATTCTTTCTCTTCGGTTTTCCCAGCCGCACGGCTGTAACCGGTTGTCACGGGATCGATGAGCACGATATCGCACACATCCAAAATGCTCTGATCGTTATCAATCAAACGGGCAGGGGGCGTGACGGGCTGAGTGCCATCGCCAGGTAAATCCAGTCTCCGAGGCCCGAGAATCCCGAGATGCAACCACACCGCAGACGATCCCGGACCGCCGTTGAACGCGAACATGACGGGTCTTTTGGAAACGTCTCCAGCATCTTCACGGGTGTAACTCGTGTAGAAAATCGATGCGCGCGGCTCGTTTTTCTTGTTCTTCAAAACGATTTTCCCAACCGTCGAAACGTAAGCGATGTCCTTACCATCGATCGTCACGGAGCCTTTTTTGCGGATAGGCTCGACATTTTTTTCCTCAACGACAGGGGGCTTTTTCTCTTCAACTGCGGGCTTTTCCTGAGCATAGGCAGGGGCAGAAATGAGGATCAGCAGGGGGAAAATCGTTTTAAATAAGGGATGAGTCATGTTGGAATGTTCGTTAGATCATCAACGGTTTATGGATTCTGCAAAGCGGGAAAATTTCAAAATTGCACGGTTTTGAATCGATCACGGCAATGGATCTTATCTAAATTTCCGCCGACATGATCGAATGCACCGGACTCAATGGAAGCGACGCGTTGTCGTTTATCGATGATCTGGCGGAGCTTCGCTGTAAGGTTTTTCGGGAATATCCATATCTCTACGAAGGCGATCTTGGCTACGAGCGCGAATATCTCACTCATTATACGGAGTCGGAAAAGGCGTTTCTGGTAATCGCGAAATTTGAGAATCGGATTGTCGGGGTTTCGACCTGCTTGCCATTGGTCGAGGCCGATCCGGCATTTCAGCAGCCATTTAGGGAGGCTGGATATGATCTGGCGAAAATCGGCTATTTTGGCGAATCGGTGCTTTTACCGGAATTCCGCGGACACGGCGTCGGGCATCGGTTTTTTGATCTGCGTGAGGATTGGGCGCAGAAACATCATTTCACGATCACCACATTTTGTTCAGTGATCCGACCCGATGATCACGCGGCGCGTCCCACGAACTACAGATCTCATGATGAGTTCTGGAAAAAGCGCGGCTACCAACGTCACGACGAACTGATCGCCAAACTCGACTGGCCGGAAGTCACTTATATAGAGACTCCTTCAATATCGGGTATTTCCGAAGAAACCCCACATAGCCTCGTTTTTTGGATTAAATCCATTTAATTGGTAGGGCGCCATCGCCGAGGGCGCCGCGCGTAGCGATTCGTACCAGATTTGCGCCCTCGGCGATGGCGCCCTACCACATTAAATAACTTGTTACAATATATGTAATGCCAAATCGTTAAATTTACTGAGGTTACAGGGCTATTTCCCCTTCATTTAGGGTCAGGAACTTGTGGCTGCTTGAAAAAACGAGTCGCGTCCAAGAAAAACTCTGATTAAGTTCACCGACATGGCTTCAGAAGAATCCGAGGATAAGCGTTACTGGATGCAACAAGCGGCGAAATTATCGCGCAGGATCAATCTGGCTTGGTTCTTGGATGGATTTGCGGGTCCTCTGCTGATTGCGGCTGTGATTGGCTCGGTTTTGGTTTTAGGCGTCCGCCGAGAATTTCCTGATCTCCATCCTGCCATTCTTGGTGGATCTTTGGCTGCGGTATTCCTGATTCTTGGCCTGATTGTCCTTAAAAGAGCTTGGAAACGCTTTGAATCGCCGGCGCAGGCGTTGGTTCGCATCGAGGCGACTCAACAGATGAATTCGGCACTTTCCGCTGCTTCTGCAGGCATTTTGCCATGGCCAACGCGTCCGAAAAATCTCTCGGAATCGCTCAATTGGCACCTCCCAAAAACCCTTACCCCCCCTGCTGCTGCCTTGATTTTACTGGCGATCGGCCTGCTGATACCGATTAAAGCCAAATCTCTCGACGACTCCCAAACGTCCCGTGAGCCGCAGGCATGGTCACAGCTTGAATCGCAGCTCGAAAAGCTCACGGAGGACGCGATGGTTGATGAAACATATCTTGAGGATATGAAGGAGCGGCTCGACCAACTCCGTGCTCAAGAGGAAGAACAATGGTTCAGCCACGCATCGCTAGAAGCCACGGACAGCTTGAAGGAATCGCACAATTCCAGCCTGGAAGACCTTCAACAGGACCTCTCAGAAGCAGCTGAGGCGATGCAGGAGCTTACGGATGCAGCGAAAGACCTGAATTCCGAGCAGAAACAAAAGATGGCTGAACAGTTCGATGACGCCCTGCAGGGCTTACAAAATGGGGCTATGAAGCCGAATCAGCAGCTTTTGGATCAGCTCTCACAGCTCGATCCCAAGGATATGGGTAATCTCAACCCTGAGCAGATGCAGCAACTCAAGGAGAACATGGAAAAACTCAAGGAAGCGCTTAAGGAAGCCGGCCAAGGAGAAGGTCAAGGCGACGATTGGGCGGATCAACTTTTAAGCGACGGTGGAGAAGGACAAGAAGGTCAAAATGGTGAAGGTAAATGCCCTGGCGACGGAACATGCCCTCATGGAGAGGATTGTCAGGGGGAATGCCAAGGTGAAGGTCCCGGAAAAGGCGGTATTCAGCGTGGCCCTGGTCATGATCCTAACGTCTTGAAAAATCCAAAAGATCCTCTCGCGGTCGGTGATTTAACCCCTGTAGAAGCTAAAGATCTGTCCCGCGCTCTGCCCGGCGATCTGCTTCAGCTCCAAGACGGAAAGCATTCTGTGGATCAGAAAACCACCCCTTTATCCTCTGGCGGCCAGGCCACCAAAGGTGCCGGCGGTGATCGTGTCTGGAAAGAGTCGCTCAATCCTGAAGAGCAACGCGCCCTGAAAAATTACTTTGAGTGAGGCTAATTCACCTTGCCGTCTTTAATCACCAAGGTTCGGTCGCCAACTTGGGCGAGGCTTTGATCATGCGTTACAACCACCAATGTAACTCCATGCTCATCAGCGAGTTGTAAAAGTATTTCCATGATTTCCTTACTCGTGCTGGAATCGAGATTTCCGGTCGGTTCATCGGCAAAAAGCACGGCTGGCTGGTTCACGATCGCTCTAGCAATCGCCACGCGCTGCTGCTCACCACCGGACATTTCCGATGGCAAATGATCCGCCCGATCTTTCAGTCCGACCCGCTCCAAAGCTAGCATCGCGGCCTCCGTATGGTTCAGTCCCGCGATCGCTCCCGGTACGGCGACGTTTTCCAAAGCGGTCAGTTCGGGCAATAAATGGTAATTTTGGAACACGTATCCAATCGACCGATTCCGAAACGCGGCCTGCTGTTTGCGGCCGAGTTGATAGATATCCGTGCCGGCGATGTGAACGCTGCCGAGTTCGGGTCGCTCCAAGCCGGCCAGGGTGTAAAGCAGAGTTGTCTTGCCCGCGCCGCTCGGTCCGCAGAGAAAAACTTTTTCGCCTTTATGGATCTGTAAATCGATCCCGTGCAGGACTTCGATCGATTTTTTTCCGATCCGATAGCTCCTGTGCAAATCCCTCGTTTCTATCATCACTTCGCTCACGCGGTTAGGTTGCGCGCATCGTTGCCACCTGTCCACCATTCTCCTCGCTTGTGTGATTGAAATTCGCACGTTACGTTCCTCCGCGTGGTCGAGAAAAGTGACTTGCGTGCTGTGCTTCAATACATTCCCCAATTCCGGGGAAAAGTGTTTTGCGTCCTGATCGAAGCAGATTTGCTTCCCGAACCTGCAGTTGCAGAAACCCTGCTCGATCTCGCCGTTCTCGAAGACCTCGGCGTGAAACTCGTGCTCGGGGTGCTCGGAGGCGACCTCAAAGATCTCTACGATTGGACCCTGGAATGCGAAATCATGGCCGCCCGCGTGACTCGTCCGATCTCGGATGAGCTCGCCGTGAAAGAAGTCAAAGACATCCTCAACCGCGGCCAATCCGCCATCATCGATGCATCGGGAATCGGCCCGCTCGATTCTGAGGTCATCGATTTCGCGAAACGCATCGGGGTTTCCAAAGTCATTGCGCTGTTGCAACAGAGCATTTTAGTCAACGGCCAGCCCGCCCACGCGATCCGCGCCGGGGATGTTCCGAATGTTTTGAAATCCGAAAACGTCGAGGGACGCGAGCTGTTAGCCGCTGCGGCGAATGCCTGCAATCTCGGCGTGCCCCGTGTTCACGTCCTCAACGGTCGCCAGCAAGGCGTTCTGGTGGATGAACTTTTCTCTAACGAAGGCGTCGGCACCATGGTGCACGCCGATAGCTATCGGGTTATCCGTGAGCTACGGGACGAAGATATTCCGGAACTACTCGGCATGATCGGGCGCGTGGTGCGCCGCACCAAACTCATCGCGCGGACTTACGAAGACATCCAAGCACGCATCGGCGATTACTCGGTGTTATCGATCGACGATAACGTCGTGGGTTGTGTTGCGTTGCATGAATATCCATCGGAAAACTGTGCGGAAGTTGCCTGTCTCTACGTCAAGCAAGCCCACGAAGGTCGCGGCTATGGCGTGGAACTCGTGGCGCATGCGGAAAGTTTAGCAAAACAGAAAAATATCTCCCGGGTGTTCGCGTTGACGAACCGTGCGGCGGATTTTTTCATTCGCGCGAAATACTCGCTGTGTGATTTGGATGCGTTACCAGAGAAGCGCCGTGAGCAATTCATTGCAAGTGGGCGGGACTCGTTGGTGTTTCAGAAGATTCTGGAGAAATGAAATAAGTCCTATAGGTCCCATAGGACTTATTTTCATTGCAGAGAAGGCATTCACTGAGATCATAGAACTTATGAAACTCAAATTTTGTGGCGCAGCTGGCACCACCACCGGATCTCAGCATTTACTTGAAATCAATGGTAAACGCATCCTCCTTGATTGCGGGCTTTATCAGGGCCACCGCAAAGATGCTTATGAGATCAACTGCTGCTTTCCTCACTTCGATCCTAAATCAATCGACATCGTGGTGCTTTCACACGCTCACATCGATCACAGTGGTAACCTGCCCAATCTGACTCGCTTGGGTTTCAAAGGCAGCGTTTTCTCGACACATGCCACACGCGATCTTTGCCAGATCATGTTGCGCGATTGCGCGAAAATCCAGGAAAGCGATATCAAATGGCTCAACAAACACCGGCAAAGCGAAGGTCTTGCCGATGCCATGCCACTCTACACCGAGCAAGATGCGGAAAAATGCCTCCGCCAATTTGTTACGCTTTCTTACGATAGGCCCCTCCACATCTCGGATGGTGTGGAGCTTACGTTCGTCGATGCCGGACATATTCTCGGATCGGCTCAGATTGTGTTAGATATTCAGGATCACAGCGATGCCAAAAAGAAACGCTTCCTGTTTTCCGGCGATGTCGGACGTGGCCATAATGAGGTTCTTCGCGATCCGGTTGTGGTTAAAGATGTTGATTTCGTTTTGATGGAATGCACTTACGGCGGACGCGAGCATGAGGCGCCTCCGGGTTTTGATGAACATTTCAGCCAGGTCATCAAACGGGCGATCCAACGCAGAGGTAAAATCCTAATCCCCGCTTTCGCGGTCGAGCGCACTCAGCAGCTCCTCTACGTTCTCAATGAAATGTTCATTTCCAAACAGATACCCCCCATCCCGGTTTTCGTCGATAGCCCGCTCGCGGTCAGCGCTACGGAAATTTACAAACTCCACCCAGACTCGTTTAACGAAGAAGTTTATGATGCGTTGTTTGAAAAGCAAAATCCCTTTGGCTTCGAAGATCTAACACTTATTCGATCCATCAAAGGATCGAAAGCACTCAACGACCTCGAAGGTATTGCGATTATCATTTCCGCATCCGGCATGTGCGAGGCGGGCCGGATTCTGCATCACCTGCGCAATAACATCGAAGACCCGCAAACGACCGTTCTTTTCGTTGGCTACTGCGCAGAAGGCACCTTGGGCCGACGTATCCGCGACGGGGTAAAGCAGGTCAATATCCTCGGCGACTCTTTCCGTGTGAACGCCCACATCGACATCGTCGATTCCTTCTCCGGTCACGCAGATCACTCGGAACTGGTCGATTATTTCAATCGCATCGAAGGCACAAAAACAAAAACCTGGCTAGTCCATGGCGAACCCGAAGGAGCACAAGCTCTGCAAGCGGCGTTACAAAAAACAGGCAAAGAGATCACCGTGGCTAAGTTGGGTAACGAAGTGGAGATCTAAGAACTAGTTCTTTATCCGTCGGAGGCTTTGGACATGCCCTGAAAGGGCAACTCATGATCCAGGTTGGCCCTCTCGTAATCTTTCTTACATCCTTCCAGCGCCAGCAATGAAGGTCCATACGTTGCTAATTAAAAAATAGTGCACTACCGTCAGAAATGTTATGGCGACAAATGACTGAACCAAATCGGTTCGCCTACATCGTATAAAGACAATCCATGATGATAAGAATACTATGAGGTTTCCGAACAAGCCGAAGTCGGCAATCTGGGCCGTCGGGTGATCTTGTCTGCCGTTCGAAACCCCGAAAATCATGGCGTTTAGAACGGCAAAAAACACGCAAAGCGCAAGAACTTCTATACCTGTTCCAGAAATTTTTTGATCTTTCTGTAAGGTATTCCCCATAACTCGAATCATAGATAATTACCATTGAACCTTATCGTCAGGCTCGGCACTGGCAAGGCATTTTCGGCTGTATTCCCTCATTTGCCTAACGCTTCCCTAACTTCTGCAATCAACTGATCCGCCATATCTCCGTCCATCCAGTTGGCGATTTTTTCCGTCTTATTGCCGACGATGAGTTCCACGCGTTTCATCTGTTTATTATTTGATGAACCGGAGGCCGTGCCGCGAATATCATGGACTTGATTACGAGGAAACGAACGATCTTCCAGAATCAAACCGTTGCGATATGTGCGAATTGATATTTGAGCTTCGTTCCCTTCAATGCGTTGGTCTTTCTTCATCGACCTCAAGGTGGAAAAGGTCATCCCCACTCCAATTACTGCGAACATTGAGCAAAATAAAATCCAAATCGTCCGGAACCCATTTGCTAAGAGATAGTGAAACCACAAAAAAGCTCCACCTGCTTTTTGTTGATCTTTGGGTAGCGACTCACCTTCCATCGCGAAAATCCCAATACAAACAAACCCAATCCCAATCATTGCAAAAACCAACGAACCCATCAGCGCACTCGCACCGGGTTTTGGAATCTTTACAGAGAAAACCGATTTCCGTGAACCCACGAGAATCGGCGCCAAACCTTCTGTCGTTTGATTAAATTCAATTTTCTTTTTACCTGATAACACCTGATTGAAATCTGCGACCAACCACCCCTTTTCTTCAGATGTTAGCCCCGATCCAAATCGCAACTTTCCATCCACACCGCGGATCTCGATTCCGTAAACGGGTTTGTAGTTCTGCTGATAAAACTCCTTTTGGGATACGGAGCTGATACTGGATCTTGCGAGAGATTTCTGGCTGGTCTTGCCAAACATTTCTTTCCGGAGCGTGATCTGATCCATTCCAAAAGTGACGGTATGTTTTAAGTATTTCTGCCTGAAAGCCGCATACAACATGCCCAAGCCAACCGCCCAGAAAATCGCGAAGAATGGGATCAAAACCCATGTTGGAACATCACCTTCGATTTTTCCTCCAGTCAGAAATGCGAAGAGAAATGAACCGCTGACTGCCCCCGTGATGAGCAACCAAAATATCGCGAAGAATAAAAAGAACCCGAATTTACCCGTCGCTGGAATGTGCCAGATGACTTGATCTGCACTCACGGGTTCACGTCGGATTTTCGTGTTAGCGGGTGGGCGATCTGCAAAGCCAACCGTTTGCCCAGAAACAGAACTCGCCCATTCACTGAGTGATGCTCTCGATCCACAAGATCCACAAACCATCACCTCATCCCAGTTTTTCGTTACCTCCCCCGCCGCCGCGCCGCAATCCGGGCATGCCAACTCACCACTTTTCAGCTTCGCCCGAACATTCGCTTTCTCCATGGTCTCAACCACTTTCTTGAACATGGGTTCATTCTAAACACATTGCCGCTGGGGAGATCAAGTGCGGTTGCACGTGTGGCGGCGGATTGCATCCGCCGCCACAAAACACTTCTCTTGGACTTTTAAATTTAACGTCTAGACTCCACATCACATGCGACTCGCCGTATTAAACATCGTTGGCCTTTCAAAATCTCTGCTCGGAGAAAACGCGCCCGGGATGACTGCGTTCGCTGAAAAGCACGGCGTGCAGACATACAAGCCAGCTTTCCCCGCTCTGACCACGACCGCACAGTCCTCGATTCTAACAGGCACTCCTCCGGAACAACACGGCATCGTCGCCAATGGTTGGTATGACCGCGAAAGCGCCGAGGTGCGTTTTTGGAAACAATCCAACCACATCGTGCACGGTGAAAAAATCTGGGACACGCTGCGGCGCGAACTCAAAGCCAGCAACCCGAACTTCACCTGCGCGAAATTGTTTTGGTGGTATAACATGCATTCCAGCGCGGATTTCACAATCACCCCTCGCCCGCTTTATCCCGCTGATGGATCAAAACATTTCGATGTCCACACCCAGCCGATGGAAATGCGGGACGCGCTGAAAGCCGATCTCGGACCGTTCCCCTTTCCCGCTTTTTGGGGTCCTGCGGCTGGGATCGCTTCTTCGGAATGGATTGCCGCATCAGCGAAATGGGTCGAAACGAAACATCAGCCCACGCTCTCTCTCGTTTATCTTCCGCACCTCGATTACTGCCTGCAAAAAGACGGCCCGTCCGCATCTAACATCCCGAACGAAGTCCGCTCGATCGATCGCGTCGTCTCCGATCTCATTTCCTTTTACGAATCCCGCAACATCCGTGTTCTGCTCCTTTCCGAATACGGCATCTCACCGGTCGATCAACCCATTCACATCAATCGGCTGTTTCGCGAAAAAGGTTGGCTCTCGATCAAAAACGAACTGGGTCGCGAAACCTTGGACTACGGCGGTTGCAAAGTGTTCGCGGTGGCAGATCACCAGGTCGCTCACATCTACATCAATGATCCATCGATCCAAAGCGAAGTTCGTGAGTTGTTAGAAAAGAATCCGGGCATCGATGAAATCCGCGATCGCAACCATGACCGCGCAGGCGACCTCATCGCTATCGCCAAGCCCAACGCATGGTTTACTTACTATTTCTGGAAAGACGATGCGCTCGCTCCGGACTTTGCCCGAACCATCGATATCCACCGCAAACCCGGTTACGATCCTTGCGAACTTTTCATCGATCCCGCGATCTCTTTCGCGAAACTGAAAATCGCTAAATTCTTGCTGAAGAAGAAGCTAGGGATCCGGAGTTTGTTAGATGTAATCCCGCTGGATGCCAAACTCGTCAAAGGCTCACATGGTAGAGATGACGTTCCAGATTCGGAAAAACCTGTGTTGATCGGGTCTTCTCACCCGGTTCAATCCGCACACGATCTCAACGCAGCGATCCGTGCGGAGTTTTCATAACTTATTTCTTCTCTCTCTCCTCCCGAATCACGGAAAGCACATCGTGTAGCGCAAACAGGATAAGCATGACAGTAAGCAACATGCACATACCCCACCAGATGAGGAAACGAATAGCGCTGTTGGCTAGCCATTCATCAATTCCCCACATCCCAAAAGCGATCCACGCCAAAATCAGGAGCAACCAGTAGCTCAATATTTTCCGTCGTGTGACACGATCGCGTAGCATGCTTTTCGCGATGCTTTTGCTACTGTCCCAATCTGATGGTGTTTGGCTCACAGGTGGAGATTGTGAAATCGGAAGGATTTATCCAAGCAACAAAATCACCTAGCGCGGTAGCGCAGTTGACTGCAAAGTTTTGTCAGCCTCTTGCCCATATTTGCTGATGATGGGGAATCGATCGAGATCACCGACCAAAATGTTCTGAATGGCACTTTTGATCCTCACTTTCGCGACCTCTGCACCCTCATCAGTAAGGTGGTCATCATCCAGATAATACACGTGACGATCGGAAGCTACTTTTGCTCCAATGTCTGACGCAAATAAATCGGCCGTTGGGAGGAAAGAAAAGTTGGGGCGATCGCACGCGAACTTTACGAGCTTATCCCTCGTTGCTTTGCTGTTATTGAACGTAACGTCTTCCCATATCAGATGATTGGCCGAACGAGGTTTATCCTTTCCAAGAAAGGACAAATATTGATGTAAGCATCTGTTTCCCACTCCGTTTAATACTGGCGGCGATTCGATAAGTAATACCCTTTTTGCATGGGATTCCAAAAATTGAAAAAGGCCAGCCGTCTCACGCTCTGATATGAGTTCCCAACGGCATGCGACAATCACAATGTCAGGATTCCATTTCTGTATGAAGTGTTGTCGCTGGGCATCATATTCGAAACGCTCACGGCCACTTAAATAGATTCCTCCCGCTTTCTCAATAGGAGGAAACTGCATAAGCCCGGACTCGCCATTCATTGCCCAAATTGAAGCGGTAAGATCTAACTCTCCGGTGACGTCGTCTACCGCTTTGCTCCACATTACCCCATGTGAGTCGCCAATCAGGACGATTTTCGGATCAACGCTCGATCTTTGCCTGATGATGCCTCCCTCTTTGTAAGCCGCGTCACTCGCTTCCCGCTCTGGTGTATCGACAGAATTCGCAATGATCGAAAATGCATGGGACATCTCGCCGCGTGGATTTAGGTCGTAGTATTTACCATGCCATGTGGGCACGGCGTATTCGCTGGAATAGGAACGCTTTAGGACATGGGGCTCTACTGCATAAAAATAGCAACCCACAGCGAGTGCGAAACCGAGAATGATAGGCGTTCCATATTTCAGTTTTCTGAAAGGTTTCTCGATCAGATAAAAACTCAGCAAACTGAGCAATATTGCCGCACCCGTTCCTATCGCAGCTAGCGAAATCCCTGAGGTTATATTGCCGTAGTCCCGGAGTTTTTTCAAAGAGACGATGATGGGCAAATGCCAAAGGTACAATGAGTATGAAATCTTCCCTAT
Source organism: Verrucomicrobiota bacterium (assembly GCA_040384845.1). GTDB lineage: Bacteria > Verrucomicrobiota > Verrucomicrobiia > Verrucomicrobiales > Akkermansiaceae > Luteolibacter. The sequence continues at coordinate 46,640 of JAZKIL010000013.1, read as the reverse complement.
GAAAACAGCAGGCCGATTCTCCAGCAACACTTGGGAAATCCGGTTGCTCCCTGAGCCAATGACCAAGCATGCGCCAGCCACTGCCGCAAGCGACTCGTAACCGATTCCCCATGGGTTCACCGGAAACAAGAATGTGATCCCTATCAATGAAATGCCAATCAAAGTCCGTGATGCGGATGGCGCGAAGGGTTTGCCATTTGCATAGACCGCCAGAAGACAACCCGCGCCGAGCTGCCATATGCGCGTGGGGAGCAAATAGAAAGCCGCATGCGGATAGTGAATGGCTCCATAAGAAAAAGCGGCAAAACTAACGATTGCCATAAACGCAATGATCGTCGGCAGGTGTTTCCTCGCCATGGCAATCAACGCGACCAACAGGATGGGATAGAGAAGGTAATATTGCTCCTCAACGGAAAGCGACCAATAGTGAAGAAACGGCGAATCCTCGGCGGCGCTTCCCCAGTAGTCACCGGTATTTTTCCAAAAATGGAAATTAGCGAAGGATAACAGCGCGGGCAGTTTCTGATCCGACAGTTGTTGCAAGTCCGGCCTGAAAACCATCGAGCTTTGGACAAGGGACACCGCCAGCAAGACGAACGCCGCGGCAGGAAGAATCCTCCTGATTCTCCGGTCCCAGAATTTTGTTAGGGAAAAATGTCCATCCGCGCTTTCCTTCAAGATAATGGAGGTGATCAAAAATCCCGAGATCACGAAGAACACATCAACGCCCAGATATCCTCCCGGTATCAGAAAGATTTTTGAGTGAAAGGCGATCACCGCAAGAACCGAGAGGCATCTTAGACCGTCGATTTCCGGGCGATACTTGAGGGAAGATGACATCTTAATGACCTAACGGTGTTTCTAAACAACTCGTAATGATTTTTAGGTCGTTAAAAAGGAACTGCCAAGAGGTAAATGGATGAATTAGGAGGTGCCGTGTCTCATCGTTAGATAATTTGAGGGTGAGACACCCTCACTCCTGTTTATTTCTTCAGCTTCTTCGCTAGATCCAGAGCCAGCGGTGAGAGTTTGGCGGATTCCATCCACACGCTCATGTGACCTGTTGGATCGGCGGCTTTGTCACGGTGACCGTTTTGACGAAGGAAGCCTTTGACGGCGAGGGTCACTTTGCCGCCTTCGAATTCCGGGAGGAGTTCATCGAGGATGAGAACGCCACGCGTTTGGCCACCGCTTTTGTAGTAGCCTGCGGTTGCTTCGCTCACGAGTTTGCCGTTGAGGTAAAGTGCAAAGCCCTCCCCAGTCCAACCATGCCCTGCCCCACCGACAATGATGCGATAACGGTGATCGGAATCGAGTTTGGGCACTTCAAAAGTCTGGCGCATGAGCAAGACTTCCTTATCCCAAAGAGTCGCTGGCTTGATATTGCAACCGCAGTGAGAAACCGTGCAGCTTTCAATGAGCGGTTCCAGCTTGCCGTTGTTTTGACCGAACGGTGCTTTGCCGTTTTTCCAACCTGCTTTTGCCGCATCGAAATTCAAACCGAACCAATCTTCCGAACCCTTTGGCAAAGTCACTTGTCGATAGCGATCGCCTTTCGGTTCGGTTTTTTTCTCCGCCGGATCAAATGTTAGATACTGCCACTCGGCTTTTTGCATTTCAGGGCCGAACGGCTTCCAACTGTAATCCTTGATTCCGACGAGCTCGTAGTGATCGATCATGGAATCGAGCTGGGTCTCGATGTTGTTAGGTGCTTTGGCGGGATTTTTGCCGCCGAGAATATTTTCAAACGGCAAGCCACGACGTTGATTAAATGGAACGGGTTTGGAGATATCGACCATTTCCGGAAGGAGCTTATCGAGAACGACGGGTTTGATCGCGGAAATCATTTCCTGATATTCAGCCATCGTTCCAACTTTCATGTGCGGTGGTGTGTCGAGTTCCTTGATCAGCTTTGGATCTGGATATTCGGTCTTGCCGCCTTTCATCTCCACCATGGCACGGCCTAAGGAATCGCCGCAGAGCATGTAGGTCTCCGCGTTGTGGTTGTAATGATAGTCTTGGTTTTTGGGTGAAATGTTGATCTCTCTCCAGAACGGACGGGCATCGATGGTTTTCACGTTGCCTGCGAATTCGGGATGGAGTTTTGGATCAGCAACATTGAGTTGGGCTTGCGCGATACGCACATAGTTTTCAGGCATGTTTGCGCCGTGGAAACCGACGGTTGCAATCGCCCATGGAGCATTAGGCGCGTTGAATTCTTTGCGCCAAGCTTTGATGAGATTGGCGAGGTTTTTTTCGTAGTTCGCGATGTGTGCCTCGCTGCCACCGTCTTTGTGGCCTTGCCACCAGAGGAAGCCAGCGACTTCGTAGCCTTGGTCTTTGTATTCAGGATATTTTTCGCCAAAATTATCTAATACCGCGCGCAGCGATGCGGTGTAGTCGTCGTATTGTTTGCCCGCATACCAATCATTCGGACCGGGTTTTCTGATTGTGCCATCCGCATCCATGGTTTCGCCATAAGCGGGATAGGTCTTGCCTTCATGCACCATGCGTTCACTGCCAGGAGGTAAAACATCCCAACCCAAGCTGCGGTTGCCGATATCGGCTTTCATCACGATGACAGGTTCATCGTGAAAAGTTCCCATCACAAATCCAAAGCCCAGCTCCGGACCGAAGGTTGCGCCGCATGCTTCAACTCCGTGTGGTGCGCTTGCGCCTTTTCCAAGATAAGCATCGTTCAACATCACATCGGTGCGTTTCGCCCATGTGCCGTCTTCAGCACGAAGATATTTGAACCGACCGAAATCGCTGATCACTGAAGTCAGATCGCCGTAGCCCCTGAGATCGACTTGCTCTAACAAAAATGCCGCCGAGCCACCTTTGAGATAGGTGATGCGGATCGGGTAACGCTGGTTCTTTTTCAAAGCGACTTTGTTCGAGGTCACTACGCCGTCCTCGCCTTTTCGATAAACTTCCTTGCCTTCACATTCGACGATCGCGTGGGTGCTCGCTTCGAAACCTGGATGCATCACGTAGTTTCCATCATAGGGCACATCGATGGAGGCATTAACCACCACCGTATGCGGGCCATCGATGGAGGGAAGTTGGGCGCTGGTGTTTCCCAGTTCGACGCTGGCTTCTTTGAATGGCTTGAGTTTTGGATATTCCGCCTTGGGACCGTAAGCACCGGAATAAACCGAAGCTTTCGCATCATAAAGCCCGTGCTTGAGAAATGCGATATTACTACCGACCGGGAGCAAGGCTGGCTTAGCGGTTGGATCGGCACTTAGGTAAATTTTACCGTATTGAGGAGGAGCTGGCTTGATCGCACCGAAGCCGACCATGTTTGACTGACCCGAAAGGATGTAAACTTTGACCGGTTTATCTTTCGCAGGTGCCTTGGAATCTTGCGGCGGAAGATCGACCGGAATGACTTGAGCTGTGGCAGGCAACATCGCCAAGGCGGCGATAATCAGGGAGAGCCGATGATAAGTGGGTTTGGAAACTTTCATGATGAGATGAGGCATGTCCATACGCCCTGTGCCACCCGTTCTTTCATTTAGCCTGGATCATGAAATATGGCTTGGATGACAGGAAAGATTTCCCCACCATCCCGGCGTCAGACTTTTTCCACGACTATGAACGATATTAAAATCACACTCCACACCACTGCAGGCGACATCGATGCGACATTTTATGCATCCAAAGCTCCTATTACTTGCGCGAACTTTCTCAATCTCTCGCAACGGGGTTATTACAACGGTGTTGCTTTCCACCGCGTGATCGAAGGCTTCATGCTGCAAGGTGGCGATCCAACCGAAAGCGGCCGCGGCGGCCCGGGTTATAAATTCGCTGATGAATTCCACCCCGATCTCCGTCACCGCGCCCCTGGTGTTTTCTCCATGGCCAACGCCGGACCAGGAACCAACGGCTCCCAGTTTTTCATCACCACTGCCCCTACTCCTTTCCTCGACAACCGCCACTCTGTGTTCGGTCAAGTCACCAACGGCTTGGACGTCGTCGAAAAAATCACCGGTAAAAACAACACCGGCGAGCGCGGCTGCAAGTTCAACGGAGTTGGCGATAAAATCACTTCCGTAACGATCCACGACGACACCACCGATTTGTTCGCTAATCAAAAGGACAACATCGAACACTGGAATTCCATTTTGGATAAAGCTTAATCCGAATTCATCCAATTCTTCATTTAGGATTTAAAATTTAGAGCTTAGAATTTTCACCCATGCTACTTGACGTCAACCACCTAACCACACGCTTCCATACCCGAAATGGCGTGGTTCATGCGGTCGAAGATGTCTCGTTTCAACTCGAGCGCGGCCAAACACTTGGGATCGTTGGCGAGTCGGGTTCGGGGAAATCCGTTACCTGCTATTCCCTGCTCGGTTTGATACCGACGCCTCCGGGTCGCATCGTTCGCGGCACAGCGATGTTTGATGGGATCGATCTTCTCAGTGCGAGCGAGAAAGAACTTCGCGGGATTCGTGGAAAACGGATCTCGATGATTTTCCAAGATCCGATGACCTCGCTGAATCCCTACATGCGGATCAGCGATCAGATCACCGAGCCACTCGAGCTGCATGAAAATATCAAAGGCAAAGCCGCTTTGACCCGTGCGATCGATGCTCTTGCAGAAGTTGGAATCTCCGATCCCGAAAAGCGCATTCATTCTTATCCTCACGAGTTTTCCGGCGGCATGCGCCAGCGCGTCATGATCGCGATGGCGTTGATCACCAAACCCGAACTTCTGATTTGTGATGAGCCGACCACTGCGCTCGATGTCACGGTGCAGAAACAAGTGTTAGATTTGATCAAGGATAGGCAGGAAAAACTCGGCACTTCGATTATTTTCATCACCCACGATCTTGCGGTCGTTTCCGAAGTTTGCGACCACATCAACGTGATGTATGCCGGACGCATCGTGGAAAGCGCTCTGCGCAAAGATCTTTTCAACAATCCCCTACACGCCTATACGCGGTCCTTGTTGAAATCGATTCCCGCCGCACAGCCAAAAGGTCAGCCGTTGATGACCATTCCCGGACTGCCGCCAAATCTCGCGAAACCCCCACAAGGTTGTGCGTTTCAACCCCGCAACTTACTTGGAAAACCCGAGCTTTGCTTGACCGATTCCAAACCCGAACTCTCCGAAATCGAACCCGGCCATTTCGTACAAAGCTGCCCAGGTTGTCTCGCATCGTGATGTTTACTCAAATAAAGAACTCACGATTGTCCATCCCTGCCAGTTGACATTCATTTCGCTTACCTTCATAGCCAAGACATGTCCACTGCGCTGCAACCCAAACCACGAATCATCGGCCACAAGGCCAAGATCTGTATTGTTGCCTCAAAATACAATGAAGAGTTCACAGATGCTCTGGTGGAAAACGCCATTTCAGAACTCGGCGAGCTCATCCCTGCCGCCCGCATCGACCTCCTCCGCGTTCCCGGTGCTTTCGAAATTCCAGTCGTCGTCGCCAAATTGATGCAACGCAGCGACATCAACTGCATCATCGCTCTTGGCCTGATCATTCGCGGCGATACCCATCACGCCGACCTCGTCGCGTCCTCGGTTACACAATCGCTTCAAACTCTCGCCGTCAGCAACTGCCTTCCAGTGATTCATGAAGTTCTCCTCGTCGAGGATGAAAAACAAGCCCATGCCCGCTGCATCGCGGCCAGCATGAACCGCGGCCGAGAAGCAGCCAGAGCTGCCGTCGGCATGATCGACATCTTCTCGGAAATCGAGAAATCGGTCCCAAAATCATCCCACAATAACCTCAAATAAAGACATGCCAAGTCGCAGGCAAATCCGGGAAGCCACCATTCAATTTCTCTACTGTTCCGATATCGAAGGCGGAGCCTCGCCCGCCGAACTGCGTGAACCTTTCTGGCAATTTCTAACAGAAACAGATCGGAAAAACTTATCTATCGCCACGTTCCGCACCGTGCAACATTTAGCCATCGGTCGTCAAACCCGACTCGTGGAATTCGTTGAACGCGCCGAAATTGCCAAAGCCCACATCTCCGCCCTGCCCGCGGCTGAGGCTTTGGTCACGGATTTGAATCGCCTGCTCGCGCTCGAATCCTCATGGAGCATTTCCTACGGACAGCTCGAAAAAACTCCCAAAGCGGGCGATGACCAGGATGTCGCCGACGAGCTCGATACCGCGCTCACCCATTTCTTTGAAGTGGATCGCGACCTCGCTTTCAATCGGGATAAATTCCTCAAATCCAGCGAGGATTTCCCCAATCTGAAAGCCCAGCTCGAAGCTCTCAACGCAACCATCCGCCGCTTGCAGCGTATTTCCGATCGCCTCCGCATGGTTGAAACTCCGGAGAGTTTCCCCGATCAGGCCGATCTCGCGAAAATCCGCCAATCCAAATCTGAGATTTCCTCCCTCATCACTCAGACCGATGCCTTGGTGGACGCCGTGCTCGCCTGCAAACCGGAGATCGATGAAAAACTTTCCGCCCTCGTCGAGAACTACTCGCCCGAACGGATCGATCCCGTGGACCGCGCCGTGCTCCGGCTCGGAACCTACGAGCTCATCAAAACCGATACCCCCCACAAAGTCATCATCAACGAAGCCATCGAACTGGCCAAACGCTTCGGGACCACCGATTCAAACCGCTTCGTCAACGGCATGCTAGATTCGGTGGCGAAGTCGGTGGTTTAGAGATAGGGTGAATGAGTTGACCTAACTGACAATGGTGACAATACTGTCATTGAAGTCACTCCATAGGCTTCGTTCCTTTGCATGCCGGATAGCCTATGCAACCCCAGAACTCTCCTTTCGCGGATCTCCGGCGGCGCATCGGTTGGTTGCAATGCGGGCATGATGGAGACGGCTCAGAGTTGCGTTGTTCCTCTCGGGCTTCAAGACGGCGGGTGGTGAGTCGTTCGCTAAAACCGCCGGTTTCTTCAAATGCCTTACCTTGCGCGGCGATCTGGCTTTTCAGCATGTTCAAAGCTCTACCGATGATGAGCAGCATGGCGTTGGCGACAACCACCGGATCTAGCGAATCCAGCCATCGGGCATATTTCCGGCGTTGTTGCAACGCGTGCTTGGCTGACTCGTGGACGACGTCGTCATGGAATGGCGCGGGATCGATCGAAATTGCATTCACGGTGCGAGCTTCCTCGGAATGCACTGACCAAGGTAGCTCGCCACTATCAATGATAAAGACCTCATAATCGCCGCGCAACTCGCTGAGGCTGGCGCGGGCGACATCAGTGAGTTTCATCTCAGTATCCTTGGATGTGGACGATCGCTCCGAGCCTTCAATGATATTCTGGCGTCCGCTGCGAGCGGCTTGGGTCATCTGGTCGTATTGACGACCCTTGGGATCGTAGAATTTCTCCCTCGCTTCGCGGTGATCGTGCGTCAGAAATCGACGACAGAACCGCAGGGTTTCGAGCTGGACGAGAGTCGCAAGAGTGAACGAATGTAACTTGCGGAATCCGCCATGTTTGTCAAAAAGCTCGGACATGGCGCAATTCTGTTAGATCGGGGGACATGATCAAGGGGAGGAGTGAACAAACTCATGATATTGACTGAATAAAACGTGTCAACCCCGTCAATAAGGTCAACCCCGTCATCAAAAATTCGTCTCCGGCACTTCCCCAACCACCGGCGGGACGCTGAAAAATCCAGCCCAAAATTTAAAATTCAATTTGAAAGTCAGTGCTCTTTACCCAGAAAGGCCATTGTAGAAAACGGTCTTGGCAAAGCGGACTGAAAACCTACACTAGGCGTTTGTTACTACCAACGGATTTCTTCTCCCGCCAAACACTGCACACCGATGCAACGCACCAACTTTTACGTCCCCTTTTCGTTTTCTCCCCAACGATCCTAAGACCGAAAGAATATAGAATGAATTATCTCGAATGGCAGTTTCTAACTAAAATATCTGCATGAGAAAGACAGAGAATACTGCCGCAGCAACGCGACTGCGATTACTTGCAAGCATTCCATTGCTTGCAATGATCTTAGTCATGGCGGGTCTATATGTTTATGGACCGAGCACGTCCTACGAATCGGCCCCGCTCCTGCTGCTGCTGAGTTTTTCGTTTGTCACGCTAACTTCCGGGTTCATCGCCATTCTGGCCGGGAAAAGCTTTCTCACAAGCGGCCGTCCTGCTCTTCTGGCGTTGTGTGTGGCAATGATTCTGTGGGGTGGTGCCTCGCTGCTGGCCGTCCTCAGCTCACGTGTCGGCAATTACAATCTAACCATCCACAACCTTGGGATGGCCACTTCCGGATTTTGTCACCTGATCGGGGCTTTCGCCGCCTATCGCTATGGGGAACACGCGGTAAGGAATACCGGAGCGTGGCTGACCATGGGTATTGCCAGCGGCCTTTCGGTCCTCGGTCTCATCTGGCTATGCGCGGTTAACCAGTGGCTTCCCCCGTTCTTCATTGATGGGGTGGGAGCGACACGTTTACGAACAGTAGTCCTCACGGGGGCCATCTTTCTGTTTACCGTGGCCTCGGGACTGACAGCAGATCGATACCGGCGTTCCGGCTGGAGTTTCCTATTGTGGTATGCTTTGGGGCTTGCGCTGATTGGGACTGGAGCATTGGGACTTATTCTGCAACCAACGCATGGGAGTTTACTCGGGTGGGTGGCACGTTCCACGCAGTATCTCGGAGGCATTTACATGCTGACCGGAACGATTCTAACCATGCGCGGCCTTGGCGGCTGGAGAATCTCACTCGAGGAACGTTTGATTGCCAGTGAGCTGGCACAAAGAGAACAAGCGACTCTTATTCAAACGATCAACAACAATACAACCGAGTTGATTTTCATGAAAAACCGGGAGGGCAAGTTCACTTATGCCAACGCCGCCACAATGCGTGTTCTTGGAAATATGGATAGCGCCGATGGAACGCTTGATTCGATGACGTTCGAAGTGCCTGAGGAGTATTCGACCATCTCCGAGAATGACAGGAGGGTGATGGACGAAGGAGTTGTGATTGCCGCAGAAGAAATCTTTATCGGTCGGGACGGCATGCGGCGAACATTCGCCTCCACTAAGAGCCCTTTGAGGAATCAGGCGGGTGAGATCATCGGTGTGATCGCAGTGGCTCGTGATGTCACCGATTCCATTGCGGCGAGAGAGGAACTTCGGCGTGCTCTCAACGAGGCGCAAACGGCGGGCGCGGCCCTTCGTGCGGCAGATCAGCGGAAGGATGCGTTTCTCGCTACCTTGGCGCATGAACTTCGAAATCCCCTGGCGCCCGTGCGCAACATGATCGAGATCCTTAAGAGGGGTGGAAATGAGGCAATAGTAGGTCAGGCGGTCACGATGATGGACCGGCAATTGGAGCAGTTGGTGCGGTTGGTGGACGACCTTCTCGACGTCAGCCGCATCAACAGCGACAAAATTGAACTGCGAAGAACCCAGGTCGAGCTAACATCGTTGATCAGACTATGCGTCGAAGATTTCCGTCCATTTGCTGAGTCAAAAAATCATGAGTTAACTGCCGAATTGTCTTCTGAGCATCTGCCTTTGAACGCGGATCCTGTCCGGCTTGCGCAGATTTTTGGCAATCTGCTGAACAATGCCGCCAAATATACGGACGGAGGAGGACGGATAGAGATTAAAGCCTGGCGTGAAAATGGAGATGCCGTTGTATCGATTAAGGATACCGGAATGGGGATCCCACCCAACCAACTCAGTAGCATCTTTGAGCTATTCAGCCAAGTAGACGGCACCTTGGAGCGGGCGCAAGGCGGATTGGGGATTGGCCTCACCTTGGTGAAGCGTCTGACGGAGATGCATGGCGGGAGTGTCACCGCCCAAAGTGACGGTATGCAGCAAGGCAGCAGGTTTGTCGTCAGATTGCCGCTGGCAAGTTCTCCTTCCACGCAGCAGCGTGAATCGACGGTGTGCGAAGCGGCATCTGTAGGAAGACGGATACTCGTGGTGGATGACAATGAGGATTCCGCCAATTCGCTTGCCATGCTCCTGACAATCTATGGGCACACGGTTCAGACAGCCCACGATGGACTTCGGGCGATCCAATTGGCGGCCGAGTCGAAACCCGACATCATTCTGTTAGACATCGGGTTGCCGGGTATGAATGGCTATGAAGTTTGCCGACGGATCCGGCAGGAACCTTTGGGCAAGCATATCATGATTGTCGCCCTCACGGGATGGGGACAGGAAGAAGACCGGCGTTCATCGCAAGAGGCCGGCTTTAACTACCACCTGGTCAAGCCGGTTGATTTTGCAGAACTGAGTTCGATTCTCCAAAAGATGGAATGACGGAACCACAAAGAGGACACAGAAAATTGGGAAAGAATGCGAAATACTTTATGATCTCATTCTTCACTCTGTGTCCTGATTCTCCGTGGTCAAAATAGGACCGTTTGTGAATGGAATGTTAGGTTCAATGGCGAAGCCGCGATGGTTTGATCCGCCCAGCCATTCCTTTTCAAAAGCTCATCTCCGGCACCTCCGCTACCACCGGTGGCACGCTGAAAAATTCCATAGTCTTAAATCCAAATCCACCCGCCACAAGATTACTCGGAAACGTCTCACACTTATTTTTGTAGTCGCGGACATTTCCATTATAAAACCGCCGCGCCGCTTGAATGCGGTTTTCGGTATTGATCAGCTCGCCCTGCAGCTTGAGGAAATGCTGATCCGCTTTGAGCTGCGGGTAGTTCTCCACAAGCACGAACATGTTTTTCAGCGCATCGACCAATTGGGTTTCATCGCGTTCCTGTGCGCTCACCGAACCATGGTTTTCCAAACAGCGATTCCGTAACTCCACCACGCGTTCCAAAGTCTCGCGTTCGTGCGCAGCATAGCCTTTCACGGTTGAAACCAGATTCGGGATCAAGTCGTAGCGACGCTTCAATTCCGTATCCACATTGCTCCAGGATTCAGAAATGTGATTCCGCAGTCCGACGAGTGAGTTGTATTGCACGATCACCCAAATCAAGGGAACCAAAAGCAGCAGAGTGAAAATAACGAGGCCGTTCATGTTTAGTGATGAGTGAAAAGGTATTCAGGCATCATGCGGCGGAGCTCTAACAACCTGCCCAAGTTGTATTCAATTTTTGGAATGGACATTTGTCCGTCGAAAACCAGAGCGAGAGTATCGCCTTCGATCTCGTAATTCAGATCCGAATTCACCAACAAGTATTCCATCATCTGCGTGTGGCACACATCGTAGGCGAACTTTTTATCTTTGGATCGCACACAAAACAGCCGGGAAAACTCGGCCGATTCAAAATCGATATCATCGTAACCGAATGCCTGGGCGAATTTGGAAAGGAAACCTTCACGGGCTATCGTCAGTTCTGGAAAGGCCATCGGCAACTGCAGCAAAAACGAAGACAGATAATGACTGTGCGTAGTGGTCTTCCCCTCAGAATCCCTCGATTCTGTTTCATAATGATAGTCGAATACGTGAACGGGTTCTCCCTGATAATTGCCGCGCAGAATGTTGAACGCGTATCGATTGTCTCCCTGCGCGAGCTGATTGAGAAAGCCATAGGCTGAGGCCAAGTTACGATCTTTGTCCGGATAAAAACTCAAACCCAAGCGAGTCGCTAACATCTGCATTTCTTCGCGCCGCTTCTTGGCAGCCATAATCCCGTAAATGATCATTACAACCACAACGAGGGCAAAAAGCACGAAAAGCATTATGGGAATTTCCATGGAAGTTTCTATTTTATAAATTTGCCGTCCTCTTGTGATCGAAGGCTACCCGTCCGCGCTTCCCAAGGAGCATGACTCCTGGAACAGCGAAAATGGTGCCGATCAGACCCACTATTGCAAAGTACACGGGATGTGATTTATCAAATTTGTAATCTCCGAATTTGGCCTTCGCCTCGGGCATTAAAAAACCGAGAATTAGAAGCGCGACAACGATCAGGAATATTGCGATTGCCCATTTTCTTGCCGCCGGATTGCCTTTCTTCAAACAGCTCCCAAGCCAAAGCCAAAAGAAGAATGAAAGGTCTATATGAAGGTAGCCAGTCCAGTATACCGTTGCGATCGTGATTAAGTTTGAAGCAACGACAAACCATCCAAGAAACCTATAGTAGTTGCCGGTGAACTTGCGCAGAAAATTCAGTTCGCCAGGATCTCCCAAAGAGAGTGTAGTGGATGAGGCTTGGGTTAGCGACTGGGATGGATTCATTTTAGGAGTAATTAATTTATCCTTCACTACTTACTTCTCAGAGAAATAATAGCAATTTCATTAACGCTTTCTGTCGGGCGCAAACAACCATGTCTGCGTGAGTTTGGTCGTAAACTCAAGAAGAGGTATGGGTAGGCCTGTTAATCCTGCATATCAAATCATTCAGAAAAAGTAATGCTACTAAAAATGGAACCACATATAATATAACGGCTGTGGACAGCATCGCTAGACCGAGCGATCTCGTTAAAAACGATGAAAACCAAATGAAAAAGGCAATTAAGGAAAAGCAAATAGCGACAACAAAAAAGCACTTCATTAAGTAAGTGAAGTCAGATTTTCTTATTGAGGATACTGAAATTAACAATATCCATACGAATAAATAAATTATCCAAAAAACCCAGTTGGAAGCTCTTATTAAAGAAATAGGAAAAACCAAAGTTAGATATAAAAGATATCTTAATAAGATAAGAAAGAAAGCAGTCATGATATAATTAGCTTGGATTTATCGTAATCCACCTTCTATCTCACCCCCGCGATTTCGCATCGGTCTCGATCCATTTCCACAACGCCTTGATGGCATTTGCGACTTGTTGTTTGGTTGATGCGAGATCTCCGCTGACTTTCGATTTTCCGTAAAGGTAGTATTTGATCTTCGGCTCCGTGCCGGATGGACGCACCGCGAACGAGCGACCATCAGCAAGGTCGAAGAACAACATCTTCTCCTTCGGCAACAAATCGCCTTCCTGGTCGTAGATGTCCTGTGCGGAGAAATCGCGGAAACGAACGACTTCGGATCCATCGATCACTTGTGGAGGATGGTTTGCGTAGGAATTGGCGAGCGTTTGGATTTTCGCTGCGCCATCGGCCCCTTCCATGGTGAGCGATTTCCCAACTTCGAGGTAGTAACCGAATTTTTCGTAAAGCTCGTCGAGAAGTTGGGGTAAGGTTTTACCAACAGACTTCGCGTAAGCCGCAACTTCCGCGAACATGAGTGTGGCGCCGTTGGCATCTTTGTCGCGCACGGCATCCGATCCGAGGTAACCATAGCTTTCCTCACCGCCGAAGACGAAGAAGCGTGAGTATTCCAGACGCAGGGCGCGGGTTTGATCTTCGGTGAGGCTGCGGTAATCGCCTTTCTTATCGGCCGGGATAGCGTCCTCGTATTTTTTGAGCTTCGAAGAAATGTATTTGAAACCTGTTAGGGTATCGACCACAGAAACGCCGAACGAATCGGCGATGGCGGTTTGCAGCTCGGTGGTGACGAAGGTTTTGATCAGAACCGCGCGGGTGCGGTTCGAGTGGCTGATCCAGCCCAGTTCGAACATGGTTTTCAAACGATACCACGCCATCAACGAACCGATCTGGTTTCCTGTGAGCAGCACCATCTTTCCGTGATCGTCACGTGCCGCAACGCCCATGCGATCGGCATCCGGATCGGTTCCAATCACGATTTCCGCGCCCGAGGATTCCGCGAGCTGGATCGCCATCGCAAGTGCGGGGCCGTTTTCCGGGTTCGGTGAATCGACGGTTGGGAAACGTCCGTCCTGAATGTCTTGCTCGGGAACGGTTAGAACTTCGAAACCCAACTGCTTCAACATCGGCACGTTGATGTGTCCGCCGGTGCCGTGCAGGTTGGTGAAAACGATTTTCGTGGTTGCGGTTTTCAACAGCTCCGGCTGCAACAACAAGGTTTTCAAACGTGAGATGTAAAGCTCATCGAAATCGAGGCCCAAGGTTTTGATGGTCCCCTGCTCTGCCAACGGTAGCGGCTCGTAGCGTTCGCTGGTCACGGCGTTCACTTCGCCAATGATCGCGGTCGCGTGTGGTTCGACGATTTGTGCGCCGTCGTTGAAATACGCTTTGAAACCGCAATCGTGCGAGGGGTTATGGCTCGCGGTGATCACCACGCCGGAATCGGCGCGGAGCTGACGAATCGCAAACGACAACTGCGGGGTCGAGCGCGGGCCATCGAACACATACGCATCGCAACCATGCTCGGCGCAGACTTTCGCGCAGAAGTCCGCGAAGTCTTTTGAGAAATGCCGGGTGTCGTGTGCGAACATAAAAGTGACTTTGCCGCTGCCTATGGTGCCCACCGATTTCATGTAAGCAATCAAGCCACGAACCGCACGGGAGAGGTTGTAATAATTCATCGTCGCGGTGCCGACGCAGGGAAACTCGGGTCGGCCATTGGGTCCGCCAGCGCCTTGCTCGGAGGCGGTGATAGTGCGACCTATCGTGCGCCCCCTCAAACCGCCTGTGCCGAAGGCGAGGGTTTTGAAAAACCTATCGTTGAGTTCAGAGAAATTTCCAGCTTCTAACAACTCACTGACCGTGCGTTTTGGCAGATCACTCGCAGCTCCTGCTAACAAGGAATCGATGTTTGCTTTAGCGGATGCGAGGAGTTTTCCAGAGGTAACGGAGGCGGCGAGGGTTTCAGAAAGGTCGTTCATGGTCTTCGGTTGAAAATAAATTTCGGAACCAGAAGACCGTATTTCGGGCTGAACAGATAGGCTAAAATGAACAAAATTCCGAGTAAGATCACAATCGCCGGGCCAGGTGAAATCCCGAAGTAGCCCGATAACAAAACCGCCACGATCGAGCCTATCCCACCAATCAAACCCCCACCCCAGAACAAGGCTGAGGTTTTATCCGTGAGCAAGGAAACCGTCGCAGCTGGCGTGACGAGCAAGCCCACGGAAAGCACACAGCCGACCGCTTGCAGAGACGAAACCAGCGCGAGCACGAGCATCATGAAAACGAGGTATTGCATGGCACGGGTCGGCACGCCTTGCGCGGCCGCGACGTTTGGCTCGAAGAGCGTGAGCAGAAGTGGCCGCATGAGCAAATTGCTTGCGATCAAAATCACCGCACCCATCGAGTAGACGATCCAGAGATCGGAGTTTCCGATCGCCAGGATATCTCCGAACAACCAATGCTCGAGCTCCGTGCGGGTTTCCAATTTGGGGAGAATCGCCACCCCCGCAGCAAAAGCAGCGGTGTAAAGCACTGCCAGAGAAGTTCCTTCCGCGATGCGTTTTCCACGCGCCACCGCCACCGATCCCAACCCGACTAACAACGCCGCGAACAAGGCACCGATAAACGCATTCCATTGCGAAAGGTAACCTGTGACCAAAATTCCAAACGCAATCCCAGGCAACATGGTGTGCGACAAGGCCGAAACCGATAACGCATTTCTCCGCAACACCACAAATCCACTGAAAAATCCATTGGTGAAACCGATGAAAGCCGCGGCCACCAAGGTGCGTTGGTAAAACGGGCTGTTTAAAAGTTCCTCAAACATGACTTTGGGTTTCTGTGACAGCGAAGGTTTTCGCAATCAGTGACGGGGTTAAAACCGATCCCACCGGGCCAAAGCCGACCTGTTGGGTGTTGAGCACCAGGACTTCATCAAACAACAATGGCGCGGAACCGAGATCGTGATGCGATGCGATGATCAAGCGTCCTTCCGCGGCGAGCTTCGCGAGCAGATCGCCTAACAGAATCGATGCATTTCGATCCAGTCCGGTAAAGGGCTCATCTAACAATAAAACGTGCGCTTCTTGCGCCAGTGCTCTCGCAAGGAAAGCGCGTTGCTGCTGTCCTCCGGAAAGCTCACGGATCTGCCGGTTTTGCAAATCTATCAAGTTCAGCGATTCCAAGGCTCTGTCCACCGCTCCCTGATCTTCTTTTGAAAATTTGCGCCACCAACCGGTTTGCGGATATCTGCCCATTTCCACCAAACCCCGAACGGTAATCGGAAACGACCAATCGATTTCCTCACGTTGCGGCAGATAAGCAAATTCGCGTGACCATTTTTGCACCGAGCTCCCACGCCACAAAATGTTTCCCTCACGGCGCGTCACCAGCCCGGCGATCGCTTTCAGTAAGGTCGATTTTCCCGCTCCGTTCGGGCCAACCAAAGCCACGCGGTTTCCACATGAGGTGGCGAATGAAACGCCATCGAGCGCCAAAATATCCCGATACGATACCGTCAGCCCCTCGATCACCAACTCGTGGTGATGGCTGTGATGCGCACAACAGTCGTGATGGGTTTCTTCTTTCAAAACGATAACTCTAAAAATTCATCGATGTTTCCAGTCGCATCGAACACCTGCGTGACAGTCTTCTGCCCCGCTGCCTCGATCGTTAATTTCGCAAATCCGCGTCGGCCGCCCAGCTCATACCAATTCACTTTGAGAAAAACCACGGGCTTGTCCAAATCGATGATGATGTCGCCCGTCAGCGGTTCGATTCCGCTTTCCGACGAAAGATTCCAAGAAGAGGGCTCACCCGAACTGGTCACTTCCACAAAAGCCGCCCGCTCGGAAAGGGTCAGGATGTAACGAGCCCGAACCAACTTCTTTGATTTGACCTCAGTGGTATCACCGCCAGCCACCGGCTTCGATCCCTGATCCGACGTAAGATAAAAAAATACCAACCCCGAGGCCAGGATCGCCAATAAAACCAGTGCCGTGCGTATCAACGGAGAGCCTCTCACGCAACTAATGTGCATTAAGGAACAGGGCCTGCAAGCGCAGAGTTATCATTGGTAGGGTCGTTTTGATAAAACGACCGCCACCTCGTATTTCCGACCCACCCCATCGGTCATTTCATCGAAATGACCCTACCTAGAAATGCAATTTGACTAATCTATGATCAATCCTAGCAGTTAGAGTCAATATAACGGCGACTTCTCAAAAGAGTCCTCTTATTTCAGATTTTCAGCGTTTCAGTTTTTCAGCATTTATTCCCATATGTCCAACATCCTACTCATCGGCGGCAATTCAGGAATCGGCCTATCCACCGCTAAGCTGCTAAAAACCCAAGGTCACCAACTCACTGTCGCTTCTCGATCCAACGCTGCTCTCGCTGAACTTGGGATCTTCACTCAACCTTTCGACGCAGAAAATCCCGCACCTTTCAGTTTACCGGAAACCCTCGACGGTCTCGTTTACTTTCCCGGCACGATTACTCTCAAGCCATTCCACCGCCTCACGCGTGAGGATTTCCTCAGGGATTTCCAAATTAACTGCCTCGGCGCCGCGCAAGCCATCCAGTTTGCCCTACCAGCTTTGAAAAAATCTAACAGCGCATCGATTGTTCTGTTTTCCACTGTCGCCGTCGCGCAAGGCATGGGCTTTCACGCTTCTATCGCTTCTGCCAAAGCCGCTGTCGAAGGACTGACCAAATCCCTTGCTGCCGAACTTGCCCCAAAAATCCGCGTCAACGCCATCGCGCCCTCCCTTACCGATACTCCCCTCGCCTCTCCACTGCTCGGAAACGATGCCAAACGCGATGCCGCGGAAAAACGCCATCCGCTCCAAACCATCGGAAATCCCGACCACATCGCCCAACTCGCCGCTTTCCTACTCTCCGACGCCTCATCCTTCATCACCGGCCAAATCCTTCACGCCGACGGCGGCCTCTCATCGGTTCGGACGTTTTGAGTCATATACATGCGAACGAGGAGCATGTTTTAGGTAGGGGTTCACCCCATTGGTCAGGTGGCAACCTGCACTATGATGAGAGTGCAACGAACGGAAAAGATTTCCGCCGCGCATATACAAAACAAATACAACTATGAAACCCTACCTGATCGCAGCCATCCTGACTCCACTTTTTTTCGCTTCCTGCGAGCAGAAAAGTGTAACAGTCAATCCGCCCGGTGAGAAAACCGAGACGACCATCATCAAGGAAGCGCCAGCGACCAAGGAGAAAACGACTGAGACCGAGACAACCATCCGTCCTGGTGGAAGCGTCATCGAAAAGACAGAGACGACCGTCGAGGAGAAGTAAGGCTCCCCGCCAACTCCGCAAGGAGTTTCATTAGCCGGCCGCGCCCCCATGCGCGTCCGGCATTTTTATTGCCCGCCTCCCTCAGCAGCCAAATCCTCCACCCCGACGGCGGTCTGTCATTGATCAGGACGTGTTAAATGAGATTTTCTTTATCTTGTTTGAAATCAGTCATCAAAATTATTTCTGTGATTCCTTACAGAGTAACGCATAGATGGCTTTGCGTTACTCTGCGTCCTTTGCGGCTTTGCGTTGAAATTTGAATCTAATGACCACTTCCACGGCTTGACCAACCGCCTCTCGTGTGCAACCTCCCCGCGTTCATGATTTCAGTCCAAGCACTTCGCGTCGAGTTCGGCCCGCGCATCCTCTTTAATAACCTTTCCTTCTCCGTCCAGCCGCGCGAACGCATTGCCTTCGCCGGACACAACGGAGCCGGAAAATCGACCCTAATGAAATGCATCGCCGGGATCATTCCGCCGAGCGGAGGAATCATCAGCGCACCCAGAGGCACAAAAATCGGTTACCTCCCGCAGGAAGGTATTCACGTTAAAGGCCGCACCTTGTGGACAGAGACCGAATCCGCTTTCGGTGAAATCATGGCTCTCAAGGAAAAGGTCGATCGCTTGTCCGACGAGTTGGTGAAAATGGATCCGCGTTCCTCACCCTACGGCGATCTCTTGGAAGAAATCGGCGAGCTCGAGCTGCAACTCTACGCGAACGATCCCTCGTTGATGAAACCGAGAATCGAATCGGTTCTCAAAGGGCTTGGTTTCCAGGAAAAAGATTTCATTCGGGATTGCTCGGAATTCTCCGGTGGCTGGCAAATGCGGATCGCCATGGCGAAGCTTTTCCTTCAACAACCCGAAGTCCTCCTCCTCGACGAGCCGACCAACCACTTGGACATCGAAACCCAAATTTGGGTCGAGCAATACCTCATCAACTACCCCGGCGCGATCCTGCTCATCTCCCACGACCGCGCACTGTTAGATACACTTTGCACCCGCACCATCGCCTTCGCCCATGGCCGCGCCGAGGAATACGCAGGTAACTTTTCCTACTTCGAGAGAGAATCCGTTTTACGGAAAGAAATCCAACTCAAGCAATTCACCTCGCAACAACGCGAGATCGCC
Source organism: Verrucomicrobiota bacterium (assembly GCA_040384845.1). Classification (GTDB taxonomy): domain Bacteria; phylum Verrucomicrobiota; class Verrucomicrobiia; order Verrucomicrobiales; family Akkermansiaceae; genus Luteolibacter. The sequence continues at coordinate 27,571 of JAZKIL010000013.1, read as the reverse complement.
GAGACCCAACGTTTCATTGATCGCTTCCGCGCCTCAGCCAACAAAGCGACGCTGGTCCAATCGCGGATCAAACTCCTCGCAAAAGTCGTCCGCATCCCAGAGCCCGAGCGCGCTGATGCAGTGATGAATTTCAAATTCCCGCCACCACCGAACTCCGGCCACACCGTCGCTAAAGTCGAAAACGTCGCCAAAGCCTACGGACCGCTGCAGATTTTCAACGGCTTTGATTTCGAGATCAATAAAGGAGAGAAGTTCGCCATCGTCGGTCCGAACGGTGCGGGCAAATCCACCTTCTGCCGACTCGTCACCGCTCAGGAAAAACCTGATGCAGGCAAGGTCACACTCGGCCACAACGTCTCGCCATCGTTCTTCTCCCAGAACCACGCCGACGAACTCGATCCCGATCTAACCATTCTTGAAACCGTCCAAGCCGTCGCTTCCCGCGATGCCATGCCACTCGTCCGTAACATTTTAGGTTGCTTCCTTTTCACGGGCGATGACGTGTTTAAAAAAGTCGGAGTTCTCTCCGGTGGCGAACGCTCACGCGTTGCGCTGACCTGCATGTTGCTCAAACCTGCGAACTTCCTCATCCTCGACGAACCGACCAACCACCTCGACATGCAATCGCAAGGCGTTCTCCAGCGCGCGTTGTTAGATTATCCGGGCAGCGTCATGATCGTTTCCCACAACCGGGATTTCCTCGATACCCTCGTCACCAAAACCCTCGAGTTCCGTCCGGGCGAAGAACCGCGCCTGTTCCACGGAAACATTGCTTACTACCTCGATAAAAAAGCCGAAGAGAAATCATCCGGCACCACACCCACCCGGAGACCTCCTGCCACCACCGCAGATGCGGAAGTAAAAAAAGACACGCCAAAGGCTGAATCCATCCCCGGAGTGAATCGCAAGGAACAGCGTCGAGTCGAAGCACAAGCTCGCGAGGCCCGCACCAAAATCCTTGCTCCGTTAGAAAAGGAACTGGAAACCCTGGAGGAAAAAATTTCCGAGCAAGAAGCCGCCCAAGCCACCCTCACCGCAGCACTCTCCAGCGATAACATCTCAGGCGACGCCGAAAAGCTCCGCTCCACCACCAACGCCGTCGATAAAGTCGCCAAAACCCTCGAACTCGCCTACACCCGCTGGTCCGCCCTCACCGAAGAAATCGAACAGACCAAAGCGAAGCACGGGTTGTAGCGTGGCGGCGGATTTCATCCGCCATGCCAAAAATCCAGAGATTTTTACCTAAAAATCGATTTCATTATTCTCCACTGCTCTCCTAGATAAGTTGTCTTTCCATCTGGTTTTAACCTAAGCAAAATAAACCACTATGAACCTTGGATGGCGAATTTCGAATTGCAACTTCACGGCTGATGACGGTTCGCTTCCAGGGATCGATTTTACATGTCTGACTCCTGAATCCGTTCGAGCGATCACTGACCACTTTTTCCGCTTTGGGAAACTTTTGCACGAAGACGCAACATTCTGGGACAATAGGATCGAGCAGGACGTAAAGATCTCACAGGTCGTCGATTTAGGGGAGCTTGTCACCAGTGGTGCCGCATCCTCATTCCATTGTTGTTTTACAGGAATCTCTTGGAACAACGTAGAATTACCAGTTCTAGGTCTATTCGTCTTTGAAGATAGTATCGAGATTGATTACCGCATGGGTAAGGAATGGCTTCCTGAAAAGGTGAATGCATTTTTCGAGCTTCTTGCACACTTCATCTCAATCGCTCCTGAAACCTTGGTTAAATCTACGGAATGCGAAGGATTACGTGATCCTGAAAACTTTTACGAAGCTCTTGATCATTATGCTCCCGATCGAAAGCGCGGATAAACAACCCTACGCTCCGCTCACCAACGCTTAACCCAAAAGCTGGGAATCATCCCAGCAGCCCAGAGCCTGCGGCGGAAAACACACTCGCTATCACCAGCGAGAAATATCTGGATTCGACAAAACCGATTTGTTTTCCAAAAAATTCATTCCTTTCGTCCCTGAAACCACGTTAAGACCTCTCAACGACTCACTCAAAAACATGCTTCAAAAAGGAATCCTAAACCCAGACGTTCTCCACCTCCTCGCTCGTATTCGCCACACCAACACCATCGTCATTGCCGACTGGGCGTTCCCTTACTGGGACCAGATCGAAACCGTGGACCTCACCCTTTGCCGGGGCCTCCCAACGATTACCGATCTCCTCGATCTTCTACACGATAACTTCAAGGTCGGCCAAATCTGGCAAGCCGAGGAATTCCTCAGCACCAACCCAACCGAAGTGATTCAAAAATACGAAACCTCGTTCAACGGTTTCAAAGGCCTTTACCCCAAAGTCGAAGTCACCCGACTCCCTCACAACGATTTCAAAAAACTCGTCCCCAACGCCATCGGCCTCATCCGTACCGGCGACACCACCGCCTACGGGAACGTTATCTTGGAATCGGTCTAAAATAATTTTCACCGCGGAGGCGCAGAGGTCACAGAGGGACGCTGAGCCAGCAAATCCAATATTTTTTATTTCCAATCATTTCCAATAGGCTTCTCCGCGATCCTCTGTGACCTCTGCGCCTCTGCGGTGAAAAAAAACTTATCATTATGCGCACTGCCATTACCCTTAGCCAAGTTCCCGAAGCCGCCGCTGGTCCCTTCGTTTTTCACGGACCCCTTACCCAATCTTTCGCGCTCGCAAAAGAAATCGGTTACGACGATGTCGAACTCTTCCTTCCCGGCCCCGATCATGTTTCCGTCGATGAAATCAAAACTCTCGCTCAAATCCACGGACTCGGTATCGCCGCGGTTGGCACCGGAGCAGGCATGGTCAAACACGGACTCTCCCTCACCGATCCATCACTCGACAAACGTGTCGCCGCTCTCGACTTCATCGAACAAATGATCGCCTTCGGTGGTCAGCTCGGAGCTCCCGCCATTCTTGGATCGATGCAAGGCAAGCACGGTGGCGATGTTTCCAAAGAACAAGCGCTCGAATGGTTGGCCGACGCGCTTCACATCGCAGGAAAAACCGCTGCGAAGTACAACGTCCCATTCATTTATGAACCACTCAACCGCTACGAAACCAACCTCATCAACCGCCTCGCTGATGGAGCGGAATTTATCGAGGCGAACTCGTTAGAAAACATCGTCCTGCTCGCCGATCTGTTCCACATGAACATCGAGGAGGCCGATCTCGCAGCCTCCCTCCGCGCCGCAGGCAAACACGTCGGTCATGTCCATTACGCCGATTCCAACCGCCGCGCTATGGGCCTCGGTCACACCGATCCCAAACCCATCATCGCCGCCCTCAAAGACATCCACTACACTGGCCACCTCTCCGCAGAAATTTTTCCTCTACCAGATCCCAAAACCGCCGCTATCCAAACCATCAAATCCATCCGCAGCGTAATGTGATTTTTCACCGCAGAGACGCAGAGGTCGCAAAGGAACACAGAGCCCTCAAATCTAATATTTTTATATCCCTTTTTTCTAATAATCTTCTCCGCGACCCTCTCCGACCTCTGCGCCTCTGCGGTAAACCTCTTTCCAAATCCACAGCATATGATTCCAACTCGCAAACTCGGTAAATCTAACATAGACCTCCCCATCCTCTCCTTCGGTGCCTCTTCACTTGGCGCTGAATTCCGTTCCATCACGCTCGATGAAGCCATGCGCTCCACCAAGACAGCGCTCGATCTCGGAATGAACTTCATCGATACCTCACCGTTCTACGGCCGCGGCATGTCGGAAATCATGTTAGGCCTCGGCCTCAAAGACATCCCGCGCGATTCCTATCTCCTCGGCTCCAAGCTGGGTCGCTACTCGGATGTCCACTTCGATTTCTCCGCCAAACGCGTCGAAGAATCCGCGCACATTTCCTTGCAGCGACTCAAAACCGATTACCTCGACATCATGTTGTTGCACGATGTTGAGTTTGTTTCGCTCGAACAAATCTGGACAGAAACCCTGCCCGCTTTGTTGAAACTCAAGGAGCAAGGCAAAGTCCGAGCAATTGGTTTTTCCTGCTACCCGCTGAAAACCTTCAACACCGTGCTCGACCACATCGAAGATGAGATCGACTGCGTGCTCAGCTACAACCGCTATACCCTCCAGAACACTTCGTTCGCCACCGAAATTTTGCCTCGCCTCCAAGCAAAAAACATCGGTGCCATGAACGCGGGTCCGTTCTCCGCCCGCTTGCTCACCAACGCCGAGCTTCCCGAATGGTTGAAAGAGCCCGAGAATGTCAAACAAGCCGCCCGCGACGCCGCGAAACTCTGCGCCGACAACGGGATCGATATTGCTCAACTCGCCATCCAGTTTTCCTGCGAACATCCCGACATCGCCACCACCATCGCCGGGTCCGCCAATCCTGCGAACATCGCCAAATGGGCCGAATGGCTCGCCAAACCCATCGATCGCGATTTCCTCAATCAAGTCCTCGCCATCTTCGAACCCGTCAAAGACATCGGCCATAAAGAAGGACTGCCGGAGAATAATTAAACTCTAAATTTTAAACTCTAAACATCAATTCAAGACCTCTGCTTTCACTATTCAAAATTCAAACTTCACTCTTCTTATGCCCCCCACGAAGAAAACTGCCAAAAAGAAATCCGCATCAAAACTGACACCCGCCGCCCTCATCCCCGATCAACTCGCCCCTCTCGTTATTCGGCTCCGCCATGAAAACGTGATTCTGGACTCGGATATTGCCGAGCTTTATGGCATTTCTGTTGGCCAATTAAATCAAGCGGTCAAAAGAAATAGTGAGAGATTCCCTTCTGATTTCATGTTCCAGATCAGTGACGATGATCTCGAAAACTTGAAATCACAATTTGTGATTTCAAGTTCTGACACAAAAGCTTTAAGGTCGCAATTTGCGACCTTAAAGCCGGATAATCGTTTAAGGTCACAATCTGTGACCTTAAAGAACCACGGTGGCCGCCGCACACTCCCCTACGCCTTCAGCGAACAAGGCGTCGCCATGCTTTCCTCCGTCCTTCGCTCACCCCGCGCCGTCGAGGTCAACATCGCCATCATGCGGACTTTCGTCCAACTCCGCTCACTCATGCAGTCAAACAAGCTTTTGGCGGAAAAAATCGAAAAACTGGAGGAAAAATACGATCAAAACTTCCAAATCGTCTTCGACGCCATTAAGCAACTCATCACCGCCGACGAAAACCCAAGCAAAGAACTCGGCTTCCACACCATCAAAGAGTAGTCACACAATCCCAGTCTTCCACTGATCACTGATCACGAGGCACTTTCCACTTATATGCACGCCATCGAATTCACCGAACCGCAAAAAATCACCGTCATCGACCGTCCGAACGAAGAACCCCCCGCGCCCGGTGAAGCTGTTGTCCGCACCCACCGCATGGGAATTTGTGGCACGGATCTTTCCTGTTACCTCGGGAAATTTCCATTCTTTGCCTATCCCCGCACTCCCGGCCATGAGCTTGGACTCGAAGTCGTTGCGGTCGGCGAAGGCGTCACCAACGTGAAGCCCGGCGATAAATGCTCGCTCGAACCTTATTTCAACAACCCTGAATCCCCGACCTCCAAAAAAGGCTCATCTAACTGTTGCCCCGGCGTCCAAGTCATCGGTGTCCACAACAATGGTGGCCTCCGCAAAGGCACGTTCATCGTCCCCGCCCACAAGCTCCACCCGGGTAACGACCTGTCTTACGATCAACTCGCCTTGGTCGAAACCCTCGCCATCGGCTACCACGCCGTGCAACGCGGCAACCCCAAACCGGGCGAAACCGTCCTCGTCATCGGAGCAGGTCCCATCGGCCTGTCTTGTTTGGAATTTTTGAAACTCATGGAAGGCGTGAACGTGATCGTCATGGACATGGTTCAGGGCCGACTCGATTTCTGCGCCAAACACCTCGGCATCAAAAACGGCGTGCTCGCCAAAGCAGACGGCTCGCATTTGGCCGATCTCGAAAAACTCACCGACGGAAATCTCTGCGATGTGATCATCGATGCCACTGGCTCGCCACGTTCCATGTCGACCTGTTTCGAATACGCCGCCTTCACCGGACGCGTCGTCTACGTCGGCATCACCACCTCCGATCTCCAGTTCCCACACGCCCCCGTTTTCCATCGCCGCGAACTCACTTTGCTAGCTTCCCGCAACGCCCTTCCATCCGATTTCCCCGCCATCATCAACTTGATGCGCGAAGGCAAAATCAACACCGACGTCTGGATCACCCACCGCATCTCTTTCGAAGAAGTCCCCGAAAAATTCGCTCAATTCACCGACCCAAACCTAGGCGCCATCAAAGCGATTATTGAAGTCCGTTAAATTTCAAATCTCAAATTTCAAGTTCCAGACAAGAATGAAATTCCTTTCACGGCTGCTATCATCACAAGCCATTTGCATTAAGAAAGGCAAAGCCATTTCACTAAAAGGAAAACACACCAACCGTCATCTATCAGAAATAGCATCACTCTGCGAAGAAAACGGAGTGTATGAAGCTGAGATATGGCTTAGCGGAAATCGAAAAATCACATTCTCATCCGAAATCCCTGAAAAAATTCACCAACGCCTTCGAAACCTTATCATCAATTCTAACTAGCACTCTCTATATTTAAAAACTCTGCGACCCTCCGCGACCTCTGCGTCTCCGCGGTAAAACGCTTCACCATTCACTCTTCTATGAAAATCTGCCCTAAATACACCTTCGGCGTCGGCGATCGTTTCGCCAACGGCGCGCACGCCCAACTCAAAGCTTTCATCGCCGCCAAAGAACTCGGCATCGACATCACACCGGTCTGGAACAAATCCAACCGCGAGCACGACATCATCGGCTCCCAGCCCCAATCCACACGCAACGCTGCCGACAAAGCAGTTGCTGATCTCAGCTGGACTGGCGAATATCTGTTAGATGCCGATCACATCAATCTCAAAACCGTGGATCGATTCATCGCTCCTTGCAATTTTTTCACCCTCGATGTCGCTGATGACATTGGCGAAGCCGCGGATCCTGCGGACGTTGCTGCGTTCATTGATAGACATCCGGAACTCATCGGCACCGTTTCCATCGCAGGCATAGCTCAGCCATTCGAAATCACCCGCGCGGATGTGGAAAAAACCGCGAACCAATTTCTCAAAGCCACCCAAAAAGCGAAAGCGATTTACGATCACATCGTCGCAGCGAAAGGCACGGATTTCGTGACGGAAGTTTCCATGGACGAAACCGACAGCCCGCAAACTCCGCCGGAGTTGTTAGTGATTCTCGCAGCGATCGCCGATCAGGGAATCCCTATCCAAACCATCGCTCCGAAATTCACCGGACGTTTCAACAAAGGCGTCGATTACGTCGGCGATGTCAGCCAGTTCGAAAAGGAATTCAACGACGACCTTGCCGTCATTGCTCATGCGGTCGCCGCCTACGGACTTCCTGAAACTTTGAAGCTCTCCGTGCATTCTGGCTCCGATAAATTCTCTATCTACCCTGCCATCAAACGCGCCATCGCTCGCACCGGTGCTGGCCTTCATATCAAAACCGCTGGCACCAACTGGCTGGAAGAAGTCATCGGTCTCGCCGAATCCGACGGCTCAGGGCTTGCATTGGCGAAAGAAATTTACGCCCAAGCTCTCGCGAAAAAGGAAGCTCTCTGTCAGCCATACGCAACGGTGATCGATATCGATTTCGCGAAACTCCCTTCCGCTGAAACCGTGAACGCATGGACCAGCGAACAATTCACCGGTGCGCTCCGCCACGATCAAAGCAATCCACTTTACGACGCAAACGTCCGCCAGTTGTTACATGTCGGTTTCAAGATCGCCGCCATGATGGACGAAACCTACATCAAAGCCCTTCACGATAACCGCGAAATCGTTTCCCGTTGCGTCACCGAAAACCTCTTTGATCGCCACATGAAGCCGCTATTCAAGTAGCACATTCTCCCCAGTGATCACTGGGCACTTCTTCAAATGATCGATTCCCAGCATCATCTCTGGCTGCCAAGGCCGGTGCTTGCTCAGGAATCTGTGGCGATTACCAACTGAAACTTTTCTTGAAGAGAAGCAGGCATGTCATTTGAACGAATGAACGAAGTTCCGCTATCATGAACAATTTTCACGCCGTGCTCAGAGATCTCTGAGATTCTGGCGCCCTCATAAGTTGTGCCATATCCTATCGTCAATGCCCCTAAATTATAGCCCACGGATTTAGACCAAATCAATTTACGAGTTGTTACTTGGTAGGTGCTAAATTCTTTTTCGACTGATTCGAGTTCTGTCGTCGCATCAATCTCACCACTCCTGAGATTCCTGAGCGAAGCAAGCAAGACGTATTTCTGAGTTTCCAAAGCATTCAGTTTATCTTGTTCGATCTGAGCCCGAAAATCAGCGCCAGCTTGTGTTATTTCCAATGAGCAAATGACTTTTTGCAAATCCATGATTTTTTGCTGCCGTCCTAACAAATTTTGTTCGAGGGCATCCCGTTTCACACAAATATCCATTAATGCCCTAATCCCAACACCCGACATCACCAACATGACAAGAGCAAATAAACACAGCAGGAAGCCGTTATGAGTTTTATGCTCAAACATGATAAAAACCCTTATGGAACTGTACTCAACTGCCGTATCTGCGCCTCTAGCTTACGCTTCAGGTCTTCAAGGTTCTGAAGCTCATTTCTCAATTGTGGAGCCTGACTGATTTTTTGGGATGATTGAGCCGAAATATCTGATCTCACCCGAGATATTTTACCATCCAATGAAATCAAATCCGATTGAGCCTTACTTAGTGCTGATCGGCGAGCTGCTTCCTTTTGAGCATTTTTCGTCGAATCGAGCATGGCTTGGCGCTCCGCTGCCGATTTTATGGCCGCTTCCTCGGCCAGGCTATTTTGGATTCGCCTCTCGTTCTCCCGCTGCAAAAGCTCTTTTGCCTCATTCTCTCCAAACTGATAATAGTCCTGCATTTCAAGTGGCAGCTCTTTGTATGGGATTCTCCGACCGCCGCTTTCATGTTGGATTCCCATGCCGATCGCTTCGACCTTAGTGATCGTCACGTCTTTGTAGGTTTCACCCTCGATCGTAGTGAGCATATCCATCTTCTTTCCTTCCGCCTCAGAACGTACTTTCGCACGATAGTTTTGGATGTAATCAAAATGGCTTTGCTCTGTGTTGAAGACTTCCTCTTTTGCTCCAACCAAACTCATTGCCAAATTCGCATTTTGATTACGCTGCTGCTGTAGGATGGCATGCATTTCATCCAATTCGGACTCTTTCTTTCTTAACGCATCATAACTCTGCGCGCGCTTGCTGAGATTGGCCTGTTGAGCCTGTAGGTCTTCGATTTTTTTCGCATTACTCGCAATCACTGATTCCAATTTTTCGCCCCCCCAATAGCGAGGGTCTAGTGAAAGGGTTCCTAAAACCACAAACCCACCAAGGACAAACAATGCTAGCAAGAATGCGACCAATAATGGGCCACTGGCGCTCGAATTAAAGTTGCTAAATGACATAATCAGAGGTTGTTAGTTTATAGGATATTTTTTGCGATAATCGGCAAATTCTTTCTCAAGCAAGAGCTTCTTCTCGCGGAGCAAAACAATTTCTGATTCGAGTCTAGCCGCTTCTTTCTGCAATACCGTCAGCTCATCCTTCGTTACCGCAATTTCTACGCTAACATCTTTGGGCTTCTTTTTGAGTTGCTGCTCCAATGACTGGAGCTCTTGATCCAGCTCCAACAGCTGCGCCTCTTGCTGTTGCCTCTTTATCACCAAATTGGGATCATCTTTACAAGACACCAATGCCATAGCTATTGATAGTAACAGAATCGCGTGCCTGAAAAAATTCATATGCATGGCTATCATAGGGTGGTTAGTAAAAAAAAGCAAAAATACGAAATTATATCTCAAAATCAAAAGCCACGACTCGCTCAAGACATTAACGGCTTGTTTGGTAAGGAAATGTTGGGGGTTACGATTTGACGGGAATTTTTCAGTTTTCTAATCCGTCCATCTCCGCTTCGATAACCATGCAACCGCGAACATGATCGATTCCCACCACCATCTCTGGCACTACTCGAAAGAAGACTACCCTTGGATACCCGAAGGTTCTCCCCTAGCTCAAAACCAACTCGCTTCGGAGCTGGAAACCGTTACTTCTGAGGCTGGCGTCACAGGAACCGTCGTTGTCCAAGCCCGCCAAATCATCGAGGAATCCGATTTACTGCTCTCCCTAGCAGATCAAACGGATCGCATTCAAGGGATCGTCGGCTGGGTGCCTTTGATTGATGAAAATGTCAGCGCTGATCTCGAACGCCTATCCACTTTTCCAAAATTCAAAGCCGTTAGACACGTGCTTCAGGAAGAACCCGATGAGTATTTTCTCCGCGATGATTTTCACCGCGGCCTATCCATGCTTCCCGCCTACGGCCTATCTTATGATCTTCTGATCTTTCAACGTCAGCTCCCCGTCGCGATCCAACTCATTGACCGTCAGCCAGACCTGGCGATGATCGTGAATCACATCGCCAAGCCGGAAGCGCGCAACGGCCGCATCGAACCCGCATGGCGCGCCGGTATGAAAGAACTCGCAAAGCGCGACAATGTCATCGGCGTGAAATTTTCCGGATTGCTAACCGAATTCCCCGAAGGTGAGGGAGACTTCGAAACCGTCTCCGCCTATTTCCATGAGACCTTGGAAATCTTCGGACCCGGAAACGTCATGTTCGGCACCGACTGGCCGGTTTGCCTGCTCCGCACCCAGTATTCGGATTGGGCGGAAACTTTCCGTTCACTGACAAAAGACCTTTCAGAAGAAGAACGCGCTGGGCTGCACCGAGTCAATGCCGAGATTTGCTATCGGCTCTGATTGTTAGAATCTGGACAGGGACGATTCTCCCTCAATCCCGCATACCTCGATAAGTCCAAGCCGCGTATCCTTCCCGCACGAGCTTATCCTGCCCAATTTCCGCAGCCTTCACCTGCCATACTGGATAAGGTCCCGCTTCGTAAATCAGCATGGAATCTCCCGATGGGCTCCATGCTTTGAAAAGCAGCACATGTCTATCGTTCAGTAGAATGTCTCCGGGCTTCAGATGAATCCAACTCTTCAACTTCCTGCAAATCGAAGGCAGCTCTTTGGTAGAATAGGAACGCTCAAGCCTCCAACATCTGGAGATAAATCCCGAGCAATCAATCCCACACGCACGCTTGCTGGTGCCACTGTCTCCTAATTCTCGCTTGGTCTTCGTTGAGATATCACCCGCGAACTCTCCCCGCTCTAACGAACGCAAGAAAGTCCGTGGAGTATCGAAACCTCCCCATTGATACGGCATACCCTGCATCGGCTTACCCGGCTCCCACCATCCGTTCGCGAATCCCCTGTGGTTCAATGATACATCCGGCGTATGCACCGTGATACCACTGCCGTCATCACCGTGCATCACGTGACGCATTTCCGCATCCCACTCCACCTGTGTGTAGACATACGCGGTCGAAATCGCTTCCTCCCGTGTGACGCTTTCCGCCGGGCCCGGAATTTTCGGAGCATCCGGCGGCACGCAGGAGACAAGGGCCATGCATGACGAAACGCCCGTAACAAAAAATATTTTCGACCATCGGTTGAAATTCATGAGTATCACCTTTCTAAAGCCCCAGGAAATCAAGGTATAGGCGCCACAGTTCCGCGCCTCCAAACATCCAAGCAACAGCTCCCATCGCGATAAATGGCCCGAATGGCAGTTGTTTTCCAAAACCAATCCTCCCGATCACTGCCGCTACAATCGCGAACAACGACGCGCCGAATAACGAGAAAAACACTCCACTCAAACCAAAGAACGCACCGACCATGGCGAGCAAATGAATATCCCCCATACCCATCGCTTCACGTGGAATCACTACCGAAGACGTGCGTCCGCTGAGCGAAACCATTTTTTCGATATCGAATTTCCGTCCGTCGGCTAACTCGATTTCTTTCTCACGGATCACCAACTGGCCCGCTCCCGTTTCCTCACCATCGACCACCACGCTCGTGGCATCAACGATCAAGCGATCCGTCTTTCTAACAAAAATATCCCACCAAGGAACCTCTTCACCATCGATCACGAAACACATTGGATCCTCGTCCCGTTCGGGTTCTTTCAAAGACCACTCAACTGCGGAATCGAACTTCATCGCCCGTTTCCCAAAGGCTTTTTTCCCAAGCTCCACCACCAGCCAAAGCCCAAAAAATCCCCCCAGCCAGCCAATGCCACCGGAAAGCAGGCCTTCTTTCCAAGTATACTGAAACCCAGCCATTGCGGAAAGTGGTGGCCATACGGCACAGGCAATCAGTCCGATCACCGACCCCGCCCATGTTAGATTTGTCGGGATAATCAGATGTTCGGCATCGATGTAAGAGATCGTCACCAACAGCCCCATCAAAACCCACAGGAAAATCACCACCTCCGGCGGAAATACCCACCACACAAAACCGAATAACACCGCCGTGAGAATTTCCACAGCGATGTAACGGAACGGGATGGCCACCGAGCAATGCCCGCATTTCCCCCGTAAAAACAACCAACTCACCACCGGCAAATTTTGCCAAACTTTGAGCTGTTTTTTACAAACCGGACAGAACGAGCGTTTCGGGTTATTGACCGACATCCCCAGCGGAACTCGGTAGATCACAACGTTCAAAAACGATCCAATACAGGCCCCTATCATTACCGCAGGGATCAACCAAAGCCAATGATCAAGATGCGGATACATGTTTCGTGGAGAGTTTCATGGGGAAACCCTAATGAAAACATCTGTTCAATCAAGCGAGCTTTCAGAATATCCCACCAGCTAAGGTTCTATTACCCGGAGCCGGAGAAACATTTTATCAGAACCTGGAGGCACGGTCATGGTGGCAGTGGCGGATCCGCCGATTGGCGTGATTATGTCTTGATCGATGCCGGCAGTGAACCATTCTTCGAGATCCGTGCTGTATTGGACGAGGTATTCGAGTCCCTCACGCAGACGAGGATACGTGAAACTGATGGTATCGCCGTTACGTTGGAAAGTAGGACGAACGATGTCGGCAGAGTTGTTAGGATGGCTACCAAGGGCAAATTCGAGGAGATTATTGTAGCCGTCGGCGTCGGGGTCGGCCGTTGTATCGGTGAATGATGGGAGAGCGAGTTGGTCAGGAGTGAGTAAATCGCGGAGCCAATCGTGGTAGGTGGGCGGCGGATTGTAGAGAGTGGCGATTTCCTGTTGCGTTAGCGCACGTCGATAGATGCGGAGGTCATCGATTTGTCCATCCCAAGAGTTTCCACCGCGAGTGGTATCGCCGACACGCATGAGTCCGGGGATAATGCCTCCCGCACCGGTGTTGAAAGTGGTGAAATTGGTTCCATCATCGTAGTAAACACGGGTCCGCCAAGTCGCGCCATCGAGATAGTTCACCATGGTGATGAGATGCCACTCGCCGTTGTTCATCGGCGAGGCACTGACATTAACATTACCGCCATATTGGTTGCCGTTGATGCCTTGAAGGTTGCTGCCGGTGTTGGTCATCCACAACCGATATTGCGTGTCGTATGGTTCCGCATCGCGGTCCTTGCCGATGATCGTATTGTAGCCGCCGGGTGCAGTGCTACGGACCCATACGGAAATCGTGTATGAATCGCCTCGCGGATTGAAATTGAGGTCGTCCTGATTTGCTGGGAAAAATCGAGGGATCACATCGCTTGGGTTGCTAGGTCCGTATGCACCACCGAATCGACCGTCAGCCACCCATTGTGCGCCGGTCACATCGGTGGCGTGATTGTTTCCCGAAACTGCAGAATCCCACACGCGGGTGCCGCTGCTTTCGTCGAAGGTGTAGTGGAGGATGAGATCGGGATCGCTAACAAATCCACCAATTGGTGCAGCATCCAGCGTAATGACGCGAGTGGCGGTGCCGGATGAGTCAGCGACTTGAAACGTCAAAGAAGAGCGCGCTGATGTGGTGGGTATGCCGGTGATCTGTCCACCCGTTGTTAGAGATAATCCCGGTGGCAAAATACCTGCCGTCAGACTCCATGTCCGTGTTGAGACTCCGCCGCTCGCGGCAAGCGTCGATTGATACGACTGACCGACCGTCGCGTTTGGCAGGTTGGCGGTAGTGATGGCGAGTGGAGGATTCACTGTGACCTGGGCAGGCGAAGTCGTCACCTCGCCTTGGGCATTGGAAATAGTCACCGTGTATAGACCTGCGTCATCGGCAGTTACTGCGGCGATTTCCAAAGTTGGGCTGTTCGTTCCAACCAGAGTATCACCACGCCGCCATTGGAAAGCAAACGGCCCGGTCCCACTAACCGCGACGGTGAAACTCAGGGTATTTCCGATGGCAAGAGTGATATTAGATGGCTCATTAACGATTACCGGAGGCTGCGGTGTTGGTGCTGATGGCGCGGGCAATGGAACTCCGGCAGCATCGCGCCCGTCGAGTTGCATGAGATAGGCTAACAGATTATCGCGATCTGTGGTGGATAGGCTTTGCACGAGGCGGTGAGGCTGCGCTTGGGTTAAAACCTCGGGGTTGGCGACAAGCAGTGTATTGATCTGATGCGGTACGTTTTGCGTGCGCTCAATCTCGATGGTGTTCGTGGCTCCGGCATTCAGCGTAGCGGTGGTGACGAACCAGAGCCAACCACTGGTTTGAAAGGAGTTGTCAGGGAACTGCTGTAAGACTGCGATGGACTGTGAGACGCCGTTGATGATGAGATTGGCAGTGCCGCCGTTGTAATTCCGCACATAGCGGAAGGCAATGCGTGCCGTGCCCCCGCTGCCACCATCGACATTGTTGTAGCGTACGGAGGCAACCCCCGTACTACCGAGATAAGCTGCCGCACCGCCAAACATACCACGCTCAGATCCCCCACCGCCTTCTGCGGGATTGTCCGAGTTTGTGCCGGAGGCACCGATGTATTGACCGCTGGCTCCTGAAATCATCGTGCCGCCTGCATAGTTGAAAACATCGCTCAACGTCGCTGCTTGGCCGTGATGCAAATAGGTTCGCGCGGCATGCAAACCATGCAATGTCGGAGTGTCGATTCCCGGCAGCGTAAATCCAAGCCGCGATCCGCTGAGGGCCGATTGCGTACCCACATCCATCAGTGTGTTGTTCGTGAAAGAACTGCCGCTGTGGCATGAGGAGCAGCTCTGCGCATTGAAAATAGCCTGACCGGAAACGGCTGCAGCGGTGAAAGTTCCGTTCGTATTTCGATTCGGGCTACGCGGAGTGTGCTCGGGTGTTAGAGAAGACACATACGCTGCTAGCGCATCGAGATCATTGCTGAGACCCGCTTTCCCACTCTCAGGCGTTGGATGCTGCACAGTGAACTGCTGTGGCGAGAGATTCAAAAATCCTGTGCCGCCGAATGGGCCGCGGATGTCGTGCTCGAAGTCCTGAACCTCATCGAAATTTCCACTCCAATGCACCGCGCCATGTCCCATGCCGCTTCGACCACGTAAATCAGTCGTGCGGCGCAGGCCTTCGCCACGACCCGTGAAATCCCACACGCGGCCATCGTGCCCGCCATCGACATGACATGTCGCGCAACTGATGTAACTGTCCGCGCTCATGCGTGGGTCGGCGGCATTGTAGAAAATTTGTTTACCGGTCAAGACCGGCGCGGTTAGCAACTCGGTGGTGACCGCGTTCGTCGTGGCGAGGAGCGGCAGCGAAGTTTGGTTTTGTGTTAGGAAATTCGTGGCATCAAAAACCGATACGCTACGACCCATGAAGTTCTGGGTGTATATTCTGTTAGACGAGCTATCGATCAACACACCTTGCGGAGCCAATCCAGTGCCGACCTCAAGCGAAATGACGGCGGGCTGCGTGAGCATGGAACCGGTAACGATCTGTTCGGAAAGTGAAGCTAGATTGAAGGCATCGATGCCGACGACGCGGTTGTTTCCCTGATGCGTGATGAGGATTGTATCGCCCAACGGCGTGTAGGCGACGGAGCTGGGGCTATCGCTGTTATCAAAATCGCGACGGGAGTGTGGGATCTCGAAATTACCGCTCAGATCGAGGAAAGAAATGACAGCGCGGCTGGTTGTTTCGTGGGTGAGATTGCCCACGCCGAAGAAAGTGCCGCGTTGCGTGTTGTCCTGTTTTGATACGATAGATGCCCGTGTGCCGTCCGGTGAAATGGCGATCCCCGCGAGGTAGTTTGGCACACCAGCAGCCCGATCGCCGCCATCGACGGAATTCGCTGAGGTGAGTGTGAAAATCCGTGTGAAACCGAGCGTGGCTGTGAACTCACCGATTTCCGCATGCATGTCCGGCGAGATGAATCGCGTAACGAGCACACGCGCTCCATTGCCGCTGATGGCGATGGCTCGCGGCGTAGTCAAGCCCGTGGCTGTTAGAGGCGCTGCTGCTGGGTTTGCTGCGGTGTAGCGATGCAGCCGACCTGAACCGTAGAGTGAAACATAAAGCAGAGAACCATCCGGCGAAGCCGCTACCCCAAAAGGCGCGGAGCCATAGGCGAGCGAGATCGTTGTATGCGTGGTGCCATCGGCATTTAACACGCGGATCTCATCGCTACCGTGACAAGTGACCCAGTAGCGGCCATTTGCATCACGCGCGATGCTGCGCGGATTCACGCCCACGGCGTACTCCGCTTCTTTTACTCCGGTGGAGGCATGGATAACCGTCACTGTGTTCGCATCAGGATTCACGCTCCACACACGCCGCGTGCCGGAGTCATCGCCAATTGCCATGGTGCTGCTTTGGGTCGGTTGCGGTCCGGCGGGCGGGGTGATGACGAGCAGTCGCAATGAGCTAGTAACGATATTTCCCGTCGCATCGCGGACCTGGGCGAGCACACGCGGACGGCTTGCGGTCGTGTAGGTGTGATTCGCTGTCGTGGATGTGCTCCAATCGCTCCAGGTGCCATCGAAGTTGAAACGATAATCGAGCGCGCCACTGCCAGTCGCTGCGGCGGTGACCGTGATCTGTTGATTCGGTGCCGGTTGATAGTTGTTAGACGTGAAACTGGTAAAAACTGGCGGTGCGGAGGCATTCAGTCCGCCGCCAGTCGAGAAGCGAAAGTGATAGGCTTCGATGTAGTTTCCTGCTGCATCGCGGAAACCGATTTCTTGAGCTGGATTGCTTAGGAAATCGACTTGGTAGGTCGTATCAGCCGCCAACGGTGCGTCAGGAGTGAAAGTCATGTTGCCGGAAAAATCGTGAATCAAGAACCCGGGAACGAAGGCACCGAGTGCATCATTTTCACCCACCGCACGCACCGTGAAGTCGATCCCATTTCGTGGTCCGCCATTTCGCGGATGCTCATGCACGAGAAAACTCAGCGGCGCATGACGCGAGTAGTTCGTGCGTCCGCTTTGCGGGATGTGGTAGGTCACGCGCGGCGGTGTGGTGTCGGCCGCTTGTTGATGAACCCATACGCCCATGCCTTGATTGAACCCTGGGATCGGATAACCACCGGTGAGCCACAAATTGCCGAGCGGCAACGAAATCTGCGAAGTATTCACTCCTGCGAGCGCTCCATCTGGCAGTGCAGGTGCTCCCAAAGGCCGTGGCGGGGCAGTTTCATTTAGCGTCAGCACGATGGGATTCGCATCGCCTGCTAAGAAGCGTGTCATATCGACCTTACGATTGTGAATGAAGCCGAAGTTATCCTGATAGACGGGATATGTGGCATTGGAGAAATCAGAAACTGTTAGACTCGCCACGGTTTGCAGATTCACATTCGCGCCCGGCATCGTGGCGGAAGTGATGTCTGCACCGATGAGGATGTTTGTTGTTGAGCCGATAACATAGAGCCCGGTGCCATCGCTGAAAAGATTCGGCCAGTAACCTTGGAAGCCGCCTTGCAGTGATCCCACGGGCTGCGGCGTGATGCTGTCATTATTTGTATCGCCATCGTCCATGTTGTTGTAGTTCAGGCGATAGACCACGACGCCATCCGCTCCCGCACCGCCGCTTCGAGCCATGATGAGCAGATCTCCAAAAAACATCGGGTGCCAGTCCCCTCCTCCGTATGGACCTACATGGTCAAATGTGGCGAGCAACTGCGAGGACGTGATCCCATTCTGCCCCACTCTTGAGCGGCGAATTTCGATATCAGTGTCTGGTGTATTGTACCAGAGCAGCGTCGCATTCCATGGACCCGCCTGACTGCTGCGATTATAAAGCAGCGGTAGATTGATCAACTGCGGGACGCCGTTTGTGCCACCTCGCTCGACGAGCCCGCCGAAGCCGTTGACACGGATCGGGTCGGGCAGGAGCAAATTGCCATATTGAGCGGAGCCGTGCGCGTTCCATCCGTAGTTGCCAAAGATCCATGAGTTATTGGGATAACTCAGCCCGAAATCTGACGGCATTCTTCGGATAGGATTCGTTGGATTGGCGATATCATAAACCCGCATTTGCAAATCCGAACCCGCCCGTGACCCTGGCACCTCCCCACCAACGATGATCCAGCCATTGAGATAATTGATCGAAGTCGTCCGACCGATGGCCTCGGAGTCATTCGTAATTGGATGACTCAGCAAGGTGCCCGGAGCCTCCGTGCGAGGGAGATTAAGAAAGCCCTGCGTGGTCACCTGAGCCACAAGGGTGAAGGTGAAGACAAGCGAGAGAAAAGCATGGCGGATGAGTTGCATGACAATGGATTGGGAAATCCATTCGTCAGGCTACATAATAGAAAAAAATATTTCACTAGGAAAATGACGGCTAGTGGATGGGTCGCCATATGATGGAGGAAAAGCGCGTTGGGGATGAGTGGCGATGTTGAAAGAAACCCTGACTCTATTGATTATTGACCCCTATCCATCCCTTGTAGTTTAAGGATTGTATGATCATTGGTTATTAGCCTCATATTCCTCGCGGATCTTTCTATTCTTGATTAGGCCTCGCTGGCAAAACTCACACCCACAAAAAGGAGGCTTACCGTGCGCATCAGGATGATAGCGCCAACCGATGATCTGCGTTGGAAGGTAAGACCGGGTGATTTCGCTCGACTCAATACGGCGCAAAATCAAAGTCTGAAGGCCGAGTCCTGTCGAGTGCTCCATAAACACCTTAACTGCTTCCGCCGCAGTTACCGAAAGTGGTTCTTCGTTGTAACGTCCGACGAGCACCATCTCCCATCTGGAATCTTGAATTGAATAGCTCCTATCGTGGTGATCCCCTTGTTTTTTAGTTCCCTTAGCCACTGGTGTGAAACTTGGAAATTAGGGAGAACTGGAGTGGCATACACGCAGCGAATCTCCTCGCCCCAAGTTGTCATGCGGATACCAGTCTTCTCGATTTTTTTCAATAAACGCTCGTCAGTCAAATGGATGAATTGAGCCATGTGTTAGGGTTATCTTGCCGTATGTTGTTGGAATGTCGCGCCGGGGTGAAGCTTGAATTTGATCAGACGGCTTCTTCGGCGTCGCCATCTCCGTCTTCGACTTCTTGCTTATTTAGTTTGTCAGATGTGGTGATCTGCTTGCGCAACTTACGGTATTTGTTCAGTGCAATGTTGCATGGAATAAGGAAAATTAGGGAAATAATTACGCCCCAGAATATTGTTAGCAGCCCGACCGAAATGCCGCCAGCTAGTTCAACAGGATCGCCCCCACCATTCGCACGAAGGGTCAGAAATGTCTTAATTAAACCATTTCCACCTACGATGAGCGCATTCAGGAGTATACACGATGCAAAGAAGCCGGTGACAAATGCCACGTAACCCCAAAACGATTTGGATTTTTGAAGGCTTGCGGTATTTTGCATAGTTTAGATGGTCTTCGCTTGGGGTCAGTTGTGAATGGCAAGTGATTAAGGCGTGTTTAGCGAATTAGTCAGTAACCTTTATCCTTAAAGGTCTATATCCGACGGCCCGCCATACCCCATCGAGCCCTCTCCGTAATAACCACCGTGAGATATGGACGCGTAAAGATACGCGTCCCTGCCTAATCGGTGGAGCGGCTCTTGTCGGTAAGTTCCTCCATGATATGCGCACTCCAATCGAGAGCCGAGGCATCAACTGCTTGGTAATCGGTCACACTACCTGTTAGAATCGCTTGAAACCGCTTGCGCTGCTGTATGAGCTCTGCGGCCAATGGCTCGAAGACTTCACGATGGCCTGAACTTTCCGCGTAGTCGAAGAGGCCATTGTAACAATGGCGGTCATCATCCCATCCAGGATGATTGAGAATGGGGTAGAGACAGATGCCTTCTATCGGCACTCCTTGGGCCATCGCGGCGGCGACTTCGTTAGATATGTAGCGAAGCCACGTCGGACGCGTATCGTCCTCGATACCGGTTTCAGAAATGAAGAGCGGTCGCCCATAGCGCTGGTGCATTTCCACCAGCATGTCGCGGACATGGCGGTAACGCGGGTCGGACGGAACAATCATGGTGCCATGTCCGCCGGGATAGCTCCATTGGTTGTGGATGTAGTAATTGACTCCAATGACGTCGAGGCAGTCCTCGGATCCACCTAGTTCGGGTCGGACCCTGCCAGCGATCATGTCCCATGCTTCAAATTGTCCCTGGCGCTGGGCTTCTGCGCGGGCTGCATCCTTGGGGCGCTTGGAACCTGCCGCGACGTTCATGATCGGATCGATTTGGAAAAAGCGGGTGGCTGGGTTTATTGCCCGCATGGCTCGGATCGATTGGATGGTGGCGCGGACGAGTTGGGTTTTTACGTCATCGCCACGATTTCGGGCGAAGGGGTTGAATACACCGGCGTCGCCCGCTGCCCATGAGAAGAATGAGATTTCGTTGATGGGACAGATGAGCGGCACATCGGTGTATTCGCTGAGCACCTCGACGGCGGCGCAGCTGAAAGCAACAAAGCGCTCGATGAAGTCGTTGGAGAAAAGATCGATATGATCCGGCCATCCGTAATGCCATAAATCCCAGATCACTTGCATGTGGGTGTCGCGCGCGGCAGCGAACATGGGCCGGGCGCTAGAGAAGTCGTATTCGCCGGGGCGGGTTTCGATCAGGTGCCAGCGCAACCCATCACGAGCACTCTGGATGCCGTGGCTCTGCAAGAGTCGGTAGTCACTGGCTACAAAGGTGTCGTGGTGAGACGAGGAGATCAGGTCAAGGCGTTTGCCGGAGGGCAGTCGGTGCGTGGAGCACTCGAAGCCTCCCATAAAAAAACTTTGGAACAGATCGGCTTTCATCGGGGTGGAGACCCAATAATAGGAACCTCAATTTTTCCTCATTCAAGGTAGGAGAACTGCTGAATGGTAAGAGTCCACGTCAGCGTTACTTTTCAAAAGTATGTGTGGTGTGTGACTCCCAATCCTCCAGGGACATCTCTGCCTGAAGGGGAGTCACTCTGCAAAACAGAAAAACTCTTTTAACTCGTCCCTTCTCAAGTTGGGTCGATTCTATCTTCCGGGGATCCTCAAGGTCGCACACAATCCTATCGCCCGTCCTTTCGACAGCTTTTATTCTGGTTCCTCTGGGATTGTTCCTGTTTCGGAATCATCATACTCGGGAAGGATCGCGATTGTGTCATACCACCATCTAAAGAGAACTGGAATCTCCCGAATTGCCTCCCTCCAATCGGTTTGATTTTCTAACATATTCTTCATCTTTCCTAGACCCAACGTCTAGCTGTGGCACCGGCGATGTGGAAGTCTCGAATTCAAGAAGGTAGGTTTGCTTGTCGTCGACATGACCGATCAACGAATCACCGGTTTGTCCTTCGCTCTTGGCCCTGCGCGCTCTGCGAACAACTGCTCTTTCGATGCATTGCTCAATCCTTCATAAATCACTCCCACTAAATCTTGAAGTCGGGCTGAGGTTCTTGATTTCGGGTTCCATGAATAAATCAAAGTTCTCCCCTGACGCTTGCAGACCAAAACCCCCGCTCGTTCAAATCGATCCAACTGACGTTGTATGCCATCAAGGGCCACTTCAAAATTTCGCGATACGGCGCGCCCATAAATCTCGCCATAATGATAAAGGGACAATAACACTGCCTCAGCAGCCTTCCCCCCAAACAAATCTTGTAGCGCTGTCACGATCTTCATGACCGGTAAATAAGGTCATATGAACGATAAATCAATTCAATAATTTCAGATGAATCCCCCCGATTGGCAAACCTGCACCGAGGAAATCCTATGGAAATATGTGGCGTGGCACTTAGAAGGATCCGGAATTCAATCTGTATTGGTCGGTGGTGCTGTTGTCTCAATCTACACCGAAGGGCTATATCGATCGGGCGATCTTGACCTCATTCCAGACGACATGGGGCGACCTCGATTAGAAAAGGCATTAGCAGAAATTGGCTTTAAATCGACCAAGTCACGATATTTCAAACACCCCGAGTGTCCGCAACTCTTTTTAGAATTTCCGCGAGGACCTCTAGAAATCGGAGAACAATTTCCAGTGATTCCAGATGAAATTGAATATGAGGGACGTGTGTTACGAATCCTTTCTCCCACAGATAGTGTCAAAGACCGCCTCGCAGGTTACATCCACTGGAAATCCAGAGCCAACTTTGATCAAGCAATACTCATCTGCCAAAGACAGAAAGATCGAATCGATTTCAAAGCGGTGCGAGATTGGTGCAATGCAGAATCAGCCAATAATATCTACCAAGAATTGATCGAACGACTCGGAAACGTTAAATAAAAATCCGCAGACTTCATATTTCGTCCATGCGGAACATCAAATCAATCAGGGGGGGGTGCAGCGTAATTAGGTCGGCCTACCCGGATGAGATTAGAAAAGTCCGGATCGTCCCCTGCGGCCTCTGGGCCATTTTGCGAGGGACTATCGGTTGCATTTGGGGAGAGCCCTTCGGTCACGTTAGCCTGCAGCGGACGAGGTAATAGGGATAAATAAATCTCCTTTGTCTTGGATCACAAACAAGCCCGCCATCTTGCGATTTCCGATTTCACGTTATCGATGGATGGAGCTCCGATATTGGTCCGGGCTTTAAGTGCGGTTTCGATTGAGAAAACGGACTTCATGGCATCGGTGTAGGCAGGATCGATTTTTTTCAAATCTAACTGATCCAGTGGCACATTGCTGCTGATGGATTCTGCGACGGCTTTGCCGACCAATTCATGAGCGGTTCGAAATGGCACTCCGGATTTCACCAACGCATCGGCGAGATCGGTAGCGAGCAACATGGGATCGCTGGCTGCGGCGAGGCATTTATCCTCGCGCATTTCCATGGCGGCGATCATTTCGGTGTTCACCGCGAGGACGAGCAAAATCGTGTCCACCGAGTCGAACAAGGGCGGTTTGTCTTCCTGTAAATCCCGATTGTAAGTAATTGGCAGGCCTTTCATGGCGACTAACAGGTTCATCAAATTTCCAACCAAGCGACCGGTCTTGCCGCGTGTGAGCTCGCAAACATCCGGGTTTTTCTTCTGCGGCATGAGCGACGATCCAGTGGTGTGTGCGTCTGATAAATGGACGAATCCGAACTCGCTGCTGCACCACAAAATCAAATCCTCACTGAGGCGTGAAAGATGCACTCCGCACATCGAGATCGTGAACAATAACTCCGCGATGTAGTCCCGATCTGCGATCGCATCCATGGAGTTGCGGGTCACTCCATCGAAACCAAGTTCGGCGGCGATTGCTTCGCGATCTAAATTAATCGTCGATCCTGCGAGCGCACCCGATCCCAGCGGAGAGACATTCAGTCTCCGTCTGCAATCGCCGAGCCTGCCTTTATCCCGCTGTAGCATTTCAACATACGCCAGCAAATGATGACCAACGGTCACTGGCTGACCGCGTTGAAGATGCGTGTAGCCCGGCATCACGGTGGCGGCGTAGCGGTCGGCTTGATTGACCAAAACTTTCTGCAGGGCGAAAATCGCGGCAGTGATTTCGTCGATCTGTGCCCGACAATACAGGCGGGTATCGGTCGCGACCTGATCGTTACGCGATCTTGCTGTGTGGAGTTTTCCACCCACCGCGCCGATGCGCTTGGTGAGCTCTGACTCGATGTTCATGTGGATATCCTCAAGCGAAGTCCGAAACTCGAATTTACCCTCGCGGATATCGGCTTCGATTTCACGCAGGCCTTTTTCGATGAGATCGAATTCTTCCTGAGTCAGTAAACCGGCTTTCGATTGCGCGCGTGCGTGGGCGATCGATCCAGCGATGTCGTGCGGAAACAATTTCCAATCATACGAGATGGATTCTCCAAACTGTTGCACCAATGATGAGGTGTCTTGTGCGAAACGTCCTTTCCACATAATTCAATAGCTTCCGTTTTTATAGGTTCCTGCCGCAATCACTTTCCGCTCGGCTTGTGTGTTTTCGAAAGCGACATCGCCTTCAATGATCACTTCCGGCGCGAAGTGAAGGAGTCCGGAAATTTTCAGCGAGTTGCATTTGATCAAACTCGGCACGCCCAACCCATCGAGAGAATCGACGAGCTTGTAATCGCCGGAAAGCGCAATGTCCGGCGGCACGCCATGGCGCTCGGCACGGAGCCTGACTTGGCCATCGGGCAAAACTTCGTAAGCATCCGAGCGCAGGGCTAACAGATCGGCCGTGGTTTTTACAGGAGCGAACCGACTCCGCGGAACCTCGATTGCCAACGAGCCGTCGAAACATTCGATCGCCGATCCCATGGCGATTTCCAATTGGAAAACCGGCGTGGAGTTAGGATCGCGCGGATCGACCGTTTTCTTGTTCTTGATCATGGGCAACGGCAACGCACCGGAATCGGCGACGAGCTGCGCTTTGAGTTTTTCCAGATTCAGCCAGAGACTGTTGGTGTTGAAATACTGATGCTTTTCGATGTTTTGAAATTCATCCAAATCGCCATCCGGGCATTGCGCCACCTCTCGCAACAGCAAGCGACCATCGCTTTTCCGCTTCGCCAAGTGACCGCCTTTTTTATCCGCTGCGGTGCGACGCGTGACTTCCATCATGAAAGGCGCACCCGACTCTGCGAAAAATTCTAACAACGCCGCATCAAAGATCGCACCGAGGTTATCGGAGTTTGAAACGAAAGCGTATTTCACACCTTCAGCCAGCAAACGATCCAACCATCCACTGCCGACGAGGGCCGGATAAAGATCGCCGTGTCCGGGCGGGCACCATTCTTGCTCGGGATCGACTGGCCACTCAACCGGTTGCAACGTAGCCGCATCGATTTTGGGAACCATGTTTTGCATCATTTCCACTTCGCTCGCCGATGCCAGACCCTCATCTTCGTAACGCTGTAAATGCGTTAACGTATCCTCGCTGGTGCTGAAACTGTTCATCAACAACAAGCGCACGTTCTGGCCGCTCTTTGATCTAAGCGAGAGTGTTTGCCTGACCATGAGATCGAGGAAGTTCACGCCATCGCGCACTGCTAACAAACTTTTCGGCCCTTGCAGTCCCATCCCGGTGCCGAGTCCCCCGTTCAGTTTGATCACCACAAGCTCCGAAAGTTTTGCGCTATGGCCATTCGATTTCAGATCATCCGACTTCGGTAAACCGCTCGCGGCTTCGATGGTTTGTTCCGGAATCATCCCGGTCTCATTGCGTTGCAGAGCCTCAAAATTCCTTTTGAAAACCGCAACCGGAGCATCGCCCATACCGGCGGCTCTCATTTTTATCTCAAACGCATCAAAGTCAGACATGGGCGTATCTTTCACAGTCTTTCGATATGGTAAATCCTGAAACCATGGGAAATGAAGTATAGAACCGCGGATTAACGCTCTTAAGAACTGATAATTAGCCCTGATTCTCAAGTTTCATCAACCAGGCTTTGCGTCACCTCCGCGTCCTTTGACTACGCTTCGCTCCGTCCAGGCTTGTAGAGCTACGCTAATAAATAAGATTCGCTAGCGCTCATTCTACTTTGCGGCTTCTTGCCCCTCGTAGCCTTGGCGTAGTGGGGTGCGTTGAAAATTTAATCCCTATCAACCTTTCGCCAAATGCTCCACACAGAGCTGGCTCCAAGTTTCAAGACGCTCAAACAACTCCCCTTTCAGCTCGGCGATGGTCGCCCAGGAAAGATCGGTGAGAGCATCTTCCCTTGAGGAAACCTCTTCGTTTTCCAGTTCTACCAAATGGACGACCCCGAGATGGACTTGGCCGACCGGATTGGAATCGTCATTCAACAAGCCGACGATGCGCATTTCATAGTCCCCGCTGATATCGAGTTCCTCGTCGATTTCCCGCTGCACCGCCGCGTAATACGCCGCCGCTCCTTGGCGCCCCTCCCCCATGTCCACCGGATTGATGTGACCACCGACCCCGACGGAAATTTTCGCATGCAGCCGGTTTTCGCCCCCTGCCTTGCCGCGCGTGTAGTGCAGCACCCGATCTCCGCATTTGAAAATGCAATACGGGATCAATTGCTTATGGCTGGGATCCTCCTCCGCAGCACCGCGATCCAGGAAAAAATGATTTTCCTCACTCAGCAGCACGGAAACGATATCGTCCACGCCCTCCACCCGCATTCCTTGAAAAGTCGCCAATTCTTCCAACAACGGACGCGTAACCACTAAAACCTCTTCACCTGCATATTTCGACATGCCGGAATGTTCAAAATTTCACCCCCAGACGACAACCTTGAAATGAGGAAGTTTTGCGTGGCAGCAATCGGAGCGAAGCGTAGATAGAGGAACTGAAAATTAATTCAGTATTTCCTCAAATTGCATCCGCCCAGCCAACTAATTGGAACCCTGAGTCATTTCGGAACCTAGGATAAACTGCAAAAAGGGTCTATCCCTTAACGACAGTCCTTAACAACAAAAACGACTTTCCGTCCTCATCCCTCTCATACACCGCCTTACCCCCATCTCCACGCGCCATCACGTGGTAACCTGCCCTTGGATATTGATCAAATGAGACCCTGACCCCAATTGAAGAAAATCATACTTTTTGTCTGCGAAATTCGATTGGAAAAATAAGTCGGACACAGGCGCGGCTCTCCATTTAGCGGCGGCGGCGTAGGAGGGCGAGGACTCCGATGGCACCGAGGAGCGCGGAAGACGGCTCGGGGATGACCGTGGCTGCGGTGAAAGTGATAAAGTTGGTCTGGCCATCGGCAACCGCGTCAGCCCCATAATTCAAGCCCGCCACGGTATCGTTGTAATTCAAAGTCCACACGTTGGAGCCGAAGACGTAGTTGGTATCATCCGCATAACCGGCAAAGCCGGATGTGATTGCAGTCCCTGTGTAGCTGATGAGCGTCAGCTTATCGCCAGCCACCCAACTGCCTGCTTCGAGTGCGGCCAGCGTGGCGAGATCGAAGCTGAGGGTGACGTTGGTGAGCGAAAGCGTGCCGTTGACAGCCATTAGATCCGCACCCGTGGAGCTGTTGTTTGCAATTTCATAGGCGTAGATGGAACCCGATGCCATTGTGAGCGCACCGGAATTCAAGCTTTCGATGCTCGCGCCTGGGGAAAGGATCGCGCCGGTCGCCACCGATACGGTGCCCCCTATCGTTCCCGTTCCGCCAAGGGTTGTGTCTGTGCCACTAACCGCGAACGCACTCGAGGTGGTGGTGCTGCCGTTGATCAGGAGTTTTCCCGCACTAACCGTGGTGGCGCCGAGGTAGCCGTTGACCGCGGAGAGGGTAACGGTGCCAGCTCCGGTCTTGGTCAGGCCACCGCTAAGGCCGCCAGTGGCTCCGGTGACGCCCGTGCC
>JAZKIL010000012.1:153136-165759 GCA_040384845.1 Verrucomicrobiota bacterium | reverse complement strand
TTCTTCATTCGGGCACTATATGGCCATCGTCACAGTTTGGTATAAATAGGATCTAAAAGCTTCTACTTCTGCAGAATTACGAAGCAGCCTTTTTTGTTCGCTGAAATGATGTCTGGTTTTTTATCGCCATTGACGTCTTTGGCCATGACTTGGCAGCCGACTCCGCTGTCAGCATCAATAATTTCCGGGGTGAACGTTGCTTGTCCATCTTTGCGAGTGAGCATGAATGCGTAGATGACTGGAGCTTGTTCGGGTTCGATATCGCCTTTCGGACCGTGTGCCCAGAAGCGTTTTCCGGTGATGATATCGAGTGTGCCATCGCCATTGATATCGACGAGATCAATGGCGTGAGGCTGGGTAAACGCAACGCCTGTGGAACCTTTTTCCTGAGGGGTATCAGTTAGGAGATGCTGTTTCCATGAACCATCTGCGTTCTGCTCAAACCAGGCGACGCCGTAGCCATGTGCGTCCAGCGAGGTAATGACATCCGTGCGGCCATCGCCGTTCACATTGTAGCCGAACATCTGCGCGCCGCCTTTATCGCCAAAGTTCACCGGATGGAATTTCCAGGGCAACATTTCATCCTGTGCTTTGGGATGTTCCCACCAACCGCGCTTTTCCAAAATATCGGTCAGGCCATCCAAGTTGATATCGCCATAGCCGATGCCATGAGTGTAGCGCTGAAAGGATTTTTTATCCACGTCAGTGATCCAGTTCCATTTCCATAAAGCGGTGGGGTTAGCGGGATCAAAAGTTGCATACCCAATCTGGCCGCCGGACATGCAGAGGAGATCGGGTAGTTTGTCGCCATTGATGTCGGCGAACATGGGGGATTCGTTATCGGTGGAAGCGAGGGCGACATGACGCGGCCAGTCGCCAGCTTTTTCGCCGGGATTTTCATACCAGAAGGTTTCTTTGTTAGGGAAACCGATCACGAGGTAGTCGGGTTTACCATCGCCGTTGAAATCGTGGGAGTAGGAGAGGAAATTGTCTGAATAGGCATTCTTGCCGCTGAGTTCGCCTTCAAAGCCCGGAATATCAGTTTGGTCGGCGGCTTTAAATGATTTAGCGGCGGCGTGGATGTTGTGCTGGGTTTTGAAATCGGGACCCGCATACCAATAAGGCCCACTAAGAATATCTGTTTTACCATCGCCATTCACGTCCGCGACGCACGCGCCTTCCGCCCAGAAATAGCGGCTGATCTTATGAGTTTCCCATCTTCCCGTTGGCTCTGGCGGTTTGGTTGAGACAACAACCGTCACGGCACCGACGGCGAGAAGAGGCAGGAGAAGGGTTTTCATTCAGGAGTGTTTTTTAACAATGCTTTCAGCCTAGAGCTGGCTTTTAAATATTCCTGTCGCTTTATCAGATGATTTTTTGAGTTCCTGTTTAAGAAAAGAGGCACCATTTGAATAGATGCCGTCAAAGTTAGGAGCATTATCCTTATCGTCTCCTTGATAAGCTGAGAAACCTTGTGCAATGACTTTTCCTGTTTTCTGCTCAATCAGTCTCATCTGCAAGTTGTGAAGAACTTTGTATTTTGAAAATGTCATCGGGTAGTACATGCCCATCCATCCAGTAGTTCTAACATCTAAGATATAGTCCGCATTTGGAATCAGAGCGGCTACTTCTTTAGAATCGTTTTTATCGGAGTAAATTTTTTCTTTCGAAAATCGTTTGGCACCAGCATCTTTTATTAATTGGGCTTCTAGCGTATCGGCGATCTTTTCAGCAGGATCTTTAATCCCGTGCTTTTTGATTTCTTTATTGCCCTGATTCTCCGCAACGCTACCGGCGATGGCACCGCCGATTCCACCAGTAAGAGAGGATACAACCATCGTTTCTGGCTTGATAACACCCCAGCTTGGCATGGGGTGACTTGTGACAGCTACCGATTTTCCATGGATTGTGGCTCTATCCGTGGAAGAAAGCGGAATATTTTTGGTTGAGACGCAGGATGGCAAAAGGCCGATCAATAGGAGAGCTAGGGGTAGGGAGTATGTTTTCATGAGGGATTTGACGCTTGATCAATAATACTCCGTTCAAGTTCGTGTCTAGATAAATGAATCAACTGGATGAATTGAACGCTTATGGCTTCTAGAGGTGGTGCATAGGGCATTAGGTGCGATCCTTTATACGT
This sequence comes from Verrucomicrobiota bacterium, assembly GCA_040384845.1. GTDB lineage: Bacteria > Verrucomicrobiota > Verrucomicrobiia > Verrucomicrobiales > Akkermansiaceae > Luteolibacter. The sequence continues at coordinate 163,619 of JAZKIL010000012.1, read as the reverse complement.
AAAATTTCAGAAAATTCGCGTGATGTGGAAACTTGCTTATAGGGTCTGCGTCGCTCATGTTACAGACATACAAAATTTAGGATTTTATGGCACTCGATAAACTCACACAGAAACTTCAGGAAGCTTTGCAAAGCGCGCAGGGCTTGGCTTCGAAATCTTCGCATCCGGAACTGCGCAGCACGCATGTTTTATTGGCGTTATTACAGCAAGAGGGCGGTATCGCCGTGCCGATTTTGCAGAAGGCGGGCGTGGATGTGACCCTGTTGAAAGCTGGCGTGGCGTCGGCTTTGGCGAAAGAGGTAAGTGTCCAAGGGGCATCCACCCAACCGCAGATCAGCGCGGGTTTGCGTTCGACTTTGGAAGATGCCGATGAAGTCCGCCAAAAGATGGGCGATGATTTTCTCTCGGTTGAGCATTTCCTGCTGGGAGCTTTGAAAGGAGATTCACCCGCGGGCAAGCTGCTGAAAGAGGCGGGTTTCGATGCGAAGAAAGCGGAGGCGGCGATCAAGGAAGTGCGGGGCTCACAAAAAGTGACCGACGCCGATCCCGAAGGAAAATACCAGACTTTGGAAAAATATGGAACGGATCTAACTGCTCGCGCCCGGGCTGGAAAAATCGATCCCGTTATTGGACGGGATCATGAGATCCGGCGGGTGTTGCAGGTGTTGTCGCGCAGGACCAAAAACAATCCGGTGCTGATCGGTGAACCGGGTGTGGGCAAGACGGCGATCGTTGAAGGTCTTGCCAGACGCATCGTTTCCGGTGATGTGCCGGATTCGATGAAAGACAAAAAAGTCGTTTCCCTCGATATCGGTGCGATGCTGGCGGGTGCGAAATTTCGCGGCGAGTTCGAAGAGCGTTTGAAAGCCTTTTTGAAAGAGGTCACGGATGCGGAAGGCAAAATCATTTTGTTCATCGATGAGCTGCATACCATCGTCGGCGCAGGTGCGGCGGAAGGCGCGGCGGATGCATCGAACATGTTGAAACCCCAACTCGCGCGCGGTGAGCTGCATGCGATAGGAGCGACGACGCTTGATGAATATCGCAAGCACATCGAAAAAGACGCTGCGCTCGAGCGGAGGTTCCAGCCAGTCATGGTCGGCGAACCATCAGTGGAAGATACGATTGCGATTCTAAGGGGCTTGAAAGAACGCTACGAGGTTCATCACGGCGTGCGGATCCAGGATGGCGCGATCGTGGCGGCTGCGATGTTATCGGACCGCTATATTTCGGATCGTTTTCTGCCGGATAAAGCAGTGGATTTGATCGATGAAGCTTCGTCGCGTTTGAAAATCGAATTGGATTCGATGCCGACTGAAATCGATGTGTTAGAACGCCAGATCATGCAGTTGGAGATGGAGAAGAAAGCGTTGGAGAAAGAGATCGACAAGGCATCGCAAGCACGGCTTGAAAAAGTCAAAGAAGAGCAGGCGAATCTCAAAGAGCAGTCATCGGGCATGATGGCTCAATGGCGCAACGAAAAGGAAGTCATCGATCAGGTGCGCGTGGCGCAGGAGAAAATTGACACGTTGAAAACCGAGGTGGAGCGAGCACAACGGATTGGCGATCTAACAAGAGCCTCGCAAATCACCTACGGCGATTTGCCAGAAGCGCAGAAGGCGCTTGAAGTTGCGGAGCAAGGTCTTGCGATGTTGCAGAAGAACGGCGCGATGTTGAAAGAAGAAGTCACCGAGGAAGATATCGCTCGGGTGGTTTCCTCATGGACTGGCATTCCGGTTAACCGATTGCAAGAGGGCGAAAAAGAAAAACTCGTGACCATGGAGGCAAGGCTGGGCGATCGGGTGGTGGGTCAGAAAAAAGCGATTGCTGCCGTAGCCAACGCGGTGCGTCGCGCACGTGCGGGGCTGCAGGATGAGAATCGGCCGATTGGATCGTTCCTTTTTCTCGGGCCCACCGGTGTGGGTAAAACCGAACTCTCGAAGGCGCTTGCGGAATTTTTATTCGATGATGAAGGCGCGATGGTGCGGATCGATATGTCGGAATACATGGAGAAGCACAGCGTCTCGCGATTGATCGGCGCGCCTCCGGGATACGTGGGTTACGACCAAGGCGGACAGCTTTCCGAACACGTGCGCAGGAAGCCGTATTCGGTGGTGTTGTTCGACGAGATCGAGAAAGCGCATCCGGATGTGTTCAACGTGTTGCTGCAGGTGTTAGATGATGGCCGTATCACTGACGGACAAGGTCGGACCGTGGATTTCCGCAATACGGTGTTGATCATGACATCGAACATCGGATCGCAACATATCCTCGGTGAAAGCAATCCCGAACAACGCGAAGCGGCTGTGATGGATGCGCTGCGTGGCCATTTCCGGCCGGAGTTTTTAAACCGCATTGATGAAATTGTGATCTTTGATCGCTTGGGCCGCGAGGATCTCACCACCATTGTGGACCTTCAGTTGGATCGGGTCAGAAAGCGCCTAGCGAAACAAGGTCTTGGCCTCGCGCTGACCGAAGAGGCGAAGGAATTTGTCGGCAACCAGGGATATGATCCCGTCTATGGCGCAAGACCGCTGAAACGCGCGATTCAGCACCACTTGTTAGATCCATTGAGCCTTGATGTGCTCGAAGGAAAATTTGTGGATGGCGATGTGATCAAAGGAGAAGTGAAGAACGGAAAAGTTGTGTTTTCGAAGTAAGGAGAAGGGACATTCCTGTCCCTTGTTTCAGTAGAAAATGATGGACAGGAATGTCCATCCTCCTTAGTTGGATTTCATGTCGGAGTTTTTGAATGGGTCGGAAGAGATCGACATGCATGGAGTGAAGCTTCCTCACTGGCAGCAGGGAGAAGTGATGCAATTTGTGACCTTCCGGCTGGGAGATGCGTTGCCACAGGCAAAGTTGAAAATTTGGAAGGAAGAGAGAGATATATGGAAAAGTCATCATCCAGAACCCTGGTCGCAAGATGATGAGAAGGAATATCATACAAGATTCACCGCCCAACTTGAGAGGTGGTTGGATCAAGGTGTGGGAGGTTGTATTTTCAGGGATACTGACAAGAGGCTATTACTCGAAAATGTTTTGATGAAGTTTCAAGGTGAGAGAGTTGAGCACCATTCTTGGATCATCATGCCAAACCACGTGCATTTACTTTTTCGTCCGCTGGCTCCAATTGAAAAACTGATTCAAGCATGGAAAGGGGTTTCTGCTAGAAAGCTTGGGTTGGGAAGTATCTGGCAGGTGAATTATCGAGATACGATGATCCGTGACAGCAGGCACTTTTCAAATGCTGTGCGGTATATTCGCCGCAATCCGATTAAGTTGAAAGCGAGTGATTTCACTCTTTGGGAAAGTGAGCGAGCGCAGGCGGTTGAATAAGGAGAAGGGACATTCCTGTCCCTTGTTTCTGTAGATATGATGGACAGGAATGTCCATCCTCCTTAGTTCGTCAGTAGATATGATGGACAGGAATGTCCATCCTCCTTACTTCGCCAATTCCTGACAACCTTTGATATCGAGTTTGCCTGATGCAAGCAGGGGGATCTCTTTCACAGGAACAATTTGTCTCGGGCACCATAGAGAAGTAATGCCTTCGTCGAGGAGTTTGTAACGGAGGTCGATGCATTCCTGTTCGAGGGCTTGGCCGGCGATGGTGGAGAGAAGGATGATGGCTTCGCCTTTTTTATCGTCGGGGACGCCGACGATGGCGATTTTGCGTTCGGTTTCGCTATCGAGTCTGAGGACTTTGTTGATGGCGGCTTCCAAGGTTTCGTGAGGCACCATCTCACCTGCGATTTTTGAGAAACGGGAGATACGGCCTTGGATGTGAAGAAAGCCATCGGCATCCAGAAAACCGACGTCGCCGGTTTTAAACCAGCCATCGGGTGTTAGGACTTCGTTGCTGCGTTTGACGTCGCGGAGGTAGCCGGGAAAAATGTTAGGACCTTTGAGAACGATGATGCCGGGTTGGTCGATTGGCACGGGTTCGTTTGTGACAGGATCCGTGAGGCGGATGGCGATGCCGGGAAGGAGTTGGCCCACGGAACCATTGAGATGAGCGGGGAGGGAATGCGAGTTCGCGACCTGATCGGGTGTCGGCAGGTTGACGTTGGTGGCCGGTGAGGTTTCTGTTAGGCCATAGCCTTCCATCGGGCGGACGCCGAATTTTTCCTCAAAGGCATCGGCGAGGTTTTGCGGGAGTTTTTCCGCGCCGGTGACGACGAGTTGGAGGGATTTGAGCTGGGCGGGATCAATGCGTTTCATGTAGCCACGCAGGAAGGTCGGAGTGGCGAGTAGGACGTTGATCTGGTGCAGGGAAATGAGTTCCGCCAGACGTTTGGTTTCGAGAGGTGAGGGATAAGTGACAAGGTTGATGCCTTCGATGACCGGATACCAAAGTGTGACGGTGCAACCGAACGAGTGAAACAGAGGCAAGCAACCGAGGATGGATGAGTTGCGACCGATGTTGAGGCGGGAGCCGAATTGCAGAACGTTCGCAAGGACGTTGCGATGGGTGAGCGGCACTCCTTTGGGTTCGCCGGATGAGCCGGAGGTGAAGAGCAGGATGGCTTCATCGGTATCGCGGCGCTTGTTCAGTCCGAGGATGTTGGCTAGCCATGCGGCGGGGAGGAATTTTGAAATCAACGCCCATTTGACGATCTCTTTTTTGATTTCAGGAAGTTTGCGTTCGATGAAAATGAGGTCGCGGTTGGGTGGCCATGGGAAGCTGGAAACCTTGCGGACAAAGGGATCGGCCGTGATGAAACGATCTACATCTGCTTGGCGGATGGAGGAGCGGATCGCATCATGCGAAGCAGTGAAGTTGAGATTCACGGGAACTTTTCCCGCGAACAAAACGGCGAGGTTGGCGATCAAGCCGCCTTTGCCAGGAGGCAGAACGATGGCGACGCGGGGTTTATCGGTTTCCTTGATGATGAATTTGGAAAGCGCGATGGCGGCTGGCAGGATGTTAGAAAAAGGGATTTCGGAATCATCCGATCCATCGACAAGTTTGTCGGCAGTATTTTTTTTCAAACCATAAAGCAAAGCCGTGGCGAGTGAACCACGGATGATCGCGCGTGTGCTGTATGCGGCTTCAAATGCTTCTAACAGGCTTTCTTGAAAGCTCGGCACATTGATTTCTTTTTCGCCCAGCAAGCGGCCCGCCGAAAAGACGGCTTGTGGCAGTGATGAAATTTTTTCGATCCCCATGCAGGATTCGCGCGGGCAATCGATCGCGATGGGCAGGGTCGGGAGTTTTAGCGAAACGAGAGTTTTGAGATGCGTGGAAGGAATGTGGATGGGGGTAGCGGGACGGGCTTTGGAACGACCCGGAACAAATAATAGGATGCCGCCGTTTTTTAAATAAGCGGCAAGTTGTTGACCTGCTGCGGCTGGGTTTTCGTCGGTGATAGAAAACATTGCGCCGCGTTCGGAGCTTTCCATGTGACTGCGTAAGGCGGGGTCGTAGGAATCGTTTTCCTCGATCAGAAACGTGATGGTTCTGCCGCTGAATTGTTTCTCAAAATAGAGAAGTTGTTGAAAATCGAGTCGCCCAGGAATCGCAAGAAAACCGGTGGTGGGAATGCTTTCAACATTAAGGAATTGGATGGATGCGGACATTTTGAGAAAAATTCTTCGCAAAGATTGAGTTTTTTTTGCTCAGAAGCACGGATTTTTTACGTGAATCGCTCATTCTGGGGGTCTTAGAGCCTTCCCATCGTCATATCGTGATTTGATGATTTGTATCTTGATGCGTGGGTTGGATGAATTAGGCTTCGGCCATGGCTCAGGCGGATCACACAGCGGAAATCGAACAAGAATTGTCACAGCGGATCATGGTGTTGGATGGCGCGATGGGGACGACGATCCGCACCTACGGCCTCGACGAAGCGGCGGCGCGCGGCGAGCGATATGCGAACAACGAGAAGGATTTGCTGAACAACGGCGATATTTTATCAATCACGCAGCCGCAGGTGATTGCGGATATCCACAAGCGATTTTATGAGGCGGGATCCGACATCTGCGAGACCAACACCTTCTCGGCAACGGGGATTGCGCAGAGCGAGTTTTTCGTGGAGGACCCACGGGAAAAGGGCGGACGGAAGGATCCGGAGTTTTTCCAGAAGATTTTGGAAAACGATTTTTTGAACGAGCTCGCGTGGGAGATGAATGTCAAAGGCAGCCAGCTTGCGCGGAAAATGGCGGATGATATAGGGACAGACACTGGCGTGAAACGTTACGTGGCCGGGGCGATAGGGCCGCTGACGGTTTCTCTTAGCAACTCTCCGGATGCCGAGGATGCATCGTTTCGCGTGGTGACGTTTGATCAGGTGTTAGAAGTGTATCGGATGCAGGTTCGCGGGCTGATCGAGGGCGGATGCGATATTTTGATGATCGAAACGATCTTCGATTCGCTCAACGCAAAAGCCGCTGCGGTGGCGGTGCAGGATGTCTATGAAGAACTCGGCATTCATTTGCCGGTGATCATTTCAGCGGCGGTTGGTTTGGGTGGGGAAACGATGATTTCCGCGCAGAAAGTCGAGGCGCTGTGGAATGCGTTCGCTCATACCAAGCCGCTGGCGATCGGTTTGAACTGTTCGCTCGGCCCGGATCTGATGAGGCCGTTTTTGGAAGAACTCTCCGAAGTCGCGGGGACGTATGTTTCCGCTTACCCGAACGCGGGTCTGCCAAACCCGCTGGCACCCACCGGCTTCGATCTGGAGCCACCGCACATGAAGGATTTCATGAAAGACTTCGCGACGAGCGGGTTGATCAACTTCGCCGGAGGATGTTGTGGAAACACGCCCGAGCATGTGAGAGCGATTGCTGAAGGGGTGAGGGGTGTGGTGCCGAGGAGGATTAGGAAATAGATGATTTTCTTCACCGCAGAGACGCGGAGGTCGCGGAGGGTCGCAGAGAAAAGATTGGAGTTATGATTACTGAAAAAGAACGATTGAATGAACTGAGTGAAAAGGTGATTGGTGCAGCTATTGAAGTGCATCGTGAACTCGGCCCTGGGTTACTTGAATCTACCTACGAAGCAGCGCTTGAGCATGAGCTTGCGTTGATGGGTCTCAATACAATCAGGCAACTCGCACTACCTATTTGTTATAAGGATATCAAAATAGATGATGCATATCGAATTGATCTACTGGTTGAAGATACTCTGATTATTGAAGTTAAAACCGTTGAAGCTTTTCTCCCTGTCCACTCTGCGCAATTACTTACTTATCTACGCATGTCAGATCGACACCTCGGCTTGCTCATTAATTTCCACACGGTGCGTTTGGTTGACGGAATCAAACGCCAAGTTCACAAGTTCCCTACTTAAAAAATCTCTGCGACCCTCCGCGATCTCTGCGTCTCTGCGGTGAAAACTCTTATTTTAAAATGAATCCAATCAAACCAGCACTCAGGCTTTCTGGAACAGAGGCTTATAACCATGACGAGGGAAAAGGCTTCCTCATGATCGGGGAACGGACGAACGTGGCGGGGTCTCCGCAGTTTGCGAAACTGGTCCGTGCCGGGGATCTCGAAGCGGCGGTGGAAGTGGCGCGTCAACAGGTCGCGAACGGCGCGAACGTGATCGATATCTGCTTCGACGATGGCTTGATCGACGGCAAGGCGATGATGGCGAAATATCTCGATCTGCTCCAAGGCGAGCCGGATGTGGCGCGCGTGCCTATCATGGTGGATTCCTCGAAGTGGGAGATTCTTGAAGAGGGTTTGAAGCACCTTCAAGGCAAGGGGATCGTGAACTCGATTTCACTTAAAGAGGGTGAGGAAGTTTTCATCAAAAACGCCAAGCACATCATGAAATATGGCGCCGCCGTGGTGGTGATGGCATTCGATGAAAAGGGCCAGGCTGCGACCTATGATGAGAAAATCCGCATCTGCGAGCGGGCTTATCGTATTTTGGTCGATCAAGTGGGTTTCAATCAGAATGACATCATCTTCGATCCGAACATCCTCACGGTCGCGACCGGGATTGAGGAGCATAACAACTACGCCTTGGACTTCATCAACGCGACGCGTTGGATCAAAGAAAACCTGCCGGGCGCGAAAGTTTCCGGCGGTGTTTCTAACATTTCCTTCTCTTTCCGTGGCAACAACAAGGTCCGGGAAGCGATGCATTCCGCTTTCCTCTATCACGCAACCAAAGCGGGGATGGATATGGGAATCGTCAACGCAGGGATGCTTGAGGTTTATGACGAGATCCCGAAGGATCTTTTGGAATGTGTGGAAGATGTGCTATTGAATCGTAGAGACGATTCCACCGAGCGTTTGTTAGACCTAGCGGAAAGCTACAAAGGTGTTGGCGGGAAAAAGGTTGAGGAAGATCTTTCATGGCGTGAAGACAGCGTGGAGAAGCGACTCGAGTATGCCTTGCTGAAAGGGATTGACCGTTTCATCGATGAAGACACGGAAGAGGCTCGGGTGAAATACGCCAGGCCGTTGAAAGTGATCGAAGGTCCGTTGATGGATGGCATGGGCGTGGTCGGCGATTTGTTTGGTGCGGGAAAAATGTTCCTGCCGCAGGTGGTGAAATCCGCACGCGTGATGAAGAAAGCGGTGGCATGGCTTTTCCCCTACATGGAAGCCGAGAAGGCGGAAAACCTCGCGGGAGATATTTTGGCGATCCAGGAAAAGAACCCCGGCATGTCTCATGATGAGGCGTTGAAAATCGCAGAGCGCGGCAACTCGGCCGGACGTTTCCTGATCGCGACCGTCAAAGGAGACGTTCATGACATCGGTAAGAACATTGTCGGCGTGGTGTTGTCTTGCAACGGCTTCGAGGTCACCGACATGGGCGTGATGGTTGCTTGCGATAAGATTTTGGACAAGGCGATTGAACTCGGCGCGGATGTGATTGGGCTCTCGGGTTTGATCACGCCATCGCTCGATGAAATGGTGCATGTTGCGAAGGAAATGGAACGCCGTGGTTTCACTGTTCCCTTGTTGATCGGCGGAGCGACGACTTCCGCAGCGCACACAGCCATCAAGATCGCGGAACATTACTCGGGTCCGGTGGTGCACGTGCTTGACGCCTCGCGTTCGGTCCCGGTGACGACCTCGCTTTTGTCGAAAGACGGGCGTGATGAATTTGTTAGAGAGCTTCGGGAGAAACAGCAAAAGGCACGCGAAAATTTCCTGGGTGGACCGAAGAAAGAAACCATCAGCATCACGGAAGCCCGCGCGGCGGCACCGAAATACGATTGGGATTCCTACAGTCCTCCGGTGCCCTCGTTTACTGGCACGCGGGTGATCGAGCCGCAGATCAAGGATCTCGTGGAATACATTGATTGGACACCGTTTTTCCATGCCTGGGAATTACGCGGGGTTTGGGACAGGGAGAAGAAAGAACTGAAAACGAAAAACGAAGGCGGCGCGGCAGAAGCGAAAAAACTCTATGCGGAGGCATGCGTGTATTTGGAAAATCTTGTGAAGGAAAACCGGCTGAAAGCGCGGGGGATCTATGGATTTTTCCCAGCGAACGCAGATGGCGATGACATCATCGTGAGCAATGAAGACGGAACGGAGCGGACAAAATTTCACACGCTTCGCCAGCAATTGAAAAAAACCTCCGGCAAGCCGAACGTGGCGTTGTCTGATTGGGTGAAGCCCGTGGCGGCGGATTGCATCCGCCCAGCCAATCAGAACCCAAGTATCCAAAAAGAAAAATGGGGATGCTTGCCTCATTGGTATCGCGAAGGAGCGACGTATGCAGTCACATTCCGTCTTGAAGACACTTTCCCCAAAGGTGTCCTCGCTGCCTACGCGCAAGAAAAAGAAGAACTGAAAATTCGCATCCAGCAGGCGGAAAAAGACGGCGAAGAAAGTTTACGCAAAGATCTCCGCATTCAGTTGGATCAACTTTACCGTGAGCGTATTGAGAAAGTTCTCGATGAGGGAATGGGCGAGTGTTGGATGAAAGACCAAAGAGTCGCTGCGATGATTGCTGATGCAATTAAACACTTTGCGGGTGAGCGCTATGATCTCGGCGCATGGTGTGTGATGCCTAATCATGTGCACATCATTTTATCACCGAGGGATGGAGAGTCTCTGGCTGATATCTTACACAGCATCAAAAGGTTCACAGCCCGAGAAGCAAATAAGCTGTTAGGTAGGGACGGAGCGTTTTGGCAGAAAGAATCATATGATCACATCATTCGTGATGCGGAGGAGTTTGGTAATCAAACGAGGTATGTGTTAAATAATCCGAAATCAGCCGGAATGGTCGATTGGGAGTTTGTGGGTGATGGTGGATTGGCTGGGCGGATGCAATCCGCCGCCACGGACCACATCGGCGGCTTCGTCGTTGGCATCCACGGTGCGGATGAGTATGCGAAGGAACTGGATGCCGCACATGATCCTTATGGCTCGATCATGGTCAAAGCGATTGCGGATCGCCTGGCGGAAGCTTTTGCGGAAATGCTGCATCATCGGGCTCGTATCGCTTGGGGATACGAGGCAGAGGGCGAGTTGACGAAAGACGCTTTGATCCATGAAAAATATCAGG
>JAZKIL010000012.1:118491-153126 GCA_040384845.1 Verrucomicrobiota bacterium | reverse complement strand
GCAGGTATTCGTCCGGCACCGGGCTACCCAGCCCAACCGGATCATACCGAAAAACCGATCCTTTTCGATCTGTTAGGTGCAACCGAGGCCACCGACGTTTTCCTCACCGAGAGCTGTGCGATGCATCCGGGAGCTGCGGTATGCGGTTTGTATTTCTCGCATCCGGAAAGTCATTACTTCGCGCTATCGGAACTTCAGAAAGATCAGATTGAGGATTATGCGGCGCGTAAAGGGATGAGTGTCACCGAAGCGGAGAAGTGGCTCGGGCCTTGGTTGGGGTATTGATGGAGAGCCGTGCCTCCGGCCGGCTTTCTTTTGCTATGGAATGGAAGCCGGCCACAGGCACGGCTCTCCAATAGTCAGAAGCTTCTCAATCGCTCAACGGTCTTCTCTTTCCCAAGAATCGAGAAGATATCTCCGAGATCCGGGCCATGGGCGCGGCCTGAGAGAGCGACGCGGACGGGGAACATGAGTTGTCCGGGTTTTGCTCCGTTGGCTTGGGCGACGGTAGCGATGGCTTCTTTGGCGATGTCAGCGGACCAATCTGTTAGCACTGCCATGTGCTCGGCGAGTGCTGGGAGAAACGCGGAGTTCGGGTTTGCTTTTGCTTTCGCAACGGCTTCTTCATCTTGAGCTGCGGTGTCGGTGATGAGGAAATCGATGGAGGCGGGGACTTCGGAGAGGAGCCGGACTTTCTCTTTCACTGCAGCGATCACTGCGGGATAGCTCTCGGTGATCGGAAGTTTCTCGGCTTCGACGAATGGCTTGGCTAGATCCGCAAACCTATCAGTCGAGATTTTCGCGATGTGTTGCTGGTTGACCCATTTGCATTTCTCAAAATCGAAACGTGCGGGCGCGCGGTTGATGGCCTCGATGGAGAAGCGATCAACGAGTTCTGTTAGGGTGAAAATTTCGTCATCGGATTTCGAAGACCAGCCGAGCAGGGCGATGAAATTCACGACGGCTTCGGAGAGGAAACCTTGTTTCGGGTAATCGCCGACGGCGGCTCCGGCATCCCGTTTCGACATCTTGGATCCATCGGCGTTGAGGATGAGAGGGATGTGGGCGTATTGAGGTGGCTGTTCGCCGAGGGCTTCGATGAGCTGGAGATGTTTCGGCGTGTTCATCAAGTGATCCTCACCGCGGATCACGTGGGTCATTTTCATTTCAAGGTCATCGACCACGTTCACGAAATGGAACACGTAAGAACCATCGCTACGACGAATGACCATATCCGGGGTGTTAGATTCATCGCGATAATCAATGGTGACTTCGCCGCAAACGAGATCGTGCATGGTGATGGGTTTGCGATCGAAGCGGAAACGATAGGCATCGCCGTCTTTGTAGAGACGATCGGCGGCGAGGAGTTTTTCAAAATAGGCGTCGTAGATGGGTTTTCGCTGGGATTGGTAATAGGAAGAAGATGGGGAAGACGGCGACCGATGATCGCCGCTACAATTTGGGCCTTCGTCCCAATCGAGGCCGAGCCATGACATGCCGTCGAAAATGGCTTGGCGGGCTTCTTCGGTGTTGCGTGCGGCATCGGTGTCTTCAACGCGGAGGATGAAAGTGCCGTTGTGTTTGCGGGCGAAGAGCCAGTTGAAAAGGGCGGTGCGGGCGCCGCCGACGTGGAGGTAGCCGGTGGGTGAAGGTGCGAATCGGGTGCGGATCATAAACTTTAAATTTTAAACTCTAAACCTCAAGGAAGAGTAAGACTAGCCTTGTAAGCTGCGGAGTGCGCCGCGGATGAGGGCTTCGGCGGTGGCGGCGGGGTCTTTTTCGAGAATGGCGCGGACGGCTTTTCGGGAATCTACTTGTTTGTAGCCGAGGGCGATGAGGGCGAGCTCGGCATCGGCGGCTTGTGAGGAAACCTCGCCTGAGGCGGCGTCTTGCCAGGTATCTGTAACTCCGACTTTATCTTTCAGCTCCAGAATGATGCGTTCGGCGGTTTTTTTACCTACCCCTTTGGATTTGGATAAAAGCGCGACATCGCCCCCAACCACGGCGGATTTGAACATGGTCACCGGCATTCCACTGAGAATGGCGATCGCGATCGCGGGGCCGATGCCTGAGACGCGATCAATTAGCAGCAGAAACACATCGCGTTCTTCTTCGGTGGCAAAACCGTAGAGTGTCTGGGCGTTTTCCCGGATGTGCAGATGGGTGCGGAGATCGACGAATGTGCCTTCTACCGGATGCAGGCTATCGAAAGTAGAAATCGGAATGATCGCTTCGTAGCCGACCCCATGGCAATCGACGATGAGTCGGTTCGGGTATGCTTCGATGATGTTTCCTCTGAGTCTTGCGATCACGGCTGAGGTTTTCGGTGAAATGGCTGAGGTTGCAAGTGGTAAGGTGTCGAAAATGGAATAAAATGTTGCCTTGGGCTTACGTATAAAGCATTTAATTGTTCAGCAATCCGAAGTTTTGAGCCTCGGAAAAGGATTCCAGATTTACTATGTCAGAGACAAATGAAGATATCGTGCTTTGCTTCGCCTGCGGCAATCCGATGTCGGTAATGGGATTACCGCCATACTCACGAGTGGCTTGTCCTACATGCGGTGAGGAAAACCGAATCAAGAAACAGTTCGGGCCATACACGGTAACGAAGCGCCATGCGATTGGTGGAATGAGTTCCGTGTTCGCTGGAATCGATACCACGTTGAATCGTGAGGTCGCACTGAAAATTTTGAGTGAGGAATACTCGAAAGATGAAAAGCGGATCGCGGCCTTCGAGGACGAAGCGCGTTTGACCGCTTCATTCAGCCATCCCCACGTCGTGAAAATTTTGACGACGGGTCGTGCCTTCGGGTTGTTTTACATTGCGATGGAATTTGTTCCTGGCGGACATCTGGAACATCGAATTTATGAACGCGGAAAACTGACGGAAACCGAAGTTCTCCCGCTGGCGATTCAAATCGCTGAAGGTTTAAAAGGTGCGCAATCCGCAGGTTTGATCCACCGCGACATCAAGCCGGGAAACATTCTTTTTGATGCCGAGGGCAACGCGAAGATCGTGGATTTCGGACTCGCTCTCGTTACCAAAGGTGGCGAGGCAAAGGCGGATGAAATTTGGGCAACCCCTTACTACGTGCCCCCGGAGGCGATCGAAGGTGGAGTAGAAGATTTCCGTTCGGATATTTATGCGTTCGGCGCCACACTTTATCACACTCTTTCAGGTGTTCCTTCCTGCACGGAAGACACGATGGACACCAAGCTTCTGCGTGTTGCAAAAACCAAAGTGATTCCATTGAAACGCGTGGCACCGGAAGTTTCCTATGAAACCTGCGCGATTGTGGATCGTGCGATGTCATACGATCCGAGAAATCGTTTCAGAAGCTATGATGAAATGATTATCGCTCTGCAAGCAGCGATCAAAGCCTTGGAGACGGGTGGTAATCATCAACAGTCGGCTGCACAAGCCCATGCGCTCCATCGGATGCAGGTTCGGGCTAAGCAGAAGAAAACCGTGATGATAACTGTCATCTCAGTGGTCGTTACGATATTGGTGGTTTTCTTGGTTCTCCAATTCATCAACTCGAATGCTCCGGTGGAGCCGTCGACCATTGCCACGACAGGGCACACCGGTGCTGATGGAGCGGATACGAACAAAGAGATTATTAGCCAGTATCGATCCGCAAAGGATTTGATGAAGCAGGGTAAGCTTCGCGAATCCGAGGATACCTTTATCAAGTTGTTCTTAAATTCAAAAGTGGAGGAACCCACCCGTTCGTGGGCGGGATTGGATGGGGTGGCTGCGGCTTTGTTAGATGGCCGGATGAGCGATGCGAGTCGTCATTCGAAAGCTGTTGGCGAGCATATTGACAGTCGTTCTTCCAAGTTACCTGCTGGGTTTGCTGCGGTGATAGCACCAACCCTTAAAAGTCTTCAACAGCCGCAGTTTATTGATATTAAAAAGACCAATTTCAATAAGGCCGATGACGAACATCTCATGGCTTGCATGATCTCCGGTTTGAAAAATTGGGAGCAGGGAGGACTCGATCAGGCAGTTCCGTTTTTTGAGAAGATCGTAAAAGAGGTCAATACCAACGACAACGGCCCGCTGGCGTGGTATCGAAAAGTGGCGGATCATTATTTGAGCGATCTCAAGCTTCTTAAATCAGATGCGATGAATTCGACTCCATCGACGCCGAACCAATGCAAGAACGCCATTGAGGAGTTGGAACGCACATTGAATTTAATGAAAACAAGGGGCCGCGCGAGGTTCAATATTCGTTCTCGGCAATCTGAATTGCGACAGCACGAGAAGTATCTCGAAAAATTGTTGAGCGGTAAGTGATAGAGACTTTCTTTAATCCGATTTCTGCGAAACCACGTGAGTGGATCTTTTTGCCAAGTTGGGAATATTTTGAAACATGAATTACCGCACGACCCCAGAGGAAACCACGAAAATGCCATCCGGCATTCCGCACATCATCGGCAATGAGGCGGCGGAAAGGTTTTCGTTTTATGGGATGAAGGCGATTCTTGCGGTTTTCCTGACTCAGTATTTATTTTTGATGGATGGCTCAGGTGGAAAGCCGATGGATGAAGCGCGCTCGACGGAGTTGGTGCATTTGTTCAATGGAGCGTTTTATCTAACACCTTTCATTGGAGCGATCCTTGCGGATGTGTTTTTTGGGAAATATCGAGTGATTATGTTTCTCTCGATGGTTTACTGCGCTGGCCATGCTGCGCTGGCGATGATGGGGCAGTTCGGAAATTCCGAATGGTGGATGATATCGGGCCTGGTTTTGATTGCGCTGGGAGCAGGGGGAATTAAGCCCTGTGTTTCAGCACATGTTGGGGATCAGTTCGGCACACAGAACTCGCATTTGTTATCGCGTATTTTCAACTGGTTCTATTTTTCGATCAATCTCGGAGCCTTTGCTTCCATGCTGCTGACACCCTGGTTGTTAGAATGGTATGGGCCGCATTGGGCGTTTGGCGTTCCGGGAGTTTTGATGGCGATCGCGACGTTTATCTTTTGGCTGGGTCGTCATCGTTTCGCACATGTTCCGGCTGGTGGGTTTGGATTTTTGAAAGAGGCGTTCGGAAAAGAGGGGATCATTGCGATTTTGAAACTCGCACCGGTTTATCTATTCGTTGCGGTGTTCTGGGCTTTGTTTGATCAGACAGGCTCAACATGGATTTTCCAGTCCCAGAACATGGATAGAAGCTTCCTTGGGTTCAACTGGCTGCCTTCTCAAATCCAATCGCTCAACTCCGTCTTCGTACTGAGTTTCATCCCGATTTTCAGCTACTTCATTTATCCGTTTGTGCAGAAATTCTGGCCGTTGAGTCCGTTGCGGAAAATGGGTATCGGCTTTGTGTTGATGGCTGGAGCCTTTGTTTTGGTGAGTATCATTCAAGAATGGATCGATGCAGGCATGCGTCCCAACATCGGTTGGCAGATTGGTGCGTACGCGTTGCTTACAGCATCTGAAATCTTGATTTCGATTGTCGCGCTTGAGTTCGCTTACACGCAGGCACCGCGCAAGATGAAGTCGTTCATCATGTGTTTCTATCTGGCTGCTGTGGCCGTTGGAAATTTCCTGGTGGCTGGCGTAAATCATTACATCCGCGTCCCCAGCGCTGCCGAGGAACAACTCCAAGCAGCGCTCAAAAATCTTCCGGAAGATTGGCAAGAGGATCCACGAACGGTTGTATTGCCGGGTTACGACGGACTGACCGGCACGAAAGATGATTTCATCAAGCGCCTCGAAAAGGGTGAAAAAAATCCATTGCAAGTGGAGGATCAAGCGGTGCTCGATCAGATCGCCAGCAAAATCATTTCCGAGTCGATTGCGGCGGGAAACACGTTCCCGAAAAAGCAGCGTGGCAATGAACTGATCTCCGGTTTCCGCGATGCTCAGAACACAGCATTTCGTTATGAAATCCTGAACTCGAATTCGATTCGCATCCGCGGAGCGGGAAGTGACGGCAAGTGGAATACGAAATGGGATACCGGCATCATCTTGGATAAGCCTGAAAAAGAGTCCCCTAAAAAAGCCTCATGGTTGGATAAACTGCGTCCCAAGGAAACGTGGTTGTCTGCGAGAAAGAAAGCTCTGGGTGTGAAAGCCGCAGCGGACGCTAAGTCGGCCGAGGAAATGTATACGAAAACGACGTTCAGTGGTGGTCAGCCAAAACTTCAAGGCGCCAAGTATTTCTGGTTTTTCAGCGGTTTGATGGGATTCACCGCCATTCTGTTCATTCCGTTTGCGATGATCTATCGTCCGAAGAATTACCTGCAGGAATAATTTCTTCGGAGGCTATTTCGTCGAAATGGAACACCTCACCCTCACTGCGTCCGACAATGACCGCGGCGCAGGTGTCGCTGTAAACGTTCACCGCCGTGCGGCTCATGTCTAACAGCCTATCCACTGAAAGTAAGGTGACGACGGCTACTTCTGCGTTTTGAATACCGGAATTTTTCAGGATCAACAGAATCGCCACCAAGCTCGCGGAGGGAATGCCGGCCACTCCGATGCTGGTGAGCAAGGCCGCGACAACGATGAAAAACTGTGCTCCAAGTCCAAGATCGATACCCATGACTTGAGCAACGAAAATCACCGCCACGCATTCATAAAGCGCGGTTCCGTCCATATTCACCGTGGATCCCAGAGGAAGAGTGAAGCTCGAGACACGCTTGGAAACTCCTGCGTTGTCTTGGACAGCTCGCATCGTGACCGGAAGGGTGGCGGATGATGAAGCGGTGGAAAATGCGAGCAACAGCGCGGGACGCATCGCTTTCAAATGAGCGAGCGGACTGACCTTCCCGATGAATTTCAGAGCCAAAGGCAAGATGATCGTGAAGTGGATGAGTAAGCCAAACAGCACCGTGAAAAAGTATTTGCCTAACTGTTTAAATAGATCGAGCCCCGCCTCATAGATCACTGGCAGAATCAGAGCGTAAACCCCGATCGGAGCCAAGGCCATGATCCATGTGGTGACGATGATCATCGCCTCGTTTGCCGCTTCGAAAAAATCTCTAACACTATTTCCCATGTCTCCCGGAAGTTGGGTGACGGCGATCGCGAACAGGATGCTGAATACAATCACGCCCAGCATTTGACCATTGTCACTGGCTGCTTCCATGACGTTTTCGGGCAGCATCGCTTTGAAGATCGAGAGAAAATCCTTTTCTTGGCGTTCACTCGCCACCTCCACTTTTGCGATAACCGCTGGATCGGCTTTCGCCTTGTTTTCATCGAAAGCAGCAACAATCGCTTCGTTTGGTTTGCCATCGATCAAGCCCGGCTCGATCAGATTGACCAATACCAAGCCCACAAGAATCGCAGCCAAGCTGGATGTTAGATAAAAGATAATCGTTTTGTAACCGAGCCGGGCAAAGCCCTCCACGCCTTTGAGTCCGGTGATTCCGGAAACCACTGCGGTCACAATCAATGGCACGATGATCATTTTCAGACCACGCATGAAAAGATCTCCCACGAAATCACACGTCGCCAGAGCACTCGCAACCAGCTTTCCGCCTGAAGAGGATTCAGCGGCGTCGCCGAATAAACTCCGCAGCACAAGGGCGGTGACGGTCGCTAAAGCCAGTGCGATGAGAATTTGCCAGTGGGTTGCGAGTCGCTTCATTTGCCCACCTAAAACGAATCATGCGTTTATTGCAAAGGTTCTCGCCGCTTTTCTGGGTTATGAGTGCTGAAGTGGCAGAAAATTAAAAATTTTATATCGTTCATTTTCAACGAGTTCCGAAACTACGGTAGTCCGTATGTGCGGATAATAAGGATATCTTAAGGAATTTTTTCAAATTTTTGTGAACAGGTGGGAAAAACCCCATTTGTGATTTTTTTTTCCCTACCTACACCTGTGAGTGGGATTAATGGAAGAGCCGTGGAACTCCCAAATTTAAAGGAGGGCGACTTTACGGGTATCCCAAGCATATACTACATGTGGTATTGTGAATAATTTGTGGATACTACATCTACAAAATCCAATTGACCCGAGCGGTAAATTTCGTTCAGTGTCTCCCACGCTGCGTTTGACGTCAGCGCGACTTTCTCAGCCATTTTTACCCACATTCCCAACCATCTAACTATGTCCACCACTACAGTCACCCTCGGCAGCCGCACCTTCGTTTTAGACAAGGCAAAAGCAGAGCTGGCCTTCAATTCCAAGCGCGTCATCAACGGTAAAGACACGATGTTTTTCAACATCCTGCCGCTCAAATATCAGTGGGCTTATGACTTGTATAAGACCATGAAAAACAACCATTGGGAGCCTGAGGACATCTCGATGCAGAAAGATGTCGAGCAGTGGCGCTCGAATGACATCTCGGATGTCGAGCGTTGGATCATCAAAATGGGTATTGGCTATTTCTCCGCCGCTGAAGGCATCGTCGGTGACAACGTCCTTCACGTCGTCCGCGAAGTGGTTACCGCACCTGAGCTGAAACTGGTGCTCGGCCGCCACGCCCACGAGGAAAACATTCATGCAGACAGCCTCGTTTACATGATTTCCTCACTCGGCATCAACCCGCACGAGTGCGAAGCGATGTTCGAGGACGTCCCGACCATCACCGCGAAAAACAACTTCGTGACCTCGAACTCACGTGCGCTGCGCCGCGATATCGACCTCACCATCACCGACAACAAACAGGCCCTCGCGAAAAACATTTTCATGTTCGGACAGATCATGGAGGGCACCCAGTTCTACGGCTTGTTCGGAATGATCCTTTCCTTGTATCGCCAGAACAAATTCCCGGGCATCGGCCAGATGTTCCGTTACACCCTTCGTGATGAGTCGAACCACATCGAAGTCTTCCGCAACTTGTTGATGGATCTCATCGATGAAAACCCGGACATCTGGACCGAGGATTTCCGTGAAGATCTTCGCCAGACCATGGCCGAGGGTATCCGTCTTGAAAAAGCCTTCATCCGCGATTGCCTTCCTGTTTCAGGTCTCGGTCTGAACTCTGAGGATTTCGAAACCTACATCGATTACATCGCCGATCGCCGCCTAACATCTTGTGGCCTCGCACCGCTCAACGAATCCGTTTCCAACCCATTCCCATGGCTCGCCGAGATGATGGACATCAAGAAAGAGCAGAACTTCTTCGAAGGCCGCGTCACCGAATACCAAAAAGCCGCAGCACTCACAGCGGTTAGTGATGACGAGCTATAGCTCGTCAGTTTGCTAGTTTGAAGTGTTCAGTTTTCAGGAAAGAGAAAGAAAAGAAAAATCAATGACGACGTTTGAAGATCTAGAAGTGTGGAAGCGGGGATGCCAACTCGCGGTCGACCTGTGCGTTGCAACCAGCGACTCACGTGACTTCGCCCTTCGTGATCAGATGCAGCGCTCTGCTATTTCAGTTCCATCAAATATCGCTGAGGGAGCTGAACGCGACAGTGAAGGCGACTTTATCCGTTTTCTTCGCATCAGCAAAGGCTCCTGCGCCGAACTGAGAACCCAACTCTATATCAGCGAACGCATCCGTAAGCAGCTCAATCAACCATCATTAAAAGGCTCCACAGAAATGATCAACGAGACCCGAGAAATTTCGAAAATGCTCCAAGGCCTCGTCAAATCCATTCAATCCCGCTCCAGCTCCAAACCCTCCGCATAAACACTCTTCCCTTCAAACTGAACACTGAAAACTCTAGCTTTCACCACTTAGCACCAGCAACTCCGCAACAGCACTCTTCCCTTCAAACTGAACACTGAAAACTAGCAAACTCTAGCCCTTTCGCCCTCCACTTTCCAATCCACCAAAAAACCCCGACCCACCAACTGACATGTACCGCTCCCTAAACCTCGCCGAAGACAACATCCTCAAACAAGTCATCTCTGATCGCTTTGAGCTCGCATCAACAGATCGCCCATACGACTGGCGCGGGACCATTCCTGTTGAAAAGCGCAAGCCTTACTCAGATATCATCGTGACTCGTGGTGAGAAAGAGACCCAGTTCTCTCTTGAAGACGTGGCAGATGCGATTGGTGATTCGCTTGCCGACCTTCTCATCGCTCGCAGTGAGGATGAAAAATCCATTTTCTCCGATGTGAACCGTAACTTCGTGTCGCAGGTGGCGCATGCGGTTGCCGTTTCTCTAACCGCATCGCTCGAATCCGGTGGTCGTCTCCGTCTTTCCGAATCCGATCTGTATTTGTTGATCGAGAAAGCATTGTTAGAAAACGAAGCATACGATGTTGCGAAGTCATTGGCATTCCGTCGCTCGCTTGAGAAGACCGGCCACGTTGATATGGGTTCGGGTCCACACGCGCTTCCGGTTCGTTTGATCCGTCGTAACGGAAACGTCGTGCCTTGGTCAGAAACGAAAATCGAGATCGCCGTTCGCAAAGCCTTCCTCACGATCAAAGCAAACCCGGAGCCAGCCATCGATATCGCGAAAGCAGTGACCGAGCGCATCCGCCGTGGTGATCAATCCTTCGTCCACATCGAGGACGTCCAGGACATGGTTCAGGAAGAACTCATGCGCCAAGGCCAGTTTAAGGCAGCGGAGCATTACATTCTCTATCGTGCCCAGCGCAACCTTCTCCGCCGTGAGCAAGAAGACGTAGCGAGCGAAGATCTCTCACAAGACTCCATGATCGTCGTCACCACCGACGACGGCCAATCCTCCTTCTGGGACGGCATGGAGCTCAAGAAGCGCATCGCCTTCGCTTCCATCGGCTTGAGCCTCAATCTTCCTGAAGCCGACATCGAACGCGAACTCCGCCGCTCGATTGGTTCGGAAATTTCCGCCAAAGACCTCAAAGCAACCATCATCCTCAACTCCAAGACACTCATCGAGAAAGATGCCGACTTCGCGAAGTTCGCGGCGCGTATCTTGCTCTCCTACATCTACGAGGAAGTGCTCAACTGGAACATCTCCACCGATGGGGTTGAGAAACTCAAAGACGCGCACAAAAAAGGCTTCAAGTCTTACCTCAAATACGCAGTTACCATCAAACGCATCCACCCTGATCTGCTAGAGAAATACGATATCGAAAAACTCTGCGAAGCGTTTGACCCAACCGCCGACCTCGACTTCGACTATCTCGGTATTCAGACCCTCTACGATCGTTACCTCATCGTCGATAAGACCGCTGAGCGTCATCAGCGTATTGAGACACCTCAGTTCTTCTGGATGCGTGTCGCCATGGGCCTCTTCAAAACCGAGCCTAACAACGCCGAGGACTGGGCGATCCGTCTCTACAACCTCTACAAAGGTCGTCGTTTCTGCTCTTCCACCCCGACCCTTTTCAACTCCGGCACCCTTCACTCCCAGCTCTCTTCCTGCTACCTCTACAAGGTCGATGACTCGATCGAGTCCATCATGCAGCGTGGTATTGCGGAAAATGCTTACCTCTCCAAGTGGGCAGGTGGTCTCGGTGGTTCATGGACCGCCGTCCGCGGCACCGGTGGCTACATCCAAGGCACCAATGGCGAATCCCAAGGCATCATCCCGTTCCTCAAACTTCACAACGACCAGCTCCTGGCAGTGAACCAAGGTGGCAAACGCAAAGGCTCCGGCTGTGCTTACCTTGAGACATGGCACAACGACATCGAAGACTTCCTCGAGCTCCGCAAAAACACCGGTGATGACCGTCGCCGCTGCCATGACATGAACACCGCCAACTGGGTTCCTGACCTCTTCATGAAACGCATGGAGGATCGTAAAGACTGGACACTCTTCCGCTCCAACGAAACCCCGGATCTCCACGATCTTTACGGCAAAGCCTTTGAAGAGAAATACGAGCAATACGAAACCATGGCCGCCGAAGGCAAAATCTGGTCCCGCCAGATCCCAGCCATCGAGCTTTGGAAAGGCATGTTGAAAATGATCTTCGAAACCGGCCACCCATGGATCACCTTCAAAGACCCGTGCAACGTCCGCTCCCCACAAGATCACTGCGGTGTCATCCACTCCAGTAACCTTTGCACCGAGATCACCCTCAACACCTCGGACGAAGAAACCGCTGTTTGCAACCTCGGTTCCGTGGTGCTCGATTCACACATCAACCGCGATGGTGCTCTCGATCACGAGATGTTGAAGGAAACCATCACCGTTGCCATCCGTGCCCTCGATAACGTCATCGATATCAACTTCTACCCAACCCAAGCTGCGAAAACCGCAAACTCCCGCCACCGCCCCATCGGCCTTGGCGTGATGGGTCTCCAGAACGCGCTCTACAAACGCAACCTCTCCTTCGCATCCGACGCCGCAGTCGAGTTCAATGACGAGATGATGGAAGCCATCGCTTACTACGCTTACAGCGCTTCTTCCGACCTCGCCGCTGAAGTTGGAACCTACTCCACCTACGAAGGTTCCAAATGGAGCAGGGGACTTCTCCCGCAAGACACCGTCGATCTCCTCGAAGACGAGCGCGGTCGCAAGATCGATGTCCCACGCGGTGGCAAAATGGATTGGTCCGTCGTGCGTGATAAAATCAAAAAACACGGCATGCGTAACTCCAACGTGCTGGCGATCGCTCCGACAGCGACGATCTCTAACATCATGGGCACCACTCCGTGCATTGAGCCGAACTACAAAAACCTTTACGTGAAATCCAACCTCTCCGGCGACTTCACCATCCTCAACACCGAGCTCGTTCGTGACCTCAAGAAAGCCAATCTCTGGAGCCCGGAAATGGTCGATCAGTTGAAATACTTCGATGGTGAACTCGAGAACATCGACGACATCCCGGAAGCCCTCAAACAGAAACACAAAACCGTCTTCGGCGTTGGCTACGAATACATCATCGATGCCGCAGCCCGCCGCCAGAAATGGATCGACCAATCCCAATCGGTCAACCTCTTCCTCGCGACCCCGGACCTCAAAACCCTCTCACACATGTATCGCCGTGCATGGGACAAAGGCCTCAAAACCACCTACTACCTCCGCACCATGCAAGCCTCCGGCGTCGAGAAATCCACCCTCAATGTTCAGAAAGAACAACGCGGCCACATGGCGACAACCACTGCTGCAACAGCCGCAACCGCAGCTGCGAAGACGTTCACCGCTGAGCAGAAGATGGCTTGTTCCATCGATGCGATGATGAACGGGGGAGAGTGCGAGGCTTGTCAGTGAAGCTAACACTTTAAGCGTGAATAAGATTACGGACTCAGGCATATGGCGAATTTTGATAAAAAAAATCCGGATTCGCAGCTTATGGCCATACCAGAGACCAGTAACTCGGCTTTTGTTTCAATTGGTATAGAGTCTGGCGATGTCACAATCCGGATAGATCTATTAGTCCTAGGCTTATTGATCGGCTGTTTATGTCTATGGTTCTGGTCAAAAAGGAAACTACACTCCTCTTTTTCTACTGAAATATCAGAGGTCACGCTCAAATTCGGGAGTCTTCCAGAAGCAAAGATAAAAATTAATAGAGACACTCAGAAGATAGCTTTCGCTGCCTACGCCGAGCTGGTCACAAGAAAAATAGCACTTCCATTTGACGAAGAACACGATCTCATCTCCGAAGTTTACAGCTCATGGTATCAATTTTTTGGTATCACACGTGAACTTATAAAGCAGGTGCCAGCGCATCATATTGCAGGATCTACAGACACCCGCGAACTGGTTCAGGCATTGATTGATCTTCTTAATGTTGGTCTCAGACCCCATCTTACGAAATGGCGTGCGAAATATCGTCGATGGCATGATGAGACTATAGATCTGCCTGAAAATAAGACGCTCAGCCCCCAAGAAATACAAAAGAAATTCCCTTTCTATGAACACTTAATTTCCGATATCAAGAGCCTGAACGGAGATTTCCAGAAATTCGCAAAGCAGCTGAGGATGCTCGCAGAAGGTAGAGAAAATCTTTCATCGGATCCTAGTAAACTGTAACTTACACACTAACTTAAGAAGTATGCCATTCTGGAGCTCTGATACACTAAAACTCAATATTCCTGAGAAAGGGATCATTCACCCGTACGATCCAGCGGCGGTTAACGCTGCATCTTACGAGTTAACCCTTGGCTCGGAATATTTTCTGACCTCTGATAAGGATGGGAAGAAAAATAAAATCGAATCGAGTGAGCAACTTGTAATACCTCCAGGTCAATTCGGCCTGCTGATTACGGAGGAGGAGATTAAAATTCCCACAGACACCATAGCATTCATATCCATTAAAGCCGGTATAAAATTCCGGGGACTAGTGAATATTTCGGGTTTCCATGTCGATCCTGGTTTCCATGGTCGCTTGAAGTTCTCCGTTTACAATGCTGGCAGTCAAAACATCGTTTTACAGAGGTGTCAGCCGGTATTCTTGATCTGGTTTGCCTGTCTCGATAAAGAAACCTCTGATAAGTATAATGGTGAACATCAAGGTCAAAACTCAATTTCTGCCAACGATGTAATGCTCATTCAGGGAGAAACGGCGGCTCCCTCTGTTCTTCAAGAAAGAATCAGAGTACTCGAAATTAAACTGAAAACATGGACAGCTGTCGTGCTGACTTTAGTTTTAACAACTTTCGGAATGCAGCTGAAATCTTGTGGAGATGAGCCAACTGTGCAGTTCCAACCCGAACACAAGATTTTGAGTCCGTCTGTTTCGCCCCTGCATTCAGATGCTAAAAAAGAAGCGGTAAAAATCGATATATCGATCGATCAGTCTCGCAAAAAGAATTTAGATGAATGATTTTCAAAGGATCAAAATTAATTATTATCGAGGGACCTGATGGAGCAGGAAAAAGTACTATAGCATCTTCTCTTATAGAGAGGTTGAAAGAACTTCAAATTCCTGCCGAGAAGTATTCTTTCCCAGGAAGAACGGCAAATACCCTCGGACAATGGGTGTACGATGTACATCACAATAATGTTTCGAAAGGCATTCGTCCGGTAAGCCCTTCAGCACTACAAGCACTACATATTGCCGCTCATATAGATACAATTGAGCAGGATATCGTTCCTCTTTTGAGAAAAGGAGTTACGATCGTAGTTGATCGTTATTGGTGGTCCACCTGGGTATATGGAGTCGCCTCAGGCGTCGCTCAGACCACACTTAGCCATCTCATTGAGGCTGAGAAAGCCGTTTGGGGCGACTACCTTCCAGATTGCGCGTTTTTAATTAGTAGGCCGGTCTCCCTTAATGAAGATACCTCGTCTTGGGCATCGCTTAGCTCTCTATATAGAAGCATTGCCTCCCAAGAGAGTCATTTCTATCCAGTTCACAACATTGAAAATATTTTGACAGTGGAATTGGCAGTTTCCGCCATAACAGAATTTATTTACTCACCTTTCCAATAAATGGCGAAACAAAAAGATCTAACTTTAAGAGGACTAAAACTTAAGTCAGGCCATCTACTAACAACTCCTGTCTACGAAACCTATTGGAAATTCGCCGCTGAGCGGCAGGCAATATTTTTTTCACGGCTTCAAGATAGTGCCCAGCCTTGGACTACAGATCAGATTCTAAGAATTCATAAATTCACCAATGCTTACCGAGCGAGTGATCGGGTAAGCCAATATTTGATCCGGAATGTTATCTATGAAGGAGATCAAAATCCAAAAGAGGTTTTTTTTAGAACTATTCTCTTCAAATTTTTTAATAAGATAGAAACATGGAATCTGTTGAAAGACTCATTCGGAGTAATTAACTCTGAGGATTTCTGCTCAAACACTTATTCCAAAGTCTTGGAAGCAGCAATGCGGGCTGGAAAAAGAATCTACTCAGCAGCCTACATTATGCCCTCAGGAGGGAAGGGATCTCGTTATGCGAAAAAACATGAGATGCATCTATGGCTACTTAATAAGATGCTATTAGATGGATTACCAGATCAACTGATAAACTTACCCAGTATGGAAGAGGCTTTCAAAAAAATGCTTTCATATCCATCAATTGGTGAATTTCTTGCATACCAATACGTAATTGACCTGAATTACGGGCCAAGCTTTCAATTCTCTGAGATGGATTTTGTTAGGGCAGGGCCAGGAGCTAAAGACGGTCTTCGCAAATGCTTTCTGGGAAAACTTCCCTATACAGAGAGTGATGTTATAAAGATAATGGCCGATATCCAAGATAATGAATTCGACAGATTGGGAATCAGCTTCAAGTCCCTGTGGGGAAGAAAACTTCAGTTGATCGACTGTCAGAATCTCTTCTGCGAAGTTGACAAATATTCCCGAGTTGCGCATCCCGAGATAGAAGGTATTACAGGCCGAACAAAAATTAAGCAGAAATTTAGCCCGAATAGCTCGCGGGTATCTCCTTTCTATCCACCAAAATGGGGAATTAACCAGCTCATTGAATCGGAGGTCTCATATGTTTAGTAACTTTGAAGCAATAGGTGCTGATGATTTATGGCTTTCAATTGCCAATCATTTTCAGGGGAATAAAGGCATTGCCCAGCTAGGCCGCTCTGGACTTACCCATGAGATATTACATGCTTCTCTCACTATTGAAAATCCAAGGGATCGCTGGGTAGCATCCAGAACTCCAACGATTAACCCAGCCTTTGCAATTGCGGAGGTAATTTGGATTCTCTGCGGCCGACAAGATTCCCAGTTTTTGAACTATTTTAACAATATTCTCCCTCGATACTCGGGCTATGTCTCTAACTACCATGGCGCATACGGATATAGACTCAGAAAAAAATTCGAGATAGATCAAATCCGCGAATCTTACGAAGCCCTAAATCATAATTCCGCGAGCAGACAGGTTGTTTTGCAGATTTGGGATTCGAAATCAGATCTACCAAACAGGGATGGTGCTCCGCGTGCCGAAGACATCCCATGTAATATTTGTTCAATGCTAAAAGTTAGAAATGGCCGATTAGAGTGGACACAGGTAATGCGCAGTAATGATTTATTCAGAGGACTTCCCTTGAACATTATTCAATTTACAATATTGCAGGAAGTTATGGCTGGGTGGCTCAATCTTGAAGTGGGTCCCTATCATCATATTAGTGACAGTTTACATATATACGATGCTGATCTCGATAGCATTGCCAGCTTGACTAAGGTAGGCACTCCCAAAAATTCCGACAGATTTGAAGAGAAATATGAGACAACGGAATTAGCATTGGTCGATTTGGAGCGTATGATCGTGAATTGCATCGATGAATCTATTCTCGGGGGACAACTTATAGAAACGCTTAACCATCTAAAAATATCGGAATATTGGCATAATATGGCCTCTATTTTGATAGCTGAATCATGTAGAAGACGAAGGGACGATTTTAATGCGAGCAAAGCACTGGAGCAATGCACCAATCCACTATTAGTGTTCTTGTTTCAAAGATGGAAGAATCGGATTTTAAAGAATGTTTAATTGATTCGAATATGGGAATTGCTGTTTACCACGCCTGGTGAGAAGCGTTGTGAGCTTATCGCGAAATCAAAGGGATCCGCCATTACCAGATTTAAGAATCTAATGTGATTATTGAGAATCCAGTCGATGATTAGATGTCCCGTCTTTTCAAAGTCATAGTTTCTGTGACCTACGCGATTCACCCATTCCATTTGGTTCAAAATCTCCTGAGGAATCTCAGGAGCCTGGGTCCCGAAATAAAAAAAGTATTCAGAAAGAAGGACAGCATCTCTGCTAGTGTCGTTGCTGAGATTAATCATATTCGGACTCCCATCTTCGAGACTATGATGTGAATCGGCTTGAATCCAGATGCCATCTTCATTGATGTGATAGATATTATCCCCTATTAACATCTTTCGGCTTCCGTTACGAACGGGTCTTTTACAATAGAATTGGGGATCTAGCCAATAATCTTTAAACTGCATGATTCGATCTACTCTCATTGCAAAGATACACTTGCCAGTTGCTTTAAGTCTTCGTCCACCCATTCCTACAACCCAATCTCCGTGGCGGGCTACTCCCCGTATCTTTGGTTTACAGGTTGCCAAAGTACAAACCCCATGAAAGGGATTTGGCGCAAAACCAAAGTCACGATCAACGACATACATGAAGACCCTCGCCATAAAAAATTAACTAACAAGTTCCATGGGCTACGGTGTTAACTGGGGTTCTATCTCCTCCACTTGGGTCTTCAAACGAGGTATTTGTGCCTTGTATCGCTCCTATGATTGATTCTGTATTCCAGTTCACCAGCGCGTTCGAATAATCCTCAAAGGCTGCGGGCACATCATAGTCAGTTCCACCACGTTCATAGACTCCAACTACCTTTTTACCTTGTTCCCTAGCCTGTTGTATTTCCCAATTAACCCAAGGTCTTTTAGATGTATCACGACCTATAAGCACTACCACACAAGATGACCATGAAATCTTCATGCGCAGGAGACGTTCTAGAGTCTTCTTTGGGATTTCATTGTTGTCTAGTTTCCGCTGGTTTTCTGGCTTAGCCCGTATGGAGCTGTTCCTGACATCGTAGCCATTGCGCGACAGCATATTCACCATCTGACTCAGTACGGCGTCGTCCGCATGGTGATGACTAATAAATACGTGATGACGTTTGCTCATAGGTTTAATGATTCATTGAGTTCTATCAATTTTATTAAAAAATACAATATTAAAGATAGAAGGTGACTTGGGTCTGATTTTTATTGGGGTCAGTCCTCGCTAAATCACATTTCAGGTTGCTAAAGTTCGGAAGAATAAATAACTCATCTCCCTCACTTTCCCTCAGGCATCAACAACCGAGGCTCCGTGCCTGCCCAGATCGGATGCATTGGATCAAACAGATTTTTCCCATCGAGCATGACATGGTTTGTGGAGCGATCGATAAGGAGGGAAGAGACAGAGCCATCTGTCCAAAGCACGACGGCTTTTCCACGGAAGGGATCGTATTCGAATTTGCCGTTGGTTAAGCTCGCGGGTGCGATGGCGATGGGGCGGGGGATTCCGTCGTCGGTTCTAACATTTTCGATGTAAGCGAAGCCACATTCGCCGGGTTTGATAGCTTCGCCCGGTTCGATCGCGCCATCCGGCTTAAACGTATGGGAAGTTTTGGCAAAGAAGATCGGCTCGCTGATGGTCGGATATGCCTGAAGCAGTTGTCTAAATCTGGCATTCGAAGATTTGGTATGAGTATCCAGTTGGATTTCCATTTTAGCTGCTGCGAGTGGAGCAGTGGTTTGATCTGGATAGTTGCCGTAAGCGGTTTTGAAATCTCGGAGGGCTGTTGAGATTTGTTTCGCATTGCTAGTCGCATAGGCTCTGGCTGCGGCAGCTATTTCTTTCTGCCCCCATAGATATAAGATGATGCTGAATGCACAGATGGATAACGTGATAAGATTAAGAAGGATGACCTTTTTTACTTTCATGGGCTACGATAGACTGCGCTGCCTATTCCAGAATGTCATCAAGGAAACCTCATGCGCCATAAGCCGGCCGCAGGCGCGGCTCTCCGGTATGTAGCAACCAATAAGCACCCCCTCACTTCCCCTCAGGCATCAACAACCAAGGTTCCGTGCCATCCCAGATGGGATGCATTGGATCAAACAGGTTCTTCCCATCGAGCATGACATGGTTTGTGGAAGATTGAATTAACCGCAAAGAACTCAAAGAACACAGAGATAGAGATATTCATCTATCCACTTTGCGATCTCTGCGCTCTTTGACTCCGTTTCACTACGTCCAAGCATATTGTGCTTCGCTGGACACAGAGTTCGCTTAGCTCACAACGCGTTGCGGTTAATTTTCTTAATCATTACAAAGGGACAGACCTTTTGTGTTAAATGGTAGAGTTCCTACACTGTGGAAAATGAAGATATTCGAACCAGGGTGATGCGGATAAGAGAGAGAATCGTGCACGCGGAAGTTTCAGGTAGACGGGAGTGATGAATGTCGTTAGATATTTTGCCGATGAAAGTCACTTCCGCTCTTATACTGGCTGTCCTTTGTGCTTTTTTGACGTGCTGCACTTCGCAAGAGGACATGGACTATTTTTGGAACGGCCCGGCGGGCGGACAGCAGAGCTCCTACAACCAGCCGTACACGACTCCAACTTACACCCCGCCGCTCGACTACCGCACGGAGGTGCAATCATCAGATCAGCGGGCGCGTAACTACCGGCAGGAGCTGGATCGTGGTAACTACGGCGCACAATACTGACGAGGGGCACACCCCGGAAAATTAAGGGTGCTGGCGGCGGGTCAGGTATATCATTTTAACATTTCTTAAATCATGAAACCTCATGCGCCATAAGCCGGCCGGAGGCGCGGCTCTCCGGTATGGAGCAACCAACAAGCACTTCCCCTCAGGCATCAACAACCGAGGTTCCGTGCCACCCCAGATGGGTATGTTTTGGATTAAGCAGGTTCTTCCCATCTATCTTCTTCATTCAAAAATCAACAATCATCAATCGTGAATCATCAATCTATTCGGTGGTTGAGAAGCAAAGGACAGTTGAGCTTGTTCGATTAATTGACGATTGATGATTGACTCCGCTTCGCTCCGTCCAAGCGGTAAGGACTTCGTCAGATTAATATGGGTTCGCTACCGCTCACACTGCTTTGTTGATATGTGATTTTTGATTTGGGGAGAAAGAACGACGGCTTTGCCACGGCGGGGAACCTTAACAGGCGAGGGGGCGTGGCTCGGAATTTCCCGAAGCCACGCCCGTTCACTCCTATAAGAGCGAGGGTCCTCAAATAATTCCCATCACGATCAAAACGATTACGATGATCAGGATGACGCCCAGGAGTCCGCTGGGACCATAACCCCAACTGCGGCTGTGCCCCCAAGTTGGAAGGACGCCCAGAAGGATGAGAACGAGGATGATTGCGAGTATGAGTCCGATTGACATGGTGTTATTTGGTTAGTGGTTATCTGTTTCCTTGGCAGGCCGCTTCATTGATGCCGCCCGCCAGCATCCCGCCGGTGGCAAGCTTGGTGAGCGTCTTGTCCGCATTCCCTTCCTCCTCAATGGTATCATCAAGAAGCTTCTGATCGTCGTCGAGGTCGAGCACTGAAGCGAAGGCCTTGGCAACGCCATAGCCGGCGATCTCGTAGTGCTCAATCCGGTTACCGGACGCGATAATAACCGCATCACGGACGGGGCCAGATTGAGTCGACTCGACGTGCTTCTTGCCCTCTTTGATCAGGCCTTTCATCGCTTCGCAGACTTCTCCTTGGGGAGCAATGTTATGGCGAGTGCAGATTTCCTGGAGACGATCCACGTGGACGCGGGTTTCTTCGAGGTGAGATTGGAGCGCATCGCGGAGATCCGTGTCGCTTGCGGCTTGGATCATTGCCGGAAGGGCTTCCAGTAGCTGATCCTCCGCGCTGTATAGGTCGCGGAGTTGGTCGTGGTAGAGTTGGTGTAAATTGGTAATCATGGTTTTCAGTAGTTATGGTTTTTTGGCTCGTCGGATGGTTCCTAGAGCACTGCATCCTTCGCAATTGACATGCCGGATCCATAATCGCCGGATTCGCAGGGGTTTCAGTCGGGTGATCGCTCAACGAGTGTGCAGAATGCAGCGGGGATCGCGTGCTTTGCACGGATTGAAATCAGGCTTCTCATTCTAACATTTCTGAAATCATGAAACCTGATGCGCCATAAGCCGGCCGGAGGCGCGGCTCTCCGGTTGACCTGAGGATGTTTTTTGGATTGATTGACTGAAGATGAATCGAACGATCACCCTATCACTTTTAGCCGGCGGGCTCATTTTTTTGATCTGGTTCGGGGTATCGTTGTTTTTAGTGCCGAAATTAACCGAGGTGAAGGTTGTAATGGATCCGTCAGTCCGTCCTCCAATAATTACGAATAAAGATCATCCTAATCGATCTATGGGAAGGATCGTCGTCAATGTGCGTAGTGATGGCAGTGTAACTGGCGTAGACTTACAAGTTCTTGAGAGCGATGAAGCGATTGCGGAATACATTTCAACATCAAGAGACAAAATTGTCGCCGAGGGTTTAATTCCGAAGCTTCATCTACGCGGTGATCAGAAATCTGTATTCGAGCACTCTCGCAAAGTGATCAAGATCGCTGCTGAGCAAAATGTGACTCAAGTGGTTTTTGCAGTGTATGAAAATGTAACTTCGCCGGCTTCTGGGGAAAAGGGTGAAAAACCCATCCATCTGGATAAGCATGTCGCCCCTCCAAGATCTGGATTGGCTGATTCAATCGCTGATTTCATTGCTCCTAAGCCTGGGGAACAAGATCTCGGCATGGCTTTGCCGACACCCGTCAAACCGGAGGAGATTGGGGATTCCGTATTCATCGACATCAACGCTCAAGGTCAGATTTTATATGGCAAAGACAAGCAGCTCCTGGATCAGGATGCGTCGGTTAGAGATTTGCCGCTTCTTGCATCTGAATTGGAAAAGGCCAAACAGAGGGCTGATGAAAAGAAGGTGTTAGTCACGATGCATGCGGATCCAGCGGTCGCTCAGCAACGGGTGATCGATGTTTTGAATGCCTTGGCTCAGTGTGGTATCTCGAGTGTGACGTTTACGGATCTTATTGAATAACAGGAGTTGGATTCGCTCCAAACCGGCCGGAGGCGCGGCTCTCCGGCATTGTTTTTAAGGATAGAGGATTGATTCACGAATTCAGAAGGGTAGTGTCACGCCATGGCTGTGCAGGAATGTTCAATGAACAAGACCCTTTATCTTTTCGGCGGATCTAACGGTGCTGGTAAAACGACCTTTGCCAAAGCTTACCTCAAACTCATCTCTCCATTACCACGTTTCCTGAATGCTGATGAAATCGCTCGTGGGCTTTCGCCACTTGATCCAACACGTATGTCTGTTTCGGCAGGTAAACTGCTTTTGCATGAAGTTGATGGATGTCTCAGCAAAGGCGATTCCTTTGGGTTGGAAAGCACGTTGAGTGGAACAGTCACATGAAGCTTCTGCATAAAGCCAAGGCTCTTGGTTATCGGATCGAACTTCATTATCTCTGGTTGCCTTCGCCAGAACTGGCGATTCGGCGTATTGCCCAACGAGTAAAAAAGGGAGGTCATTTCATACCTGAAAATGATGTCCGTCGGAGGTTTAAGCGCAGTTTATCAAACTTCATGGAGTTCTATGCGGAATTAGCGGATTCATGGACTTTTCGTGATAATACCAAGCAGTCTGGTGCCTTGCTTTTTGATTCCAGAAGTGCCAGTTTAACCCAAGTAGCGAGTTTCCTGAAAAAGAAATGAAGACAACCCCTAAAACAAGCCGTGAATCCTCCTCTTCGAAGCAGGATTTTGTAACACGTAATGAGGCGGCGGCGAAAATCATGGCGAAGGAACTGCGTGCCGAACACAAGCGTTGGAATATGCCTTTGCTTACATGGAAAAACGGCAAGGTAGTCGCTACGAAGCCTTGAGATAGTGATTATTGGGGTCAGTCCTCGCTAAATCACATTTCAGGTTCTAAGGGTCGGAAGAATAAATAACTCATCCCTTTCACCACCCCCTCACATCCCTCAAAGAACACAGAGAATAGAGATATTCATCTACCCTCTTTGCGATCTCTGCGCTCTTTGCGGTTAATTTTCTTCATCATTGGGAGGCTTAATGGTATCTCATTATCTAATCGAACAGCGTTCCGCCTCATACCGTGAGACACGGCAGCTCCTTACTGAAATGATTTTGAGAGAGAAAGATAACGGAGGGCTCAGAATATAGAAGACGGCGACCGATGATCGCCGCTACGGTTAGGGTTCGAGTGTGCCTTCGATGGAGTCGTCGAGGGTTTTGCCAACGGCGGCGCCGATGAGCATTTTCACTCCTGCTACGAGATTGCCGTGTTTGTTGTCCCAGTAGTACCCGTGGTGAGGGGTGAACCTGATGGCGGTGATGCGCGGATCGGTCTTGCCTTCGGTGAACCAGGTTTTCAGGAGCGGATTCCAAAGATCCTCGATGGTGGCTTGGTCGGTGGAGATGGTGGCGGTGCCGGTGAGGTGGAGGAAGCCGGAGTGGGCGGAGCGTTGGAAGAAGAGCTCGACGCTGGGATCCCTCGCGATCTCCTCGTTCTTGTGGCTGTCGTTCGCGCTGAGAAACCAGAGGTTTCCCAGATCGTCGGTTTTGAGGACGTTCATGGGGCGGACGGCGTCAGTTGGGTCGGTAGCTTTGGAAGTGCGGAAGAAACATGTTTTCGCATCGTCCACGATTTCCTTGATCCGAGTGATGGCCTCTTCGCCGATGAGGTTTTCGGTATTTTCCTCGGGCTGCTCACGGTTGATTGAATTCTTCATAGCGGTTTCCATTGCAGCGCTCGTGCCAAGGTCTCTTTCTCTGGAGTGGCTAAGAAAAAGCCCAGAGCCCGATGACGAATGATGAACTTCTGCAATCGTCATGCGTGCATTTTGCCATCCGGCCAGCAGCTCTTGATGATTCGTTAGAATTTCATATATAAGGGAATTACCCCAGAACTCATTTTGAGAAGGATGTTGAAGCCGCATCGATACTGTATACATTGACCCCATAACCCAAAAAAATTATGATCAAAAAACTATTACCTGTTGTTATCGGAGTGTTTGTTATGGCTGGTTTCTCGAGCTGTCACAATATGAGTCGTGAAACCCAAACGGGTGCCTTGTTAGGTGCGGGAGCTGGTGCGGTGATTGGTCACCAATCCGGAAATACTGCCGAAGGCGCTTTGATCGGTGCAGCCGCAGGCGGCGTGGCGGGCAACATTTATGGCAAAAATCGTTAGTCTCCTTTGTTTTGTTTATGAATTTGAGAGGTCTCCGCAAGGAGGCCTCTTTTTTTTGATCATACGGTAGGACAAAAATCGACGACCGAAGATCGCTGCTAGAGATTACTAAATTTATCTCTGGATTCCTAACGAAGGAGTGTAGAGGATGGCACCTATGAACACACAAAGTATTGTAGGAATTGTCATGATCATTGCGGGAGCCGGGTTACTGGCTTACGGAGGTTTCACTACCACCAAGCGCGAGAAGCTCATTGATGCCGGGCCGATCCAAGTGGAGGCCAATGTAGAAGAACGTCACGAAGTTCCGCCTGTGCTTTCGTGGGCATTGCTAGGAGGCGGTGTGGTGGTTTTGGTATTGGGCTTGAAAAAAAAGAAATGACCGACTTTTCGCGCGGCTGAAATTTCAAGATCCAAATTTCAAAAATCCAATTTTCTGTTACTCTGGCAGTAGCAAATGGGGTGGGGTGCCGTTCCAGACGGGGTGGGTGGGATCGAGGATGGATTTTCCGTCGATGATGACATCTCCGGTGGTGCGATCAATGGGCACAGAGCGGACGGAGTTGTCGGTCCAGAGAATGATGGCTTTACCGTCAAAAGGTGCGGGGTCGAACTTGGTGGTGCCGGGGATGAAGGGAGCCATGACGATGGGTCTGAAATCCGCTTCGGTAACTGGAGAACGATGGATGTAGCCGAAGCCGCATTCACGGGGGGCGATGGCATTGTCTCCGGAGATATCGCCGTCGGGTTTGCGGGTGTTAGGGGATTTTGCGTAGAAAATTTCTTCGCCAAATACGATTCCGCTAGCGATGAGTTGGCGGAACCGGTGGTTGGATGAATCTCCAGTGATTTCTGGGGTACTTGTTTCCTGCGCGACGAGTTTTGCAGTCTCGGCATTGGGGTAGCTGCCGTATTCTTCCTTAAACTCATCGAGGGCGAGGCCGATTTGTTTGGCATGGGTAATCGCTTCAACTTGATCGGCCTTTTTTATTTGGCTCATGATTAATGGAGCGGTGAGAGCAGCTATGCAGGCGATGAGTACAATGCCAAATCCCAAATAACCCGTGATGAGTCCAGCGAGGGCCATGCCGCTCCCGCCGATACGTCCTTGGGACTCTTTGATATTTGAGCGTGCGATATGGCCACAGATGATGGCGGGGATGCTAGTGATGAGGCAGAAGAAGCCGGAAATACCCAAGATGAGGCTGGCGGTAGCGAGTCCGCTATTCGCGGGTTGAAAGTGCGGCTGAATCGTCGGAGGGGAATTGAGAATGTGAAGTGATTCCGAGAGGGGTTTCCAGTCATCGAGGCCCTTATACCAAATGAGATCGGAGGTTTTATAGAGTCCGCTGGCAAGGCCGGTCTGGATTTCCTGAGGGGTGAATGGGCCGGTCCGCTCGTTATTCTGACTGATAAAAATTTCCATAAAAGAATCCGATGCGAAGTGGTGATTGGAGGGAAGCAGAAAGTGAGGAACGGGGGGTGCCTCATGCCATGAGTCGTGAGGGTGTTTCACCCTCATTTTATTTGAATCGAACGGTGAGACACCGTTTAGCCTCATGCCGTGGGGACACGGCAGCTCCTAATCTCCTAGTTGACAGATGGCTTATGACGTGGATGCTCCTTTCTCTCATGAAAATCAGTCCCCTTACTCCGTTATTCACTGCTGCTGTGATGGTAGCGATGCCAACCCTTGCGCGCTCCGAGGAGACTCCGACCGCTAAAGCTCCCGCAGCCGATGCTGCTAAACCAGAAACCAAAATGCCTGAAACACCTGCTGATGTAGCCGCTGCCCCCGCCGATGCCGTTAAAACCAAAACCGGTCTCGCCTCGAAAGTTCTCCAAGCCGGAACCGGCGATAAGAAACCGACCGCTTCCGACGAGGTGACAGTTCATTACTCCGGCTGGACCACAGATGGTAAAATGTTCGATAGTTCCATGAAGCGCGGAGAACCGGCGACTTTCCCTCTCGGACAAGTGATCGCTGGTTGGACGGAAGGTCTTCAATTGATGGTGGCCGGAGAGAAGCGCCGTTTCTGGATTCCAGAAGACCTTGCTTACGGCCCAGTTGTCCCAGGCAGTGGTCGTCCAGGTGGCATGCTTTGCTTTGACGTGGAACTGATTAGCATCAAGGAAGCACCGAAACCACCCGCTGATACCAAACAGACCGCAGGTGGAGTTGCATACAAGATCATCAAAGAAGGTGCAGGCGAAAAGCCCGCTTCGGACCAAGTCATCACGTTCCATTTTTCCGCCAAGACGATGGAAGGAGAAGTGATGCAGGACAGCCACAAAGAGTCATCTGCTCCGACGGCGCCACTCGACAAATTACCGAAAGAACTCGGCGAGCTTTTTGCGGATATGAAGGCCGGCGAAGTGCGCCAGTGCTGGTTGCCTGAATCCCGTATTCCTGGTGGATTCGTTGTCGCCGATCTCGAACTGATTTCCTTTAAAGCCGCGCCGCCTGCTCCAGAAGTTCCCAAAGACGTCGCCGCAGCTCCGGCCGATGCATTGAAAACCGAAAGTGGAATCGCTCACAAAGTGATCACAGAAGGCAAGGGCAAGGATAAGCCAAAAGCCGAGGACACCGTGAAAGTTCATTACTCCGGCTGGACAACCGACGGCAAGATGTTCGACAGCTCGATCACACGTGGTGAGCCTACTTCATTCGGGCTGAACCAAGTCATCAAAGGCTGGACCGAAGGAGTTCAACTGATGGTCGTCGGCGAGAAGCGCCGTTTCTGGATTCCAGAAGGACTTGCTTACGGCCCGGTCGTTCCTGGCAGTGATCGTCCAGGCGGCATGTTGGTTTTCGACATCGAGCTGCTTGAGATCGGCAAGTAATTTTCAAAATCCAAGTTTCAATTTTCAAAAATCAACCCCGATAGGGTCGGGGTTGATCTAACAATTTACAGATGTCTCTATCCACAAAAGGTTACAAAACGATCAATCATCGCGATGTTCAATATCGTTGGATGATGAAGAACCGCAGTGGAGTGAATGAAGGATCTGTTTACACCAATGCGGCGGTGGGTGGTCAGGAACTGATTGCTGAGCTACCGCGAGTGGTAACTTTGGTGATGGTCACCGAAGCGATCGATTTTGCTAATGCGAATGGCTGGAAGCCCAACGAAGAGGGCAAGCCCTTTCGCTGCAAGCATACAAGAAAAGGTTTCGAGTTGGCGGTTTGAAATTTCAAGCAACCATCAATGAACTTTCTAAAAATCATTGCTTCCCCAACCTTAAACCGGATTCGACGTATGTTTCGGATTCTGCTCAGCCAGCGTCTATCCCCAAAAGAGAAATCAACCCGTCCCTTTGAGTTTGCTCTGGTGCGCATCCTTGGAAATGACCTTGTCCCCAGACACAGCTCAAGCCAAACGCTCAATAATCTAATTTTTGTCCTCGAAAACGAACCCGAGTTTCCGAGTTGCAAGAAGTTCTATGTCGTAAACCGAATCTTCGATAAGGAGAACGAAGCTGAAATCATCCGGCAGCTTGAGTCCCGAGGAATAGACTACATCCACATCCCTTTCGAGCCGGAAGAATACAAAACCAAGGATTGGGATACTGCTCCATTTGGTGGTAACACATACTTTTCCAAAAGTGAGTTTCGCTCCAAGTCCAGAGATCAATTAGAGAGGATCATGAGCTTCGTAGCTGAGCCTAAAATCCGGTATGCGATGAATGTCAATGGTGCCCGTAATGCGGCTCTTGAGAAGGGCGCTGCGATTGCGGAATGGGTGCTCGCCCTGGATGGCAACTGCATTCTAACTAAAGAGGCGTTCGACACTCTTCGCAAATCCGCATTCGGTTATCCTTTCGTTCCATATTTGATTCTCCCGATGAAGCGGTTGGTGGATAACAATGACTACTTCACCTCCGGAGAAACGGAATACAACACGGATGAGCCGCAGATCGCATTGCACCGGAGTGCCCGTGAAAAATTCGATGAACGCTTCCCATACGGATTTAGAGATAAGGCGGAGTTATTTCTTCGGCTTAAAGTTCCCGGAGCTTGGACCCGCTGGGTAAATCCATTCTGGCTCCCTCGGATAAAAAGCTCCGTTCCAGAGCGATACCTATACAAGTTTTCCAAGACATTGATCTTACGCCTCTCCTCGGGCAACGCTCTCCTTGACCCTACCTCGGCAAATATATTGCGCAACAGAACCCGATTCACTTCCATCCTCTACACCCTACAGTATCTCGACAAAAAATATGATTGTAGGAATAGGGAACTTGAGCATCTCATTTTCGAAAAGCAGGTCGAAGGCAGTTAGCCATGTGACGATTTGTATGAAGATTTACCCCCACCTCCAATTTTACCAGCAGTTCTAACATGATGAAGAAATTTTTTAAAATGATTAGATCCAGGTTTTTTTCTCCCGGCGAGCGTGTTGCTTTGCTACTGCTCAAGACCGAGTTTCGCATCTCGCGTTATCATCGAAATGGCCTGCGCAAAATTCGTAAAATGTCGTGGTCGCGCCCTAAGAAAATAAACTTGGGATCCGGCTCAATTCGCAAAGACGGCTACCTTAACATCGATATGTTTCCTGGAGGTGACTTGACGCTGGATATCCGCAGACGTCTTCCCTTTGAATCCGACTGCTGTGAGCAAATATTCTCAGAGCACTGCTTGGAGCACATCGACTACCCATCCACCATTTCCAATCTGCTCCGGGAGTGCTTACGGATTCTTGAGCCAAATGGTATTCTTCGCTTCAGTGTTCCGGGCACGGAGTGGCCTCTAACAGACTATGCGAAGGGACCGGATGCCCCATACTTTCGCGCATGTGATGAACACGCCTGGCATCCTAAGAATTGCACGACACGGATGGAACACATCAATTATCACTTTCGTCAGAAGAATGAGCATCGTTTCGCCTACGACGAGGAAACTGCAACAAAGCTTCTGAAGACTGTGGGATTCACTGATATTCGAAGTGTTGAGTTTGATCCAAGCATTGATTCGAAACACCGCGAGATAGGAAGTCTTTTTATGGTCGCAAGAAAACCGGCCGAGCAAGGTCACAGCATCGAACCCGGGCGCGACTAGGTAAGTTCTCGCGATTTATTGAAACCGAACCCCTGATTAAATTTTTCACTTATGCAAGTTACCCTGATAACCGAAGCCTACAACATCACGGAAGGACAGAGCACTTCGGCCCTTCGCCGAACGATTGCTTTTATTGACCGCTATCTCATGGCTCACCCCGACGCCGAAGCGCTGCTACTGGATTCATCCGAAGAGCAACTGGCAAAGCCGCTGCTGAATGATTCACATTCCTCTTGGCGCTACCTCTGTAAGCCAGATGCCGGTTACGATCAGTTGAAAGACTATGCCGCGGAAGAGGCCCGTGGCGATTACCTTTGTTATCTGGACGGGGATTGCATCCCTCAGTCAACGGATTGGGTTGACTTGATCCTGCAGCCGATACTTGAAGGCAAGAGCGAAGCGGTAGGAGGTTTTACCATCTATGAAGGCGATAGCGCCTTGGCGCATGCTTGCTCGATTCTGGACTTCGGATTTCTGCTAGATGGCATCGATAGCCACTTGGGCTGTTATGCATCGAATAACATCGCCTTCACACGTCGACTTCGACTCGCATCAAGACCTCCTAAAACAGACATGCGTTGCACTTGCTATGCGCATGCCCAGCAATTGATCCGCGAGGGCGTATTCATCCACTTTGAGCCAAAAGCACGCGTATACCATGAACTGCCTTCTGTCAAAAAAGAGCGCTTTCGCCGGGGTTACGATCATATCTCATCAAGCTGGACAGATCCACTGGTCTTCACCACACCC
Source organism: Verrucomicrobiota bacterium (assembly GCA_040384845.1). Lineage (GTDB taxonomy): Bacteria > Verrucomicrobiota > Verrucomicrobiia > Verrucomicrobiales > Akkermansiaceae > Luteolibacter. The sequence continues at coordinate 122,771 of JAZKIL010000012.1, read as the reverse complement.
ATGCTGGAAGGCTCCGAGAAAGATGTTATGCAACGCTTTCAAACTGTGATGTTAGATTTGGCTCATCAGTGGCATCTCAGTTACCGAAACCTGGTGCAACTTGATGAAAGCATTCATTTGGAGATCAGCCAATTGCTTCCGCGACTTGTTGGTTTGGAACGCTTTGGCTTGCGTCAAGCCTACAGAGAAGGAGTATCCACTGGAAAATCCCAACAGGCATTGGCCGCATATCCAGCAGTCAAAGTTGAACCACCCTTGTTGAAACGTTTCCGCCGTAAACTGAAGCGAGTCATTAGGCGCATCACTTCATCTCGCTAATCGACGCGATCTTCTAGTTTCATGCCAGCCAATCCCGCACCTCAGTTTCTGGTTAGCGTGATAGTACCCGTTTATAACGTGGCGGCTTATGTGGGTGAGTGTGTGAGCTCACTGCTCAACCAAACCCTCAAGGATATCGAGTTGATCTTCATCGATGATGCGTCCACGGATGGCTCGCTCGCAATCCTTGAGGCGCAGACCAAAGGATGCAGCCACGTGACTATCATTCGCAATGCGCAGAACGAGGGTGTCGGGGCGGCAAGAAACCATGGCATCAAGGTAGCGCGTGCCGAGTATCTCAAAATCATTGATTCAGACGATGTCTTGGATGATCGCGCCTTGGAGAATCTCTATCATGAAGCAAAAATGCATGATGTGGATATTGTGTTTCACGATGCCGTCTTGTGGAATGCGGATGGAACGCGAAGCCTCTATCCCTATCCCGAGAGTTCTCGGGAACTCAGGCGGATGAATGGGCATGCTGCGTGGTGGTATTTGTTCAAGCGCTCCATCTTAACGGATCATCCCCACGTGAGATTTCCTATTGGTGCTCACCCGCATGAAGACACCACCTTCTCGTTCATGCTCTACACTTATTGCCTTCGATCCCGATACTTACCTCAAGGGTATTTGTTATATCGCCAGCATGAGGGGATGGTGATGCAGCAGATCAATTCTTCAAAGCAGGAGCAGAACAGAAGAAGTGCGGCAATCTGTGTTTGCGCACTGGTTGAATTTTATGAGGCTTTGCCTTCGTCGCTAAGAACTCAGCGCTCTTTCGCATTTAATCAGATCTCGAGGTTTTTTTATCGGATTGCCGAACCTGAACTGATTTCGCCGCATGTACGCTGGCATTTTCTTAAGAGGAAGATGAAGAAGGTCTATTACAGGTTGAAGCGGTTTCTTAAGCGGTCGAAACATACCTCATCCTCATGAAGGCTGAAGGACGTATTCATTTCTTGCTGCGGGACGGGTTACGTTTCATTTTTCCCACATGAGAAGATTTTCGTCATTCACGGTTTCTTGTGTGTTGTTTGTGGTTTCGGTGCTGCTTTTGGTGATGTTGTTGCGTGAGAGGAGCGATAAGGCATCGGCGGATGGAGCGAGTGCTTCTGAAATCAAAAAACCGGAAACGTTCGAGGAGCGAGTGAGTTATGCCTATGGCGTGGTTGCTTATCGTCAGCTTGAAGAGATGGGCAATCCGTTCAGTGTGGATTACTTTATGGCGGGTTTAAAAACTGCGGCCGCGAGTGAGAAATCGTTGATGAGCGATCAGGAAATTCAAAAAGCCATTCAGGAAGCGGAGCTTGCGATGGTAGAAAGGCAAGAGGCGAAGATCGATAAAACGGATCAGCAAAAAGGGGAGGAGTTTCTAGCAGAAAATGGAAAGAAGGAAGGCGTCGTCACCACGGCCAGTGGGCTTCAGTATCAAGTGATCAAAGCGGGCGACGGTCCAAAGCCGAAAAGCACGGACACGGTGACGGTTCATTATCACGGCACTTTGATTGACGGCACGGTTTTCGACAGCAGCGTAAAACGCGGTGCACCTGCAACGTTTCCTCTCAATCAAGTGATTGCGGGTTGGACAGAAGGAGTTGCGCTGATGCCCAAAGGCGCGAAATACAGATTTTTCGTTCCCTACAAACTCGCCTACGGAGCGCGTGGTTCTGGTGCAATCATCAAGCCCTACAGCGTGCTGATATTCGAAGTGGAGCTGCTTGGGATTAAATAAAAGAAAAGAAGGGGGAAAGTTTGCTAGTTTTCAGTTTTCAGTTGGAAGGGAAGAGCTAAGAGGTCTCCTCACTTGAGATTTGGAAATTGAAACTTGAAACTTAAGCGAGGGCTTCTTCGAAGGCAGCGATGATGGTTTCTGCGGGTTCTGTGCCGACTGAGATTCTCAGAAGATTGGAGGGGACGCCGCAGTCTTCGCACCAGTTGAGTTCGTCGTAATGGGCGAGGAGGGTGTAGGGGCAGACGAGGGTGAAAGGGGTTCCGAAGGATGGGCCTTTGGAAAGTTTCAGGGCATCGTAAACTTTGGGTGCTTTTTTGGGATTAACCAAGGTGATGGAAAGCAAACCGCCGTAGCCGCCGTTCTTGCGTTTGATCGCATCGAAGTTCGGAGTGTTGATGACGGATGGATGCCAGACGTTGGCGATGGCTGGATGATTTTTGAGGAAATCGACCAGTTTCAACGCGTGATCATTGGTGATCTTGTTGCGTTTGGAGTAGCCTTTGAGATTGGAAAGCAGGATCTCGGCATCGGCGATGTAGAGTGGGGCGCATTCCGCGGCATCGGCAGCAATGGAATCACGGAGATCGGCGATCAAGGGCGAATCCGAACGCAGGGTCAGAGCGCCGGCCATGACGTCGCCCGTGCCGGAAACCCATTTGGTGAGAGAGGATGTGAGGATGTCGCAAAGAGGTAAGACATCGACATTGAGCGGGCCGGCGGCGGAGTCGTCGACGACGAGAGGGGTTTTGGAAAACGCGCAGGCTTCGGAAACCCGTTTGAGATCGATGGTGCGGAGGAGGGGATTGGAAGGAATTTCCGTAAAGACCGCAGCAAATTCACCGGCACGGATGCGCTGAATGGCTTCGTCGAAGGATTCTCCGGTGGCTTCGTTCAGGTAAACGACGCCGAAGCCGAAGCGCTCTTGGATTTTCAGGGTATCGACGTAAGAAAACTCGATTTGAAGGGTTTTCTTGCCCTCGCGCACACCGGGTAACGAGCGCAGGGCAGCGAGAGCGGCGGAGATGCCGCTTGCAAAAATGAATGTGTCCTCGGGTTGACCGCCGTTGAGTTTCGCGATGGCGCGGGAGATGAGGTGAGACTTCGAGCCTTCGCGGAGTTCGCCATCGAGATAGTCTTGAGCTTCGCGTGAAGAGATGCCTTCACCAGAAAAACGCCAATAGAGATCGGAAAGTTTTTTGACTTTGTCCGGAAAGATCAATGCATGAAAGCCGTGAAAAGAAGCACTGCGTATGGCGGTTTCCGCTTGGCGTTCCAACCAACGATGCGCGCGTTGTGCGGAAATTTTTGTTGGCAACACCAACACATCTTCACCCTCGGAAGCGAGTTCGGCACGAGCGTTTTCAAAGATACGCTCGACGGTCGGGTGTTTGAAAAAGCGCGGATAACCGGTGCGGAGCCGGCGCAAAATTTTATCGCGACCTTCCTCATACCCGACGACCGTATCCCATGTCGGGAGACAGACAGAACAAGCGTGAGTTGAATCCGGTAATGGCATACCAAGATCCTCCTCCTGCCAGGCTGGGTTAACTAACAGATCGCGCACGGGTGCTAGATGGCTTCTCGGGGTCAAATGAGCAAGCCTGATTTGACGGATTTAGCATGAGAAATTGCCTAATCTGGGTATTTCTGGCGCTCATTGGCCTGAGATTGCTTTGTCCTTGCCTCAAAGGCTTGAGTGTTGAGAATCCGCGCCCCGACCCACGGAGTGTGTCAATCAATCAAATGGACGATCAAGATTTCAAAAAAGTCATCGAAGACATAGGTGCGGTGATTTCCTCGCATCAGAGTTTCTTATTGATGAGTCACGTCAGGCCAGACGGCGATGCGATCGGATCGCAGGTCGCGCTGGGCTTCTCGTTGATGGCAATGGGGAAACAAGTTTATCTCGTCAACGAAGACGGAGTTCCGGAGAGCTTGGAGTTTTTGAAAGGCTCGGACAAAGTCAGCACGCCGCCGCAAGATCCGATTGAAGTCGAAGTCGCGATCGCGCTCGATACCGCGGCCAAGCCGAGGTTGGGCGATGGTTCTCTGCACGCTGCTTCAAAAGCAAAGGTCTGGCTCAACATCGATCACCACATTTCCAATCCCGGTTACGGTGATGTGAATTTAATCGATGCGAGAAAACCTGCGACGGGTCAGATCGTTTACGAATTGATCAAAGCATTGGGTTACCCGATTCCGGATGAAACCCGCGATGCGGTTTATGTCG
>JAZKIL010000012.1:99841-118481 GCA_040384845.1 Verrucomicrobiota bacterium | reverse complement strand
CGATACCGGATCGTTTCAATATGGATCGACCACAGCGGAAACCTACGAGCTGGGCGCGGATCTGATCCGCCGCGGCTTGAACGTCGGGAAAATCAATGCGGATACCTACGATAACCATCCGCGCCGGAGGTTGGAGTTGATGCGTGCGTTGTTGAACACGCTGCACTTTTCCGACGATGGCCAACTCGCTTGCTGGGAGTTATTGGACCAAACGAGACTCGATCTAGCTTTGCAGCCGGACGACAGCGAGGGCTTGATCGATATGATCCGCTCGGTGAAAGGGGTGCGTGTCGCCGCGTTTTTTGAAGAACTGGCGGACGGAAAAATCCGGGTGTCGATGCGTTCGAAAGATTCCGGAATCAATGTATGCAATGTTGCCGCTGAATTCGGTGGTGGCGGTCATGCGTTGGCAGCGGGGATTCGTATGGCTGGACCGCTTTCCGAAGCGAAGCCAAAAGTTCTATCCGCCTTGAAGCAGGCATTAGCTGCACAAAAATAATTTAACTTTAAGATGAGAAAACAAGCTGAAGAATACACCGGACCAAGTGGGGTGTTGTTAGTTGATAAGGCTCCGGACATGACATCGCATGATGTGGTGGCGATCGCGAGACGTGCACTGAATACGAAGAAGATCGGCCATTGCGGAACGCTCGATCCCATGGCGACGGGTTTGCTGATGCTGGTCATCGGTAAGGCGACGAAGATCCAGGATTTGTTGATGAGCGAAGACAAGGTTTACGAAGGAACCCTGACTTTGGGTCAGCGAACCAGCACTCAAGATAAAGAAGGAGAAGTGTTAGAAACTCGCGAGGTTGGAAATTTTTCTGAAGCCGATGTGCGCGCAGCGTTCGAAGCTTACCAAGGGGAGTTCGAACAATTGCCTCCGATGGTTTCCGCAATCAAGATGGATGGTGTGCCGCTTTATAAGCTGGCGCGCAAAGGCGTGGAAGTTGAGAGGAAATTGCGGCCGGTGCGTGTCACAGGTTTTGAAATCAAACGCATCGAGCTCCCGGAAGTCGATTTCCGGGTCGACTGCTCGAAAGGTTTTTATGTCCGCACCTATGCGAACGACATCGGTGAAAAGCTCGGCTGCGGTGCTCACCTCAGTGCGCTGCGCCGGACCCAATCGGGAAAATTTAATTTGGATCGATCTGTGACGGTAGCGCAACTCAAGGAGGCAGATCCTGGGGTATTGCTCAAAGCATTGATCTCGCTGGCAGAAATTTCACTGATGCGCGGAGCGTGAGGAACGATGCCAATCCGTCTCGACAAGCTTGAGGATCTAGTGCTTCAGCGAGGGCCGTTGCATCTGGCTCTGGGCGTTTTCGACGGAGTGCACATCGGTCATCAAGCGGTGATCGATCAAGCGGTGCAAGCCGCACGGGAGAGTGGGGGATTGTCGTTTGTGGTGACCTTTTCACCGCATCCGATACGTGTTATCGCCGCTAGCAAAGCGCCGAGCTCGTTACTTGCAACTCTGGACGACAAGGCTGCGGTGATGAAATCCCACGGGGTGGACGGATTGCTGGTGATTCATTTTGACCAAAACTTCGCCACCATGGCCGCTGAGGATTTTGTTAGGAAACTCTGCGAGGCCGATGTCGCATCGATTTCTGTGGGTGAGGATTGGCGGTTTGGAAACAAGCGGCTGGGGGATGTGAACCTGCTGAAAACCATGGCCGATGAATTGGGATTTCAACTGGCGGCGGTGGCTCCGGTGATCTGGGATGGGGAACGGATCAGTAGCACCCGCATCCGCCAAGCGATACGCGATGGAAATTTCGATGAGGTGGAAGCGATGTTGGGTCGGCACTACGAGCTCTCCGGAGAAGTAGTCGAGGGTAGAAAGCTCGGCCGGACTTTGGGTTTTCCTACCGCGAATTTACATTTCGCTGACATGCAGCTTCCAAAAGACGGAGTGTGGTTGGTGGAAGTGAATGGTGAACTACGTGGGGTCGCTAACCTCGGGATGCGGCCAACTGTGGACGGAACCCAACGAACGTTGGAGGTGCACATCTTGGATTTTTCAGGCGATCTTTACGGGCAGGTGCTACGGGTCAGATTCGTTCATTTCATTAGAGAAGAAAGCAAATTTCCCAGCCTTGACGCGCTTCGGGAGCAGATCGCGGCAGATGTCCAAGTGGCCGAAAAAATAGCGCTTGATTAAATACTGTTTAAATGAACAGTATTCGGTATGAGCTCACGTGAATACCGAAGATTGAGATGGAAACTGCTGCGAATCGAATTGCGCCGGAAAATTTTGACGAAGATCCGCCAGTGCAGCCGTGATTGGCAGAGGGTGGACACACACCGCGAAGAGCAGCTGGAATTCAGGCTTTAGGCTGAGTTTTGGCCTCTGAATTTTTTTCAAGTTTTGGGGATTTTACGCTTACCCTTTCGCACTTGGGTGTCTATATGTCTCCGAAACCTCCGCATGCGATTACCCATCAGTAAAACATTTACGTGTTGTAGCCTAGTGCTCTCGATATCGTTCGCAATCTTTTCGGTGGGGGTTTCTCAAGAAAATAGATCCACATCTGACTTCGCTCAGAAGGAATTGCATAAGCGTCAAGTGGCGGTTGAAGAGGGGCAGATGTTTCTGCAAAAAGGCGACGATGCCTATCTAGCAGGTAATTTCAAAGATGCGGTGGATGCCTATGCTGCAGCGAGTTCGGCGTTGCCGGATTCACCGACGACATCAGAACTCAAAAATGCGGCGCTCGACAGATATGCTCAGGCGTCAGTTGAGCATGCCCGAGCGTTGGCCAGAAAAGGCCAACTCAACGAGGCCAAGGCGGCGATCGATGTCGTTTTACAGAAAGACGTCGCACCCAATCATGCCGGAGCCCTTGCAGCACGCCATGAGCTGGATGACCCGATCCGCAACAATCCCGCACTCACTGGAGAACACGCGAAAGATATCGATCAAGTGCGGAGATTGCTCTACATGGCGGACGGTGCATACGACCTCGGAAAATTTAATGAGGCAAAGCAGCATTACACGGCGATTTTAAGAATTGATCCACACAACCAAGCTGCAAGGCGAGGAATGGAAAAAGTGGCGAACCAAAAATCGAAATATTACGAAGCTGCTTCTGGCCAAACCCGTGCAGAGGCACTGATGGAGGTGGACCGCGCTTGGGAATTACCGATTACGCCAAATCTGGTGGTGCCTCCCGCTCCGGCCGTAACGGAAACTTTCCAGCCAGGTTCCAATGTGCCTTTGGGCAACAAACTCAGCCGGATCATGGTCCCGAAGTTCATCATTGAGGATATGACCCTGATGGAAGCTATCGATGTATTGAGATTGCGTGCGGCGGAGAATGATGTTTTCGAGTTGGTTCCTGATCTCAAAGGCATCAACATGACGGTGAGCTTAGGGGATCATGCTGCATCACCTGCGAAAGAAATTTTGGAGAAAAGATTTGATCTGAGGGTTTCGAACGTTCCGGTTGAAACGATTCTCAAATACATTACCGAAATGACCCAGACCAGTTTTCGGTATGATGATCATGCCGTGACGATCACTCACCGAGGAGCTAACAGTGGAAGTATGATCTCGCGGACGTATCGGGTTCCTCCGGATTTTTTAAGCAATCTTTCCGCCGGCGCCAAAGAGGAAGCCGTAGAAGAGGATATCTTCAACACAAAACCTGACATAAACGGAATGATGGCGAAGCGCATGGGAGCGCAGGAAGCCTTCACTCAACAAGGGGTTTCATTTCCAGAAGGTGCTTCAGTGAGTTTTAATGCAACCACTAACACGCTGTTAGTGATTAACACGATTAGTAACCACGACATCATTCAGCAAATCATTGATACAGTGGTTCAGACGGAACCCGTCATCGTATCGGTTAAAGTGACAATGATGAAAGTTGAGAAAAACATTTTGGAAGAACTTGGCTTTGATTGGATGTTAAATGATTTCGGCTTAGGTGGCTCCGGTGGTTTGTCTCCAAACACCGGCTATCTGTCAGGTGGAACCGTGGGCAATGGAACGGTTATCGACGATCTTCCGTTGGTGCCATCAAATCCAGCTCCACGTAATCCAATCACTGCCGGTAACCGCAGTGGTGATGGTGCTTTCTCAAAGTATAATTTGGATCAGCTTCTTTCGGATGGCGGACAGCGCGGTGTTCAGGAGTTACAGCGCGCTCCAGGAATTCTAGGCGTTAACGGTGTGGTAAACAATACCACCATTCAAATGCTGATGCGTGGGTTGGATCAGAAAAAAGCGGCCGATGTTCTCGCTACGCCTTCCATAACCACTCGCAGCGGCCAAGCTGCATCCATCTCGATCGTTAAAGAATTCATTTATCCTACGGAATATGATCCCCCAGAACTCCCTCTGGGTACAGGAACCATTCTTAATCCCATCTTCGATGATGAGGGTAACATAGTTGATTTCGAAGAGGTGGTTCTGCCGCCTCGCGTTATCCCGGCATTTCCAACCGCATTCGAAACACGCGATACGGGAGTTTTTATGGAAGTGTTGCCAACCGCTGATGCGAATCGGCAATACATCGATGTCGCCTTAAAGCCGGTGATGACCGATTTCGATGGCTTCGTGAATTACGGATCACCCATCAATTTCGTTTCGCAAGGTGAAAGTGTCGTGCTTACGGAAAACCCTATTTTGATGCCGGTATTCAGTGTGAAAAAAGTCGACACCAGCATGGTGATATTGGACGGAGCAACCGTTGTGATCGGTGGCTTGCTCAAAGACACTGTGACCACCGTAAATGACAAAACTCCTGTTTTGGGGAGTTTGCCAGTAGTGGGTAGGCTTTTTAAAACGAACGGCATCAAGCACAATTCCACAGCGATTTTATTCTTCGTAAATGTCGAGCTGGTTGATCCCACCGGCAGGCCATATCGGAATCGCTGATTTTCATTCTGATTATGCCTGATTCTAACAGCGAGCCCGAGAAATATACGATTGATGAAATGCTTGATCGGCTTAAGAGCCGCGGGGACGGTGAGGGTGAATTGGTGACACGTGCGGATGGCACGAAGGCTATCAAAGTTAGAAAGCGAAAGCGCCGCACGGATCAGACCAAGGATAAGTTGAAAGCGCAGAATCACCGCCTGCAGCTTATCCAGATTGCTGGTTTTATCATCTTCATGGTCGTGATGCTGATCATCGGAGGGGTTATGATTTTGTATTCAAACAGTTCAGCTTTCCGTGAAGGCTTGATCACGAAGGTGCAGAACGCCTCGGGAAGTGAAACAAAACTCCAACAGTTCAGGATGAATCCCGCGACCGCATCTGCTGCGCGCCTTGATATGGATTGGCCGGAAGCGCATGCGTTGAACCGGTTGGAGGCGACTACGTTGAAAGCGAAGATTTCGCCGATTAGTTTTATTGGGAAAGTTTTTCAAGGCCAGGAGATCGTTGCCGCCAAGGGAAATCTTTTTCTGACTGCGCCTCAGTCTCAGGATGACTCTGCTGCCAAAGCGACAGGTGACAAGCGGATCAAATTCAGCCGATACTCAGTGACGAGTTTGAATGTGTTTTTCTCGGAAGAGATGGCAGGGGATCGGATGATTGAAAACGTCGAGGCTTCATATCTTCCGACGAAGACCAGCAAAGGTGGTGAGATTCGTCTGATCAAGGGGCTTCTGAAAATGAAAGGTTGGCCTTCACTTGCGCTTGATCGTTCATACATTCAAGTGGGTGAACGGGAGTTAGATATTAAAAGTATGCGGTTTCAGATTCCGCTTATGGAAAACCAAAAGATCCCGGACAAGGGTTCGATGGATCTCTCGGGTGTCATTCGACCGCTGGATCATGGCGCGACCCATCAACTGATGGTGAATTTGGATTCATTTCAAATTTCACATTTGTTAGGCAGCGGATTGGGTCGGTTCTTCCACGGAAAAACCATCACAAAACCGGAAGACACTTCCAACACTCTTCAATTTACTCCCGGTTCTGGCCAAGACGCTTTGCTGAAACTGAATATCACGAATGCACTCGACTCTCGTGTCAGTCTCTCCCAATTCAAATTCATGGGGCAACTGGCTTTTGCCTTAGATGATCGTTGGTATGAGTTACCAAGCTTTGACGACGAGGTGAAAATATCGATGAAGAAAAGCGGCCATCTGGTTGAACTCGAGGAGATCTATTTCGAGCAACGCACAAGAATGGCGCTGAAAGGCTCCGTCACGATCAAGGATGAGGCAGGAAATATTTCAGGTTCACTGAGTGTGGGGATTCCGGAAATCATCATCGCAGCTTCCAAGAACCGTAAGCTCGAGGGGTTGTTCAGTCCTGTGAAAGACGGCTATCGCTGGATCGATCTCAAGCTAAGCGGCACCAGTGCGGCACCTGTTGATAATTTCAAAGAGCTTTATCAAGCGGATCCGATCACGAGCAAGCCCGAACTGAAAACCGATCCTAAGCCAGAGGGCGTGGATTCGTTTGATAGCTTGATCAAGCCGGAATAGTTCAGCTTGGCTTGACGATCTGTAAGCCGAGCAAGCAGACATCGTCATCGAAGTGATGGGAATCGGAGAAATCGAGAACGGTTTCGATAATGGATTCTAACCATTCTTCGATATCTTTTTGCGAATCTTGGCTGGTGATTTGCAGAAGTCGCTGATTCATGAACTGTTCGCCCTCATCATTTTCAGCTTCGAGAACGCCGTCAGTGAAAAGCAATAAGCGCTGAACATCTGATAGATCCAAAGTATGGATGGGATAAGTGAGATGGTTCATCAGGCCAAGCGCTGGGCCTTTTTCACCGCGTCCGGTGCAGAGTTGTTGGCTCTTTTTATTTCCAACCAAAATCGGTCCCGGATGACCGGCGCAGGAATACGTCATGGACAATTCATTGAGGTCGATGATGCCATAGAACGCGGTCGCGAACATGGTGACATCGGCGCGTTTTAAGATGGAGGATAAACCGGAATTGAGTTTTCCGAGGAATTGGGAAGCGTCGTGTTTGCCATTGGCTTGAGTGGCGAGAAGACCTCTGAGCATAGCTACAACCAGCGCAGCGCGTACGCCGTGGCCCATCACATCGCAGATGAAAATGCCGTAACGGTTGTGGCTGAGTTTGATGATTTCATAGAAATCGCCAGCCAGTCCGGAAATGGGAAGGTAACGGGAGCCGAAGAAAATCTGGTTGCCGTTTTGGGCGATAGCGGGTGGGTAGCCGGAGGTAGAAAGAGCTTGTTGGATCTCGTGGGCGAGTTTGACCTCTTCTTCATACGCGATGTTTTTATGCTGAAGCTCGTTCGCTAACTCGGTGGCTTGACGCTGCGCCATGACCAGCGAAGTCACATCGCTCGAAACACCGAACGTGCCTTTGATGGTCCCGCTTTTATCTCGCCACGGAAATTTCGATGTCACCACGAAAGTCTCGGTGCCTTCCTGCCAGGTTTCGCATTCGAGCTGACCGGTCATGGGAATTCCCGTTTTGATGATGCGTTGTTCATCGGCCTCCGCTTTTTCCCAATGAGTGTTAGAAAATAAATCCCGGTCGTGTTTTCCAAGCAGACTGACGCTCGTGTCGAATCCGTGGTATTCGATCATTCCGCGATTCACCATGACGAACTTGGATTCGAGATCTTTAAAATAGATCTGCAGCGGAACGTGATCAATCAATGTGCGTAAAAGATGGCGTTCTTCTTCGATCTGGGCCTCGGCATTTTTGCGGAGGCTGATATCGATCATGGACCCAGCAATTCGTTGTGCCTCTCCTTTGCGATTGCGAACGACGGTTCCGCGGATCCGTAGCCAACGCCATTCATTGCCGCCGGTTTGGATCCGGGCGTCGATGGCCAGGGTTTCTGGCCCACCCATTTCGAGGGCGCGATCGACCGCATTTGAAAAAGCTGGGCGGTCATGTTGGTGGACGTTGAGGTAGGGAGGGAGAAAAAGGTTAGGGGCACTGGACTCCGTGCATTCGAGGAATTCGATGATGCGCCGGGAATAGTAGATTTTTTTCTCGTCGACCATCCAGTCCCAGATGCCCTCGTTGGAAGCTCTCAGGGCGAGCTCGAGCCTGTCGTTATTTTGGACTTCTTGCGGAAATGGCTCAGACATATTTGGGATTTTAAACGAGGTTCCTTTTGAGGTAGTTATCTAGTCGCAGGCATCGGGGTGTTTCAAGGAAGATCGCCGGATGGGGAGACGGATATTCGTAAATTCTGGCTAAAATCATTCGCGTCAAATTTTGAATAATGCTGTTGACAACTAATTATGATATTGAGAATCATTCTCAATAGTTCAACTGATTATGAAGCAGCAAACGATTACACCTATCCCTTTCTTGAATCTGAGTCAGGATCACCGTAAAGACGCTTTTGTCATAACCGGCACCATACTCGCCATAAGTCAGCTCACTGCGCCAGCCGCCACCGAACCAAAAGAAATCGAAAATCAGGAAAGTCCAGAAGCTCTCCCGGAACTCATTGTGGTTGGGGAAAATGAAGAGCTCTATAAACCTGAGAAGCTCACCACGGGCAAATACACCGTGCCGCTTGTCGATGTTCCGCAAACGGTTAACGTCATCACTGAAGAAGTGATCAAGGAGCAGGGTGCCGCCAATTTGCGCGAAGTCTTAAAAAACGTCCCTGGCATCAGCATTCAGGCAGGCGAAGGCGGGGTTCCGCCAGGTGATAACCTTTCCATCCGCGGCTTCAACGCCCGGACGGATCTTTTCGTCGATGGTGTCCGCGATTTCGGCGGATACAGTCGTGATCCCTTCAACATCGAGCAGGTCGATGTCACAAAAGGACCTTCTTCAACGAATGGCGGTCGCGGCTCCACAGGTGGAGCGGTCAACCTATCATCCAAAACACCGCATCTCGATAATGAAAACGAGTTACTCCTTGGTGGAGGTACCGACAGCTACGGCCGCACCACCATGGACGTCAACCGCAAGATTCCTGGCTTGGATAACGCTGCCTTCCGCCTCAACACCATGCTGCACACACAGAACACTCCGGGTCGCGACCATGTCGAGCAGGAGCGTTGGGGGATAGCTCCGTCCATCGGCTTCGGCTTAGGAACGGACACCCGTTTCACACTAAGTTACTTCCACCTCCAACAGGATAATGTTCCAGACTACGGCATCCCCTGGAACGGCACAAAGCCTTCTCCTGTGGACAACAGCAATTGGTATGGCCTACTTGGAAGAGATTTCGAGAAAACCGAGACTGATATTTTCACTGCCATCTTCGAACACGACATCAATGAAAATCTCAGCTTGCGGAACATTTCACGCGTCGGTCGCAATCATCTCGATCTTAGTGTCACCGCGCCACGCTATAATGCCCCAGCGCTTCCCGGAGCGGAAATTCGCCGCACCGACTGGAAAAACCGCGATCAGATTGACACCATCCTCTCGAACCAAACGGAATTCCGTTACGACTTTCTCACCGGCAGCGTGAAGCACCAGCTCATTGCCGCCATGGAATTCTCCCATGAAACAGAAGAGAACAAATTGCGCGATGATCTGAACGCACCCGCACCAGATACTGATCTCTACAACCCTAACCCATACGGCTACACCGCAAACCTAGTCTACAACGGCGGGCTCAACGAAACCGCCGCCGATACCATTGCGTTCTCGCTTTTTGATACGATAAAACTCACCGAACAATGGACGCTCTCCGGCGGCCTTCGTTGGGAGTCCTTCGATGTCGATTACGATTCTCGTGCAACAACCGCCTTAGGTGGGGCTACCACCAGTCTTGGTCGTAGCGACAACATGCTTAGTTCTCGCGCCGCGATAACTTACAAGCCGCGTCAAAACGGCAGTATTTACCTGGGTTATGGCACCTCATTCAATCCAGCCGGTGAAGGCCTTACGCTCAGCGATTTGCCTAACAACGCGGCAAACCTCAGCACCGAGCCGGAAGAAAGCAGCACCATGGAGCTCGGCACGAAATGGGATCTCCTCGATGAACGCCTGCTTGTTAACGCAGCACTTTTCCAGACGGATAAAACCAACGCTCGCACCGTGGATCCAATCACTAATCTCATTTCGCTAGACGGGGAGCAGCGTGTCCAGGGCTTCGAGTTCGGGTTCACCGGCCTTATCACCGACCAATGGCGCATCCTCGGCGGATACACTTACCTCGACGGCGAGGTCACAAATTCTAACAATCCCGCTGAAGTTGGCCTCAACCTCAGTAACACTCCAGAAAACTCCTTTAACCTCTGGACGGTATACGATCTGCCGAAAGACTTCCAGGTCGGGCTAGGCATGAACTACATCGATAGTCGTACCAACTCCACCACCTCTGCGACCATCCGCGAAGCGCCAAGCTACATCACTTTCGATGCGCTTATCGGTTACCAACTCAACGAAAATGTTAGCTTCCGCCTGAACCTCTATAACCTCGCGGACCAGGAATACATCGATCGCGTCGGTGGCGGCCACTACATCCCGGGCGCAAGCCGCTCGGCCACCCTCACCGCGGAAATTACTTTCTAACCATTATCTTAAAATGCTCATCAGGATTCCGGGGGTGCTGACCCCTCAACAAGTTGCCGAAGCCCGCACCACGCTTGATGCAGCGGACTGGGTGGATGGCAAAGTCACTGCCGGCCACCAGTCGGCCAAGGCGAAGAATAACATGCAATTGCCGGAAAGCTCGGACACTGCCAAAAAACTCGGTGCTATGATTCTTGCAGCGCTCGGCAGGAACCCAACGTTCCTTTCCGCTGCCCTGCCGCTTTACGTTTTCCCTCCGCTTTTCAACAGCTACTCCGGGGGACAATCTTTCGGGACGCATGTCGATAACGCGATCCGTCAGAACATGACCACAGGCCAACGCATCCGTACCGACCTCTCCGCCACCCTCTTCTTCGCCGAGCCGGAGGAATACGACGGGGGAGTATTATGCATCGAGGATACCTACGGTAATCAGGAGGTAAAACTTCCCGCTGGAGATATGGTTCTCTATCCATCCACCAGTCTCCACCACGTCACACCAGTGACGCGCGGCACGCGGGTCAGCTCCTTTTTCTGGCTTCAAAGCATGGTCCGTAGCGATGAACAGCGCATGTTGCTCTATGATCTCGATCTCGCTACCCAGCGCCTTGGCTCGGAGTGTGCGGGCATTCAAGCAGCGGAAAAAAGCACCGTCCAGCTCACTGGCGTGTATCACAATCTTCTCCGCCAATGGGTGGAAATGTGAGATGAGATTCATCCGTAAAACCATTTTCTGGTCGCACCTTGCAATGGGCATGATCGCGGGAATTCTGGTGCTCGTCATGGCCTTTACCGGAATCATGATGACCTACGAGCGCCAACTCATCGTGTTTGCAGATGGCTTCCACATCGAGTCCTCCGGGGAACGGTTAGGCATGGAAGCATTGCTCGCCTCGCGGTTAGAAAAGCCGCCTTCTGTCATTATTGTGGAGCGTGATACATCCCAGCCCGTCGCCCTTCAATACGGGCGTGAGAAAACCGAATTCATCCATCCATATACGGGAAAATCACTCGGCGAGGGCAACATAACCGTGCGCGCTTTTTTCAAAACCATGCTCACTTGGCACCGCTGGCTCGGTCGGGAAGGTGCGGATCGCGACACGGGCAAAGCGATCATCGGCGCTGGTAATCTGATGTTCCTCTTCCTCGTCGTCTCAGGCATCTATCTCTGGTTTCCGAAAAAGTGGTCAGTCAAAGGCATACGCGCCATCACCCTTTTTCAGAAACGCCTCAAAGGCCGCTCCCGCGACTGGAGCTGGCACCACGTCTTCGGCTTCTGGTCCGCCATTCCTCTCTTCATCATAGTCTCCTGCGGTACCGTCATCTCTTACCCATGGGCCACCGCGCTCATTTTTAAATTAGCAGGCGAAAATCCACCCCCGAAAAAAAATCGCGGTAATGAACGCAATGCCTTGATCCCTCTAACCGCTGGTCTCGATGTAGCTCTAACATCCGTGAAAGCTGCGAACCCCGATTGGCAGAGCATCCAACTTCAACTTTCTACAGGAAAAACCATGAAGTGCATTGTGGCAGATTCCCATCGTGGTCGACCGGACAAACGCCGTGAAGTGATTGTGAAAATCCCATCTGGGGAAATAGTGAAAACCGAAGGTTTCAATACCTTCAGCTCGGCACGCAAAACCCGCACATGGATACGCTGGATTCATACGGGCGAAGCTGGCGGTCTACCCGGCCAAACCATCGCCGGACTCGCCGCCGCTTCCAGCATCGTCCTCGTCTGGACTGGATTTGCACTCGCATGGAGACGTTTCTTCAATCGGAGAAAAGCCAAGGTTCCTGTCACCACCTGAGCCATGCAAGATTCCAGCCAACTTGTGCTTGAGGGTATCACTCACCTCGAAAACGGATCCTGGGAAAGCGCCCTCCATTTTTTCGATCAGGCCATCGCTATCCGTGAGGCAAGTGATTGGAAAAGCCACCCTCTTGCGGCTTGGGGACTTGCTGCCGCATACATTAACCGAAGCGACGCCCTACGCCGTATCGACAAGCTTCCGGAAGCCATCCTCTCCCTGGATAAGGCGATCCTTTCCATGGATCACGTCCAGCTTTCTAATCATCCTTCCTATCCGGATCGCCTCATCCTCGCATGGATCAACCTCGCTACCGCGCAAGAAGAGCTCTCGCAACCCACTCTCTCCGCAGCGGCTTTTGCAAAAGCTGAAGATCTTCTAACAACATGGGGAAGTGAAACAACGCCCAACCGGACATTCTTAGCCGCCATGTTCCACACGAACCGTGCGCGTTTCTTCATCGGGAAAGGCGAATCGCTCGCTGCATGGACAGACGCAGCAACGGCCGTTCGATTACTGAATAGTCTCGGCTGCTTGCAAAAAATCGCGCCCGCCGCCATCCGGGCGCGAGGCGTCCTATGCCAAGCTCTCGCCCTCATCCTCGAAATTCCGAATGCTGAAAAGTTTGAAGCTGACTGGATTGCCCGAGCTACCGATGCCGCAGAGGAAGCCCTCGAACTTGCCCGAACTACAAATTACCAAGGAGAATGGCTCCCCAGCCTCGTGCTTTATTGCGCAAGGATCTACCGCATTTGCCAACCGCATTTCCTCGGGGAGTTTCTTCACGATACTTTTCCGCAAGATTCACACTTAGCGAAGCAGCCGGTCTTGCTTCAGGAAATGATCAACGAACTCGCCTTTGCACGTTCCCAACTTGTGGGACGTGTCATCGCAAATTCCCAAGATACCAAATTCGTCATTCAGGAAACGGCAACCCTACACAAACTCCAGCTTGCGGAAACTCATCTGCTCACGCATCCCGCATTACTCCAAAGAGCGAGCTCAGGCCTATCGTTAAATAGTTTCAACCAGTCGCAGTGAACCTACCAATCGACTTTCACGCCAAAGTCGACCGAGGCTCTGATCGTCGAAGAGATCAGCGCGAGATGAATGAATTTTAGCCAGTTCTGGGGTTGCTTTTGGGGTGGGAGCGTTTAGAACGGCGGCGATGAAACGTCTCGCTTTACTCATTCTGGTAGTTGGTTTTGGTCTCGGTGCATGTGAAAGACACGAACTAGAAGAAACTCGAAAATTGCACGATCATCACGGCCCCGATCACAAAGATGATATCGGCAAGCACCCGCAGCACGGGGAGTATGAGGAGCACAAGAAGGATACTGGGAAGCATTGAAAGGTCTGATTTCCGCGTGTTTCCCCTCCAACTGCGTCTTCTTTCCTGATCCTAGGCTTGTCAAAAGCCCAGACCTACTTCAGAGACGCCCTGTTTCAGGAAATCCATGAATCAAGAAATTGCATTAACTCTGATCGTCATCGGGCTCACGCTGGTCGCATTTATACGCGAGTGGGCTGCGCCTGATGTGCTATCGCTCACGATCCTGTGTCTTCTCGTAGCACTGGGTTTAATAGGCATGGATAGCATGGCCAAAGTTTTCAGCAATGAAGCTCCGCTCACAATCGCCGCGCTGTTTGTAATCGGCGGGGCTCTGGAAAAATCCGGTGCGGTGAATCAGATCGGTCGGTTATTGGAACGTAGAGTAAACGGCGGGGTAAGAACCTCGATTTTTGCATTCACGGTGGTCGCTTCTTTTTTCAGCGCATGGATGAACAACACCGCCATCGTTGCGATCCTGATGCCTGTTGTTTTGGGTTTCGCGAGATCAAAAAACATCGCGGCTTCTAAATTGCTCATTCCTCTTTCTTATTCATCGATTCTCGGTGGCTGCTGCACCTTGATCGGGACCTCGACGAACCTTTTGGTAAACGGCACACTGAGAGACATGGGTTTGGTGCCGATGAGCATGTTCGAACTTGCCCCGGTGGGTGTACCGTTAGCGATCGCGGGTGTGGCTTACATGGTGATTTTCGGCCCGAAATTATTGCCGTCTCGTTCATCGATCACGGGAAGTCTGGAAATTGATTTCCGGGTAGTGCCGTTGCATCATTTACTAATTTCGGATGGCTCGGAACTTATTGGCCAGAAGCTACTCGATACACCACTTGGAAGCAGAGAGGCTGGGATCCATATTTTGGAAATTCGCCGAAGGGGCACACGCCTGATGCTGCCGCTCAGAGATGTGACGGTTGAGAAAAACGATCGGTTTCTTGTGGCGCTGCATCGCCGCAAAGGCGGAGCGGCAAAGGCCCAGGAGTTGTTTGTAAACATCGGCGCACAGGAGCTTTCCACGGTGGATGGTATTGTATCTGAACTGGTGGTCCCGAATGAATCCTCGCTGGTAGGGAAAACATTAGCGGCTTCTGATTTCCGCCAGCGCTACAACTGCGTGGTCTTGGCTGTGCATCGCAATGGTTTAAACATCACCAGTAGCATGGCGAAGATTGCGTTGGATCGGGGCGATACCTTGCTCGTGATCACTGCGGTCAATAACTTAACGAGTTTGAAAGAGACTCGCGATTTCGTTCTCACCGACACGCCGGATTCGAAAACCGATAACGAGGCAACTAACAATGAATGCATCAAATCGATCAAGATTTCATGGGCGGTTCTGATTGGTGTGATTCTAACGGTTTCGATCACGGATTTATTGGGTCGGATGAATATCGGGGTTCCATCGATTCCGATTCATTATGCCTCGGTGGTTGGTGCGTTGAGTTTGTTATGGCTGAAAATCCTGACGCCACGTGAAGCCTATGCGAGTATCGATTGGCAAGTGCTGCTGATGCTGTATGGATTGCTCGGTCTGGGGATGGCGATGCAGAATTCGGGAACGGCGCAGTGGCTGGCCGAATGTCTGGTCGATATGACACGTCATCATGTTTCTCCTGCGATTTTACCTTATGTGATGCTCTGGGTGGTGTTTCTTTTCACGTCCTTGCTTACGGAGGTTTTGTCCAACAACGCCACAGCGGTGATGTTGGTGCCCATCGTAGTTGGACTCGCGCAAGAGCTGGGAGTCGATTTCCGGCCGTTTATCATCACAATCACGATCGCGGCATCATGTGCGTTCGCGATGCCAATGGGATATCAGACCCACATGATGGTGTATGGCCCGGGTGGTTATAAGTTCAGCGATTATCTCCGGATGGGGATTCCGCTGAACATCATTGTCTGGGTCGTAACGTGTCTTTTGGTGCCACTGATCTGGAAATTCTAGTAGATAAAATTTTCCTTCGCTCATTCGCCAAATTCGATCTTACTTAGGCGAGATGGATTTTGATTTTCCGGAAAGTTTTTTGCTGCTGCCCTTGCTCGGGTTAGTCGGATGGTTTTGGCCAAAGCTGGGATTGTTCCGTCCGCTGCGTTTGGTGATCTTATTTTTAGTAGTGGCGCTGCTATCGGGACCGAAATTTGTGAAGCAGCAAAATGCGCTGGAGCTCATTGTTTTGTTGGACCGATCTGACTCCACCGAGGATTTGATCGATAAAAGCCTACCGGAATGGACGCGGCTTTTGGAAAACGCCAAGCCCGGGAGAAAAGATCGTCTGCGTTTTGTGAATTACGCCGCGGAAGTTGCGGAGGCGGGGATCGATGGATCTTCGTTTACGGGTTCGCGGAAACAAACACGGACGGGTCTGGCGTTGTCGAATTTGATGGCGCAGGTGGACGAGAAAATGCCGACCCGGGTGTTGTTGTTTACGGATGGATATTCGACCGAGCCATTGACCGAAGCGGCGGAGCAAATGAAAAAGCGTGGGGTGCCGTTGGATTATCGCCTGGTGCGTGAAGAGACGATTCAAGATGCGCGGGTGGCACGGTTTCAATTTCCCGAACGCGTGCAAGTGGGCGAACCGTTTTTGATTTCTGTTTTGGTAAGATCTAACAAAGCAGAAGCCGTTCCTTTGGTGATCAAACGCAATGGCCAGACTTTGGTGGAAACTGAGGTCGCGGTGAAAGAAGGTGTCGGGACGGTGGAATTCACGGATCGTTTGGGACAAGTAGGGGCGTTTGAGTATGAGGCTGAAATTCGTCCGGTGGTTGATGCGCATATGGGAAATAACCGGATGAAGCGTTGGTTGGAAATCACCGGCGGGCCGCGTCTGTTGTTAGTTACGAAATATGAAAACGATCCGGTAGCGCTTGCTATGGCGGACATGGATTTCGATGTACAGGTGATTAAAGATACGTCTCAGCTCAAAGCGGGCATGTTGGGTGGAACCAAGGCAGTGATTTTCAACAACGTTCCAGCTCATGAGATTCCTAACGATTTCATGAAGTCGTTGGATTTCTTTGTGAGGGAACAAGGCGGTGGATTCATGATGGCTGGCGGCAAGCGCTCATTCGGAGCGGGGGGGTATTTCCAATCGGATATCGACGAGCTTTTGCCTGTTTCCATGGAGTTGAAATCCGAACACAGAAAACTCGCCGTAGCGCTGGCGATTGTGATGGATCGCTCCGGCTCGATGGCTGTGGAAGTGGCCGGTGGAAAAACGAAAATGGATTTGGCCAACTCAGGCGCGATCGCTGCTGTGAATTTGTTAGGAGCGATGGATCAAGTCACGGTTTTTGCCGTTGATAGTGAGCCGGATAAGACCGTTCCACTCAGCAAGGTCGGGGGAATGCAGGCAAATATCAACCAGCGCATTTCGAAGATTTCATCGGGTGGGGGCGGTATTTTTGCCTACACCGGTTTGAAAGCAGGGTGGGAGGAATTGCGAAAATCCACGGCTGGGACGCGGCATCTCATTTTATTTACTGACACCCAGGATACCGAAGAGCCGGGTGATTATAAAAAACTGTTGGCGGAAATGACCAAAGAAGGCGCGACGGTTTCCGTCATCGGTCTGGGAACAAATGCGGATGCCGATTCTGCGTTTTGCGAAGATATCGCCAAGCTCGGAAATGGCCGGATGTTCTTTTCAAATCAGCCGATGGATATCCCGCAAATTTTCGCACAGGAAACGGTAACCATCGCTAGATCCGCGTTCCTTGAGGAAAAAATTGATGCGCTGGCATCGGGACGATGGAGTGAAATCTCACCTAAGCCAATTGAGTGGATGCCTGCAGTGGGAGGTTACAATTTATCCTATGCTCGCAAAGACAGCACGGTTTCTTTGGTTTCAAAAGATGAGTATGTCGCCCCACTCATTGCGCATGCTCGCCGCGGTCTGGGGCGCACTGCTGCGGTTTCGTTTCCGTTGGGTGGAGATTATTCCGATGATGTTAGAAACTGGAAAGGATACGGCGATTTTGTGCAGACCATGGGTCGTTTCCTGATGGGCCAGCAATTACCGCCTGGGATCGCGATTCGGCATCAGATGAAAGGCACTCGCTTGGAGCTGAGCTTGTTTTACGATTCCGAGGAGTGGGGCGAACGCCTGAACCAAGATCCACCTGTGGTGAAATTGCAGGATGAAGCAAGTGGCCCGATTTATGAAGTTCCATGGCGCCGCATCGCCCCGGGGCATTTTTCTCTGAGCCGTGATTTAAATGAAGGCAGTGTGATAAAAGGAGCGATCCGGGTAGGAGATCACGCCTTGGCTTTCGGTCCAGTGAGTGTGGGATCGAGTGTGGAATGGGCGTTCGAAGCGGAGCGCTTGGATGAGTTGCGTCAGGTATCGCATCAAACCAATGGGCGGAAATTATTGAACCTTGAAGACGCATGGTTAAGACCGCCTTATCTTGCTGCTCACTCACTCAATCTGCCGCTGGGCATTTCTCTGCTGGTTTTGATTATGCTGGAAGCCTTGATCACCCGAACCGGTTGGAAGCTGCCTGAATTTGTTAGATTCAAAAGAGACAAGGTGCGGCGCCCTAAACCCATAAAAGTGCGCACTCCAAAAGCAGTCCAGCCGGTGGTTGAAAAAGTCATGGAGGAAGCTCCGCAGCCAGTGCAGGAAGAGGATTCCGACCGCCGCTCCAGATTCCAACGGGCGAAGGATAAGAAGTGATTCTTTTTCCCCACTCAGAAAATGCCCGGGTGGTAATCCGTCGAATCGGGTCCCTCAAAATACATGGCGATGAACCGATTCCAGGTTTCCCGACTCTCTGGCGATAGACTCTCAGTGATTTGGGAAACGCAATGGCTGCAAAGTAATAATGGCAATGCACCTTCGATCAATGAGCCGTCATTTCGGAATTGGGCGGAGATCGTGAATCCTAACATCCACTCCCGAGGCATGGTGCACGCCACACAGTGATCCATGCGCTGGATGGGTCGCTCGAGCTTCGCCCATTCGAGGATGCGTTGCTCCCAGTCGATCTTGGTTTCCAGGAAATCCCGGATTGCAGTCTTGGATGCC